>NZ_JAAOHY010000009.1 GCF_011308835.1 Paracoccus xiamenensis | reverse complement strand
AGTTGGGTGATGGTATTCTCTGGCATGTGGCATATCCCTTTCTCGGCTGAGAATTGACGGCGCGTGAACACCGCCATGATATGCCGCCCCTCAGGGCATCACCAACTTTCGCTCATTACTCACGAGGATTCGCGCATAGCCCAAGAAGGAAAGAGACTTTTGCTGCTATCCGGAGCGTCGGGAACTTTCGAAAGAGTGTCGGCTATGCTTCGAATAGAGGCAATGTTTGAGATCGGATTTAGATCTCGCGTCTCATGGGCGAAATCGAAGGATAGTCGTGTACGCTCGCCTCTATAGTCGAGATTGAGTGCTGCTATGCCGTTCTTCGCATGCTGCGTATCGACATTCGTGTCGCCCTTGTCGAATGCCCCATTAAAGCGGATGCCAAACTCTTTGTTCGGTCCGAAGCGACGACCAAGATCGACATGGGCACCGAGTTGCGAGCGTGACTCGAAGCGGGTCGTAACTTCGGTCAACGGTTCATCGCCAGCTTGCTTGGTGACAAGATTGACCGAGCCGCCGATATTTCCGTGTCCTGCCCCTCCCATTCCGATGAGCAGGGCGCTTGGTCCCTTGAGCACGTCCACGCGCTCCAGATAGTCGGCGCCCGGGAATTCTATCGGTGCTATTCCGTTTAGGCCGTTCAGGCTTCTGCCACCATTTTGCCCACTATTGCTGAAGCCGCGAATTGTTTCCCAATCGTGGCGGCTTGCAGATCTATTCGTGATCACAGACGGGTCGTTCGCCAGAACGTCATGCACCGTCCGCGCCTGCTGATTCTGGATCGTCTTGTTCGTGTAACTGGTCTGGCTGAACGGCGTGTTCATCACGTCGCGGTTGCCGAGCATGCCCACCTGACCGCCGGTCGCCACCTGCCCGCCGACATAAGCATCGGGCACCTCGAAAGTCGAATTGGGATTTGCGCCCTGGATGATGATGGTGTCGAGGAGGATTGATCCGTCTTCCGCACGTATCGCCGCACCTGCCGGGCCTGTAAGGGCTGCCGAGCCGGGCGCGCTGATGCGCACTTCAATGCCGGTTCCAGCGACGAGGCGCTGCAGAGCTACGTCCGGGGCGAGGTTCCCGTTCACTGCCGTCGAGGTCTTGTCGCGCACGAGCGCGGAAGAGTAGCTGATCTGCCAACCGCTCTGCCTGATGAATGTATTGATCGCGGAGGACAGCGATTGCGCCGGAATCTGGAAGTTTGCCGTCTCGATCGTGGCTTGCGCGACGGCTGGCCGAGCGCTCGTCAGAACCGCACCTCCCAGCACTGTGGATGCGACAAGAAGCGACAGAAGGTGACGGCATCCGATAGGTGCCCTTGCCGCAGGACTGAATGTCGACGAAGTTTTTTTGGCCATGTTTCACTGCCCCTTGTGGTCCCGGGGCAGCCCGCACTGCGCGGTATTTTTGCCCCTCTACTACTCAGACGCAGCAGAGGGGCGGAGTCGGAAAAAATAATTTAGCTTTTATCTCAGAATTATCAGTCCGCCGGGAACGCGGGTCATCGTGACACCCGCAGCATCCGCCAGGGTTCTGATTGCCGCCTCGATATCGTCGAGGCGGTAGTTGCCTGTCACCAAGAGGCGGCTGATGCTGTCGCGGGAAACAAGAATACGCCCACCATAGTAGCGGGAAAGTTCGTCGACGATGTGTCCAAGCTGGGCCTCCTCGAACATGATCCTGCCCTCCCTCCAAGCCAGCGCCTGTTCGGGATTTACAAGCGATGCGGCCTGTGGCCCCTCTTCGGTTACCTCAGCCCCCTCACCGGGGTGAAGTTCTACCTGATCTGGGTTGTCGCAAAGGCAGGTCACATCGACCCAACCGCGCTCCAGCACAACTTCGTCGCGATCATCTTCCCGCCTGACCGAAAAGGACGTTCCTTTCACGACCGCCCGGCCATATCCGCCGGATACGCGGAAAGGGTGTTCAGGATCGTGCTGTACATCGAACCATGCCTCGCCTTGAAGCAGCGCAATGTCTCTTCGACCGTTCTCGAAGTCGACAGCAATAGCGGTGTCAGTGTTCAGGATCATCGTCGATCCGTCTGGCAACTGGATGGTGGATTGCTCACCTGTAGCGGTAAAATAATCTGCCCGCCATTCGAGCATCAGCTTTGGATACTGCCAAAGACCGACCGTAACGAGGACGACCGCGGCCGCCGACGCGAGACGCTTCACCCATTTCGTCGGGCGGTAGGTCGAGTATCCTGCAATTATGTCGGGCAATTCATTTGGAAGGGTTTGAACTGCCTTCGGGAATTCGTTGGACCCCCACATTATCTCAAGGGCGCGAAACTCGGTCTCATGTCTGGGATCCTGTGCAAGCCACACGCGAAACCCTGCAAGGATCTGGGGATCCTCCTCCGCATCCCGGAGCCTGACGAACCAGTCTAGGGCGGCGTCGACGACGGGATCGTCGTGAACGTAATCCGTCTCGTCGTCATCCATCTTGTCTCGGCTGCGCGGCACGTTCTCATCCATTATTCTGGCTCGGGCCTCTACTACCTTGACGTTTCTTCTTCTTAGAACCGGAAAATTTCGCGGCTTCGGCCCGGTTGATCAATGTCACGCCGACGGAGATCGGGACCTGTCATATTTCAGCAGAGCATCCCGGCAATGGCCCATCGCCATTTTCAGGTCGTTGAAGACCGTTCGTTCCGAAACACCGAGATATTCGGCAATCCTGCGGTTCGACCAATTCTCCAGCCGGCTGAGAAGCATGACCGCCTGAGCCCGTTTCGGCAGGCCGGAGAGCGCTTTTGCGATATGTCCGAGACGTTGCCGCTCGATGATCGCGTCTTCGATCGAGGGAATGTCCTGTCCGATCTGTTGCACATGGTCGGTATCGAGCCCCTCGGCCTCCACCCGCGCTCTCGTGCCCCGCCGACGCAAATGATCCAGAGCGAGGTTGCGGGCAGTCCGATGCAGGAACGCCTCGACATTGTCGACCGGACCGCTATCCGCCGCCTTGGTGGCGCGAATGTAGGTTTCCTGCGTCAAATCTTCCGCGACCTGGAAATCGCGCACGATACGCACAACGTTCCACAGAAGCGATTGTCGCACGTCCAGAAAGATCTCTGTCAGTTCTCCGCTCATGATACGGCCCGTGCCCTGCTCGTTCATCGGAACCGAAACGAGCATGCTCCATGCCCTCAGGTTCGTCGAGTTGCCGTTGCAGTCAGCTGGAGCCGTGGGGCCGGGTCTTGCGGCTGGCACATCCAATGTTTCGGATGAAATCTTGATGTCCCATCTCGATTATCGGTTTACCGACAGGTCGCCGAAGTCAGATGGTAACAATGCTCAGCGGACGGGCCAGACTGCGAACATGCTTTCCATAAGCAAATCAGCGAGATAGCGCAACCGAGTGAGTGGAGCGGCACACAACTGGGAAAAGGGTTTGCCGGTTGTAAGCGGCAAATATGCAACAGCTTACTCACGCCGGTAAGGAATTTTGAATCTGGCGAGCGGTCGATCAGCATGGGGTTGTGTTAGAGGAAATCCTCCAGTCACGGCGAGACCCGCGGGCAGCCAGGCGGCTGCCGGTCAAGCTGATGAAGCTGCACAGCTCTGCTTGATCCTCCCCCACTGAAGTGGCCCGCCGTTATGATTAGGAAACGGAGGAACAGGCGCCATCCGGATGTCTCCCGAATGAAGGTCAAGCAATGTGAACTGCACGCGACCATCTCCATCTCAGGAATATCCACGTTGCGGCGGCCACGGTGAGGCCAGCCGCGCCGATCCACCCCCACCCCCAAAAGGTCTGCAACATGCCAGAGCCGAACGCCCCAATGGCCGAAGCCGTGGCCACAAGCGTATCATTGGCCCCCTGCACCGAGGCACGGGCGCTTGCGGGTGTGCTGGATTGCAGCAGATGCGTGGCGCCTATGAAGCCGAAGTTCCAGCCGACGCCAAGCAGGATCAGCGACAGGTTGAACAGCCCAAAAGTCTGTCCGGAAACCGCCGCCACGCCGGCGGCGAACAGCAATGCCATGCCGGTCAGCAGCACGGTATGCGTGCCAAAGCGCCGGATCAGACTGCCCGTGACCAGACCCGGAGCAAACATCGCCAACACATGCCAGCGGATCGCGGCAGCAGCCTGATCGGCCGTGCAACCAACCGCCGTCATCGCAAGCGGCGCAGGTGCCATCAGCAGCACCATCAGACCCTGCGATACGGTCGCGGCCAAGATGGCTGGGCGAACGCCCGGGATCGCGAGTGCCTCGGCCAACGGTATCGCCTGGGGCGGCGCGGTCTTCGGTTTACCCATGCCGCCAAGGGACAGAACCGGCAGCGTTCCCAGCAGGCCAAGTCCCGCGATAACCAGATATGCGCCAGCCAGGGGCACCGGCCCAGCGTCACGTGTCAGCCGGAACAGCTCTGGCCCCACAAGTGCCGCGATCAGACCCGAGGCCAGAACCAGCGAGATCGCCTGTGCCTGCCGTTCGGGCGCGACGGATTCCGCCGCCGCAAAGCGCAGGTAGTTAATGGCAATCAGCGCGGCCCCCAGCACCAGATGCGCCAGCACCAGCAGTGCAAACTGGCCTGAGGTCATCGCAAGAACCGCCAACAGCCCACCCAGGGTCAGGCTGCCCGCGCCAAGCAGGAATCCCAGCCGGCGCCCGCGACGATACATCAATCCGGCAAGCGGTCTGGCCACGAACAGTCCCGTCGACATCTGCACCGCAGGCGGCAGCATCGCCAGTGTCGGACTGGGGGCAAGCACCCCACCCGCCAGCGCTCCAAGAATGATCAGCATGGGCATGGCCGTGCCCATCACGACATTTGCCACGAGAACCAAAGATAAATTCCGATTCATCACCACCTCGCAGAATGAATTCTCTGCGTGTTTATGCCGCTGGATGGCCAAGGCCTAAATGACATACAAATATCAATTATGGACAAACGAATCGTGACCTTCATGCTTTACGATGGCCTGCATCTGGTCGATGTCGCTGGCCCGGCCGAGGCAATGCGTCATGCGGGTGGCTATCACTTGCAATATACCTCGGTCGACGGCGGACCTGCGCGGGCGCAATGCGGGTTGTCGCTGGCGGCCGAACTGCCGATCGCTGATGTTGCCAGACCATCTGACCTGCTGGTGCCCGGCGGCGACGGGATCGAGACGGCCATGCAAAATCCGGCAATCCTGAGGCCGGTTGCGAGATGGCTGGTGGATCATCCGCAGTCGCGGGTGATCTCGATCTGCTCTGGCGCGCTGCTGCTGGCAGAGGCAGGCGTTCTGAACGGGCGCAGCGCCACGACCCATTGGTGCCGCGCGGATCAGGTTCATCGTAATTGGCCGCAGGTCGATTGGCGATTGAACCAGATCCATGTGCATGACGGGCCGGTCTGGACCTCGGCCGGCGTCACCTCGGGCATCGACCTGGCCCTTGCCATGATCCGGCAGGATCACGATGCCCAGACAGCGCTTGCCGTCGCGCGGCAGATGCTGGTTCCGGTGCAACGCGGAGGTGGGCAGGACCAATATGCCAAGCTGCTGGAGGCACAATACTCGACCACCGAACGCCTCGCGCCGTTGATCCGCGCCGTGACCGCGTCCCCCGGCCATAACTGGCACCTGAACAGCATGGCGGATTTCGCGGCCCTGACGCCCCGCACGCTTAGCCGACAGTTCCAGCGAGATCTGGGTGTATCGCCTGCGCGGTTTGTTGAACGGGTGCGGACTGACTGGGCAGGGAATGCCTTGGCGGGCGGTGCCGCGCCGCATCAAGTTGCGGCGGCCGCGGGCTTCGGCGACCTGCAGCGAATGGACCGTGCCTTTCAGCGGCACCATGACTGCACAAGCCGTGCGTGGTTGCGTCGCTTTGGAACGGCGAAGTAGGGCACACCGATCGATCCCTTCGGCGAAAGCGTCATTGCGATGAAGTCCGACCGGCTGCTGGCGCGGGGCAAAGTCCGGCACAAAGCGGTCATACGAAACGACCGAGACGATGCAATGCGGCACGCGCCCCGCCCGCCGTTCGCCAAAAGTGCAAATCAGCGCATTGCCCTCTGGCGTGGTGGCTGCAGGGATCGCTGGCGACACCAAAATGCCCGCTTTGGAACCACTGCGGACATAGCTATCAACCAAGGGCGGCCCAGTGCGGACACCCGCCCGCGCCGGGACATGCCAGACGGCGCTCTCCGACGTCGCCGTTCCGGCTATCACCAAGAAATTATCGGATGCTCATGGTGGCTTGGCGGGGCCGTTGCCGGTCGATCTCTGGACCGATTTCCGGCGACAGTTTACTGAAACCGCCCGCTCGGACGGATCTTCGTGAAGAACATGGCGATCCGTTCCGATCGTGGTTCGGTCCATTTCCAGACCAGGGCCATGACCAGCATCGTCAGCATCCAGCCAAGTACGACATCCGATAGGAAATGCGCCCCGAAGAGAACGCGATTCAACGCGATCATCATGAGCACGGGTGCCATGATGATGGTTGCAGTCCACCGCTGACCTGCAGGAACAAACACAAGAAGGGAAAGCGCTGCCGCTGCTGCGGCCGCCTCGCCAGACGGGAAGGAACAGTTACGAGCGCAGGCTGCCGAGAACTGCCAAACGGGTGTAAACTCTGCATTTCCGCCGAACTCCAGCAAATGCCGAGGACGTGCGCGGCCGATCAGGGCTTTCAGAACCTCGACAAGAAGCTGGCTGGCGACAAAACTCATCAGAACGAATAGCGGTTTGTGCGGTTCGCCGGGGATGTATCGCCGTGGCAGAAGGATGTGCAGACCCAGCAGCAACAGCATCGTGCCGGCGATGAGATACGAGCCCTTGAGGCCGAACTGTCTCAGGCCCAGCAGCAGCGGCTGCTCTGCCAGAACAAAGACCGACCCATCCGCGAACCAACGCGATACCGCCAGATCGAACGCCGGGAAAATCATGAAGAAAAAGCTGATGCAGATGATCGACCTGACGATAATGGAAATTGCCCGGTTTGCGCCGGCTTCAGGGCCAAGCCGCAACTGATCGGCAGAGGCTTTGGGCAGATAGTTCGGAACGGTTCTTTGCATGGCGGTCTCTTGTCGTGATAGATCGCCAGCCGTCTGGAACGCGACTGTCAAGAAATGGCGAAGACAGGATCAAGGCACTGTCCGGAATGGGTAATCCGCCCGTCAAAGGATTGTCCGGAATCGCTGAAACGCGTATGCCCGAACTGTTGACGGCAACAAGGCATTGAAATGAAGAACAGTCTTGTTCTCATCGTCGAGGATGAACCGGCGATTGCAAGGATCCTTGAGGCATATCTGCTGCGCGAAGGGCTTCGGACCGTTCAGGCCGCCGACGGTGAAACCGCTCTTCAGCACCACGCGCTTCTGAAGCCGGATATCGTGCTGCTGGACGCACGCATTCCAAAGCTGGACGGTTTCGCCGTGCTGGCCCGCCTGCGGCAGCTAAGCGCGACGCCGGTGATCATGGTGACAGCACTTGCCGACGACGTTGATCGGCTAAGCGGCCTTCATCTGGGCGCAGATGACTATGTGGTGAAACCGTTTAATCCGCAGGAGGTCGTTGCGCGGGTCAGGGCAGTTCTGCGCCGGACCATGGGCCAGCAGGATCAGGCCGTACTGCGTTTTGGCACAATAGAGGTGGATTCCGGCAGCTTTGCGGCCTTCGTCAACAGGGATGGGCAGCGTATGCCCCTGACCCTGACGCTCAGCGAATTCAGGATACTCGCGCATATGATCCGCCACCCGACGCAGGCGTTTGCACGCGCAGATATACTTGACGCCTGCATGCCCGAAAGCGACGCGTTGGCACGGACGGTGGACACCCACATCTCCAATCTTCGGCGCAAGCTGGAAGAGATGGGGGCGACCGGCTTCTTCCCCTCTGTTCGCGGCATTGGCTATCGTCTGGCTGACCCGCAGTGAAAATGCCGAAGTATCGCGCCCTGCCACTTGCCACGCTGACCGCGACTGCAATCGCAACCATGCTGCTGCTCAGCGTGGGCGTCGCCTATATCGGCGTAACCTCCTATTCCATCTATCTGGATGAGGTGAACTATCGCAGCCTCTCGCCGGAAGCGGCACTTGCCTATAAGCTGGTGAATGAAGGGCGGCTGCCGGATGCGGATGGCCTGCGGGCGGCGATTGAGCATCTGGACACGCTCATGGGCCCGACGGACCTCAGGATTCAGATAGTGACGCTGGTGATCGGCCTTCTCTCCGCGTCGGTTTGCGGCATTATCGGCGTTTTCCTGGCGCGACGGATTGCGCGGCCTCTCGAAGAACTGACAAGCGCCGCCGAAACGCTGAGGTCGGGCGATTTTTCGGCGCGCGTCACGGCCTCGTCGAACAGCACGCGCGAGGTGACAAGTCTTGTCGAGACGTTCAACGATCTCGCCGCCAGCCTTGACCGGATGGAGCAGCGCCTGCGCTTCAACAATATGGCGGTTGCGCATGAGCTACGCACTCCGCTGACGGTCCTTCAAGGGGCACTGCAGGGGATCCTTGACGGCGTGTTCCCGATGGATCGCAAAATCTTGGGCGACCTTCTGCTGCAGGTCGAAGGGCTGGGACGGATTGTCGAAGATCTGCGCACTCTGTCTTTGGCGATTGGCCAAAGGCTCGTGATGCAGCGCGAATGGATCGACGTGGCCGAGGTGGCGGAGTCCGTTCTTTCGGCATACGGACCCACGCTGAATGCCAGTCGACTAGAGGTCGAATCCAGCCTCCGCCCCGCCAGAATAGCCGCCGACTCCGCGCGGGTCGGTCAGGCGGTATTGGCGCTTCTGGAAAACGCGAACCGATATGCTGCAAGCGGCGGCCAGCTGCGCTGCGAAACCGAACAATTGCCGGATAAAAGCGTCGTCATCCGCGTGCTCGATCGCGGGCCGGGGTTCCCGGAAGATATGGATGCGGTTGCGATCAATCCTTTCTGGCGCGGAGACTCTTCCCGGTCGCGAGAAACAGGCGGTACAGGGCTGGGCCTCTCGGTCGTCCAGGCCATAGCGGTCGCGCATGGTGGGATGTTGGACCTTGCTAACCGGCAAGGCGGAGGAGCCGTAGTTACAATCCATCTGCGTCCTGCATAGCACGCCTCTGCCGCAATCCAGTCCCGCGCCAGTTTCGCTCTGGCTGGACAGGGCACGGTCTTGGCGCGCCCGTAGGTCCTGGCGCATCCCACCGCCGCAAGCCATGACAATAGATGAAGACTATGCCGCGCAGAACGCGCCGATCATCAATGAGCGGGGGGTGCCGTCTTATTATGCGAAAAACGGTGTCAGCTGCTCTGCTTGGACCGCAGACAGCCGGTAAAGATTGCTGATCAGTCAGGCCTCCTTGCGCAGCCTGAATCATACCTAAAAACCTGAAGTCGGCAGGCCCGGAGCCTAGAGCGCTCGGCCGATCAGACCCGAAAACACCGCCAGATCGGACCGATCAGCCAAGCCCTCCACCGCCTGCCAAAGTGCATCCGCCGCGTCCGCGCTCAGCAGTGTGGTCGATTTTGCGCGCAGCCGCGCCTCGACCAGATCGGGCTCCAGCCGCACGGCAAGGTCATGCTGCACGGTAAGGCTGTCTCCGCCCGCATCGACTACCACCACCGCCTGCGTATCGCTGAGGCCGCTGTCGCCAATCACCTCGACCCGGTCGCGAAGCGCCACGAGATCGGGGCGCGCGGCGGTGCCGGCGCTATAGGCATCCAGCGCGGCGGTATCGACGCCGGCCAGCCGCATGGCAGCCGTCAGGCGATAGCTGAATTTGGCTTGAAGCCCGGTTTCGGGTTCAGGCTGGTTACAGACCGCCAGCCAGCGCGGATGCGTGCGTATCTGCACGCGGCTGACGCTGCCCGCATCCAGCGGCATCAAGCTTTCCACAGCCTCCAGCATGGCATGCAGCCCGTGGCAACATGCGTGGAACTTATAGGAGATGTCAGGGAAGACCCATTCGGACCCAAGCCCCTCGAAGGCATCGGCCTGCGCGCTTCCGGCATGAGTGGCCCCGAAGCCATGCGTTCCCTCGATCGCCTGCGGCGCGGAATCGGCGCCGGCCTGCGCCAGCAGCGCGCAGGTCACGCCGATCTCGGCGGCAAAGCCCGCGTTCAGCGGCTTGCCCATGGTGCCGAACTGGTTTTTCAGTCCGGCCGCCCGCGTGGCAGTCAGCGCCAGTGCCTGTGCCATGGCCGCGCGGTCCAGCCCCAGCAGCCGCCCCGCCGCCGCCGTGGCCCCGAACGCGCCCGAGGTGCCGGTCTGATGAAATCCGGCCTCGTAATGCGACCGGCCCAGCCACGCGCCCATGCGGCAGGCAGTTTCCAGCCCAACGGCAAGTGCCTGAAGAAACTGCGGCCCGCTGGCGCCCGCTGCCTCGGCAACAGAAAGCGCGGCGGGGATCACCGCGACGCTGGGATGACCGATATGCAGGAAATGGGTGTCGTCGTAATCCAGCGCGTGGCTGATCGCGCCATTGGCCAGGGCCGCTGCCCGCGGGGCCGCGCGGCCTCCGCCGATCACAGTGGCCCCGCCCCTGCCCGCGCTGTCGCCCAAAGCCATCTGCCGGGCGGCGCGGGCGACGGGTTCACCCTGCCCCGCCAGCCCCACCGTCGCCCAGTCGGCAAGCGAGAAGTCGACAAAGCGGCGCATCCGCGCATCGGCCGCGACAGGCGCGGTGGCAAATCCAGCCAGCGTATCGGCGAGGGTCATATGGGCGCTCCTTCCGGGAGGGGTTCGATTGCGTCGATGCCGGCGCGTTCCAGCAGCCCCAACAGGTCAACGGGCGGGGCGGGCGTCAGCGGGTCCATCGGTTCCAGCCGGTGGATCAGGACCTGTCGCGCAAGCTCCATCCGATCAGCCGCAACTGCGGGTGCGGAATCGGCCAGCTGCGCGGCCTCCCATGCCATGAAGCCTGCCGAGGCCGCGTGATACAGCGCCGACGCCGCGCGACGAGTCTCAACCTCGGCGCCATCGGCGACATTGCGGATCAGGGCAGCGGCGCGGTCCATTGCTGCGGTGATACGGGCGGCAAGCGCCGGGTCGGCGCCCTCCAGACAGGCATGAAGATGGTCCAGCAGCGCCTCCAGCGCGCCTTCACGCCGCGCCGCGCGGATCACGTCTAGCGCGACGATGTTGCTGGTCCCTTCCCAGATCGAACCCAGATGTGCATCCCGCAGGATGCGAGCGTCGGACCATTCCTCGATATAGCCGCAGCCGCCGCGCACCTCCATCGCGTCGCCGGCGACCTTGCGGGCATCGCGGCAGGTGCGATACTTGACCAAGGGCGTCAGGATGCGAAACACCCGCGCCATCTGGACATCGCCGCGATCGGCGGCATCCAGCACGCGGGCTGTGTGAAATACCATGCTGCGCCCTTGCTCCGCCCAGACCAGCATCTTGGCCAGTTGCCGCTGCATCAGCGGCATATCGATCAGCCGCTTGCCGAAGGCCTTGCGATGGCGGGCAATGAACAGCGCCTCGGACGTGGCGCGGCGCATCAGCCCGGCGCTGCGCACCCCATTGGCCAGCCGCGACATGTTGATCATGTCGGTCATCTGGCGAAAGCCCTGCCCCGGATCGCCGACAAGATAGGCCTCGGCCCCTTCCAGCGCGATCTCGCCCGAGGCCATGGATCGCGTGCCCATCTTCTCCTTCAGGCGCAGGATGCGATAGGCGTTTTCAGTCCCATCCGGCAGGAGGCGGGGCAGCAGGAACAGCGACAGCCCACGCGTGCCGTCGGCGGCGCCTTCAGGCCGGGCCAGAACCATTGCCAGCGCGGCATCAGGGTTGGAACAGAACCATTTGTCACCGTAAAGCCGCCAGGTGCCGTCCTCGTACCGCGCCACGGTATCAATCGCGCCCACATCGGAACCCGCCGCCTGTTCGGTCATGAACATGGCGCCCTGAAACAGCCGGTCCATGTCCTGAGTGGTCAGAAGGTCCAGAAACCGCGCCTGCAATTCGTTCGAGCCGAACTTGCGCAAGGTCCGCGTCAGTGAATCGGTCATGCTCAGCGGGCAGCACAGCCCGAATTCCGCCTGCACGAACAGGTAAACCAGCGCGTATTTCGCAATCGGGTGCAGCCGGTCAGGATGCCCGAAGACGCCGCCGCGATGGGACATGGCGGCAAGGCCGAATTCGCCGAAGGCCAGACGCTCCATTTCCGCATATGCGGGGTGCTTGGTGACAGTTTGGCAAGGTGCGCCAGTGCGGTCGCGGACATGCAGCACGGGCGGGTTCTTGTCGGCAGTCAGCGCAAGGTCTTCCAGCCGCCCGCCCGCCAATGCGCCCATCCGCGCAAGCTGGCCGGCAAGCACCGGTTGCAGATCTTCGGGCAGATAAACCCCCATCAGCGCCGCGAATGCCGGATCGGCGCGATAGGCGTTGGTGCCCCGGCTGTCAGGAATGTTGCGATAAATGCCCATGTTTCTGCCTATGTTTTCTGGTCGCTTACGGCCGGCCCGATCAGGTGACCCAGGCGGAGATCGGCCACCGCCATCATTCCTGTAACTCTGCACGTTGAAGGATCCGCCGCGCCCGCGCCACGACCGGCGCGTCGACCATTTCGCCATCGACAGCCGGGACACTGCCGCCACCAGAGGCGGCGACGACACGCCGCGCCCAGTCAAGCTGCTCGGCATCGGTGCGGAAACCCCGCAGCGCGGGCGCGACCTGACGCGGATGGATCAGCAGCTTGCCGCCAAAGCCCATCTCGGCGGCGTGCTGCGCATCGCTGGCGATCAGCGTCGCGTCCTGGGTCGAGACGGTGACGCCGTCCAAGGGCGCGGGCTTTCCGGCAAGCCGCGCCGCCATGACCAGCCGCGCACGCGCGGACAGCAACGGCAGGCGGGCATGGGCGCAGCCCAGATCCCAGGCAAAGTCGATGCTGCCAAAGGCCAGCCGGTCGGCCTCGGCCGCGATTTCCTCGGCCCGCGACAGGCCGAGGGCGCTTTCCACCAGCGCGATGACCACCATGCCGGGGTTCAGCGCGGCCCGCAGATCCGCGACCTGCTGGCCGCTTTCGACCTTGGGCAGCATCACCCCGTCAAACCCCGCCGCGACCGCGAAACCCACATCGTCGCGATGCCAGGGCGTGCCCACGGCATTGACCCGCAGCAGCAGTTGCGCCTTGCGGTCGGTCGGCAAAGCGCCTTCGGGGATGCGCCGCACGGCGGCCTTGCTTTCGGGCGCAACTGCGTCCTCGACATCAATGACCACGCTGTCATGCGCGGCCGCGCAGGCCTTGGCGAAGCGGTCAGGCCGGTCGGCCGGCACGAACAGCGGAAAGCTGTGCGACGGCTCCAACGGAACAGAGGCAGTCATTGCCGCACCTGCAAGCTGGGGACAGCCCGAGGCGCGCGTAGGTGGTGATCAGCGTCAATGGAACTGACTTTCACCGGATTCTTCCCTGTTTCAGCTTTGCGGACCGTTGTTTTTCAGGATCTCGTGCTCGGTGCGCTGCCAGATCTCATAGGCGAGCGGATCGCTGCGTTCTTCCAGCAGGTGCCCGACCAGCCCGATCGACCGCGCCATCACGCCAAAGCCGCGCACGATCTGCCAGGGAAAGCCAAACTCACAACAGATCGCGCCAATCGCGCCGGTGGCGTTGATCGGCAGGGACTTGCCATGTGCAGCCTCGGCGCGGGTCTGGATGCGTTGCAGCAGGTCGATATATTCGCCCGACATACCGTTTTCGGCGGCGATTTCAAACAGGCGCGGCGTGCGCGGATCGACCGGCTTGTGCAGCGGATGGCCAAGGCCAGAGATGATCCTCTTCTGCGCCACATGATCGGCCACGACCTTGTCGGCAATGGCATCGAGATCGGCGCCCGTGCCAACCTGATCCTGCGGCAGGGCCGCATAAAGCATCTTCGCCGCACCTTCCATGGAGCCGACAAAGACCGTGCCCAGCCCGCAAAGACCGGCCGCCACCGCCGCCTGCAGCGATTCCGGCGCGCCCATATAGGTCATCCGCGCGGCAATGGCCGAAGGGGTGATCCCATGTTCTACCAGCGTGACGACGATAGCGTTGAATACGCGCGATTCCTCGGGCGTGGGCTGGCGATGGGCGGTCAGCAGGAATGCCACGTCGCCCAGGTTCATCTTGCCAAGAATCTCGCTGGGCAGGTCCAGCCCGCGCACGGTGATCCGGTCGGGCGTGCTCCAACCGATTTCGGAGGTCAGGTTTTCCTTGCGCTTGGCCATTGGTCTTTCATCCTTGTTTATTGCGGTCTCGGCTCGGGCCTGATCGGATCAGGTCGGAATGGGGGGCAGAATCGTTGCATCGGTCAGGGCCTGCACCTCGTCAAAGGAATTGCCGGGCGTCAGCTCCACCAGGCGGAAGCCCTGGGGCGTGACATCCAGCACAACAAGGTCGGTATAGACGCGGCTGACCACGCCCAGCCCGGTCAGCGGATAGGTGCATTGGCGCAGCAGTTTGGGGCTGCCGTCGCGATTAACGTGGCGCATCATCACCAGAATGGTGGGCACGCCCACGACCAGATCCATGGCGCCGCCGACTGCGGGGGGAAATTTCTCGTCCAGCGTGGCCCAATTGGCCAGATCGCCGTTTTCGGCCACCTGATAGGCACCCAGCACGGCGATATCTATGTGCCCGCCGCGCATCATGGCGAAACTGTCGGCATGTTCGAAATAGGCTGCACCCGGGGCCGCGGTGACAAAGCGCTTGGACGCGTCGATCAGTTCGACATCCTCCTGCCCCTCGGGCGGGGTCGGGCCAACGCCCAGGATGCCGTTCTCGGAATGATAGATCACCTCGCGCCCCTCGGGCACGAAGGCCGAGACATGGGTGGGCTTGCCGATCCCGAGGTTAACATAGGAGCCATCGGGAATGTCGCGTGCCACACGCGCGGCCAGTTCGTTGTCATTCAGCGATTTCATGGTCGCACCCCGTATTCGACGACGCCCTGAACGAAGATGCCGGGCGTGACCACATGTTCCGGGTCCAGCGGTTCCGCCGACAGGTGGCGCACCTCTGCCACGGAATACCTTGCGGCTGTCGCCATCACCGGGTTGAAATTGCGCGCGGTGGCGTGAAAGGACAGGTTGCCCCACTTGTCCGCGCGTTCGGCCCGCAGCAGCGCGAAATCGGCGCGTAGGGGGGCTTCCAGCACATGGCCCACGCCGTCGATGATCCGGGTTTCCTTGCCCTGCGCCAGCAGCGTGCCATAGCCCGTCGGCGTGAAGAACCCGCCCAGCCCGGAACCGGCCGCGCGGATGCGTTCGGCCAGCGTGCCCTGCGGAACGACTTCCAGACCGATCTCTCCCGCCTCGAAGCGGCGCTCGAACCAGATCGAGCCGGGCGAGCGCGGATAGGAACAGATCACCTTCGCGACCCGTCCGGCCTTCAGCAGCGTGGCGATGCCGGTTTCGCCAGCGCCGGCATTGTTCGAAATGATCGTCAGCCCCGTCGCACCCTGTTCCAACAGGGCCTCGATCAGGCCAAAGGGGATGCCGGACGAACCGAAGCCGCCGATCATGACAACCGAGCCATCGGTGATCGGGGCCACCGCAGCGGCAAGGTCGGGAAGTCGCTTGTCCATGCTCTCCTCCGTCAGGCGCTTGCCGGCGTGGCCGGGCGCTTCATCATCAGGTTGATCACGATCACCCCGATCAGCAGCGCCACGCCCGCCAGGCTGGTCAGCAGCTCGGGGAAGATGATCAGCACGCCGCCGATGCCGAACAGCACCCGGCTGATCCAGCCAATCCGGCCGACCTTGTAGATCCAGCTTTCGAAGGCCGCGGTGATCGCCCAGATCGCAATCAGCGTCAGCGCCACGCGCTCGATGATCTGCAGCAGGCTGCCTTCCATGATCAGCGCCGGATCGTAGACGAAGATAAAGGGCAGCACGAACAGCGGCATGCCAAGGCGCATAGCCCGAAAGCCCGTCTCGACCGGCTTCGATCCGGCGATATTGGCCGCCGTAATGGCCGCCAGCGCCACCGGCGGCGTGATATAGGACAGCATCCCCCAATAAAGGATGAACAGGTGGCTCGCGATCGGGTTCAGCCCGGCCTGCACCAGCGCCGGGGCCAGCAGGATCGACAGGAAGATATAGCAGGCCGTCACCGTCATCCCCATCCCCAGCACAAAGCTGGTCACGGCCCCCGCCAGCAGCATCAGCGCGGTATTTCCGCCGGCATAAAGCAGCAACTCACGCGAGAAGGCGCCGGCCACACCGGTATAGGACAGGCCGCCGACAACAAGACCGATACCCGCCAGAACTGCCACCAGCCCGGCGATATTGATCGAGATGTCCATGATCAGCGCCTTCAGCCGCGCATAGGTCAGCCGCGTCTCCTTGCGGAATGCGGTCGCGACCAGCATCACGGCCGAGGCGAAATAGGGCGAGCGCGCCTCCATCCGCAGGCCCATCAGCACATAGATCAGCACTGCCAGCGACAGCAGATAGGGCCAGCCGGACTTGAGCACCGGCCAAATTGGCGGAGTATCCGCGCGCGGCAGACCCTGCAGCCCGCGCCGGGCGGCAAACATGTCCACCTGGAACAGCAGCGCGACATAGAACAGCAGCGCCGGAATGACGGCCGCGGTCACGATGCTGGAATAGGGCACCCCCAGAAACGAGGCCATGACGAAGGCGACCGTTCCCATGACCGGCGGCATCAGCGTCGCCCCGGTCGAGGCGCAGGCCTCGATCGCAGCGGCATAGCTGGCCGGATAGCCAACCTTGCGCATCGTCGGGATCGAAAACGGCCCAGAGGTCAGGATGTTGGAAATCACGCTGCCCGACAGCGAGCCAAGGATGCCCGAACCCAGCACCGCCACCTTGGCCGGACCGCCGCGGCTGTGGCCCAGCAGCGCCGAGGCCAGCTCCATGAAGAAATCGCTGCCCTTGGTGACGACAAGGACCGAGCCGAAGATGACAAAGCCGATCACCAGTTCGGCCACCACCTGCATCGGAATGCCGATGATCCCCTCGACCCCCAGCACATAGGCGCGCACGGTGCCAAGCGGCGAATAGGAAGTGCCCCACAGAAATCCCGGCATGTAATCGGCGTAAAGCGGATAGGTGCCGAAAAGCACCGCAGTACCCAGCAGAATGTTACCGCCGGCGCGGCGTACGCCCTCCAGCACCAGCACGATCAGGATGCTGGCCATCAGGTCGGCCATCGGCGGGGCGTCGTATTCCCAGCCCTGCTGAATGATTTCCAGCCCGTGCATGCCAAGCCAGGTTGCGCTGACCAGTGCAGCGACGGCCAGCGGCAGGTTCAGCCACAAAAGCCGGCCGTTCTGCCCACTGCTCACCGGCAGGGTCAGGAAGGCGATGGCCAGAAAAATGCCGATCAGATAGTACAGATAGGCGTTCCCCAGCGGCTGAAACCCAAACAGATTCAGCAGGAATTGCTGATTAATCGCCATCAGGACGCCCAGTGCGCCAAGCGCGATGACCAGCCAGCGCACCAGCCGGGTCTCTGGCGAATCTCCCGCCAGTACGGTTTGCGTCGTCAGCGCCGGTGCGTGATCGGTGTCTGCCGCGCCGCCCGGCGCTTCAGTCGGGTCTTTGTGGTGATCTTGGGACGTCATGAACGAGATCCTGACCTGCGGGATGTTCCCCCGGAACCTGCGCACCGGGACCATCTATTCCTGAAAGCGAAAACGGGGACGCCGTGGCGTCCCCGCATGCGTTGGGGCTTAACTGAGACCGGCCAGGACCTCGGCGCGGCGCGCCATCCAGGCATTGGTGAATTCCTCGCCGGCAAGGCCGGAATTCGCCGCGGTGAACTCTTCCCATGCTGCGATAAGCGCGGCTTCGCGTTCGACCCGCTTCTGGTTCCAGGCGTCGTCTTCGGCCGTCCAGATACCCTTTTCTTTCAGATAACGGATGGCGCCGTCATGGAAGGGCACGTCAATTGCGGGCTTGCCGGACTGTTCCAGCGTCCAGCGTTTCATCGTCGCGGTGCCGTCCTTGTAAAGATCGAAGGACTCATCCAGCGCCTTGATGAAGGCATAGACCTCGTCATCGGTCTTTTCCGGCAGCGTGGTGATGACCGGATAGCGATAAGCGGCCATCTTGGCGATCTCGCCCTCGGGCAGGCCGGCGGCGATATCCTCGTCAGACGGGCTCATGATCGGCAGCACGCTTAGAAGCGCATCCCACCCTTCCTGATTGTCGGCTTCGATCGGGGCATAGTGGATGCCACGCGGACTTTCGGCCAGTTCATACAGCTGGCTGGTGGTCGGTGTGGTGCAGGTCGCATCGGATTCGTTGCGCGTCATCGACGACATGGCCGCGGCATAGGTCGGGAAGGTCACCACTTCGACATCGTCCAGCGACAGGCCGCCGAAGGCCAGGATGGCCTCGCATTTGACATTGACCGACGGGTTGCCGGCGACAAAGGCGATACGCTTGCCGCGCGCGTCGGCGATGGTGTCGATCCCGGCATCACCGGCGGTGATCAGGGTGATGCCGGCGGGACGGCCGGCAACGGCGCGCAAGGCGCGCGGCCCCCATTCCGGCACCGCGAAATCGAATGCCCCTTCGTTGATGAAAAAGGCCTCGGTCGCCAGAAAGGCGTAATCGGCGCGGCCTTGAAACAACGGCTGCAATCGTCCGATGCCGCTGCCCGAAGGCTGAATGCGGACACGCGTGCCGAACTGCTTGCCGAAGGCGTCGGCAATGGCCGAGGCCTCGGCATAGCCGGCCGAGCCGACGTCATAAGACGTCCAGATCATCGTTTGCGGCAGTTCCTGCGCCGCAGCTGGCAGCGCGGCGGTCATCAAGGCGGCGAAGGCGGCCGCGCGATAGGTTTTCGTCATGCGTTGTTCCTCCCGATTGTTGGGCAGGTGGTCGACCTCCTCCGTCGGGCCGCGGCAGCTACGCGTCGCGGCACCCTGCCATTCGTGAATACACCGTGGAAGACTGGCGCCCATGTTTCAAATGCATTATTAATATATCAGTGATGCCACGGAGGCATGGATGGATATCCGCCAGCTGCGCAACTTTATCCAGATCGTCGAACTCAGCAGCATTACCGCCGCCGCAGAACACCTTCGCATCGCGCAACCCGCCCTTTCGCGTCAGGTCAAGGCGCTGGAAGAGGAACTGAACGTCGTCCTTCTGCGCCGCCACGGTCGCGGTGTAATGCCGACCGAGGAAGGGCTGCGCCTCGCCCGCCGCGCCAAGGCCATTATCGAGGAAATCGACAACCTCGCCGGCGATCTTACAGGCGATCAGCGCCTGCTGACGGGAACCGTGACACTGGGACTGCCGCCGACCGTGGCCGAGATTCTGGCCACCCATATGATCGAACGCACGATGCAGAATTTCCCCGAGGTGAAGCTGCGGATCGTGTCCGGGTTCAGCGGCCACGTCCAGGACTGGCTGCTGCGCGGAAAGATCGACCTCGGCGTGGCTTACGAAGGACAGAAATCTACCCTGATAAAATCTCAACCAATTCTTTTAGAGCAACTTTTTCTAATTCAGCCATCGACCGGCGCGGCCAGCTCGGACGGCATACCGATCCACGCGCATGAGGCGCTGAATCAGCCGCTGATCCTGCCCAATCCCGAACACGGGCTGCGCGGCCGCATCGACGCAATCGCCCATGCCGAGAAGATTGACCTGAATGTGGTCTTGGAAATCGATATCCTGCCGACCATGCTGGCCTTTGTGGAGCGGGGTCTTGGCAACACGATCCTGCCGCTGGTCAGTGTCATCACCCAGATCCGCGCCGGCAAGCTGATCGCGCGGCCGATCGTGCGGCGCACCATCGACCGCACTCTGATCCTGATGACACCGCTGAATCGCCCCGGATCGCGCCTGACCAGCGGATTCGCCGAATTTCTGACCGCAGAGGTCCATAAGCTGGTTACCGCGGGCCAATGGCCCGGAACTACCTTGTAGGTAGCTATGCCATAGCGGCATATTTAACTAACCAACGATACTATGTAGGCATTTCTTGCAGCTCGTCAGGCGGCTGGGTGTGACGCAATTTGCCCAGACCAGCAATTTCGCCCCCCCCTCAGACCACGCCAGAGATCATTAGCCCCCCCAGAAGCAGCAGCCAGACCGTCAGGATGGTCAGACTGTACGCCCCGTTCCACACCGGTCCGACGCGCCAGACCGGCCGCTCGACGATGGTCGCGGTAATGATGATGGTGGTGATGAAAGGGGACAGCCCAATCACCGCAGTCCAGCCGCCGGTAATGCCGAGGGCAATGGCCGTGTCCGACAGGTTCGGCACCGCCAATTGCACCGCCACCGATCCCAGGACCGAGGCCGATACGATCGGGTTCACGCCAAGAAAAGCCAGCGCGAAGATCGACAGCGTCAGCCCCAGCGCCATCGTCACAGGACCAAGCCCAAGCGCGCCGATCCCCTCGCGCAGGCTGTCCATTGGGATCAGCGCCAGCAGCAGCACGGGCAGGAAGCCGGCGGCAGCGAAGACGCCAACCTCGGGCGCCATGTCGGACAATCGGCCCCAGACGCCCGCGCCGGCCTGTCGCAACCCCTCGGCAGCTCCGCCCGGGCTGCGCAAGCCCGACGCCGCCGCCCACAGCGCGGCATAGCCCGGCACAGCAAGAATCAGCGCCTGCTGAAAGCTTAGCGCGGTCAGCCCGTGCAGCAGGAAGACCGCCGCACCCAGCGCCAGCACATGCCCCAGCAGCAGCGCCGCTCCGGTCCAGGATCCGTCTGGCGGCTTCGGTGGCGCCAGGCCGCGGCCACGGAATGGCCGGCCATCGCGGCGGTCAAAGGCCCAGCCGATGGCGACGAAAACGAAAGAGACGGCAAAGCCGAGCGGCCCGAACTGCACATAGCTGATCCCCGGCAGCGCGATCAGAATCGCATTGGTGGCAAACCCAAAGGGCGACCATAAGGAAATCAGGCCAAAGCCGCGTATGATGGCCAGCGTCATCCGGCGCAGCCGCGCCTCTCGCGCGTCCTCGGGCAGTTGGTCCGCGCCGGTCGCGACCATCGAACGCCGCGACAGGTCCAGCAGCAAGGCGAGGCCGCCGAAATTGATCAGCACGCCGAACAGGTGGCCGCCGAAACACAGCGCCAGATAGCGGCGCGAGGGCGGCTGGCCCGTCAGGAAGACGCCCGCGCGGGCGACCTCTGGCGCGATGGCGGCGGCGGCGCGCAGGGTGCCCAGCATGGCAATCAGCGCGGCCAGAAACAGCATCCGGTCAGCGGCGCGCATCAGCACCTCGGGCGGGACACCCCGGCGCAGCGCCAATACCAGCGCAGCCAGTGACAGCATCACCGGCACCCAGGTGCCGACGCTGAACTGCCGCCTGCCCAGCAGCAGAAACAGGCACAGCGCGGCCGAGGCCGCCAGCACCAGCCCGTCCGATTCCACGAAGACCAGCACCGCCGCCGAGACCATGGCGAAAGCCAGAAGCGCGCGCCTCAGGCTGGCGGCGGGATCGGCACCCATGGCATTGCGGCGGGCGGTCAGCATCCCCGAAACTGGGGGCTGCGCTTCTCGCGGAAGGCGGCGCGGCCTTCGGCGGCGTCACTGCTGTTCAACAGCAGCGATTGCAATTGCTGTTCATAATCCAGCGCCGCGCCCAGATCGCGGGCGAACCAGTCATTGACGAACTGGCGCGCCAGCGGCGCTGTCGCGGCTTCTTCCAGCGCATGGGCACTGGCAACCGCCAGCAGTTCGTCCGCCGTGGTCAGGTGGTCGGCAATTCCCATCGCCAGCGCCTCGGTCGCGTCGACGGCGCGGTTATCAAGGAACAGACGGCGCGCACGTGCAGGACCAATCCGCGCCGGCAGCGTTGCCAGCAGGCCCATATCGGGGATCAAGCCGATCCGGGAAAAGCTGGCGACGAAGCGCGCCCGGTCGGACGCCACGACAGTTGGGCAAGCAAGCGCCAGCGCAAAGCCGCCGCCCGCCGCCCAGCCATCCACCGCCGCCACCAGCGGCTTGGAAAAGCGCGCCATACGGCTGACCATGTCCTTGATGACGGCGAACCGTTCACGATGTGCGGAGATGCTGCGTTCGCGCTGATCGCGAATATCGCCCCCGGCCGAAAAGTTGCCGCCCGCTCCGGTCAGCACGACTGCCCTGACGGTGTCGTCGCCCTCGGCCTCGGACAGGGCGGCGGACAGGCGTTGACGCAACGGATGGCCGATCGGGTTGCGCCGTTCGGGATCGTTCAGCGTGATAAGAAGCAGCCCGTCCGGCTGTCTGGTGATCTCGATGCTCATGCTGCCTCTTTGACGCGGAACAATCCGTTGCCGATGACGACCTTGTCGCGTTCGACTGCGCGGGTGCGAAACGAGCCATCCGACCAGATCTCGGTCCGCAGCGTCTCGCCGGGGAAAACGTGGGCGGTGAAGCGCCCGGCCATAGCGCCGAACCGGCTGGCGTCGTAATCGCACATCACCGCCAGCAAGGCATGAGCCGCGCAGCCAAAGCTGCACATGCCATGCAGGATCGGGCGGTCGAAGCCGGCCTTCGCGGCCACGCGTGGATCCAGATGCAGCGGGTTCGGATCGCCGTTCCAGCGGTAATACAGCGCCTGTTCGAGCCGGGTCGGCGTGTCAAAGACGTGATCGGGTGGGGTTTCGGGCAGTTGATGGGCTGGTTTGACCGGACCGGCGGGCCCGCCATAGCCGCCATCACCCCGCAGGAAGGTGGTGCCGGTGCAGGTCGCGATCAGCGAATCGTCGGTCGCGTCGCGGATCTGCTTTTCGTAATACATCAACGCGCCGCGCCCCTCGCCCTTGTCGACCAGCCCTGTGACGCGGGTCCGGGCGCGGATGGTGGCCTGTTCGGGTATCGCGCGGTGGATGGTAATGCCCTGTTCGCCATGCACCACCTTCAGCGCATTGACCCCGGTTTCGGGATTGCTCAGCCAGAAGCCGGGATGGCCCAGCACGTTGACGATGGCAGGCATTACCCGCCGGTCATCGGCCAGTCCGCCGGTATAGGCCAGCTGGCGCAGATCCGTCGGATCCTGCCCCATTCCCACGGACAGGCCGTAAAGCGCCACCTCTGCCGGGCCATAGCTTTGTTGGATCTCGGGGATGTCGAAATTCAGCAGCTTGTCATGGTCAATGGTCACGGCCGCCCCCATCCAGTTCGATGACCGCATCCAGCGCATAGGCGCCCTGCCCCGCCGGCAGCGCCAGAACCGGGTTGAGATCGACCGAGACCAGCCGCTCCCCTGCCCCCGCCGCAAATATCGACAGAGACGAAAGCATCTGCGCCAGCGCGTCGATATCGGCGGGCGGCTGGCCCCGCGCACCGCGCAGGATCGCCGCCCCCCGGATCGAGCCGATCATCTCGCGCGCGGTATCCACATCGAAGGGGCAGGCCCGCAATGCCACGTCGTTCAGCAGCTCGACGAAGATGCCGCCAAGGCCAAAGACAGCGACCGGCCCGAAGGTCGGATCGCGGTTGATGCCCATCAGGCATTCGACGCCGCCGGTCAGCTGTTTCGCAACCAGAACGCCGCTGATCCGGGCATTCGGCGCGTGGGTGGCGGCCGCTTGCAGGATCTCGGCATAGGCGCTGCGGACCTCTTCGGGGGTGGTCAGGTTCAGCTTGACCGCGCCGATATCGGACTTGTGCAGGATATCGGGCGAGAGGATTTTCATCACCACCGGAAAGCCGAAGCTTTCGGCTGCGTCGATGGCGGCGGCGGGGTCGGTGACGGCCTGTTCGGGGGCCGCAGCAATGCCGGCATCGGCCAGCAGCGCCTTGGCGGCGGCCTCGTCCGGGGTGGCCTCTGGCAAGGCCACCGACGCGGCCCTGGGCGGCGGTGCGGGCTGGAGACGCTCGCGGTCGGCGCCGAAGCGCATCACCGCATCCAGCGCCCGCGCAGCCCGGCAAGGATCGCTGAAGATCAGGATGCCTTCGTCATCATAGCGCCGCAGCACCGCCGGATCGCCGAGGGCGCAGAAGGCAATGATGCGGTCGGGATATGCCGCACGCAGCGGCTTCATCGCGGTCAGGACCAGGTCCGACATGGCCGGGCTGCCGGCGACATAGGTCAGGAAGCACAGAACCGCGCCATAGCCGCCTTCTTCCAGCGCGGCGCGGGTGAAGGTTTCCAGAAGCGAAGGGTCGTTCAGCGCCTGCGCCGTGCAGTCCAGCGGGTTGACGGGCGAGGCATAGGACAGCACGCCTTTCAGCCGCGCCTGCGCATCTTCGGGCATGGGCGGCATCGGCAGGCCGATACGTTCGGCCTCGTCGCTGATGACGATGCCGGCGCCGCCGCTGACGGTGATGACCCCCAGCGAATGGCTGGACGGGAACACCCGTTTGGAGGCCGCATAGGCGTAATCCATCATCGTTTCGGGGTCGCGCAGGATGATCGCGCCGTGGTCGGTCAGCACCGCGTCGGCCACCACCGCATCCCCCGTCAACGAGGCCGTATGCGACGCCGCCGCCCGCGCGCCCACTGCCGAGCGCCCGGATTTCAGCGCGAAGACCGGCTTGCCCGCCGCGCGCGCCGCATCCAGCGCCGCCAGCAGCGCGGGCGCGTCATTCACGGCCTCCATATAGGCGCAAATCACGTCCGTGGTGTCGCTTTCCGCCATCCAGCGGATCGCCTCGGCCACGGTGATGTCGGCCTCGTTGCCGGTGGTGATGAGGACCGAACAGCCCAGCCCGCGGTCGCGCGCCAGCGCGCCCAGATGCGCGCCGAAGGCCCCTGACTGGCTGGCGATGCCAATATTGCCGGCGCGCGGATGGCCGGTATCCAGCGAAGAAGAGAAGGTCCCGTAATAGCCGATATCGACGTTATAGACGCCCAGCGTGTTCGGCCCCAGCACGCGCATGCCGTATTGGCGGGCCAGTGCCAGCATCTCGCGCTGCGCCGCCTCGCCTTCCTCGCCCGTCTCGGCAAAGCCGGCGGAAAACAGCGTCACCGCCTTGCATCCCTTGCGGCCAAGCGCGGTAATGGTTTCGGGGATCAGTGATGCCGGAACGGCGATCAGGGCGGCGTCGGGGGCCTCTGGCAGGTCATCGACGCTGGCGAAGCAGGGCAAGCCCTGAACCTCGGTCCGCCGCGGATTCACCGGCATGATCCGACCCTTGAAGCCAGCGCGCAGCATGGCCGCGATGGGCCGGCCACCGATGCGCGTTGGATCGTCCGAGGCGCCGATCACGGCGACCGAACGGGGGGCGATCAACGCATCAAAATGCGGTTGGCTGGTCATCGCATTGCCTCTGGGCTGCGGATGGCTTGTTTCGCTGTCATTGCTTCCTCCGAAAATCGCTGGCGCCCTAGCCGTCCCATTCCAGCAACAAATGGGTCTGCGTCGTCACCGCCGCGACCTTGCCGTCGCTGCGTGTCACGGTGACCTGCAACACCTGAATGCGGCGACCGGCCTGCAGCGGCACACAGCGCGCAGTCAGCACGTCGCCAACTTTCACCGCACGCATGAAGTTGGTCTTTGCCTCGACGGTGGTATTGGTCTGGTCGGCATCGCTGTTGATGAAGGCGGCGCTGCCGGCGGCGTTGTCGGCCAAGGTCATCATCGCACCGCCGTGCAGAACCCCGTTGCGATTGGCCATCGCCTCGGTCACGCGCATGCGGCAGATCACCTCTGCCGGCGTGACCTTGACGATCTCGATCCCCAGAAGCCCTGCAAAGTTGGACTGCGGGGGCATCTGGTCAAGTCGGCGCGTCCCCATGTCAGGCGGCGCGCGCGGCCAGCGTACGGCGTGCGATCACCAACTGCTGGATCTGACTGGTGCCTTCATAGATCCGCAGAAGGCGAATATCGCGATACAGCCGTTCGATGTCGTATTCAGACATATAGCCCGCGCCGCCATGGATTTGCAGCGCGCGATCGGCGATGCGGCCGGCGGCCTCGGTGCAGAAATACTTGGCACAGGATGCTTCAAGGATCGCCTTGCCCTCGCGGTCGAAGGTTTCGGCAGTGGCATGCACCAGCGCCCGCGCGGCGTGCAGGTCGGCCTGGCAATCGGCCAGCAGGCCCTGGACAAGCTGGTGTTCACCGATCGGCTTGCCGAATTGCTTGCGCTCCAATGCGTAATCTGTGGCGATGTCCAGCATCCGCTGGCCCTGCCCCACGGCCATGGCGCTGACATGAATGCGGCCCCGGTCCAACACCTTCATCGCCGTGCGGAACCCCTTGTTGAGGTTGTCCGGCCCGCCGATGATCGCGGTTTCGGGGATGCGCACGTCTTCAAAGATCACGTCAGAGGTCTTGGTGCCGCGCTGCCCCATCTTGCGGTCGGGCGTCGCAACGGTGATGCCCGGTGTGTTCGCCGGAACGATAAAGGCCGATACGCCGTCCGCGCCGGGCCTGGAGGGATCGGTGCGCGCAAAGACGGTAAAGACCCCCGCGCGGACCGCATTGGTGATGAAACGCTTGGTGCCGTTGATGACGAAATCGGTTCCGTCGCGGCGCGCCATGGTACGAATCCCGCCCGCGTCCGAGCCGTTATCGGGTTCGGTCAGTGCGAAGGACGCGATGACCTCGCCACTTGCGATGCCGGGCAACCATTCGTCCTTCTGTTCGGGCGTGCCGTCCATGACGATGCCCTGCGCACCGATGCCGACATTGGTCCCGATCAGCGAACGGAAGGTCAGCGAGGCATAGCAAAGCGCCTCGATCAGGCGCGCCTCTTGCGGGACGTTCAGACCGATGCCGCCATATTCTTCAGGCGTCGACAGGCCGAACAATCCCATCTCGCGCATCTCGGCGACGATCTCCTCGGGGATGTCGTTTTCTTCCTCGACCCGTTTTTCGGCGGGAATCAAACGCTCTCGCGCGAATCGGTCAACGACCTGCAAAAGCTGTTCGAAAACATCGGCATCCACCCCGGAACTCATGTCATCTCTCCTCGCTTGCTTACTGTGTTTCATTCTGTATGATGAATATCATTCTGCAAGGAAAATCTTGATGGGCGAAGAACAGACCTCGAAACCGGTGCCCGCAGTCCTGAACGCGACCGCGATCCTGCGGCTTCTGGCGGGGCGCGGGACGGCGATGGGCGCGACCCAGATCGCGCGCGAGGCTGGGCTGAATGTGTCTTCCGCATTCAACATCCTGCGCACGCTCGCCCATGAGGGCCTGCTCAGCTTCGACCCGGAATCCAAGACCTACCGGATCGGCATGGGGGTGATGGAATTCGCAGCCCCACTGCTGGGGGCGAACCCGGCCGACACGATCCGGCCGCTGGCCAATGCCATCGCCCAGGACCATCAGGTGATGATCGCGCTGTGGCAAGTGACGGCGGGCCGGCGGATCGTGCTGATCGACCATTTCGCCGCCCCGCGGATCGTGCAGGCGGTGATTGCGCCAAACAGCCGCCTGCCGGTCTTCGCCGGCGCCGTCGGCCGTTGCTATGCTGCCCGGTGCGGGCTGGACGAGGCGCAGGTGCGCAAGGGTTATGACAATGTGCGCTGGCAGTCCGCCCCCGGCTTCGATTCCTACTGGCAGGACGTGCAGGCGGCGCGCGAAACCGGCCATGCCCGCGATCGCGGCAACCTGTTCCGCGGCCTCGACATTGTCGCCGCCATGGCCTGCGACGCCGAGAACACGCCGCGGCTGGGTCTCAGCAGCATCACCATTTCGGGCCAGCACGGCGATGACAGCCTGCTGCGCGTGGCCGAAGCCCTGGCCGAAGCGGCCAAACAGATCGAGCGCGGCCTGTTCTGCCGCCCGAGCCCCCCATAACCCCAAGGACATGAAGGAGGAGACATGTCGCAGAAACCGCTTGAAGGGAAAGTCATCCTGGTTACCGGCGCTGGCGGCGGCATCGGTCGCGCCATCGCCATGGAAGCCGCCCGCGCCGGTGCCAGCGTGGTCATCAACGACCTGGGCGCAACCCTGGATGGGCGCCGCGAATCCAGTGCCGCCGCCAGCGCCGTTGTCGCCGAAATCGAGAAGGCCGGCGGCCGTGCCGTCGCCAATGGCGATGACGTGTCCGACCCGGACGGCGCGCGCGCCATGGTCAAGGCGGCCACCGACGCCTTCGGACGACTGGACGCGGTGGTCAACAATGCCGGTATCCTGCGCGATACCTTCTTCCACAAGATGAGCTTCGAAGACTTCGACGCCGTCGTGAAGGTGCATCTTTACGGCAGCTTCAATGTCAGCCGCGCCGCCGCCGATGTAATGCGCGAACAAGGCAGCGGCAGCTTGATCCACATGACCTCGACCTCGGGTCTGATCGGCAATCTGGCGCAGGCGAATTATTCGGCGGCCAAGCTGGGCGTGGCGGCATTGTCGAAATCCATCGCGCTGGATCTCGCTCGCTGGAATATCCGCTCGAACTGCATCGCACCTTTCGCATGGAGCAGGATGACATCCTCGATCAAGGTCGACAGCCCTGAACAGGAAGAACGCGTAAACCGCATGAAAGAAATGTCGCCCGAAAAAATCGCCCCGCTGGCGCTTTATCTGGCATCCGACGCGGGCGCGGACACCACCGGCCAGATTTTCGCCGTGCGCAATAACGAGATTTTCCTGATCTCGCAGCCGCGCCCGCTCCGCGCGGTTCATCGTGGCGAGGGCTGGGACATCGCCAGCGTCGCCAGCCACGCCATCCCGGCGTTGAAGCGCAGCTATGTGCCGCTGGAGGTATCGGCCGATGTGTTCAGCTGGGATCCGGTCTGACGGATCCGCTGCGAAAAGGGGCGTTCCCAGCGGCACCGATTGCAAATCGCAAACACGGTGCCGCGATGCTTGGATACGGTCAAGGTCGCCGTACTGCGCACAGTGTCGAATCTCGACCGCGCACATGCAGGGCAAACCACGGCCGAATCCCTTTCTGCGACGTCGGGCGGGTTCATGCCGGCAACGGACACCGCGTTCCGGGTTGAAAATGCGTTTTCCCACGCGATCATTGCCGATTGGTCCCGCTTTGAAGGCGGCGCTGCAACGAAGCGATCATCAACAGCGCAGCGGCTCTAGTGCCGCCGCCGCGCCGTTGATCCGTAAAATGACACCCGCGCCTTACCGTTCTGCATCCATCTGATGCAGCTTCTCGACCCGACGGCGAAAATCCTCATCCGTTGAGAACTCCGCCGCAAGGAACGAGTCGATCAGGTCGAATGCCAGCCACGGCCCGACGATCTGGGCGCCGATGCACATGATGTTCACATCGTCATGCTCGACCGATTGGTGGGCGGAATGGACATCGTGACAGACCGCCGCGCGGATGCCGCGCACCTTGTTGGCGGCAATGGCGGCGCCGACGCCGGTGCCGCAGACCATCAGGCCGCGTTCGGCACGACCATCACTCACCGCGCCGGTCACCTGCTTGGCCACATCCGGGAAATCGACCGGCTTTTCGTCGAAGCTGCCCACATCCTCGACCTCGTGACCCTGCTTGCGAAGGTGATCCAGCACGGCTGCTTTCAGCGGAAACCCGGCATGGTCAGAACCGACAACAATACGCATTTTGAAACCTCTCATTTCAGCGGAGCATTCTGGGAAGCCACAGGACCAGATCATCGGCGAAGGTGATGATGCCGAGTGTCAGCAGCAGCGGGATATAGAAGGGCAGCAGCGCGCGCAGAAGCTGCCGCAGCGAGATCTGGGCGATCTGGCTGACGAGGAACAGCGACAGACCCATTGGTGGGGTCAGCAGACCAAGCATCAGGTTGAAGATCACGATGATGCCCAGATGGACCGGGTCGATCCCGGCCAGCACCAGCGGCGGCGCGATGACGGGCACGACCAGCAGCGTTGCCGTTGTGCTATCAAGGAACATGCCCGCGATGAAGAAGATCAGGTTCGCGATGAGCAGAAGCACGATCGGATCGCTCGCGAACTGCAGGATGAAGCGGGCGAAATCCTGCGGGATCTGCTCGACCGCCAGGATCCAGCCAAACAGCGAGGCTGCGGCCACGATGATCAGGATGGCACTGGTTGCACGCGCCGTTTGCAACGTCGCGTTCCACAGATGCGACCAGGTCAGTTCGCGGTAAATCAGCCCGCTGATCAGCAGTACATAGCCGGCGGTGACCGCCGCGGCCTCTGTCGGGGTAAACATCCCCGCCATCATGCCGGAGATCATCAGGATCGGTGCCAGCAGCGCCGGAAGCGCGGGCAGGAAGGCGTCGAACAACTCGCGCAGGGTCGGCCAGCGTTCGGCGCGCGGCATGTTGCGCAGGATCGCGATGACCGCGGCGGTGATCATGAGCAGCACGATGCAGATCAGCGCCGGAACGATCCCCGCGATGAGAAGCTGGATGATCGATACGCTGGTGACCGACCCATAGACGATGAGCGGGATCGAGGGTGGAAAGATCGGCCCCACCACGGCCGAGGCCGCCGTAACCGCGGCGGAATAGGGGGCCGAGAACCCGCGCTTGCGCATCGCCTCGATCTCGATCCGGCCAAGCCCGCCGACATCGGCAAGGGCGGCACCGGACATGCCGGAAAAGATCAAGCTGGAGAAGATATTGACCTGTGCCAGGCCACCCGGAATCCGCCCGACCAGTGCATCGGCAAAGCGGAATATCCGCTCGGTCACGCCGGCCAGGTTCATCAGGTTGCCGACGAAGATGAAGATCGGCACGGCCACCAGCGGAAAGCTGTCAAGCGCATAGGTCACGCGCTGCGCCAGCAGTCCAAGCGGCAGGCCTTCGGCAATCACATAGACGATTGCGGGAAGCAGGATCGCGTAGACGACCGGCGTTCCCAGCATGAAAAGCACCAGGAAGGCGAAGATGATGGCCAGACCCATGTCAGGTCACCTCGTCGATTTTCGGGCTTGGGGGATTGCGCAGATGGACCAGATGCAGGACAGCCGCGCCTGCAAAGCCGAACAGCGTGGCACCCAGGAACAGCCAGAACGGAATTTTCAGCGTCGGCGTGGCATTGCGCATATTGTCCGAGATGTTGAGCGCGACGACCACGGCAACGAACGCGCAGGCGATGACCGAGCAGACGGCGATCACGCGGATGATGACGCGGCGCAATCGCTGCGGCAGGCTGTCCTGTATCTCGCTCATCACGATATTCTCGCCACTCGCCACGACCAGCGGATAGGCCACGAAAACGCAGCAGATCAGCAGGAAGCGCGTCAGTTCTTCGGCGCCGATGATGGGCCGGCCAAAAAGGTCGCGCATGACGACCTGTGCAAAGGGCACCAGGATCAGCACCAGAAGCAGCAGCACGCAAACGAGTTCAAGCAGTCGTTTCATGGACGCCTCGCATCAAGCGGGTGGGCAGACCTGCCCACCCGACCGGTTTCATTCGACCGCCGTGATCTGTTCGATATAGGGCGTGTAGTCGGGGAAATCGGTGTTGATCTGGGCCAGAACCTTTTCGCGGAAGGCATCCAGATCCAGCCCGTTCTCGACCGTGGTAAAGGTCATGCCGTTATCGGTCAGCTCGGTGATCAGCGCCGCCTCGTCCTCCTGCGCCCAATTCAGCGATTCCTCGGCCTTCTTGTCCAGGACCTCGGTGATTGCTGCGCGCTGTTCCTCGGTCAGGCCCTGCCATGATGCCTCGTTCACGAAGACGGCCAGCACCGATTGCATATGCCCGGTCATCGCGACATGGCTTTGCACCTCGTAAAGCTTGTTGGCCGAAATCATGGTCAGCGGGTTTTCCTGCCCGACGACCAGCCCGGTCATCAGTGCGGTCGGCAGTTCGGCCACTTCGACAGGCGTCGGTGTGGCGCCAAAGCCCTTGACCATCGACACCCACAGATCCAGCGGCACGGCCCGGAACGGCTTGCCTGCCATGTCATCAGGCGACTTGATCTCGAAATTCGACGAGATATGGCGCGCGCCGCGATAGATGCGGCCAATGATGCGCACGCCACCCTGTTCGACCAGCTTTTCGTTGATCTCCATCAGCGCGGGCGAGGTCGCGGGATCGGTCGCCGCCAGCGCGTGGGCGCCATCGCGATAGATGAAGGGGGCGTTGAAAACGGCCACCTCGGGCGTGATCCGTGCCAGCGACGCGAAGTCGTGATGCCCCATCTGGATGGTGCCCATCTTCACGCCGTCGACCATCTCGGCCACATTGCCAAGCTGGCTGGCCGGGAAGACCTGCAGCGTCACCTCGCCATTGGTGGCGGCGCTGATTTCCTCGGCCGCTTCGGCTGCATAGCGGGTCTGGATATCGCCCTCTGCGCCGACATGCGCATAGCGCAGTTCTTCGGCGGCGGCTGGGAACGCGCCCAGAAGGGCCAGTGCTGTTGCGCCAATCAGCGCCTTTGCGTTGGTGAATTTCATCTCTTCCTCCCTGATATGCCGGCCCCTCAGCCGGTTTTGCGGCGATAGGCGTCGATCAGGCTTTTCCGCCTCAGCTCATCACCGATTGAAAAATGTTCGCGCAGCCGCTGGTCGGCCTCGTCGGGGTTCTTGCCGACGATGGCCAGAAAGACCTCGCGATGGGCTTCCGCCAGATCGCCGATGATCTCGCGCGATTTGTAGGTCGTGCGCCGCCGTTCGATATGGCTTTCCTTCAGCAGCGTCGACAGCGCCGCATAAAGCGTCGAAAGCGAGCGGCTGTGGCTGGCCGCAACGATGGCCTGATGGAACATGAAATCGGCCTTGCCGCCGATTTCGGGATCGTCCAGCGTCTGCATCAGCACCTCCAGCCAGTGGCGCAGTTCAGACAGGTCGTGGTCCGTCGCGCGGCTGCAGGCCAGCCGGATCGCCTGACATTCGATCGCGATCCGCGCCTGCATGACATCCGCCAGCACATCGCTTTCCTGCGACAGGCAGAAGGTGAAGAAGTCGGTCAACACGCCGAAATCGGCCTGCGCGATATAGGTGCCGCTGCCCTGCCGCGACCTGAGCAAGCCCAACATGGTCAGCGAGCGTAGCACCTCACGCAGCAGCGGGCGGCCGACGCCGATCTGCTGGGCCAGTTCACGTTCGGGCGGCAGACGGTCGCCGACTTTCAGGCTGCCGTTAAGGATGTTGGCGCGGAAATAGGCCGATACCTTCTCGGACCCGCGTTCCCCGGCAATCTGTGCATCCTGCGTCATGGTCTTGGCTCGTCTAGCTGTGGTCGCTTTTCGCGACCCCTGCGAACATTTAGAGACGCCTGGGAAATTGGTTCAATATTAATCGTTATTGGTAATACCAATCATGCGGCGGCAAACCGCCCGTCTTGGCGTGGCCGCAGCGCAAAAGAGGCAGGCAGCGTACATTCCAGCCGCGAGAACGCGGCGGCCATCACGCCAGGCGCGTAACATGGGCGGTTTTGCTGGGGCGAGCCCAGCCCCAAAGAAAAGGCCCGGAGTTTCCTCCGGGCCGATCCGATTACCAGCTGGTGATGACCGAGCCTTGATACTTGTCCTCGATGAATTTCTTCACCTCGGGCGAGTGATAGGCCTCGACCAGCGGCGCGACCCATGCCGCACCTTCATCACCCTTGCGGACCACGATGATGTTCACATAGGGGCTGTCGGCGCCTTCGGATGCGATGGCGTCGGTTTTCGGGTTCAGGCCCGAAGCCAGCGCATAGTTGGTGTTGATGATCGCAATATCCGCATCCGCCAGCGCGCGGGGAAGCTGGGCGGCGTCCAGTTCAAGGAAGCTCAGATCCTTCGGGTTCTCGGTCACGTCCAGCGGGCTGGGGACCAGACCAGTTCCCTCGGCCAGCTTGATGACGCCCAGATCCTGCAGCACCAGCAGCGCGCGGCCGCCATTGGTCGGATCGTTCGGGATCGCCACCTTGCCGCCTTCCGGCAGCTCGGCCAGATCCTTGATCTTGTCGGAATAGATGCCCATCGGCGTGGTGATCGTGGTGCCGACCTCGACCAGTTCAAAGCCGCGATCCTTGATCTGGTTTTCAAGGTAAGGGCGGTGCTGGAAGCTGTTGGCGTTCAGGTCGCCGTCATTCAGCGCCTGGTTCGGCACGACATAGTCCGAGAACTCGATCACTTCGATGTTCAGGCCCTTGGGCGCGGCAACCTTGGCGACTTCTTCCATGATCTCGGCATGTTCGCCGGGCGAGACGCCGACCTTGATATCTTCGGCCATGGCGGCGGCAGCCGACAGGGCAAGGGCGGATACGATTGTGGTGAGACGAAGCATGTTAACCTCTCTTCGCTTTCAGAAACCTAGTTGCCGCGATTGCGCGGCGCGCGCTTGTCCACCCGCGCGGCGATCCATTCGCCGATGGATTGGACAAGCTGGACCATGACGATCAGGATGACCACGACGGCCAGCATCACATCGGGCATGAAGCGCTGATAGCCATAGCGGATGCCCAGATCGCCCAGGCCTTCGCCGCCGACCGCGCCGACCATGGCGGAATAGCCGATCAGGCTGACCACGGCGAGCGTCAGGCCAAGGGTGATGCCGGGCAATGCCTCTGGCACCAGCACCTTGCGGATAATCTGGTAGGGCGTGGCGCCCATCGCGCGCGCGGCCTCGATCAGGCCGGCGTCGACCTCGCGAATGGCGTTTTCGACAAGCCGGGCGATGAAGGGGGTGGCGGCGATGGTCAGCGGGACGATGGCCGCCGTGGTGCCGATGGAGGTGCCGGCGATCAGCCGCGTAAACGGAATGATCGCCACCACAAGGATGATGAACGGAACAGAACGCGCGGCGTTTACGACCAGCCCCAGCACCTTGTTCAGCAAGGGCGAGGACAGCAATTCGCCCCTTTGCGAGGTCGCCAGGAACACCCCCAGCGGCAGGCCCAGAACGGTGCCAAGAATGGCCGAGATCGCGACCATATACAGGGTTTGCAGGGTCGCGTCGTAAAGCAGGGCGATCAGGTTAGCGGACATAGCCAAGCACCTCTGTCAGCAGGCCGTGGCGTTGCAGATATTCGCGGGCATCTGAGCCGCGTGCAGCATCGACGGAAATCAGCAGGTTGCCGAAGGGATGCGGGCCGATTTCCTCGATCGCGCCTGCAAGGATATTGACCGAGATCCCCATCTCTCCGGTCAGTTTCGCCAGCATCGGATCAGTTGCGTGGCTGCCGGCAAAGGTTACGCGGATGACTTCTTCCGATGCGCCGTCGGGGCGGCTGTCCTGCATGCGGCTTGCGATAAAGGCCGGCAGGGTGATGCCGGTCACGCCGGACAGGAAGCTGCGTGTAGTTGGGTGCTTTGGCTGTACGAAAACGTCATAGGTCGGCCCGGATTCGACGATCCGGCCGCCGTCGATCACCGCCATGTGGCTGGCAATATCACGCACGACTGCCATTTCATGGGTAATCAGCAGGATCGTCAGCCCCAGATCGCGGTTGATGTCACGCAGCAGGCCCAGCACCGTCTGCGTGGTTTCGGGATCCAGCGCCGAGGTCGCCTCGTCCGACAGCAGCACCTTGGGCTGCGTCGCCAAGGCGCGGGCAATGCCCACGCGCTGTTTCTGGCCGCCCGACAGTTCGGCGGGATAGCGGTTCGCCTGCGCCTCAAGGCCCACGCGCGCAATCAGGTCGGTGACACGCTGCTTGATCTGGCCCGAGGGCAGACCGGCGATTTCCAGCGGCAGGGCGATATTGCCGTAAACCGTGCGCGAGGCCAGCAGGTTGAAATGCTGAAAGATCATCCCGACCTCGCGCCGGATCGCGCGCAGATCGGCGCCGCTGGCGCGGCCCACGTCGCGGCCGCCCACGGTGACGGTGCCCGATGTCGGCACCTCCAGCCCGTTGACCATGCGCAGCAGCGTCGACTTGCCCGCGCCGGACCGCCCGATGATGCCGCAGATATCGCCTGCACCGATGTCCAGCGTCACATCGCTAAGCGCGACAACGCGCCCGCGCCCGGACGCGTCGAAAGCTTTTTCAACCGCATCGAATCTGATGGCGGCACCGGTGGAAGTGGGCTCGGGCATGGTTTGCGTACTGTGTCCTTCAAACGCTGGGTCGGTAGCGCGAATCCCCATCGAATGGCAAGGCGGCGAAAGGCGCGGAGGCCACAAAGGAACCAGTTTCCAAAGCCTTTCGTGGCGCGGTGACCCCGTTTCGGGCTTTTTTGTCGCAGGGTGACAATGGCGCGCCAAATCCGCGCCGCGTGGCGCGTTGTTCCGCGATCAGGTTCCGCTGGCCGGGGTCAGCGTCCCCTGATCTATCAGGAAATGCGCCGCGAACGGCACCGCGACCGCGCCCAAGGTCCGCGCGTGGCGTCCCAGCGAGCCTTCGACGACCTGCGGCATGCTCATCCCCGAAAAGTCGAAACCCGGCAAGGCTGCGCTGATACGGGCGGCCAGATCGGCGCGGATATGGGCGGGCATCCAGCCGTCGATCACCACCGCGTCCAGATCCAGAACCGCGCAACTGGCGGCAATGGCATGGGCGGAACTGCGCGCAGCCCGGTCGAGCCATGCGTCCAGCACCGGCTGCGGCACCTTCCACTCGTCGCCATCGGTCAGGATGCGCCCATGCGGCAGCGCCTGTTCCAGCAAGTGGATCGAGGCGAGCTCGATCAGTTGCCGGGGCCGCCCCTCCCACCCGATCGGCATGGAACCAATGGCGCCGGCATTGCCGCTTGGCCCGTCATACAGGCGGTTATTCAGCACCAGCCCGCCGCCAATGAAATATCCGAAATACAAATGCAGGAAATCGGCGGGCAGGTCGGCAGAGCCGAACATCAGTTCCGCCCCGCAGGCGGCTGTCGCATCATTGCGGGTATAGACTGGCAGGCCGGACTGTTCCGCCAGACGCTCGGCCAACCCCAGATCGCGCCATCCCGCCATGTGTTCGGGGGCCATGCCGATCAACGCGCCCCAGTTCCACATCTCGGATGGAATGGCGATGCCGATGCCAAGGGCACGCGCGCCGTCGCCCTGCGCCATGATCCGCGCCACGGCATCGGTGACGAATGCCGCGACCGGCCCCGGCTCTGGCTGGGTGTAGGTCTGCGACAGCGTATCGCGGATCTGGCCGGTCATGTCCCCCAGCACGACCTCGGTACTGCGGCGGCCGACCTTGACGCCGACAAAGAAAGCGCCGTCCGGGTTCAATGCGAACGGGATCGAGGGCTGGCCAACGCGGCCCCGCATCGGCTCCCCTCCGACGATCAGGCCCTCGGTTTCCAGCTTGCGGGTAATCACGGATACAGCCTGCGCCGACAGCCCCGTCCGCGCCGCCAGTTCGGCCCGCGACAGCGTACCGTGACGATGCAGAAGCGTAATGACCAGCCGTTCGTTGCTGGCACGCATACTGGTCTTGTTGCTGCCCCGCAGGACAAGCCCGGTCGAATCGGTCAACGTCTTCCTCCCCCGACGTATCGGGTCCATTTCGGCGCAAGCCCCTGAATAAATCAACTGAAATGATTTATTGACAGAAAGCGATTCGCGCCGCACCATTTGCGCATGCGTATCCATGGGAGGATCAAATGCGCTTCAACAAGAAATTTGCCCTGCTGGCCGGTGTCGCTGTCCTGTCGATGGGCGGGGCTGCTTCTGCCCAAGACGCGGTGGGCGCTTGCCTGATTACCAAGACCGACACCAACCCCTTCTTCGCCAAGATGAAGGAAGGCGCGGTTGCCGCCGCCGAAGAAAACGGGATCGAGCTTTCGACCTATGCCGGCAAGATCGATGGCGATGTGGAAACCCAGGTCGCGGCGATTGAAACCTGCATGGCCTCGGGTGCGAAGGGCATTCTGATCACCCCGTCCGACAGCCGCGCGCTGGCACCCGCCATTGAACAGGCACGCAACGCCGGCGCGCTTGTCATTGCGCTGGATACCCCGTTTGAACCCGCCGACACCGCTGACGCCACTTTCGCCACCGACAACTTCAAGGCGGGCGAGTTGATCGGGCAATGGGCGGCAGCGACGCTGGGTGATGCAGCGGCGGACGCGAAAATTGCCTTCCTCGACCTGAACCCGTCGCAGGTTTCGGTCGACTACCTGCGCGATCAGGGTTTCATGCAGGGCTTTGGCATCGACATCAAGGAACCGACCAGGATCGGAGACGAGGATGACGCCCGCATCGTCGGCCATGACGTGACCGACGGCAATGAAGACGGCGGTCGCACGGCGATGGAAAACCTGCTGCAGCAGAACCCCGAAATCAACGTCGTCTATACCATCAACGAACCCGCCGCCGCCGGCGCTTACGAGGCGCTGAAGGCGATGGGCAAGGACAGCCAGGCGACCATCGTGTCAATCGATGGCGGCTGTCCGGGCGTCCAGAACGTCAAGGACGGCGTGATCGGCGCGACCTCGATGCAGTTCCCGCTGCTAATGGCGTCCGAAGGCATCAAGGCGATCAAGGCCTTTGCCGACAGCGGCGAGAAGCCTGCGAACTCGGAAGGGCTCGATTTCTTCAATACCGGCGTGACGCTGGTGACCGACAAGCCGGTCGACGGGATCGAATCCATCACCTCGGAAGAGGCCCTGACCCAGTGCTGGGGCTGATCTGACAAACGGACCGGCGGCACTGCGCCGCCGGTCGCTCGCGCCGTTTATGGGGGGATACCACGGTGACGGAAACCGAACAGCCGCCGCGCACGCGGCAGGATTTCGAAAACACATTGGATCAAAGCGACAAGCGCGTCGCCAGCTTCGAATCGAAGCATTCGGGCTTCATGGATCGCGCCCAGCATTTCCTGCATGGCAACCCGACCATGGTGCCGGTGATCGTGCTGATGATCTCGCTGCTGATCTTCGGGGTGATTGCCAACAACTTCTTCTCGGCATTCAACCTGTCGCTGATCATGCAGCAGGTGTCGATTATCGGGATGCTGGCCGCCGCGCAATCGCTGGTCATCATCACCGCGGGCATCGACCTGTCGGTCGCCGCGATCATGGTGCTGTGTTCGGTCGTGGCCGGCAAACTGGCGGTAGAGCTGGGCGTGCCGTCCATCATCGCGCTGCCCATGTCCTTCATCCTTGGCGCGGCCTGCGGTTGGCTGAACGGCTTTCTGATCACCCGCATCAAGCTGCCGCCCTTCATCACCACGCTTGGCACATGGAACGTGTTCTATGCGCTGATCCTGTACTTTTCCGGCGCGCAGTCGATCCGGGGCGCGGATATCGACGCCAACGCGCCCTTCCTGAAATTCTTCGGCAATTCGATCCCGATTGGCGGGGCGCAGATCACCTATGGCTCGATCCTGATGGTGCTGATCTTCGTCGTGTTGTGGTTCATGTTGAACAAGACCGCCTGGGGCCGCCATGTCTATGCCGTGGGCGATGACAAGGACGCGGCGGAACTGGCCGGCATCCAGACCAACAAGGTGCTGCTGTCGGTTTACGTTCTGGCGGGCCTGATCTGCGCGATTGCCGGATGGGCGTCCATCGGGCGGGTCGGTTCGATCTCGCCGCAAAGCTTCTATGAAGGCAACCTCAACTCGATCACCGCTGTCGTCATCGGGGGGATCTCGTTGTTCGGCGGGCGCGGCTCGATCATGGGGGCGTTGTTCGGGGCGCTGATCGTCGGCGTCTTCCAGTCTGGCCTGCGTCTGGCCGGTGTGGACGTGCTGTGGCAGGTCTTTGCGACCGGCTGGCTTATCATTCTCGCGGTCGCCATCGACCAATGGATCAGAAAGGTTTCGGCATGAGCACCCCTGTTCTGAAAGCGCGCGGGCTGGTCAAACGCTATGGCCGCGTCACGGCGCTGGATCACGCGGATTTCGACCTGTATCCGGGCGAGATCCTGGCCGTGATAGGCGATAACGGCGCGGGCAAGTCCAGTCTCATCAAGGCGATTTCCGGCGCGGTCCAGCCTGACGAGGGCGTCATCGAGCTGGACGGCAAGCCGGTGCAGTTCGGGTCGCCCATGGAAGGCCGGCAGGCGGGGATTGAAACCGTTTACCAGAACCTTGCTTTGTCGCCCGCCCTGTCCATCGCCGACAACATGTTCATGGGCCGGGAAATCCGCAAGGAAGGCTTCGCCGGCAAGTGGCTGAAGCAACTGGATCAGGCGCAGATGCGCAAGATCGCCCGCGAAAAGCTGTCGGAACTGGGGCTGATGACCATCCAGAACATCGACCAGCCGGTCGAGACGCTGTCCGGTGGTCAGCGTCAGGGCGTCGCAGTGGCGCGGGCGGCGGCCTTTGGGTCCAAGGTGGTGATCCTTGACGAACCCACGGCGGCGCTTGGCGTCAAGGAAAGCCGCAAAGTGCTGGAGCTGATCCTGGACGTGAAATCGCGCGGCCTGCCCATTGTGCTGATTTCCCACAACATGCCGCATGTGTTCGAGGTCGCCGACCGCATCCACGTCCACCGGCTGGGCCGCCGCCACGCCGTCATTCGGCCCGGCGACTACACCATGTCAGATGCGGTGGCCTTCATGACCGGCGCGAAGGACCCGCCGCCGGACAACGAAGCGGCCTGATCGGGGTCGCAAACCGGGGCAGAGGCAACTCTGCCCCGGTTTTCGTTTACAGCGTGATGCGGAAGGTCGCGAAGCCGTCCGCGCCGTCGCCGGCAGGCTCGATTTTCAGGCCCTTCACATCAGCCAGATAGTCCGCGGCTTTCGGGCCGGTATCGAACAGCACGCTGGTGCCTTCAAGCGGCAGAAATGACCAGTTGCTGTCGGCAGCGGGGTCGATTGTGCCCTGCTCGACGATATAGCGCACGATGATGTCGCGGTTGGTGTCCGGGCCTTCGAAGATGATGGTGCTCCCGTCATTGCCGGGGAAAGTGCCGCCGCCCTCGGCCCGGTAGTTGTTCGTGGCGACGATGAATTCCGCCGCCGGGTCAATGGGCTGGCCGTCGAAGGTCAGATCGGTGATGCGGTTCGCATTTTCATCCACGACCGCGCCGTCGGCATCGTATTTCGACGGCCGCGACAGGTCGATCCGGTAGCTGACCCCGTCGATCACGTCGAAATTATAGCTGGGAAATTCCGGGTTCAGCAGCGGCTGGTCGGCCTCGCCCGGGGTGATCTGGTTGAACATGCCCGCGCTGCGTTCCAGCCAGTCCTTGACCTGCTGGCCGGTGATCCTGACCGCGCGAATGGTGTTCGGATACAGATAGAGGTCCGCGACGTTCTTGATCGCGATGTCGCCGGCGGGCACGTCGGTATAGTATTCCGGCCCGCCGCGACCGCCCGCCTTGAAGGGCGCGCCTGCGGACAGGATCGGCAGGCCTTCATGCCGGGTGCCGGCAAGCATCTGTTCGATATACCATTTCTGCGCATTGGTGACGATCTGGACGCTGGGATCGTCGGCCACCAGCGCGAAATAGCTGTAGAGGGGGGCCGAAGTCTTGCCGACCGGGCGGCGGATATATTCCAGCGTGGCCTCGTGTTCGGGCTTCACGCTGTCCTCGACCGCCGCGACGCTTTCGACAAGCGGCACGACATTGCGGTCGGCGTCGCGTTCATAGATCGGGCGGGCCTCGACCGTGTGGCTGGCGATCTTCCACGCCTCGCCCTCGCGTTCCAGCAGCAGGTCGATCAGCCCCATGTGGCTGCCCCAGAAACCGGCCATGACGGCGGGCTTGCCCGCCAGCGTGCCGGCGGCGATGTCGGCGCCTTCCAGCGCTTCATAGTCGGGACCGGGGAAGACCAGATGCTGATGCCCGGTCAGCACCACGTCGATGCCTTCGACCCCCGCCAAGGCCAGTGAGGCGTTTTCGGCATCTTCCTCCAGCGGCAGGGGATCGATCCCGGAATGGGACAGCGCGATCACCAGATCGACCCCCTCGGCCCGCAGCTTCGGCACCCATGCCTCTGCTGCCGGGACGATGCCGCGCGTGGTCACGTTGCCTTCCAGATGCTTGCGGTCCCATTGCATGATCTGCGGCGGCACAAAGCCGATCAGCCCGATGCGGATCGGATGCGCCTCGCCCGCGCCATCGGTCAACTCGCGTTCAAGGATCGTATAGGGCGGGACCAGCGTTTCATCGGCGTCGGGCGTCGCGCCTTCACTGGTCACGACGTTGCAGCAGACGACCGGATATTTCGCGCCCGCGAGCGTGTTTTTCAGGAAGGGCAGGCCATAGTTGAATTCATGGTTGCCAAGCGTCCCGGCATCCACGCCCACCTCGTTCAGGGCGGTGACAATCGGGTGCATCTGGCCCTGATCCATGCCGCGCTCATAGGCGATATAATCGCCAAGCGGGTTGCCCTGCAGAAAATCGCCATTGTCGAGAAGGATCGAATTCGTCGCCTCGGACCTCACGGCATTCACCAACGCCGCCGTGCGCGACACGCCGACCGTATCGACGGGCTTGTCGGCATAGTAGTCATAGGGCCAGATATGGACGTGCAGATCGGTGGTTTCCATGATCCGCAGATGCGCCTGCCCCGCTTGGGCGCGGGCGGAAAACGGGTGCAGCACGGCAAGGCCCACGCCCGCGACAGACGCCGACAGGAGGCCGCGACGGCTGAGGTGAAGGGGGTTCGGCATCTTGCGCCTCCTGTGGCTGGTTGGATGCCGCGAAGGCTAGCATTCCTGACCTTGATGGCAAGCCACGAGGCACCCCGAGGGCGATTGATTTTTGCGCCCGGAAACGCCATTTTAGAAGGCCGCGCCCCTGCCTTGCGGACAGGCTGCGCGACATGTTGCCGCCGCCCTGCATCGCTGCTTGTCAGGGCTTCGCAGGTCAATATCTAGTAGCACCTGACGCAGAACCCACTAAGGAAAGCCCTGATGAGCCGCTTCGCCGCCCCCATTGCCGAACAGATCTGGGACATGAAATATCGGCTGAAGGACGCCGAGGGGCAGGCAATCGACGGCTCGGTCGAGGATAGCTGGCGCCGCGTCGCCCGCGATCTGGCCAGCGTCGAGGCAGAGCCTGCGGTCTGGGAAGATCGCTTCTATGCGGCGCTGGAGGATTTCAGGTTCCTGCCCGCAGGCCGCATTCTGGCCGGGGCCGGCACCGGCCGGGCGGTGACGCTGTTCAACTGCTTCGTCATGGGCACCATCCCCGACAGCATGTCCGGCATCTTCGAGATGCTGAAGGAAGCCGCGCTGACCATGCAGCAGGGCGGCGGCATCGGCTATGATTTCTCGACCATCCGCCCGCGCGGTGCGGCGGTGAAGGGGGTGGCGGCGGATGCCTCGGGTCCGCTTTCCTTCATGGATGTCTGGGACGCGATGTGCCGCACGATCATGTCGGCGGGGTCGCGCCGGGGCGCGATGATGGCGACGATGCGTTGCGACCACCCCGATATCGAAGCCTTCATTGCGGCCAAGCAGGACAGCGCCCGGCTGCGCATGTTCAACCTGTCGGTGCTGGTCACCGATGCCTTCATGGAGGCGGTGCGGGCAGATGCCGCCTGGGATCTGGTCTTTGACGGGCGCGTTTACCAGACCGTGCAGGCGCGCGACCTGTGGAACCGGATCATGCGCGCCACCTATGATTTCGCCGAGCCGGGGGTGATCTTCATCGACCGGATCAACAAGGCGAACAACCTGTCCTATGTGGAAACCATCGCCGCCACCAATCCCTGCGGTGAGCAGCCCTTGCCGCCTTACGGGGCCTGCCTGCTTGGCAGCATCAACCTGTCGCGGCTGGTATCTGCGCCCTTCACCGAGGCCGCGGGGCTGGACGAAAAGGCGCTGGATGAGCTGGTCCGCACCGCCATCCGCATGATGGACAATGTGGTCGATGCCTCGAAATTCCCGCTGCCCCAGCAAGAAGCCGAGGCGCAGGCCAAGCGCCGGATCGGGCTGGGTGTCACCGGGCTGGCCGATGCGCTGCTGATGCTGGGCCTGCGTTATGGCGCGCCCGATGCGGTGGAGCAGACCCGGATCTGGATGAAGGCGATTGCGCGCGCGGCCTATCTGGCCAGCGTGGATCTGGCGAAGGAAAAGGGGGCGTTTCCGCTGTTTGACGCCGACGCCTATCTGCAATCGGGCTTCATGCAGAAGATGGACGAGGATGTGCGCGAGGCGGTGGCCCGGCATGGCATCCGCAACGCGCTGCTGACCAGCATCGCGCCGACCGGGACGATCAGCCTTTATGCGGGCAATGTGAGTTCCGGGATCGAGCCGGTCTTTGCCTATGCCTATACCCGCAAGGTGCTGCAGAAGGATGGCAGCCGGACCGAGGAGGAGGTCGTCGATTACGCCGTCCAGATGTGGCGCGACCTGCATGGCGATGCGCCCCTGCCGGATTATTTCGTGAACGCCCAGACACTTGCGCCGCGGGATCACGTCGCCATGCAGGCGGCGGCGCAGGAATGGGTGGATTCGTCGATCTCCAAGACCATCAACTGCCCCGAAGATATCAGCTTCGAGGACTTCAAGGACGTCTACCTGGCCGCCTGGGATCTGGGCTGCAAGGGCTGCACCACCTATCGCCCGAACGATGTGACCGGATCGGTCCTGTCCGTCAGCGAAAAGGCCGAAACCGTGCCAGAGGCCGACACGGGCGCCGATGTCGTCTATCTGACCGAGCCGCTGGACCGCCCCGGCGCGCTGGAAGGCGCCACCTACAAGCTGAAATGGCCGGGATCGGAGCATGCGATCTACATCACCATCAATGACATCGTGCAGGCCGGCCATCGCCGCCCGTTCGAGATCTTCATCAACTCCAAGAACATGGAGCATTACGCCTGGACCGTGGCGCTGACCCGGATGATCAGCGCCGTCTTCCGGCGCGGCGGCGATGTTTCGTTTGTGGTCGAGGAACTGAAGGCCGTGTTCGATCCGCGCGGCGGGGCTTGGATGCAGGGGAATTATGTGCCCTCGATCCTCGCGGCCATCGGTGGCGTGATCGAGCGGCACATGATCGCGACGGGCTTTCTTGCGGGAGAGGGCATGGGCCTGAAGTCAGACCCGCAGGCCGAGGTCATGGTGATCGGCGAACGCCCCAAGGGGCCCGCCTGCCCAAGCTGCGGCCAATACGGCATGCGCATGGTCGAAGGCTGCATGACCTGCCCGAGTTGCGGGCATTCGAAATGCGGGTGATTCCATCAAGGGGCGGGGAAATTCCCCGCCTTCTTCAGTCCCCGCCTGAATGCCCGCGCAGGTCGCTAACGCGGCTTTCAGCCGGCGCCACGCAAGGGCGCATCGGCCCGTCTGTCACATGCTCGACAGCAGGATGCTGGTCTCGCTGTTCAGCACCCCGTCGACCAGCCGCACGTCGCGCAGCACCCGGTCGAACTGAACAAGGTCCTCGACAATGATTTCGGCGATCAGATCCCATTTTCCGCTGGTGGTGTGCAGCACCTGCACCTCGGACAGCCCGCGCAGCCGGCGAATGACCTGCGGTGTGTTGCGGCCCTGCACCTCGATCATCATGATCGCGCGGATGCGGCTTCTGTCGTAATCTTCGCCAACGCGGGCGGTGAAGCCCTGAATTGCGCCCGAGGCGATCAGCCGGTCCAACCGTGTTTGCACCGTGCCGCGCGCCACACCCATGATCCCGGCCAGCTTCGATACCGGCGCGCGGCCGTCCTGACGCAGCAAGGCGATCAGCTCGCGGTCGAGATCATCGAAGATATGCTTACCGCCGCCTTGCATCGTTCGACCTTCCAGATTGTATAATCATGGCAACAATAATGTAGAGGAACACAGCAAATATCTAGCAACTTCGTCATGTACTCTGCAAATTGCATTGTGGATACTGCCTTTTTTCAGTTCTACCCGAGGATCATCATGCCCGCTGCCCCGTCCAAACTGGCTTACGTTCCCTTTGTCAGCGTCGACAACATGATGCGCCTGATCCACCGCGTCGGCATCGAGGAGATGCTGAAAGGCATCGCCACCTATATCGAGGACGACTTTCGCCGGTGGGAGCTGTTCGACAAGACCCCGCGCGTTGCCAGTCACTCGGATGAAGGCGTGATCGAGCTGATGCCGACCTCGGACGGCGAGGTTTACGGGTTCAAATATGTCAACGGCCACCCCAAGAACACCAGGGAAGGCTTGCAGACCGTCACCGCATTCGGGCTGCTTGCCGATGTCAGCAATGGCTATCCGGTGCTGCTGTCGGAAATGACACTGCTGACGGCGCTCAGGACGGCGGCGACCTCGGCGCTGGTGGCGAAGTATCTGGCGCCCAAGGGGGCCGATACGATGGCGCTGATCGGCAATGGCGCGCAATCGGAGTTTCAAGCGCTGGCGATGCGGGCGATCTGCGGGGTGACGAAGCTGCGGCTTTATGACGTCGACCCCGCCGCAACGGCCAAAGCCATGAGCAACCTTGAAGGGCTGGGGTTCGACCTGACCGCCTGCAAATCCGCGCAGGATGCGATGGAAGGCGCGCAGATCGTCACCACCTGCACAGCAGACAAGCAATATGCGACGATCCTGACCGACAACATGGTCGGCGCCGGCATCCACATCAACGCCATCGGCGGCGACTGCCCCGGCAAGACCGAACTGCACAAGGACATCCTGTTGCGTTCAGACGTCTTTGTCGAATACCCGCCCCAGACCCGGATCGAGGGCGAGATCCAGCAGATGCCGGAAGATTTCCCCGTGACAGAGATGTGGCAAGTCATCACCGGCGCTGTCCCCGGCCGCAGGGATTCCGCCCAGATCACCCTGTTCGACGGCGTAGGCTTCGCGACCGAGGATTTTTCGGCGCTGCGTTTTGTCCGTGACCAGCTGGAAGGCACCGGGCTGTATCAGCAGCTGGACATGCTGGCCGATCCGGACGATCCGCGCGACCTGTTCGGGATGCTGCAGCGCGCAGGCAGTTGACGCGCAGGTTGATACGCGGCCCGGTCTGCTGCTAACATGTCGACAAAACACGACAAAACGAGCAGAAAGACCGACCATGACAGTGATCCGCAAGATGCGGCTTGCCGCCCTGCTGGCCCTTGGCCCGCTGGTGTTGGCAGGCTGCGGTATCGGCCACCACAGCCCGCAGGAATGCATGGAGCGGGCGATGTATTTCGAATCCAACCGCTCAAGCCGCGACGGAATGATCGCTGTGGGCAGCGTCGTGATGAACCGGGTGGAATCGCGCAAATTCCCCAACTCGGTCTGCGAGGTGGTAGGCCAGAAGAACCAGTTCGCGCCGGGTGTGATGACCCGCAAGATGGATTCGCGGTCCATGCCGTTGGTGCAGGAAGCCGCGCGATCCGTCCTGCGCGGCGAGCGTCACCCCTATATCGACAACGCGATGTTCTTCCACACGGCCACGCATCGCTTTTCCTATGACAACATGCATTACGTCCTGACCACAGGCGGCAATGCCTTCTATGAAAAGCGGAAATCCCGCCTGGTGACGCAGCCCTATCCGCTGCCCCCGATCGAAGGGGTCACCGGACGACGTTGGGGTTGGTTCTAGAAGGCAGACAGACCGGGCGGCGCAAGGCCGCCCGGTCGCCTTATCAGCGCGTCAGTTGCAGATGCGCGTTTTCGAAGGGCATGCCTTCGTCATCTTCGGGCCGGCGCGACAGTTCGATAAAGCCGAGCCGTTGATAGAAGCGCATGGCCTGTTCGTTCCGGGTATAGACATCCAGCGCCAGCGTGCCTTTCAGCAGAAGCGCATGGTCGATCAGGATACGCCCGACCCCATGCCCTTGCTGGTCGGGGGCGACAAAGATCGCCCCGATGAAACTGTCCATCAGGCTGATGAAGCCCACCGGTCCGACCGGCCCGCAGGCCACCCAGGTTTCGGCATTGGGCAGATAGACGTCTTCGACCATATGCCGCTGTTCCAGCAGACGCGCTTCTCCGATGAACGGATGCGCAATACGCGAAGCGTCGAGCCAGATGCCCGACAGTATTTTTGTGTCCGTGGCCGCGTCATAGGGCCGGATCACCATATTCTGGTCCTTCATGGGAACTCCGCAGAATAGATATGCAAAGAGGTTCGACACCACCATGGTGCCGGGCAAATACCGCTAGATGCGGGAAAAGGGGCCTCTGCGCATAAATCTCCTTCTGCAGGTGGCGGACCTATGGGCGATCGCTGCCAGCCAGTCAACAGTTTTAGCCGGACCCTAGCCCAGCACGTCCCTGATCGCGGCCGAGAGGCGGTCGACCAGCTGATCCACCTCATCCGCGCTGATTATATAGGGCGGAGCCAGCAGCACATGGTCGCCGCGCATGCCGTCAATGGTGCCGCCCATCGGATAGCACATCAGCCCGCGCGCCATGGCGGCCTTCTTGATCTTCGCATGGGTTTTCAGACCCGGATCCAGCGGCGCTTTCGCCTCTCGATCCGCGACCAGTTCGATGCCGCGGAACAATCCGCGGCCGCGGAGATCGCCGACATGGGGGTGCTGGCCAAGCGATGCCTCCAGCGCGTCCTGAAGATGCCGGCCCATCGCGTTCACATTCTCCATCATGCCGGGGCGGGACATGATCTCGACTACCTTGTCAGCGGCAGCCGCGGCGATGGGATGGCCCAGATAGGTGTGGCCATGCTGGAACAAGCCCGAGCCTTCGGCAAAAGCGCGATAGATCCTGTCCGACAGCAGCAGCCCGCCGATGGGCTGATAGCCGCCGCCAAGACCCTTGGCGATGGTGACGATATCGGGGACGATGCCTTCCTGTTCATGCGCGAAGATGCTGCCGGTGCGGCCCATGCCACACATCACCTCATCCAGAATCAGCAGCACGCCATAGCGGTCACAGACCTCGCGGATGCGCTTGAAATAGCCGGGCACCGCGGGCACCGCCCCCAGCGTTGCACCGACCACAGGCTCGGCCACGAAGGCGATGACCTGATCAGCGCCAAGTTCGCGGATCTTCGCCTCCAGTTCGTCCGCCAGACGGGTGCCATAGGCCTCGGGCGTCTCGTCATCGCGCATGTCGCGATAGGCGTAGCAGGGCGAAACGTGATGCGTTTCCGGCAGGATCGGCTGGAACTGGCGGCGGCGCCATTCATTGCCGCCGGTCGCCAGCGCACCGATTGTATTTCCGTGATAGCTTTGCCGCCGCGCGATGATGTGGCGACGCTGCGGCTGGCCGATCTCGACGAAATACTGCCGCGCCATCTTCAGCGCGGCCTCGACCGCCTCGGACCCACCCGAGACGAGATAAACGTAATCCAGCCCCTCCGGCGCCAGCCCGATCAGCCGCTCGGCCAGCGATTCCGCCGCATCCGAGGTGAAAAACGAGGTATGCGCATAGGCGATCGCATCCATCTGCGCGCGCATCGCATCCAGCACCTCGGCGTTGCCATGGCCAAGGCTGGTTACCGCGGCCCCGCCCGAGCCGTCGATATAGCGCCGGCCTTCGGCATCGGTGATCCAGACCCCTTCGCCCGCGACGGCGCGGGGTAGTTCGGGGCCAATGCTGCGATGAAGGATGCGGGTCATGAGCGGGTTCCGATTCGCACAGTGGGACGCAGGCAATCTGACAGCGTGCAACACGCGAAGCAACACTTGTTTCATATTACTCATCTGAGGTATATTCGTTTCACGCACGGAGCCCCAGCCATGACCGAACCATCCACATTGCAAGACCGGCTGATTGCCCAGTTCGACGCCATGCCGCCGCAGATGCAGATTGCCGCGAAGCACCTGATCGACCACCCGCAGGACGTCGCGCTGATGTCGATGCGCGATCTGGCCCGCCGCGCCGGCGTCAGCCCGGCAACGATGACTCGGCTGGCGCAATTTCTGGGCGCTTCGGGATATGAGGACCTGCGACACGAACAGGCCGAAACGATCCGCCGGGGCGAGGGCTTCGCCGCCCGCGCATTGGCGACCCCGCACAGCGCACCCGAAGCGTTGGTGCAGCAGGTTTTGGAAGAACTGGCCCGCCATGTCGCCACCCTGACCCAGCCCGAAACCCTGGCCAGCATCGCCGCCGCCGCCCGCGCCCTGTCCAAGGCACGGCGCATCTTTGTGCTGGGCGCGCGGTCCTGCCATGCCATCGCCTGGCATTTCCACTATGTGATGTCGCTTCTGGGAGAACGCACGCGCCACCTCGACGGCCCCGGCGGCACCGGGCCAGACGCGCTGATGCGGGCGCAGCCGGGCGATATGCTGCTGGCCATATCGGTCAGTCCCTATGCGGCGGCGGGGCTGGAACTGGCCGCTCATGCGCGTACGCAAGGCCTTGGCGTCGTCGCGATCACCGACAGCGCGGTCGCGCCACTGGCGGGCCTGGCCGATCACCTGCTAGTCTGCCCGACCGCAAGCCCCGGCTTTTTCCACAGCCTGACCCCCGCCATGGCCCTGTCCGAGGCACTGTGCGCGCTGCTGGCCGAATCCGACCGCGCGGGCGCGCTGGCGGGGCTTGAACGGTCGGACGCGCAGTTGCGAGCACTGGGAACCTATGCCACGGCGATCCCCCGCCGCCCCGGTTGAGAGACATCTGGACCGCAGCCCCCGCTGCTGCCACACTCGGGCAAATCACCCCAGTTGGAGCCGCGCCATGACCCAATCAGACCGCATCAACCGTCAATGGATCCTGGCCGAGCGCCCCGTAGGCGAGCCGGATGACAATACCCTGCGTCTGGTCGAGGCCCCGATCCCGGCGCCCGACCAGAACGAGATGCTGTTGCGCGCCGAATACCTCTCGCTCGATCCCTATATGCGCGGGCGGATGAGCGCCGCGAAATCCTATGCCGACCCGGTCGAGATCGGCGAGGTCATGGTGGGCGGCACTGTGTCGCGGGTAGAGTCTTCGAATGTGAAGGGCTTTGCGCCGGGCGACTGGGTGCTGAATTACGGCGGCTGGCAGGATTACAGCGTCTCGGACGGCGTCGGCGTGACCAATCTGGGGCCAGACCCCGCGCAGCCGTCCTGGGCGCTTGGTATCCTTGGAATGCCGGGTTTCACCGCCTGGGCCGGCCTGACCCAGATCGGCCAGCCCAAACCGGGTGAGACCATCGTGGTCGCCGCCGCGACCGGACCGGTGGGCGCGACAGTCGGCCAGATCGGCAAGATCCTGGGCTGCCGGGTAGTCGGCATCGCCGGCGGCCCCGAAAAATGCGCTTATGCCGTTGACATGCTGGGGTTCGATGCCTGTGTTGATCACAAGCAGGAAGATCTGCCGCAGGCGCTTGCCGCCGCGGTCCCCGATGGCATCGACGTCTATTTCGAGAATGTCGGCGGCCGCGTCTTCGATGCCGTTCTGCCGCTTCTGAACACCTTTGCCCGCATCCCCGTCTGCGGTCTGATCGCCCAGTACAACGCGACCGATCTGCCCCCCGGCCCCGATCGGCTAGGCCTGCTGACGGGCACCATTCTGACCCGACAACTAACCGTGCGCGGCTTTATCATTTTTGACAGTTTCGCAGAGCTTTATCCCGAATTCGCGCGGCAGATGACCGGCTGGATTGCCGAGGGCAAGATTCAATACCGCGAGGAAGTAATTGACGGGCTGGCAAAGGCCCCGACCGCATTGATTGGCCTGCTGCGAGGCGAAAACTTTGGCAAGCGGGTGATCCGGATGTCAGGCAATAACGACTGATCGTAAGCGCGGGCTTTTCCGACGGCATTTAAATACGGCGCGGCCTCTCATAATTTCCACGCCGCGCCGCGGCACTGACGGCCTTGTTAACTAATAGAAAAGATACATGTTTACATAGGCCTTTCGTTCGGGCAGTTTAATGTTAATTGGGCTAACACCCGTCGATTCGGCCGTGGGAACGGTTTGCAGTCTGTGGAATATAATTAGGCGTGCCATCGGTTAACCGATGCAGCATTGCCGCTTCTCCCCAGCTCATCGGCATGTGTACGGCCCTGTTGGTTAATCAGGGTGGGGGTCTCACATGACTACTTATACTTTCCAATGCATCTATCTTGGCAATGCTGCCCGGATGGACACTTACGGTCCAAGCTTCGATGATGGATCGGTTAGCAGCGCCGGGGCGACCAATGCCGTGCTTGGCAAGACGTTTGGCAGTGGGACCGACCCGCTTTTTGCACACACCACGCTGGTTGACTTCAACGACAACAACTCGACCACAAACGTCCAGTTCAACAACAATACCGGCACCCCACGCGACAATATCGACTATATCCTGAACGGTACCCAACATACCGTAGAGGCAGATGCCGGGATGATCGTCCAGAATGTGACGGTCGTACAGGCGATTGGCAACGGGCAGACGCGCAGCTTCACCGCGACCCTGCGGATTTTGCAGGATGTGAACGGCAACATGTTTGTTCTGCCGCCCCTGCAGGGTGGCTCTGATACCAATCAGGACTGGCTCGTGGAATATCCGATCCAGTCGATCTCAATTCCGTCGAATGCCCCATACTCGACCGGCTATTCCGGCATTGACGCCAGCCGCACGTCGCTGACCTACGCGGACGGTTATGTTGACGGTACGGCCGGCAACGACAGCATGGGGCCGGGCTATAACGACGCGAAAGGCGACCGGATCGATTCCAACGATGCGATCCTGCCAGGCCATAGCGGGAACATGGACTATATCCGTGGCGGCCAGGGCGCCGACACCATCGCGGCCGGTCTGGACCGCGATACCGTCGAAGGCGGCGCCGGCAACGATGTCATTTATGGCGGCACCGCCACCGGCGACGACGGCAGCGCTGACGTGCTGTATGGCGCCGCCGGGGATGACAAGCTGTTTGGCCAGGGCGGCGCCGACACACTTGACGGCGGATCCGATAACGACACGCTGGACGGTGGCCTCGGCGATGACAGCCTGGTCGGCGGTGATGGCGATGACAGCCTGTCTGGCGGCGAAGGCGGCGACAGGCTGTTGGGCGGCATCGGCAACGACACGCTGCTTGGCGGCGGCGGGCAGGACACCATGTTCGGCGGCGATGGCAACGACATCATGGATGGCGGCGTCAACGCCGACACTTTGGATGGCGGCATTGGCGATGACAGCCTGGTCGGCGGTGACGGCGGCGACAGCCTGGTCGGCGGAACGGGCAATGACACGCTGGAAGGCGGTACCGGCACCGACAACCTGCAAGGCGGCGACGGCAACGACTCGCTGACCGGCGGCAATGACAATGACACGCTGTCCGGCGGTACAGGCGCCGATTTCCTGGACGGCAGCAGTGGCAACGATCGCCTGGATGGCGGCTCCGAAAACGACACCCTGAACGGTGGCACCGGAAATGACAGCCTGGTCGGCGGCGCTGGCGATGACACCCTGGTCGGCGGCAGCGACACTGACACGCTGGAAGGCGGCATCGGCCGCGACTATCTGGACGGCGGCACAGGCATCGACCGTCTGACCGGGGGCGATGGCTTCGACACCTTCGTGGCCAGCGCTGGCGCGGACACGATCCTCGACTTCAACACCGCTGCCCAGCAGAACTACACCAACGATGACCAGAGCGATAACGACTTCATCGACCTGAGCGGCTATTATAACGAGTCCAACCTCGCGCTGATCAACGCACAGCGTGCAGCTGCCAACCTGCCCGAATACGGCAATCCGCTGGCCTGGCTGCGCGGCGACCAGCGGGACGGCACGCTGGACGACCTGCAAGGCCAGACCATCGGCGGCACCACCTTGCCCCAATATACCCTGACCATTCAGAACGGCGGGGCACCGGTCGAGGCGGCCCATCTGACCTGGGACAACACCAACGTTCTGTGCTTTGGCGCCGATGCCATGATCCGCACCGACGCGGGCGAGGCTGTCGCGGGCAGTCTGTCCATCGGTGACCTGGTCGAGACTGTTGATGCCGGGCTGCAGGCGATCCGCTGGATCGGCACCCGCGCCCTGACCGCGGCCGAGTTGGACGCCAACCCGAAGCTGCGCCCGATCCGCATCCGCAAGGGCGCGCTTGGATCGGGGCTGCCGACGGCGGACCTGATCGTCTCGCCGCAGCACCGGATGCTGGTCCGGTCCAAGATCGCACAGAAAATGTTCGGTACGACAGAGGTTCTGGTCGCGGCCAAGCAGCTTTGCCAGATCTACGGCATCGACGTGGCCGAGGACCTGACCGAGGTGACCTATGTCCACTTCCTGTTCGACGACCATCAGATCGTGTTGGCCAATGGCGCCGAGGCGGAATCGCTGCATACCGGCGAGGAAGCGCTGAAATCGGTCGGCCCCGCAGCGGTCGAGGAGATCTACGCGATCTTCCCCGAACTCCGTTACGGCGAAGAACATGCAGCGGCACGGGTGCTGACCTCGGGCCGGCTGGGACGCAAGCTGGTGGTGCGCCACGCCCAGAACGACAAGCCGCTGGTCAGCTGATATCAGCGCTGAAATGACGAAGGCCGGGCATCATGCCCGGCCTTTCGCATTCCTGACCGGGTCAGCCAAAAGGCTGCGCCCGGCGCTTTTCAAGACCGGCCATTTCCTCGGCGCTCAGCGTGATGCCCTCGGCTTCCGATTTTGCGCGCGCCGCGAAACGGCGCTGCGACGGCAGGCGCGCGCCCTGACCGGCGATCGCGTCAAACAAGGTCTCGGCGCGGGCAAAGGGGTCCCCGGACCTGCCGGCGGCGAAGCGTTCGGGCGACAGCGCGATGACCAGCTCACCATGATGTGGCAGCAACTCGGCCGAGCCCAGCGATTCCAGCGCCTCGGGGCTGGTCAGGTCGCCGATCATCACCCCGGCCAGCAGCTCGATCATGGTCGAGATGGCCGAACCCTTGTGCCCGCCAAAGGGCAGCAGCGCGCCTTGCAGCGCGGCCGTCGGGTCCGTGGTCGGATTGCCGTCGCGGTCGACCGCCCAGCCTTCCGGCAGCGGCTTGCCGGAAATCCGGTGCAGTTCGACCTCGCCCCGCGCGGCGATCGAGGTGGCAAAATCAAAGACGTAAGGCGTCCGCCCCGGACGCGGCCAGCCAAAGGCGAAGGGGTTGGTGCCCAGCAGCGCCGCAATCCCGCCGGATGGGGCGACCGTGGCATAGCTGGGGCACATCGCCATCGCGGCCAGCCCGGCGTCGGTCAGCACCTCGATTTCAGGCCAAAGCGCCGAGAAATGCGTGCAGTCGTTGATAACCATTGCGGCAATGCCCAGCTTTTTCGCACGTTCGGCCAACACCGGCGCGCCCATTGCAAAGGCCGCTGGCGAAAAGCCGCCATGGGCCGCGACCCGGATCACGCCCGTTCCGTCATCCTGCAGTTCCGGCACTGCCTGCGGCTGCACCTTGCCGGCGGCCAGCGTTCGCAGGTTGCCGTCGATGCGGTAGATGCCATGCGATTTGCAGCCGTCACGCTCGCCCGCGACGATCACCGCGGCCACGGCCTCGGCCTGCTGTTCCGACAGGCCCGCCTTCAGGAAGATCTCGGTCACGGTCTGGTTCAGCGCGGCGATGGTCAGGGTCGTCTGCGACATGGGCGGCTCCGGTGTGGAAGGTCAGGTTGCAAGTTTTGTATACGTCATGTATGCAAGGCGGGCAACTCTGCGATGCCTCACATATCGGAACGGAGACCCTGATGCCCTTTACCCCCCATGGCAAGCACCTGATCGCGGGCGACTGGGTCGCTGGTCCTGCGACCTTTACCTCGGACCCCGCGCATGGCCCGGCGCATGCGTTCAGCATCGGCACGCCCGAACTGGTCGATGCCGCCGTGCAGGCCGCCGAGGACGCCTTCTGGACCTACGCCTATACAACGCGCGAAGAACGCGCTGCCTTCCTTGACGCCATTGCCGATGAAATCGAGGCCCGCGCCGAGGCGATCACCGAAATCGGCACCCAGGAAACCGGCTTGCCAGTCGCGCGCCTGCAAGGCGAACGTGGCCGCACCACCGGCCAGCTGCGCCTGTTTGCCGATCATATCCGCAAGGGCGACTATCTGGACCGCCGCCACGACGCCGCGCTGCCCGACCGCCAGCCGCTGCCGCGCCCCGACCTGCGCGTGATCCAGCGCCCGATCGGACCGGTCGCGGTCTTCGGGGCCTCGAACTTTCCGCTGGCCTTCTCGACCGCCGGGGGCGACACCGCCGCCGCACTGGCGGCGGGCTGCCCGGTGGTGGTCAAGGGCCATTCCGCCCATCCCGGCACCGGCGAGATCATCGCCGAGGCGATCCATGCCGCAATCGACAAGACCGGAATGCCCAAGGGCGTTTTCAGCCTGATCCAGGGCGGCGACCGCCATGTCGGCGCGGCGCTTGTCCAGCATCCGCTGATCAAGGCCGTGGGCTTCACCGGCAGCCTAGCCGGCGGTCGCGCACTGTTCGATCTGTGCGCAGCGCGCCCCGAACCGATCCCCTTCTTTGGCGAGTTGGGCAGCGTCAACCCGATGTTCGTGCTGCCGGCCGCTGCCGCCAATCGCGGCGCGGCCGTCGGCACCGGCTGGGCCGGGTCGCTGACCATGGGCGCGGGGCAGTTCTGCACCAATCCGGGCATCGCGGTTGTCGAAGCTGGCCCGGCCGGCGATGCCTTTGTCGCCGCCGCGAAAACCGCGCTGGAACAGGTCGGCCCGCAGGTGATGCTGACCGAAGGGATCGCCAAGGCTTACCGCGACGGGCAAGCCCGTTTTGAAGGCCGCAACAGCGTCACCCCATTGCTGTCGACCGAAAGCCAGGGCCGAGAGGCCAACCCGAACCTCTATGAGACCGACGCAGCCACCTATCTTCAGGACCACGCCCTGGGCGAGGAGGTTTTCGGCCCCCTCGGGCTGGTGATCCGCGTCAGCGGCCTGGACGAGATGGAGCGTCTGGCGAAGGGCTTCGAAGGCCAGCTGACCGCCACCATTCATCTGGACCCGGAGGACGCAACAGACGCGCGGCGCCTGCTGCCGATTTTGGAACGCAAGGCGGGCCGGGTGCTGGCCAATGGCTTCCCCACAGGGGTCGAAGTCGCCGATGCCATGGTTCACGGCGGCCCCTATCCCGCCAGCACCAATTTCGGCGCCACCAGCGTGGGCACCCTGTCCATCCGCAGGTTCCTGCGCCCGGTCAGCTTTCAGAACATCCCGGAAGGCGTTCTGCCTGACGATCTGGCTTGACCCAAGCAGCACGGGCGTCCGATGCTTGATCGGGCGCCTGCATCCACCGCAGGTATTGCCATGATACCTGCCGAAAACGTCAGCCTTGCATACAACTTGTATTTTTTGTTTGCTTTTCACGACGGCAGGGGGAATAAAAATCGTGTGGAATCGGTTCCGCCGGACCCGCATACCAACATGGGAGAGTAAAACAACATGAAGACCTCGGTTCTGACCCTCGCAGCGGTTGCTGCGACCGCACTGACGGGCCCCGCATTCGCTGACAAGCTGGACGACATCATCTCCTCGGGGACGCTGCGCTGCGCTGTGGTGCTGGATTTCCCGCCGATGGGTTCGCGCGATGCCGATAACAACCCGCAGGGCTTCGACGTCGATTACTGCAACGACCTGGCCGCCGCCCTTGGCGTGACCGCCGAAGTCGTCGAAACCACCTTCCCCGAACGCATCCCAGCACTGGTGTCGGGTCAGGTCGATGTGGCCGTCGCCTCGACTTCGGACACGCTGGAGCGGGCGAAGACCGTCGGCTTCACCATCCCCTATTACGCTTTCGAGAATGCGGTGACCGCGAATGAAGGCGTGGAAATGTCCACTTGGGAAGACCTGAAGGGCAAGACCGTGGGCGCCACTGCCGGCACCTATGAGGCGATCTGGCTGGAAGGCAAGGTGAAGGAATGGGGCGAGGGCGAATTCCGTCCCTATCAGAACCAGGCCGATGTCTTCCTGGCGTTGTCACAGGGTCAGCTGGACGCCACCGTGTCCACCGTCGAAGTGGCAGAGGCCAATGTCGATTCCGGCAACTTCCCCGGCATCAAGATCGTCGACAAGGCACCGATGGTTCCTGACTATGTGGCGCTGATCGCGCTGCGCGAGGATCAGGGTCTGATCAACTACATGAACCTGTTCATCAACCAACAGGTACGCACCGGCCGCTATGCCGAGCTTTACGCGAAATGGGTCGGCGAGGGCGAACCCGCCAGCCTGGTCATCCCCGGCGTCTATCGCTGAGGTTACCGCCTGAAGGGCGGCGCGGGTCCACCCGCGCCGCCCTTTCCGTGAATAAGGAAGGCGGAAATGTTCAACTACAGATTCCAGTGGAACCAGGCCTGGAAGCGACTGCCAGAGATGCTGGACGGCGCCGTTGTCACCATGCAGGTGGCGGTATTGTCGATGGTCATCGGTATCCTGCTGGCGATCCTGCTGACGCTGTTCCGGCGTTCCGGCAGCCGCATCCTGTCGGGGATCGCGACGACATGGGTCGAGATCGCACGCAACACCCCGGCGCTGTTCCAGATCTATATGGCGCATTTCGGGCTGGCGGGACTCGGGCTGCATCTGTCGCCCTATCAGTCGCTGCTTCTTGGGATCACCTTCAACAATGCTGGCTATCTGGCGGAAAACTTCCGCGGCGCGCTGAAAGCCATTCCCGATACGCAGCCCCGCGCCGGGCGTTCGCTTGGCATGTCGGACCTGCAGGCCTTCCGCTATATCATCCTGCCGCAGATGATCCGCATTTCCTTCCCGACGATCACCAACCAGATGGTCTGGGCGGTGCTGATGACCTCGCTGGGCGTCACCGTCGGCATGAACATGGACCTTTACGGCGTCACGCAGGACCTGAATGCGCTGACCTTCCGCACGTTCGAGCTGTTCGCCATGGCCGCCGTCATCTTCTACGTCATCGTCAAGATCATCCAGGCCGGCGCCTGGCTGATCTCTCGCCGTCTGTTCCGGTATTGAGGGGGCTGCCATGTTCGATACCGCACTGACCGCCAATGACTTCCTCTTCCTCGCCAAGGGCGCGGGGATGACCATCTTCGTGACTGTGATCGCGGTCTTCTTCGGCACCGTTCTGGGGATCATCTTCGGCGTTATCCGCTATCAGATCGGGCCGGTCTGGGCCGCGCCGATCACCTTTGTGCTGGATATCTTCCGGTCGATCCCGCTGCTGATCCAGCTTGTGCTGGCCTATGCCTTCCTGGGCACGGTGCTGCGGCTTGGCCTGTCGGGGCTGACCGTCGCCTGTATCGTGCTGACGCTGTACACATCCGCCTATTGCGCGGAAATCGTACGCGGCGGGATCGAGGCGGTGCCGCTGACCCTGCGCCGGGCCTCGCGGTCACTGGGCATGACCTGGGGGCAGGACATGCGCAATATCGTGATGCCGCTGGCCACGCGCGTCGCCCTGCCCAGCTGGATTGGCCTCGCGCTTGGGGTGATGAAGGATTCCGCCCTTGTCTATGTCGTGCAGGTGACGGAACTGCTGAAATCCACGCAGATCCTGATTACCCGCCTGCAGGAACCGCTGCTGTTGCTGATGATATGCGGCGCGTTCTACTTCCTTATCAGTTTCCCCGTCGCGCGTTTCGGCGGTTATCTGGAAAAACGGTGGTCCAATGATTGAGATCGAAAACGTCCGCAAATCCTTCGGCGCGCTGGAGGTGCTGAAAGGCATCGACCTGACCGTATCAAAGGGCGAGGTGCTGACCGTCATCGGCGGGTCCGGTTCGGGCAAATCGACGCTTCTGACCTGCATCAACGGGTTAGAGCCGATTCAGGCCGGCAAGATCACCGTCGACGGGATCGAGGTTCACGCCAAGTCCACCGACCTGAACAAGCTGCGCCAGAAGATCGGCATCGTGTTCCAGCAGTGGAATGCCTTCCCGCATCTGACGGTCAAGGAAAACGTCATGCTGGCCCCGCGCAAGGTGCTGAAACAGTCCAAGGCCGAGGCCGAGGCGATGGCCGTCAAGCAGCTGACCCATGTAGGTCTTGGCGACAAGGTCGATGTCTATCCCGGCCGGCTGTCGGGCGGCCAACAGCAGCGCATGGCGATTGCCCGCGCGCTGGCAATGTCGCCCGATTACATGCTGTTTGATGAGGTGACCTCGGCCCTTGATCCGCAGCTGGTGGGCGAGGTTCTGGACACGCTGCGCCTGCTGGCATCCGAGGGCATGACGATGATCTGCGTCACGCACGAGATGAAATTCGCGCGCGAGGTGTCCGACCGCGTGGCCTTCTTCCATCAGGGCGTCATGGCCGAAATCGCCCCGCCTGCGGAACTGTTTGGCGATCCGAAAGATCCCAATCTGCAACAATTCCTGGCGGCGACGCACTGACATGTCACAGCCGGATGTGATCGTGATCGGGGCCGGCGTCGTCGGCCTCTCCTCGGCGCTGGCTTTGCAGGCGCGCGGGCTTGCCGTTACGGTGCTGGACCGCGAAGGCCCGGCGGCGGGGGCGTCGGCCGGGAATGCAAGCTGCTTTGCGTTTTCGGAGATCATGCCGCTGGCTTCGCCTTCGACGCTGCTGAAAGCACCGAAATGGCTGCTGGACCCGCTGGGACCCTTGTCGGTGCCGCCGTCTTACGCGCTGAAGATCGCGCCATGGATGACCCGGTTTGCCATGGCCTCGATGCCGCATCGGGTGCGCCATTCGACCGACGCGCAGACGGCGCTGATCGACCTCGCACGGGCAGAGCTGGAGCCGTTCCTGGCCGCCAACGGCCACGGCAATCTGTTGCGCAAATACGGCAATTTGCAGGTCTATGAATCCGAGAAGGAATTTCGGGCCTCGCTGCCGACATGGCAGGCCCGCGAACGCCACGGCTTTGATTTCCGCCACCTGACCCGCGCGGAAATGGACGAGATCCAGCCCGGCCTCTCCCCCCGCTTCACCAGCGGCACGTTCACGCCCGCCTATTGGTCGATTTCCGACCCAAAGGATTACACGCTGGCCCTTGCGGATCGCTTCGCGGAACGTGGCGGGGTGATCGAAAGGGCCGAGGTCCGCAACCTGCGCATCAACGGCGACAACGTTGTCATCAACGACACCCGCCGCGTGCCGCAGGTGGTGCTGGCGGCAGGGGCGTTTTCGCACCGTATCGCGCGGACCCTTGGCGACAGGATCCCGCTGGAAACCGAGCGCGGCTATAACACCACCCTGCCCCCTGACGCGCTGGATCTGCGCGTGCAGATCACCTTTGGCGGGCATGGCTTCATGGTCACCAAGCTGGATACAGGTATTCGTGTCGGCGGCGCGGTGGAGCTTGGCGGGCTGGACGCGCCCCCGAACTATAAACGTGCCGAGGCGATGCTGAAGAAAGCCAAGTCCTTCTTCCCTGATCTTAAGACCGAAGGCGGTACTCAATGGATGGGCTTCCGCCCGTCTCTGCCCGACACGCTGCCGGTGATCGGCCCGTCCAGTGCCGGGCCGCGCGTGATCTATGCCTTTGGAAACGGCCATCTGGGCCTGACCCAATCCGCCGCAATGGCCCGGCTGGTCAGCGATCTTGTCACCTGCCAGCCCCCCGCAATCGACCTGCAACCCTTCGCCCCCTCACGGTTCTGATCCCATGGCAACCCACACGTTTTCCTGCATCGACGGCCATACCTGCGGCAATCCGGTCCGCCTCGTCTCGGGCGGTGGCCCGCGGCTGGAGGGGCGCGACATGCTGGAAAAGCGCGCCCATTTCCTGCGCGAATTCGACTGGATCCGCACCGGCCTGATGTTCGAACCCCGCGGCCATGACATGATGTCGGGCACAATCCTTTACCCGCCGACGCGGCCCGATTGCGACGTGGCCGTGCTGTTCATCGAAACCTCGGGCTGTCTGGCCATGTGCGGGCACGGCACCATCGGCACCATTACGATGGGCATCGAGAACGGGCTGATCCACCCGCGAGAGCCGGGCCGGCTGTCCATCGAAACCCCCGCCGGCAAGGTCGACATCAGCTATGTTCAGGACGGCCGCTTTGTCGAGGAAGTGCGCCTGACGAACGTGCCGGGCTTTCTGTATGCCGAGGGCCTGACGGCAGAGGTCGAGGGTTTGGGCGAAGTCGTCGTGGACGTCTCCTATGGGGGCAATTTCTATGCAATTGTCGAGCCGCAGAAGAATTTCCGCGATATGGCCGATTTCACTGCGGGCGAGCTGGTCGGCTTCTCGCCCAAGCTGCGCGCGGCGTTGAACGCGAAATACGAATTCGTCCACCCAGAACACCCGGCAATCAACGGGCTATCGCATATACTCTGGACCGGCCAGCCGACCGTGGAAGGTGCACATGCTCGCAACGCCGTGTTTTACGGCGACAAGGCGATCGACCGCAGCCCCTGCGGCACCGGGACCTCTGCCCGGATGGCGCAGCTGGCGGCCAAGGGCAAGCTGGCCGTCGGCGATGAGTTCTGGCACGAATCCATCATCGGCTCGATCTTCAAGGGCCGCATGGAAGCGGAAACGCAGGTCGCGGGACGCACGGCCATCATTCCGTCGATCGCCGGATGGGCGCGGATGACCGGCTATAACACCATCTTCATCGACGACCGCGACCCCTTCGCGCATGGCTTCGTGGTGAAATGACTGCCACCCGCGTCCTGACCGGCACGGCCGAAGGGCCGGTACTGGCGATGGATCAGGGTCTCAGCTTCTGGGGCGGTGTCGATCCCGACAGCGCGCGCGTCATCGACGAACACCACCCGGCCTATCGCGCCGAACTGAACGGGCGCGTGGTGCTGATGCCGACCACGCGCGGCTCCTGCTCCGGCTCTGGCGTGATTCTGGAGATGCTGCTGAACGGCTTTGCCCCCGCCGCGCTGATCTTTTCCGAAGCCGAGGACGTGGCGACGCTCGGCGCGCTGATCGGTGCAGAGATGTTTGGCCGCGCCCTGCCGGTGCTGCGCGTGACGCCCGGTGATCTTGCGCGGCTGTCACAGTCACCACGACTGACCGTCACGCCCAATCGGATCATTGGCGACGGCATCGCGCTGCCCATCGCCGACCCGCCGCCAGGCGACCTGACCCTGACCGAGGAGGACCGAGCAGTCCTGTCGTGTCGCGACGGAAAGGCCGCAGCGCTGGCGATGCGGGTCATCTGCGCCATGGCCCGGCTGCAAGGCGCACGCAGCCTGACGCAAGTGACTCGCGGTCATATCGACGGCTGCATCCTCGCCAATCAGGCCAATCTGATATTCGCCGAAAAGATGGCTGCGATGGGTGCGCGCGTGCAGGTGCCGACGACAATCAACGCAATTTCGGTGGACCGCCAGAACTGGCAACGCCAAGGCGTGCCGATGCTGTTTGGCGATCAGGCTTCACGGCTGGCGGATGCCTATGTGCGCATGGGCTGCCGGCCCAGCTTTACCTGCGCGCCCTATCTGCTGGCTGACCGGCCCGCCAATGGCGAAGATATAGCCTGGGCGGAGTCGAACGCGGTGATTTACGCCAATACCGTGTTGGGCGCGCGCACACCGAAACATCCCGACTATCTTGATCTGTTCATCGCTATGACCGGGCGCGCGCCACTGTCGGGCGTCTATCTGCAAGACGAACGCCGCCCCGCGCGGCTACTGGATTTCGACCTGCCAGAGGGCGCCGATGACGCGATATGGCCGCTGGTCGGCTATCTGGCCGGGCTTGCCTCGCCCGACCGGATCCCGCTGTTGCATGGGCTGGCACGTCACGCACCAACGGCGGACGATCTCAAGGCACTTTGCGCGGCCTTCGGTACCACCTCGGCCGCGCCGATGCTGCATATCGAAGGGGTGACGCCCGAAGCCGACCTTGCCCCAAAGCCCGATGCAGACCGCCGCCAAATCACCCGCGCCGATCTGGTCCGCGCCTGGCAGGACTTCAACCAGGGCCCTGAGACCGTCGAGCTGGTCGCCATCGGCAGCCCTCATGCCTCGGCCGCCGAATGCCGCGAACTGGCCCGGCTGCTTGACCGCCGCACAGTCAGCGCGGCCACCATCCTTACCGCCGGGCGCGAGATCATCGACGCATTGCGGGCGGATGGGACGCTTGCCACACTGGAAACATCGGGAGTGCAGGTCATCCCCGATCTCTGCTGGTGTTCGATCACCGAGCCGGTCTTTCCGCCCGAAACGCGCACGGTGATGACCAATTCGGGCAAATACGCCCATTACGGCCCCGGCCTGTCCCGCCGCGCCCTGCGTTTCGGCAGCCTTGTCGAATGCGCGACAGCAGCGCTGACGGGCCGCGCCGCCAAGCCCCTGCCGGTCTGGCTGGCCTGACCCCTGCCGCAGAACCACCCATGCCAGGCGATCCGCGCCCGGCTTGCGCATGTTTTGCGCATGCCTTTCCCGTCCTGCGTGTCCACCAACAAAAAAAACGGATCAAACCACACATTTTTGTCGACATGTAAAATATTCAACATATTCTTTCTGCGTAAACGTGAATCAACAGGGAGCAAGACATGAAAGACTTCGTCCTCAGAACGATGTTGGCAGGTGGTTTTTCCGCCCTCGCATTTGCCGCCGCCGCGCAGGAGGTCAGCTGGCGGGTGCCGACCTCGGTCCCCGAAGGCTCGCCCTATTACGAGAGTTTTCTTGTCCGCTTTGCCGATAACGTCGAGCTGCTGACCGATGGCCGGGTGGAAATCCAGCCCTTCGGCGCCGGCATTCTTGTCCCCGCGTTGGAGGTCTATGCCGGCGTCAAGGACGGCATCACCGAGGCCGGGCATTCCACCCCCAGCTATCTGGTCAACCAGAACCCCGAAAACGCCATCTTCTCGGGCTTTCCGGGCGGGATGGGGCCGGAAGCCTATACCACCTGGATCTATGAGGAAGGTGGCAAGGACGCGCTGGAAAAACTGCGTGCTACAGAAGGGCTGAAATCGCTGGTCGTCGGCATCGGCTCGTCCGAGATCATGGCCCATTCCAACAAGCCGCTGAAGACCGCTGAGGATCTGAAGGGCCTGAAATACCGCACCTCTGGTCCCTGGGCCGAGGTGATGAAGGACTATTTCGGCGCTGTTCCGACCGTGGTCCCGCCGGGCGAGATCTATACCCTTCTGGAACGCAAGGGTGTGGATGCCATCGAATGGGGCCCGCCCTCGGGCAACCTGCCGGAAGGTTTCCACGAAGCCGCGCCCTATATCGTGACGCCGGGGGTGCATCAGCCGACCTTCCTGTGGGAAGTGGTGGTCAAGCAGGAAACCTGGGACGCGCTGGCGGATGATCTGAAGCCGAAACTGGAAGCAGCGGCGCAACTGACCACGCTGCAGGCGCTGAACCATTTCTATGCGCAGGATATTGCTGCGATGGAGCAGTTCCGCGGCACCAATGTGGAAATCATCGCGCTTGATCCCGCCTTCGTCGAAGAGCTTTCGGCCGCGGGTCGCGACTGGATCACCAAAAAGGCCGAGGCAGAGGCCGGCGAAGGCCGGGCCGAGATGAAGGACGTCCTGACCAATTACACGGAGTTCCAGAATCGCTGGGCGGCTGAAAGCGGCTATCTGATCCGCAACCAGAACTGATCTGACAGCAGGGGGCAAGAATGAAGAAACTGCTTTCACTGATCGACGCGTTTTCGGCGCTGCTTGGGCGCATTTCCGAACTGGTCGTCATCCTTCTGATTGCCTCGATGCTTTACGAAGTGGTGGCGCGCTATGTCTTTGGCGCGCCGACCCTCTGGGCCTTCGACATCGCCTATATGAGCACCGGCGCCCTGTTCGTACTGGGCGCGGCCCAGACCCTGCGCCAGGACGCCCATGTGCGCATCGACGTGCTGTCCAGCCGGTTCCCCCCGCGCGTCCGGGGCGCCATTGACGGCATCGCATTCCTGTTCGTGCTGTGCCCGATCTTCGCCATGCTGGCCAAGATCGCAGGGCAGCGGGCATGGCGCGCCTTCGTCAATGGCGAGGTCGAGACCGTCAGCCCATGGGCGCCGCTGATGTGGCCCTTCTATTCGGTCCTGACCATTGGGCTTGCGGCGCTTGCCCTGCAACTCGCGGCCGAGGGGCTGCGCAACCTGATCGACCCTCGCCGGGACGACACCTTCCGGCTGGAGGCCTGACATGCTTGTTGCAACGCTGATGTTTCCGGCGCTGTTCGCGCTGATCCTGCTGGGCCTGCCGATTGCCTTTTCGCTGACCATCGTATCGGTCGGCGCCGGGCTGGCGGCCTTTGGCCCCGCCGCCTTCAACCAGCTTTACGGATCGTTCTATTCGGCCTCGACCAATTTCATCCTGTCCGCGATCCCGATGTTCATCCTGATGGGGGCGCTGCTGGAACGATCAGGCGTGGCTGAACGGCTGTTCAAGGTGATGAGCATGTGGCTGGGGAAATTGCCCGGCGGCATCGCGCTGGCGACCATTGCCATGGGCGGCATCTTCGCCGCCGCCGCCGGAGTTGTCGGCGCGGTCGAGGTGATGATCGGCATGATGGCGATCCCGGCCATGCAGCGGCTGGGATATGACAACAAGCTGATTGCAGGCACAATCTGCGCCGGCGGATCATTGGGGACGATGATCCCGCCTTCGGTCATCGCGGTCATGTATGCCTCGCTGGCGCAGATCTCGGTCGGGAAACTGCTGGCCGGGATGATCCTGCCGGGGCTGCTGATGGTGGGGCTGTTTTTGGCATACATCGTCATTCAGGGGATGATCCGGCCCACGCCGGTGCCGAAGGGCGCACCAGAGCCGGAACTGCCGCTTGGTCAAAAGCTGTGGCTGACGGTGACAACGCTGCTGCCGGTCTTTGCGCTGATCTTCGCGGTGCTGGGCTCGATCCTGGGCGGCATCGCCTCGCCTACCGAGGCCGCCGCCGTCGGTGCGGCGGGCGCGCTGATCCTGTGCGTGCTTTATGGCAGGTTCAGCCCGAAGGTGCTGACGGAATCGCTGTCGATCACGGTTCGTATTTCGGCCATGATCCTGCTGATCGTCGCTGCCGGCACCATGTTCATGGGCGTCTTTGCCGCCAATCGCGGCGCCAGCCTGATCCGCGACGTGATCGAGGCGACGGGATTGGGCACCACCGGCATGATCGTCTTCTTCCTGCTGATCGTGTTCCTGCTGGGCTTCGTGCTGGACTGGACGGCGAATGTGCTGATCTGCGTGCCGCTGTTTGCGCCCTTCGTGCGCGCGGCGGGCATCGACCCGATCTGGTTCGGCACGCTGGTCATCATCGTAATCCAGACCAGCTACCTGACGCCGCCCATGGCCTCTGCCATCTTTTATCTGAAATCCATTGCGCCCAAGGATATGACCTATGGCCAGATGTGCCGGGGCGTGTTGCCCTTCGTGGGGCTGCAAATACTGACCCTGCTGATCGTCGCGGCCTTCCCGGTGCTTGTCACCTGGCTGCCGGACCGTATCGTCGGCATTTGATCGAGGGAGAGCATCATGCGCAGCAGCAAGACCATTCACGTCATTTCCGCCCATGCCGAGGGAGAGGTCGGCGATGTCATCGTGGGCGGCGTCATGCCGCCGCCGGGCGCGACGATCTGGGAACAATCCCGCTGGATCGCCGCCGACAACCGCCTGCGCAATTTCGTCCTGAACGAACCGAGGGGCGGCGTCTTCCGCCATGTGAACCTGCTGGTGCCGCCCAAACATCCCGAGGCAGACGCCGCCTTTATCATCATGGAACCCGAGGACACGCCGCCGATGTCCGGCTCGAACTCGATATGCGTGTCCACGGTGCTGCTGGATGGCGGGCTGATCCCGATGGTTGAACCCGAAACCCATCTGGTGCTGGAAGCGCCGGGCGGGCTGGTCCGGGTCCGCGCCGAATGCAAGGATGGCAAGGCACAGCGCATCTTCGTGCAGAACCTCCCCAGCTTCGCCGGCCCGCTGGATCAAACGCTGGAAGTCGAGGGCATCGGCACCCTGACCGTCGATGTGGCCTTTGGCGGCGACAGTTTCGTCTTCGTCGACCCGGCGGCAATGGGTTTCGCCATGACCCCGGACGAGGCCCATGACATCGCCCGGCTTGGTGTCCGCATCACCAATGCCGCGAATGAACAGATGCAGTTTCGTCACCCGACCCTGCCCGACTGGACGCATTTCAGCTTTTGCCTGTTTGCCGGCGCGGTTCGCCGCGAAGGCAGCCAGCTGCACGCCAAGGCCGCCGTGGCGATTCAGCCCGGCAAGGTCGACCGCTCGCCCACCGGCACGGCGCTGTCGGCGCGGATGGCAGTGCTGCATGCGCGGGGCCAAATGACCGAGGCCGATCACCTGACGGCGGAATCGCTGATCGGGTCGACCTTCGGGGGGAGTATACTGGGCACGACCACGGTCGGCGACACGCCGGCGATCCTGCCCGAGATCTCTGGCCGGGGCTGGATCACCGGCATTCACCAGCACATGCTGGACCCTTCGGATCCCTGGCCGGAAGGCTACAGGCTGAGCGACAGCTGGGGCGCGCGCTGAAACCAAGCCTCGCGCTGCGCATTGATATGTCTCGATCTGTCGAATATTCAGGTTGTCGACTGAAAGTGAAGTGCATGACAAAGCTCCCGGAAGCAGCAATCCCAGAACGCAAACGTGGCGAAGGTGTTAAATTCGTCTACGAGATCCTGCGCGACGATATCCTGAACCTCGTCCTGCCGCCCGGCAGCCCCATCGACGAGATCCAGCTGTCCGAACGGCTGTCGATGTCGCGCACCCCGATCCGCGAGGCACTGGTGCGTCTGGCCGGCGAAGGGTTGGTGACGACGCTTCCCAACCGCTCGACCGTGGTGTCGAATATCGACTTTCTGAACCTGCACACGTTCTTTGATGCACTGACGCTGATGTACCGGGTGACGACGCGGCTGGCCGCCGAATACCGGACCGAAGCAGACCTGGCCCAGATCCGCGCCCATCAGGCCGCCTTCACCCGCGCGGTCGAGGCGCAGGATGCACTGGCCATGATCGCCACCAATCGCGACCTGCACGCCGCCATCGCCGAGGCGGGACGCAACCCCTATTACTCCAGCCTTTTCAGCCGCCTGCTGGATGAGGGGCGGCGCATTCTGCGGATCTACTATTCCTCATTCGACGACCGCCTGCCGCGCCAGTATGTCGACGAACATGAGGATGTTATCGCGGCGATTGAAGCGCGCGATATCGACACCGCCGACCGGCTGATCACCCAGCATGCCGATCAGATCGTGCGCCAGATCCAGCGTATGATCGCCGAAGACCGCCGCCGCCCGCTGTCGCTTTAACCACCCCGTTCCGCACCCGCGCCGCCCGCCTGCGGCCGGGTTTTCGCATCGCTGAATTTTTTGTCGACAAATAAAATACAACGCGTATTATCAACCTCAACACGCCACGATTCGCCGTCTCGACAGGAGAGCTTGACATGAACACAAACATTTTTTCCGGCACCATCCCGGCCCTGATGACGCCCTGCAAGGCGGATCGCAGCCCCGATTTCGATGCGCTGGTGCGCGAGGGGCAGATGCTGATCGACGCCGGGATGTCGGCGGTGGTCTATTGCGGCTCGATGGGGGATTGGCCGCTGCTGACCGATGCCGAGCGCATGGAAGGGGTCGAGCGGCTGGTCAAGGCGGGCATTCCGGTCATCGTCGGCACCGGTGCGGTGAACACGAAAATGGCGGTGGCCCATGCCGCGCATGCCCAGAAGGTCGGCGCGCAGGGGCTGATGGTGATCCCGCGCGTGCTGTCGCGCGGTCCCTCGCTGACTGCGCAGCGCGACCACTTCAAGGCCATTCTGGCAGCCGCGCCCGACCTGCCGGCGGTGATCTATAACAGCCCCTATTACGGCTTCGCGACCCGCGCCGATCTGTTCTTCGCCCTGCGCGCCGAACATCCGAACCTGATCGGCTTCAAGGAGTTCGGCGGCAAGGCCGACATGAGCTATGCTGCTGAAAACATTACAAGTCGCGACGACGATGTGACGCTGATGATCGGCGTCGACACCGGCGTTTATCACGGCTTTGTCAATTGCGGCGCGACCGGCGCCATCACCGGGATTGGCTGCGTTCTGCCCAAGGAAGTGCTGCATCTGGTCGCGCTTTGCCAGGCTGCGGCAGAGGGCGATGTCGATGCGCGGGCCCGCGCGCTGGAGCTGGAATCGGCGCTGGCGGTGCTGTCTGCGTTCGATGAAGGCCCGGATCTGGTGCTGTATTTCAAGCACCTGATGGTGCTGAAGGGGCACCCGGAATTTGCGCTGCATTTCAACGAAACCGATGCCCTGACCGACAGCCAGCGCGGCTTTGCCGAAGCTCAGTTGAAGCTATTCGACGCTTGGTATGCCGACTGGGCCAAGCAGCCCGGCGCGGTGCAGAAATACGCCGCCTGAGGCATCACAGCGCGTACACCGCCTGTACACAGGGCGTGCACAGACCGTGTGCACGCCCTTTCCTTTTCGCGATTACCCCGCCAGCAGGGCCGCGTTGCCGCCCGCCGCCGTCGTATCGACGCACAGATGGCGTTCGTGGGCCACATGGGCCAGATCGGGCATGGCGGTGATCAGCGACACGATCTCGCCCTTGCGGGATGCGAGCGCCTGCGCATAGGCGCGGCCGCGTTCGGCATCGCCCCACCACATCACCGCCGAGATGCCTTTCAGCGACGCCAGCGCATCGGGCGCGATGTCGCCATCGGTTCCCACCGCGCGGCCGCCCAGAAGCTCGACCGATTTCATCTGCGTGGCCACGGCCAGCGGACCGGGGCCGAGGCACAGGACCGGGCCGCGGCTGAGCGCGGTCAGCCGGTTCAATTCGCCCGTCGGCCCCGGCATCTGCCAGTCGCCGATGGCGCGCGGCGTGCGTTCGACCAAAGCGGCCTCGATCTTGGCCATATCGGCCTTGACCGCCCAGTCAGAGACCTTCGCGAAAGGTGCCTCGGGCGCGTAGAAGCGCGGCAGATATTGCGCCCCGCCCGCCTTGGGTCCGGTGCCTGACAGGCCTTCGCCGCCGAAGGGCTGGCTGCCCACGACCGCGCCGATCTGGTTGCGGTTCACGTAAAGGTTGCCGACATGGATGCTGTCGGCGACTTCCTGCACGCGGCTGTCGATGCGGGTGTGCAGCCCGAAGGTCAGGCCATAGCCGCGCGCGTTCACATCGGCGATCACCTTGTCGAAATCGCGCGCCTTGAAGGTGGCGACATGCAGGATCGGGCCGAAGATCTCGCGTTCCAGATCGTTGATGCCCGACACTTTCAGCATGGTCGGGGCGACAAAGCTGCCATCCGTGGGCGCGGCGACGCGGTGCAGCACCTGCGCGGATTTGCCGGTGACATAGGTCTCGATCTCTGTCTGGGCTTCGGTGTCGATGACGGGGCCGACATCGGTCGCCAGATGCCACGGATTGCCCAGCGTCAGCTCCTCCATCGCGCCTTTCAGCATCTCGATCATATGCGGGGCCACGTCTTCCTGCACATACAGGCAGCGCAGGGCCGAGCAGCGCTGACCGGCCGAGCGGAAGCTGGAGGCCACGATATCGCGCACCGCCTGTTCGGGCAGCGCGGTCGAATCGACGATCATCGCGTTCAGCCCGCCGGTTTCCGCAATCAGCGGCGTGCCGGGGGCCAGATTGTCGGCCATGGTCCGGGCGATGATCTGCGCGGTATCGGTCGAGCCGGTAAAGACCACGCCCGCGATTGCCGGATCCGAGGTGATCGCCGCACCAACGGTCCCGCCGTCACCCGGCAGGAATTGCAGCGCCGAGGCCGGGACGCCGGCCTGATGCATCAGCCGCACCGCCAGCGCCGCAATCAGCGGGGTCTGTTCGGCGGGCTTGGCCAGCACCGCGTTGCCCGCCATCAGGGCCGCGGCGATCTGGCCGGTGAAGATGGCCAGCGGGAAGTTCCAAGGGCTGATCGCCGCGATCACGCCGCGCGGCGCGCCCACGCGGGCCTCGCCCTCGGTCGCGTAATAGCGCAGGAAATCGACGGCCTCGCGCAGTTCGCCCACGGCGTCGGCCAGGGATTTCCCGGCCTCTTGCGCGAGGATGGCGAAGATCTCGCCGAAGTTTTCCTCATACAGATCGGCGGCGCGGCGCAGCACAGCGGCGCGTTCCGTCGCCGGGGCGTCCCAGACCTGCGCATCGGCCACGGCGCGGCGCGCGGTGTCGGCATCCGCGAACAGCACTTGGGCGATTTCCGCGCCGGTCGCCGGGTTGCGGACCGGATGGGGTGTTCCGGTCGGGGCGCTGACGGTGATCGGGTCGGCATTGGCTGGGTCGATGTGACGCGCGGCTTCGATCCGGTTCAGGGTGTCTTCATCCGTCAGGTCGAACCCTTCCGAGTTCTGCCGCCGGCCCCCGAACAGATCGGCGGGTGCCACCAGCGTGGCCGGTGCCTGCGCGTCTTCCAGCGCGGCGAAGGGGTCGCGGGCGACCTCTTCCGGGGTCACGGCATCGTCCATGATCTGATGGACAAAGCTGCTGTTTGCGCCGTTTTCCAGCAGGCGGCGGACCAGATAGGCCAGCAGGTCGCGATGCGCGCCGACCGGCGCATAGATGCGGCAGCGGCCCTTGGTTTCGCGGATCACGATGTCATGCAGGCGTTCGCCCATGCCATGCAGGCGCTGGAATTCGAAATCGGTATCGCCGACCATATCCAGAACCGCCGCGACCGTATGGGCGTTATGGGTGGCGAATTGCGGATAGATGCGGTCGGCATAGCCGATCAGCTTCTGCGCATTGGCGATATAGCTGACATCGGTTTCGACCTTGCTGGTGAACAGGGTGAAATCGGGCAGGCCTTCGACCTGCGCGCGCTTGATCTCGCTGTCCCAATAGGCGCCCTTGACCAGTCGCACCATGATCTTGCGATCCAGTGCCGTGGCGGTCGCATAAAGCCAGTCGATCACCGCGCCCGCGCGCTTGCCATAAGCCTGCACGACGACGCCGAAGCCGTCCCAGCCGGCCAGTTCGGGGTCGGCCATCACCGCAGCGATCACCTTCAGCGACAGGACCAGCCGGTCCTGTTCCTCGGCGTCGATATTCATGCCCATATTCGCGGCCTTGGCCTGACGGGCCAGATCGCGGACGACCGGCACCAGTTCGGCCAGCACGCGGTCTTCCTGCGCGACCTCGTAACGGGGATGCAGCGCCGACAGCTTGATCGAGATGCCGGGGTTGTCGCGGACGGTGCCCTTGTCGCAGGACCCGGCAATCGCCGCGATCGCGGCGGCATATTCGCGGGCATAGCGGGCGGCATCGGCGCGGGTCATCGCGGCCTCGCCCAGCATGTCATAGCTGTAGCTGTAGCCTTGCGATTCCAGCGTCTTGGCGCGATCCAGCGCCTTGTCGATGGTCTGGCCCAGCACGAATTGACGGCCCATTTCGCGCATCACGCGGCCAACGGCGGTGCGGATCACCGGCTCACCAAGGCGGCGGACGGCCCCGCGCAGGGTGCCGACGATGCCGGGCTGGTCGTCATCCAGCACCTTGCCGGTCAGCATCAAGGCCCAGGTCGAGGCGTTGACCAGCGACGACGAGGCCTCGCCCAGATGCCGGCCCCAGTCGGACGGCGCGATCTTGTCTTCGATCAGGGCGTCGATGGTCATGCGGTCGGGAACGCGCAGCATCGCCTCGGCCAGGCACATCAGGGCCACGCCTTCGCGGGTGGACAGGCCGTATTCCGCGAGGAAATGTTCCATCAGCGTCGGCTTGTCTTCGGTGCGGATGCGGCGGACCAGATCGGCGGCATTGGCGCTGATGCGGGCGCGCGTCTCGGGCGACAGGGCCGCCTGGGCCACGAGCTGCTGCATAAGACCCGGCGCGGGGCGGAACTTGGCGTCAAGCGTGAAGTCGGACAGGGCCGGGACTGCTGGCATGGGATTCTCCGTGTTGTGAATGCCTCATATCTGATACATTATAGCCGATGCGCCCAATCTTGGCGCGAAATGAAGACTTATCGACTTATTTCAAGGGCATATTCAGGCGATGACCCCAGAACTGGACCAGACCAACCGCAGAATCCTCGCGGAGCTGGTCGCCAATGCCCGCATCCCCATCAGCGAACTGGCCCGCAAGGTCGGGCTGTCGAAAACCCCCGTCACCCAGCGCATCAAGCAGTTGGAGGAGATGGGCCTGATTACCGGCTATCGCGCCATCCTGTCGCCGCTGCGCCTTGGGCTGACCCATGTGACCTATATCGAGGTGCGTCTGTCCGACACCCGCCAGCGCGCGCTGGAGCAGTTCAACGATGCCGTCCGCGCGATTTCCGAGGTCGAGGAATGTTACCTGATCGCCGGCGGTTTCGATTATCTGCTGAAGGTGCGTTCGCGCGATATGACGCATTTTCGGCAGATCATGGCGGATGATATTTCCGCCCTGCCCCATGTCACCGCGACCACCAGTTACGTCGCGATGGAGGCTGTTGTCGAGCAAAGCTGGACTGAAATCTGATCCGACTTGCGCCGCGACGTCGCTTGGCTGTCTGGACCGGCTGCGATTGCAGCAGCCGATCTTATGCCTTACATGTCTGGCCATGTGTCGCGCCTTGCAGCTGTGCCGTGCGGTGCGAATCCGGAAATCACACTTCTCGGAACGGTTGCCAGAAATGAAACCAATTCAAACTGTAATGCGCGTTAGCGCGATCGGCGTCACCCTGCTGGGCGGCATGGCCGCTTTTGCTCAGGAACAGGGTGGGGAAGCCCCGCCGCCGCCGGCGGTCACCGTCGTCACGCTGAAGGGCGAGGATATTACCCTGACCGCGACGCTGCCGGGCCGGGTCGTCGCCTCGGCCGAGGCAGAGCTGCGCCCGCAGGTCAACGGCATCATCATGGAGCGCCTGTTCGAAGAAGGCAGCCTCGTGCAAGAAGGCGACCCGCTGTATCGGATCGACCCGCGCAGCTATGAGGCTGCGGTCGCGCAGGCAGAGGCCTCGCTTCTGCAAGCCCGGGCGCAGGCCGCGCAGGCCGTCAGCGAAGCCGATCGCGTGGCCGAACTGCGCGACCGCCGCGTGGCCAGCGTGCAGACGCTGGAAACCGCCGTGGCCGCTCGGGATGCCGCGGATGCCGCCGTCAAGGCCGCCGAGGCACAGCTTCAGGCCGCCAATATCGACCTTGACCGCACCACCATCACCGCGCCGCTGGACGGGGTGATCGGCCTTGCGCAGACGACGCAGGGTTCGCTGGTGACGGCGGGTCAGGCGACACCGCTGGCGGTGATCCGCACCATCGACCCGGTCCATGTCGACGTGACCCAATCGGCCGCCGATATCGTGCGCTGGCAACGTCAGGGCGCCAAGGACCAATTGCCCGAGGATGCAGACAGCACGGTGACGCTGCGGCTGGCTGATGGCACGCTGTACGACCACACAGGTTCGTTGACGGCCGCCGAGCCGCATGTGAACGAAACCACCGGCGTGGTGACGCTGCGCATGTCCTTTGACAATCCCGACGAATTGCTGCTGCCGGGCATGTACGCGCTGGCGATCATCCCGCAGGCGGAGATGAAGGATGCCGTTCTGGCCCCGCAGCAGTCGGTCACGCGCGACCGCCGTGGCCGGCCGATTGCGCTGGTGGTCAACGATCAGAACGTGGTCGAGGAGCGCGCGCTGGATGTCGTGCAGGATCACGGCAATTCCTGGGTGATCCGCGCGGGGCTGGAGCCCGGCGACCGCGTCATTGTCGAGGGCCTGCAGAAGGTTGCAGCCGGCGCCACCGTCACGCCCGAGGAAGCCCCCGCCGAAGCCGCAGAAGCCCCGGCCGCAGGCGCTGAAGGCGCAGCCCCGGCAGAAGGCGCAGCCCCGGCAGAAGGCGCAGCCCCAGCGGAAGGCGCAGCCCCAGCGGAAGGCACCGAAGCCGCAGAAACCGAGGCTGACGCCCCGGCCACGGCAGAGACGGAACAGGCAGGCGCCGGCAACTAAGCCCCGGCCCGGATCAGCGAGGGACATCCATGTCACGCTTCTTTATCGACCGGCCCGTCTTTGCCTGGGTCATCTCTATCATCATCATGGGGATCGGCATCCTGTCGATCATGACGCTGCCGGTGGCGCAGTATCCGCAGATCGCGCCGCCTTCGGTCACCGTCAACGCGATTTATCCGGGGGCCTCGGCGGAAACCGTGGCCAACACGGTTACGCAGGTCATCGAACAGCAGATGACGGGTCTGGACGGCATGCGCTATATGTCCTCCAGCTCGACCTCGGCGGGGACGGCGACCACGACGCTGACCTTCGAGACCGGCACCGACGAAGACATCGCCCAGGTTCAGGTCCAGAACAAGCTGTCACAGGCGACGCCACTGCTGCCCGAAGCGGTGCAGCGTCAGGGCGTCACCGTCGAGAAGGCCGCATCGGGCTTTCTGATGGTGATCGGCCTGATCGGCGACGACAATTATAATCAGGACGACCTGTCGGACTATATGGTTTCGAACATGGTCGACGACCTCAGCCGGATCGAGGGCATCGGTTCGGTGCAGGTTTTCGGGGCGCAATATGCCATGCGCATCTGGCTGGATCCCGACAAGCTGGCGGCTTACGAACTGGCACCCTCGGACGTGGTGGCGGCTGTATCGGCGCAGAACACCCAGATCTCGGCCGGGGCCTTCGGGGACCGCCCGACGATGGAAGGCCAGCAGCTGAACGCCACCGTGACGGCGCAATCGCTGCTGTCCACCCCGGCAGAGTTCCGCCAGATCGTCCTGCGCGCCGAAGAAGACGGCGGGCTGGTGCTGCTGCAAGACGTTGCACGGGTCGAAATCGGCGCCGAAAGCTATAGCGCCGATGCGACCTATAACGGCCGCCCGGCCTCGGGGATGGCGATCAGCCTGGCGCCCGGCGCGAACGCGCTGGATACGGCCGAGCTGGTGAAGGAACGGATGGAGGAATTCGCCGAGTTCTTCCCCGAAGGCATTGATTACGTCATTCCCTACGACACCACCCCCTTCGTCGAGATCTCTATCGAGGAAGTGGTCAAGACGCTGATCGAAGCCATCGTGCTGGTCTTTGTCGTGATGTATCTGTTCCTGCAGAACTGGCGCGCAACGCTGATCCCCACGCTGGCCGTGCCAATCGTTCTGCTGGGCACCTTCGGGATCATGGCGCTGCTGGGCTTTACCATCAACACGCTGACCATGCTGGCCATGGTGCTGGCCATCGGCCTGCTGGTCGATGACGCCATCGTCGTGGTCGAAAACGTCGAACGCATCATGGAGGATGAGGGGCTGTCCCCGCGCGAGGCCACGCGCAAATCCATGGGCCAGATCACCGGCGCCCTGATCGGCATCGCGCTGGTGCTGTCGGCGGTGTTCGTGCCGATGGCCTTCTTTGGCGGGGCCACGGGCGTCATCTATCAGCAATTCGCCATCACCATCGTCTCGGCCATGGGTCTGTCGGTGGTCGTGGCGCTGACGCTGACGCCAGCGCTTTGCGCTTCGATGCTGAAGCAGTCGCATGGGCCGAAGAAAGGCTTCTTCGGTCTGTTCAACCGCGGCTTTGACAAGACCACGAACGGCTATACCGGCACTGTCAACTGGGCGGTGCGCCGCCCGCTGCGGATGCTGCTGATCTATGCCGGGCTGGTCGCGGTCATGGCGTTGCTGTTTGTCCGCACGCCCAGCGGCTTTCTGCCCGACGAGGATCAGGGGATCATGTTCGTGCTGGTTCAGGGGCCGACAGGTGCCACCACCGAACGCACTGCCGCCGTCATCGACACCATCGAGGATTATTACCTGACCCAGGAATCGGAAGCGGTCGAATCTGTCTTTGCGGTCAGCGGTTTCAGCTTTGCCGGTCAGGGTCAGAACGTCGGCATGGCCTTTGTCCGCCTGAAGGACTGGGCCGAACGCGAGGATCCGGCCCTGAACGTGCAGGCGCTTGCCGGCCGGTCCTACGGGGCGTTGTCGCAGATCCGCGATGCCCTTGTCTTCCCGGTGGTGCCGCCTTCGGTGATCGAACTGGGCAACGCCTCGGGCTTTGACTTCTACCTGCAGGCGCGTGGCGGTCAGAACCATGAACAGCTGCTGGAAGCCCGCAACCAGATGCTTGGCATGGCGGCACAAAGCCCGCTGCTGACACAGGTTCGCCCCTCGGGGCTGGAAGATGCCGCGCAATACCGGCTGGATATCGACTGGCGCGAGGCCGGGGCGATGGGTGTCACCGCGACCGACGTGGCCAACCTGTTGCAGGTGGCCTGGACCGGTGCTTACGTGAACGACTTCATCGATCGCGGCCGCATCAAGAAGGTCTATGTTCAGGGCGAGGCGAACAGCCGTTCGGCCCCGACCGATCTGGACAAGTGGCGGGTGCGCAATGCGACCGGCGGGCTGGTCCCCTTCTCGAACTTCACGGAAGGGAACTGGACCTTCGGGCCGCAGGGTCTGAACCGCTATAACGGCGTGCCGGCCATGCAGATCCAGGGGATGCCGGTTCCCGGCGTCAGTTCGGGCGATGCGATGCTGGAGATCGAGAATCTGGCCAGCCAGCTGCCGCCCGGCTTTGCGGTCGCCTGGACCGGCCTGTCGCTGGAGGAACGAGAATCGGGCGACCAGACGACCATGCTTTACGCGCTGTCGCTGGCGGCGGTGTTCCTGTGCCTCGCGGCGCTGTATGAAAGCTGGTCGATCCCCTTCGCGGTCATCCTGGTGATGCCCATCGGGGTGCTGGGCGCGCTGATCGGGGCCTGGCTGGGCAAGTTCGACAACGGCGTCTTCTTCCAGGTCGGCCTGCTGACGGTGATCGGCCTGACCGGGAAGAACGCCATCCTGATCGTCGAATTCGCCAAGGAACAGTCCGAGGCCGGGGTGCCGCTGTACAAGGCCGTGGTCGAGGCCGCGCGTCAGCGTTTCCGCCCGATCATCATGACCTCGATCGCCTTCTCGCTGGGGGTGACGCCGCTGGTGCTGTCGACCGGCGCGGGCGCCAACGGCCGTAACGCCATCGGCGCGACGGTGCTGGGGGGCACGCTGATGGCGACGGTGCTGGCGATCATCTTCGCGCCGCTGTTCTATGTGCTGCTGCGCCGTCTTTTGCAGCGCGGCGACCAGATCGACGAGCCGACACCGGCGACCACCCACTGATCCGGAAACGGCCCCGCATCGCGGGGCCGTTTTGCAATTGCGAACACAATCTGCGGGCAGGACAATCTTATGCGCATGTTTCAGGTCGACGCTTTCACAGACCGCCCCTTCGCCGGCAATCCCGCCGCGGTGCTGGTGCTGGATGACTGGCTGAGCGACGATCTGATGCTGAGCATCGCGCAGGAAAACAACCTGGCCGAGACCGCCTTCACCCGGCCGCGCCCAGATGGCGGCTGGGATCTGCGCTGGTGCACCCCGGCGATGGAGGTCGATTTTTGCGGCCATGCCACGCTGGCCACCGCCCATATCCTGTTTACCGAACACGATGCCCCCGGCCCGCTGGTCTTTCACACCCGCATCGGCACCCTTCAGGTCAGCCGCGCAGAGGCCGGCTATCAACTGGATCTGCCCAGCCTGCCGCCCGAGCCGCTGGACGCCCTGCCCCCCGAGGCCGCCAGCAGCTTTGCCACCCCGCCGCGCCGGATCTTTCGCAATTTCGAGAACCTGTTTGCCGAGCTGGACAGCGCCGATGCCATCCGCAGCTTCCAGCCCGATTTGGCGGCGCTGTCCGGGCTGGGCCGTGAGGGGCTGGTCATCACCGCGCGGGGCGAGGATCGCGCCGATTTCATATCACGCTATTTCGTCCCCGGCGCCGGTATCCCCGAAGACCCGGTTACCGGCTCGATCCATTCGACGCTGGTGCCGTATTGGGCCGAGCGGCTGGGACGCGACCGGCTGACCGCCTTTCAGGCCTCGGCCCGCGGCGGCTGGCTGGGCTGCGAACTGGCCGGCGACCGGGTGATCCTGACCGGGCAAGCCGTGACGTTCATGGAAGGCCGGATCTTCCTGCCCTAGCGTTGCGCGCCCGCCGCCCTAAACCAGCAATGCCGCCCGATCCGAATGCGCGATCAGCGCGGCGCGCAGTCGCTGCGCCAGCGGCGAGAGCGGCCGCCGGCGCAGGCTGAGCAGGTAATAGGGCGAGACCAGCACCGTCCCCGGCACCGTCAGCCGCCGCAGCCCGGCCGCGACCGGCGGGTGGATCAACAGATCGGCCACCTCCTCGGACATGGGCGCCACGGCGTCGGATTGCGCCAGATAGGCGATAGTGAACAGCAGCGAGGGCGTGTTCACGATATTCGCCGGTTCCGGCAGGCCGATGGCGGCAAAGGCCTGAAGCGTGGTTTCGCGGATCGGGGCGCCGCGCTGCTGCATGATCCATTCGGCCCCGACCAGTTCGGTCAGCGTCACCAGCGGCGCATGGGCCAGCGGGTGACTGGCGCGGACCAGAAAGCTGACCCGTTCGTCGCGCATCGGCAGGATGTCGAAGTCATTGGCGTCATATTCAGGCAGGATCCGCCCGACGGCAAAGTCCAGCTCGCTCGCCGCAAGGTGGCGCAGCAGGTCGCTGGAGGGCAGCACCTCGACAGTGATATCCGCCGTCGGGGCCTGCGCCTTCACCTCGCGGATGGCCGCGACCAGATAGCTGACCGCCGGCCCCGTGACCGCCCCCACCCGCACCGTCCCGGCATCGCCTTCGCGCATGGCGGCGACCTCGGCCCCCATGCGGTTCATCTCGCGCAGGATCAGCGCGCTGCGGCGCAGGACAAGGCGGCCCGCCTCGGTCGGGGCCAGCCCCTTGGGTTGACGCAGAAACAGGACCGCGCCCAGCAGACGCTCGATTTCCGCCAGCATGCGCGAGGCGGCGGGCTGGGTGATGGCGCAGGCCTCTGCCGCGAGTTGCAGCTGGCCGTGATCGCCAAGCGCGGCCAGCAGACGCAGCTGCGCGGGTTTCAGCGCCATACGGGCCGGAGGATTTGACATAGCATTTCCGTTATGCAGATCGCCTGAAACGGCATTTTACCATTATCCAGACCGGCTGTTACATCTTTTTCAGAAGGTCCGAACTGCAGGAGCGCCCATGCCGATCCATCTGTCGCAACTGAAGCTGGAAGATGGCAGCCGCGCGGTCGTGGCCCGGCAAGACGGCGCGGCCTTTCTGGTGCCCGGCGCCACCTCGACCCGCGAGCTGGCGCTGGCGGCCCTTGCCGCCGGGCGCGGGCTGGCGGATGAGATCGCCGCGCGTGGCCAAGGCGCCCCGGTCGATCTGGCCGCAGCCCTGACCAAAGGTCGGGTGCTGCTGCCGCTGGATCACCCAGACCCGGCCCATCTGCACCTGACGGGCACCGGGCTGACGCATCTGGGTTCGGCCTCGGCCCGCGACGCGATGCATCAGGCGGATGAGGGCACGCTGACCGACAGCATGAAGATGTTCCGCATGGGGCTGGAAGGCGGCAAGCCCGACACCGGCACCGGCGCGCAGCCGGAATGGTTCTACAAGGGCAACGGACATGCGGCGGTGGCCCCCGGCGCCCAGCTGAGCGCCCCCGGCTTCGCGCTGGATGCCGGCGAAGAACCTGAAATCGCCGGGCTTTACCTGATCGGCCCCGAAGGCCAGCCCATCCGGCTGGGCTTTGCGCTTGGCAATGAGTTTTCCGATCACGTGACCGAGCGCGGGAACTACCTGTGGCTGGCCCATTCGAAACTGCGCCCGGCCAGCTTTGGCCCGGAAATGCTGGTGGGCGATCTGCCCGCCCATGTCGAAGGCCAGTCCCGCGTGCGCCGCGACGGCGCGGTGATCTGGGAAAAGCCCTTCCTGTCGGGCGAGGCGAACATGTCCCATTCGCTGGCCAATCTGGAACATCACCATTTCAAATACGACCTGTTCCGCCAGCCGGGCGACGTGCATGTGCATTTCTTCGGCACGGCCACCCTGTCCTTTGCCGATGGCATCCGCATTCAGGACGGCGACGCCTTCGAGATCGCCGCCGAGCCCTTTGGCCTGCCGTTGCAGAACCCGGTCCGCCACCGCCCCGACAGCAGCGCCGACCCGGTGCGGGTGATGGCGCTATGAGCAGGCCATTCACCCCCGCGCCATGGCCGCGCCAGCTGCGCTCGCAGCATTGGTATGGCGGCAATTCGCGCGACACCATCTATCACCGGGGCTGGATGAAAAATCAGGGCTGGCCGCATGACCTGTTCGACGGCCGTCCGATCATCGGCATCCTGAACACATGGTCCGACCTGACCCCCTGCAACGGCCATCTGCGCGAACTGGCCGAGAAGGTGAAGGCCGGCGTGTGGGAGGCCGGCGGCTTCCCGGTCGAGGTGCCGGTGTTTTCTGCCAGTGAAAACACCTTTCGGCCGACGGCCATGATGTTCCGCAACCTCGCCGCGCTGTCCATCGAGGAACAGATGCGCGGCCAGCCCATCGACGGCGCGGTGCTGCTGGTCGGTTGCGACAAGACCACGCCCAGCCTGCTGATGGCGGCGGCCTCGACCGATATCCCGTCAATCGTCGTGACTGGCGGGCCGATGCTGAATGGCTATTTCCGGGGCGAACGCGTGGGGTCAGGCACGCATCTGTGGAAGTTTTCCGAGGCCGTGAAGGCTGGCGAGATGACGCAGGACGAGTTTCTGGAAGCCGAGCAGTCGATGAGCCGGTCCTCGGGCACCTGCAACACCATGGGCACGGCCTCGACCATGGCGTCGATGGCGGAAGCTTTGGGAATGGCGCTGTCGGGCAATGCGGCGATCCCCGCCGTCGACAGCCGCCGTCGGGTGATGGCCCAGCTGACCGGGCGGCGGATCGTGCAGATGGTCAAGGACGATCTGAAGCCCTCGGACATTCTGACCAAGGCGGCGTTCGAAAACGCCATCCGCACCAATGGCGCCATCGGCGGATCGACCAATGCAGTGGTGCATCTGCTGGCCATCGCCGGCCGCGTGGGCGTCGATGTGACGCTGGACGACTGGGACCGCTGCGGGCGCGACGTGGCGACCATCGTGAACCTGATGCCCTCGGGCAAGTACCTGATGGAAGAGTTCTTTTATGCGGGCGGCCTGCCGGTGGTGCTGAAACGGCTGGGCGAGGCCGGGCAGCTGCACAAGGACGCGCTGACCGTCAGCGGCGGGACGATCTGGGACGAGGTCAAGGACGTTCAGAACCACAATGAGGATGTGATCCTGCCGCTGGACCTCGCCTTGACCCGGCAGGGCGGCATCGCGGTGCTGCGCGGCAATCTGGCGCCGAAGGGGGCGGTGCTGAAGCCCTCGGCCGCCAGCCCGCATCTGCTGAGCCATCGCGGCCGGGCCGTCGTGTTCGAGGATATCGACGACTACAAGGCCCGGATCGAGGATGAGACGCTGGATATTGATGAGACCTGCGTCATGGTGCTGAAGAATTGCGGCCCAAAGGGTTATCCGGGCATGGCCGAGGTCGGCAATATGGGCCTGCCGGCCAAGGTGCTGCGCAAGGGTATCACCGACATGGTGCGGATCTCGGATGCGCGCATGTCGGGGACGGCTTACGGCACCGTGGTGCTGCATACCGCGCCCGAGGCCGCGGCGGGCGGCCCGCTGGCGGTGGTCCGCGACGGTGACATGATCGAATTGGACGTGCCGAACCGCCGCCTGCATCTGGACATTTCCGATGCCGAACTGGCCGCCCGGCTTGCCGCATGGCAGCCCCGGCATGAACGGCCCGAAAGCGGCTATGCCTGGCTGCATCAGGCCCATGTGGAAGGGGCCGATACTGGTGCGGATCTGGACTTTTTGAAAGGGTGCCGCGGCAACCCGGTCGGAAAGGACAGCCATTGATGAAACTCGCGCTTGTCGGCATCGGTGAAATCGCCCGCGCCCAGCATGTGCCGGCGATTGCGGCCAGCCCGGATTGGGAACTGGCCGCCACCGTCTCGCGCCACGGCACCGTGCCGGGGGTTGAGGGTTTCACCGACATCGACGAGATGCTGGCCGCACGCCCCGATATCGGCACGGTCAGCCTGTGCCTGCCGCCGGTGCCGCGCTTTCAGGTCGCCGCCGCCGTGCTTGCCGCGGGCCGTAACCTGATGCTGGAAAAGCCGCCCGGCGCGACCCTGGCAGAGGTGCATATCCTGGCCGACATGGCGCAGGCGCGGGGCCTCAGCATCTTCGCCAGCTGGCACTCGCGCATGGCCCATGCGGTCGCACCGGCCAAGGCCTGGCTGACCGGCAAGACCGTCCGCGCCGGCCGCATCGTCTGGCGCGAGGATGTGCGGCGCTGGCATCCCGGACAGGAGTGGATTTTCGCGGCGGGAGGCATGGGCGTCTTCGATCCCGGCGTCAACGCCCTGTCGATCCTGACCGAGATCCTGCCCCAGCCCGTCCGCGTCACCGGGGCCGAGCTGGACATTCCCGACAACCGGCAAGCCCCGATTGCGGCGCGGCTGCAGATGTCGGGCAATATCAGCGCCGATTTCGACTTTCGCCAGTCGGGGCCGCAGACCTGGGACATCGAGATCGACACCGATGCCGGGGCGATGGCCCTGCGCATGGGGGGGAACCTGCTGGAAATCGACGGCGCGCCCGTCACCGGCAGCAATGACATCACCGGCGAATATCCGGCACTTTACGCCCGCATGGCGGAACTGGTGCAGGCGGGGACCTCGGACGTGGACCTGTCGCCGATGGTGCTGACTGCCGACGCCTTCACGCTGGGGCACCGCAATACCGTCGCGCCCTTTGCCTTTTAGGCGGGGGGTCCGGCCAATCGACCAGACCAGTGAATAAAACCAAGGGAGGAAGACCATGACCACCAAGTTTCTGATGACCACCGCAGCCGCGCTGGCGATTTCGGCCTCGGCCGCGCTGGCAGAGGGCGAAACCGTCGGCTTTTCGCAGATCGGATCGGAATCCGGTTGGCGCGCGGCCGAAACCACGCTGACCCGGCAACAGGCCGAGGAGCGCGGCCTGCAACTGCAATTCGCCGATGCCCAGCAAAAGCAGGAAAACCAGATTGCCGCGATCCGGTCCTTTATCGCGCAAGGGGTGGATGCGATCCTGCTGGCGCCCGTTGTCGCCACCGGCTGGGATTCGGTGCTGGAAGAAGCCAAGGAAGCCGAGATCCCGGTCGTCCTTCTGGACCGTCAGGTCGACAGCGCCGACGATCTGTATCTGACCGCGGTAGGGTCGAACCTTGTGCATGAGGGCGAGGTTGCAGGCGAATGGCTGGCGGGCACTGTGGGCGATGCGGAATGCCGCATCGTCGAATTGCAGGGCACCACCGGATCCAGCCCGGCCATCGACCGCAAGACCGGCTTTGAAAACGCCATCTCGGGCCACGACAATCTGGAAATCGTGCGCAGCCAGACCGGCGATTTCACCCGCGCCCAGGGCAAGGAGGTGATGGAAAGCTTCCTGCAGGCCGAAAACGGCGGCAAGGATATCTGCGCGCTTTACGCCCATAATGATGACATGGCCGTCGGTGCCATTCAGGCCATCAAGGAGGCCGGGCTGAAGCCGGGCGAGGATATCCTGATCGTGTCCATCGACGGGGTGCCGGACCTGTTCCAGGCGATGGCTGCGGGCGAGGCGAATGCCACGGTCGAACTGACGCCCAACATGGCCGGGCCCGCCTTCGACGCGCTGGCGGCCTATTGGGCGGATGGCACCGAGCCGGCGAAGTTCATCCAGACGGAATCGAAGCTGTTCACCCAGGCCGACGATCCGGCCGGCGAATACGAACGCCGCAAGGGTCTGGGTTACTGATATCCGCCGCCGGGCCGCCCCGCGCGGCCCGGCCCCAACAGGAGGCGGCGATGCTTCTGTCCATCCGGTCCCTGACCAAGACATTCCCGGGCACCCGCGCCCTTGACGCCGTGGATTTCGATCTGGCGGCGGGCGAGGTCCACGCCCTGCTGGGCGAAAACGGCGCAGGCAAGTCGACACTGATCAAATGCCTGACCGGCGCCTATCTGCGCGACGGCGGCACGATCACGCTGGATGCGGCGCCGATCGACCCGAAATCAACCGTCGAGGCGCAGGATCTGGGCATCGGCACCGTCTATCAAGAGGTCAACCTGCTGCCCAACCTGACCGTGGCGCAGAACCTGATCTTCGGGCGCGAGCCGCGCCGCTTCGGGCTGATCGACAACCGCGCCATGCGCGCCGAGGCCCGCGCCATGCTGGCCCAATACGGGCTGGACATCGACGTCAGCCGCGATCTCGGCAGCTATTCGGTCGCCATCCAGCAGATCATCGCCATCGCCCGCGCCGTGGCCCTGTCGGGCAAAGTACTGATCCTGGACGAGCCCACAGCCAGCCTTGATGCGCGCGAGGTGCAGATGGTCTTCGAGGTCGTGCGCGGCCTGCGTGCGCGCGGGTTGGGGATCATCTTTGTGTCCCATTTCCTCGATCAGGTGTTCGAGCTTTCGGACCGCATCACCGTTCTGCGCAATGGCCGCAAGATCACCACCGAACGCACCGCCGACCTGGACCGGATGGCGCTGATCGAACATATGCTGGGCCGCGCGCTGGAAGACGAGATCCTGCATCCCGCGCCCGAGGCCGCGGCGGAACACGCGCCGCTGCTGGAATTTCAGGGGTTTGGCCGCAATGGCATGATCGCCCCCTTCGATCTGAAGATCGGCGCGGGCGAGGTCGTGGGTCTGGCCGGCCTTCTGGGTGCCGGGCGCACCGAAAGCGCCCAGCTGATGTTCGGCACTCCGCCCGCACAGGACGGCACGGCGCGCGACGGCAGCGGCCCGCTGGACCTGCACAGTCCGCGCGCCGCCATCGCGGCGGGCTTTGGTTTCGTCCCCGAGGACCGCAAGACCGACGGCATCATCGCCGATCTGTCCATCCGCGAGAACATCATCCTCGGGCTTCAGGCGCGCCAAGGCTGGGCGCGGCCGATCCCGCGCGCCGAACAGAACCGGCTGGCCGATGACTTCATCCGGCGGCTGGACATCCGCACCTCGGGCCGGGAAAAGCCGATTGGCGAGCTTTCGGGCGGCAACCAGCAAAAGGCGGTGCTGGCGCGCTGGCTGGCGATGAATCCGCGCTTTCTGATCCTTGACGAACCGACCCGAGGCATCGATGTCGGCGCCCATGCCGAGATCCTGCGCCTGATCCACGACCTGACCGATGCCGGCATGTCGCTTCTGGTCATCAGCAGCGAAATCGACGAGCTGGTCGCCGTGGCCGACCGAGTCATCGTGGTGCGTGACCGCCGCCATGTGGCCGAACTGACCGGCCCCCGCGTCACCGCAGATGCGATCATGCGCGCCATCGCAACCCCAGAGGAGGCCGCCTGATGCCGCTGTTGAAACGGCTTGCCCCGCAACTGATCGCGCTGGCGGCGCTGGCGCTGCTGGTGACGCTGGTTTTTCCGGGCTTTCTGAACATCTCGGTCAATGACGGCCGTCTGGTCGGGCCGGTGATCGACGTGCTGAAACGCGTGGCCCCGGTGGCGCTGCTGGCGACCGGCATGACGCTGGTGATCGCCACGCGCGGCATCGACCTGTCGGTCGGCACCATCATGGCGATCTGCGGCGCGTTCGCTGCCTGGGCCATCGCCGGCGGCTGGGGGCTGGTCCCGGCGCTGTTGCTGGCGCTTGGTGCGGGCGCGCTTGCCGGGCTGTGGAACGGCGCGCTGGTGGCGGTGGTGGGCATCCAGCCCTTTGTGGCCACGCTGATCCTGATGACAATGGGCCGCGGCATCGCCCAGCTGATTACCGAAGGGCGCATCCTGACCTTCACCAATCCAGGGTTCGCCTTTTTCGGCTCTGGCACGTTTCTGGGCCTGCCGTTCCCGGCATGGCTGTGGCTGGCGACCGGGATCGGAGCGGCGCTGCTGATGCGGCGCACAGCGCTTGGCCTGCTGATCGAGGCCATCGGCATCAACCGCCGCGCCAGCGCGCTTGCCGGCGTCAACGCCACCGTGCTGCTGATCGCGGTCTATATCGCCTCGGGGCTGTGCGCGGCGCTGGCGGGGATCGTCGTCACCGCCGATATTCGCGGCGCCGATGCCAATAATGCCGGGCTGTGGCTGGAACTGGACGCCATCCTTGCGGTGGTGATCGGCGGCAATTCGCTGCTGGGCGGGCGGTTCTCCATCCTCGCCTCGCTGCTGGGGGCGCTGATCATCCAGACCATCGACACCGGCATCCTGCTGGCCGGGTTTCCGTCGGAATACAACCTTGTCATCAAGGCCGGGCTGGTGCTGGTCATCCTGATCCTGCAATCGCCCCGCATCGCCGCCGAGTGGCGCGTCTGGCGCGACACCCGCACCGCCCCGCAACCCGCAGCCGGAGCCCGCCCGTGAACGCCCGCGCCCTGCCCCTTTACGCCACCATCGCCATCTTTCTGGTGGCTTACCTGCTGTGCTGGCTGCAATTTCCGAACATCCTGTCGACGCGGGTGATCGGCAACCTGCTGACCGACAACGCGTATCTGGGCATCGTCGCGGTCGGGATGACGCTGGTGATCCTGTCGGGCGGGATCGACCTGTCAGTCGGCAGTGTCATCGCCTTTTCCGGGGTCTTCATCGCCGTGCTGCTGCGCGACACCTCGCTGCATCCGCTGGTGGTCTTTGCGCTGCTGCTGGCACTGACCACCACCTTCGGCGCGGCGATGGGATTTCTGATCGACCGGCTGGCCATGCCCGCCTTTATCGTCACGTTGGCCGGGATGTTTCTGGCGCGCGGCGCGGCCTATATGCTGTCGATCGATTCCGTGCCGATCCAGCACCCGTTCTATGAAACCCTGCAGCGGGCCTATTGGCTGATGCCGGGCAAGGGACGGCTGACGCTGATCGGCGTCACCATGCTGGCAACCGTGCTGGCCGGGATGATCCTGGCCCACCGGACCCGCTTTGGCACCAGCCTTTACGCCCTTGGCGGGGGCGAGGCGACGGCGCGGCTGATGGGGGTGCGGCAGGGGCGCACGACCATGCTCGTCTATGCCTTTTCAGGGCTGATGGCGGGGCTGTCGGGGATCGTCTTCTCGGTCTATACCGGCTCTGGCTATTCGCTGGCGACGGTGGGGACGGAACTGACCGCCATCGCCGCCGTGGTGATCGGGGGGACGCTGCTGACGGGCGGCGCCGGGTATGTCTTCGGCACGCTGGTGGGCGTCCTGACCATGGGGCTGATCCAGACCTACATCGTCTTTGACGGCACGCTGTCCAGCTGGTGGACAAAAATCGTGATCGGCGTACTTCTGCTGTTGTTCATCCTGTTGCAGAATGGGCTGGTGAAGCTGTCACGATCCCGCCTTGCCGGAGACGCCGCATGACGCCTTTCGATGATCGAAGTTGTTTTCTGGGCGAGGGCGCATTCTGGCACCCGCTGCGCCAGCAGTTCTTCTGGTTCGACGTGCTGGAGGGCCGGCTGCTGTCGCGGGATGCCTCGGGTCCGCTGGAATGGCGGCTGGGCCGCATCGCCTCGGCCGCCGGCTGGGTCGACGAAAACCGCCTGCTGGTCGCCACCGAAACCGGGCTGACGGTTCTGGACCTGACCAGCGGCACCGAGGAACCGTTGGTGGAAATCGAGGCCGAGAATTTCGCCACCCGGTCCAATGACGGCCGCGCCGACCGACAGGGCGGGTTCTGGGTCGGGACCATGGACAAGACGGCCCGGCCTCACGCCGGCACCATCTGGCGCTGGTATCGCGGAACGCTGCGCGCCCTGGTCGAGGACATCACCATCCCCAACGCCATCTGCTTTGCCGCCGATGGCCGCACGGCCTTCTATACCGACACGCCGACCGCCAAGGTCTGGCGCCAACCGCTCGACCCAGAGGGCTGGCCCGAGGGTGAACGCGCGCTGTATCTCGACCTCGCGCCGCAGGGGCTCAGTCCCGATGGCGCGGTGATCGACAGCAGCGGCGCCTTTTGCGTGGCCTGCTGGGGCGATGGCGCGGTGCTGCGTTTCGACCCCGAGGGAAAGCTGCTGGACCGTACCGCCGTCGGCGGCAGCCATGCCAGTTGCCCGGCGCTTGGTGGCCCGGATCTTGCCGAGCTTCTGGTCACCACCGCGCGCGAGGGGATCGACCATCCCGATCCCGCACAGGGCCAGACCTGGCTGGTCCCGGCCCCAGCACCGGGGCTGCCGGAACCCCGGATCCTGTTATGACGCCAACGCCATTCGGCACCCTGCCCGATGGCCGCACCGTCCACGCCCTGACCCTGACCGGCGGCGGGCTGACGGCGCGGGTGCTGACGCTGGGCGCCACCGTGCAGGACCTGCGGATGGAAGGCGTGGATCATCCGCTGGTGCTGGGATTTGACGACCTCGCGCCCTATCTGGCCGAGGGCTGTTATTTCGGCGCGCTTGTCGGACGCTTCGCCAACCGGATCGGGGGCGCGGGCTTTACGCTGGACGGGCGCGAGTATCGGACCGATGCAAATTTCCGGGGCCGCCATACGCTGCATGGCGGAACCGAGGGCACCCATGCGCAGATCTGGCAGGTCGCGGCGCAGCGGGCCGATGCGGTCCTGCTGGTGTTGGACCTGCCCGATGGCCATATGGGCTTTCCCGGCAATCTGCGCATCACCGTACGGATCAGCCTTGGCAAGCGCGCACTGCGCCTGTCGCTGCGCGCCGAAACCGATGCGCCGACACCGTGCAGCCTTGCCCATCACGGCTATTTCGACCTGGACGGGCGCGGCGATATTCGCGGCCACCAACTGGAAATCGCGGCGGACCATTACCTGCCGATTGATGACGACCTGATCCCCGCCGGTCCGCCCGCGCCGGTGGCCGGCACTGCCTTCGATTTCCGCCGGCCGCGTCTGATCGGCCCGGGCGGCTATGACCATAATTTCTGCCTTTCCGACGGCTTAGCCCCTTTGCGCGACATCGCAAGGTTGACCGGAAGCGCCGGCATTGCGATGACAGTCGCGACAACGGCCTGCGGGCTGCAATTCTATGACGGGGCAGGAATGAGCGATCTTGGCGGGCTGGACGGGCGGCGATACGGACCCTTTGCGGGGGTGGCACTGGAAACCCAAGGCTGGCCCGACGCGCCGAACCGCCCCGATTTCCCCGACAGCATCCTGCGCCCCGGCCAGATCTGGACCGCCGAAACCCATTACCGCTTCGCCCCGGTGCCGGCATGAGCGCCGACTGGATCGCCGCCGATTGGGGCACCTCGAACCTGCGGCTTTGGGCGATGGCGGGGATGGATGTGGTCGAGATGCGCAGCTCTGACCGGGGCATGGGCGCGATGACCGGGCCAGAGGATTTCGCCGCGGAACTGACCCGCATGACCGAAGGCTGGGCCCCGCTGCCGGTCATCGCCTGCGGCATGGTCGGTGCGCGTCAGGGCTGGGTCGAGGTGCCATACCGCACCGTCCCCTGCCCGGCCACGCCGACACTGACGCCGGTGCCGGACGATCCCGGCGGCCGCCCGGTGCTGATCGCCGGCGGCGTCATGCAGCAGCACCCGCCCGAGGTGATGCGCGGCGAAGAAACCCAGATCGCCGGCATTCTGGCCGCCCAGCCCGATTTCGACGGCATCATCTGCCTGCCCGGCACGCATACGAAATGGGCGCGAATCTCTGCCGGCGAGATCGTCAACTTCCAGACCGTGATGACGGGCGAGATCTATGCCCTGCTGTCGCGCCAGTCGGTGCTGCGCTTTGGCCTGTCCGACACCCAAGTCGACCCGGAATCGCCCGGTTTTCAGGACGCGCTGGCAACGTCGCTGTCGCAGCCGCATCTGGCCTGGGCCAAGCTGTTCCAGCTTCGTGCGGCGGGGCTGGTGGACCAGCCCGACCCCGCGCAGGCGACTGACCGGCTGTCGGGGACGCTGATCGGGCTGGATCTGGGGGCCGCCCGCGCCAATTGGCTGGGTCAGCAGGTGCTGATCGTCGGCGCGCCGCGGCTGGCCGCACTTTACGATGCCGCCCTGCGCCAGCAGGGTGCCGCCCCGGTGATCGGCGATGCCGATGCCGCCACGCGTGCGGGCCTGTGGTCCGCCTGGCAAGCCTTCCGAAAGGACCTCTCATGACCCGCCCCATCATCGCCATCCTGCGCGGCATCACCCCGCCCGAGGCCGTCCCCACCGCCCGCGCCCTGATCGGGGCCGGCATCACCCTGATCGAGGTGCCGCTGAATTCGCCCGAGGCGATGACCAGCATCGGCGCAATGATTGAGGCCTTTGGCGATCAGGCGCAGATCGGCGCCGGCACCGTCCTGCGCGTGGCCGAAGTCGAGGCCGTGGCAGCCCTTGGCGGGCGGCTGATCGTCTCGCCCAATTGCGCGCCCGAGGTGATCCGCGCCACCCGCAAGGCCGGGCTGGACAGCTTTCCCGGCGTGATGACCCCGACCGAGGCCTTCGCCGCCATCGACGCCGGCGCCACCGGCATCAAGCTGTTCCCGGGCGAGCTGGTCGGCCCGGTCGGGCTGAAGGCCATGCGCGCGGTGCTGCCGCCGGATCTGCCCTGCTACGCCGTGGGCGGTGTGAACGCGCAGACGCTGCCGGACTGGCTGGCGGCGGGCGCATCGGGGATCGGCGTGGGTTCGGGCCTTTATCGCCCCGGAGACGCGCCCGATACCGTCGCCGCCCGCGCGGCCGAACTGGTCGCGCTGTGGGATCGCGCGCGGGGCTAGTCTAGCCCTGCGGCGTCATTGCCTTGCGCTGCCGGCTGCGTTCCAGCCCCAGCTGACGCTCTCGCCAGATGATCAGGATCCCGGCGAGGATCACCAGCGAGGCACCGAACAGCATGGTCGTCGTCGCCGCCTCGCCGAACAGGTACCAGCCGATCGCCACCGACAGCACCATCGAGACATATTCGAAGGGCGCCACCAGCGAGGCCTCGCCAAACCGATAGGCCGAGGTCAGGAAGATCTGCCCGATCCCGCCCAGGATCCCGATGGTAATCAGCAGCGCCAGCGTCCCCGCATCCGGCATCACCCAGCCGAAGGGCAGCGTCAGCAGCCCCAGCACGGTCGAAGTGACGGAAAACCAGAAGACGATGGCCGAGGTGCGTTCCTGCTGGACCAGCTTGCGCACGAAGATCTGCGCCAGCGCCGCGCAGCAGGCCCCGCCCAGCGTGACCACCGCGCCCAGTGTGCGCTGATAATCGGGGGTGCCTGATCCGCCCAGCCCCAGCTGCGGCGACAGCACGATCAGCACGCCCAGCAGCCCCAGCACCACCATGGACAGCCGGAACAGCCGCACGTTTTCGCCCAGAAACATCGCCGCGAAGATCACCACCAGCAGCGGCGCGGCATAGCCGATGGCGACCACTTCGGGGAAAGGCAGCAGCGACAGCCCCCAGAATCCCAGCCCCATCGCAGCGGTGCCGATGATGCCGCGATAAAAATGCCCCATCGGGCGAAAAGTGCGCAGGCCGACCGACAGCTCGCCCCGCCAGACCAGCCACAAAAGGATCACCGGAATTGCGAAGAAGGACCGGAAGAAGACCTGCTGGCCCGCGGGCACACCCGTGCCCCCGTCCGAGGTCGCCTTTACGATCGCCGCCATGATGGTGAAGACCGTTACGCTGAGACATTTCAGCATGATGCCGCGAAGCGGGCTTTAAACGGGCGCGTTCATCTTCGGCCTGTCTGGAAGGGGGTGATCCGGGCATATGCCCTGCCCCCGTGCCTATGCCCGCCGACTTGCCGGGTCAAGCACCCGCGGCGATGACCGCTGATAACCGGCCCTGCGCCGCAAGCTCAGCTGGCGGGTGGGACCGCGCAGATCTCGGACCGGGTCAGAAAGCGCTTTTCGCGGCCGTTATCCAGGCTGAACATGCCGCCCCGGCCCGGCACCACGTCGATGATCAGATCGGTATGCTTCCAGGTCTCGTATTGGCTGGCCGAGATATAGAACGGCGCGCCGCCGATCTCTCCCAGTTTCACGTCACGCTCGCTGATCCTGAAGTCATTCTGCGGATAGCACATCGGCGACGACCCGTCGCAACAGCCGCCTGACTGATGGAACAGGACAGGCCCGTGATCGGCGGCGATCTCGGCAATCAGTTCAAGTGCGGCATCCGTGGCGGTAACAGTAGACATGGCTTCCCCTTCCCTGAAGGCTGCGGCGAGGCACCCCGCCGCAGCCCATCATATCACGCCGACAAGTCAAGCACGATGCGGCCGTCGATCTGGCCCTTTTCCATCCGTGCGAAGATGTCGTTGATGTTGTCCAGCGGCTCTGCCGCGGTGTGGGCATGGACCAGCCCAGCGGCGGCGAAGTCCAGCGATTCCTGAAGATCCAGCCGGGTGCCGACGATGGAGCCACGAATGGTCAGGCCGTTCAGGACGGTGCCGAAGATCGGCAGCGGGAAATCGCCCGGCGGCAGCCCGTTCAGCGAAATCGTCCCGCCGCGCCGCGCCATGCCAAGCGCCTGCGCGAAGGCCGGGCGCGATACGGCAGTGACCAGCACGCCATGCATGCCGCCGACCTCATTCTTCAGATATTCGCCGGGGTCCTGTTCCATCGCGTTGACGGTCAGATCCGCCCCCAGTTCCTGCGCCAGTTTCAGCTTGGCCGGGTCGATGTCGACCGCCGCCACCCGCATTCCCATGGCCTTGGCATATTGCACCGCCATGTGCCCCAGCCCGCCAATGCCCGAAATCGCCACCCAATCGCCGGGCTTTGCATCGGTCACCTTCAGGCCCTTATAGACCGTGACGCCTGCGCACAGCACCGGCGCGATTTCCACGAAGCCGATCTTTTCCGGCAGATGTCCGACATAGTTGGGATCGGCGACGACATAGTCCGCAAAGCCGCCATTCACCGAATAGCCGGTATTCTGCTGGCTTTCGCACAGCGTTTCCCAGCCACCAAGGCAATGTTCGCAATGGCCGCAGGCGGTATACAGCCACGGCACGCCCACGCGGTCGCCTTCACGCACGTTCTTGACGCCCGCACCCACGCCTGAAACGAAGCCCACGCCTTCATGCCCCGGAATGAAGGGCGGGTTTGGCTTGACCGGCCAGTCACCATGAGCGGCATGCAGATCGGTATGGCAGACGCCACAGGCCCCGATCTTGACCTGAATCTGGCCGGGGCCGGGTTCGGGGACGGGTGCGTCCTCGATATAGAGCGGCTTGCCGAATTCGCGCACAACGGCGGCCTTCATCATCTTTGCCATGAAATCACTCCTTCTGAAATCGCGTTCCCAAGCGTTGAAAGGCGGGGGCGGACCGCGCCACCCCCGTTCGTTGCTTTGACGGCGAGCGCTTAGAAGAAGCCCAGCTTCTTCGGCGCATAGCTGACCAGCAGGTTCTTGGTCTGCTGATAGTGGTCCAGCATCATCTTGTGGTTTTCGCGCCCGATGCCCGACTGCTTGTATCCGCCAAAGGCCGCATGGGCCGGATAGGCGTGATAGCAGTTGGTCCAGACCCGGCCCGCCTTGATTGCCCGGCCGGCGCGGTAGCAGGTGTTGGCCTCGCGGCTCCACACCCCTGCGCCCAGACCGTAAAGCGTGTCATTGGCGATCTCGATGGCTTCTTCCTTGGTCTTGAAGGTGGTGACGGACACCACCGGGCCGAAGATTTCTTCCTGAAAGATGCGCATCTTGTTGTCGCCACGGAACACGGTGGGCTTGACGTAATAGCCGCTGGACAACTCGCCCCCAAGATCGGCGGCATCGCCCCCGGTCAGAACCTCGGCGCCTTCCTTCTTGCCGATATCGACATAGCTGAGGATCTTTTCCTTCTGCTCGCTTGATGCCTGCGCGCCGATCATGGTGTCGGCGGCGCGGGGGTCGCCCTGCTTGATCGCCTCGACCCGTTTGACGGCGCGTTCCATGAAGCGGTCATAGATCGATTCCTGGATCAGCGCGCGCGAAGGACATGTGCAGACCTCGCCCTGATTCAGCGCGAACATGGTGAAGCCTTCCAGCGCCTTGTCGAAGAAGTCATCATCTTCGCGGGCGACATCCTCGAAGAAGATATTCGGAGATTTGCCGCCCAGTTCCAGCGTCACCGGGATCAGGTTTTCGGCCGCGTACTGCATTATGAGACGGCCCGTCGTCGTCTCGCCCGTGAACGCGATCTTGGCGATGCGCGGGTTCGATGCCAGCGGCTTGCCGGCCTCCAGCCCGAAGCCGTTGACGATGTTCAGCACGCCCGGCGGCAGGATATCGGCGATCAGGTCAGCCAGAACCATGATGCTGGCGGGGGTCTGTTCGGCCGGTTTCAGCACCACGCAATTGCCGGCAGCCAGTGCGGGCGCCAGCTTCCAGCAGGCCATCAGCAGCGGAAAGTTCCACGGAATGATCTGGCCCACCACACCCAGCGGTTCGTGGAAGTGATAGGCGATGGTGTCGTGGTCGATTTCGGAAATCGAGCCTTCCTGCGCCCGCAACACGCCGGCAAAGTAACGGAAATGGTCGATGGCCAGCGGTACATCGGCGGCCATGGTTTCGCGGATCGGCTTGCCGTTATCCCAAGTCTCGGCAATGGCGAGACGTTCCAGGTTGGCCTCCATCCGGTCGGCGATCTTCAGCAGCGCATTGGCGCGTTCGGTGCTGGAGGCGTCGCCCCAGGCATCCTTGGCGGCATGGGCTGCGTCCAACGCGGCTTCGATGTCTTCCGCGCTGGAACGCGCGATTTCACCCACCTCGCCGCCGGTGATCGGGGTCACGTTGTTGAAATAGCGGCCGTCGCGCGGGGCGACCCATTTGCCGCCGATGAAATTGTCGTAACGGCTGGCGAACGGGTTCGCGCTGATGCCGGACATTCCCTTTGGTTGGTCATTTGCCATGTTCTCTTCTCCTCCTGAGATCCCGGATTGGCGACCGGGCATGAATGGAAGGATCGGGATGGGGCGGGATTCGCTCAACCCGTCGTGAAGAAGTCACCAGCGGACCTGTCTCGCTGGTGAGACAGCCGGGGCCTATTTCTGATCCAGCCCAAGCCGCGACATGCGGCGATACAGCGTCGCCCGTCCAATTCCGAGCGCGCGTGCCGCCTTGGAAACGTTGCCTTCGGACCGCGCCAGCGCCCGCGCGATGGCGGCGCGTTCGCCCTTGTCAAAGCCGCGCATCTGGTCGTCGCGTTGCAGCAGGTCGGCCGCCGGGCGCGGCCGGATATCGCCTTCGCGCGGCAGGCCCAGCGCGCGGCGTGCGGCGCGGGTGGCGCCAACGGTCAGGTCGTCGTGATCGACCGCGATCAGGGCGGCCGCGCCGCGTTCTTCGGCGGCGATGACGATACGCGCCTTGGGGAAGGTGGCCCGGAACAGCGTCGCCTCGATCGCAGCGGCTGCCTGCGCGACCTGCGCCTCGATCAGGCGGATATGGGCGGCACCGTCGCTGCGGGCGGCGCTGACGTCAAGCGCTGCGATCAGTCGGCCATCCGGTCCCCAGATCGGCGCATCCATACAGGTCATGCCGGTATTGCGGGTGTGAAAATGTTCGTCCCGGCTGATGGTCAGGGGGCGGCCTTCGGCAAGGCAGGTGCCGATGCCATTGGTGCCCTGAATGGCCTCGGACCAATCGAAGCCTTCGGCCAGTCCCCATTCGCGAAACTGCGCGGCGTCGCCCGCACGCATACGCTGCGCCAGCACGACGCCCTCGGCATCTGTCAGCAGAACGTTGCAGCCCGACAGCCCGACCAGTTCATAAAGCTGGTCAAGCGGCGGCCCGGCCACATGGATCAACAGGTCCATGGCCGCGCGCCGCTGGTTCAGGGCCTCATCCGACAGCCGCCCCGGCAGCAGCGGCTCGCTGGGGTCGAGGCCGTATTTCAGCATCGACCGCCGCCAAGATGTCACCAGCGCCGAGGCGGCGCTGCCCGATTGCGACTGCTCGGCGACGATATCGGCATGGGATTTCCGCGCCATGATTCCCTACTCCCCCGCAACACGATAGCAGGAAGGCGGCGCTTTCTAAGTGATTTCTTGTCGCATGTGAGATGGCTGGCAGTCCGCGCCTACGGTGCATTTCGCCGGCATACAGGCCGCCAGACGCCAACGCAGAGACCGGGCGCCGTCAAGGCGCTGATAGCTATGATATTCTCCAAGGCGGCCTCGTCCAATCGACATCAGAATCAAATGGATTGCTTTCTTGTATGGAAGTATGCAATAAACAGTCACCGGGGGAGGAATCATGTTGGAATTGCCAGCGATCGACCTGACCGCATCCGCTGCACCGCAAGTTTATGACAGGCTGCGCCGGGCCATCCTGCGCGGCGCGCTCGTCCCCGGCGATCGGCTGAGCGAAAGCGAAGTCGCCAAGCTGATGGGGATCAGTCGCCAGCCGGTGCGCGAAGCGTTCATTCACCTCGCCTCGGATGGGCTGGCCGAGGTTCGCCCGCAGCGCGGCACCTATATCCGCAAGATCTCGATCTCTGACGTGCTGTCGGCCCGGCTGATCCGCGAGGCGGTCGAGGGCGACCTGATCCGCATGGTTGCGGCAAAGGCAGATCCGGCCCTACTGCCGCGCCTCGATGCGGAAATCCAGCAGCAGCGGCAGGCGCTGGCGCAGGGGGATTCAGATCTGTTCGTCCGGCTCGACGACCGGTTTCACCGCATGCTGGCCGAAGCGGCCGGACATGAAAGCGTATGGAACGTGCTGGAGGGCCTGAAATCGCAGATGAACAGGCTGCGCCACATCACCGCCAGAACCTTCGATATCCAGAAGCTCATCGACCAGCATGTCGAGATCGTGGAGGGGCTGCGCGCCGGTGACGCAGCGCAGGCCGAACAGGCCATGCGCCGGCATCTGAACCAGCTTCTTGACGACCTGCCCGAGGTCACCCGGTCCCGGCCCGAGCTGTTCATTCCATAGAACGACCCATCAACAGGAGGATGATGATGAAACTCAATCGCCGTAATTTTACTGCCCTCGCCGCAGCCGCCTTTCTGTCCTTGCCAGCCCTTGGGGCATCGGCCGCAGAAGTCACGCTGAAGCTTGGCCATCTGGCCAATGAACAGAACAGCTGGCACAAGGCCGCGCTGAAATTCGCCGAGGACGTCGCCAGCCTGACCGAGGGACGGGTCGAGGTGCAGGTCTTCCCGAATGAATCGCTGGGCAAGGAAATCGACCTGATCAACGGCATGCAGCTTGGCACCGCCGATATGACCATCACCGGTGAAAGCCTGCAGAACTGGGCCCCGATGGCGGCGCTGCTGGCCGTGCCCTATGCCTATTCCTCGTTGGAACAGATGGACGAGGTCGCCTCGGGCGATATCGGCAAGCAGATCGAGGCCGAGATCATCGCCCGCGCCCAGATCCGCCCCATCGCCTATTTCGCGCGCGGTCCGCGCAATCTGACCTCGAACAAGGAAATCATGACGCCGGACGACCTGGGCGGGCTGAAACTGCGCGTGCCGAACGTGCCGCTGTTCGTCAACACCTGGCAGACGCTTGGCGCGGCACCCACGCCCATGGCCTTCAGCGAAGTCTTCACTTCGCTGCAGAACGGCACCATCGACGCGCAGGAAAACCCGCTGGCGCTGATCGAATCGGCGAATTTCAACGAGGTGCAGAAATTCGTCAACAAGACCGAGCACGTCCGGTCCTGGATCTATCTGACCATCTCGGAACTCAGCTGGGGCAAACTGTCCGAGGCCGACCAGCAGGCCGTTCTGCAGGCGGCGCAGAACGCGCAGGCTTACGAGCGTGAGCTGTTCCTGGCGGACGAAGAGCGCCTTGTGACCGCCCTGCAGGAAAAGGGCATGACCTTCGTCGACAGCGACAAGGCCGCCTTTGCGGCCAAGGCCAAGGATGCCGTACTGGCCAATGTCAGCGACGACATCAAGCCGGTGGTCGAACAGCTGTTCGCAAACCAGAACTGATCGCGACCCTTGGCAGCCGGGCAGGCCCCGGCTGCCAGCCCCGCAACGGGATTGTGCCCATGTCGGCATGAGGAGGTGAGATGTCTACATTCACAGGATGGGTACGGGCGGTGCTGCGCATCGGTGTCGGGATTTCGTTCCTGGTGCTGATCGGGGCCGTGACCGTGCAGGTGATCGGTCGCAGCTTTGTCGGCAGTTCCCCGGTCTGGACCGAGGAATTGACCCGTTTCGCACTGCTTTACCTTGCGGGTTTCGGGACCGGGCTGGCGCTGCTGTCGGGTGATCTCGTCAATGTCGATCTGGTCAGCGAAAGCCTGTCGCCCCGCAAATCATGGGCGTTGCGCTTCCTGTCGGCCATTCTGGTGCTGCTTTTCGCGGCCCTTCTGATCGCCCCCGCCTGGCGCTTTACCCAGATCGGCGCGATGCAGACCTCGCCCGCCATGGCGATGCCGATGAATTATGCCCATGGCAGCATATTGCTGCTGGTGGCGACACTCGCGCTTGCCGCCCTTCTGCGGGTGGCGGGCATGCTGACCGGCGCAACCGATGGCCGGCCAGAGCATTTGCTGGGGGAAGTGGAATGAGCCTCGCAATCCTTGGACTGGTCTTTGCCTTTGGCCTGATCATCGGCATGCCGGTGGCAATCACGCTGGGCGTGTCATCTGTGGCCTATCTGCTGTATCAGGGGATCCCCTTGGTCGTCATTCCGCAGAAGATGTATGCGGGCATGGACAGCTTTGTGCTGCTGTGTATCCCCGGCTTCATCCTGGCCGGGAACCTGATGAATGGCGGCGGCATCACCGGGCGCATCATCCGCTTTGCGCAGGCGCTTGTCGGCTGGATCCGGGGCGGGCTGGCACAGACCAACGTCGCCTCGTCCATGCTGTTCGGCGGCATTTCCGGGACGGCGGTCGCTGATGCGGCCTCGATCGGGGGGATGATGATCCCCGGCATGAAGAAGGCGGGCTATCCGGCCGATTTTTCGGCCGCCGTGACCGCCGCGTCTTCGACCGTCGGGCCGATCATTCCGCCCTCGGTTCCGATGATCATCGTCGGTTCGCTGGCTGGGATCTCGGTCGGTAAGATGTTCATCGCGGGCGCCCTGCCCGGCCTGCTTCTGGGCGTGGCGATGATGGTCACCACTTACATCATCTCGGTCCGGCGCGACTTTCCGCGCCAACCTTGGCAGGGCTGGTCCGAGCTGGGATCTGCCTTCCTGGGCGCCTTCTGGGCGCTGGCGATGACCGTCCTGATCGTGGGCGGCATGCTGTCGGGTGTTGTCACCCCGACCGAAACCGCTGTCGTGGCGTCGATCTATGCCATCCTCGTGGGTGCCTTCATCTATCGCGAGCTGCCGCTGGCGCGGGTGCCTGCCATCCTCGTCGACAGCGCGGTGTCTTCTGCGGGCATTCTGGCCCTTGTCGGCACCGCCAACGTCTTCGGCTGGATCCTCGTCAGCGAGCGGATCCCGCAGATGATCGCTGATTCCGTCCTGTCGGTCACTGACAACAAGTTTCTGGTCATCCTGCTGATCAACATCGTCCTGCTGATCGTGGGGATGTTCATGGAAACCATCGCCGCGCTGATCATCCTGTTCGTGCCGCTGATGACACTCGCGCAGGGTGTGGGGATCGAGCCGCTGCATTTCGCCGTCTTCGCGGTGCTGAACCTGATGATCGGGCTGACCACGCCGCCGGTCGGGGTCTGCATGTTCATCTGCGCCAATATCGCCCGGCTGCCGCTTGGCCCGGTGATCCGCGCGCTGGTGCCTTACCTGATAACCAATATCGTCGTGCTTCTGCTGGTGTCCTATATCCCGTGGATCAGCACCTGGCTTCCTTCGCTGATGGACAACTGAGATGACCCAAGACATCGCCTGCCGTCTTTACGCCGCCCACGACCTGCGGGTCGAACCCGCGCCCGAGGCGCTGAGCAGTGCGGACAGCGCCGTCATCCGCGTTGCGCGCGGCGGGATCTGCGGATCGGACCTGCATTATTATCACGATGGCGGCTTCGGCCCGATCCGGGTGCAGCAACCGATTATCCTCGGCCACGAAGCCGCCGGCTTTGTCGAGGCCGCGCCGGAAGGCTCTGGTCTGACGGTCGGGCAGTTGGTGGCGCTGTCGCCCTCGCGTCCTTGCGGGGAATGCGAATTCTGCGCCGCCGGTCAGCCACGCCACTGCCTGAACATGCGCTTCAACGGATCGGCCATGCGGATGCCGCATGAACAGGGTTTCTTCCGAGGCCGCATCGCCCATCCCGCCGGGCAATGCCTGCCCCTGCCCGATGGCATCAGCGCCGCCGCAGCCGCCGGGGCAGAGCCGCTGGCCGTCTGCCTGCACGCGCTGACCATGGCGCCACCCTTGAAGGATCAGCGGGTGCTGATCACCGGGGCCGGCCCCATCGGCGCGATCTGCACGGCGCTGGCGCGGCTGCACGGCGCGGCAGAGATCATTGTGACGGATGTGCAGGACTATACACTTGGGATCGCGCGGCAGATGGGCGCAGACCGCACCGTCAACGTGGCCAGCGACCCGGACGGGCTGGCCGAATACGCGGCCGGCAAAGGCCGGATCGACGTGGTGCTGGAATGTTCGGCCAATGCCCATGCCATCGCTCAGGCCATCGCCATCACCCGCCCGCAGGGCACGCTGGTCCAGATCGGCGTGGGCGGCACGCTGCCCCTGCCCCTGAACCTGATCGTCAGCAAGGAAATCCGCTTTCATGGCACCCACCGCTTCGACAGCGAATTCGCCGAGGCCGTGCGCATGATCGGCGCAGGCGAAATCGACCTGTCGCCCATGGTCACGCAGGTCATCCCCGCGAGCGAGGCGCAGCGCGCCTTTGATCTGGCCGGGGACCGGACGCAGGCGGTCAAGGTGCAGCTGGACTTTGCGGGCTGAGCGGATGGCGGTCATCACCGAAATCGAGGACCTGCGCCGGCTGCATCAACGCCGCGTTCCGCGCATGTTCTATGACTATGTCGATGTCGGCGCATGGACCGGCAGCACCTATCGCGCCAATCGCGACGATTTCGACCGGATCCTGCTGCGCCAGCGCGTCGCCCGCAATATTCAGGATCGCAGCCTTGCCACCACCATGATGGGGCAGCCGGTATCCATGCCGGTGGCGCTGGCGCCGGTTGGGCTTTTGGGAATGCAACACCCGGACGGCGAAATCCATGCCGCGCGGGCGGCAAAGGCGGCGGGCGTGCCATTTACCCTGTCCACCATGTCCATCTGCTCGCTGGAAGATATCGCCGAGGCCACCGGCGCGCCGTTCTGGTTCCAGCTTTATACGCTGCGGGACGAGGAGTTTCTGGACAATATCCTCGACCGGGCGCGGCGTGCGGGCGTCACCGTGCTGGTCCTGACGCTGGACCTGACCATTCAGGGGCAGCGCCACAAGGACCTGAAGAACCGCATGACCGCCCCGCCGCGGCTGACCCCGGCCAATCTGCTGAACATCGCCCTGCATCCGCGTTGGGCGCTTGGGATGCTGGGCACGAAGCGGCGCGGTTTTGCCAATATCATCGGCCATGCCCGCGGGGTCACCAATATGGGCGACCTGATGGAATGGACCGGGCGTCAGTTCGATCAGCGGCTGGACTGGGCGCGGGTCGAAGACATCATCCGCAAATGGGGCGGCCCGGTGATCCTCAAGGGTATCAACGACCCCGAGGACGCGCGCCGGGCGCTGGATACGGGCGCGCAGGCGATCCTTGTGTCGAACCATGGCGGCCGGCAGCTGGACGGCGCGCCCTCGACCATCCGGGCGCTGCCTGCGATCCGGCGCGCGGTCGGGCCGGATTATCCGCTTTACCTCGACGGCGGCATCCAGTCCGGGCAGGCAGCACTGAAGGCCATGGCGCGCGGGGCGAATGGCGTCTTTATCGGTCGCGCCTTCACCTATGGGTTGGGGGCGATGGGGCAACAGGGTGTCGCGACCGCGCTGGAGATCATCCGGCGCGAGATGGACATCACCATGGCGCTGTGTGGCGTCAACAATATCGGCGATTTCGGGCCGGACTGCCTGTGGTCGGATGACCGCGCGGCGGCGCAACAACAAGGAAGCGATTGATGCGACATACATGGCGCTGGTTCGGCCCCAATGACCGGGTTTCCATCGACGACATGATGCAGGCGGGCGTTCAGGGCGTCGTCACCGCCCTGCACCACATCCCCACCGGCACCGTCTGGTCGCCCGAGGAAATCGCCAAACGGCAGGCCGTGATCGCGGCAATGAAGGACGGCGCGCCCTCGGGCCTGAAATGGGAGGTCGTCGAAAGCCTGCCGGTCAGCGAGGCGATCAAGACCCAGACCGGCGACTGGCGCGCCCATATCGACAACTGGATCGCCTCGATGCGCAACCTGCGCGCGGCCGGGATCGAGGTGATCTGTTACAATTTCATGCCGGTGCTGGACTGGACCCGCACCGATCTGGCGTGGAGGCGACCGAACGGGGCCACCTGCATGCGCTTCGACTTCACCGATTTCGCCGCCTTCGACATTCACATCCTGAACCGCAAGGGCGCAGCCGAGGATTTCCCCGAAGATATCCGCGACGAGGCCGCCCGCCGCTTCGCCGCCATGGACGACGCCCGCAAGGAACAGCTTGCCGGCAATGTCGTCTTCGGCCTGCCGGGCGCGGCCGAGCGTTTCTCGATGGAAGATGTGCGCGCGCTGCTGGAAAGCTATGCGCCGGTGACGGACGCCGTCTTGCGGCGGCATTTCCACGACTTTCTGGAACAGGTCGCCCCGGTCGCGCAGGAAATCGGTATGCGGCTGTGCTGCCACCCCGACGACCCGCCTTTCGGCCTTCTGGGCCTGCCCCGGATCATGTCGACCGAGGCCGATTTCGCCGAACGCAGCGCCGCCGTCGATCTGGCCGCGAACGGGATCACGCTCTGCTCCGGCTCGCTTGGGGCGCGGCCCGATAACGATCTGCCGGGGATGATGGACCGGCTGGGTGATCGCGTGCATTTCCTGCATCTGCGCAATGTCCGGCGCGAAGGCGACGCGATCCGCGGTTCCTTCTTCGAGGATGAACATCTGGGCGGGCAGACCGACATGGTGGCGCTTGTCGCTGCCGTGCTGCGCGAGGAAGCGCGCCGCCGCGACGCCGGGCGCGCCGATGCCGCGATCCCGATGCGCCCCGATCACGGGCAGGACATCCTTGACGATATCGGACGCGGCGGCCAGCCCGGCTATCCCGCCATCGGCCGGCTGAAGGGGCTTGCGGAACTGCGCGGGGTCGAGACCGCGCTTAACCACTCTGTTTCCGCATGAGCCCGCGCCTGAGCGATCTGGCCGGCCTGCCCGCGGGCGTCGCCGTCCCGTCCTATGACCGGGCGGCGCATGGCATCGGCATCCTGCATCTGGGTCTGGGCGCGTTTCACCGCGCCCATCAGGCGGTCTATACCGACGATGCGCTTGCCGCCGCGGGCGGCGATTGGCGCATTATGGGCGCCAACCTGCGCAGCCATGACATTCCCGATGCGCTGAACGCGCAGAACGGCCTGTTCACCGTGCTGGAACGGGGCGAAACCGACCGCGCCCGCATCATCGGCGCGCATGGCCCGGCCATCGGCGGCGATCCCGCCGCCATCCTGCGCGCGGCGACCGATCCGGCGATCCGCATCCTGTCGCTGAGCCTGTCCGAAAAGGCCTATGGCATCGACCGGGCAGCAATGGACATCGACGAAGCGCACCCCGCTGTTGCGCGCGACCTGAGCCAGCCGCAGGCGCCGCAGGGACTGCTGGGCCTGATCGTGACCGCGTTGTCCGCGCGGCGTGCGGCAGGCGTCGCGCCCTTCACCGTGCTGTCTTGCGACAACCTGCCCGATAACGGCCCCCTGCTGGGGGCGGGCGTGATGGGTTTCGCGCGCCGCACCGACCCCGATCTGGCCCGCTGGATCGAGGCAGAGGTCGCCTTCCCCGCCACCATGGTCGACCGGATCACCCCCGCCACCACCGACCGTACGCTTGCGGACATCGAGGCCCTGACCGGCCGCCACGATCCCGCCGGCGTCGAGACAGAGCCCTTTCGCCAATGGGTGATTGAGGATCATTTCCCGCAGGGCCGTCCGGCATGGGAAGCCGGCGGGGCCGAATTCGTCCGCGATGTCGGCCCGTATGAGGCGATGAAGCTGCGAATGCTGAACGGCAGCCATTCACTGATGGCTTATGCCGGCCAGCTGATGGGGTTGGAACTGGTGCGCGACGCAGTCGGCGATGCCGACCTCTCGGCGCTGGTGCGCCGCCATATGGCGGCGGCCGCCGCGACGCTTCCGCGCGGTGCCGGGCTGGACAGCGACAGCTATGGCCGCGCGCTGATGGCACGCTTTGCCAATCCCGGCATCGCGCACAGGACGCTGCAGATCGCCATGGACGGGACCGAGAAGCTGCCTCAGCGCTGGTTCGCCCCGGCGGCAGAGCTGCTGTCGACGGGTGGCGATGCGCGGCGCTTTGCGCTTGCCACCGCCATCTGGCTGGCCTGGCTCTGCCGCATGCAGCAGGCCGGCACCCGCCCCGACGACCCACGCGCGGATGCGCTGATGGCGCGGCTGCACGACGCCGGGATGGACGCGGCCCGCCTGCCGATTGCGGTCCTGTCGCTGCCCGGTCTGGCCCCGGCAGCACTTGTGGAAAGCCAGATCTTCACCGGCGCGGTCACTCGGGCGCTGACAACCATCTTCAGGGACGGTATCAGGCGGGCAATCACATCCGGGGACTGACGATGACCGCAACCAGCATCCTTTCCATCGGCGAGGCGATGGTCGAACTTTCCACCGCAGGCCAGCCAGAGCTGTGGCGGCTGGGGATCGCCGGGGATACGCTGAACACCGCCTGGTATCTGCGCCGCCAGCTGCCGCTAGATTGGCAGGTCGCCTATTTCAGCCGGGTGGGCCTGGGCGAGTTCTCGCAGAAGATGATCGACTTCCTGAACGCGGAAGGCATCGACACCGCCCATATCGGCCGCGACCCCCAGCGCGAGATCGCGCTTTACGCCATCTCGCTGAAGGATGGTGAGCGCAGCTTCACCTATTGGCGCGACACTTCCGCCGCGAAGGGGCTGGCCGATGATCCCGAAGCGCTGGCGCAGGCCCTGCAAGGGGTCGGCATCGCCTATTTTTCCGGCATCACCCTTGGCATCCTGCCAGAGGCCGGGCGCGCCGCCCTGCTGGCGGCACTGCAAACGGCGCGCCGGGCCGGCACACAGGTCGTGTTCGATCCGAACCTGCGCCCGAGGCTATGGTCCTCAAACGCGGCCATGTGCGATGCGGTCGAGGCCGCTGCCGCCATATCGGACCTGATCCTGCCCAGCTTCGACGACGAGGCCGCCTTTTTCGGCGATGCCGACCCACAGGCGACGATTGCCCGCTATCTCGGCTGCGGTTCAGGACAGGTGGTGGTCAAGGCCGGCGGCAAGGCGATCCATTATGGCGGCGCCGAGGGCGCGGGCCTGGTCGACGGGCTGGCGCTGGCGGTGCCGGTCGACACGACCTCGGCCGGGGACAGCTTCAATGCCGGCTATCTGGCGGCCCGGATCGCGGGCGATGATGTTGCCGGCGCGATCCGCAAGGCGCATGAGGTCAGCCTGCGCGTCATCAGCCAGCACGGTGCCTTGGTCCGCTGAGCCGTTCAAAAAACGAAACCCGCCCGGCATTGCCGGGCAGGTCCGCAGGAAGATTGGCTGCCTGATCGCGCTCAGGCTTCTTCTTCCTGGAATGCCTCCTCACGCTTCTTGCGGAAGGCGGGGAAAATCATCAGCGCCAGCAGCGCAACCGTTGCGATCAGCATGACAAGGCTGATCGGGCGTTCGACGAAGATGCCGGGATCGCCCTGGGTAATCAGCAGGGTGCGGCGCAGGTTGGCCTCTAGCAGCGGGCCAAGGACAAAGCCCAGCAGCAGCGGCCCCGGTTCGCAATTGGCCTTGCGGAAGACGTAACCCAGCAGACCGAAGCCGGCGGCCAGAACCACGTCGAAGATGCGGTTATTCATGCTGTAGACGCCGATGCAGCAGAACAGCAGGATTGCCGGGTACAGCAGCCGGTAAGGGACCGTCAGCAGGCGCACCCAAAGCCCGATCATCGGCAGGTTGATGACGACCAGCAGCAGGTTGCCGATCCACATGCTCGCGACCAGCCCCCAGAAGATTTCCGGCTGATTGGTCAGCACCGAGGGGCCGGGGGTGATGCCATGGATCATGAAGGCCGACAGCATCATCGCCATCATGTTGTTGGACGGGATCCCCAGCGTCAGCAGCGGAATGAACGAGGATTGTGCGGCGGCGTTGTTCGCGGCCTCGGGCGCGGCCACCCCTTCGACGACGCCGGTCCCGAATTTCTGCGGGTTTTTTGAGACCTTCTTTTCCAGCGAATAGGCGCTGAAGGATGCCAGCGTGGCACCGCCGCCGGGCAACAGGCCCAGCATCGTGCCCAGACCGGTTCCGCGCAGCACTGCGGCCCATGACTGGCGGAAGTCCTCGCGCGTGGGCCACAGACGGGTCAGCGGCGCGACGGTCACACCGGCCGAGCCGCTGCGTTCCAGATTGGTGATGATTTCCGAAAAGCCGAACAAGCCGATGGCGATGACGATAAAGTCGATGCCGTCGAACAGTTCGACCGCGCCGAAGGTCAGGCGTTCGGCGCCGGTGGCCTGATCGGTGCCGACCATGCCCAGCAAAAGCCCGATCAGGATCATGCCGATGGCCTTCAGCACCGGCCCGCTGGCCAGGATGGTCGCGGCCAGCAGGCCGAACAGCATCAGTGCGACATATTCGGCCGGCCCGAAGGACAGCGCGAATTGCGACAGCATCGGCCCGGCAATGGCGATTGCGAAGGTTGCGACGGTGCCCGCGAAGAACGACCCCAGCGCCGCCACTGCAAGCGCCGCCCCCGCCCGACCTTGCCGCGCCATCTGATAGCCGTCCAGAGTGGTGACCACGGCGGAGGCCTCGCCCGGCAGGTTCACAAGGATGGCGGTAGTCGAGCCGCCATATTGCGCGCCGTAATAGATCCCGGCCAGCATGATGATGCCGGCCAGCGGCGGCAGGAAGAAGGTGATCGGCAGCAGCACCGCGATGGTCGCCGTCGGCCCGATGCCCGGAAGCACCCCGATCAGCGTGCCCAGCAATGCGCCCAGAAGGCAGAAGCTGAGATTGGCCGGCGTGATCGCCTCACCAAATCCGAGCATGAGTAGGTTGATGAAATCCATGTCGCCCTCCCCCGGCGCGGATGATCACTGCGGCCAAAGCGGCACTTGCACGCCCAGCCCGTAGACGAAGACAATGGCCCCGAAGGCGGTCAGCCCTGCCGCCAGCAAAAGCGTCGTGCGCCAGTTGCTGCCCGGATCGGCCAGAGAGCCTGCCAAGATCAGGAACATCGAAGCGATCACGAAACCCAGATGGGTAACCGCAAAGGCAAAGCCCACGATGGACAGGGTGATGACAAGCAGCGGGCGCAGCTTGATCGGCTCTATTGGGGCGGCATCGCGGCGCATGGCCGCGATGCCGATCACCAGACCCAGCAGGATCAGCAGCCCGCAGACGACACGGGGCAGATAGCCCGGCCCCATCTGCGCCAGCGTTCCGCCATCCAGCACCCGCGTCTGCCACAGGCCAATCACGCCGAAACCCACGAATATCGCCGCCGTCAACAGGTCGGGACGGTCGCCTTTGCCTGATGCTGCTGGCCCGGCCATCACTGACCTTCCTTGACCATCTTGATGATCTCCTCATACCGGGCGAGGCGCTCTGGCATGGCGGCGGCCCAATCGGCACCCGACTGATAGGACAGCGCGAGGCCCTGCTGCTTGGCCTTTTCCTGGAATTCGGGGTTGGCCACGGCCTTGTCGACCGCCTCGGCCAGCCGCGCACGAACCTCTTCGGGGACGGCGCATGGTGCGGCGATGCCGCGTTCCGACGACATCAGCACGTCAAAGCCCTGCTCCTTCGCGGTCGGCAGGTCGGGCGCCAGGATAGAGCGTTCTTCGGTGAACTGTGCCAGCCCCTTGATCTGGCCGGGCTCAGAGCCTGCATATTCGCCGACATTCAGACCGATCACGGTGACATGCCCACCCAGAAGCGCGGTCTTGGCCTCATTCGCGCCACCGAAGGGGACGGCCGTCATATCGACGCCGGCCGATTCTTCCAGCTGCAGCATGGCCAGATGCTCGTCCGTGCCCACGCCAGTTGTGCCGATGGACACCGCGCCGGGGTTTTCCTTGGCGAAGGACACCAGTTCTTCAAGCGTGTTATAGGGCGAGCCTTCCTGAACGACGAACATGCCCGGATCCTCGACAATACGGGCAATCGGGCAGATTGCTGCGGGATCAAAGCGCAGTTCGCGGTCGATGCGCATGGTCAGAAAGCCGGGCGTGTTCAGCGACGAGATGGTATAGCCGTCGGGCTTGGCTTGCGCCAGCGCGGTATAGGCGATCTCGCCCGAGGCACCAGGGCGATTCAGCACCGGGATCTGGGTCGCAAGGTCGGCCTCGATATAGGGCGCGAGCGTGCGCAGCATGATATCGGTGCCACCGCCGGGCGCGAAAGCCACGATCATTTCAATCGGGCGATCCGTCGGCCAATCGGCAAGCGCCGCAGTGGCGCCGAGGGTCGAAATCGCGGCTGCCAGCGGCAGTGCATAGATGGTTTTCATGTCTTCCTCCCATTTATTGGCGGGACGGCTCCTCACCGCCTGCCGTTCAATCCGGCCTCAGCCCGGAAATTCGCAGCCGAGACGGCGCAGCGCCGCATCGACCCATGCACGATCATTCGTCCCCGCCTCGATCGCCGCCATCTGGCGGGTCTCGGCGTCCTGCTTGGCGACGGTTTTGTCATAGACGTCATCAAGCTGGTCGAAGGGAACGCACAGCACGCCGTCGCTGTCGGCGACGATCAGGTCGCCCGGCTCGATCACCATGCCGTCAATGGCAATGGGGACATTGATCTCGCCGGGGCCGTCCTTGTAGGGGCCACGATGAGTCACGCCCGCAGCCCAGACCGGTAGGTTGGTGCTGACGAAGTTATCGACGTCGCGGATCGCGCCGTTCAGGATGAAACCCGCAACGCCGCGCTTGATCGCATAGGCCAGCATCAGCTCGCCCATCAGCGAGTTGGTCACGTCGCCGCCCGCGTCGCAGACGATCACGTCGCCGGGCTGGGCCATGTCGATGGCCTTGTGCAGCATCAGGTTGTCGCCCGGACGGGCCTTGACCGTCAATGCCGGCCCCGCCAGCGATCCGTCGCGGTGCATCTTGCGCAAGCGATCACCGCCTGCCGTCAGCCGCGCCATGCTGTCGCTGACATTCGCGACCGGCAGCTTTGCGTATTTGGCCACAATGTCGGCCGGGGCCGAGCGCTTGCGTTCAAGGATGCGAAACCCGATTGGCATTGAAAGCTCCTCAGCTTGCGGCCGGCGCGGCGGCGGACAGGTTCTTGTGGTTGATGATGCGGGACTTGGGCAGGTCGACACCGCCCAGCACGTCCACAATGGCTTGCGCGGCATCGACACCGACGCGCAGGTTCGCGGCCGTGGTGACCCCGCCGATATGGGGCGTTACCACCAGTCGCGGCTCGGCCCAGAAGGGATGATCGGAGCCAGTGGGCTCTTTGGCAAAGCTGTCCAGCCCGGCCCCCGCGATCCGCCCGGATTGCAGCGCATCCAGCAATGCCGCTTCGTCGATCAGGCCGCCGCGCGCCGTGTTGATGATGATCGCATTGGGCTTCATCATCGCAAGGCTATCGGCGTTGATGATATGGCGCGTTTGCGGCGTCAGCGGGCTGTGCAGGCTGACAATATCGCTGTCGCGCAGCAGCGCCTGAAGGTCACTCGCCCGCGTCACGCCCTCCTGAAGGAAAACCTCGTCGTCGCAAAAGGGATCATAGGCGATCACCTGCATACCGAATGCCTTGGCATATCGCGCGGTCTGGCGCGCAATCGCGCCAAAGGCCACCAGACCGATGGTCGATCCCGCCAGTTCGCGCCCCTGAAAGCCCGGCTTTTCCCAACGGCCTTCACGCATTCCGCGATCCAGCGGCACGATTTTCTTGGCAACGGCAAGCAACAACGCAAAGGCGTGTTCAGCGACCGAGACGGAATTGGCACCCGAGGCGACCACAACCGGGATATTGCGCCGGGTCGCGGCATCGACGTCGATATTGTCGACGCCAACCCCGTGTTTCGAGATTACCCGCAGATCCGGCGCCGCGGCGAAAATGGCATCGTCCACACGGCCCATCCGAACCAGGATTCCCGCCGGTTGCGTGTCACGGACGATGTTCAGCAGCCCCTCCCCCTCGGTATAGGGGGGCAGATAGACGGGCGCATAGCCGGCAGCTTTCAGGACCGCGTCCGCCTCGGGCGCAAGGCTTGGCCCCGTGATCAGAATATTCTTGGTCATCTCCCCACCTTCTGACGATCTCAGAACCCTCCCCACGTTCATAAAAGTTGCTACGCTGAATGAAAGCGCGTAATTCTATTTCATAAATTAAGCAAAACTGGACATAATGGATACCAGACAGCTCAGGACGCTGCTTGCCATCGTGGAAACCGGCAGCTTCGCGCGCGCCGCCGATAAGGTGGCGCTGACGCCTTCGGCGGTAAGTCAGCAAATTCAGGCGCTTGAAAGCGAGGTGCGCGCCAGCCTTTTCAACCGCGACAACCGCCCGCCAACGCTGACCACTGCCGGCCACCAGATGGTCGAGGCAGCACGCGAGCTGGTTCGGGCGACCGAGAACGCACTTGATGCGATCTCGGGCAAGCGCGTCGTCGGAACATTTGCGATCGGCTCTGTCCGTTCAAGCGCAATCGCGCTGCTGCCCAAGGCGATCTCGCGCATGGTCGCCTTGCATCCGGGGCTGAAGGTCAAGCTTCGGGTCGGCAATTCCGCGGATCTCGTGCAGGACGTGGCGGCCGGGCGGCTGGATGCCGCGATCATCGCCGACAACAGCGTCTCCCTGCGAGAGCTGAACTGGCAGCCCTTCATCCGCGAGCCGCTTTACATCATTGCGCCGCCCGGAACGCCGATGACGGATGCGGCAACACTGCTGGAGTCGCATCCCTTCGTGCGCTTCCGCAGCAATGTTCCGCTGGCGCTGATGATCGAAGCAGAGTTAGGCCGCATGAACCTGACTTTGAACGATATTGCCGAAATGGATACCGTCGCGGCCGTGACCGCTTGTGTGGCGAATGGGCTTGGCGTTTCGATTGTCCCTCATTTCGCCGCTATCGAGGGCAAGGTGGACCTGCTGCGGCTTCCATTCGGGGAACCGCCGGTCTTTCGTCAGATCGGCCTGTTGAAGCGCCCCGAGGGTCCGCGCGCGCAGCTGATCGATGAACTGCATGAACAACTGGCGGATGTCAGCGGCGTGTATGGCGTACACGCGCATTGACTTGCGTTGTGCGTACACGACCGAGGGCGAGCCCACATGGCCCGTCACGCCCGCGAACAGCAGTGACGACACCCAGTCAAGCTGTGCCCAGTCTAGCGAGGTGATTGGCCGTCCAGCGTGGGCAAGGGGTTCCCGTTCACCAGCATTGCCGACCGGCTACCGGTGCGGCTGCTGCTGAGTATCAACGAATGGCCCGGCAAGCTTGCGGCTGCGATTGCCGCAGTCAAAGGCCCAGCTGCGCCCAGATCCCCGACAGCCTGCGAGATAAAGTGCCAGCCACTTTCATCGGGCAGCAGCGCGGTAAGCTCTGATCGGATGACCCCGAGTTCTTCGGCCCGCCAACGTTCAGCATGCGCATCGCTGAAGGCATGCAACGGGCGCTCGTGACCAGAAAGCTGATCCTCGATTGCGGCGCGCAACCCCCCGCCCAGCAGACCACGGCCCGGGTCGCGCCAGTTCTGCGACTCAACTGTCTGGCTTGGCGGGAACAGGACGGCCGAGGGGGTGTTATCGGCGCTGCCCAAAAGCGTGCAAATGGCAGCCTCTGAAGGGATCGGGTTCCAAGGGTGCTGGGATGAACGCGCCAGCCCGGTCGTGCTGCGCAGATCCATCATAAAGGGCGTGACCAGACTGTCAGCAGCCGCAAGATAGACCAATGGCTGCGGACTGCCCTCGATCACCTGAAATGCCTGCGCAAGCCCGCGCATCGCGCCGCAATCATCGCCGAAGACAAGGTGAAGCTGCGTCACTCCGTCAAAGTCCAACCCGGCCGCTACGGCACGGAAAGTTTCGTACAATCCGGCTGTTTGCAGGATCTCGGGCAGCGCCAGAATCATGGGCGCATGATATATCCGGCCGAAGCGCTCCAACTGGTTTGCGCGGCAATCGTGATAAGCGCGCTGCAACAAATGGGCCAGCCGGTCGGGGAAGCTGCCGTTATCGCCAATCGCGGCGACATAGCTCATCACCTGACGCATCCCGTCCACCCCGACCCAGCGCGGATGGCGCCGGAACAGCGGCCGCCCGGCAAGCAGCGCGCTGACCTGTTCGTCGCGCCCACCCGTCGCGGGCGTCATCATGCCATAGGCCAGAATAGCGACTGCCCTGGGTGTCTGCCTGGTCACCTTTCAACTCCGGCTAGCTGGCGCAGCGCAACACGGGTTACCTGGATTTCGTGATCGCGCCCGTCGCAGGGCAAGGTGGAAAGCCACAGAACCGAAAACCGGGACTCGGCAGGAAACAGATCAAGCCGGGCAATATGGGCTTTGCTTGGAACGGTACCGGTCCGCATCTTCGTCTCGACCTGAAATAGCGCCTGCGGCAGACGGAACTGCCAGGGCACCGCGCCGGTGAAGCCATCCAGAAAAACTGGCTCTCCGCCTTTCAGGTACTTCTCTGACCACTGATCTGCCGGTGCCGCGCATGCAAAGCGCGGATCGTGATCCACGGGCATCAGCGGAGAGCGGGCGCGTCGCCAGGCATCGTCGAAGGTCCCCGCAAGTTGCAGCCTTGGGCGCCACCAGCGCGGGATCGGGCCAAATCCAAGAACACGGCTTTGTTGCGGGTCACGCATGCAGTCACAGCCCACGGCTTCGATCCTTGGCAGGATCGTTTCCGTATTCGGGCTGAACTGATGCGGCGCGCGCAGCCATTCACCATAGCCAAGCGGATTTTCCGGTGGGCCATCATCAAGGGGCTGTGGCAGGCTGCCGCCGAAACTGCTTTGCCAGCCAAGGGACAGGCGGTCGTGCCGGCCCTGGTCCGAAAGCTTCCATTTCCGCCCGACAAGACGGGCACGGCGTGGCGGGTGCAAGATTGCCTGTTTGCTGACGGCGCCGACCTTGAACGTCAGCGGCGTTGGACGGTCATCGGACACCGCTGGCTGCAATTCACCGTGAAGCAGGATGTCGCCCGCCGGTGCGAATGGGACAAAGTCATCCTCTGCCAGCAGCACCTCATTTTCGCTTCCACCATAGCGGGCCACGAAATTTACCGGCATCTGCTCTTGCGCGATATGCACCCGCCCCGCGGCATCGGCGGTGAATGTCGCGCGGATCGCGACGCACCAATGCTCATGCCCGTGGGCATCCCGGATGAACGTGCCACCGGCCTGAAAAGGTGTCCTATTCGCGACCTGCCACAAAGTCAGGGCTCCGCTGTCAGGGTGTCGAGGTCATCGTGGACGGGACGGTCCGCGCCCGCGATAACGGCCGCGCGGACCTCCGACAGGGCGGGGGCGACGGCGGCAGACCATTCGGGTCGGACGGCCGTTCCCGGCACCAGCTCGGTGTTGCCATGGTCAAATCGAAGCGCTGGCAAGGGGGAGGGGTTGCCAAAGACCGTATCCTGCAAAACCGCGAAGCCCGGACCGCTCACGAAGCTACCAAGTCGGCGAAGATAGGCGAGGATGACCAGAATGCTTCGCGGCTGGTCGGTACAAAGCACCTGCCCGAGTTCCAGCCGGCCGTAGCCGTTATCGTAACGAAACAGCCAGTCCGCCGGCGATTCTGCCGTATTGCGCAATTCGCGCAGGAAATCGCCGAGGTTCCGCCCGGTAAGACGCGCCAACGCCTCATGATCCAACGGGGAAAGTTCCCATCCGATCCGCTCCCAGTCGTGCCACATCCCTGCCTGTGGGGCGGGTTGGGTCAGCGCCACCGCCAGACTTTCGCGCGGGATAGGGCAGGTCAGATACAGCGAGGCAGGTTCGGACATTCGTCAGGACCTCGCATCAAACCGCGTGATCCATTCCAGCGTCGTCTCGTACCGATCCAGCGGCGCCGGAACGCGTATCAGGTCGCCGGGACGCTGTTCGTACTTCATGAAACGGACGGAACGAAGCGCATCATTTGCGACCAGATAGGTTTCCGGCGGCCCGCCGATATTGACGTCGCCCATCTGCGGATATTGCCCCGCGCGCAGCACTGTTCCGCCGTCATAATCATGCAGGCTGAATTCGGGCGGCAGGCTGTCGCCGGGGGCCGCGCCGAAATGAATTGACCACGCCTCTTTCAGACGCTCGGTCAGTTCTGCACGACCGCCGATCTCTGCCAGGACCTTGTCGCTAAGGACGGTCAGCCAGTTCACCGTCTGGATCTTGCCGGGTCCGATCTTGAAATTGAATGCCCCAAGCATGTCCAGCCCGGAAAAGCGCGCGTGGAAGGGCCAGGTTTCCTTCGGGTACTGGAATTCCATCCCGGCCTCCAGGACCAGCGCGAAGCCGGCTGTTCCATAATCCGGCCGGAGGAGTGACGCCCATTCGACAACCGCCCGAACATAGCGATCCGGATCCGACTTCATGAACGAGGGCGGGACAGCGGTATAGAAATAAGACGGCCAATCAGGTGCATAATTGCCGATCATCTGCGCCGTTGCCCGCCAGCGAGGCGGTGCCTCATCGTCGGTGATGGTGATCCCGAACACGTCGTCGGGCGCGGATTTGGCGGCGTCCTCGCGCTGTCTGTGCGGAAAGTCAGCCCCGCCGATCGCCTGCATGCGCTTGGCACCCGATGGCAGCAGCCGCGTCACCTTGTCCCCAGCCAGACGGGCATAAGCGGCCAATGCCTCGACGCTTGCGGCGCGCGCTGCGCTGTCAAACCCGTTCCGCACGAAAAGCTGGGCCTGGACGCCGACGCGCAGGATCGGGGTTCCGCTGTTGCCGTCCTTTATGATCAGGCCGTCCAGCCGCTCGTAGTCCGTCTTCTGATCCATCTTATCGCTCTTTCACTCTCAGCCCGAGGTTGCCAATACCGCACCGCCGCCAAGCGCGGCAGCAGCCGCAGCGGCGGCAGCGCCGCAAGGCTCTGCAATAATGCAGGCGGTGATGGCAATGCCCGTACCCACTGCCACCACACCCCCTATAATCCAGCCCCAGGGTGTTTCCGATTCCGGTTCCGCCGCAGGCACGGGCACAGGATCGGTCACGGGCGCCGGTGCCGATGGCGGGGGCGGCGGCGGGAACCAGCAGAAGGCGCATTCAACTGCGACGTCGATCAGGTCATAGTCGATCCCCAGATCGTTTGCGGCGGCGGAATATTTGCCCCCCGGAAGCTGGTTGGCATTCGGGCTGTCGCCGGGGAATTTTACTTCGACGATACGGGTCGGGTTCCCGCGACCGTCAGTGGTGACGACATCCGGCCGAATGCCGCCAGCCGGCGTGATCGGGTTGCTGGTTGGCGCGTCGCCTGCCCGATTTCTGATGATGTCCCAACCGTCCTCACCCCGCTGCATCGAGACTTCACGCCAATACGGACTGTCCGCATCCGGATAGTCGCCGGTATAATATTTCTCTTGCAGTTTCTGCGACATGCACCGCTGAAAGTAGATCGCATGCTTGCATTCGCAGGCAATCTCGCAAAGCTCCTTGAGCCAGTCATCCATATCCAGCGGCGGCTGTTGCTCGCCCCCGATGGACACGGTGTTTCCCCTGTTCAGCAACATCTTGTCTGTCAGGCGGCAGGCTGGTTGCCCTTCAAGGAAAACGTCGGGCGACCACGATAACCAGGTCGCGCGATCCTGGTTCACCCCGGACTTGATGCCGCCGCCCTTGCCGGGCTCGTCACCGAAAGAAATACGAAATTCGGACGGCTTGATGGCGCAACTATGGCCGCCATCGGCAAAAACGCTGACAGTCCCCTTCGCCAGATCCCGCGAATAGGCAATATTCAAGTAGGGAACGGGATACCCCCCCTTTCCCGGTGTCAGGCAGATATCCGGCAGGGTCGAGCGAACGAAGCCTTCCGAGCCCTTGTGGCAAAGGGACAGCCCGTTAACATTGACCGAGATGGTCATGAATTCAGCCCGATAGCCGCCCCGTTCAGCGTGATCAGCCCGTCGGTCATGACGGTCAGGTTATCCCCCTCGATCCGGACCGTTCCATCATCGCGAACCAGCAGCTTGGCGCGTCCCGTATCAATGACAAAACCTTTCCGCCCTTCGTCATAGTGTGCGACGGCCAGCAACCTCCGAAGCTGAAGGACTTCCGCCGATGAAAGCGGCGCGACAACCTCATCGGCGTCAATCTGGCCGAGCGTAGTGTCGATCTTGCTCATGGCTTGTAATCCTCCATGCAGGTTCTGAACAAACGCGACTGGTAATAGCCTTCCATCGGCGCGAGATGCAGCGGTTCACGGCACATGCCGGCCTGGTGAAGCGCGATCAGATCGCGACGACACAACTGGGGGCGGTCGGTATCAGCACAAAGCGCCACAACAGCGGATAAGAGGCGATACGGTGCGAGCTCCTCTATCGTGGGAAGCTCGGCGCTTTGGGGGTCGGCGGTGCATAGCGGGCGCAAGACATCAAGCGACGCGATCCGCGCGCTATCTGTCGAACATGGCATTGTATTGCCCAGCACGACGCTGTTTTCGGCCAGGACTGCGTCATCGCCCAGGATTGCCGCCTGCAGCAGCCGCAAGTCGGAAAATTCGCCGAAGTTTCCGATCAGAACAGCCCTTTCGTCGGATCTGGCTCGATATAGCAGATCCAGAAGGCCGGGCGTAAACACCTCGTCCGGCAGATACTTGTTCCCGCGGCGATCCAGAAAAACATCTGCGACGCTGGCAAGACAGGCATCTGCATCCTGAAAGGCCTTCCCGGTCTGCTCGGCAAGCCGCTGACAGTAGAGGCCTATCCCTTCCTCGTCGCCCGCGAAGATGACGTAAGCCCAAAGCATCAGATCAAAGGGCCGCGTCTTCAGTTGATAATCGCCGAGCAACGAAGCGATATAGGGCTGACGCAGCGCATCCAGCTGGCCGCTTTGCATCAGCAGCCAGAGGGCGTCGAAGGGCGGCATTTCATCCAGCCCATCAGCAAGCGCGCCCGACACGACCTCTTCAAAAGACTGGTCCAGCATCGTCGGCAGGACCGAGTCGGCCGGTGTCTGCGCGGCATCGTCGGCAAGCGCGCCGCCGAACATCGCGCAAACCAATACGGTCGCAAGTGCGGCCACCCTGCCCCGCCAGATCCCTGCAAAACTCATTCGGGAACCTCAATCTGTTCCTGGGCCTCGTCCTCGATCCCGCTCAGGACCGGGTCAGGAACCTCGATACCGAACAGGCGTTTCAGATCGTCAGATTGCGGAATGCCATGCTCTTGAAAGGCGGCCTCGATGGCGTAGCGGTCCAGCTCCGGTGTCGGCATTGCCTCGATCGACATGCCGAGCATGGTCATGAATTCCACCACGGTGCGGAAGAAGGGCTCTACCTTTTCGCTATAGGCGGCATATTCTTCAAACCCCGACCTGCCTGCGCGCGTATTGAGGATCCGGCGATACTTGGTCACGACGACACGATCACTATAGGTAAACGCGTAAAGCGTGGTCATCTGGTCATAGACGCCCCACACCTGCTGCATCCCTCGCGTTGCCCCGCGCAGGTGCCTGATCGTCTTGCCGACCGCTGCAAGCTGACCCGTCGAAAAGCCTGCCGATTGCAGCGCCTTTAACCCGGCCGCGCCATATCGCTGGACGATTGCCTGACTGGGCGAATGCGACTTGACCTGGTTCCGCATGGTTTCCTTGACCGTGCGTTCGAATGCCTTGTCATCGTTAGGATCGTCCTTGTTGCCAAGCGCGTCGCGCCCTTCCCATGGACGGTAATGCGTCAGCCGGCCCCGCGCATTCTTTGCGGATTCGGTTCCAAGATCCCAGAAGATGCGCGCAAGAATGCGCGTTGCGCTGTCATCCATCAGTTCATCTCGATCCGGTCGGTCTTGACGGCAAACAGGTCGACCATGCGGAACCGCGCCTCGGTTCCATAAAACGTAATTATCCCATTGGCTTCCATGACGATGGATGAGGCACCGCAGGAGAAGACAATTCGTTCGGCCGCCTCGATGTCCACAGTCTCGCCACTGCTGACATTGCACATCTTGCCGACATTGACGGAATAGCTTGCGCCGGCGATGACTTCCTTCGTCAGGCCCACCGTTTCGACAGATGCGAGTCCGACGGTTTCCGCCTTGGTCTTTTCGACTGTCACAAGGTAGTTGCCCTCGCCGGGGTTCATCATGCCGGGAAAGCCGAGGGCTTTCGCAGCCGCGCCAACTCCGTCAGTCGCGCGGCTGATTGCACTGCCGATAAACCCAGCTAGTGCGGACGGGCCAACGGTCAACGACATGTTGCCGGCCACTGCCTCGTTATGGCTACCGGAGACTTCGATCTTCTTGTTGTGCCCGACCGATTGCATCCAGTTATTGTCGATCCGCTCGCTGTGATTGTTCAGGGTTTTCTCGTTCCGGTCCTTTTGGGCGTGGAGGTAAATCTCTTCCTCGCCCTGCTGGTCCTCGAACCTCAATTCGTTAAATCCCCTGCCGGTCCGCTTGCCATCATGGCTGTTGGTCCGGAAGGTGCTGCGCGTCTTATGCGCCGGCAGCGGATAGGGCGCGTCATTTGCCCCGTTGAACACGTTGCCGGTGACCAGCGGCTTGTCCGGGTCGCCTTCAAGAAATTCGACGACGACCTCCATACCGATCCGCGGGATGACCATGCCGCCCCAGCCTGCGCCTGCCCAGTTCTGCGACACCCGGCAGCGCATCGAATAGGCGTTCGCCAGATCCCAATGGAACCGCACCAGAATGCGGCCGTATTCGTCGCAGTCGATCTCTCCCTCGCCGACCACCTCGGCCGTTTGCGGTCCCTGCACCACGGCCAGCGGCGTCCGCTTCGGCGGGGCCATGGGCGCGGTGTCGGGCATCAGCACATAGCTGCCGGTGAAGGAATAGCCGTCGCTGCCCTGACCGCCCGTGCCGTAGGCTTCGCTGACAAAGTGATGGCTGGCCGACAGGCACAGAAACGTTTCGCCAAGCCCCGGCACCTGGTCGCCCGACAAGGTCATCCGCTTGCCCGCACCAAGGCTGACGCAATCCCCCACGGCCCGGTTGCGGCGGTCCGCGCCACGTTCCTGTTCGGTCCGAAGCCCAGCCACCAGCTTGCCCACATCTTGCGCCAGATAGTCGCCCGGATAATCAAAACTCTCGATCTGGCCCTGCGCGTGCTGCGCATCGCCCAGCCGGTCGACCTCCATCGCCTGATTGGGCTTCTTGAAGTTGTAATCCGTCAGTCGAACCGCGCCGGTGGTGATGTTCCGTTCCGGCGCCCAGTCCCAGAAATGCTCCTGCTCATACTGGTGATGGCCGTCATAGCGCTTGAACGGACGCGGCCCGATCTTCTCATGCGCCAGCACGTCGTCGGTCAGAACCAGCGTGTGGCTGCCGATGGCATGTTTGAAATGGAAACTGATCCCGTGCCGCTCCATCTGCCGACGCGCGAAGTCGAGATCGGATTCACGGTATTGCACCGTGTATTCGAGGGTCGGATAGTCCTTGGACAGGCTGATTTGCAGCGCCGGATCGCCGAGACCGGCATAGTCCGACAGCAATTCCTGCAGGATCTCGATGACCGTCTTGTTGTGGAAAATCCGCTGGTTGCGCCGCCTGCCCGCCAGCCAGAACCATGGCCTGAGCGTCAGATCATAGCGGTGCCCGTTCTCGCCCACACCTGCCCAACGGGCCGAGGTGACGATGCCGTCAAAGGGACGCATTTCCTCATGCGCCTCGATCTCGACGGTGGCATGGGTGCCGACAAGCGCGTCGAAATCCAGATTGTCGCGGGTGGCCAGCGCTTCGACGCGATACTCAAAAAGATCGTTCAGGTGATCCGTACCGTCAAAGCGCAGCAGAGCCAGAACGTCCGGCCCGAGCTCTGTCGTCAACCGACCCAGCCGCTCGGCCTGCTTGAAAGGGGCGTTCATCGCACCTCCGACTTAAAAACATAAACTACAAATCAAGGCTGCTTATACCCGGTTCAGGACCGGATGAACAGAACCGGATGCCGCCTGACGGATCGGCCCAGCATGGGCGTTCGATCCGATGCGATCCCGGCAAAAGCAGGGACCGGCGCGACATCGCCGGACTTCCGCCAGCTTCCGCGTCCCTGCGGATCTGGGGCCAATGCATGACCTGCCATGCGCGAGAGGCCGAGCCTCATGTGGGATGCAAGAAGAACCTCACGCATCCAGGCGCCGCTGAAGACCAAAGAAGGGGCAGGTCAAGCTGCATGTGTTATATAACTATTGCCCATCGCGGAACATGACGCGACAACGCACCAAACCATATCCGCTTGATAACAGGTCACTATCAATGATCGACATCCAACCATTGGCCATTCTGCGCGAGATCGACCGGACGGGCAGCCTGACCGAGGCCGCCGATCAGCTTTGCCTGACACAATCGGCGGTCAGTCACGCGGTCCGCCGGTTCGAGGAGCGCCATGAGGTGAAACTTTGGGAGCGCGAGGGCCGCAAGCTGCGCCTGACGCCTGCGGGGGAGTATCTTCTGGGACTGGCGCAGCGGATTTTGCCGCAACTCGAACATGGGGCTGCGGTGCTTGAAGATTACGCGCGCGGGCGACGCGGCGCGATCCGGGTGGGGATGGAATGTCATCCCTGCCAGGATTGGCTGATGCGGGTCGTCGATCCGTTTCTGATGGAATGGCCGGATATCGAGCTGGATGTGACCACGGCCTTCCAGTTCGGTGGGCTCGCCGCACTCTTGAACCATGAAATCGACATTCTCGTCACCCCCGACCCGATCGAGCGGCCCGGCCTCGAATATCGGCCGGTCTTCGATTACGAATTGGTGCTCGCCGTGGCCGACCACCACCCGCTGGCGCAAAAGCGGCATGTCGACCCCGGGGATATGGCCAGCGAGACCCTGATCACCTATCCCGTCGCCCGCGAGAGGCTGGACATCTATACGCGGTTTCTGGTTCCGGCCCATGCGCTGCCGCGCCGGCACCGGACGGTCGAAACCACCGACCTGATGCTGCGTCTGGTGGCGTCGGGCCGTGCCGTCAGCGCGACACCCGACTGGCTGCTTCGGGGCGTCAAAGGCGTGACGGGGGTGCGGATCGGCGAAGGGATCCCCAAATCCATCCACTTGGGCTATCGCTCGGGCAAGACGGCCAGCTATCTGGACGGCTTCATAAACCTGGCCGCGAGGGTGCAGATCTGAACCTCCCGTCCCGCCCGCGTCGCATCTGCGGGCGCCTTGGCACCGGCATCCAAAACATGAGTTTTAGTCATATGTTTCCGAGAAAATGTCATTTTTCTTCATGTCCCGCTTTGCCCATACAGGGAGCTCGCTCGCAACGCGCTACGGCATGAAGATCGCGGTGTGAAAGACCGAAGAATACCAATTGGACACCGGATCACGATGACTGAGACTTTCACCATCAAGGGCCTTCGTTTCGACGAGACCTATGCGCCCGCCGACAGCACCCGGCTGACGACGAATTTCGCGAACCTCGCTCGCGGCGAACGGCGGCAGGAAAATCTGGCCAATGCGTTGAAGATGATCGACAATCGTTTCAACGATCTGGCGCGATGGGATAACCCTAAGGGCGACCGCTATGGCGTCGAGCTGGATATCATTTCAGTCGAGATGGACGTTGATGGCAGCGGCGAGACCTTCCCGGCGATTGAAATCCTGAAGCCGACGATTCTGGACCGCAAGACGGGTGCGCGAATTGATGGCCTCGTCGGTAACAACTTCTCGTCCTATGTCCGCGACTACGATTTCAGCGTGCGCCTGCCCGAACACAACAAGGGCCGCGATGGCTTCAGCGTGCCCGAGGATTTCGGCGAGCTGCACGGTCGGATCTTCAAGGATTTCGTCGCGTCGGAGGCGTTCAGGACGCATTTTCACAAACCGCCGGTCATCTGCCTCAGCGTCTCGGACAACAAGACCTACCAGCGGACGGCGAACAGCCATCCGGTTCTGGGCGTGGAATACACGCCGAACGAATCCTCGTTGACCGAGCGGTATTTCCAGAAGATGGGGCTGCAGGTGCGTTACTTCATGCCGCCGCGCAGCGTCGCGCCGCTGGCCTTCTTCTTCTTCGGCGATCTGCTGAACGATTACAGCAATCTGGAACTGATCGGCACGATCAGCACCATGGAAGCGTTCCAGAAGATCTACCGCCCAGAGATCTACAACGCCAATTCCGTGGCCGGCGAAAGCTATCGGCCAAGCCTGAAGCATCAGGACTATTCGCTGACCCGCGTCACCTATGACCGCGAGGAACGCAGCCGGCTTGCGATCGAACAGGGAAAGTATGCCGAAGAACACTTTATCAAGCCGCGCCGCGCCATGCTTGACGCCTGGTCGGCGAAAGTCGCTGTGTGAACGATACGAACTGCTACGAAGTGAACTGACATGAATAAACTGCTTCCCACCGCAACCGCCGGCAGCCTGCCGAAACCCGTCTGGCTTGCCGAACCCGAGAAACTCTGGTCGCCCTGGAAATTGCAGGGTGACGAACTGATCGAGGCCAAGCAGGACGCGCTGCGCGTTTCCTTGTCTGAACAACAGCGTGCCGGCATCGACATCGTCAGTGATGGCGAACAGACCCGCCAGCATTTCGTGACGACCTTTATCGAGCACCTGACCGGCGTCGATTTCGACAAACGCGAAACTGTCAGGATCCGGGATCGCTATGATGCCAGCGTGCCCACGGTTGTGGGCGCTGTATCCCGCGAAAAGCCGGTCTTTGTCGAGGATGCGAAGTTCCTGCGCGCCCAGACCGATGCCCCGATCAAATGGGCGCTGCCTGGCCCGATGACCATGATCGACACGCTGTATGATGCCCATTACAAAAGCCGCGAAAAACTCGCCTGGGAATTCGCCAAAATCCTGAACGAGGAAGCGAAGGAACTTCAAGCGGCTGGCGTAGATATCATCCAGTTCGACGAGCCGGCCTTCAACGTCTTCTTCGACGAGGTGAACGATTGGGGCATCGCCACGCTTGAAAGGGCCATCGAAGGGCTGAACTGCGAAACGGCCGTTCATATCTGCTATGGCTACGGCATCAAGGCCAACACCGATTGGAAAAAGACGCTCGGCAACGAGTGGCGGCAATACGAGAAGGTGTTCCCCAAGCTTCAGGCCTCGAATATCGATCTGGTGTCGCTGGAATGCCAGAACTCGCATGTGCCCATGGACCTGATCGAGCTGATCCGGGGCAAGAAGGTCATGGTCGGGGCCATCGATGTGGCGAGCGCCACCGTTGAGACGCCGGAACAGGTCGCCGACACCCTGCGCAAGGCGCTTCGGTTCGTGGATGCCGACAAGCTGTATCCCTGCACCAATTGCGGCATGGCGCCGCTGCCGCGACATGTCGCACGCGGCAAGCTGGCCGCGCTTGGCGCGGGCGCCGAGATCGTCCGTCAGGAACTCTCGGCCTGAAAGCTGCGCATGAACCCGTTTCCGGTTTGCGGGACATCGATGCCCGCAAACCGGATCTGCCTCCGGGCCTCGGCTCCGCCGGCCTGCCCGTCAAAGGAATAGATCCTGATGTATGACAGCACCGTCCTTGACGCCATCGACCCGCGCGACCTGCGCGATTGCTGCGGTCGTTTCGCCACCGGCGTCAACGTCATCACCACGCGCACTGACGAAGGCGATCACGGCATGACGGCCAGTGCGTTCATGTCGGTCTCGCTCGACCCGCCGCTGATCTGCATTTCGGTAAGCCGAAGCGCGAACATGCTGGATAAGATCCGAGAATCGGGGCGATATGCGGTGAACGTCCTGCCCGAGGGGATGCGCGGGCATGCGCTGCACTTCGCCGGTCGGGGCGACGGAACGCTGACCGAGCCGTTTCAGAGCCGCCACGGACTGCCCGTGCTGCCCGGCGCCGCGGCACTGATCATTGCGGACGTTGCAGAGCAGATCGAAGCAGGGGATCACATCCTTTTTCTTGGTCATGTCCGGCATCTGGACCGTGACCCGGCTGCTTCGCCGCTTCTTTACCACGCGGGCCAATTTGGCGGCCTTGCCGCGCCAGCCAGCACGTAGAAACAGCCGTCGGATGTGGCGGCTCTAACACCCCTCGCCACATTGGCTGGCGCAGATCCGCCGCGTGCCCGGCCCCGCGTATTCGCGGCACCGGGTCTTTTGCATCTGCGGGCGCTTACCCGATGGTGGCGCCATCTTCGCGCCAGACGGCGATCACCGAGGAGCGCGGCTTTCCCGCGCCATCGGGCCAGGATCCGCCCGGATGCTGGATGCCGACAAAGGCGACCTTACGATCGGGCGACCAGGTGAGACCGGTCACCTCGGCCCCGTTCGGGGCGGTCAGGAAGCGCGCGATCTCGCCGGTTTCGGGATTGCCGATCAGCATCTGGTTGTTGCCCATGCCGGCAAAATCGCCCTCGTTGCTGTCATCGCCATCGGTCTGGATCCACAGCATCCCGTCAGACGAGAAGGCCATCCCGTCGGGCGAGTTGAACATATTGCCCGCCGTCACATTGTCCGAACCGCCATAGACATTTTCGTAAACCTCGGGATTGCCGGCCATCACATAGAGATCCCAGGTGAAGCCATCGGCGCCGTGATCCTCATCCGCCGGACGCCAGCGGACGATCTGACCGTATTCGTTGGTCTCACGCGGGTTGGGCGCGTTGACCGGCATCTTGTCGCCGCCGCGTTTGGAGTTGTTGGTCAGCGCACAATAGACCTCGACCCGCAGCGGGTTCGCCGCAACCCATTCCGGCCGGTCCATCGAGGTCGCGCCGACCTTGGAGCCGGCCAGCCGCGCGTGAACCAGAATCTCCTCGATCGACATGCCGGTGGTTTCCGGCGTCAGCGCCAGCCATTCGCCGCTCATGTCGTCATTGAATTTCGCGACGTAAAGCGTGCCATCCGACAGCAGCCCATCGGTCGGCTGGCCCTCGGCCCACGTGCCGTTCGAGACATAGCGATACAGGAACTCGCCCCTTTCGTCATCGCCCATATAGACGACGATCCGGCCATCAGCCGCCTGCACCATTTCGGCATTTTCATGCTTGAAGCGGCCAAGCGCGGTATGTTTGACCGGCGTGCTGTCGGGGTCGGTCGGGTCGATTTCGGTGACCCAACCATGGCGGTTCGGCTCATTCGGTTCCTGCGACAGGTCGAAACGCGGGTCGAATTTCTCGTAGGCATAGCGCCCCTCGCCGCCGATACCATAGCGCACGAGACCTTCGGTTTCCTCGAACGGGCCGGTGGCGCCGAAATAGGTGTTAAAATTCTCCTCGCAGGTCAGATAGGTGCCCCAGAGCGTCTTGCCAGCACCGCAATTGTTCATCGTCCCCTTGGGCGACATGCCGTCAGCGTCGGCATTGGTCCGCACCAGATCAGAGCCGGCGGCAGGCCCGTCCATGACCATCTGCGTTTCATGGGTGATGCGGCGGTTATAGGGGCTGTCCAGCACGACCTGCCAGCCGTTTTCGCCCTGCGCAATCTCCATCACGGTGACGCCCTGCATGTTCTTCAGCAGCGTGACCTCGTCGGCGTTGCGCGGAATGCCCTCCGCCTCGGCGGGCAGGTTGACCTCGGAGTTCACATATTCGGAATTGACCGCTAGCAGCACATGGCCGTCATGTTCATAGGTCTCCATGCCGTCGGTATTCTCGCCGAAGACCCGGTCCGACATGTCCAGCGGCACGCCGGTTTCCGGCGACCATGCGGCTTCGGCGTCCGAAAACAGCGCCTGCCCCCATTTCACCAGCGGCTGCCAGCGATAGCCCTGCGGCACGTGGATGTCGAAATCCGTCGCGATTCCGATCGGCGCGAAGGCGAAGGCCGCGGCCTGAGCGCGGGCAGTGCCGGCGGAACCAAGCATGCCCGAACCGAAGACCATGGCGCCCGATCCAAAGGCCAGCGTGCCACCAAGAAACCCGCGTCGCGAAATTGCGGCTTCGACAACACGGTCGAAATCGCTTCCGGCGGGACGCGGGTCGCGCAACTCGTCAAGTTCATCGAAGGAAAGGCGGACGGTGGATTTGATATCCATATCTGGCTCCATGGCTGGATCGTCTGACAGGGTGCCGAGGCTGATCGGCATTGGCACTTCCCTGTAGGATCCTTGCTTGGCGCTTTTGTGTCATGCTGATGAATGTGTTGCGACGGTGGCGCAGACCGGGATCTGTCGGCACGGTCGCCGATGCAGCCTTATACCAGCCGCAAAGCCGTGACACCTGCCAGAGCCGCAATCGACGCACCCAGCATCAGTTCGAACATGGCCACGGCCGGCACCAGAGACCGCCCGCCCGGCAAGGCCAGAAATACGCCCCGGCGCATCAGCGCCGCGATCAGCCCTGCCGAGGCGGTGACCATCATCGTCCCGATCCCCATGACAAAGGCCCCGAGGATGCCAAGAAGATCGAGATCGAGCCGCCATGTCAGGATCAGCAGGAAAAGCGCACTGGTGCAGGGCCGCAAAGCCACGCCAAGGATCAGGGCCGCTGCCTCGCGCCAATCCCTCGTTTTGGCCAGCGCCTCGGGCTCGGGTGCGTGGCTGTGGCCGCAACCGCAATGTGGTCCGTGGTTGTGGTCAGGGCCGATATTTGCTGCGGCGGCGGTGCTGCGCCATGTGCCGCGAAGCCGGCGCGCGCCGCGCCAGAACAACATCACACCGAGGACCGCGATCATGGCGAAGGACAGCGGCTCGATCATGCCCGCCAGACCCTCGACCCGGTCCCGCGCACCGTCAATCAGCCATATTGCGGCATAGACCAGCACCACCGCCACGGCCGCCTGCGCAAGGCTCGTCACTGCGGCAAGCCCGATCAGCCGACGCAGTGAGGATGGCGAGGCCGCCGCATAGGCCGCGATCACCGCCTTGCCATGACCGGGGCCAAGCGCATGCAGAAAGCCATGCGTGAAGCACAGCGCCAGAAACCCCGTGACCGCGCCGGGCTGGCCGCCACGCAGGGCGCGCAATGCGCCCGCCAATGCGTTCTGCGCATCGCGTTGCCAGGCAATTGCATTGCCGGCAAGCCAATCCTGAAATCCGCCGTAGGCCAAGGCGGCAGCGATCAGCGCCACAAGCGCAATGCAGATCGGTGTCAGTTTCCGCATGTCAGGACCACTTCATCCGCAAAGGCTCCGCCGACCTCGGGGGACTTGCCCTCCTCAAGGATTTCTTCGTCGGTCAAATCGCCCAGCAGTTCTTCATAAAGCTTCTGTGCTGCTGCGGTATCGGCCTCATGTATGGCGATCTCGCACCCCTCGCGCCCCGCAAGCTTCGGCGCACCCGCCAGATCGTAGAAGACATAGTAGGTTGGATCATAGACCTGAAGCGTGACCGGCGCGCTGCCCGGGTCGATCCGCTGTGGCAGGGGGCGCAGAAAGCTGACGATCAGACGGTTGTCCCGATAGTCCACCTTGAGATCCAGCGGTCCGCTGAGTTCGACCGGCGCACCATTCGACCTGAGGTAGAGATCGCCTTCGAAACCTTCTGGCCAGTCGTTGAATCGCTCGACTGCCGTCTGGCGTTCAGCCCCGGTCAAAACCCCATCCCCATCGCCGTCCAGGCCCAGATCCTCCAGGATCAGCATCGAGGTAAATTCATCCCAGACCCAGACAATCCCGGTCGCGCCAAGGCGGCCCTGATCGTCAAAGTAAAAGGTGATACCCGCATCGACGAACTCATGCGGATGCGCCCGCCCCCCGGCGGGGGCAAAAACGGAAAGGCACAAGAAGATCAGCAGGATAGAAACAGATCGCATCGGCGGAACATATCCGATTGCCTGCCTGCCAGCCAGTCGCGACGAACATCCCGGCAATCGCTGAAAGCAAGGGTTGAGGTGGCGTTGAAGTAACAGCCTCAGGCAAGCGCCTCGACGATGCCGAGGCCGCCCCGGCATCCTCGGGGGTCACGCCCTGCATCCCTGCGGTAGTCAGCGGGGAAGTGCGGCACCATTGCCGAACCGTTGCAGCAGGTGCGGCAGAGGCCTGCTTTGGGCAGGCATCATCGCCGACTGAGCTGGGTCCAATCTAGCAAGCAATTTCATATTGATTTGCCGTAGTATCGCGCCAGCCTTGATATCAGATCCGGATGGATAGGAAGAACGGGGTTCCCCGGAATTAATCTGTTTCCGATATAAGCGAATGAACTTTTCAGCGGATTATCCTCTGGCGTCGTGGCCCCTATCTACGAGCCATCGAAGCAACACTGCCGGAGGAAAGATCGATGCCTGACACTGCATTGGACGCCCGCATTCAAGCGCTGGAAGACCACGCGGCGCTGAAGAAAATCGTCGATGTGTTCTCGAACCTCGCCGATGAAAAGAAGGTGCGTGAACAGACCTTCCTGTTCACCGAGGACGGCGTGGTCGAGACATGGTTCGGCGACACTGCCCTGCCGCCGCTGAACGGTCGCAAGGAAATCGAGGACAGCTGGACGCCGTTTCTGGCCAGCTTCGACACCGTCTATCACATGAACGGCCAGTTCGTGGCCGAGATCTGTGGCGATACCGCCACCGCCACGCATTACTGCACGGTCGAACTGATCGGCGATCAGGACGGGCGAAAGGTCCGCAACTCGAACGGTGTGATCTATAATGACAGCTATGTCCGCCAGAACGGTGAATGGCTGATCAAGAAGCGCGTCGCCCGCTTTACATGGCGTGACGTGCATCCCTTCAACCCGGCATGAGACGTGACATGAACATTCTGATCATCGGCGCCGCCGGCCAGATCGCCCGCGTCGCCACGCAGGAATTGCTGGACCGGACGGATGCGTCGCTGACGCTGTATGCGCGCAGCGCAGCGCGTCTGGGAAAAGATGCCGACCGCATCCGTATCATCGAAGGCGATGCTGCAGATCAGGCGAAGCTGGCCGAGGCCATGCAGGGGCAGGATCTGGTCTATGCCAACCTGTCCGGCAATATGGAGGCGGCGGCCAAGGCGATCGTGGCCGCGATGAAGAAGGCCGACGTTGGGCGTGTCATCTTCATCTCCTCCATGGGGATTTATGACGAGGTTCCGGGCGAAAGCCATGGCGCGATCCTCGACCCCTACCGCAAGTCAGCCCGTGTGATCGAAGACTCGGTGCTGGATTACGCCGTCATCCGTCCCGCATGGCTGAATGACACGGACGAGATCGCCTATGGCACCACCGCCAAGGGCGAAGAATTTGCCAATCCCGGCGCCTATGTCTCGCGCAGAAGCGTCGCTGATCTGATCGTCAAGCTGACGGAACAGCCCGAACTGGGCCGCGTCAGCCTTGGCGTTCATCATTCGTAAAGGAGATTTCACATGAAAACCCTGACCCTGAACAATGGCGTCACCCTGCCCGCAATGGGCTTCGGCGTGTTCCAAAGCTCGCCCGAGGAAACCGTCGATGCCGTAAAGGCCGCGCTCGATACCGGCTATCGCCTGATCGACACGGCGGCTGCCTATGGCAATGAGGCCGAAGTGGGCGAGGCGATGCGCCAAAGCGGCGTTTCGCGGGATGATATCGTGCTGCAAACCAAGATGTGGATCAGCGATTACGGCTTTGACAGCGGGCTGCACGCCTTTGATCGCAGCGCCCGCAAGCTGGGCTTCGACACCGTCGATGTCTATTTGCTGCACCAACCGATGCCAAGCGACTTCAACGCCACCATACAGGCCTATAAGGCTGCCGAGCGGCTGCTGGCCGACGGCCGCGTCCGCGCCATCGGCGTCAGCAATTTCAGCGAAGATCACCTGAACCGCCTGATGGCGGAAACCGATGTGGTCCCGGCGATCAATCAGGTCGAGGTGCACCCGTTCTTCACCAATGCCGCGCTGCGCAAGACCCATGACAGGCTGGGCATCCTGACACAGGCCTGGTCGCCCATCGGCGGGGTGCAGCGTTACTGGGGCGATGACAAGAAGCCCGAGGACGACCCGCTGACCCATCCGGTCATCACCGCGCTCGCCGAAAAATACGCCAAGACGCCCGCACAGATCATGCTGCATTGGCAGCTCCAGCTTGGCCATTCGGTCATTCCGAAATCGGTCACGCCAAAGCGCATCGCCGAGAATTTCGATGTCGAGGGCTTTGAACTGACCGATGACGAAATCGCGCAGATTGAGGCGCTGGATACCGGCACGCGTGGCGGCCCTGACCCGGAAGCCATCGACCGCGAGACCTATACGTTCAAGGTCGAGGACTGATCGCATCGGGGGCCGCGTCACGCGCGGCCCCTTTCCTGTGGACCTGAGCAGAATTTTCATATTCCCTGCCTCCATGAACGAACGCGCCCGGAAGACTGACGAGACCCGCGAAGAGGCCGCTCCGATCGAATTGTTCTTCGATCTGGTCTTCGTCTTTGCCTTTATTCAACTTTCGCACCATCTGGCCGCGCATCTGAACTGGCACGGGGTGGCGGAAACCGCGATCATGCTGGTCGCGGTGCTGACGGTGTGGTCGGGGACAAGCTGGTCGGCCACGATCATCCGGGATGACCGGGCGCGGCCGACCCTGGCCGTGCTGCTGATCATGGTGCTAGGCCTGATGATGAACGCAGCCATCGCGCATGCCTTTGACAAGCATGCCTGGGCCCTCATCATCCCGCTATTGCTGATTGAGGTCGGGCGGACGCTGTGGACCATCGCCTTCGCGCCGGATTCCGATTACCGCAACCATTACCTGCGGACGCTGATGTGGACACTGTTCTGCGCTGTCTTGTGGATCATCGGGGCGATGCTTGGGCCAGACGGGCGGCTGTTGTTCTGGGGCGTCGCCACCATTACAGCATTCGCGGGGATCTGGACCGGCCATCCCCTGCCCGGCAACCGCCTGCATTCCGCGCAGATGCCCTTTGACGCAAAGTATTTTCTGGAGCGCTGTTCGCTGTTTCTGCTGATCGCGCTAGGCGAAACGGTGATCTCCACCGGCTTCGCGCTGTCAGAGGCGGGGCTGAGCACGCGTACGATCTTTGCCGGCGTGTGCGCCTTTCTTGGCACCACCGCCATGTGGGCGATCATCTTTGGCGTGAACCTGGATATTTCCGAAGAGCATCTGGAAAAGGCGACGGATCAGGTGCGCATCGGCCGGGCCGCGGTCAATTCCGTCATCCTGATGGTGGCGGGGCTGATCCTCAGCGCCGTTGCCAATCAGGTCCTGATCTCTGACACCTACGGGGATGCGCCGATCTCTCACCTGCTGCCGCTGGTCGCGGGGCCGGTGATCTTTCTGTTCGGGCATTATTCCTTCATGCGGCTGATGCCGGATTTCCGCGCCCAAAGACATGTGCTTGGTATCATCGCGCTGGTGGCGGCGGGGCTGCTGGCCATATTCCTGCCCGCGCTGACAGGTATGGCAATGGTCAGCGCGGTCATGGTGCTGATCGCGCTGTTCGACCGGACCAAGCTGTCCGATCTTTCGAATTCGAACTGATCAATCCTTCCAGCGCAGCGCGTCGATCAGCAGGCGGAACGCGGGTGTGACCTGGCGCCTGCTGGGATAATACAGATAATAGCCTGCGAAGGGTGGGCACCAGTCGGCCAGCACACGGATCAGCCGCCCATCCTCGACATACGGCCCCAGATGGTCCGAGGGCAGACAGACCAGCCCACGCCCGGCAAGCGCCGCATCCAGCACCAACCCGGAATCGCTGCAGGTGAACTGACCATCGACGCGGACATTCAGCGGGCGGCCGTCCTTTTCGAACTCCCAGACATACAGCCCGCCAAGGGTCAGCAGGCGCAGGTTGATACAGTTGTGGCCGGTCAGGTCATAGGGGGTTTCGGGCTTTGGATAGGCGCGGAAATAGTCGGGCGTTGCCGCCACCACCATCTCCAGCTCTGGCCCGATGCGGACACCGATCATGTCCTTGTCAACGCTTTCACCCAAGCGCACGCCCGCGTCGAAACCGTCCTTGGCGATATCGGTAAAGCGCGAATCCACGCTGATTTCGATCTTCACATCCGGGTGGTCGGCCATGATCCGGTTCGCGACCGGCATCAGCAGGTTCGCCGCAGCCATCCTGCTGGAATTCAGGCGGATCGTCCCAGCCGGATGGCTGCGCATCTCGTCCAGCGTGGCCAGTTGCGCCTCTATATCGTCAAAGGCCGGGCGCAGGGTCTGGGCCAGACGCTCGCCCGCCTCGGTCGGCGAGACAGAGCGAGTCGTCCGCGTCAGCAGACGCACGTCCAGCCGTTCTTCCAGCCGCCTGACAACGGCGCTGACAGCACTTTGCGAGGTTCCCAGACGGGCGGCAGCACGGGTGAAGCTGCGTTCTTCGGCCACGGCCAGAAAGGCCATCAGATCGCCCATTTCCTCACGCCGCATTCATATCTCCTGAAGATAGGCCCAAGTGGAATCCAGCATTTCAAACGCAGCGGAGCAGTCCTTAGTTTCAGGTCAACACCACAAAGGAGGCCGATATGCCGATGCTCTCGACGCGCACGATTCTGGCGGCGACGCTTCTTCTCACCGGCTCAGTGACGCAGGCACAGCAGCCCGAGACGTTTACCAACAGCCTTGGCATCGACTTCGTGCAGATCCCTACCGGCAGCTTTCGGATGGGATCGCCCGGCAGTGACCCGAAAGCGGCGCGGAACGCGTCGTGCGCGGTGGCAGTTGGCATTCGACGGGCGATGGCTGGCGCAGTGCCTCGCGCCGCGACTACGACCCCGATTATCGCGGCATCAGCATCGGCTTTCGGCTTGTTCGCGACATTGAATGACGGAGATTTCCATGAAAATTACCCGCAACGGATCTGAACCCTCGGCCAAAGGCCCCGAGGATTATTTCACCGGCACCGTCCGCATTGACGCGCCATTTAAGACCGAGGCCCCGGCGCGGGCCAGCGGTGCGACCGTCACGTTCGAACCCGGCGCGCGCACGGCATGGCACACGCATCCGCTGGGTCAGACGCTTATCGTCACCAGCGGCAAGGGCCGCGTTCAGCGTGAAGGTGGCCCGGTCGAAGACATCGGCCCCGGCGACATCGTCTGGTTTCCGCCCGGCGAAAAGCACTGGCACGGGGCGGCTCCCGACACCGCCATGACCCATATCGCCATCGCCGAGGCCGACGAAAGCGGCAGCGTTGTCACCTGGTTGGAAAAGGTCAGCGACGCCGATTACGGCGCCTGAGGTATTCAAGGAAGGAATTGAAAATGTATGCAACCGTCATGCATGGCCCCGGCGATGTTCGCTATGAACAGGTCGAGGACCCCAAGATCCTCAAACCCACCGACGCGATCATCAAGCTTGCCGCAACCTGCATCTGCGGATCGGATCTGTGGCCCTATCGCGGCATTTCGGAACAGGATGGCCCCGTCCATATGGGCCACGAATATTGCGGCACCGTGGTCGAGGTCGGCAGCGAGGTCCGCAACATCAAGCCGGGCCAGTTCGTCGTCGGCAGCTTCGTCCTGTCCGACGATACCTGCCCGCATTGCGATTTCGGCTTTCAGTCCTCCTGCGTGCAGCGCGAATTCATGACCGGCGCGCAGGCTCCCTATGCCCGCGTGCCGCTGGCCGACGGCACATTGGTCGCGACGAATGAAATGCCCGATGCGGACATGATCCCGCATATGCTGGCGACCTCGGACGTGCTGGGCACGGGCTGGTACGCCGCCGATGCCGCGCAGGTCCGCGAAGGCGGCACTGCGGTCGTCGTGGGCGATGGTGCGGTCGGGCTGATGGGCGTGCTCGCGGCGTCGCAGATGGGTGCCGGCCGTGTGATCGTCATGTCGCGCCACAAGGACCGCCAGAAGCTGGCGCTGGAATACGGCGCAACCGACATCGTCGAGGAACGCGGCGAGGATGGCATCGCCCGCATCATGGACCTGACCAATGGCGTCGGCGCGGAATCGGTGCTGGAATGCGTCGGCATGGAGGAATCCATGCAGCAGGCCATGGGCGTCTGCCGTCCGGGCGGCACCATCGGCTATGTCGGCGTTCCGCATGGCGTCAGCTTCGACGGCCAGCAGCTGTTCTTCGGACAAAAGCGCATGCTGGGCGGACCCGCCCCCGTGCGCCGCTTCCTGCCCGACCTGATGGACCGCGTTCTGGCCGGCAGGATCCAGCCCGGCAAGGTCTTCGATCTGGTCCTGCCGATTGCCGACGTGGCCGAGGGCTACAAGGCCATGGACGAGCGCCGCGCCATCAAGACCATGCTGCGGGTCGAGGAGTAAGGGTGCACAATGACCGATGTGACAGTCGTCGTCGGCGCAGGCTCGATCGGGCAGGCCATTGCCCGGCGGGTCAGCAGCGGCCGCCATGTGGTGCTGGCCGATCTGAAGCAGGAAAATGCTGATCGCGCAGCCGAGGCGCTGGAACTGGCGGGGTTTGAAAACACCGCCACGACTGTTGATGTCTCCGACCGCAAATCGGTGCAGGAACTGGTCAAGCTGGCGACTGGCATCGGTGACGTGAAGGCGCTGATTCAGGCGTCGGGGGTTTCGCCTTCTCAGGCGCCGGTCGAGACGATCCTGAAGGTCGACCTCTACGGCACCTCGATGCTGCTGGAGGAGTTCGGCAAGGTGATCGCGCCGGGCGGTTCGGGCATCGTGATCTCATCCCAATCCGGCTATCGCATGCCCGCGCTGACGGCGGAACAGGACGAACAGCTGGCCACGACCCCCGCCGAGGAGTTGCTGGATCTGGATTTCGTCAGGGCAGTCGATGACACATTGCTGGCCTATCAGATGTCCAAGCGCTGCAACTCTCTGCGGGTCCGCAGCGAGGCGATCAGCTGGGGCAAGCGCGGCGCAAGGATCAATTCGATCAGCCCCGGCATCATCATCACGCCCTTGGCGCATGACGAACTGAACGGCGAGCGCGCCGATTTCTATCGCGATATGCTGGCGAAAATGCCCGCAGGCCGCGCCGGGACGCCGGACGAGGTCGCGGCCCTTGCCGCGCTGATCATGGGTCCAGAGGGCGGCTATATCACCGGCAGCGATTTCCTGATCGACGGCGGCGCCACGGCCAATTTCTTCTATGGGCCAGAGGAGATGCAAACGTGACTGAAATTTTGAACCGCCGCGATACCTTCAAGGCAGTGCTGCTGCCGCTGATTGCCGCGCAGCTGGCCGCACAGCCCGCAGCGGCGCAAACTGGCGCTGCCAGCGTCATCGTCTATCTGTCGCGCTCGGGCAATACGCGGGTTCTGGCGGGCGCGCTGTCGCGCCGCTTCAATGCCGACCTGATCGAACTGCGCCCGCGCGACCCCTGGCCCGCCGACTATGAGCAGATGGTCGGCTGGGCATCAGCCATGCGTGAACAAGGCAACAACGTTCCGCTGGCCGGGGATCTGCCGGACATCGCGGGCTACGACACCGTGTTCCTGTGTCATCCGATCTGGGGCGGCGATCTGCCTGCCGTGACGGCCAGCTTTCTGCAAAGCCATGACCTGTCCGGCAAGACCGTGATCCCGATCATCACCCATGGCGGCTATGGCATCGGCGATGCGGTCGCGACCGCACAATCGCTGGCCCCGAATGCCCGATTTACCGAGCCTTTCGTGCTGGAGTGCAATCAGGAACGCGACGATCTGGCCAGCCTGAATGCCTGGCTGGGCGAGAACCTCTAGGCTGGCGCTTGCCTATTGGTGGCTGGGCAACCTGACGCATGAGATCGCGGGCACCGCGCTGTTCGTGCTGCGGGGGCGGCATCTGGTCAATAACGGCTATTGGTGGCGCAACATGCGCAAGGGCCGCTATGACCTGCGCCGCCGGATCGGGTGTAAAGATCCCCAATCCTCGCAGACAGTGCACCAATCCCCAAACAGCACAAACCAAATTCCGCGATAGCGGCTTCATTCAATTCCTCTCGCCAACAGCGCCTAGTTTTTGAAGCCATAATGTGGTAACCTAATCGTGTTATCAAATCAGGAAACAGGATTATGTGGTGCTACTTTTCAAGTGCTGCCCTGACGGCTTTTTTGGTATTATTTCCTGCGGTTGAATTAACCGCGCAGGGGATTAGCGACAGCGTAGTTGTGTATATAGAATGCGTTGACGAATCGAACACCACAAGCAAGGGAAGCGGCGTAATCTTTTCGGATGAAGGCTACGTTCTGACAGCCAAGCATGTCGTGCTGGAGGGCAGCACTTGCAAAGGCCTTATAGGCCGTGCCGACGAACCCCCGCAGCGAGATCTCAACTTGCGCTATCTCTCTGACTACCGCGATTTTGCCATTCTGAAGTTCTCCGATAGCGAAAACGATAATTTTCAGAATATGGCGGTCGCGAAGTCCATCAGCGACTACCTTCAGAAAAATGTAGTCGCTGCAGGGTTTCCCGCACAACAGAACCTGCTTGAGCGACGGTACGGGACAATTGAGAGCATCGAGATTGATGGTTTGGGCCTAGTGAGCGCCAGCGCCTTAACGACAGTCGGGATGAGTGGCGGCCCGGTCGTGTCCGATGGTGTGCTGGTCGGAATAGTCTCAAGGGGGGAGAGCGATGGCTTGGGTCTTCCTGCGCGATGGGCGGTTCTTGCGGCGGATGAGTTCTACGACAAAGTTATCGAGTATCGCGGCAATCCCGAGGTGGATGCCCGCCAACATGAACTGTCACTTCTGTCTGAGCAACTTCAGGGAAAAGGCGTTTGCAGCCAACTTCTGCGTGAGGCGGTACTGTCGAAATATCCCGACAAGGTGCCGGGATTGTCCAGCACAGCAGCGACAGAGCCAAGAAATGAGCTGGCGCGCACTGCCGAGTATTGGGTAACGATCACCACCGGTCCTGCGCGTTGGATTGATTGCAGCGAAGGGACTCTTCGCAAAAGCCACTATTTCCCGATGGGCCTTTTGCTTCGACCGATGCGCGACATTGAGATCGCGGACGTTTCCGGCGAACAAAAAACCTGGACGATCTTTCAGGCCGAATATGGGCTGCTTGTCCTGATTGATACAGAGGCGGTCGCACCGGTTACTGAAGACGTTGGATATATTTTTCCGGAGGGTACCTTTGCCTTGAAGCTCTGCGGGCCAGAAGACCCGGCCGACTGCAATCCGGGTGAGAACCTTCCGCCCTACAACAACAATGTCGCCGATTGGCCATTCCTGACCCCATGGGCGTCCTATCTGAGAACGTCAGATGTGGAAGCGCTGGAGGCAGCCTATGCTGAATATCTCACCTTCGTAGAGAACCGCAAAATCGTCGACAGATTTTCCGAGCAGACAAATTTTTTGCCCACCACCTTTGTTGAGCGCGCCCCGAAGTCACTGGCAGACGATCCTGCATGTATCCCGATGCAGGCACAGCTGTATAAGCCGTTTCGGCGTTTTGACACAAGGATGAAGCATAACAATTCCGAATACGAGGTGCCGGTCGACTACAGCTTTTGCACGACACCTCCGCCAGACGCTGAAGTTGACTTTGTGACACCACGCCCCATGAAAGTTGTTACCTACGACCTGGCGAAAGAGCTGTTTTCACAGCTCTGGTGGGCAACGATCGAGCCGGACATAAACGAAAATCTTGTGCGCGCCATAAGCATTCTTGAACGGCCAAGTCAGCCTATCGTGGCGAAAATAGACTGCGGCGACCAAGCTCTGTATGAGCCTCTTGGCCTGCCCTCGGCAGTCGACGCAACTATAGGTGTCGGTGGTCTCATCAATGAAACCCAGCGGCTTCACTGGGCCGACGATCGTGAATCGACCTATCATTTCAGAATATACCGGCCGGCACGTGGATTCTCGAACAGTAACGCGCTGGCGAATGCCCCGCTGTTTCAAAACGTCGAGCTACGGATAAATTGTGAGAACGGGACACCGGTGCGCCCACGCGAAATACGGATTCATCTCTACCCTGTTTTCGAACAGCCGATCTCGCTTGATGCAACCGCCATAGAAAATACATATCTTGAATTTTTCGAGAACCGATCCTTCGAAGGGCGAAGCCATCTCAACTACGGTTTCATAGAGCGGATTTGTGATTACCCGGAATACTACGCATGGCGTTCGACTTTGGAAAATTACCTGCTGGAAGACGTGAATATCACCCGATACAGCACATCACGACTGGGCGTTGAGCCACAGGTCACGGCAAAGCACTTTGCCCATCTTATTCTGGCAATTCTGTTCTTTACCGACGTGCGCCTGCTGACCGATCAGCCTAACAGTACAGGAACCTGCTTGTCATGACCCTAGTCGCTGAACTCTTCATCTACACCACCTTATCCGCGTTCACCGTTGCCACCTCTGTTCCAGAGCTCGCAGATAAGCAGCCGTGCCAACCAGACCGTATCGCCCAGTTTGCGCCAACTCAGCCCGGAATACCCGAACAAAGATGGTGCTGCTGCGGATCTTGCTGCAACTGGGCGATCAATTGCAGAGCCATCCCCGGATGTCCGTCATGCTGAGAACTGCGACTGTCATTCTGGGTCTGGTTCTTCCGGGAGCTTTGGCGGCCGAAAACCTTTCGATCTGCTTTCGTGAAGACGCCTCGCCGTTCTCTTCGCAAATCGAGGGCGGCGAGTTCACCGGCTACAGCGTCGATCTGTGCAAGATGATCTCTGACATAATGGGCATCAGCGAGCCAGAGATCGTTCCCGTGACAGTAGAGACACGTTTCGGCGCGCTAGATAACCGGAAATGCGCGATGTTGTGCGAGGCGACAACCGTCAACATGGACAGGCGCGACAAATACGAATTCTCACTGATTACCTTTGTCACAGATACCGCGCTTCTTTTTCCGCGACGCTTGATGAGCGGAATACCTTTAGACGCACCACCGCTGAACGTCGGCTATCTGATCGAAACCACCGCCCATAAGAGCATTGCCGCCGGGGGAATTCTGAGCGACCAGCAGATGAAGGTAGAAACCGCCCCATTCAAGAGCCATGAAAGCGCAGTAGAGGCGCTGCTTTCCGGCGGGATCGACGGATATATCGCGGATCGCGACATCCTGAACGCGATGCTCACGGATCACCCGGACCTTGTCGAGAGCCACGTTATCAGCGTGCGCGGTCTGACCTATGAGCCCTATGCGATCGCATTTCATAAGGACAACCATTCACTGCGCCGCGAGGTCGATAAGGCGCTTGCGGGTTTATTTCGTGATGGTCGCGCGAAAGAGCTTGTCGCGAAGCACATTCCAAGCCGGCAGAACGATAACCTGATCGACGCTCTGTTTCGAATCCAGTCGATACCCGAATGATTGTTGCGGGCGCATGAAGCCAACGAGACAAACTGAGAGTAAGGAGTCGTCAGATGAGCATCGCCGCGGTAGTCAAAGGGCTTTTCGGCCGGCTTGTTTCGTGCCTTCTCGCGCTTATCGTCATTGCGCCGATGGCAAACGCTCAGGAAAAGCTGATCACTTTCGAGGACGTCAAGGTCATTTCCCCCAATGCCAAGGATGAGTTCGTTCAAGCGCTCATCGAAGGCGAAGACCTTCTTGAAGAAGCGGGAATAAACACAAGGCTGCGCATGGCCCATTTCCTGGCACAGGTGCTGACGGAAACCGACGGGCTGACGCGACTTGATGAAAACATGAATTATTCATTCGATGCTCTCATGCGCGTCTTCTCCCGCGCACGTGTATCCGAGGCAAAAGCGCGTGAAATCGCTGGAAAGCCGCAAGAGGTGGCAAATTGGGTTTATGGCAACATGCTCGGAAACCGTGGCCAGCACACAAACGACGGATGGGAATATCGCGGTTCGGGCTATATCCAACTGACAGGGCGGGCGAACTTTCGCGAGCGTGGCCGCGAAATCAGCTTGCCACTTGAAAACCAACCGGAGCTGGCGCGCCGCGTTCCCGGAGGACTGGAGGCCGCGATCGCATATTGGACGTCACATAGCATCAATGCGGCTGCGGATGACCACGACAGGCTGAGGGTGCGCGTGCTGATCAATGGCCGCGCAGCTCATGGTTTTGAACAATCGGTTATATGGTTCAACAAAGCGTGGCTCCGGGTTTTTCAGCATAAGGAAGGACTTGGTTTCGAAAGCGCTGTCGAACTGGCCGAATCTACGTTGACGGAAGATGTGTTGCTGTTCGACCGCATTCTTGTCCGTGGCGGGTTCCTGACGCCGGATAGCGCAGGGACGGAAAGTGTTTCGCAAGAAACCCGCGCCGACGCGCTGAAGGCCTATCAGCGTGAGCGCGGCCTGCCTGAAACTGGAGAGCTTGATGACGCGACAGAGCAGGCACTGCTCGACCCGATGGAGTGGCGTCATCTTCCGGTAGGGGATGAGCTTGCGGGCCAAGTGCAGGAGCGGGACGGAGAACAGACAGCCGTAATCGAGTTTTTGGATTCTCCGGAACCAACGGTTCTAGAAATCGCGCCTTTCACCGGGACAAATGAGCAATTGGCCGACAAGCGGCTTCTGCCCAAGGAAGGCGCGATCTTTTCGGCGGCGGTCGGGCAGTATTCCGACTACGAAATGGGCGGAAAAGACGTGGAGCGCGAGTTCTTCGTCCCCTTTTCGGTCATTGGCGAAGATAACCGGGAAGTCGTGCTGGACCCCACGAACTACCCATCGCGCGCCATTGTGCAGATATCGATGAAACAGCGCAAAGGCGGGAAAGACCTTCTTTGCACGGGTACGATGATTTCGCCTGACACCGTCCTCACTGCTGCGCATTGCATTCATTCTGGAACCGTCATCGGCAGTTACTTCGTGGATTACCGCATCATTCCCGCCCGCAACACTGCAAGGGCGCCATATGGAAGATGCGGCGCAAAGCGCGGCTATGTTCTGAGCGGCTGGACAGATGCGCTAAGCCAGGCGGAAGCGCGATACTATGATCTCGGCGCGTTGAAGCTGGATTGTAACATCGGCGAGAAGACCGGCTGGCTGGGTGTCCGCGTTCTTGCCGATGATCAGGTTTCCATACCTACCCGTGTACAGGGCTACGCGGCAGATCGTGCGCCTGCCGGTCGACAATGGGTCAGCGAAGATAAGCTTGCATATCTTTGGGAGCTGAAGGGCTTCTATCAGAATGACACCTTCGGAGGGACATCCGGGTCTGCCGTCACCTCGGTTGAGGAACCCGACGTGATCGTTGGCGTCCACACCAATGGCCGTCACGGTATCGTGGAGCCATGGTCAACCCACAATTCATTCACGCGGATCACACCTGAAAGAATAACGCGTATCATCGAGTGGACGAACGATTGAGAGTGTGGCCTGCAATGCCCTGCTCGCTGAAAACTCGATTATCTGAAGCCGGAGTTTTCGGCTAGATTTTCCCGGGCTGGGAAGGACGCTGAGAAGGATGAAGGCATCCAAGCTCATTGAGGCGCAAAAGGCGCTCACTTTGAAGCAGGGCGAAGAAGGCGCGCCGGTTGCCGAGATCTGCCGGTAGGCCGGGATTGGACAATCGACCCACTTTGTCTGGCAGCAGAAGTATGCGGCCTGCTGTCGGATGAAATGCGTCGACTGAATGCGCTTGACGATGAGAACGCACGATTGAAGCGGATCGTGGCGGAGCTGACACTCGATCGGCAAATGCTGTCAGGCATTATGTTCGACGAAAGCTGTGAAGCCGGAACGGCCGCGCGAACTCGTTCGCGGGATGTGCGCAGATTGGGCGGCTTCAATCCGCAGGGCGTGTGGGGGCCTGAGGTTCGAGTGTTCTAGCGACCACTACAAATCCCGCCATACCCATGAGATATGGGCGAAAGTTGGTGACGCTTGATCAGGCGGCGACTTGAAGTTGGCGGAGGCCGTCGCGGAACTCAACCCCCTGGATGATCTCCGGCAGACGGTTCTGGCCATCGAGTTTGC
>NZ_JAAOHY010000008.1 GCF_011308835.1 Paracoccus xiamenensis | reverse complement strand
GCTGTAAATCCTCACGCCCTCCCTGCTGACGCAGAAAGGCAATAGGTGGACGACTTTTACGCCGCCCGCAGCAGCACCATGCCGCCGCTAACGTGGACTAATTTCGCACCGCCGTTCTCACCCACTCTGTTACGCCATGCCGACACGACATCCAGAATGGGAACCTTCGGGCGCTGCGCCACGGGCAGCAGTTCCGCGAAAATCTGCGCGCTGCCTGCGTCATTGATAATGGTGAAGATGGTCTTGATTGGCGGGCTATCCATACCGGTTTCCGCCGCGAGTTCGGCATTCAGGTCATTGGCTGCGGCCTCGATCCGGTCGATATTGGCGCGTGTCAATGCAAACGGCGCGCGGGCGTCCATTTCCAGATTAACCGTAATGACCTGTCCGGGCACATCGGGAAAGAACACGGTCTTGATCTTGCCCTTAACCATCAGGCCAAGCCCCAGCAAAATCGCGGCGATGAACAGGATCAGAACCCCATACCGATGCCGCACCGAAGTCACGAGGACGGGCGCATAGATCCTGTCGCGAAACCAACTGAGGCCGCCTTGCGCCCCATCCTGCACCCTCGCCCAAAGCCGCGTCACCAGATAGCGCCGCCGCCGCGTCAGCGGGACATGCGCCAGATGGGCGGGCAGGATGAACTTGCTTTCGATCAGCGAGAAGATCAGCGCCAGAATGACGATGCCCGAAAACGCGGCCAGCGCCTTGCCCAACGGGTTGTCGATCAGCAGCATCGGAAAGAAAGCGGCGATGGTCGTCAACACGCCGAAGACCGTTGCAACCGCGACCTGATTGACGCCGCGCTCGGTCCCGATGATCGGATCGGGTTCCTTGTGCCGTTCCTCGAAAACGCTTTCGCCGACGACGACGGCGTCGTCCACAAGGATGCCAAGCGCGATGATAAGCCCGAATGTGGTGACATCGTTCAGCGAATAATCGACCCATTTCGACCCTGCGACCGCAATGGCCCCCATGACGGAAATCGGAATCCCCATCGCCACCCAAAGCGCCAGCCGCACGTTCAGAAAGACCGAGAGCATCAGCGCCACAAGGATCAGCCCCTGCACCCCGTTAGAGCGCAGCAATTCCAGCCGGTCGGCGATATAGCCCGCACTGTCGCCCCAGATTTCGGCCTGTATCTGCGGCGGCAATTGACGGCTGAAATCCTCGACCGTGGCGCGCACGACACGGCTGACATCCAGCAGGTTCTCTTTCTGGCCGATCAGGATTTCCATGCCGACTGTCGGGTTGCCATTCAGGCGGAACAGGAAATCGCCACCCACAAAGCCGTCATGGATCGTGGCGATATCCCCCACGGACACGACCGCGCCGTTGTCACGTTCAATAACCGGCAGTGCCGCGTATTCAGGGGCGTATCTTGCCCTGTTGTCCGCACGCAGAAAGATCGTGCCGGCATTTGTCCGCAATTCTCCGGCTTCGAAGTTCAGCGAGTTCTGCCGGATGGTCGCGGTGACATCTTCAAGCGTCAGGCCATAGTGGCGCAGGCGATCGGGGTCGATCTCGATCCGCATTTCGCGCGGGATCAGCCCCCAGATGTTCAGCCGCGACAGTTCGGGCTGGGCCAGCAGTTCCTCCTTCAGCCGTTCAGCCAGCGCCTGAAGGGTGGCAGGGTCAGCGTCGCCATGCAGGTTCACATAAAGCGCCGGAAAGTCGAAACCCGATGCCTCGATCAAAGGACGGCGTGCATTTGCAGGCAAATCGGTAAGGCCGTCGATGCGAATTCGCACCCGGTCCAGCACCTGTTGCAACTGCTGGCCACCGGCGCGGCGAACGGTGATCGTGCTAAGGCCCGCCTCTGACCGCGAGGTGATGCTGCGCACGCCCTCCAGCCCCTCAAGTGATTGTTCGACTTTCTGGGTTATCAGTTCATCCACCTGTTCGGCGGTCGCATCCGGGTAAGTGATCGAGACGGTGACACTTTCCGGCGGGATACGCGGAAAGCCCTCGATCCGAATGCCGAACAGCGTTTGCGCGCCAAGAAACAGGATCAGCGCCATCAGCAGATTGGCCGCGACCGGGTTGCGGATAAACCATGATGTCAAGGCTTGCATGGCCTAGCCCCCAACCTCTTGCGGGGTCACGGCCTGACCCGGAAGAAAATAGGCAAGCGGGTTTCTTGCCACGCGCAGGCTTGCGGCGCCGTCCGGGCTGGCAATCGTCAGCGTACCGTCCGCGCGGAACAGGATCTTGGGGCTTATCCGCTGCAACAGGTTGCCTTCATCGACCAGCCAGACAAAGCCCTCGCGCGTCAGCACGCTTTCGGGAAGCGTCAGCGTGTTCGCGATGGAACGGCCGGGAATTACTACGCGCAGAAGGTCGCCGGAAAGAATCCGGCCACGCGGACCCGCAACGTCAAGAAACAGGCGGATCTGACGGGTTTTCGGATTCAGAAATCCGCCGCCGCCGCGAATAGTTGCCTCACCCAATGACCGGCCGTCTGGATGATACAGCTTCGCCGTCCTGTCGGTTAATGGCTGTTCCAAAAGCTCCCAATCGGCCTGGCTGATTTCGACGATCAGTTCGAATTGCCGGTCATCTGCCAACTGGGCCAGCGGTTCACCCGCACTAACGGATTGGCCAAGGCTGGCGCTGCGCTTGACGACGAAGCCTGAAAACGGCGCGGTCACCTCGGTCTCGGCCAGTTCCTGCCGGGCTGCCTTCAGCCGGGCCTGCGCAACGGCAACCGCCTTTTCCGCCACGCGAAGCTGTGGCAACCGGATCGCCAGTTCTGCCGGTGGCTTTCGCCCCTCGCGCTCGAACTGTTTGCGGGCGACACGGACATCGTTCCCGGCGCGCAGCAGCTCTAGCTGTGCCTGTGCCAGTTCCATCTCTGCCGAGGCGACCGCGCTTTCATATTGCGACTTCTCGATAGAGAACAGCGGATCGCCCCGACTGACGCGTGTCCCGGCAAGGGCCGCATCGTGGACGGTCAGAATACGGCCCGTCACGCTGGCCCTCAGTTCAGCATCCCAACGCGGGCGAACCTCTGCGAAGGCCGAAACCTCTGCCTGAACCGTCTGGGGCGCGACGGTGATGACGGAAACAACGGGCGGCGGCATTTGCACGGCGGGCTGGACATCTACGGTATCGTCGATGTCCAGCAGCACCAGAACGACACCGATCAGGATGACGACAGAAATGGCGAGCCACAACCATTGCCGTCTTCTTGCCTTTGGCTTCTCGTGCATGTCTGAGCCTTGTTTTTTTCGTGTTCTTTTCTGCTCAGCGCGCGGCAATGGGTTCCTGATCGCCCAGACCCAGGCCTGCCGCCCAGTCGGCAACCAAGCCCACCGCGCCGTCCGCAAAGGCATCCGCACCAAAGAACCCGATCGAGATGATCCGGCGGGTCAGCCCCCAGCCGACAGAGACCAGCCGGTCCGATTTGGTCGGCAGCAGGGAATGGTCCGCGTCGGGAAGAACGACGACCTCAACCGCCCCCGGCGTCCGCGCGAGGATCCTTTCATAGACTCGGGCGCTTTGCGAAAAATCAACGTTCAAGTCCCTGTTCCCGAAAACGGCAAGGACAGGCACATCCACCTTGCGCAGGTCTTCTTTCGCATCGCTGCGAAGGTTCAACTTCGCAAAGGTCCACCGATCCGCGCCCATCTGGTCCCGGCAGCAAGCAGGCGCTTCTTTCATGAAATCGAGATAGGCCTCATGGCTTGCATCCGCTTCCATCAGCCCAACCAGCAGACGGTCGAACCTGAGGGCCTCTGATACTTCTGCCTCAGTGGCACCCTGCAGGTGCATCCTGTTCCGGGTCATGTATTGCGATTGTTCAATCCAGTTGATGGCGCCGGATACGGAGATCATGAAGGCGAGTTCCGGATCGTCAGCGATGGCCTTGGGCATGACCCAACCCGCCTGACTGAAGCCCAACAGCCCTATCGCGTCAGGCCGTATCCGGCTGTCTTGGCGCAAAGCGGCGGTGGCGGCGGCAACCTCATCCGCCCTGCCCTGCATTGACTGGCGCAACCAGTTTCCGGTTGAATCGCCGACGCCCGGCTTGTCCCAGGAATAGACCGCAAAGCCCGCATCGTTCAGCGCCTGCATGAACGGCCGGTAATAGCCGTGCGCATCCCAAGGCAGCGCCCCATCGCCATGCACGAATATCACCGCAGGATAGGGTCCAGCGGCATCGGGCAACAGCAATTGACCGGCAAGCAGGTCTTCACCATGCCGAAAACCCAACCGCTCGGGCGACGGACTGCTTGCGCATGCGGCCAGCAACGCAATCGCGCCGCCAATCAGTGCGATGAAAAGCAGCCGGAAAAGGCGAAATTGCGTTGGCATTGGGTGGTCCTTTGGGTGTTGGCGACCTCAGCAACCGCAGAAGTCAGTTTGTCGGGTGCAGAACTAGCAGCGGCCGATCCATTACCTTCCAGAATATGATCCAGATTGTGTGGAGGCTGCGCTGCCTCCATACAATCTCCACGCGTGGCGGTTCCTGTCTGCATATTGTTGGGATAATTAGATAAAAAATTCGGACGGTCGCCATGAGCAATCAGCTGATCCTCATTGCCGAGGATGAACACGAGATCGCCGAGATTATCGGCACCTATCTGGAGCGGGCAGGATTTCGCACCGTGACCGCCGCGGATGGTGCACTGGCGCTGTCTCATTTCCAGCACTTCAAGCCCGATCTGGTGGTTCTGGATGTCAGGATGCCGAAACGGGACGGCATCGAGGTGCTGCGCGTCATTCGGCAAAGTTCCGATACACCCGTCATCATGGTCACAGCGATGGCAGAGGATGTCGAAAAGATCTCTGCGCTGCGCCTTGGTGCAGATGACTATGTGGTCAAGCCGTTCAACGCACTTGAGGTGGTCGAGCGCGTCAAGACCGTGCTGCGCCGGGCACGACCGGGCCCTTCGACGCATGGGCGGCAGTTGACGGTCGGGGCATTGATTATCGACGAAACCGCGCATTCCGCTTTCGTGGCGCGTGAGGCGGGGCGTTCGGCAATTCCACTGACCCAGACCGAATTCACCCTTGTCGCCCATATGGCACGGACGCCGCAGCGTGCCTTTTCCCGCGCGGAACTGATCGACGCCTGCCTGCCCGACAGCGATACGCTAGAGCGCACCATCGACAGCCATATCTCCAACGCGCGCCGCAAGCTGGAACTGGCGGGGATCGCAGGTTTTCTGGAAACGGTCCGCAGCGTGGGTTACCGTCTGGAACCGCTGGAATGAGCGCGCGATCAAGGACATTGCGCACGCAACTTTCGCTGGCAATGATCTTTGTCGCCCTCACCTCGCTTGGTGTTTTCATCACCGGCATGATCGCGTTTTACATGCGGCTTGGGTCAAGCTGGCAATCCGGCCTGAGCGAAGTAAACCGCGACACGCTGCAGACGCTTGTCGATGGTGGAACGGTATCACCGGACGCGCTGACAACACTGGTCGGGGCATTTTCGCTGTCCTGGGGTGGCGGCTTTGCAAGGGCAGAGATCGCCTCGCTGGCGATATTGATCGTTCTCGCAACGCTGGTGGCGGTGATCGGCGGCATCCTTGTCGCCCGCAAGCTCAGCGCACCTATCGAAAGCGTGACGCGCGCCGCCCTCAAGATCGCGGACGGCAATCTGGACGCGGAAATCCCGGAAACGGCAGGCAGCGCCGCCGAGACCGAGGATTTGGTGGCAGCTTTCCGCACAATGGCCGGCGGGCTGGAGCAGGCAGAGCGCGATGCAATCGAATCCTCTGCCGCAATCGCGCATGAGCTGCGCACCCCCCTGACCATCCTGCGCGGGCGCCTGCAGGGGCTTGGCGATGGCGCATTCTCACCTTCGCGAGAGATGACCGATGGACTGATCGCACAGGTCGACACGCTATCGCGCATCGTGGATGAACTGGGCCTTCTGTCGCGGCTCAGCTCCGGCCGCTTCGAGTTACAGATCATCGAGATCGAGCTGGCCGATGAGGTGAACCGGGTCATCACCGCCATGCGCCCCGATCTTGAACAACTGGGGATAGCGCTGGAAACATCGCTGACGCCCGTTCGCCTTCTTGCCGATCCCGCCCGCGTCAGGCAGGCGCTGGCTGCCCTGATCGACAATGCCCGGCGATATGCCGCGGCGGGCGGATATCTGCGCATCTCGTGCTTCGCGAATGGTCGATACGCCTGCATCGCGGTCCGCGACCACGGCCCCGGCATCACCCCGGCCGAGCGGGAAAGGGTCTTCGACCGATGGTGGCGCGGCGACAAATCCCGCAATCGCGCCGAGGGCGGAACAGGGCTTGGGCTGGCCATCGTCCGGGCAATTGCGCAGGCACATGGCGGCGACACGGCCGTGACGGGCGCGGCCAGACAGAAGGGCGCTGAATTCACCCTGAGACTTCCCCGCCATCAGGCAGGCGGCCCAGTCAAGGACATGCCGCGATAGGCTGCGCCGCAAGGCAGCGCGGCCTTCCCGACGATGCAATCTCCACACGACCTGCACATGTTCTCGGGTCTGGGCCAACGCCCGGCGTCTAATGTCTCGCGCAATATCGCAATACAAGGACCGACCATGAACACCCTGCCAACCCGCAAGGATCAGCGACGCTCAAACTGGCGCAATGCGCGCTTTGGCGTCGTCATCATTGCCGGCATTGCGCTTGGCGGCTGCACGCCGGACGCGCAGAACGCAGCCATTGCCGCGCGTGACCCAGACCCTATTGAAGGTTATTGGCATATCGCGGCTGCACAAAGCACGGTCCTGCTGGAACCCTGTAAGGCCGGCTCTGACAAGCTCTGCGGCAGGTTGGTAAAATTCGCCGGGGATCCGAACCAGCGTGACCTTCAGAACGCTTCGCTTATGGATTGGGGACAGAAAATCTGCGGCAGCAAGGTGATCTTCGATTTGACCCGCACGGAAAGCCCGACGACATATGCCGGGCGTTTCTACGACCCCGAAGACGGAAACTATCTGAATCTTCTGGTGTCCGCAGTCGCGAAAAACCGGATGGAAACTCGGCTTTATCACGGCGCGGATATGGATGAAGCGCTGAACCTGGCGGTGACATCCGCCATCGAAGGGAAGATCCCGGTCTTCGACACGATCTCATTGGCGACCCGCGCAACAATCGGCAAACAGCATCTTGGCGAAAACATGGTCTGGTTGCGCGTGCAGAAACCACGCGCCGCTTGCGACACCTCTCTGGTTCCGGCCGAGTAGCGATTTAGCAGCGTATCAATAGCCGCTTTGTCTCCGCAGTTGTTCGGTTTTCCAACGTCTCGGCGAAACGCCGAAATGTTGGCGAAAGGTGCGGGCAAAATGGGACGGGTTGTCGAAGCCGGCGCGCTGCGCGACGCTCAGGATATTGCAGGTCTGTTCCTGCTCCAGCAGAGCTGCGGCATGTGCCAGTCTTCGTATGATTGCGAACTGCAGCGGCGAGCGCGTCTACGGGTATGGCAATCGTACCTGAATCGGCCTGACCATATTCCATCGTGTTCGCCGGCTCGTCGGGACCGCACCGCTGACCGACCTGACCGAATGGCCCATGCGACTCGCCGAGCGCGTCTTGCGAGACGACAGGACGCCCGTTGCCACGATCACCCGCTCGCTCAGCTATTCTTCAGAAAGCGCCTTCAGCAACGCCTTCAAGCCGATCAACGGCAACTTTCCGACAGCTTATCGACGCGTGGTTCGCGCCGAGCCAGAAGGGGCGACCTGAAAAATCCGCAGCGCAGTTTCAGCCGACCTGGCGCCCTTTGCTCCACACCGCGCGCGTGACCGGCAAGCGGTTCGTGCGGTCCAGGCGGACGAGGTCAGCGCGCAGGCCCTCGGCGATCCGGCCGCGGTCGGTCAGCCCCGTTGCATCTGCGGGCGTCGCCGTTACCGTGGCGATGGCGCGCGGCAGATCGTCCCAGATCGCCGCCAGCCGGAAAGCCGCCAGCATCAGGCTGGAGGGGATGTAATCCGATGACAGGATGTCCAGCAGCCCCGCCCGCGCCAGTTCCTCGGCGGCGACATTGCCGGAATGGCTGCCGCCCCGGATCAGGTTCGGCGCGCCCATGATGACCTTGATGCCGTTGTCGCAACTGGCCTGTGCCGCTTCGACGGTGGTTGGAAATTCGGCCAGCCGGACGCCGTGCCCGCCGCCGGTGACGACCTGTTCGGCGGTGGTGTCATCGTGGCTGGCCAGCGTTGCGCCCAGTTGCTGCGCGATCCGCACCGCCGCGGCTTCGTGCTTTTCGCCGATGCGGATGCTCAGTTCCTGCAGCATCGCCACATGGGCGGCGAATTGGGCATCGCTCATCCCGTGCTTGCCCTTCTCGTATTCCTCCAGCTTCTTCAGGTCGCGGAACTGGCGCTGTCCCGGCGTGTGATCCATCAGGCTGACCAGCCGGACGCGGTGATCGGGGCCGAAGGCCTCCATCTCCTCGATCAGGGTTTCGGAACAGATCTCGGCGCGCAGATGGATGAAATGGCTGATCCGGGTCGCGTGGCGCGCGGTCAGGGCGTTGATTTCTTCCGCCAACGCCCGGGCATAGGGCGCATAGCCCTTGCCCGCGCCATAGATGGAACCCACCCGCAGGGCATCGAACACCGTGGTGATCCCGACCGAGGCGAGTTCGCCGTCATGGGCAAGGATCGCGGTTTCATGCGGCCAGTCGACGCCGGGGCGCGGCAGGATGTGGCGTTCCAGATTGTCTGTATGCAGTTCGATCAGGCCGGGGATCAGCAGGTCGCCCCCGCAATCGATGGCGCCGGGCGGCACCGCGCCCCCTTCGGTGATGCCGGCGATCTGTTCACCCTCGATATGGATGGCGCCGCGCATCACGCGGTCGGGCAGCACCAGATCGGCATTGGCGAGGATCATTGCGAAAGCTCCTGTACTGCGGCGATGAAGGCGGATCTCGCATCCGCCAGCGCGCCGGAATTGTCTATGGTTATCACCGTCAGCCCTGCCGCGTCGAAACAGGCATCGCGCGCGATGCGGGTGCTGATATCGGTTGCGCTTTCACGCCCCCGTCCCGCCAGCCGGGCGGCAAGCGTCGCGGGGTCTGCCGTGACATGGATGACGCCAAGGCCGGGCAAGGCACCGGCCGCCTGTGGCAGCACCCGGCGCGACAGGTTCATCAGCCAGATCCCGGCCCCCGAAGGATGCGGCACCCCGTAACGCAGCCCATGTGCCTGCCAGTCCAGCACGAAATCGCCCTTCGCACGCCGGCGGGCGAACTCGTCAGCGGCGACAGCTTCGAAATCTTCGCTGCTATCTTCGCAAGGCCGCGTTATCGCACGACGGGCCAGCCGGATCGTTGGCAGAGCGCGGGCGGCGGCGCGCATCAGCGTATCCTTGCCCGCACCCGAGGGGCCGACAACCGCAATCACGTTGCTGCTCATGCCGCCCGCCCCGGCGTGAAGCCGGTCACATCGACCTGCCGGTCGCACAGCCGGTCCCGCGCGGCCTCGTCATGGAAGATGCCGAGGATTGCGGCGCCGCGCGCCTTTGCCTCTTCTATCAGGCTGAGGACGGTTTCACGATTGGCGGCGTCAAGGCTGGCGGTCGGTTCGTCCAGCAGCAGCGCCGGATAGGGATGGACGAAGCCGCGCGCGATGTTGACGCGCTGCTGCTCGCCCCCGGAAAAGGTCGTGGGCGACAGGCCCCACAGGTTCGGGGCGATCTTCAGCCGGGTCAGCAGATCAGCGGCCCGCGCCTCGGCCTGCGCGCGGGGTTGCCCGAGCGCCAGCAGCGGTTCGGCCACCACGGTCAGGGTCGGCACGCGTGGCACCACGCGCAGGAACTGGCTGACATAGCCAAGCGTCGCCCGGCGAAGCGCAATGATCTGGCGCGGCTCGGCCCCCGAGACCTGCGTATCACCCACCCGGATCATGCCGTGATCGGTGCGGTAATTCCCCCAGATCATCCGCATCAGCGTCGATTTCCCCGACCCCGACGCACCGGTCAGCGCCACGCATTCGCCAGGCGCGACATGCAGGCTTGCGCCCTCCATCACCCGCAACACGGTGCCGCCCTGATTGTGCAGCGTGAAGTCCTTCGCCACGTCTTTCGCTTCGATCATCGTCACACCTGCAGAACCGAGGAGACCAGCAGCTGGGTATAGCCATGCTGCGGGTCGTCCAGAACCTGATCGGTCAGGCCGCTTTCCACGACCCGCCCGTCCTTCATCACCATCAGCCGGTCGGCCAGCAGCCGCACCACCGCCAGATCATGCGTCACCAGCACCGCCGACAGCCCCATGTCGCGCACGAGGCCCCGCAGCAGATCCAGCAGCCGCGCCTGCACGCTGACATCCAACCCGCCCGTGGGTTCGTCCATGAAGGCCAGTTTAGGCCCGCTGACCAGATTGCGAGCGATCTGCAAGCGCTGCTGCATCCCGCCCGAGAATTGCGAGGGGCGGTCGTCGATGCGGCGGGCGTCGATCTCGACCCGTTGCAGCCAGTCCTCGGCAGTGTCGCGGATGCGCCCGTAATCGCGCGCGCCTGTGGCCATCAGACGCTCGCCCACATTCCCGCCGGCGCTGACGCCCATGCGCAGCCCGTCGCGCGGGTTCTGATGGACAAAGGCCCATTCGGTCCGGCCCAGCAGGCGGCGATCAGCCTCCGCCATGGTGACCGTATCGACCGGGCCATTCGCGCCCCGCCAGACCACCTGCCCCGCATCGGGCTCGAGCTGCCCCGACAGGCAACCCAGCAATGTCGACTTGCCAGAGCCGCTTTCGCCGACGATGCCCATCACCTCGCCCGGCCACAGATCAAAGCTGACATCAGCGCAGCCGATGCGCGCGCCGTAGCGCTTGGTGATGCCGCTGACCGACAGGATCGGGCCGGTCATCTGCGGATCAAACGCGGTCATGCCGCACCCCCTTCCGCGCGCCGGGCGCAGTAATCCGTATCGGAACAGACAAACATCCGCCCGCCCGCATCATCGGTGATGACCTCGTCCAGATAGCTGTCACCCGATCCGCAGATCGCGCATTCATGTTCGGCCTTGGACGCCACGAAGGGGTGGTCATCGAAATCGAGGCTGACGACCTGCGTATAGGGCGGCACGGCATAGATCCGCTGCTCTCGCCCGGCCCCGAAAAGCTGGATTGCCGGGCAGTCGCTCATCTTCGGATTGTCGAATTTCGGGATCGGTGAGGGGTCCATGACATAGCGCCCGGCCACTTCGACCGGATAGGCATAGCTGGTGGCGATCTCGCCGTGCCGCGCGATGTCTTCGTAAAGCCGGACCTGCATCAGCCCGTAATCGGCAAGGGCGTGGATGCGGCGGGTCTCGGTCTCTCGCGGTTCAAGAAAGCGCATCGGTTCGGGGATCGGCACCTGATAGACGAGGATCTGATCCTCGGTCAGGGGCGTTTCGGGGATCCGGTGGCGGGTCTGGATGACCGTCGCGCCACCGGTGCTTTCGGTGGTGGCAACGCTGGCCGTGCGCTGGAAGAACTTGCGGATACTGACGGCGTTGGTGGTGTCGTCCGCGCCCTGATCGAGCACTTTCAGCACGTCATCGGGGCGCAGCGTGGCCGCCGTCACCTGAACGCCGCCCGTGCCCCAGCCGTAGGGCATCGGCATCTCGCGGCTGGCGAAGGGCACCTGATAGCCGGGAACCGCCAGCCCTTTCAGGATCGCGCGGCGGATCATCCGCTTGGTATCCTCGTCCAGATAGGCGAAATTATAGGCCTGATCGGTCATTCCGCAGCCTCCTTTGCGGCATCGGCCGTGCCTGCCCGAAGCCGCCGGACCAGTTCCAGTTCAGCCTGGAAATCAACGTAGTGGGGCAGCTTGATATGTTCCAGAAAGCCCGTCGCCTGAATATTGTCGCAATGGGACAGCACGAACTCCTGATCCTGCGCAGGCGCGCCTTGATCGTCCTCGCCCAACTCGCGCCAGCGCAGCGCCCGGTCGACAAGCGCCATGGCAATCGCCTTGCGCTCGGTCTGCCCGAAGGTCAGCCCATAGCCGCGCGTGAACTGCGCCGGTTCGGTTTTCGAGCCCTTGAACTGGTTCACCGTCTCGCATTCGGTCAGTTCGACCTCGCCCAGATCAATCGAGAAGCCGAGCTCCGGGATGTCCATTTCCACGGCGACGGTGCCGATCCGCAATTCGCCCACGAAGGCGTGGTTGCGGGCGTATCCGCGCTGCGTCGAATAGGCGAGGCCAAGCAGGAAGCCTTCATCCCCCCGCGCCAGCGCCTGCAAACGCAGGGGCCGGTCGGCGGGCAGTTCCAGCGGCTCGCGCGTCAGGTCGGGGGGCGCGGCATCGTCGGCGGGCGCATCCTCGATCAGCCCGTCGCGGTTCAGGAAGGACAGGATATGCGGCACCTGATCTGGCGCGGCTTCGGGAAGCGCAGGCGGATCGGCGGGCAGTTCGCCGTCGGCCATCAGCCGGAAATCCAGCAGCCGGTGGGTATAGTCGAAGGTCGGCCCCAGGATCTGGCCGCCCGGCGCGTCCTTGAAGGTGGCGCTGATCCGGCGCTTGACCTGCATCGCCGCCGTATCGACCGGCAGCGAGGCACCGAAGCGCGGCAGCGTGGTGCGATAGGCACGGATCAGGAAAATCGCCTCGATCATGTCGCCACGCGCCTGCTTGATCGCCAGCGCGGCAAGATCGGGATCGTAAAGCGAGCCCTCCGCCATGACCCGCGCCGTGCCGATGGAGAGCTGGTCACGGATCTGCGCGCTATCCAGTGCCGGCTGGTCGGGCGGCCCGCGGCGCGCGCGGTCCAGCCAGTCATGGGCCGCATCAATGGCGCGTTCGCCCCCTTTGACGGCAACATACATCAGCGCACCTCGGTCGAGCGGGGCAGCGCCGCCAGCCTGTCGCCGCCGCAGAAGAAGGTGTCCCAGCCAAGCGGGAAGCGGGCGCGATTGGCGATGAAGGCCTTGCGCTCTGGCAAGGCCAGCTTTGCCTTGCCCTTGATGCCGGGGCCGCGCAACTCCGCCGGTTTCGCATCGAAATCATGCCCGTCCACGATCAGCGTCGCGGCGCGGTCGGGATATTCCGGCGTGCCGATGGCGAAGCGGTCCAGCGGGGTCAGTGCGGCCCATGACCCAAGCGCGAATACGGCTTCCTCGGCCGCGACGACCGGCGCGCCGCAGTGGAACGCGATCCACTGGCGCAGCGCGGGATTGTCGTGATCGCCAGCCAGATGCAGCGGTGTCGTCCGGTCGACCAGGACCAGCAGCACCGCCGCCGCAGCGCTTGATATCGGCGCCGGGCCGCTGTGGCCGGTCAGCGTCTCGACCCGGCCCGGCCGTGCGGTCACCTTCAGGATCGCGCGAAAGGCGATGGCGGATTCGATGGCGGGATCGGCGAAACCGCCGGACAGTTCGTTCATTCGTCTTCTCCGCGAACGAGGGTGAAGAATTCGACACGGGTGCGCGCGGCCTCGGACGCGCTGGCAGCGCGGCGGGCGGCTTCTTCGCTGCGCAGCGGGGTCAGGATGTCGGCCTCGATGCGGGATGGATTGTCCTGCGCCAGCGCATCGGCAAGTGCGGCGCGCCTTGCATGGTCCTTGTCGCGCCCCTGCACATAGCCATGTCCGACCGTGCCGCTGCCCGTCAGGCGGATCGAGGCACGCGTCACCGTCATCTCGCCCAGGTTAAAGGCCGCACCCGTGCCCCCTGCCCGGCCGCGCACCATGACGGTGCCGATTTCGGGCGCGCGAAGAAGTTCGTGATCCGGGGAAACCGGCAGCAATTCCGCCAGCCGCGCCGGTTTCGCGCGGGCCAGAAGACCCAGAGCGTCGCGCCGGAAGGCCTGCATATTCTCAGGTGACATCATCTGAATCTCGCCCTATACAACTAGACATCTCTTAGCCCGATCACCTGTTTCGGGCAACTCCTGAACCGTGAATATTTGGTGACAAATGAGTCTGTGGCAGAGCATCGCCGACACCCTTCGCACCGAGATTGCCGCCGGTCAGTGGCGACCCGGCAACCAGCTTCCGCCCGAGGCGCAACTGGCCGCCCGCTTCGGCGTCAACCGCCACACGCTGCGCCGGGCGGTCCGTGTGCTGGCCGAGGAAGGCTTGCTGTTTTCACGCCGGGGCGCGGGTGTTTTCGTGGCCGCCGCGCCGGTCGAATACCGGCTGGGCGAGCGTGTGCGCTTTCACCGCAATATCGAACTGGCGGGCCGTGTTCCGGGCCGGGTCATCGACAGCATCGCGACCCGCAACAGCGACCGGACCGAGGCCAAGGCGCTGGCGATCCCGGTCGGCGCAGAGGTTCACGTCGTCGAAGGCGTCTCGACCGTGGATTACCGGCCAATGGCCCTGTTCCGGTCGGTCTTTCCGGCCGATCTGTCGCCCGACCTGTTCGCGGCGCTGTCGCAGGAAGGTTCGATCACGCGGGCATTGGCGTTTTGCGGAATCGCCGATTACACCCGCGTCAGCACGCGGATGACCGCGGCGCTTGCCAATGAAACGCAGGCAGCGGCCCTTCAGATCGCGCCGGGCGATGCGCTTTTGCGCACCGAGGCCATCAACGCCAGCGATGGCCGGATGATCGAACGCGGGCTGACCTGGTGGGCGGGGGAGCGCGTGACGCTGATCCTTGACGGCAAGGACGGCGATCAGGGTTCGTAGCGGTCCAGAAACTCCATGACCGGCAGGCGGCGGAAATCCGGCAGGGCCTCGCGCAGGCGGGCGTGATCCCAGTCCCACCATGCCAGTTGCATCAGCCGGTCACCGATTTCTTCAGGAAAGCGGCGGCGCAAGGGTTTTGCCGGGCATCCGGCGACAATCATCCAGTCAGGCACGTCATGGGTGACCACCGCCCCCGCCGCGACAATGGCACCGTGTCCAATGCGGATCTCTGGCTTCACGATGGCACCGTGCCCGATCCATGTGTCGTGACCAATTTCCGTGCGCCGGGCGGCCCGGGCGGCGAAGAAATCGGGATCGGATTCCGCATCGTCCCAATAGTATTCCGACCGATACAGGAAGTGGTGCAGGCTGGCCGTGGTCATAGGATGATCGGTCGGGCCGATCCGGGTCACGGCGGCGATATTAACGAACTTCCCGATGGTCGTATTGGCGATGTCGGACAGCCGCTCGCAATAGCTGTAATCGCCGAATGTGCTGTTTAGAATGCGGGCGCCCTCGCCCACCTCGCAATAGCCGCCGAACTGCGTGTCGACGACCTCGGCGCCCGCATGGATCAGCGGCCTGTCTGGCGAAAGTTTCGGCATCTCACCCCCTGATCAACCGCGCCCGGATTTTGCCTGAAACCCAGTCCATGGCAATCACCAGAAGGACCACCAGAAGGATGTAATAGGTCACGTGCTCCCAGTCCTTCTGGGTCTGGATCGCCTGCACCAGCAGAAGTCCGATCCCGCCGCCGGTGATGGCGCCGATGATGGTGGCGCTGCGGGTGTTGGATTCGAAATAATACAGAAGCTGCGACAGGATCACCGGCGCGATCTGCGGCATCACCCCCCAGCGAATGCGCGGCAGGGCGGCGGCGCCGGTCGACCGCAGCCCCTCGACCGGTTTCTCGTCGACATTTTCCAGCGCTTCCGAGAAGAGTTTGCCGAAGCTGCCGGTATCGGTCATCAGGATGGCAAGACTGCCGGTCAGCGGCCCGGGGCCGAAGGCGCGGGCCAGCACGATCGTCCAGATCAGCGCATCGACGCCGCGCAGGAAGTCGAAGATCCGCCGGAAGACCTGCCGCACCACACGCGAGGGCGCGAAATTCGACGCCGCCATGAAGGCCAGCGGCAGCGAGATCAGCCCGGCCCCAAACGTGCCCAGAAACGCCATCAGCAGGGTTTCGAACATGGCCCAGGCCACATCGCCGTGATGCCAGACGCTGTTGGTCCAGAAATCATGCGCCATGGCGGCGATATTTGGCCGCCCCTGTTCAAGCCGATCAGAGCTGAATGCCAGCCCGATCAGTTGCGGAAGCGATTTGCCGTGAAAGGGGCTGGAAAGGTCGAAAAAGAACAGCTCCCACCCGGGCGAGCGGCGGAAGACTTCGGTCCGAGAGCGGGTGACGGTCAGCCGCGCACCGGCGGGCAGCGTGGCGGTCAGGCGCTTGTCGGACAGGTTGATCCAGTCCGGCGGATCGGTGATGTCTGTCTCGATCCCGGTCGCGGTGGGCGTGATATGGAAGACCTCGCCCTGCGCGTCCAGCGTGACCGCGCCGTCCGCGGCGATGGTGACGCTGTTGTCGCGCTGCAATTCAACCGTCACGCGGCCATCGGGCGCGGCCGTGATCCAATCGGGCTGCTGCCCGGGCGCATAGGTGGCATTGCGCATGCCTTCGATGGCGGTCACGACCTCGGGGTCGTCGGCCCGGTTCTGGCGTGTCACATGGGTCTTGTAGGACCAGAAGTCCTGTAACAGCAGCGCCCCGTTATCCCACCGCGCCCGCGTGGCCAGCCCGGCCAGATCAAACGCGACGGCGATATAGATCAGGTAGGCCAGCACCACACCGGGCACGGCCAGCGAGATGATCCGCCGCCGCCTGAAACCGGCATGAACGCCCGCATTCAGTTCCGCCATCGCCATCAGATCCGCCCCCCGCTATTGCCGCGCACCAGCCTTTCGCGGGCCATGCTGGACAGCTGGTCGAAGAAGACGATGGTCAGGAACAGCAGGATGAAGATCGCCGCCGCCGCGTCATAGCGGCCCTGCCCCCAGCTGATCGCGTTGCGCAGCTCATACCCGATGCCGCCCGCGCCCACGAAGCCAAGGATGGCGCTGGCGCGGATGTTGATCTCGAACCGCAGCATGGCATAGCTGATCCAGTTCGGCGCGACCTGCGGGATGACACCGAACCACATGCGCTGGATCCAGTTGGCGCCGACCGATTGCAAGCCCTCGACCGGCTTCGGGCTGGCGTTTTCGGCCACCTCGGAAAACAGCTTTCCCAACGCGCCGACCGCGTGGAAGGCAATGGCCAGCGTCGCAGGCACCGGACCACCGCCGAGGATGAAGATGAAGACAAGCGCGATCACCAGCTCCGGTATGGCGCGGGCAATGTCCAGCAGCCGCCGGAAGACCGGGATCAGCCGCGGCCAGGGTGCCAGACCCGGGGTCGAGATCAGCGCCATGATGCCGCCGCCGATCACACCGATCAGGGTCGCCACGGCGGCAATGTTGATCGTCTCGATCAGGGCCGGGACGGCGTTCAGCATCAGGCCCGGCAGGTTGGCGGCCTTGGCTGCGGCCTCGGCCACAAGTTCGGCGGGAAAGTCGAGGATCTGCGGCAATCCGGCCCAGAAACCGCCGGCATTGCGATCATTCGCAAGCCCGAAGCCCGAGATCATCAGAAGCGCAAAGACCGCCCAGAGCAGCCCCGAATACAGCCGCTTGCGACCGGCAGCGGCGCGGTATTCGGCAGAAATCTGGATGGTGTCAGTCATGGCAATTCCGCAAGTGAAAGCGGCGCGGGGATCACCCCCGCGCCGCAGGTGCCGGGGCTTAGCTGCCGGCGGCTTCTTCGGCCTGACGGACCTCTATGATGGTCTGATAGGCGTCATGGGTGACCGGGGTGAAGCCGGCGGTCTCGCCGCTGGCGACGCCATAGGCGCATTCCTTGTCCGTCTCGATCAGGCCCGCCATCAGCGCGGTCATCTTGTCCTTCACGTCCTGCGGTAGCGCCTTGCGCAGCACCAGCGGACCTTCCGGGATCGGGTTCGAGCGCCAGATTTCCACGATGTCGTTCATATCGACGATGCCGGAATCGGCGGCCTTGCGCAGCGCGCCCGAGTTATAGCCGTCTTCCCATTCGCCCTGACCGTCGGCCCAGGTCACGCCGCCCGCGACATCGCCATTGACGACGGCGACGATGGTCTGTTCATGCCCGCCGGTGAATTTCACATCCGAGAAATAGGCACCCGGCTGAACGGAATAGCCGGCCTTCGGCATCTCGACCGCCGGGATCAGATAGCCCGAGGTCGAGTTCGGATCGCCAAAGCCCAGCACCTTGTCCTTCATGTCGTCCATGGACGTGATGCCGCTGTCGGTGCGGGCAAAACCGACCGAGAAATAGGTCGAGCTGCCGTCGAGATTGGTCTTGACCAGAACCGGCTCGACCGCTTCGGGATCGGTCAGATAGGCCTTGGCATAGCCAGAGGCGCCAAGGATCGCCATGTCCAGCGTCCCGCCCAGCAGGCCCTGGATCACGCCGTCATAATCGGCGGGGGTGAACAGCTTGACCGGCACGCCCAGCTCTTCCTCGGCATATTTGCGCAGACATTCGTTGCTGGTCATGCGGTCCTGGGCGTTTTCGCCGCCCAGCACGCCGATATTGAAGCCGGCAATCTCTTGCGCGGCGGCCGGGATGGCCAGGCCCGCGCCCATCAGCGCAGCGATCAGGGTGAGTTTCATTTTCATCTCCTGTTGAGAATTATTCCGCCATCATCCGCTCGGCATAGGCACGATCGCCGGCGGCTGGTCCGTCGATGGCCGTAGAGGTTGCCTTTTCGGAAAACTCGGCACCGGCGCCGTAGATGTCGCGGGCGACGCCGGTGGTCAGTTGTTCGGGCGTGCCGTCAAAGACGATCCGCCCCTTGCGCATCCCGATCACCCGGTCGCAATAGCGCCGCGCGGTATCCAGCGTGTGCAGGTTGGCGATGACCGTGCGGCCATCCTGTTCATGGATCGCGCGCAGGCTGTCCATCACCACCTGCGCGTTCATCGGATCAAGACTGGCAATCGGTTCATCGGCCAGAATGATCCGGGGGTCCTGCATCAATGCGCGGGCAATGGCGACGCGCTGCTGCTGGCCACCTGACAGCGCCTCAGCGCGCTTCCCCGCCTGTTCGGCAATGCCAAGCCGGTCCAGGATCGAAATCGCCCGGTCGATGTCCTCGCGCGGCCAGATGTTGAACAGGGTGGACAGCGTCCCGCGCTTGTTCAGAAGCCCGTGCAGCACGTTCGACACCACATCCAGCCGCCCGACCAGATTGAACTGCTGAAAGATCATCGCGCAATCGGCCTGCCAGCCACGCTTGGCCCCGGCCTTCAGCGCCAGGACGTCGCGCCCATCGACCAGCAGCTTGCCTTCGCTGGCGTCGGTCAGGCGATTGATCATACGCAGAAGCGTGGATTTTCCGGCGCCCGAGCTGCCGATGATACCGATCATCATTGGTCGGTCGATGGTAAAGCTCGCCTGATCGACGGCGCGCGTCGCGCCGAAGATCCGCGTGATTCCCTTTGCCTCGATTCGCATCTGCGCCCGTCGCTGTCGTTTCGGTTGCGGCACGAATTAGGCACCGCTTGCGACAGTCGGACGTCGAACAGGTGACAGTCCGATGACGTCTTGGTCAGAGAACACGGAAGCAGCCGGATTGCGTTGGCCCATATGAAGCCGGTCCAGAAAAGCGACGTTTTCCTGGAATCCTTGGGGCCAACTGCCGGGCATTCCGTCAGCATGGCAGCATCAGGCAGGCGCCACGCAAACGCGGCGCCTGCCCCTTACTGTCCCTTGTACCCGTTTCAGTTCGGCAGTTTGAACACCCAGATCGAGCCGCCCTGATTGAGGTAGTTGACCTTCTTCGCGACCTCGCCACCCCAGAGCGGCACGGCCCCACCCCAGCCCGAGGCGACGGCGACATATTGCTGCCCGTCCATTTCCCAGGTGACAGGCTGGCCGACGACGCCCGAGCCGGTCTGGAAAGACCACAGTTCCTCGCCGGTCTCGTCATCGAATGCCTTCAGGAAGCCTTCCGGCGTGCCGGTGAAGACCAGACCGCCGGCGGTGGTCATGACCCCGCCCCAAAGCGGTGCTGCGTTCTTGTAGGTCCACTTGACCTCGCCGGTGTTGGGGTCGATCGCCTTCAGCGCGCCGATATGGTCCTCGAACAGCGGCTTGATGGTAAAGCCCGCACCCAGATAGGCGGCGCCTTTCTTGTAGTTGATCGGCTCGTTCCAGATATCCATGCCCCATTCGTTCGATGGCACATAGAACAGCTCGGTCTTCTGCGAATAGGCCATCGGCATCCAGTTCTTGCCGCCAAGGAAGCCCGGCACGGCAAACACCGTCTCGCCCTTGGCACCATCGGCTGCCGCAGCCGGATCGCCCGGACGGTTGGCCACATTCCAGACCGGAACGCCGTCGGCGCCGATCTCGCTGGCCCAGTTCACCTGTTCGACAAAGGGCGTCGCGCGGACAAAGCCGCCATCGGCTTCGTTCAGGATATAGAAGAACCCGTTGCGGTCGGCGGTCGCCAGTTGCCGGGTGCCATCGGTGGCGGTGAAGGGCACAACCTCGTTCACGCCGTCAAAGTCCCAGCCTTCGTTGGGCGTGGTCTGGAAATGCCACTTGATCTCGCCCGTGGCCGGATCAAGCCCGATACGCGAGGCAGCATACAGGTTGTCACCGGGCCGCAGATGCGAGTTCCAGGGCGAGGGGTTGCCGGTGCCGACAATCACCGTATCGGTTTCGGCATTGTAACTGGCGCCCATCCAGGTCGCGCCGCCGCCGGTCTTCCAGGCGTCCCCTTCCCATGACGCGTTCAGCGTGCCGGTCATGGTGGTTTCTTCGCCGTTCATCGTGCCGACATGACCCTCGATGACTGGACGCGTCCAGACCAGCTCGCCGGTATCGGCATTGCGCGCCTGCATCTCGCCGACGACGCCGAATTCACCGCCAGAGTTCCCGGTGATGACCAGCCCGTTCACGATCAGCGGCGCGGCGGTATAGGAATAGCCGGCCTTGTAATCCGCGATCTCGTCGCGCCAGACCGCCTTGCCGGTTTTCAGATCCAAGGCGACCAGACGCGCATCCAGCGTGCCGAAGATGATCTTGTCGTTCCAGATGGCTGCGCCCCGGTTGACCACATCACAGCAGGGCAGGATGCCTTCGGGCAGGCGGGCATCATATTGCCAAAGCTCCTCGCCCGTTTTCGCGTCGATCGCATAAAGACGCGAATAGGAGCCGGTGACATACATGATGCCGTCATAGATCAGCGGCTGGGTTTCCTGCCCGCGCTGCTTTTCCCCGCCCATCGAGAAGACCCAGGCCGGCACCAGCTGGCCGACATTTTCCTTGTTGACCATCTCCAGCGGGCTGAAGCGCTGAAGGTCGCGACCCATCCCGTTGGTCACGATCTGGTCGGTCGTGGTCGCATCATTTGCGATCATTTCTTCCGTCACATTGGCAAGTGCTGCGCCACCGCTGAGAACGGCGGACAGCAGCGCAGCCTTGAGCATACGCGAGCGCGATCCGAACATTTTTCATCCTCCTCCGCTGAAAGTCGTTCTTCGCGCAGTATTCGCCCTGGCCCCTCCGGCGCATATGCGACCTTGGTCGCTACGACTTTGGTCGCGTGGCGCGATACCGGACGATGCCGGATCATCCGAAAAGCGGAGCCGCAGAATCGGAGGGAATGCGATGCGCGATTTCAAGAGACTTGCGCTCGGGGCGATCACGGGCTGTCTGTCGATGCTGGCCCTTGGCGCCGCGCATTCTGCCGAGTTGAAAATCGCCACGCTGGAATCGGGGACCGTCAACTGGGAGCTGGACACGATCCGCGCCAACGGCCTGGACGAAAAGAACGGCTTGACCATGTCGGTCATGGGCGTGGCAGCCAATGACGCCGCCCGCATCGCCCTTCAGGGCGGCGAAGCGGATGCCATCGTGTCGGACTGGATCTGGGCCGCGAAAATGCGCGCAGCCGGACAGGATTTCGTCTTCATTCCCTATTCGACGGCCGTCGGCGGCGTGATGGTCGCGGGCGACAGCGACATGGACAGCCTTGACGATCTGTTCGACCAGAAAATCGGCATCGCGGGCGGTCCGCTGGACAAATCCTGGATCATCCTGCGCGCCTATGCGCTGCAGGAATACGGGGTTGATCTGGCCGAACGGACCGAACCGGTCTTTGGTGCGCCGCCCCTTATCATGGCCTCGGCGCTTGATGGCGATGTCGCGGGCGCAATCAACTTCTGGCATTTCAACGCCAAGCAAGAGGCCGCCGGGATGCGGGTGCTGCTGTCGGTCGCGGATGCGGCAGCGGCGCTTGGGCTTGACCCTGAAATCCCGCTTCTGGGCTATGTCGTGCGCGGAGATGTTGCGCCCGAGCTTATCAAGGGGCTGACCGATGCCTCGAATGAGGCGAAGCAAATCCTTGCCACCGATGACGCCGCCTGGGACGCCCTGCGGCCCAGCATGAACGCCAAGGACGATGCCGAGTTTGCGGCGCTCAAGGCGGGCTACCGTGCCGGCATTCCATCGGTTGCAGAGGTCGACGTGCAGCAGGTCGCCAAGACCTTCGACTTGATGGCGCGTCTGGGGGGGCCGGATCTTGTGGGCGACATGACCGAGCTGCCCGATGGCCTTTTTAACTAGCGTCACCGGCAAAGCGCGGCCGGCCCCCGGTCGTGCCACGCAGTCCGCGCCCGCCGCCCGGCGCGGGCTTACGGCGCTTGTTTCAATCCTGATGCTTCTGGGCAGTTGGGCGGTGCTGGCCTATCTGCTGAATGATCCCACGCGCGCGCCGTCACCAGCCCAGATCCTGCCGATCCTCGTTTCCGAAACCCTTTCGGGCGCGCTGCCTTATCAGTTGGGCATCACGCTTGGCCGGGTCGCCATCTCCTTCGCGCTGGCAATGCTGATTGGCGCGGCACTGGGGCTCGCCATGGGGACGCGCGCCCGGCTGAACGCCTGGGCCGATCCGTGGCTGGTGGTCGCGCTGAACATCCCCGCGCTTGTCACCATCGTGCTGTCCTATCTGTGGCTGGGCCTGGGCGAAACCGCCGCCATCGTCGCAGTGGTTGCGAACAAGGTCCCGCTAGTCACGGTGCTGGTGCGCGAGGGCGCGAAGGTCATCGACCCTGACCTTGACGAAATGGCCGCCGCTTACCGCATGTCCCGCGGCGACCGGCTGCGCCACCTGATCCTGCCCCAGCTTGCCCCGTCGCTGGCCGGGGCGGCGCGGTCGGGTCTGGCGCTGATCTGGAAAATCGTGCTGGTGGTCGAGTTTCTGGGCCGCGGTTCCGGCATGGGCTTCAAGATCCATCTCTATTTCCAGATGTTCGACATACCGCGCGTCATCGCCTATGCGCTCGCCTTCATCATCGTGATGCTGGCCATCGAATGGCTGGTCATGCAGCCGCTGGAACGCGCGGCCAGACGCTGGCGCGCGCCATGATCCGGGCCGAAATTCAATCCAAGCGCTTCGGCGCGAAACAGGTGCTCGGCCCCATCGCGCTGGAAGTCGCGCGGGGCGAGGTGCTTGCGATAGAAGGCCCCTCGGGCGTGGGCAAATCGACGCTTCTGCGCATCCTTGCCGGTCTGGACGATGATTTTGATGGCCGTGTCGAAGCCACGGGCCGGATGAGCATGGTCTTTCAGGAGCCGCGCCTGATGCCCTGGCGCAATGTCGGCGACAATATCCGCCTGACGACCCGCGCGAGTGCCGCCGCGATAGGTCAGATGCTGACCCGCGTCGGACTGGCGGGTCACGAAAACACCTATCCGCGCGCCCTTTCGCTGGGTCAGGCCCGGCGCGTGGCGCTGGCACGGGCCTTTGTGGTACCGCCCGACATCCTGATCCTTGACGAGCCCTTCACCTCGCTGGACCCCGACCGCGTCGCCGACCTGTTGATGCTGACGCGCGAGTTGATCGACAGCCATCGCCCGGCGACGATCTTCGTGACCCATAGCAGACACGAGGCGCGCCAGCTTGCCGATCGGCGCGCGGAACTGACGGGCCAGCCGGCCAGATTGGTTTGCAAGTCCGGGGATATGCCGCAGATGCAGACCGCCTAGGCCTTGCTGCGCTGCAACCCGCGCCGGGGATCATAGAAGAAAACCGCAAGTGCAAAGAAGACGGCGCCACAACCCAGCACCACCAACAGCGCGACCGGGGCGATCTGGCCGTAGAGGGCAAAGCGGATCAACTCGACCGCATGGGAAAACGGGTTCACCGCGCAGATATCGCGCAGCAGTGGCGAACTTTCGGCCATTTTCCACAGCGGATAAAGCGCCGTCGACAGGAAAAACATCGGGAAGATCACGAAGTTCATCACCCCGGCGAAGTTTTCCAGCCGCGAGATGGTCGCCGACAGCAACAGCCCCAGCGAACCCAGCATCATACCCGACAGGATCAGTGCCGGAAGGATGAACACCAGCCCCGCAAGCGGAATATCCACCCCGATCAGCACGGCGACGGCGAGAAAAGCATAGACCTGCGCGACCGCAACCACGGTGCCCGCGAACAGCTTGGCGAACAGGATGAACGGGCGCGGCAAGGGGCTGCTCAGCAGCAATCGCATGGTCCCCATCTCGCGGTCATAGACCAGCGAAAGCGCGTTCTGCATGCCTGCGAACAGCAGGATCATCCCGCAAAGCCCCGGCGTGATATAGACCTCATAGGTGATATAGGTCTGGTAGGGCGGAATGATCGACAGGCCGAGTGCTGCGCGGAACCCGGCGGCAAAGACCACCAGCCAGACGAGTGGTCGCACCAGCGCCGCAAAAAACCGGCCCCGCTGGGACAGAAAGCGGCGAAGCTCTCGCAGGGTTATGGCGGTCAGCGCGATACGGTAACTCATGCCGGCACCCGCGTCTGACCCAGGAACCAGTCGTTCAGCGGCACCTGCCCGCGTAAGGCGCCTGCCTGCCCCGCCGCCAGCACCCTGCCCTTGTGCAGCAACACGAGGTGATCGCCATCCGCGATTTCGTCGACAAGATGCGTGGCCCAGAAGACGGCCAGCCCTTCATCCGCCGCAAGGTCATGGACATGCCGGGTTATCGCCATGCGCGAGGCCACATCCAGCCCCACGGTCGGCTCGTCCAGCACCAGAACCGAGGGCCGGTGCAGAAGCGCGCGGGCGATCTCCATCCGGCGGCGATGACCGCCATTCAACTCGGCCGCGCGCTCGGCCAGACGGTCGCGCATGTCCAGCCGGTCCATTGCGGCGTCGATGCGGTGGTCCAGTTCTTTGCCGGACATGCCGTGCAGCGCGCCGAAATAGCGCAGGTTATGGCGCACCGTCAGATCCAGATCCAAAGTCTGCGCCTGAAACACGATGCCCAGCCGGCTCAGCGCCGCGCGTGGATTGGTGGCGATGTCGAAGCCCTCGACCAGCACCCTACCCCGCCGCGTTGCGATCAGACCGCTGATCAGCGCGAAAAGCGTCGATTTCCCGGCACCGTTCGGCCCCAGCAGCGCCGTGAACCGGCCGGGTTCAGCCGTAAGGCTGACCCCATCCAGCGCGCGCTTGGCGCCATAGTCAAAGCTGACATCGGCGATGTTCAGCCCGGACATCGCCTATTCGATCACGATCTGAAGCCGCTGCGTCTCGCCACCGTTCGGCACCGCCAGTTCATAGCTGCCGGGCTTGATGGCGACAAAGCCGATCTCCATCGTCCCGGCCTCGTCGAATTCCAGACTGTCGAGGCCAAACGGCCGGATCTCCAGCCCCTCGATGACGATCTCGTCGATCCAGATGGCGCGCAGGAAGGCGGCCCCGGCAAGGGCAATCTCTCCCGATCCGTCCGAGGTGATCTCGACCTCGTAATAGCCGCCAGATTTCAGCGCCCATGGCTCGCCCAGCGGTTCGCCGACCGACAGGATGATCTCGGGCAGATCCTGCTTGTTCGGTCCCGCCAGAAGACCCGCCGGCAGAGCGTCGTCATCATCGGCATCCTGCGCGGCGGCGGGCAAGGCAAGGCAAAGCGCCAGGCCCATGGCGGTCATCGGTTTCAGCATGATTTTCCTCCGTCAGTTGCTGGCGGGACGCGCCGCGGCACCCCAGGGAAAGCGCCCGACCTTGATCGTCTTCAGCGCTTTTTCCGATGCCACGTCGATGACAGTGACATCACCGGACACACCATTGGTGGTGAACAGCAGGCTGTTGTCGGGCGAGAAATCCATGTGCCAGACGCGCCGCCCGACAAGGATGTAATCGCGCACCGCGTAGGTTTCGGCATCGACCACGGCGATGTGGTTGGCGGGGCCAAGCGCGATGAACATCGTTTTCTGGTCGGGTGTCATCCGCATGCCCACGGGCTGGATCTTGTCGGGATGGACGCCGGTGATCTCGAAAGCGATCTTGGTGATCTCGGATTGATCGGCGGTATTGAAGACAGACACCGTGCCGCCGATTTCCGCCGAAACCCAAAGCTCGGCCCCGTCCTTGGCGAATTCGGCATCGCGCGGGCGGGCATCGACCAGCGTGTTGGCGAAGATCTGGTTCGTTTCGGTGTCGATCCAATGCGCCATATTGGTCGTTTCCGAAGTGGTGATCTGGACCTTCCCATCGGGCGAAATCGCCATCCCCTCGGGCTCGATCCCCACGTCGATCTGCGCGACCACACTGCGCGTTTCGGTATCGACGACGGTGGTGATCGCATCATCTTCATTGGCGATATAAAGGTGCCGATTGTCGGGATGCAGGACGAACTGTTCGGGATCCTCGCCCGAGGGCAGCTCGTGCAGGATCTCACCTGTATCGGGGTCCATGACCTGCACGGTGTCGCTGTCGGATGCGCAGATATACAGAACGGAATGATCCTGCGCGAAGGTCAGTCCGCGCGGACGCTCTCCCGTCGGGTAGGTCTGGATGACCTCCTGCGTGGCGACGTCGATCACGCTGACGGTATCGTCCTTTTCGTTGGTCACCCAGATCTCATCCGCCATTGCGGGCGTCAGAAAGGTGGTCAGCGTCAGGGCGGCAAGAATGGGGCGCATGGTCATCCTCCGTCAAAAGCCCGGCATTCGCTTTCGCGGCGATCGACGCCAAGCGTATCCATTTCGTTCACCTCGTGCAGGAACCCTTCCAGCGGGGCCTGCGCGACAAGGGCCTCTGCCGTCACCAGCGGGATCGGCTGGCGAAGCTGGCCGTCCCACCCGCGATAGCTGAGCGGGCGACCCAGAAATGCGGCGAGTTCGAATTCATCCGACAGGACATGGGCGCGGATACTGGCGGCATCGGCCTTGCCCGTGCGCGTGACAGCCTCGCCAATGCTGCGCATGGCGACCCAGGCGCCGAAATCCTCGGGCGCCATGTCGCGGCCTGCCAGTTCCACGAAACGGCTTTGCAACTGCGCAGCACCCGCCTGTTCGACCACCGGCGCCCAGCCCTTCGCCTGCAGGCCCGCCCCACCCGCGACCGGGCGCGGAAGCCAGGTGTTAAAGGGAACGTAGCGGGCGAAATCATCGGTGCCGTCAGCGATCAGCAGCAGGTCGTAATCGCCCAACTCCTGCGTGAACAGCGGCACCTCGGCCCCGGCCGACCGGCGCAGGTCGGCATCGAAGGGCCAGACCTTCTCGCTGTCGATGGCCGCGCCGAACTTTGCCAGCGACTGCCGATAGGTCTCGGCAAGGGCGGCATCGCCGTCGCGTGGCCCGACGATCATGGCGAGGTCTTCCCAGCGGCGGCTGGCGACGAACTGGCCAAGCGCATCGGCCAGCATGGCGTCCGAAGGCGTCGCGTGCAGCAGGTTCACCCGGCAACCACCCGCCCGAAGGCCATTGTCGGAACTGGTGGCGTTGAAGATCAGCGCATCGGGCCTGGCATCCGCCAGCGCGTTCAGGTCGGCAGGCGGCGCATCGGCGATGATCAGGTCCGCGTCACCCAGCAGCGTGGGATCAAATGCGTCCTCTGGCGCGACTTGCAGGACGTCCAGCCGATAGTCATGGCCAAGAAACTTGCCGGAACTGGAATTGTCCTCGACCGCAAGCCGCGCGCCGGCAATGCCCAGATCCTCGGGGCGTTCGTCCAGGTTGGACAGCACGGGCGGCCGCACCGTTTGGCGTTCCAGATAGATGACATTGACCTCGACCGCGGCGGCAGGCGTGGCGGCGGCTGCGAAAATGATGATCGGATACAGTTTCACGCCGGAACGTCCTTTCCCTCTGCTGTCAGCAGGTTAGCAAAGTGTCGCTGCGGCCATATTCGACCAAGGTCGGATACCGAAAACGGCCAACCTGTCCGAAGGTCGCATTGCGCCTCGGGTGTCTCAGCCACGAAGCTCTGGGGAAGAAAACCGGACCGGCAGCGCGCCGGCCGACGCAGACAGCAAGCACAAGCAGGAGAGCCACCATGACCGGACTGCACCACAGCAAGCGACTTCTTCCCGTCATCCTGATCGGCCTTGCCGGTGCCGCCTTCGCACATGGCGATGTCGCGCCGCAGCCGGTCAATACCGATGCGCTGCCCGATCTGGAAAGCGCAGGCGGGGAATGGCTGATGGAAAACCCCTATCGCGAAGCCGAGGACGATGTGTGGCAGCAGGTCGTCGCGGTGGGCGAATCCGGATACACCCAGAACTGCGCGCGCTGTCATGGGCTGGGCGCCGTGTCGGGTGGCCTGGCCCCCGACCTGCGCTATCTTGAGCCGAACGAATTCGGCGATGAATGGTATCTGGAACGCTTCATCAACGGCTATACGCAGGACGGCACCACCAAGATGCCGGGCTTTGGCGAGGTGCTGGACGAAAAGGCGGCATGGGCGATCAAGACCTATGTCGAAAGCCGGCCCGAGGATGGCGCCTATGACAGCCTGAACGCGCGCCTGACCGAGATCCGCGACCGGCTGGCCGAAATCGGAACCGAGGTGCAGGGCGGCGGGGATGCAGCACAATTCACCGACGAGACGGCGACGATCCGCGACGAGCTTTCGACCATGTCGGCCGAGATCCCGACGGCATACGGCGAGGGGCGCACCGACAGCATCGCGCTGCGCGCGGCGAATGCGCTGACGGGCGACGCACCCGCCCATCGTGCGGCTGCCGAGACCCTGACCATCGGCCTGTCGGCGGCAAATTGATATCGGGCATCATCCGAGGGGCAGCCATCAGTGCGGCGGCATGGCTGTGCCTTGCCGCCGCTCCGGCATTGGCGAAATGCGAAAACATCCCCAGCGGCCTCGACGCGCCGCCACCGCCGCAGAATACCGGGCGCGACATCGTCGGGCAGGAGCTCGATCAGATTTTCGATCAGGGCTATATGACCTTCGGCGTCTACGAGGATTTTCCGCCCTTCTCTTTCCTGAAAGATGGCGCGCCGGCTGGCATCGACGTGGATCTGGGCCAGATCATCGCCGCCGAGATGGGGCTGGAGGCGCGCTTCGAACTGGTTCAGGCGGGCGAGAATGTCGACAACGATATGCGCACCTATCTCTGGCAGCATTCGAAGCTTGGCGCGCCCATCGTCAACGTGCTGATGCATGTACCCTACAATATCGACTTCGCCTGCCGGAACGAGATGGTCGTCATCACCGGCCAGTATTTCGAGGAACGCATCGCAATCGCCTATGATCCGGCAATCTATCCTGACACGCCGCCGACCCCCGCCTATTTCCGTTTCGACAAGGTCGCGGTCGAAAATGACAGTATCAGCGATTTCTTCCTGTCGGGCGCATTTGGCGGGCAGGTCAGGCCGAACATCGTCCATGTCCCCGATCCGGTTGCGGCGGTGGGAGAGATCGGCCAGGACGGGGTTGCGGCCGCGATGGGACCAAGGGTGCAACTGGAATATGCCGCTGGCTCCGAATACCCGGTTTCGGCCGAACCCATACCCGGTTTCAGCATGGGATCCTGGACCCTGGGCGTCGCCGTCCATCAGGCCTATCGCGATCTGGCCTATAGCGTCGACGACGCCATCGGCGCGGCCATCGCAGACGGCCGGATGGCCAAGATCTTCGCTGATTACGGCGCGACCTATACAGAGCCTGAGCGTTAGTCAGGCAGGCGTCGCGGCGTCCAGCCGCAGCTCGTCCCCATCCGCCGAAACCAGCAGGACCTGCCGGCATGTCCCGATCATGGCCCGGCGGATTGCGTCCGCTTCCATCAGTGCGAAACCTGTCGACAGCCCATCTGCCACGGCGGCGCTGCCTGCATGCACAGCGGCAAGGCGCCAGCGTGCCGGACGCGGGGCGGGCCCGGTCGCATCGAAGATATGTCCTGCGGCCACGTCCGCGCCAAACCGCATCGCCCCCGGGGCGCTGATCGCAAGCGCGCTGTTGCGCAGTGCCATCCGGTCCGGCAGCCCGTCGATCCCGACCCGCCACTGGCCTGCACGACCGGCCCGGAACTCGCCCAGATCAACCAGCACCTCGTCGAAGCCGGCAAGGTGCAGCCGCTCGGCGATCAGGTCGCTGGCAAAGCCCTGCGCAATGCCGTTCAGCGTCAGCGCCTGACCGCGATCCAGTTGCAGACGCCCGCCAACATGGCGAACCCTGTTCCATCCCAGCAATGCCTTGGCCTCTCGCCATGCCGCTTCGCCGGGCGTTCCCGAAGTCGATGCCATGAGCCGCCAGAGCGGCTGCACCGTGGGATCGAAAATCCCGTCAGTGGCGCGATGCAGATTGTCGACATGCTGCACGATCACGCGCCAATCGGCATCCATCGATATCGCCCCAGTGCGGTTCAGCCGGCTGAGGTCACTGTCGGGATCGAACAGCGAAAACTTGCGTTCGATCCGCCGGATATCGCCCACGACAGCGCGCAATGCCGCATCCGCCGCGCGTCCACCCCGGATCGTGACCGAAACGTCACCGCCAAAGGCCAGCCCGTCCCAGCGGACCGGCGCAGCGGCCGCAGGGCCTGCCAATGACGCCGCCGCCGCTATGGCCAGAAAGCGCCGCCGCTTCATGCCGCCACCTTGCGCGCGCCCTTCCGCGCCGCCAGCACAAGCGGCACGCAGGTCGTCGCGTCGTCATGGATCTGTACGCATTCGAGGCACTGGAAGCACTCATCATAGCTGATTTCGCCGCTCTTGCGGATGGCACCATATTTGCAGCGCACCCGGCAAAGCTGGCACGGGCTGCCGCATTCGGCGCGCCGTGGAATATTGTCCGCGAAGCGCAGCCCATCCGTCAGCGCGAAGAAGGCACCCAGCGGGCAGACATAGCGGCAGAAGCTTTTGAACAGGAACAGGCCGGCGACGATCCAGAACAGCGCATAGGCGACATAGAACCAGTCGCGCAGGAAATAGGTGGTGACGGCGGTCTTGAACGGCTCGACCTCGTTCAGGCTGTCGGACAGGCCGGGCGCGGCAAAGGCGGATACGACCAATAGGGCAAGCACCAGATACTTGATCCGGCGCAGCTGCCGATCCAGACGATCCGGCACCACCAGCGGACGCAGGCCCAGCCGCCGACCCGCCGCATGAGTCAGTTCCTGCAGGGCACCGAACGGGCACATCCAGCCGCAGAACCACCCCCTCCCCCAAACGAGGACCGAGGCGAGCGCCACACCCCAGAGCATCAGCGAGAACGGATCATACAGCAGAAAGCCCAGCGATTGCCCTTGCAGCCCCGCACGCAGCGTCCCGGTGACGGTGACGACCGAAAGCTGCCCCTGCCCCCACCAGCCGACGAAAACCAGGGTCACGGCAAGAACCGCCAGCCGGATCGCCCCGAAATGCCGGCTGCCCGCTGTGGCTGATTGGCGCAGCAAAAGGGTCAGCGTCAGCCCACAGAACGCGGCCAGGGCCACAAGATCCGGCCAGCGGGCAAGCAGGGTGGCCTGAAGCGGCGACATCTTGACCGCCTCCACAGGGCGCAGGAAAAAGCGCGCATCCGTTGCGTGGGAAAGGCGCAGTTCCTGGGTGCCGGTCTCTGGCTGGAAGACGCCATGTTCGCGTTCGGCCAGCACCGTCAGTTGATATTCGCGCGCCGGGTCAAAGCCCAGCCGGCGGTCGGTTCGCAGGATCATCGCCGCGCCCTGCGGCAGGTCCGGTTTCAGCGTGAACAGAAGGTCGCTGTCGCGAAGCTCCAACGGGAATCCGTCCTGCATCAGCCCGATCAAAGCGGGTGCGGTATTGCGCACGAAGTCCTCGCCCACCAATCCGTGCCGCCCGGCATCGATCAGCAGCAACGGCTCGGCATCCGGGGAGATCTCGCGGAACGCATCAAGACGCGCCTGCCCCTCATCGCTCAGCACTGCCGCGGCGATGCTGGGCGGGCCGAGATCCACAAGGTAGAGGTCCAGATAGATGCCCTCGGGATCGGCGGACGCTTCGGGGTCGTCATTAGCCCAGACGGTACCCGCGAAAGCTGCGTCGATTTCCGCATTTGTCACGCGAAGCCTGCCGACCAGCCCCTGATCCAGAAGATCCTGCCAGCTCAGCTGTTCGCGATAATCGGGGTCGGGGCTTGCGGCGGGTGGCCTGTCCAGCCCCGAAATCGAATCCCGCGCCACCTCCAGCGCGGCGGCAAGGATGCTTTCGTGGGCAATCCTGACCGAGGCCGTGGCCTTGGCCACGCCGTCCAGTTCCTGCACGCCGGGGGCCGGGGTGCCGATGCTGAAACGATCCGTGACCGAGCGCCCGACATATTGCGCAATGAAGTCGTCAAATGGCGCCTGACCCAGGCCTGAAACAAAGATCGGCTCGTTATGGTCAAGCAGTTCGACCTGCAGGAAAGTGCCGTCATTCCCCATCACGATCAGGGTATTGATCGCGGCACCCGAAAAGCCCGGCAAAGGGGCCAATGCCTCGGACTGGATGACGGTGCCGGCCCGCACCTTGTCCAGCCCGGTCAACTGCCAGATGCCTGGGGCGATCTCGTCGCCAAGAAAATACGGGGGGTCGATGCGCGCGGCGATGTCTTCGGCGGGCAGGATTTCGGCCTGCGCCGACATGCCGGTCAGCAGATAGAAAGCCAGAGCAAATGCTGCGGTCAGGCGTCCCATTTCATCGCGTACAAACGTCTGAACATGTCAGAAACCGCCGTCCGGTCCCATTGTCCAGCGAGAAAGTCCCGCCGCGTCCGGCGCCCGCGTCGATGAGAAGATTGGTGTGCTTCCAACGCTCATACTGGTCGGCGTTCATGTAGAAGGGAACGCCACCGATCTCGCCAATCTTCACGTCGCTGTCGCCGATGCGATAATCCCCTTCGGCGAACAGCATCGGGGCAGAGCCGTCGCAGCAGCCGCCGGACTGGTGGAACAGCAAACGCGGCCCGTGCACCGACTGGATGTCACGCAGCAAATCCAGCGCGGCCTGGGTGGCATCAAGCTTCATTTCATCCTGCTCGCGCGCCATCGGACCTCCTCCTCGATGAATTTCGCCGCCCGAGGCAGGGAGTACCTCGGGCGGCTGGCCGCTGGCGGCCGGTTGCGATCAGAAGAAGCCCAGCTTGTTGGGATCGTAGCTGACCAGCAGGTTCTTGGTCTGGCGGTAATGCGACAGCATCATCTTGTGGTTTTCACGCCCGATGCCCGACTGCTTGTAGCCGCCAAAGGCCGCATGGGCCGGATAGGCATGGTAGCAGTTGGTCCAGACGCGACCCGCCTGAATGGCGCGGCCGGTGCGGAATGCGCGGTTGCCGTCGCGGGTCCACACCCCGGCGCCCAGACCGTAAAGCGTGTCATTGGCGATCTGCAGCGCCTCTTCTTCATCCTTGAAGGTCGTTACCGACAGGACCGGGCCGAATATCTCCTCTTGGAAGATGCGCATCTTGTTGTTGCCCCGGAAGACCGTCGGCTGGATGTAGTTGCCATTGTCGATCCCTTCCACCTTGCCCAGGCTTCCGCCGGCCAGAACTTGCGCACCTTCGTCACGGCCAAGCTTCAGGTAAGAGCCGATCTTCTCCATCTGCTCGGTCGAGGCCTGCGCGCCGATCATCGTGGCCGGATCCAGCGGATTGCCCTGCACGATCGCGTTCACGCGCTCGATCGCGCGTTCCAGGAACTGATCGGCGATGCTTTCCTGCACCAGCGCCCGCGACGGACATGTGCAGACCTCGCCCTGGTTCAGCGCGAACATGGTGAAGCCTTCCAGCGCCTTGTCGAAGAAGGCGTCATCGGCAGACATCACATCCTCGAAGAAGATGTTCGGGGATTTGCCGCCCAGTTCCAGCGTCACCGGGATCAGGTTCTCGGCTGCATATTGCATGATCAGCCGGCCGGTCGTGGTCTCGCCGGTAAAGGCGATCTTGGCGATGCGGGGTGACGACGCCAGCGGCTTGCCCGCCTCCAGACCGAAGCCGTTCACCACGTTCAGCACGCCCGGCGGCAGCAGGTGGCCGATCAGTTCCATCAGCACCAGAATACTGGCCGGGGTCTGTTCGGCCGGTTTCAGCACCACGCAGTTCCCCGCCGCCAGCGCAGGCGCCAGTTTCCAGGTCGCCATCAGCAGCGGGAAGTTCCACGGAATGATCTGGCCGACAACGCCCAGCGGTTCGTGGAAATGATAGGCATAGGTGTTTGCGTCGATTTCCGAGATACCGCCCTCTTCCGCGCGGATCACGCCGCCGAAATAGCGGAAATGGTCAATCGCCAGTGCAACATCGGCATTGATCGATTCCCGGATCGGCTTGCCATTGTCCAGCGTCTCGGCTGCGGCGAGCAGGTTGTGATTTGCCGCCATCACATCGGCGATCTGGTTCAGGATGACGCCACGCTCGGCCGGCGAGGTGCGGCCCCACGCGGCCTTGGCGGCATGGGCAGCATCCAGCGCCGCTTCGATGTCATCGGCGTTGGAACGGGCGACCTCGCAGATCACCTCATTGTTGATCGGGGTCGTGTTCTCGAAATACTGACCGGATTTCGGCTCGACGAATTCGCCGTTGATGTAGTTGCCGTAGCGGGCCTTGTACGGAAATTCGATGCCGAGATGGCTGACGCTCAACGCGTCGCTCAGATTGTTCCGTGGCTGAACATTCATGCTGGTTTCCTCCCTTTATCGCAGGCCGCGGCTTGCTTGCCGCCCTGTCGCAATCATCCAGGGAAAGGTTGGCGCAAAATCGTGGCCGGACATATGCGACCTTGGTCGAGTGTCGGAGTCCTGAAAACTGATCCACAAATAACTGATGGAATTGCGGGCAATCAGTTAGGGTGACCAAAAAGAGGGCACATGTCACAGCGTTCTGGTCAAATACTCGAATCCAACGGCGAGGTTGGCGCGGCCAATAACGGCCCTCTGATCTTGCTTGTCGACGATCACCCGCTGTTTCTCGATGCCATGCAGATGACAATTGCGGATGCGTTCCCGGACCATTCGATCAGCGTTGCCCACCGCCTGTCTGCCGCGCTTGACCTGATCGCGAAAGGCGCGCGGTTTGATCTTCTGGTGCTCGATCTGAACCTGCCCGACGTGAAGGGGGTCGACGGGCTGATCCGCGTCAAGTCCATGGTCGGAGAGACGCCTGTAATCGTCGTCTCCTCCCTGTCGGATCAACCGGTGGTCGATGCGGTCAAGGCCGCCGGCGCAATCGGCTTTGTCCCCAAGCACAGCTCACGGGAACAGATCGTTGCCGCCATCGGCACAGTCCTTTCGAAGGGCGTGCTGGAGACGGACCCCAATCACGCACCCCCAGCCTCTGGCGACGTCGACAGCGTCATCGCGCGGATGAAGACCCTGACACCGCAGCAGGGCACGATCCTTCACATGATCTGCATGGGCAAGATGAACAAGCAGATCGCCTTCGAACTGGATATTGCCGAAACGACGGTGAAGGCACATGTGACCGCGATCCTGCGCAAGATGCATGCCCATTCACGCACCCATGCGGTTTCGCTGGCCCAAAGCGTCAGGTTCGATACGATCCTGCCCGAATAGGCCCGGCTTGCCATCAGCGCATCACCGGGCCTAACATCGCGAAAATGCTGCGATCAGGGGAGGGGTCAGGGCATCGCATGAGCGGTCACACCGGCCAGATCATCCTGCGCAGCTGGTCCGCCGCGCCGGATCCCACGCAGGCAATAAGCGAGATCGCCGACGGTATCGGGGGGCGGAAGCTTGCGCTGCTGTGCCTGTTCCTGTCACCGGAATATGCCCGCCCCGAATTTGCCGCAGCCGCCACGCAGGCCTTCCCTGACACGCTGATCATCGGCTGCACGACGGCGGGCGAAATCACACCCGCAGGCATGCGCGACAATTCGGTCGTAGCGGTTGCTTTTTCGGCAGAGAACTTCTCGGTCAGCGCAACCTGCATCGACCCGGAAGAGGCGCCCGACCAGTTGGCCGGCAAGGTGCTGGACCTGATCGCGGCGGAACAGGGCAACCCCGCCACCCTGCCCCACCGTTTCGCCTTCCTGCTGAATGACGGGCTGGCGCGACACGAGGACCGCGTCATCAGCGCGGTCAGCCCCAGTCTAGGCGATATCGCCCATTTCGGCGGCTCGGCCGGCGACGGGCTGGAATTTTCGGAAACCCGGCTGCTTTGGGACGGCGCATTCCACAAGAACATCTCGATCCTGACGCTTGTCCGGTCTCGCCTGCCGATCCAGGTTTTTCGTATCGAGAATTTCTCGCCCGGACCGACCCGGATGGTGGTGACCGAAGCCGATCCTGCGGCGCGCGTGGTGTCGCGCATCAACGACGAACCCGCCGCTGAGGAATATGCGCGCCTGATCGGAAACTCGACCAGCCAGCTTTCGCCGTTCCACTTCGCATCCCACCCGGTTCTGGTTCAGGCGGGCGGCGACTATCACGTCAGGGCGATCCAGAAGATCGAGGAGAACGGCGAGATCCGCTTTTTCTCGGCCGTGGATCAGGGGCTGGTGCTGACCATGGCCGAACGGCACGACCTGCTGCACCATCTGGAAGAATCGCTGGCGCGTATCGTCGATGGCCGCAGGCCCGAAGCGATGATCGGTTTCGATTGCGTGCTGCGTAAGATCGAGATCACCTCATCCCAGCGGGTCGCGGAAATGTCGGACCTGATGCGGCGCTATCGTGTTCTCGGGTTCAATACCTACGGCGAACAGCACGGCGCCATGCATGTGAACCAGACCTTCACCGGCGTCGCGATCTTCGCGGATGAGGACGGCGATGCATAGAAAGCTGCTGCGCCCCGACGACAGCCCGGAACGCAAGCTGGAAAAGCTCAGCCAGATCGTCACCGCGCTGATGAAACGGGTTGAGTCCGCCAGCGCCGACACCGCCTATAACTACTTCCATACGGCCGCCGCACTGGAAGCCAAGGTCCGCGCACGCACGCATGATCTTGAACAGGCGATGGACCAGTTGAACCAGTCGCGTTCGCGCCTGGACCGCGCGCGGCACGAGGCCGAAAGCGCCCGCGCCGACCTGGCCGACGCGCTGGAGGCGGTGCGCGAAGGCTTTGCGCTGTTCGGCCATGACAACCGCCTGATCATGTCGAACAGCCGCTTTGCCCGGCTGTTCCCGGACATTCGTCAAAAGGTCACGCCCGGCCTGCTTCTGGATGACTATTTCAGTCTTGTCTCGCAATCGTCAGCGCTTCTTCCCAGCGAGGGCAAGTCGCGCGGCGAATGGCTGGCCGAGCGCCGCGCGCGGCATCTGGAATTGCAGGTGGGATTCATTCTGGAACTGACGGGCGACCGCTGGATTCAGGTCTCGGAAAGGCCAACCTCGAACGGTGGCACGGCCATCCTTCAGACAGAGGTCACCGTCACCGTCCGTCGCGAAAGGCTGGAACGCGACAAGCTGCTCGATGCGCAAAGCCAGCTTGTCCGCGCCACGCTGGATCACCTCGACCAAGGCGTCGCCACCTTCGACGCGAACCGGTTGCTTCTTGCGTGGAATATCCGCCTGCTGGATCTGCTGCCGCTGCCCGCCGAGATCATGCAGGTCGGCGCCGATTTTCATCAGCTGGTCGAAATCCTTCGCAAGCATGGCGTGTTTCAGCGTGTCGAGAAGATCGACCGGATCATGCAATGGGTGAACAATCAGGAATCTCAACGCCCGCTGCGGGACGAGCTTTTGACCCGTGGCGGTCATCATCTGACCCTGGCCATGCGTGCCATGCCAAACGGCGGCTTCGTGGTCAGCTTTTCCGACGTGACAGGCGAACGCCGGGCGCAGACGGCCCTTGCCAAGACCAACGAAACGCTGGAGGCGCGCGTCCGCCGGCGCACGCTGGAGATGAGATCGGCCCGAGATGAGGCACTGCGGGCCAATCAGGCCAAGACCCGCTTCCTCGCCGCCGCCAGCCATGACCTGCTGCAACCGCTGAATGCGGCCAAGCTGTTCATGGCCTCGGTCCAGCCCGACGCATTGCCGGCACGCGAAGCGATGCTGATGCAGCGCATCGAAAGCGCCTTTTCCTCGGTCGAGGCGATCCTGCACGCGCTGCTGGATATCTCGCGACTGGAGGGCGCGACGAATGTTCAGCACAGCCGGATCGACCTCGGCGCGCTTTTTGCCAGCATAGCCGCCGATTATCGCGAAACCGCAGCACGCAAGGGGATTTCGCTCCGCGTCGTTCCGACCCGTGCCATCGTCCTCAGCGATCCCGGCTATCTGCAGCGGGTGATCCAGAACCTTGTGGTCAACGCCATTACTTATACCGCACGAGGCAAGGTTTTGTTCGGCGCGCGTCATCTGCCCAATGGACAGATACGCATCGAGGTCTGGGACACCGGCCCCGGCATCCCGGTTTCAGAACGCGAGGCAATTTTCGAGGAATTTCATCGTCTTGACACCGGAATGGCTCAGACTGCCGGAATGGGTCTGGGTCTGTCCATCGTCAAACGCGCGGCCATGCTGCTGGACCATCAACTTTCATTGGACAGTTGGGAGGGGCGCGGAACCGTTTTCCGCCTGACGCTTGACCAAGCCCCCCTGCCCCAGATCGACCAGCATGATCACGCGATTGACGAAACGGCCGCCCGACCCTTTTCTGACATGATCGTCCTCGTGGTCGAGAATGAACCTGCGGTACTGGACGCAATGGTTCTGCTGCTTGACCAATGGGGCATCAGTCCCTTGCCGGCCTCGGATTTTGATGTTGCCGTCGAGTTGATCGAGGAAATCGGCGAGACCCCGGACGCAATCATCGCGGATTATCAGTTGGACCACGGCAAGACTGGCATTGAAACCATCGCCAAGCTGCGCGCGCGATACGGCGACATCCGCGCCTTGCTGGTCACCGCGAACCGCAGCGACGAGGTCGCCGATCTTGCCCAGATGCAGGACATTTCTTTGCTGCGAAAGCCGGTGCAACCCGCGGCCCTGCGCGAATGGCTTTCCTATGTCCGCCCGCTTCGGAAGGGTACACAGACCTGACCCCATGAAGATGCGCCCATCCATGATGAGATGCGCTGAGGACCGGCACCTCACAATGCCAGATCCGCCGCGGCGTCGGCTTCAGGCTGTCTCAAATGAAATGTTTTACTGCACTGGATCCTGACGCGCCGCTTTCCTGTTTCGGCTTGGTCATTTGCGCGCCAGCAACAACCGCAAGGCACCGCTAACCGCATCCGGTCGCTCGATTGGGGTCAGGTGTCCGCTGTCCGGGACGATCACCAACTGCGAATTCGGGATCTCGACCGCCATCTTACGGTGCAGGTCGGGTGGCGTCAGCACATCCTCTGACCCGCACAGCACCAGCGTCGGGCAGACGATTTGGCGCAGGCTGCTTCGGCTGTCGGGACGGTCGATCAGGCTTTGACGGATGAAGACCTCGGGCCCGAGACGCTCTGTCATGCCGCGCACCCGCTCGGCCATATCGGCATTCTGCAGGTTCTCCGGCGCGAGATAGGTTTGCAGCAGTTTTTCCCCGAAGCCGTGGAATTTACCCCGATTTCCTGCCTGCGCGACCAGCCTTCGGCGTTCCGCCTCGCGTTCGGGCGCGTCCGGCAGCATGGTCGTGTCCAGCAGCGCCAGATGATCTACCCTTTCGGGCGCGATGCGCATGATTTCCTGCGCGACGATGCCGCCCAGCGAGAAGCCGGCAAGGGCAAAGCGCGGCTCGGCAATGGCCAGCACGTCCTGCGCAAGCGCGGCCAGCGTCTCGCCTTGGGTAATGTCGGCAACCACGGGCCGGGCGACGCAGGCCAGATCCGCCACCTGATCGCGCCAAAGTTCCGCGTCATTCAACAGGCCGGGGATCAGGATAAGTTGCGGCTGGCTCATTCCCGCACCTGCGCCAGAATCGCGCGGGCACGGATGCGGACAGGTTCATCGACCATGGCCCCATCGACTGACACCGCCCCATCGCCCGAGGCAACAACGCGCCGTGCCCAGTCAATTTCTGCGGCACTTGGGGCGAAGGCGCGCATCACCTCGGGTATCTGTTTGGGGTGGATGCACAGTTTTCCGGTCATCCCAAGCGCGCGGGCATGGGCTGCATCATCGCGGGTGACTTCGGGGTCATCAAGCTGCGCCGTCACCCCGTCGATAGGTGCCGCGATCCCGGCAAGGCGCGAGGCCAATACAAGTTCAAACCGCGCCGGCAACAGCACGTCGCGCAGATGGTTGCAGCCGAGATCGGCGCAGAAATCGATCGAGCCAAAGGCAAGGCGAACGACCCCCGGCGTCGCCGCGATCTGCCGGGAATTGGCAAGACCATGGGCAGATTCGATCAACGCGATCACCGGGACGCCTGCGGCTTCTGCCACATGCTGAACGCTGACCGCATCCTCGGCCTTGGGCAGGATCACCGCGGCGGGACGCAGGGCGGCGATGGCCTGAAGATCTGCCGCATGGGGTGGCGTGCCGATGGCGTTGATCCGCACAATAACCGGCAGGTCGGTGAAGTCCTTGCGCAGCGCCTGACGCGCGGCGTCCTTGGCGTCGGCGGCAACGGCATCTTCCAGATCGAGGATGACCGCGTCGGTTCCCGACGCCGCCGCCTTTTCGAAACGTTCCGGGCGGTTTGCGGGCACGAAAAGCGGCGCGCGGATGGCGGATATATCTACCATGCCGCCCGCGCCTCCATCGCCACGGGGCCATCCACATAGCTGGTCCAAAGCCGCAGCCCGTCACCATCTTCCTCGGCATTCAGGGTGAAATCGGCAATGTCGAACAGCGGCGAAAGCGAGCGGAAGTCGAACCGCGCGGGCGGCCTGCCGTGCAGCTGCTCGGCATATTGCATCAGCATCGTCGCCTGCATCGGGCCGTGGACGATCAGGCCGGGATAGTGTTCTTCCTCGCGGACATAGGGGCTGTCGTAATGGATGCGGTGCCCGTTAAAGGTCAGCGCGGAATAGCGAAACAGCAGCGGCGCAGAAGAGGTGACGACCACGCGATGCGGGCCCGGCGCGGCGGGTTCGGGCGTCCCCTTCGCGGCGCCTCGGGCGTCCACGCCACGGTAAACGATATCCTGCCGCTCCTCGATCACCAGCCGGCCGTCGCTTTCAATGCGATGATCGACCGTCACAAAGCAAAGCGTGCCGGTCCGTCCCTCTTTCATCGTCACCTCGCGGATCGTCGAGTGCCGCGAGACCATCTCGCCCACGCGGATCACGTCATGGAAGGTGAAGGCACCGCCCGCCCACATCCGGCGCGGCAGCGGAACCGGCGGCAGAAAGCCGCCGCGCGCCGGGTGGCCATCGGGTCCAAGTTGCGCGGTCGGCGCGGCAGGCGGCGCCAGACAAAGGTGGATCATCACCGGCGCGGCATCACCATTGCTGACCGTGCCGCCCTGATCGAAGGTTGCCATGAACCGCTGCGTCATCGCCTCGGTCAGCAGTTCGGACTGCGTTTCCTCTTTCCCGATCCACTGGCGCAGATGTTCGATGTCAATCATGCCTCGCCCCCCTTTTCGCCGATACCCGGCACTGCGCCATATTGCCGTTCCTCGCCGACGAAGATGGTCGCCGGGGCCGGGTAGCTGACCGGGCCGTTCGGGGTCTCAACGCTGATCCGACGCAGATGCGGATGCTGCGACAGCCCGGCCATGTCATTTACCGCAGCAAAGGCCACATCGGCCGCGATCAGCGCCTCGGTCGCCTCATCCGCTGTCATCCGCGCGAAGGCCTCTGCCACGGCGGCATCGGTTTCTGGCCGATTGGCGACGCGGGCGACGTTGGTCGCAAAGCGGGGATCGCGGGCCAATTCGGGGCGGCCGATGAAAATATCGGCCAGCTTGGCGAACTCGCGGTCGCTTTGAACCGAGATCAGAATCTGCGCACCGTCCTTGCAGGTGAACACGCTGTAAGGTGAGATCGAAGGATGCGCGAGACCGAGGCGCTTGGGCGACTTGCCGCCTTCGTGGTTCAGCAGCGGCACGGTCAGCCAATCGGCCATCACGTCGAACATCGAGACCTGGATATTCGCCCCCTGCCCCGTGATCCCGCGCCGGATCAGCGCCTCCAGAATGGCGGCATGGGCGGTGGCGCCGGTGGCGATATCGACCAGCGAGACGCCGACGCGCGCCGGTTCCTCCGGCCCGCCGGTGATCGAGCACAGCCCGGATTCCGCCTGGATCAGCAGGTCATAGGCCTTGCGATCCGCCATAGGCCCGCCCTCGCCATAGCCCGAGATCGAGCACGTAATCAGCCGCGGCCATTCCGCCGCCAGTCGCGCGAACCCGAAACCCAGCCGTGCAAGCGCGCCGGGCTTCAGGTTCTGGACCAGCACATCGGCCCCGTTCAGCAACGCGGCGAGTTCGGCCTTGCCCTCGGGCGAGGCGAGATTCAGCACATGGCTTTCCTTGCCCCGGTTCAGCCAGACGAAATAGCTGGCCTGCCCCTTGGCCACATCATCATAGCCACGGGCGAAATCGCCCTCGGGCCGTTCGATCTTGATGACGCGCGCGCCAGCGTCGGCAAGGCGCGAGGTGGTGAATGGGGCCGCGACCGCCTGTTCGATGGCGACGACGGTCAGGCCTTCCAGAGGCAGCACGGACATCAGAATGACCTCGGCAGGCCCAGCATATGCTCGGCCACATATGACAGGATCAGGTTGGTCGAGATCGGCGCGACCTGATACAGCCGGGTTTCGCGGAACTTGCGTTCGACATCGTATTCATTGGCGAAACCAAAGCCGCCATGGGTCTGGATGCAGGCATTCGCGGCCTCCCAACTGGCCTTGGCGGCAAGGTATTTCGCCATGTTCGCCTGCGCACCGGATTGCTTGCCTGCGTCATACAGCCGGCAGGCCTCCCACCGCATCAGGCTGGCGGCCTCGATCTCGATAAAGGCCTCGGCTATGGGGAATTGAACGCCCTGGTTCTGGCCGATCGGGCGGCCGAACACGACGCGCTCATTCGCGTAAGCAGTCGCCTTGTCGGTGAACCAGTAGCCGTCGCCGATGCATTCCGCCGCGATCAGCGTGCGTTCCGCGTTCAGCCCGGTCAGGATATATTTGAAGCCCTGCCCTTCCTCGCCGATCAGGTTTTCGGCAGGGATTTCCAGATTGTCGAAGAACAGTTCATTGGTCTCGTGATTGACCATGTTGGCAATCGGCTTGACCTCCATCCCCGACTTCATCGCGTCCTTGATATCGACAAGGAAGATCGACATGCCCTCGGATTTCTTCTTCACATCTGCCAGGGGCGTCGTGCGCGCCAGCAGGATCATCAGGTCGGAATGCTGCACCCGGCTGATCCAGACCTTCTGGCCGTTGATGACATAGCGGTCGCCCTTCTTCACGGCGGTCGTCTTGATCTTCGTGGTGTCGGTGCCGGTCGTCGGCTCGGTCACGCCCATGCTTTGCAGGCGCAATTCACCTTTGGCGATCTTTGGCAGGTAGCGCTGGCGCTGTTCTTCCGAGCCGTGCCGGACCAGCGTGTTCATATTGTACATCTGTCCGTGACAAGCGCCGGAATTGCCGCCTGCACGGTTGATTTCTTCCATGATGACGGACGCCTCTGTCAGGCCAAGGCCCGACCCGCCATATTCCTCGGGGATCAGCGCCGCCATCCAGCCCGCACGGGTCAGCGCATCCACAAATTCCTCGGGATAGGCACGGGCCTCGTCGATCTTGCGGTGATATTCCTCGGGGAACTCGGCGCAAAGCGCGCGAACCGCATCGCGGATATCCTGATGTTCGTCTTCCGGGCGATGATAGGCCATGGCGTCCCCTCCTGCATCAATATGCAGGCAGATTGACCGCCATTTCGGAATACATCAAATATATGTTATGGATGATCTCTATAACGCATCAGTATGGCGTCGGAACACATGATCGACCTCAGGCAGCTTCGCTATTTCGTGGCCATCGTTGAACAGGGCTCTATCACCCGCGCGGCGGGCGTTCTGAATGTCGCGCAGCCCGCATTGTCGCTGCATATCCGCAACATGGAAGCGCATCTGGGGACAGAGCTTTTGTTTCGCACCCCGCGCGGCGTCGAACCGACCGAGGCGGGCACGACCCTGCTGCACCATGCCCGCGTGATCCTCGATCAGATTGTCGTCGCCGAGGAGGAGATCCGCGGCAATCTGAAAGACCCCAGCGGCGATGTCCGGATCGGCCTGCCCGGCACCATCGCCCAGATCCTTGCCGTACCGCTGATTACCGCCACGCATCAGCGCTATCCGAAGATCCGCCTGCGCATTGCCGAAGCGATGAGCGGCTTTGTTCTGGAATGGCTGCACGATGCCCGCATCGATCTGGCGGTTCTGTACGGCGCCGCCGATGAACAGGGCGTGACGACCGAACCCGTGCTGGAGGAGGCATTACAATTCTTCGGGCCTGCGCAACCCACGCCTTATGAGATGCTGCCGGAACCCGGCGGAGCCATCAATTTCGCGGATGCGATTGCGGCCCCGCTGATCCTTCCAGCCGAGGGCCACGGATTGCGCGACCTTCTGGCCCAGGCGGCGAATGGCCGTGCATTGAACGCCGTGATCGACGTCGATTCCTATGCCAATATCAAGGCGCTCGTCTGCGAAGGAATGGGCTTTTCCATCCTGCCGCAGAACGCCATCGCCGCCGAGGCGCAACAGGGCAAGTTGCGCGCCTGGGACATGGTCCCCGCGCTGCGCCGTCAGGTCTTTCTTGCCCATTCCTCCGAACGCCCGATGACCAATGCTGTGTCCCTGATCCGAAACCTCGCCAACGAAATCCTGCGCGATCTGGCGCGGAATGGATCATGGACCGGCGCGGTCGCAATCAACGAAGACACACCCGAAACATCGCCAATCCGCAAAGGATAAGCCATGCCCGCCATCACCGAAGACCACGTCACCGACAGCGTTGCCGACGCGTTGCAGTTCATTTCCTATTATCATCCGGCCGACTTCATCCGTGCCATGGCAAACGCCTGGCGGACCGAGCAAAGCGCTGCGGCCCGCGATGCCATGGCGCAGATCCTTGTCAATTCGCGCATGGCAGCACTTGGGCGGCGGCCCATCTGTCAGGATACCGGCGTCGTCAACGTCACCGCCCGGATCGGCGTTCAGGCGCAGCTGGACTGGCGCCGCCCCCTGCAGGACATCGTGGACGACGCCGTGCGCCGCGCTTACCGCAATTCCGACAACCCGCTGCGCGCTTCGGTGGTGGCCGATCCCTTCGGTCGGCGCGGCAATACCGGCGACAATGCGCCAGCGATGCTGCATGTCGAGATGGTGGCCGGCGACAAGGTGGATTTCGATGTCTCGGCCAAGGGCGGCGGGTCCGAGAACAAGACCAGGTTCGCGGTCCTGAACCCTTCGGCCTCGGTCGCGGATTGGGTGGTCGAGACGGTCGAGAAGATGGGTGCAGGCTGGTGCCCGCCCGGTATTCTGGGCATCGGCATCGGCGGCAGCGTGGACAAGGCGATGGTGATGGCCAAGCAGGCGCTGAATGAACCGATCGACGCCACCGGCCTGCGCGCCCGCGGCCCGCAGACGCCCGAGGAAGCGCTGCGGCTGGAAATCATCGACCGCGTCAATGCGCTTGGCATCGGCGCGCAGGGGCTGGGCGGGCAGACGACAGTGCTGGATGTGAAGCTGCGCAGCTTCCCGACGCATGCGGCCTCGCTTCCGGTGGCATTGGTGCCGAACTGCGCGGCAACGCGGCATGTGCATTTCTCGCTGGATGGCGGCGGCCCTGCCCGCCTGGAAGCGCCCGACCTCTCCGATTGGCCAGAGCTTGATTTCGGCGATGCGTGGAAAGATGCCCGCCGCGTCGATCTCGACAGCCTTACCCGCGACCAGATTGCAAGCTGGCAACCGGGGGAAACCTTGCTGCTGTCCGGGCACCTGCTGACCGGTCGCGACGCTGCCCATCGCCGGATCGAACAGATGCTGGCTGCGGGCGAAGAACTGCCCGTCAGCTTTCGCGACCGCGCGATCTATTATGTCGGCCCGGTCGATCCGGTCGGCGATGAAATCGTCGGGCCGGCCGGGCCAACCACGTCGACGCGGATGGACCGCTACAGCGACATGATGCTGGAAAGGCTGGGCGTCGCGGTGATGATGGGCAAGGCCGAACGCGGCCCGGCCACAGTTGAGGCCATCGCCCGCAACAAGGCGGCCTACCTGATCGCCGTGGGCGGTGCCGCCTATCTGGTCTCAAAGGCCATCCGCGAGGCGCGTGTTCTGGCCTTTGAGGATCTGGGCATGGAGGCGATTCACGAATTCACGCTGAAGGACATGCCGGTGACGGTCGCGGTCGACGCACGTGGCAGCTCCGTTCACGAGTCCGGCCCCCGCATGTGGCGGATGCCGGCCTGAACGCAGGAACGACATTGCAAGAGGTGGCTACCGCCGCCTCTTGCGCGAGATTTACCTAGTTGGCCGCGATGGCGTCATAGGCCTGTTGAATCAGATCGGCGCCGATCCGGTCAGCCATTTCGTCGTGCACGGGGCGCAGGACCTCTGCCCATTGGGCACGCTCTTCGTCGGTCAGATCGTGAAATTCGGTCGTGCCCGCCGCCCGCATCGCCTCCAGCGCGGCCTTGTTTTCCTCCTCGGCGATAGAGTTTGCATATTCCGTTGCCTCGGCCATCGCCTGATCCAACTGCCCGCGCACGTCTTCGGGCAGGCCGTCCCAGAAGTCCTTGTTCACGATGACGGCATAGCCAATATAGCCGTGGTTGGACACGGTTCCGTATTTCTGTACCTCGTTCACACGCTGGGTATAGGTGTTCGACGGGGTGTTTTCAGTGCCGTCCACAACGCCGGTTTGCAGCCCCTGATAGACCTCGGAAAAGGCCATGACCTGCGGCACAGCACCCAATGCGTTCATCTGTTCCTCAAGGATCTTCGAGGACTGGATGCGCATCTTCAGGCCCAGAAAATCGTCGGGCACGACGACGGGCGAGTTCGCCGTCATGATCTTGAAGCCATTATCCCAATAGGCCAGCCCAATGATGCCCTTGTCCTGCAGCATTGCGAAAAGCGACTGACCTACCTCGCCTTCGGTTATCTTGCGCAGCTCGTCGCGGTTCTGGAACAGCATGGGCAGGTCGAACAATTCGAACTGCGGCACACCAAGGGGCCCGAACTTCGCCAGCGACGGCGCCAGCATCTGGACCGAGCCGAGCTGCAGCGCCTCCAGTTCTTCCTTGTCCTTGTACAGCTGGCTGTTCGGATAAACTTCGACCTTTACCTTGCCTTCGGTATATTGCTCGGCCAGTTCCTTGAACTTGTCAGCGCCTTTGCCCTTCGGCGTGTCCGGCGCAACGACATGGCTGAACTTGATGGTGATGTCCTGCGCGAATGCCGGCAGCCCCGCCCCGATGGCCAGCACCGACACCGCCGCAAGTGAAAGCAGATTGCGTCTGTTGAACATTTCTTTTCCTCCCTGACCGCCTGCAACGCGGCAAAACCCATCAGGCAGGATCGCATTGCGCGGCGCCATATGGCGAATATATAGATTCTATTCCCGCCATATGATTGCGATATGTACGGTCTCCCGGCCGAATTCCGAACCGACTGGCCTGAAGCCCCGCAGCAGCAGCGCAATGTTCAGGTTGCCGTGGCTTTCCCGGCGACCCAGACAGATTTCGCCCGAATATCCACTGAAACCGCAACGAAATCCGCCCGCGCGCCGGGATGCAGATGCCCCAGATCTGATGCGCCCACCGCCTGCGCCGGATAGATACTGGCAAGCCGGACGGCCTCGTCCAGCGGCAAGCCAAGCTGCTTGTGGACATAACGGACAGCGTCGATCAGCGCGATATCGGCACCGGCAAGCGTGCCGTCAGCCAAGGTCAAACGACCATCCCGGCGATAGATCTGACGTCCGTTCAGCGTAAAGCCCGGCAGCTCCGTTCCGACCGTCGACATCGCGTCCGAGACAAGGAACATCCGCGCCGGCCCCGCTTTTGCGCGCAGCGCGATCCGCAGCGCCGCGTCATCGACATGGTAACCGTCGGCGATCAGGCCACACCAGATACGCCCATCATCCAAAGCCGCGCCGACAAGGCCTGGCTGGCGATGGCCAAGCTGGCTCATGGCGTTGAAAAGGTGGGTGACCATGCTCGCGCCTGCGTCGAAGCCGGCTTGCGCGGCATTATGCGCGCAATCGCTGTGGCCAAGGCTGACAACCGCGCCCGCATTGGACAGCGCGGCAATCTGATCCGGCGTCACCGATTCCGGGGCCACCGTGCAAATCAGATGCGCAAGCCTGCGCGCCGCCTGCGTCAGCACCGAAAGATCGCCATCCGTCATCGCGCGGACCAAGGCCGGATCATGCGTTCCCTTTCGCGACAGTGCCAAATGCGGGCCTTCCAGATGCAGGCCCAGAAGGCCCGGAGTACCGGCCGAGACTTCTGCCGCCGCAATCGCGGCCGAGGTCACATCTGGCCGATCCGTGATCAGCGTTGCCATGATCGAGGTGGTCCCCTGCGACCGGTGTGCCGCGCATATCGTGGCGATGCCTTCGGGCGTCGGATCGTTGTTCAGCAGAACCCCGCCGCCCCCATTGACCTGCAGATCGACCAGACCCGGAATGATCCAGCCATCCAGCTGCTGCCCTTCGGGTGCATCGGCAGAAGGCCTTATGGCATGCACGCGCCCCTCCTGCACAAGCAGGGCGGCATCATTATGCCAGCTCGAACCATCGAAGATACGTTCAGCGTGAAAACTCGTCATCGTCATGTTCTGTCTCGTTCTGGGTATGACCTGGCTCGGCAGTGTCAATTCTAGGCTGCTGGTTGGAACGGGGTGATGACCGCGTCACCGCCACCGGGATGAACCAGCTCATAATATTCGCGCAGTTTCAGGCGGCTTGCGGCAGCCTGATCCAGAACGACCGTGACCTTGTCGTGCAGCTGAAGCGCGGAAGCCGGGCAGCTTGCCGATACTGGCCCTTCGATCATCGCCGCGGCGGCCTCGGCCTTGCCCTCGCCAAAGCCCAGCAAGACGATCTCCTCTGCGCGCAGGATGGTGCCGATCCCCATCGTGATCGCAAGGCGCGGCACATCGTCGGGATCGTCGAAGAAGCGAGCATTCGCCGCGCGGGTCGACCGGGTCAGGGTCTTGATGCGCGTCAGTGACGACAGGCTGGAGCTGGGTTCGTTAAAGCCGATATGGCCATTGGCGCCCAGTCCCAGCAATTGCAGCCCGATATCGCCGGAACGCGCGATGGCGCGCTCATACGCGGCAGCTTCGGCCTCGGGATCAGCCGCGTCGCCGCGCGGCAGGCATGTTGCGCCAGCGCCGAAATCGACATGATCGAACAGCCGATCTTCCATGTATCGCCAATAGGAACAGGGATGATCGGGCGGGAGGCCGATATATTCATCAAGGTTGAATGAACGCGCACGGTCGAAGCTGACATGTCCGCCGCGATAGGCCTTGATGAGGCGCGCATAGACAGCCTCCATCGTGCCGCCCGTCGCCAGTCCAAGCACGGTGTCCGGCTGCAGATCCAACCGCTTGACCAGGATGTCGGCAACGCATCGAACGGCGCGCTCGGGAGTTTGGTGGATCAAAACCTTCATTGATCTGCCTTTCGTCCTAGATTGATAATTGGGGTCGTCAGAATGATTTCTGCCAACCGCAGCCGGATGACCCCAGCGAAAGGGCATGTGCCCGGTTTTCCTTCGCTTTCACGGCCCTGCCCGGTTCGGCGCACTGCGCCCCAGCAACTGGTCGCGGGCCGCGCAATAGCGCCGGTATCCTTGCTGATATTGCCGCTGGCCCAACTCGCGCGGCTCATATGTCGCCGCGATCTGGTCCACCGCTGCCGAGGCGGCACGCACATTCGCGAAGTGGCCGGTTGCCGTTGCGGCCAGCAGCGCGGCACCGCGTGCGCCGAACTCGGACCCCTGCGGCACGCGCACCTCGACCTGCAGCACATCCGCGATCATCTGCGCCCAGAATCCGCTTTGACTGCCGCCACCGGTCAGGCGCAGGCTTTTCGCTTTGATCGGCAACATGTCCAGCAGGTCACGCATGGCATAGGCGACCCCTTCAAAGACGGCCCGGAACATGTCGGCACGGGTGTGACCCGGCGAGAGATTGGCAAATTGCGCCCGCGCCTCGGTGGAGACGACCGGGGCGATGATGCCGCTTTCGCTGAGATAGGGCAGATAGACCACTCCATTAGCGCCAACGGGCGATTTCCAGGCCAGTTCGGTCACCACGTCGAAGCGCGCCGGATCACCCGCCAGATCAGACGCCAGGATCGAGATCGCCCAATCCAGATTCAATGTGCCTGCCACGTTGACCATGGCCCGGAACCAGCGACCCTCTGGCAGTGAAAACAGCAGCCCGATATCGGCCGGCGCAAAAAGGGGACGATCGACACAGGTTCCCAGCATGCAGGTCGTGCCCAGAACGGCGGTTACTTCGCCCGTCCTCATGCCGCCTGCCCCGATCACCATGGCGGGCACGTCGCCTGCGCCAATGGCGACCGGCAGGCCCTCTGGCAGCCCGGTTTCCGCCGCTGCCTGCGCCGTCAGCCCGGCTGCGAGGCTTTCCGATTCCGCGACATGGGGCAGCAGGCCACGACGCCCGGTCAGCCCGAACAGGGCGATCATTTCGTCGCTGCGCCCGCGCGCCGCCGCGTCACCGGGTGCCACCGACGCCTCGGTCCGGTCGGTGGCGGCATCACCGGTCAGGCGCATGCGCAGGTAATCCTTGTAGCCGAAGACATGGCGCGCACGGTCCAGCAAATCCGGCTCGTTCCGATCCAGCCATGCCAGCACCGGCAGCGTGCAGCCTTGCTGAAGGACCGAGCCGGAACTGCGATAGATCCGCGACATCAGCTCGGGTTCGTCGCGGGACATTTCTGTCAGGATGGACTGGCTGCGGTTATCTTCCCAGTTGATGCCGGGTCGAAGCGCGCGACCGTCGCCGTCCACCACCCATGCGCCGACCATCGCGGCCGACAGTCCCAGCCCCTTGATCTGATCGGCAGCGACACCGCTGGCCTCAACCGCCTCGCGCAGAACCTCGCAGACGGCGGTCCAGCACTGGTCGGGATCGGCCTCGACCCAGCCCGGCTGCGGACGCGACAGGGGCGTGCGCCGCCGGGCCTCGGACAGCTGGCGGCCGTCCAGATCGAAGACCGCCGCCTTGCAAAGCGACGAGCCGGCATCAAGGCCGATGAAATAGCTGGTCATCCTGCTGCCTCCTGACGTTGCCCCGTGTCAGAGCCGGCGGCCATCGGCATCAAACAGAAAGGCGCGCCCGGACAACACCTCGGCGGTGACCGCGCCGCCGGGGGCAAGCGTGGCCTGATCCTTGACCTCGACCACCACCGGCTCCTCGGCATCGGGGCCGGCATGGGCATAGGATACGCTGCCCAGATTTTCGACCGCATCCGCAATCAGCGTGACCGCAGGCCCGCGTCCCTGACCCGGCGCACCGAAATGTTCGGGGCGCAGGCCCAGCGTGACCGTGGCTCCAATGTCGACCATGCCGCCGCGCGGTTTGACCTCGAGGTTCTTCAGCCCAAGGCGCGGCACTGTCACCAGCGCGCCGCCGTCCGCGCTGCGGCCCGTCACCTGAGCCTGCAGGAAGTTGATCTTGGGCGAGCCGATGAAGCCCGCAACAAATGCGTTGTCAGGATCCGCATACAGATCCATCGGCGCGCCGACCTGTTCAATCCGGCCATCGCGCAGGACAACGATCTTGTCGGCCAGCGTCATCGCCTCGACCTGATCATGGGTGACATAGATCATCGTCGCGCCAAGCCGCTGATGCAGGGCCGAAATCTCCATCCGCATCTTTACCCGCAGCTCTGCGTCAAGGTTGGACAGCGGTTCGTCGAACAGGAAGATTTTCGGGTTGCGCACGATGGCCCGGCCGATAGCGACCCGCTGACGCTGCCCGCCGGACAGCTGGCGCGGCTTGCGCGGCAGATAGTCCGAAAGGTGCAGCGTCTCGGCGACCTGCGCCACGGTCTGCTTGCGCTCGGCCTTCGACATGCCGGACATTTCCAGACCGAAGGCCATGTTCTCCTCAACCGTCATATGCGGGTACAGCGCATAAGTCTGGAACACCATGGCGATGCCCCGCTCGGCCGGATCGACGCGCGTCACGTCACGGGCGTCGATGTTGATGCTGCCGCCGCTTGCGTCTTCAAGCCCCGCAATGGTGCGCAGCAGCGTGGATTTTCCGCAGCCGGAGGGTCCGACGAAGACGACGAACTCGCCACTATCCACGTTCAGGTTGATGCCATGCAGAACCTGATGCCCGCTATAGTCCTTGTCGAGCGAGGTGATGTGAAGGTTGGACATGTTTTCGTTTCCTTACTTGACGGCGCCTTCGGTCAGACCGCCGACAAACCAGCGACCGACAAGCGAGAAGAGGATGATGACCGGCAGGACGGCAAAGCTTGCGCCGGCAAGCAGCATGCCCCAGTCGATCTGATACTGCCCGATGATCCCCGAAAACCCGACCGGCACCGTGCGCTTGGCATCCGACACGATCAGGACCGAGGTGAAGACATATTCGGTCCATGACAGGATGAAGGCGAAGATCCCGACCGAGGCGATGCCCGGCGTGATCAACGGGATCATTACCCGGCGCAGGATGACCAGCGTGCTGGCCCCGTCCATGACGGCGGCTTCCTCGATTTCCTTCGGCAGTCCGGCGAAGAAAGACCGCAGCATCCAGATGGAAAAGGGTAGCGCGAAGGTGACGTTGATGATGACCAGCCCGGTCAGCGTATCGACCAGCCCCAGTTTGACGAACATGCCGAACAGCGGGATCAGCACGACGATGCTGGGGAAAGCATAAGCCAGCAGGATGGTGCGATACATCACCTCGCGCCCCGGAAAATGCATGCGGAAGAAGGCATAGGCCGCCGGCACCGCCAGCATCAGCGTAATGATCGCCGAGATGGTCGAGACGATCAGGCTGTTCAGCATATAGGTCGGATAGGCTGAACTGCTGAGCAGTTTCTGGAAATGCTGCAAGGTGAAGGAATGCGGCACCATGGTCGGCGAGCGCGAGATGATTTCCTGCGGTTCCTTGAAGGAACTGGACACAACCCACCAGAAAGGCAGCAGGATCAACAGGCACAGGAAGGCCAGCGACAGCGCCAGCAGGATGTTCATTTGCCACGATCTGCGCATCACTGGGCCTCTGTCTTGCTGATATAGCGGGTGGCCAGCAGCGCGAAGCCCATCAGGAACACCGTCGCCAGCACCGAGATCGTCGCCGCCTCGCTGAGGTTGTAAGACTTGAACGCCGTTTCATAGATCAGCACCGGCAAGGTGCGCGTGCCGCCTGCGGGGCCGCCAGAGGTCAGCAGCCAGATGATGTCGAAGACGTTAAATGACAGGAGCGTCCCGATCACCAGCAGCACCCCCATCGTCGGCGCCAGCAGCGGCCAGGTGATGCGAATGAACCGCCGCCAGCTGTTTGCCCCGTCAAGGCGCGCTGCCTCGTAAAGATCGGACGGGATACGGGTCAGGCCCGCCAGCATCATCAGCGCGATGAAAGGAAACCAGCGCCACGAATTGATGAAGATCAGCGTGGCCATCGCCGTTGTCGGCGTGTTGAAAAAGCCGATCGGGCGTTCGATCACGCCCAGCTGCATCAGCAGCGGGTTGATCATCCCGCCGGAGGACGAGAACAGCCACCGCCAGATGATGACCGTCACCACCGTGGGCACGATCCAGGTCAGGATGACCCAGGTCCGCGCGATGCGGACACCGGGAAAGTTCTGTTGCAAGGCAAGTGCGGTGATCAATGCCAGAATCGTCTGCACAACGGCATTGGCAAGAACCCAGACGATGCTGATCCCCCCTGCCCGCCAGAAGGTCGCGTCCGACAGGACCTCGGCATAATTGTCAAAGCCGATCAACTCGCCGCCCGTACCAATGGCACGGATGTTCTGAAGGCTAAGCACGACCGCCGAGATCAGAGGCCATCCCAGAATAGCTGCAAGAAGCAGCAGCGCCGGCGCCACGAAGGCGATGGCCAAAGGTGTTGAACCCCGCATTGCCCTGCCCTCAGTCTGCTGCGGCTTCGACCATCAGGGCCTGCCCGGCGGCGACGGCATCCGCCGGCGTGTTGCCGCGCACGACGATATCCTGAAGGGTTTCAGCAATCAGGTTCTGGGCCGAGATCGCGGCGATGGACGGGAAGGTGCGCCCGCTGGTAAAGCCGAAAAGCTGACCGTTCTGCGAATTCGCGATGATCTGTTCGATCTGCTCGCGGTATTTCGCGGTCAGCGGCTCGGTCCAGAAGCTTTCTGCTTCGGCGCCGGTCGCCGTCAGCGGCATGAACAGGCCCGGTTCCATGTTCAGGAAACGGCCGTAGTTTTCCGGCTCCAGCAGGAATGCAAGGAAGTCCTGCGCGGCAGCACGTTCTGCCTCGTCCTCGGACAGGATCAGCCCGGCATTGGCATAAGCGATGGTGTTGCTTTCGTCATCCGCCGACGCGGCCGGGATCGGTGCGACGCCCAGATCGGCCGGATCGCCCGCGCCTTGCGTGTCATAGCCGGTGATGACCGAAAATTGCAGGATCATTCCGCAGCTTTCGGAAATGAAGCAGGCCTCGGCCTCCCCCCAGGTCCAGGAGGTGCTGTCGGGCGGCGAGAGTTTCTGCAGATTGGTATAAGTGGTATAGCTTTCGACGGTCTCGGGATTGTCAAAGCGCAGAGAGCCATCGGCGTTGTAGATCTCGGTCGCGCCGCCATTCACCATGAAACTGTAAACCGTCTGGTCGGTGTAAAGCTGCTTGTTGGCAGGCAAGCCCAACCCATAGACGCCATCTTTCGACAGGGTTTCCGCCGCAGATTGCAGTTCGGCCCATGTCTTCGGGACCTCGATCCCGGCTTCAGCAAGGTCGCCTTTGCGATACCACAGGTTCATCGCCATATTGTAAAGCGGGACCGCCCAGACCCCGTCTTGATAGCTGTAAGCCTCGACCGCGCTGTCAATGAAGTCGTGCTTGGCGTCCTGTTCAGCCACAAATTCTTGAACCGAGGGGATGTCCCGCACCTGCTTCAGGATCGGCACGAAATCCGGCGTCACGAACATGATGTCGGGCCCGACGCCTGCCGCCAGCGCCGCCGGCGCCTTGGCATAGATCTCGCCCCAGTTCTGCGGTGCCTGGGTGACGGTAACGCCGTCATGGCCGGCATTGAACGCGTCGATCAGTTCCTGCAGGCGCGCAACGCGGTGCGGCGGCTGCTCCATATGCCAAAGCGTCAGCTCAACACCTTCGGCTGCTGCCGTCAGGGGCATAATCAGCGCCAGCGCGGTGCATGCGGTCTTCAAGGTCGTCATGTCATTCCTCCCATTGGTCCGTTACGGCCGCCTCTCCCGGGCGGGACGTGTCAAAGATGTGGATTTCGCGCCCGGTACTTGCTGACCAGACGGGCATTGTGTTCGCTTGCGCCGGGCATGTTGGCGCTGCGATAGATGGGCGCATCCCCATCCTGCGCCAGTGCGGCCGAGACTTCGGCGAAGATCGCATTCAGGATCACGGCACCGATCACGGTCGAGACCGGTGCGACCTTCAGCTCTGATCCGGGCACCGACAGAACGGCGTCACCGGGCGGGGAACCGTTGTCCAGAACGATGTCCGCGATGTCGGCAATCCGCGTGCGCCCGTCCGCCGCAGCGGCGGCGGCCGTCGAATAGGCGATAGAGGTCAAGGCGATAACCACGGCACCCGCAGCCTTGCCAAAACGCGCAGCCTCGACCGGGGCGGCATTGATGCCAGAGTTGGAAACGACGATCATCACGTCGTTCGACCCGATGCCATAGCGTTCCAGAATCGGCGCGGCGATGCCGGTCGTGCGTTCGTAAACTGTCCCGGCAACCGCGCCTTCATGTACCATGATCGGGCCGGCAAGCACCGGCACGGTCACGGCCAACCCACCGGCGCGATAATGGACCTCTTCCGCCATGACATGCGAATGGCCGGTGCCAAAGACATAGACCCGCCCGTCATTCCGCGCAGCTTCGACGATGGCCTGAACGGCACGCGCCGACGCCTCGCTGGTGGTTTGCCGCGCCGCGCTCAGCCGTTGCGCAATCTGGTCGAAATATTCATCGGTAAGGGTCATGGCTTCGGTTCCGGATTGAGATTAAGTTCGGCTTTGATTTCAAACAGATCCGCGCGATAGGATGAGCGGACGAATTCGAAGGCATTCCCGTTTCCGTCGCGGGTCAGTCGGCGAATATTAAGGATTGGGTCGCCCACCGAGATCTTCAGAAGCGTGGCCGTCTTGCGATCGGCCAGCGTCGCTTTCAGGCTCTGCTCTGCCTTGGTGGGAACGATTCCGTAGGCGTCGCGGATATGCCGGTAAAGCGAGGTCTGCGCAAAGTCGATCTGGTCGATCAGGCCGGGCATCATTGCGGCGTTCAGAAACGTCGTCTCCAGCGCGACGGGTTCGGCATCCGCCAAGCGCACGCGAACCAGCCGGTGAACCTGCGCCGCTTCAGCCAGACCCAGCGCCGCGCGCACCTCTTCATCGGCCGCCTCGGTTTCGCTGAGCACGACAAGACTGGAACTGGTCCGCCCCTGGCTTTCGATTTCCTCGGTAAAGCTGGTCAGGCTGGTCAGGCGCTGCTGAATCTGCGCGCGCCGGACATAATGGCCGCTGCCACCGCGCGCTTCGACGACACCTTTCGCGACCAACTCCTGGATCGCGCGCCGCGCGGTCATCCGGCTGACACCCGTCGCCTCGGCAAGATCACGTTCAGACTTCAGCCGCTCACCCTCTCGGATCTGGCCGGAACTGATCCGGGCCTCAAGGTCGGCTGCGATGGTCAAATACTGTGGCACGTTTTGCCCTACCCAGTTGGTATATACCACTTGATAGGTTTAAATATACCAACAGTCAACCGATTCTCCTGACGGCTCTCCGCTGCCAGGATCGTGATGCGACTGGTAGCGGCGCCGATGGAACGGCGCGCGCTGCATAGAGCCTCGCCGACCCGTGCCCCCCACCCGTCCCGCAGCTTCGCGTTCTGAACGAGGGGTAAACGGGCGGCGCGTCACCCCGGCAGGTGGGTGCCGATCAAGACCCGCACATGGGCGAACGCGTTGCGTGCCCCGTCAATGGTGCTGCGCTCCTCATCCGTCGATTGTTTCACGGCATTGAGTGCCGTCGTGAAGCCACGCCAATGGGCTGCACGCCCGACGGGCGGCGCGGCAAGATGGGCAGCCCCGGCGTCACCCGTCATTTCATGCGCCAGCACCGCTTTTGCAAGGAAGGCCGCGCCAAGGTTGGATCCTTCGCTGACGTAAAGCCAGCCGAGCGCCTCGGGGATGGAAATCCCGGACAGGTCCAAGCTGTTCGCGTAGCTTTCTGGCAGATCGATCTCCAGATAGGCGGCGTCGCTCTCGACCGCTGCAAGACGGCTGCGCTGCGGCAGATCGGGAATGATCTGCTGCAGATCCGCGCGACGATACAGCGGCTCCAAATCCAGCATCAACTGGTGCTGGAACCGCACAAAACACATGTAGTTCTGCGGGCTATCCAGTGCGCCACTTTCCATAATGGCATCATCCACACCCTTGTGCGCGGTGCGTGTCTCTTGGCGAAGCATCGCCGAACGATCAAGGGCCGCCTGCGGCGGCGCCAGGGGCGTTATCTGGGTCATTGCGGTATTTCCAGCTCAGGAAGAAGGTTCAATCTCTGCTGAGGTCTCCGGCGCCAGATCATAAATCCAGCGCCGGAGCCTATATCAGAACTTCATGGTCAGCGCGGCGCGGAAGGTCCGGCCCGGCGCCGGCATGTAGCTCTGCGCCAGCGGGTCGAGATAGTAGCGATCCGTGATGTTGGACACCGATGCATTGAACACCGCGCTGTCGCGCAACTCATAGCTCATGAACGCATCAAAGATCGCGACGGGCTGGTACTTCAACTGGTCGGTGGTCCGCGCCGTGTTCCAGGGTTCGTCAAGAGTTTCCGTCGGTCCGGAAGTATAGCTCATCCGGCCACCAAGGGTCAGTCTTTCATCCCGCAGGCGCGTCCCCACCGTCAGGTTTACTGCGGTTTTCGGCGGGTTTTGCGTGTTCGTGTAGGAACCCATGAAGCTGCCGGCGGTGCAGTTCGGGGTGTCCGCGGTCTGCTGCCAGCTGGATGCCGTGTCGCGAAGATGCTGTGCATAGTCCGCATCACAGGTTTCGATGGCCAGATAATGCGTCACCGACAGATCCGCGAAGAAACGGCCGTTATCGAGCTTTGACTGCAGCTCCAGCCCTCGGGTCGAGAAGCTGTCGGCATTGGTCATCAGCATTCGCCCGAAGTTAAGTTCGTCGAAGTAGCGCGTGATGTAGTTCTCGATCTCGGTGTCGAAATAGGCCAGCTTGAAGGCGCCGCCAACGCTGGTTCCGAACAGGTTGTCTTTTGCCGCGCTGGCGCCAACCTCGAAGGTTTTTGACCGCTCCGGTTTCAACCCATCGGTCGGCGTGTTTTGCAGCGTGCCCATCGTCGTATCGAACAGTGACGGAATACGGATCGCTTCCTTGTAGGTCGCGTAAACGAAGGTGTCGGGCGCGAAGTTGTATTTGACGCCAATCGACGGGGCCAAGCCGCTGCTGCGATTGCTCATCTTTTCGCCGGTCGAAGTGACCACACCCATCCGCTCGACCGCCGTCTCGTTGCGGTCCTGCGTGCGGCCTTTGCTGTATTGCAGCCCGCCCCAGAGCGACAGCCGGTCATTCGGACGATATTCCAGCCGGCCGCTGACATTCGCCTCCCAACGATAGGCGTCGCGCATGATGTTCATCTTCGCGCGGTCGTCATCCGTGATTACGACCCAATCCTTCGGCTCGAGATTCTCGTGCTGGAATGCTGCGCCCAGATCCAGCGTGAACTCGCCCGCCGCCGTCGCAAATTCCGAACGGTTAATGACATCCAGTCCAATGCGCGTATTGCGGTAAGGTGCCCAGTCATACTGACCGTCGAAGTTCAACGAAGCCGGGCCTTTCACAAGGCTGATCTGATCGCTTTTGCTGTCTGTCACCCACAGCTTTGCCGAAAGGTTGATCAGGTCGTTCCCGGCCGGATCGTATTCATAGCGCAGCGTGGCAGAGTTCATCTCTACCGAGCTGAGCGGATATTGCATGATCCCTGCCGTGCCCAAACGGTAGATCGTCGACGGCATGACATCGCCATATTGTCCATCGAAATAGCGATAGCTCAGTTCGATCTTATGGCCCGGCGCCGGTTGATAGTTGCCCTTCAGCAGAACGGATTCCGTCTCGGAGGACGAGTTGAGGACCTCTTCACCTTCCTCGAAAACCCGGGCGACAGAGTTTTCCTCGTAGGGGTCGCCTTTATAGTCGATGGTGAATCTGCGGTACTTGTCACGACCTTCGGTGCCTGCGACATAGTTGCCCTGCTCGCGCCGCGAGTAAGCCCCGACAAAGTCCCAGTTGTCACCAGCAAATGCCGCGGCAATGCTGCCCGATTTGCTGTCCGAGTTGAGGATATTGCCGCGATCGCTGCCAGGCATCGCATGTAGCTCGCGATTACTTTTGACTTGGCGTTCGCCACGGTAGGGCGGTGCGATACCGTTGTTCTGCAGTTCGCCCCGCAGCCGGAGGCCCCATTTCTTTCCGGGTTGCAGGATATCTTCGGCGCGCAAGGTGGTCATATTGACGCTGCCGCCAATCGCGCCCGCAGTGCCGGGATCAATCGTCGTGCCCTTGTTGATCGTGACTTCGCTGATCATGTCCGGATCGATATAGCTGCGAATCTGGGTTCCGGCGTAACCACGATAGACGTTCAGCGATTGCTGCGAGCCGTCGACGGTCACAGCGACCCGGCCCTGCCCCTGCACACCGCGGATGTTCACATCTACGCCGCCGCCGTTGCGACCGTCACCAACCTGAACGCCCGGTTGTCCGCGAAGGATGTCCGTCGCCGAGGACCGCCCGACGCGATCAAGCTGTTCCTGCGAAATATAGACCGATGAACGCGGCGCCTCATATACGGCAGCCGCTCCTGCTTGCGCCGACAGAGTGATCGGCTCCAGCAAGATCGCATCAGCTGAGACCGCCCCGGGCACGACCGACCGGGACGAGGTCGCGCGGATCGTCACGATGCCGTCAAGCAGCGAATACCCAAGCCCAGTGCCTGCCAGCAGCCGCCGAATGGCCGCTTCGGGACTGAATGTTCCGCTGACTCCGCCCGTCGTTTTGCCGGATGCAATGCCTGGTACATAGCTGATCTGCAGACCGGTCTGCTGACCCAGACGTTCAAGCGCGGCGGGCAGCGGACCGGCTGGAATATCCACGGTCAAGGCTTGACTTGTCTGGGCGTACGCGGCCGTGGCGATCATCGAGACACCCGTCAAGCATGTCGTCGCCGCCATCGTGGCAATTGCGATCTTCCGTCCCATCAGGGAATCAATACGTAGTCGTCCGGTTAGGCTCATGCCCTCCTCGGCTCCTTCATTCATTCATTTTCAGATCTGGCTACAACGGATTCGCTGACGGCTATGTCCATTAAGACGAAGCCGGTCGGTCGATTTTCTGCCCTCAGGCAAAATTTCTTAGTTTTTTAGTTTTCAGCGGCGCGAGATGATCAGCGCCCAGGGCGACAGGCGGCGCAAATTGCCACCGTAAGGCGCGATCACCGCTTTCAGGGCGGATTCTGGTTGATCGAGGTTATAGACCCCGCTGACCCGCCGACTTCCTAATGCGGGGTCAGCGATCACGACATGCGCCCGCTGCCAGCGTGCAATGCGGTCGACCACCGCCGCCACCGTTTCATTCTCGACCAGAAGGGTGCCATGGCGCCAGGACGCGACCAAGCTGGTATCGCGCTTGCCGCGGTTGATTTCCCCGGTCCCTTCTTCAACGGAAATCCAGTCGCCTGCCATCAGGCGCTGCGGATCATTCATGTCGCGGGACACAGCCTCAACCACGCCGTGATCCACGGCGAGGGATACGATGCCGGCATCCATGCTCAGATCAAAAGATGTCCCAAGGACGCTGATCGAAACCGGACCAGCGGATACCCTGAAAGGCTTTGCAGCATCGGGCGCCACATCGAAATATGCCATGCCCTTCAGCAGCTCGACCTGCCTGCTGGTATCGCCGAACTTGGTGCGGATCGCACTGTCAGGGCCAAGCGTGACAGTGCTGCCATCCGCAAGCCGCAGATTTTGCATCTCGCCGCTGGCTGTCAGGTGGTCGGCCCTGGCGCGCAACAGAAGCGGCGGCAGGGCAATGGCTGCGGAAGCTGCGGCAAGTGTAGCTGCGGCACCGCCCAGAAAAACGGATCGGCGCGACAATCGCCGCTTTTCGACAGGCTGTGGATGACGCGCGCGCACGATCTGGCGCGACATGAAGTCGATACCGGCGGCCCTGCTCCAAACCCGCTGATGGGCGGGTCCCAGTGCCCGCCACTTGTCGGCACGGTCGTGCAGAACCTGGTTTCCGGGATCGCCACGCAGATGCATCAGCAGGTCGAATGCCTCGTGATACAGCTGATCCTCGTCTGTCATTTCACTGGTCACGAAACCCATGCTCCGACATCGCAATCCGAAATCCTGCGCCGGCGGTCGTTGGCTGATTTCGGACGCATGTTCATTTCTCTGCCCCGCTTGATGGCATGAGCGCATCGGCATCGTCCAGAGCTTCGCGCAGCGCCTTGTAGGCACGCTGGACCAGCGTCCAGGTCCGCGAGACCGACAGACCGATCGCTTCTGCTGTCTGACTCATGGTCATGCCCTCAAGCTGGTAAAGCTCAAAGGCGCGCCGGGTCGTCACCGGCAAATCCAGAAGCGCCTTTTCGATGGTCCGCATCCGCTGGCGATAAAGCAAGTTCGCATCCTGCCCCGGGCTTGGGTCGGCGATTGCCTCGACCACTTCCGACGGGCTGTCGACAATATGGGCGTATTGCGCGCTGCGGCGACTGTCGATGGACAGGTTTCTGGCGATCTGATGCAGATATGCGCCGGGATTGACCAGATCCGCCTTAACTTCGGCCTTGATCAAGCGCAGAAACACATCCTGTGTGAGATCGGCAGCCTCATCGACGCCGTGACCGCGCCGGATGAATCCGCGCTTGATTTCGTCGGAATAGCGCCGAAACAAGTTTTTGAGGTTCCAGCTCATCGAACACCGAGACAGCGCAATCTTCCCGAGTTGGTGGAACTGATTCTGCCTGCCCGAAATTCTGGGCGGTGGCCTAACCGATGCCTACCCGCTTGTCGAGACACCCATCATTCGCTGCGGAATGAAAAGAACGGCGTGAAATTCCAAGCACGCTTGTTGGCGATGTCGTGCAACGGTCAACTCGCCGCCGCGGCGCACATGGTCATCCCCCTGTTCTAGCGGGCCGTCACTGAGTGATTTCCGGCTCGACCAGTTTCGCCAGCTTGCGCAGGCTCTCCTGCCAGCCGAGATAGCAGCCCTCCAGCGGGATCAGATCAGGGATGCCCGCCTGTTCAATCGACATTTCCGTGCCGACCGAAACCGCCTTCAGCGTGACGGTTACCTTCATCTCGCCGGGCAGATTGGGGTCATCGAAGCGGTCGGTGTAGACGAGCCGCTCGCCCGGGATGAGTTCCAGATACTCGCCGCCGAAAGCGTGGCTTTGGCCGGTCGTGAAGTTCCGAAATGACATCCGGTGTTTTCCGCCTAACCTGGCGTCCAATTCGTGGACGGTGCAGAGAAAACCAAAGGGCGGAAGCCAGCTGGCGATGGCATCGGCTTCGACGAAGGCACGGTAAACCTTTTCAGGTCTGGTCGCGATGACGCGATGCAGTCGGACGGTGTTGGGCATATCTGCGTTCCTTGCGTTACGGTTCCTGTTGGCTACCCATCGGCAGCGGATCCGAGCAGCGTTCTTCGGTTGTCCTCAAGCCGCTCTATCCTGAAGACGAACCTGCCGCGCAGTTTCCGACATCGCACGCAGAATTTTTCAGGAAGCCGTTTCAGATCATGCGGGGCGCAGGCACAATTCTGCGCCCAACCCAGCGGGTTGGGCCGCAACACGGCATCAAACACCTGGCGCTAAGCAGCCGAACTGGACCGCTCAACCGGGACTGATCGCCGCCTCAGACGCGGCCTTACCGACGATATAACCGAATGTCAGCGCGGGGCCAAGGGTGATGCCCGCCCCCGGATATGCCCCCGCCATGATCGAGTTTATGTCGTTCCCGCAGGCATATAGCCCCGCGATCACGCTGCCGTCGCCGCGTCTGACACGCCCGTTCGCATCAATGTCCAACCCCATCGAAGTGCCGATATCGCCGGGATAAATCTCGATCGCGTAAAGGCGCCCCTCCAAAGGCCGCAGGCATGGATTTGGCTTGTTCTCGGCATCGCCGAGATAGGTCTGATAGCTGGTCGCCCCCTTGCCGAAGGCCTTGTCAGAACCCGCCTGCGCATCGGTGTTGAAGCTGGCAACCGTTTGGGCAAAAGCAGTTGCATCAATCCCGCAAGACGCCGCCAACGCCTCTGGCGTCTGCCCCTGCTTGAGGTATCCGCTGGCCAGATGCTTGCGGTAGGCACCCGGAAAGGCGGGCACGGCACCAAGGCCATAGCGGCGCAGCGCCCGATGATCGGCAACCAGCCAGGCTGATTTGCGCCCCTCGGCCTGCATCTTGGCGATCAGCCCCTGGACGAAATCGTGATAGCTGACAGCCTCGTTCACGAAGCGCTTTCCGTCATGGCCGACGGCGATCACGCCGGGCTTGGCGCGGTCAAGGAACAGGTGCGGGAATGGCCGCACCCCGCCATCCGCCTGCGGCAGAAGCGACACCGGCGCCCAGAAAGCGGCATTGGAATTGGTCGGGACGAAAGCCGCGCCAACCGCTTCGGCGGCGGCGATACCGCCCCCGGTATTCGGGCCCGGCGTCATCGAATAATGTGGCAATCCCTGCTGGACATGCGGGAAGACCTCCGCGCGCCGGTCGGCATTCTGCGCAAACCCGCCGCTTGCCAGCACCACGCCATGACGCGACTGAACCCGTTTGCTGCCATCCGGCGTCTGCAGCTTCGCGCCCGTGACACGCCCGTCGTCGTCTGCTTCCAGTGACAGCAGTTCGTGCCGCAACAGCAGCGGGATCTTCATGTCGAAAACCGTCTGCGCCAACCGCCCGGCGACGGCCGCACCAAGCACCAGCCGGCCAGAGCGGCCAAGCGTGGCCCGGTCCCAACCGTAACGCAAGATGGACCGCGCAGCGAAGATGGCGGACTTCGCCGATCGGGTCATGCGCAGGAAGTGGTAGATATCCGGCCTGCTCAGCTGCATCCCGCCAAGGATGGTAAATTCCGGGATCGGCGGCCGCAGATCGGCAAGATCGTCCCCAAGCCCGCGACCGTCATAATCCAGCGCGTCCAGCACCCGGCCACCTTCAGCCGCGCCATCTTCCTCTGGGTGATAGTCAGGCGAAAACGCGCGATGCGTGAACTGCAACGCGGTGTTTTCATGCAGGAAGCTGATCGCCTCCGGCCCCTCGTTCAGGAAGGCGTCGACAAGATCGCCTCGAAAGCGGTTCCCGGATTCATGGGCGATATATCGGCGGGCGGCGGCGGGGTCGTCCTTCATCCCGGCGGCAAGCATCATCGGGTTGGCCGGTATCCAGATCGCGCCACCCGACACCGCGGTCGAGCCGCCGAAATATTCGGACTTCTCGACGATCACGGGCCTGAGCCCTCGTTTCGCGGCGGTGATCGCAGCGGTCATGCCCGCAGCGCCCGAGCCGACGACCAGCAGGTCACAGCTTTCCGGCAGGGTCGTCTCACGCATTGATGGGTTCCTGACGGGGATATCGGCCCATGGCCCAACCACCATCAACGGCAAGGATCTGGCCGGTGATGAAGCTGGCCTCGTCCGAGGCAAGAAAGCGCACCACCTTCGCCACATCTTCGGCGGTGCCGGGACGGCGCAAGGGCGCCTGTTCGATCATGACCTGACGGCGCCACACCTCCGTGCGGATGCGTTCGGCGGTCAGGGGGGTCTCGATCAGTCCGGGTGCCACCGCGTTGATGCGGATGCCGGAGGGGCCGAAATCATTGGCCATCTGCCGCGTCATCCCGATCACCGCCGCCTTCGAGGTCGAATAGCCGGCGCTGTTCTGCGCGCCGATCTGCCCGAAGATCGAAGCCGTGTTCACGATTGCGCCGCCGCCGGCCTTCGCCATCAGCCCGGCGGCCCATCGCGAAAGACGGAACACGGACAACACGTTGATGTCGAAATAGCGTTGCAGATCCTCATCGCTGGTTTCCAGCGCATGGGCACCGCGTGCGACGCCGGCATTGTTGATCAGGATATCCGGGTGCCCGCCATCCAGCGCCGCATCCAGCATGTCCGTCAGGCCCGGATCGGTGACATCGCCGGTGACGGCGACCACATCCGGGCGGGTGGCGGTCAGCTGGGCCAGCCCCTCTGCCTGCATATCGACCGCCACGACCTTCGCACCTGCGTCGCGCAGCGCATCCGTAATGGCAAGGCCGATCCCCTGCGCGGCCCCGGTGACAACAGCCGAGCGGCCGCGCAGATCGCAAATCTGTCCAGTCATCACGCTCTCCCTAAAATGCGGCCGTGCCGCCGACAGAGCGGCCGCCATCGACGATCAGGACCTGCCCGGTGACAAAGCTCGCCTGCGGATGGGCGAAGAAGGCGACGGCATGGGCGATATCCTCGGGCGAGCCGAGCCTGCCTGTCGGCTGCTGCGCCTTCATGTCCGCCAGCGAGTCGCTGCGCGCCTTCAGCATGTCCGTCTCGATCACGCCCGGCGCGACGGCATTCACGGTGATCTGCTTGGGCGCGAGTTCCAGCGAAAGCGCCTTGGTCAGCCCCGCCACCCCCGCCTTGGAGGCGACGTAATGCGCATAGTTGCGCGCCCCGAAGGCCGCGCGAGAGGCGAGGTTCACGATCCGGCTTTCCTCGGGCATGACGCGGGCGGCCTGCTGGCACAGCGTGGCCATGGCGACCAGGTTCACTTCGTACATGCGGCGGAAATCGTCGGCGGTCAGCTTGTCGAATTCCTTCACATCGAAGATGCCCGCATTGTTGACCAGAACGCGCAGATCATCGGCGCCGTCGATCAGCGCCTGCGTGGCGGCTTCATCGGTAATGTCCAGCACTTCGGCGCGGGCCTGACGGCCCTCCGCCTGGATCAGGGCGACAGTCTCATCCGCCGGGCCTTGCGCCCGATCGGCGACGATCACGGCAAAGCCGTCATGGGCAAGCCTGCGGGCAATGGCGCGACCGATGCCGCCGCCGGCCCCGGTTACAATTGCGGTTTTTGTCTTGGCATCGGTCATGCGCCATATCTCCTAAGCTCGATCCTGCAGGATCAGTTCAGCCCGTAGCTGTTTTCGTCGATTTTCGAGAAAAGCTCGTCGCGGACCAGTTGGGCCACTGCTTCGGTGTCGCTGCGGTCCACATCCTGCAGCAGGTTGAACCACTTTTCTTCCAGCGCGACATATTCGGCCAGAACATCGCTGGGGTCGTCGATCCCGCGTTCCGATGCAGTGCGGGCGGGCAGGCCCTCGACCATCTTGGCGCGGAAATCGGCAAGGGCTGCCACCAGATCCTCGGACGGCTCGTTCAGGGTGATGCCGCGTTCCTGCGCACCGGCAAGACCGGATTCCACGTTCTCGGCATAGTTCACCTGCGAACGGGCCAGCCCCGTTGCCGTCGCATCAAGAATGGCGCGGCGTTGTTCAGGCGTCAGCCCGGCCCAGAAATCCTTGTTATAGACATAGGTCGCACCAAGCGAGGTGCCCTGTTCCAGCGTCGTGATCGACTTGACGACCTCCCAGAACATATAGCCTTTGCCAAGGTTGGTCGGGTCCGACAGCATGCAGTCGATCGAACCGCGTTCCAGCCCGGAATAGGCATCGGTCATCGGAACGGCGACCGGCACGCCGCTGATAGAGCCGATCCATTCATTCTGCGCCGTGCCGGCCGTGCGGACCTTGGTGCCGTTCAGCCCGGCCAGATCGGTCACGTCTTTCATGCACATCATGACATAGGTCGGGGTCGAATAGCCGCCCAGAAAGACGGTGTTATGCTTGCCATATTCCTCGACCAGCTTCTGGTTGGTCAGCCCCAGTTCGGTCAGGGCGAAGGCGGTGGCGAAGGCATCGCGCGCGGTGAACGCCATGTCGTTGATCATGCCCGACAGCGGCAGTTCGGACGGCGTATAGGATGCCGCGACGATGCCCAGCTGCGCCACGCCGTCGCCAACGGCGCTGAGCGTTGTCGGCGCCGGAACCAGCGAGCCGGATGAATAGATCTCGAATTCAACCGCGCCATCGGTCGCGGCGCTGATATCGGCGACATAGGGCACATAGGCGAATTCGTTCAGGATATGGCTGGGCGCCATCCAGTTCGTCGCCATATAGGTGTCGGCCTGCGCGACGCCTGCGCAAAGACCAAGGCTCAGCGCCGTTGTGGTCAGGGCGTTCTTGATGAATTTCGACATGCGTTTCTCCTCCGCTAAATCGTTCTGGTTTTGTGGATGGTCAGCCGCCGCTCATCAGGTTGGGCAGCCAAAGGCTCAGGATCGGGAAGGCGATCAGCAGGCCAAGCGTCACCATGTCGATGAAGATGAACCAGGATGCGCCCTTGAAGATCTGGGACAAGGAAACCTCTCCGCCCAGTGCCGATTTGATGACGAAGACGTTCATGCCCATCGGCGGGGTCACGAGGCCGATTTCCAGCAGCTTGATGGTCAGCACGCCGAACCAGATCAGGTTCACGTCATGCGCCATCAGCAGCGGCCCGAGGACCGGCAGGCAAAGCAGCATGATCGAGATGCTTTCCAGAAACGCGCCCAGCACCAGGAAGAGGGCGCAGATCATCAGCAGCACCGTCAGCGTCGAATAGCCCTCGAACGAGTTGATCAGGAAGTTCGGCAGCGTCGCCAGCGCCACGAAACGGGCAAACAGTGCGGCCCCAAGAACCACCATGAAGATCTCGGCCGTGCCCGACGCGGTTTCACGCAGCGCCCGGCCAAGCATGTGCCGATTTATCCGTCCCCGGATCAGCGCCAGCACGAAGGCGAGGAAGGCCCCCACTGCCCCGGCCTCGGTGGCGGTAAAGACGCCTGCGAAGATGCCGCCCACCACGCCGAGGATCAGGACCGGAAGCGGCCAGGCATCCGCGATCAGGGCAAGCTTTTCGGCCGAGGAAACCTCGATCTTGACGCGCGGGGCCAGCGACGGGTTCAGCATGCAGCGCACGGTGATCAGCAGGATGAACATCAGCGCCGTCAGGATGCCCGGAATGATCCCGGCGATGAACAGGCTGCTGATCGAGGTGTCCAGCAACATGCCATAGACGATCATCAGCACGCTCGGCGGGATCAGCGCACCAAGCGTGCCCGCCGCCGCCACCGAACCGGTGGCAAGCCCGGCCTGATAGCGCGATTCCAGCATTTCCGGCACCGCGATCCGCGAAAATGCCGCGGCAGATGCAACGGATGAGCCAGAGGCCGAGGCGAAAAGCGCGCTCGCGACAACAGTCGATGACGCAAGCCCGCCGGGGATCCAGTACAGAAACACCCGCGCCGCGCCGAACAGGCCCTTGGTCAGGCCCGCGCCGACCGCGATGAAGCCCATCAGCAGGAACATCGGGATCGCGGAAAGATTCCAGTCGCCGATCAGCGTGAAGGGAATGGCCTTGCTGATCCCGACTGCGGGGTTCCACCCCATCATCGCCCAGATGCCGACAAAGGCCGTGCCGCCCATTGCGGCACCGATGGGCACGCGCAAGCCGATCAGCCCCAGAAGGATGGCGATGCCTGCAAATCCGATTTCGATGCGTTCCATGACAGCCTCCTCAGTCGATCAGCGCGTCGGGGCCGTCATCGGCCAGTTTCACATCGTCCCGGCTGAAAATGCGGATCAGCAGAACCAGGCAAGCGATGCCCAAACCCAGCGGCAACATGAATTTCGCGGGCCAGATCACGACGCGCCAAATGCCGTCGACGGTCTCGTTCACGTCGAAGGCGCGTTTTGCCATGTCCCAGGAAAACCAGCCGAGGCCGGCGTAGAAGATCAGCGTGACGACCTGGCCCAGCTTGACCATGAACGCCTGAAAGCGCGGGCCGACCATTTCGTAGATCAGTTCGACCGAGATGGCAGAGTTCTTGGCCTCGATATAGGCGAGGCTCAGGAAGACGGTCGCGATCATGTAGTAGTTGGCGACAATCTCGGCCGTGCTGGGGATCGGTGCGCTGAAGAAGTATTTTCCGACCACGTCCGCGACGACATGGAACATCATCAGCGCGACGGCCAGCCCGGCGATCCACGCCATGGCGATTGTCAGCATAGCGACGATTCTTACCATCTGCTTTCTCCTCCCTCGTTTCGCGGCTGCTATTGCATCCGGTAGCCGCCGTTGACGTCGATCACCGAGCCGGTGATGTAGCCCGCATCCCGGCCCAGCAGGAACGCGACCGATCCGGCGACGTCGGCGGGCGTCCCGATCCGTCCCAGCGGGATCGCCGCGGACACGGCGGCGTCGTTTTCGGGCGACAGCGACTGGCGCAACATCGGCGCGTCGATCAGGCCGGGCGCCACGGCGTTGACGGTAATGCCCAGTGCCGCGGCCTCTCGTGCGCCGGCCTTGATCAGGCTGGTGACCGCGCCCTTCGAGGCGATATAGGCCGCGCTCGACCGGTAGCCGCCAAGCTGCGCCGCGACCGAGGAAAAGCCGACAAACCGCCCGTCATCGACCGGGCTTCTGGTCGCCGCCCGCAGATATTCGCGCAACAGAAGGAAGGTGCCGGTGGAGTTGATCCGCTGCGTCAGCTCCCAATCCGAAAGCGAGATATCCGTCAGCGCGGGCCGGTCACCGCTGGGTGCAAACAGCAGGATCCCCGCCGCCGCGACAACGCAATCTACGGCATCATCGGCAAAAGCCGCCTTGACCGCGGCCTCGTCGGACACGTCAAGCGCGATGGCGCGATGGCCTTCGCCCGGCACGCCATCAAGCGCGGATTCGGCCTGCGCAGGTTTCAGGTCGGCTGCGGTGATTGCAAAGCCTTCCTGCGCAAGACGCGACACGATCGCCCGACCGATGCCGCCCGCCGCACCCGTAATCAAACAGCGCCTGAACATGATTCCCTCCCTCAGCTTTTCATTAATGTATCCATTTTAGTTGCTCGAGCAACTTATTTTTCCTCTTTCATCAATTTTTGCTAGATAAGTTGCAAATCGCCGCGCATAATGTGTCCAAACCATGGGGTGAGATATGAGCGACAGCGACGACGGCACCACCACGACAGAGGTCGCGACAGCGCGCGTTCGGGAAGCGATTCTGCGCGGCGAAATCGCGCCCGGCGAAAGGTTGCACCAGGTCAGCCTGGCACAGCAGCTTGGCATTTCGCGGACACCCCTGCGGGCGGCATTGCTTGCGCTGACCCATTCGGGCCTCGTGAGCTATGAAAGCAATCGGGGCTATCGCGTTCGCGAATTCTCGCCCACCCAGATCCGCGATTCCGTCCTTGTCCGCGCTGAACTCGAGGCACTGGCCTGCAAGCTGGCCGCCACCCGCATCTCGGCCGAAGACCTGTCCGAACTCCAGTCCCTTGTCGCGCTTGGGGATCGGCTTTTGCAGGGCGGCACGCTGCGCCCTGAAAGCCACGCCCCCTATCGCGACATGAACGTGCGCATTCATCAGTTGATCCAGCAGGCCGCGCATTCACCCTGGATCATGGACTTTGTCGCACGCCTGCAGAATGTGCCGCTCAGTTCCGACCGGATCGTGCTGTGGGAACACTGGGACATCATCCACCGCTCGCATGACGACCATCACCGCATCGTCGCGGCGCTGGCAGCGGGCGACGGCGAACGCGCCGCCAGCATCATGCGCGAGCACATCATCTTCGCGCAGGAATACCTGCTTCGCGAACTCAACCGGACGCCGGACGCCTATGCGCGCCGCGCGGACGACAAGGATCAGCAAGAGGACAAGACGTGACCATCAGGCTATTTCATTCCCCCGCATCCCCCTATGTCCGCAAGGTGATGATCGCCGCGCATGAACGCGGCGTCATCGACCAGATCGAACTGCTTGCGTCGGCAGCGGGTCCGGTCAAGCGCGACATGAACATCGTCCGGCACAATTCGACCGGCAAGGTGCCCTGCGCATTGACAAAGGACGACACGCCGGTCTTCGACAGCCGGGTGATCTGCCAGCTTATAGACCATATGGGGGCGCCGGGCGCATCGCTTTACGGCGACACCGCCTCGCGCATCCGCATCCTGACGCTGGAGGCGCTTGGCGACGCCATTCTGGATGCCTGCCTGCTGTGCCGCTACGAAGACGTGATGCGCCCGGCAGAGCTTCGCTGGGAAGACTGGTATGCCGGCCAGATGGCCAAGGTGGATAGCGGGCTGGACGATCTGGAAGGCTACTGGTTCGACGACCTGACCGGGCCCTTCCATGCCGGGGCAATCGCGGCGGCAAGCGTGCTTGGCTATCTCGACTTCCGGTTCCCCGACAAGGATTGGCGCGCGACGCATCCAAAGCTGAAGGACTGGTTTGCCAAGGTCAGCAAGCGCGATTCCGTCATCGCAACGATGCCGTCTGGCTGACATCGGATGCGGGTCGGTGGCGTCCACCGACCCGAAGGAAGCACGAATGTGCCAATGAGAGGGAGGAGAACGAACATGAAGACAGCAATCAACATCGCTGCCACGACCGCACTGGCTTTGGCGGCCGCGCCGCTTGCCGCGGAAACCTATCAGGCCAGCAACTGGATGGCGCCGGCCCATATCCTGAACGAATTCCCCTATCAGATGTTCGCAACGGATATTGCCACCGCGTCCGACGGCGCAATCGAGTTCGAGGTCTATTCGGGCGGCTCGCTGCTGCCAGCCGCGAATACGATGCAGGGAATTGCCGATGGCGTCGCCCATCTGGGCGTCGTCTATCCGGGCTATACGCCGTCGGAACTTCCGCTGAGCAACGTGGTCAATGACGCGGCCTTCGTGTCGGACGATGACATCGCGGCCGCCTTCGCCTGGACCGAAATGGGGCTGACGAACGAACAGCTGCGCGCCGAATGGTCGAAGAACGGCGGGATCTTCCTCGGCGGCTATTCGACGCCGGTCTATCATTTCATCTGCGTGAAGGAGATCACCTCGCCCGAAAGCGCGGTCGGCCTGAAGATCCGCACCGCCGGCGGCGCACAGGCCAGCTGGGTCGAGGCGCTTGGCGCCGTGCCGGTATCGGTCCCCATCGGTGACGTCTATTCGGGCCTGGAACGCGGCTCGATCGACTGCACGATGTCGGACCCGACCAATCTCGACAAGGGCAACAAGTTCTGGGAGGTCGCCCGTTCGGTCAACAAATTGCCGATGGGCGTCGTGGTTGGCGCCACCTATGTCGCCAGCAAGCCGTTCTGGGCCGGGCTGAGCACCGATCAGCGCAAGATGCTGATGGACCACATGGCAACCGGGATCGCCCGCCAGCAGGTCGCCTATCACGTCGGTGTGCAGAACGCGCTTCAAGGCTCGACCGAGCGGGGGCTGACCGTCAGCGATCCGGCGCCCGAACTGGTCACCAAGCTGAACGAGTTCCAGACAGACCTGATGGAGAAGCTGCCCGAACAGGAAATGTCAGAGCGGCAGATCGACGACCCGACCGCGCTGATTGAACAGTTCCTGGAACTTGAAGCAAAGTGGAAAGGCCTGCTGAAGGACGTCGACCGCACCGACCCCGAGGCTGTCGCCGCGATCCTGCGCGAGAACCTTTACGACAAGATCGATCCGGATACGCTGGGCGAGTGATCCCACAGATCGCGAGGCGGCATGCCGCTTCGCGATCCACCCACCGCAAGACCCCAAAGCCTGCCGCCCCTCGCCGCAGATCGGCTAGCTGAGAAGGTCCTTCAGGCTGCGCGGCGTATCGCGCCCCGCAGCAAGACGCAGTTCCTTTTCAACATGCTCCAGATGGTGGCGCATCGCCTCTTGCGCCTTTTCAGGATCGCCGTCCCGCAAGTGGTTGAGTATCTCTTCGTGCTCGTCTGGTCCGCAATTATACTTGGCTGAATCGCGAAATGCGGCAGTAATCAGTGAACTGCGGCTGATCAGGTCCCGCATCAGCACACTCAGGAACTCCGCCTCGGCCATCTCGGCAAGCATCTGATGAAAGCCGCCCGACAGCTTGATGATCTGACGCTGGTCGTTGTCGGCGTTGGCGATCCGTTCCTTTTCGACATGGCGACGAATCGTTTCGATCTTCTTCTTGTCCAACCGATCGACCAGGCGTTCCAGAACGCGGCCCTCGACGGCGCGGCGGATATGGAAAATGTCGCGCGCATCCTCGACCGAGGGTTCGGCAACGAATGCGCCCTTGTTCACCTCTATCGTGACCAACCCCTCACGCTCCAGCATCCCCAGCACCTGCCGTACGCGCGCGCGGCTGGTGCCGAAAACCTCTGCCAGTTCGGTTTCCTTCAATCGCATTCCGGGGCGCAAACGCCGTTCTGCGATGGAAAGCCAGATCCGCTCGGCGATCTGTTCGGCGGTAAGCGTGTCCATATCAAACCTGCAGCATCATCTTTGCGCCAGACTACCCGGTTTTTGCCTCTGGTCCAGATTAAATGCTGTCATTATTGTCGACAATATTGTATGCAGCAACTGGCGGCAAAATGCTGCTTACCAGATGAGGCCCGCGCATGGATTTCGATTTTCTACAGATGGAACCTATGGATCGGTACCGACTGCTGACGAATTTCGTCGGCCCGCGACCGATCGCATTGGTAACGACGCGGGCCGCAGCGGGCGATGACAACGGCGCACCGATGAGCTTTTTCAACGTCTTCTCGCATGATCCGGCCATTGTTGTGCTGGGAATCCAGCCGCGCGCCGACGGGCGCGAGAAAGATACCGTCACCAACATCCGCCGCACCGGGGAATTCGTGGTCAACATGGTCGATATGGCCCTGTCGCGGACCATGCTGGTCTGCGGGCTTGGCGTCGAAAGTGATGTGGACGAACTGGCATTGGCGGGTGAGGCCGTCAGCCCATGCACCCAGATCGACGCATCATGGATCCCGGCCAGCCCCTGCGCGATGGAATGCAGGGTCGAACGGCTGATCGAATATCCCAAACGCATGCTGGTGCTTGGCGAAGTGGTCCATATGCATGTGCGCCGCGACTGCCTTGATGCGGCAGGACGCTATGTGGATCCGAATACCTACCAACCCATCGCACGCCTTCATGCCGACAATTATATCGTGTCCGATCAGCAGTTTGTGCTGAAAGCACCCGCCCTATCAGATGTCCTGAGCGGAGGGGGCAACTGACATGCAGGTTTTCGTCATCAATCCCAATGCGACGCAGGCCATGACGGACATGGCGGCCCTGACCGCGCGCCGCGTCGCCGCAGCCGATACGGTGATTCGCGCTGGGACCGGACGCGGGCCGTCGCCGGTGAGTATCGAGGGATTTTCGGATGAGGCGCTCTCGGTGCCGTCGATGCTGGAGCAGATCCGCCTTGCAGAATCCGAAGGCGCGCAAGCAACAGTCATTGCCTGTTTCGACGATCCGGGGCTAGATGCCGCGCGCGAGGTCGCAACGGGACCGGTGATCGGCATCTGCCAGGCCGGGGTGCAGGCGGCCATGGTGGTTGCCAAGCGGTTTTCCGTCGTGACGACCCTGCCGCGATCGGTTCCGGCGATCGAAGACCTGGTACATCGCTATGGCGCCAGCCGGCATTGCCGCCGCGTGCGATGCATCGACCTGCCGGTATTGTCCATCGATTCCGATCAGAATCGCGCCTTTAGCCTACTTGTTGCCGAAATCACCCGCGCACGGGACGAAGACGGTGCCGAAGCGGTGCTTCTGGGCTGCGCAGGCATGTCAGAGATGGCCGAATCACTCAGCAAGGCGACCGGGGTCGTGGTTATCGACGGCGTGGTCGTTGCGGTGAAGCAGGCCGAGGCGCTGGTGGGCAGCAGATTGCTGACATCAAAAGCCAATGCCTACGCGTATCCGCGCGTGAAAGCCTGACAACCCGCAAGAAATTGCGCGACATCCAAACAGGCAGCAGTGCCGCAAAAATATGCTGAGGTAGTTTCGCCTACTAAATTGTCGACAAAATAGTTGACACATGAAGCATCAGACATAGGGTGGTTACATGCTACTCGACACATGCAGAGGCAGGGAGAAGCGACATGACACAGGGCCAGACAGCAATGCCGCCCCCAGGCACCGAAATTCTGCCGGGATCTGGCGCCTTCTCGCTTCGTCAGGATTGACCGGATGATTGCCTTCGTTCTCAAGAAGCTTGCAAACGCGGCCTTCGTCATGCTGGCGGTTGCCTTTCTGGCCTTCCTTATCTTCCGGCTCGCGGGGGATCCGGTCGATATGATGTCGACCGAACAGACGACCGAGGCCGACCGTGAACTGCTGCGTGAAAAGCTGGGGCTCAATGACAGCTTTCTGGTTCAATACGCGCGCTTCGTCGGCAACGCCGCCCAAGGTGAGTTCGGCATTTCCTATCGCAACGGGCAGGACGTTCTGGGCCTGATCGCCGAGCGCTTTCCCGCGACGATGGAACTTGTGATCGTCGCGACCGTGCTGTCGTTGCTGATCGGGCTGCCGTTAGGCGTCCTGACAGCCATCAAGCGCGGCAAGTGGTATTCCGAGGTCCTGCAGTTCGGATCGATCATCGGCGTGTCGCTGCCCAGCTTCGTGGTCGGGATCCTGCTGATCCTTGTCTTTTCGGTGACACTCGGCTGGCTGCCGGCCTTCGGGCGCGGAGATGTGGTTAATCTTGGCTGGTGGTCCACCGGCTTGCTCACCCGCTCGGGGCTGATGGCGCTGGTGCTTCCGTCGATTTCGCTGTCGCTCTATCAGATCACGCTCATCATGCGACTTGTCCGCGCAGAGATGCTGGAGGTCATGCGGTCGGATTACGTGAAATTCGCCCGCGCCCGTGGCATCAGCCGCTACAAGATCTATTTTCGTCACGCCCTGCGCAACTGCCTGATGCCGGTGGTCACGCTGACGGCGATGAATATCGGCACGCTCATTGCTTTCGCCCTAATTACCGAAACCGTGTTTCAGTGGCCGGGCATGGGCATGCTGTTCATCCAGGCGGTGACCTTCATAGATATTCCGGTGATGGCCGCCTATCTGTGCATCGTCGCCTTCATCTTCGTCTTCCTAAACACGATGGTCGACATCACCTATGCGGTGATCGACCCCCGCCTGCGCAGCGCGAATTAAGGGGACAAATCATGACTTCGACGCCCGTGCCGACCCCTGCCCCACGCCTTGCACGACTGCGGGCCAGCGATCTGTGGTGGTCTTTCACACATAGCTGGTCTGCCCGGATCGCGGCGGTGATGCTGATTGTCCTGATCGGATCGGCCTTTCTGGCGCCCCTGATCGCGCCGCAGAACCCCTATGACGCCGCGCAGCTGGATATGTGGAAATCGGAACTGCCGCCGCTGTGGCAGGAAGGGGGCGAATGGCCCTATCTTCTGGGCACCGACACCCAGGGCCGCGACATGCTGTCGGTGCTGCTGTACGGGACCCGAATTTCGGTGCTGATCGGCTTTGCCTCGGTCGTGTTGTCGCTGGCAATCGGCCTGACATTGGGGCTGATCGCGGGCTATTTCGGCGGGATCGCCGACAATGTGCTGATGCGGATCGGCGATGTCGTCCTGTCCATTCCCACCATTCTGATCGCCATTCTGGTGTCGGCAATCGTGCGTCAGATGCTGCCGCCGGGGCTGCGCGAAATCGGGGCGTCGGCGGTTCTTGTGCTGGCCATCACGCTTTCGGGATGGGTGCAATATGCCCGCACCGTCCGCGCCCAGGCCATTGTCGAACGCGGCAAGGAATATGTGATGGCGGCAAAGCTGCTGAATGTCCCCAACCGCCGGATCATGTTCCGCCACATCCTGCCCAATACGCTGACCCCCATTCTGGTTGCCGCCACCCTGTCCTTCGGCATGGCGATCCTGACCGAGGCGACCTTGTCATTCCTTGGCATCGGCATGCCGCCAGGCCAGCCCTCGCTGGGGACGCTGATCCGGATCGGCAATCAATACCTGTTCTCGGGCCTGTGGTGGATGGTGATCTTTCCGGTCGTGCAACTGTCGCTGCTGGTCATTTCTGTCAACCTGCTGGGCGACTGGCTGCGCGACGCCCTGAACCCCAAGCTGAGGTAAGACCGTGAGCAATCTGATCCTGCGCAACATCCGGCCTTTGGGCGAATCCGTAACCGACCTGCTGATAGCGGACGGCAAGATCGCCGCCTACGGCACCGTTCCCCCTGCCCCCGGAACCGCGGAAGAGGACGGGCGCGGCGCAATCCTCTGGCCGGGGCTGATCGACGCCCACACACACCTGGACAAGACCACCTGGGGCATGGGCTGGCACGAAAACAACCGCGCCGCAGTCCTGCGGGAACGGATCGATTTCGAACGTGAAAACCGTCTGGGGCTCGGCATCGACCCACACCGGCAGTCCATGCGTCACGCGATCGGACTTGCGGCAAACGGGGCCAGCCATATCCGCAGCCATGTCGACATCGACCCCACACACGGCTTGCGGCTGGTCGAAGGCGTGCAAGAAACCCGGCGCAAGCTGCGCGACATCATCGACATTGAAATCGTCGCCTTCCCGCAATCCGGGCTGATGGTGACGCCGGGCACGGCCGAGCTGCTGGATCAGGCCCTGGCGCAGGGCTGCGCGGTGTTGGGCGGCATCGATCCCTGCGGGATCGACCGCGACCCGAAAGGCCAGCTCGATACGCTGTTCGCGTTGGCTGTGAAACATGGCGTGCCCATCGACATCCATCTGCACGAAACGGGCGAGCTTGGCGCCTTCACGATGGAACTGATCTTTGAACGGGTCCGGGCCAACGGGATGCAGGGCAAATTCGTCATCAGCCATGCCTTTGCGCTGGGAATGAATGATCATCTGCGCGTGGGCAAACTGATCGAGGAGATCGCCGAACTGGATATCGGCATCGCCACGACCGGCGCGCCCTCTGCCACCGTGCCTTCGGTCAAACGGCTGCGCGAGGCAGGCTTGCGCGTCGGCGCCGGCTGCGACGGCATCCGCGACACCTGGGGGCCATGGGGCCTGCCCGACATGATGGACCGCGCCCGCATCATCGGCATGAGGAACGGTGTCCGCTCGGATAATGACCTGCGGCACATGCTGGAACTGGTCAGTCAGGGCGGCGCCGATCTGATGGGGATCGAAGGGTACGGCGTTGCCATTGGCTGCAATGCAGATTTCACCCTGTTGAATGGCGAGACCATCGGCCACGCCGTGGTTCAGCCCAGCCCGCCGCCTCTGGTCGTCAAAGCCGGTCGCGTCATCGCCCGCAACGGCCAGTGCATCATGGATATGCCATGACCGGCGCGCCGACAGCAAAACAGGCCCTCGCCGAGCTGACCCTTGGCAAGCGTCCCGCCGGCCGGACGCTGTTGACCGCCGACTGGGTGCTTGCGCATGACGGCGATGGCCATGTCCTGCTGCGCCGGGGCGAGGTCGTGCTGGACGGCGCGACCGTTATCTTCACCGGCCATGGCTTCGGGGGCGAGGTTGCCCGCAGGATCGACTTTGGCGCGGCGCTGATTTCACCCGGGCTGGTGGATCTGGACGCGCTGTCCGATCTCGACACGACCATTCTGGGCATCGACCATTTCCCCGGCTGGAAGAAAGGCAGGGTCTGGCCCCAGTCCTATGTCGATGCCGGCCCGTACGAGATGTATTCGCCCGAGGAGCTGGCCTTTCAGAAACGTTTCGCCTTTGGCCAGCTGCTGCTGAACGGCATTACCACCGCAGCGCCCATCGCCTCGCTGTTTTACCGCGAATGGGCCGAGACCATGGCCGAATTCGACGCAGCAGCGGATGCCGCGGGTGAATTGGGCCTGCGGGTCTATCTTTCACCCGCCTATCGCGCCGGCGGCATGGTGCTCCATGCCCCGGGCGACATGCGGCCCCATTTCGACGAGGCGCGCGGTCTGGCCGGGCTTCGGGACGCCGCCGCCTTCATTGCGCGCCAATCGGGACGCCATGAGGGTCTGGTGCAGGGCATGCTTGCGCCCGACCGGGTTGAAACCTGCACGGCTGCCTTGCTGCGCGAAACCATGTCAGAGGCTGCCAATCTGGACGTAAAGGTCCGCCTGCACATGGCGCAGGGACAGATGGAGGTGGACACCGTCAAGGCCCTTCACGGTTCCACCGCCCCGGTCTGGCTCGACCGCGAAGGTCTTCTGTCCGACAGGCTGATCGCACCCCATGCAACCAACGCCACCGACGAGGATCTGCGTCTTTACGCAAGCCACGGCGTTTCGATCGTGCATTGCCCGCTGGTATCAGCGCGGGGTGGCAGCAGTCTGCATTCGTTTTCCAAGCTGCGGGCGATGGGCGTGAACATCGCCATGGGCACCGATACCACGCCGCCCGACATGCTTATGAACCTGCTGATCGGCCTGATTACCTGCCGGATGAACGATGGCGAACCCGACCGGATCACGACGCGCGATCTGTTCGACGCGGCGACCCTTGGCGGTGCCCGCGCGCTTGGCCGCGACGATCTGGGCCGGCTTGCGCCGGGATCTCGCGCCGATATTGCGGTCTTCGGGCTGGATGACCTGTACATGGCCCCCACCATCGACCCCATCACCACGCTCGTAACCGGCGGTTCCGGCAAGGTGACGCAAGCAGTGTTTGTGGATGGCCGGCTTTCGATGCGCTTTGGCGAACTGGCCGGGATCGACATGGTCGCGGCACGCGCGCAGGCGCAGGCGCAATTCGACCGGCTGATCGCGCAATACCCCGCCCGGACATGGGACCATCCGCCAGTCGCCGACATCTTCCCCCCCAGCTATCCCATAAGCGAGGCCCGGAATGCTTGACACAACCGAGACCTGCCTCGAGGTTCACAACCTGACGGTCGAATTCCCCAACCGTCACGGGATCCTCACGGCGCTGAATGACATCTCGCTGGAGATCCGGCCGGGCGAGATCCTGGGCATGGTCGGCGAATCCGGCGCGGGCAAATCCATGACCGGGCTGGCCATCCAGGGGCTGCTGGAACACCCCGGACGCATTGCCGGGGGCGAGGTCCGGCTTGCCGGGCGGCGTATCGACGCCCTGTCGGACCAGGAGATGGAGAAGATCCGGGGCCGCGAAATCGGCGCCATCTTTCAGGATCCGCTGACCTCGTTGAACCCGCTTTTTACCGTGGGCAGCCAGCTTGTGGAAACCATCCGCCAGCACATGCCGGACAAAAGCAGATCCGCCGCGCGTGAACGGGCCATCGGCCTTCTGAAGGAAGTGGGCATCCCCGCGCCCGCGGAACGTGTGGATCACTATCCCCACCAGTTTTCCGGCGGGATGCGGCAACGTGTGGTCATCGCGCTGGCACTGGCGGCAGAGCCGCGTCTGATCATCGCGGATGAGCCGACGACCGCGCTGGATGTCTCGATCCAGGCGCAGATCACCGGGCTGCTGCGGCGGCTGTGCAAGGAACACGGCACTGCGGTGATGCTGGTTACCCATGACATGGGCGTCATCGCCGAAACCGCCGATCGGGTGGCGGTGATGTATGCAGGCCGCCTGATCGAGATCGGGCTGGTCGATACCGTCCTGAAGAACCCGGCCCACCCCTATACGAAAGGGCTGATGGCCTCGATCCCGGCGCTTGGGGCGCGGGTCGAACACCTGCACCAGATCGACGGCGCGATGCCACGCCTGAACGCGATTCCGCAAGGCTGCGCCTTCAATCCCCGCTGCCCCATGGCCGGGCCGCGTTGCCGCCGCGACCGCCCCACCCTTGTCCCCACCGGCACAGGCGCCGCTGCCTGCTGGCTACATGATGGAGGCACCGAATGAACGCCCCTGCCCTCGAAGTCACCGAACTCGACCGCGTATTCGACGTCTCGCCCCCGTTTCTGAACCGGGTGATCTATAGACAGAAACGCAAATCACTGCACGCGGTGAATGATGTCAGCTTCACCGTCCCGATGGGCGGATGTCTGAGCCTTGTTGGCGAATCCGGCTGCGGCAAATCCACCGTGGCGCGGCTTGTGACCGGCATTTATGCGCCCAGCGGCGGCCAGATCCGCTTTGCGCCCGGACGATCCGGCCAGCCCCTGTCGGCGCAGATGATCTTTCAGGATCCCTATGCGTCGCTGAACCCGCGCTGGCGGGTAAAAAACATCATCGCCGAGCCGTTGCGCGAGCTGAAACTGCGCAATTCGGATGCCGAGGTCCTGGACCGGGTGGCCGAGCTGCTGGGGATCGTCGGGCTGAATGCGGCGGATGGCGACAAGTTCCCGCATGAGTTTTCGGGCGGGCAGCGGCAGCGGATTTCGATCGCCCGCGCGCTCGCTTCGGAGCCTGACTTTCTGGTCTGCGACGAACCGACATCCGCCCTGGACGTGTCGGTGCAGGCACAGATCCTGAACCTCATGCGGCGCTTGCAGGACGAACTGGGCCTGACCTACCTTTTCATCAGCCATGACCTGTCCGTCGTGCGCCACATGTCCGACCGGATCGCCGTCATGTATCTGGGCCGCATCGTCGAAGAGGCTGAAACCGAAACCCTCTTTGCCGATCCGAAACACCCCTATACGCGGCTGTTGCTGCAGACGATCCCGAATGTCAGCCACCCGCAGCGCGACCGCGAGATCGCCTCGGGCGAGGTGCCAAGCCCGCTGAACCCACCTTCGGGCTGCACATTCCACACCCGCTGCCCCCTTGCGACCGATCGCTGCAAGGCAGACCGCCCAGCGCTGCTGGAAAAGGCGGACGGCGCCCGCGTCGCCTGTCATTTCGCATGAACCTGTCGCGGGCCTTCCCGGCCCGCGGCCAACATATATCCCACCCCCCAACAGGAGAGGACCATGTCGATATTCAGCAAACTTGCGACCGCACTTGCCCTGAGCATCAGCGCGACAGCGCTTCAGGCAGAAACCGTAAAATGGGCGTCACGCGCCGATATCTAATCGCTTGATCCCAATTCGATCCCGTCAACGTCGAACCTCGCCTTTCTGAACCATATCTATGAAGGTCTGGTGCGCTATGACAAAACCTTCAATCTGGAGCCGGCGCTCGCCACCGAATGGGAGCTGGTCGACGGCAAGTTCTGGCGCTTCAAACTGCGCGAGGGCGTGAAGTTCCACGACGGCGCGGATATGACCGCAGACGATGTTGTCGCCTCGTTCAAGCGCGCCGCAGACCCGGATTCGCCGTTGAAGGGCAACATGCCGCTGTTCAAGGACATCCGGAAGATCGACGACCACACGGTCGAGATCGACGTGACGACGCCTTCCTCGCTGTTTCTGAACGACATTACCAACATCTTCGTCTTCGATGCGGACTGGCTGAAGGACAACAACACCGAAAAGCCGACAAGCTACGATTCCGGCGCCGAGGGCTACGCCACAACGCACACCAATGGCACCGGCCCGTTCAAGCTGGAAAGCCGCAAGCCGGATGCAATGACGGTGCTGCTGGTCAATGATGGATGGTGGGACGAGAAAAAGCACAATATCGACCGGCTCGAATATATCCCGATCACTTCGGCTGCGACACGCATCGCGGCGCTGCTTTCGGGCGAGGTCGATGTCATCGATTCCGCCCCGATTCAGGATCTGGAACGACTGAAGGCCGACCCGAATGTAAAGGTCATCAGCCTGACAGAACTGCGCACCGTTTTCGTCGCTTTCAACCGTCGCGAGACATTGCCATCAGGCGCCGAGAACCCGTTTAATGACCTCAAGGTCCGGCAGGCTTTCGAACTGGCAATCGACCGCGATCTTATCAACCAGCGGATCATGCGCGGGCTGGCCCGGCCGTCGGGTTCACTGATCGCGCCGGATATTGCCGGCTATGCCCCCGAGCTGGACACCTATGAACCGGCGGACGCGGAAAAAGCCAAGGCACTGCTGGAAGAAGCGGGCAAATCCGGCCTGGCCTTCACCTATACCTGCATGAATGACGAAAGCATCAACGAAGAAGACTGGTGCCAGGGTATCGGCAACATGCTGAGCCGCGCCGGCTTTGCGCCTAGCATCGACATGGCGCCGCGCGCCGTGCAATCGCCCAAACGCTCCAAGGGCGAAACCGAAGTCTTCAACATCAGCTGGGCGAACGAGCCGACGCTTGACGCATTTTCGTTGCTGTCGCAGGTGCTGGCGACCAAGGAAGGCGCATATGGCGTTTCCAACTATGGCGGCTGGTCGGCGCCAGAGCTGGACGAACTGGTCAAACAGGCGGCACAGGCCACCGATCCGGCCGAGCGGCTGAAGCTGGAAGCGGCAGCGCTGAAAGTGGCCAAGGACGAGATCCTCCTGATCCCGCTTCATCAGCAACCAATCGCCTGGGCCACATCGGCCAAGGTCGAAAGCATCGACCTGCGTGCCGATAACAAGGCACGCCACTGGTTCACCGTGGTCGGCCAGTAATTCTGCGAACGTCCCTTCCGCGACAATCGCGGGAGGGACGCCTGTTTTCGACCTCGCGGCGACGCGATCGAGGGTTCACAGGCGTATGGAAAAGAAATCGCCGCGATCCAATTTGGTCCGTGACATCCTGCTGGCATCAGCGCAGCGCGCATTCTGGCCGCCGTCCACGCCGGGGCGCGGTCGCGAAACTTCCAACTGACCACCAATTTTCCAGTGCGTGCGGCCGATCTCGTCCGGCACTTCTGGCCGACGAAAGGCTCTGTCGTGGCTACGCTTTTCACTCATGCCACCATCATCACGATGGACGCATCCCGCCGCATACTTGAAGACGCGTCCCTGCGTGTCGAGGCCGACCGGATCACCGCCGTTGACCCCGCCGGCGCCTTGCAACCCGCCCCCGGCGATCGGGTGATAGACTGCCGCGGCAAACTGCTGCTTCCCGGGCTTATCGACGCGCATGGTCATGCCGGTCACTGCCTGATCCGTGGCATCGGGGCCGATACGAGCCCGCTATGGATGAAGATTGTGACACCAACCTATTGGCACCAGACAACGCGGGATTTCTGGGCGGCCGAAGGGATGGTCTCGGGCCTCGAACGGCTGCGCGCAGGGGTGACGACCGGCGTCAGCATCATCTCGTCAATGCCGCGCTCGGACGACCCGGAATTCGCGGTCGCCCATGCCCACGCCTATGCGCAATTGGGTTTGCGCAATATCATCTGCACCGGCCCCGCTGGCTTGCCGTGGCCGCGCGAGGTCACAAGATGGGAAACTGGCAGCCCGGTTCGTCGCAGCATCAGCCTTACCGAGATGATGGACGGCGCCGAGGCAACAATTCAGACGCTTGACGGCCAAGCCGATGGCAGGATCAAGGTCTATCTTACCCCCTTCACCATCGTCCCCTCGATTGAAACATCGAACATCTCGACGCCGGATCAAGCCGTAAAGCTGACGGCAGAGGATCGCCATCACGCCCGCGTCGTGCGCGAGCTTGCCCGCAAATATGGCGTGAGGCTGCATTCCGACGCTTTTGCCGGCCATATCCGTCTGGCGGCGCAGGACACGGAAAATGCCCTTCTGGGGCCGGATATTCACATACAGCACTGCTGGGGCATCTCACCTGCCGAAATCGATATTCTTGCAGAGACGCAAACACCGGTGACCCACGCGCCGCCCGGGCGCAATACGCCGGTCATCGAAATGATGGCACGCGGTATCACGGTTGCTGTCACCACCGACGGAACCGCGCCCAACAGATATTTCGACCTTTTGCAGACGGCGCGGCTTTTCCAGTCCGTCCAGCATGTCTTGCGCGGCCACGATAGATATTTCTTCCCGCCAGGCAAGGCCTTCGAAATGATCACGATCGACGCCGCCAAGGTGCTTGGTCTGGATCACGAGATCGGCTCGCTGGAAGTGGCGAAAAAGGCCGACCTGCTGGTGGTGGATATGGGTGCACCACATCTGACACCCGACTGGCAGCCGGTCCATCGGTTGATCGCGCAAGGGGTCGGCAGCGACGTCAGGACGGTAATGGTGAACGGCAAGCTGATCATGGAAGACCGCCGCATCACATCCGTTGACGAGGCCGAGGCCTTGGCCGAAGGCAACCGCGTCGCACGCGAACTCGTGACACGCGCGGGCTTAACAGAGCATCTTCGCGACCCGGGTTGGGGCCAACTGTATCGCACCTTTGACAGGCCCGTGACGCTGCCCGGGGAAGGCATCGACAGGCCGGGCTGATCGGCGCCAGTCCCTGTCGGCATCAATGCGACGGTCGTCTGTTAACGCAAGCGGAACACGGCACGGCTGATTACCGATGACGGTGGATCTCGCCCATCGCTACAAGGCCGAAAAGGCCGAGCCGCGATCTGGAAAATGCCGTCTTTACCGTTTCCCTTTATGGACGCATGATCGGTTTGGCTGCCGGGATCGAAGATCACCTGAACCGCGGCACGAACATGGATACCCGAACTTCCGCCTCGCAGGTCGCTCATGTCATCTCATCCGGACCACCCAGACCGTCAGCCGGCAATCCGCACCGTCGCGATGCCGGCCGACACCAACCCCGCCGGGGATATCTTCGGCGGCTGGCTGATGAGCCAGATGGACCTGGCGGCGGGTAATCTGGCCGCCCTGACCTCGCACGGTCGCAGCGCCACCGTCTCGGTCGAGGCGATGCGGTTTCACGAACCGGTCAAGGTCGGTGACGAGGTTTCGCTTTACGCTAATCTCGAGGGGGTGGGCCGGACATCGATGCGGATCCATGTCGAGGCATGGCGGCGGCAACGCCACGCCAACGAAAGCCGCATCGTGACCGAGGCGACATTCACCTTTGTTGCCCTCGACCATAACGGCCGCCCGCGACCGGTCTATTCCGAAGGCGGCGACTAATCGCTGCTGGTCGCGCCGGCGAATGTATCGCGCCAGAATGACAGGAAATGAGCGCGCTTTTCCTTGTCCAGACCGACCAGAAGGACCGGTGACAGCGGGATCGGGCGCAGGATGGAATCATTGGCGGCGGGCACGTCCAGCCCGCTGGCGTCGCCGTCGGTGACATCGACATAAAGGTGACTGCGCGCCATGATCGCCCGCCCGGCCGGCGAAAGAAGATAGTCGAGGAATCGGCCAGCAGCGGCCGGATTGCGCGCCCGTCTGGGGATCAGCGCCCCGCGTGACAGGATCAGTGCATAGTCCTGCGGCACCACGATGGCCAGGTTCGGCGACCGCTCGGCTTGCGCCAACGCATAAGAGCCAAGCACGTTATAGGCCAGCAGGTATCGGCCGCTTGCAACGCCGTCGATGATTTCCGTCGAACAGCAGGTCGAGACCGCGCCCGACTGGGCAAAGGCTTCGGCCAGACTGCCGAAGCTGGTGGCCTGCTGGGCATCGACAAAGGCGAACAGATAACCCAGGCCCGATTCCTCAATATCGTAGGTGGCGACCATTCCGGCGAAACGGCTGTCCTCGGGGCGCAGCAGGTCGACAAGGTCAAACCGGGTCCGGGGCGCCTCGGCTTCCGGCACCAGTTCTCGGTTATAGACCATTACCGCAGGTTCACGGGTAATGCCGAACAATTCGCTGCGCCATTGAAATTCGTCCGGCAGAGACGCCGTCTGAGCCGAGCGATATGGCCGCGCGCAGCCGTCATTCACCAGCTTCACCTGCTGGTCGACCGCCGAACTGATCACCATGTCCGCCGAGAACCTGCCTGACAGGCAATCCTGCTGTGACTGTTTGAACAGGTCGTTTGAGCCCCATTGTTCATAGTCGATCCGAATGTCTGGGTTGGCCGTCACGAACCCGTCCAGCACCTCGTCGAAAAGGTCGATATCCGTCGTTGCCCGGACCAGCATCACCGCCGCCGCCTGCGGGTCGCCGAAACTTTCCGAGGCTTCGATCACCGGTTGGGCCGTCGCGCCGCCTGTCAGACAAAGTGCCAGCACCATCCCGGCAAGAGCACGCCCGATCATCGTGATCCTCGACCAGTGAGCGGCAGGACGATGGCGGCTTCGAAACCCGAGGGTTTGGCGTGGCGGAACTCCAGCACGCCGCGATGGGCGACGGCAACCGCATTCACGATGGCCAGCCCAAGCCCCGCTTTTTCGGCCGAGACGCCGCTTGACCGAGCATAGCGTGTGCCCGCTTCGGACCAGATTTCCTCGGGGATGCCGCTGCCCGCATCGCGTACGCCGATGCGCGCCCTGCCCGCCTGCGACGACACCGATATGACCACCGGTTCGACGCCATGGCGCAATGCATTGCCCGCAAGATTCTTGATAGCCTCGACCAGCGACAGCCTGTCACCATCGCAATGGACCGGGTCCTCGGGCAGGTCGAGGCCGGGCTGCGCCCGCGTGCCAAAGATCGAGTGGTCGATTTCCTCCACCGCGGCAATGGCGACGACCCGCAGATCCAGACGTTCAAGCGGTACCGCATCCGCGCGATGAATGATGAGCGCGTGATTAAGCAGCTGATCCGTCAGGTTCCCCAGATTGACCGAACGCGCCCTGATTCGCGCGGCGATCCGGCGGAGGGCCTCGGGGTCCCGTTCATCTGCGGCCAGCTCTGCCTGCGCGCGAAGCGCCGCGATCGGCGTGCGCAACTGATGCGAGGCGTCGGCGATCAGGTTCTGCATGACCTCTACCTGCCGGTTCAGCCGCGACATGAACCGGTTGAGCGTATCGACAAGGTTCGAGACCTCTTGCGGCACCGCGACATCAATCGGCGTCAGATCCTGCGCGGTCCTGCGACTGAACGCGGTTTCGATCCGGTTGATCGGCGCCAAGGCCGATCGCACTGCAAGCACGGCCAGCGCCGCCATCACAGCCGCGACCAATGCGACCACGATAAGCGCGTCACGGGTGATCTGCGTCGCCAGTTCAGTACGCGCCTGCAAGGTCTGCCCGACAAGCACCTGAACATTGCCGATATAGCCCGGCTCTGTCAGCGGGCGTTCCAGCCGGACGACCCGGATCGGCTCACCGGCGAATGTACCGCTGAAGAACTGCCGGCCGTCGACTGGTGGCCGCAACTGCCGATAGCCGGTTATCAGGTTCCCCTCGGCCCCATACACGGCATAGATGACGCGATCCTCGGGCGCGAGCGCCAGCAGCTCGAATGCGGAAACCGGCAGGTCGACCGAAACCCCATCATGCTGAAGCGAAACCGAGGTCGCGATCTGGCTGGCCGCACCCAGCAACAGCCGGTCAAAGGATTGCCGCGCCGCGCTGCGCGCATAGGTGAAGGCCGCGATGGCCACGGCAACGCCACCCAGCGCAAAGATCAGCGCAAACCCAAGCGCCAACCGCCGCGACAACGAATCGCGGGGCCGGCGTTCTTTCCGGTCAACTCTGGTCGACAAGCTGATAGCCCAATCCCCGCAAGGTGCGGATTGTCACCCGGCTCCGCTCCAGCTTGCGGCGCAGTCGTCCCATGTGAAGCTCGACCGTGTTCGTTCCCACCTGTTCGTCTTCAAAGGAATACATCCGCTCGAGTATCCGATCCTTCGACACCACCCTGCCGCGATTGCTGAGCATGATCTCCAGCAGGCTGAATTCACGGCGTGTCAGTGACACGGGTTCGCCCGCGATGTCGAGACTGCAACTCGCAGGATCGAAAACCAGATCGGCAAATTCGATCACACCGTCCGAATGCCCTGCGCCGCGCCGGATCAGGGCGCGGACCCGCGCCTCAAGTTCGCGCAGATCGAACGGCTTGACCAGATAGTCATCGGCACCGCGATCCAGCGCCGAAACACGTTCATCAATGCGGGTTCGCGCGGTCAGCATCAGGACCGGGGTCGGCTTGCTGGCCTTTCTGATCTCGGACAGCACCTCGGTTCCCAGACCATCGGGCAATTCGATGTCCAGGATGGCGACATCGTAATCCTGCACGGCGACCAGATCGCGCGCATCGGCCAGCGTGGCGGCATGATCGACCGCATCGCCCCTGCGCGACAGGGTCGTCGCAATCGCCTGGGCAACGTCCTCCGCGTCCTCGACCAACAACACACGCAAATCAACCGGCCTCCCTTCCGGCATCTTCAAAAGGATGTTGTTTGACTACAGTAGCTTACCCACCCCGCACAACAGGCATCTCTGAATGCGACAGTTTGACGACAGTTTCGGCTGATAGCCACCGGCCAGTTCCCCGCGCGGAGAGGGCACGGGGACCGTTAAATTCCGATGGGAGGAAAACTGATGATCAGAAAAGTCACTCTTGTACCGATGCTGGCCGTTGGCCTGCTGGCGGGCGGAATCGCACCGGCCGTGGCCTTCGAACCCGAGAAAACCGAATGCATCGCGCCGGCCAACCCCGGCGGCGGCTGGGATTTCACCTGCCGGCAATTCGGCAAGGTTGCGCAGGATCTGGGACTTATCCCCGGCACCATGCAGGTCGTGAACCTGTCTGGCGGCGGCGGTGGCGTGGCCTTTGCCGAGGTGGTCAACAAGCGCAAGGACAGCAACGACCTGGTCGTCGCCGCCTCGACCGCGACCGCGACCCGGCTGGCCCAGAATGCCTATCCCGGAAATACCGCCGATCAGGTGCGTTGGCTGGGCTCTGTTGGCGCCGATTACGGCGTGATCGCCGTTGCCGCCGACAGCGAGATCGAAACGCTGCCGCAGTTGATGGAGCAGATCAAGGCCGACCCGCGTTCCGTTTCCTTTGGCGGCGGCTCTGCCGTTGGCGGATGGGACCACCTGAAGATCCTGCTGACCGCCGACAAGGCCGGCATCGAAGATGTCCGGACCGTGAAATACATCGCCTTTGCCGGCGGCGGCGAGGCGATCACCCAGCTTCTGGCAGGCTCGCTGCAGGCCTATACGGGCGATCTGTCCGAGGCAAAGGGCTTTGTCGATTCGGGCGATATCAAGGTCATCGCCGTGCTGTCCCCGGAACGGCTGGAGGGTGAATTTTCAAAGTTCCCCACCGCCAAGGAACAGGGCATCGAAGCCGTCGGCGCAAACTGGCGCGGGTTCTACGCCCCGGGCGGGATGAGCGAGGACGCTTATGACTACTGGAGCAAGACCATCGCCGATCTCTATGCCAGCGATGAATGGCAGCAGGTCATGGAGACCAACGGTCTGGCGCCCTTGGGCATGACCGGCGACGAATTCCAGACCTATGTCCAGGCCTCGATCACCGAAATCGCCGACCTTTCGCGCGAAATCGGCCTGATTCAATAATTCACCACCAGCCATGCAGACAGATCCCGGCCAGCTTCGCCGGGATCTGTTCCATGCATGCCAGAAGGAGATCCCAATGAGCGATCGCATCTTTGGCGGGATCGGACTTGCTCTTGCCGTCCTCTTCGCCTTTCAAGCGACCCTGATCGAGGCCCCGTTCATCAGCGATGCGGTCGGTCCGTCGGTCTTTCCCATCATCATCGCCATGATCATGGGCCTGTCGTCTCTTTACTTCCTTTTCAAGCCCGACCCCGAACCGGCCTGGCCCCAATTCGGCCAACTTGCCGAAATCGGTCTCGCCGCCGCGGTGATGTTCGCCTATGCGCAGCTTCTTCCGGTTCTGGGCTTTGTCATCGCGACCATGTTCGCCGCCGGCTATCTGGCATGGCGCCTTGGCTCGAAGCCCATCGAGGCGGCGCTGGTAGGTATCGGCACCGCCGTCGGAATCTATGCCGTCTTCCACCTGGTCCTGGGCCTTTCGCTGGCCCGCGGTCCTCTTGGTTTCTAGGAGCCTGAGCCATGGAAATGCTTGCATCACTTGGTGACGGCTTCGCCGTTGCCCTGACCTTCCAGAATATCGGGCTGGCACTGCTGGGCTGTTTTCTGGGCACCATCATGGGCGCACTGCCGGGTCTTGGCCCGTCGAACGGCGTCGCCATCCTGATCCCGCTGGCCTTTACCCTGGGCCTTGGCGCGACACCTGCGCTGATCCTGCTGACCTCGGTCTATTACGGCGCCATGTATGGCGGGCGGATTTCGTCGATCCTGCTGAATATTCCGGGCGACGAACCCGCAATGATGACCTGTCTCGACGGTTATCCGATGGCGAAGAAGGGACAGGCGGGCGAGGCACTGGCCCTGTCCGGCATCGCCTCTTTCGTCGGTGCTTTCTTTGCGACTTGGGGCCTCGCCTTCCTGGCGCCGCAGTTGGTCAAGGTTGCGCTGCTGTTCGGTCCGGCGGAATATTTCGCGCTGTTCGTTCTGGCCTTCGCGACGCTTGGCGGGATCAGTTCGACCAATCAGGCGAAGTCAGCCTTTGCCGCCGCGCTTGGCCTTGGTCTGGCAATGATCGGCGTCGATACCCAGACCGGTGTGCCGCGCTTCACCTTCGGCGAGGTTCACCTGTATGACGGGATCGACTTCCTTGTCGCCATCGTCGGCCTGTTTGCACTATCCGAGGTGTTCATCTTCCTTGAACATCGCGGCTCGGCCAAGGATGCCACGACCGAAGAAAAGATCCGCGTCGGCCGCATCGTCCCGCCGTGGAGCATGGTAAAATCCTGCATTCCGACCATGGGCCGGACCTCGATCCTGGGCTTCATCGCCGGCGTTCTGCCCGGTGCCGGGGCTTCGCTGGGATCTTTCATCTCTTATTCGATGGAAAAGCGACTGGTCGACAAGGACGGCACCTTCGGCAAGGGCGATCCGCGCGGCGTGGCCGCGCCCGAGGCGGGCAACAACGCGGCCGCTGGCGGCGCGCTGGTGCCGATGCTGGCGCTTGGCGTGCCGGGTTCGGGCACCACGGCGGTTCTGCTGGCGGTGCTGCTGGCGCTGAACATCACGCCGGGGCCGTTGCTGTTCACGCAGAACCCGGATGTGGTCTGGGGCCTGATCGCGGCGCTGTTCATCGGCAACTTCATGCTGCTGGCGCTGAATATCCCGATGGTTGGTCTGTTCACCCGCGTCCTGATGGTGCCGCCGCGCATCCTGATGCCGATCGTTGCGATGATCTCCTTCGTCGGGATCTATGGCATCTCGGGCTCGACCTTCGACCTGACCGTGATGATCCTGTTCGGGATCGGGGGCTGGGCGCTGCGCAAGCTGGACGTGCCGCTGGTGCCGGTCATCCTCGGAACCCTGCTGGGCAACGAGATGGAGGTCAACATGCGCCGCGCCGTCAACATCGCCGATGGCGACTATACCGTGCTTGCCAGTTCCTGGCTGACGATCCTGCTTTGGACCATTGCCATCGTTGGCTTTGTCGTTCCGATGATTGCGGGCAAGCTGCTCAAGCGGCGGATGGCGCTGGCAAAGGCCGCCGGCGACGAGGCTGATCTGGTCGACTGAGAGGTGTCCATTGATAGGAAGGTTGCGCCAGTGAGCGATGAGGAACTTCGCGCCGTTCTGGTCTATAACGAAACTACGTGGCCCGGACGGCAGCGCGCAACCCGGGGTCCCATCACCAAACACACCAAACCGTACCAAGGAGTTCCCAATGCAGAAAAGAACCGCCGCAATCGCCGTGACGCTGTTCGTGCTTGCCGGATGCGCAGCCCAGACGCCCGACGTCGCAGTCGAGGAAGCCTCGCCTTATGCTATCCCGCCCGAGGTAATCGCCCTTGCAGGGCCGAACCAGGACCTGTTCTCGGCAGAGTTCGATGCAACGGATGGCTGCTATTGGTATTATCACGCCGGTCAGGTCGAAACGACGCGCGTTCCCCTGCGCGCGGCCAACGGTAACCAGATCTGCAACGCTCCGAGCGCCTGACATGGAAAGACCGCCGGGCACGCACCCGGCGGTCTGTCTTGGGCCCGCTGCGGCTCAGCTGACCGAAGTGACGCTGTCCTCGGCGGAATACAGATAGGCGGTCGAGCCTGTCGCAACGCTGGGATACAGGCTGTTGATATGGGCCATGACCATACGCACGCAGCCGGAACTGGCGCGGCTGCCGATCGAGGTTGGAAACGGCGTGCCGTGAATGCGCAGATAGGTATCGCGATCACCGAGATAGAGGTAAAGCGCGCGTGACCCCAGCGCGTTTTGGGGCCCGGGTTCCATGCCATCTTCAAATTGCGCGTAAACCTCGGGCTCACGCTCGATCATGTTCCGGGTCGGGGTCCAGTGCGGCCATTCGACCTTTCGCTGGATCGTATAGGTGCCCGGTTCGTACAGATCGCCCCTGCCGATGGCGACGCCGTAGCGCATCGCCGTGCCGCCCTCTTCGATGTGATAAAGATATCGCGCCACGGCATCGACGTGGATATCGCCGGGCACCAGCCCATCATTCGCGATGATCCGCTGTGGCAGGAAACGCGGGTGCAGGCCCCATGGATTGGGACCGCCGGCCTCGACCTCGGCATCCCATGCGGCTTTTTGCGCCGCGTCTGGCCAGCTTGATGCCATGATCGGACTGGCGGCAGAGGCGGCGAACAGTGCGGTTGTCGTCCGAATGAAATGGCGGCGTGTCAGCATGTGATTGCTCCTTGGATCGGTTCTTACTTCTGTTGGATGTGGCAACCGCAGAAGGATCTGCGATTGCCGAACGATAATGTCAGCGGACATCGACCTCGGTCGTCGCCGCAAGGACCACCGCCGGGGCGGCGGTGACAAGGCTGAGGATCGCGCGCCGCTGAAACAGGGCGCTCTGTCGCGGCCTCATGCCGACACCGCGAAAGTCGTCATCATGCCACTGGCAAGATGCGGCATGTGGTGACAGTGCAGCATCCATTCCGCCGCTTCGCCCGCATCCAGCGCCACCGTGACCATCGACATCGGCGGCACATAGACCGTGTCGCGCATCGCGCCGGGGAAACGTTGGCCATTGATCGCGACGACCTGGAAATGATGGCCGTGCAGATGCATCGGGTGGCCCATCATCGACATGTTGTGAAACATGATCTCGACCCGCTGGCCCGTTGTGGCCCTCACCGGAATCCGGTCCTCGAAGACACGGTCATTGATGGTCCAGCGATAGGGCTGCATCTGTCCGCCAAGCATCACCATCGGCGAGACATCCGCCGCGCGTTCTGCAAGGGGCGACACCGCTCGCAGCGCCGCCTCCTGCGCAAGATCGATGTCGAATGCCGGTGCCGCCTCATCCGCCATGCCAAGGATAACCGGCACCTCGGCGCCCGCCGTGGCCAGGATCAGGCCGGTTCGCTCATGCGCGCCCTCACGCAGCGCGAGGATCGGCCAGGCGCCACCACCAGCGGGCAGATCAAGCGCGATATCCAGCCGCTGACCCATGGCAACGCCAAAGCGCGTCCCCGGCAAGTCTTGCACCGGCTGACCGTCGACCGCGACAAGCCGCGCCGGAACCTCGCCGCTGTCGATCCAGAACACCGTCGCCGCAGCCCCGTTGACGACCCGCATCAGCACACGACCGCCCTTTTCGACCTGCACGATCTCTGGATCGTTCAGCGTGCGGTCATTCACCAGATAAGCGTCGAAATCGAAGTCGTTGAGATCCATCTCCATTCCGGCCATCCCCGGCATGGCCATCCCCTGCGGTCCGGTCATGGCCATGCCGCCGCCCATGTCATGGCCTGCATGGGGATCATCGGCCTGCGACTGCGCTGCCGCTGGCGGTTCGTCATGAGCCTTGGCCGACCGGATCTGTGAAAGTACCTCTTCAGGCGCGCGGAAAGAAAAGTCGTGCAGGAACATGGTAACCTCCTGCCGGTCGGCCCGCAGATCCTCTGGCCGTCGGACGATCAGCGGCGCAGCCAACAGCTGCATTTCTTGAATCGCGACATGGCTATGCATCCAATGCGTGCCTGCCGCGGTCTCGAAATCATAGGCGCGGGTCTCGCCCGGTTGCAGCAGGGGCATGGGCATGTCGGGAACACCGTCCTGAGTATTCGGCGGGATCTGTCCGTGCCAGTGAATGATCGTTGGCTCTGCCAGATCATTGGTCAGGTTCAACGAAAAACGTTGCCCGGGATCCAGCGTCAGCCCGGTCGTTCCGTTGCTGTTGATCAGCCCGAAAACGGTCGCCGCGCGGCCGTCGATATCAAGCGTACGGGTCGTGGCCTGCAGCCCAAGCGCAGCCGGCCGCGCAACGCTTCCTCGCGGCATTGCCAGGGTCGCTGCCATGGCAGCAGTTGCGGCCAGAAAGCCGCGGCGGTTCAGTCTGTTTGTCATGTATATTTTCCATCATGCCCCTTTGGGGTGAACAGTGTTCGGCACCTTGGAAAGGTGCGGCAAAGCAAGTGTTCAGATGGATTTCGGAGGACGATAGCCGGGGCCGACGCGGCGGCCTTCGTGCGTGACTGCCACAAGGCGCCACTTCAGTGACCGCTCTGTTTCGACCTGCACGATCTGCATGCCAGCGGTCCAGGGCGCGGGTGTGCCAAGGCACACGATCACACATGCGTCGGACATATCCTGCCGAGGGTTTGGACCCGACAGGTCATGATGCACACCCGCGACGGCGGAATCCGCCATCGAAGCGACGGCATGCTTGCCCGAGACCTCGGTCGCGCCGTCGCTCTGACCGTGTTGCATCATGCCCGCGAAAGCGAACAGGACAACAAGCAGTGCACATATCCAGCGGCGCAGCATTCGGATGAGTCGAAACCTCTACAGATAGCGCGACAGTAAGCAGGCGCGTCGCGCGGTGCAATTCACGGTGTGTTCAGCACACTGTCCGGGTGATGCGCGAGATCAAAAGCCGCCACGTCAAGCCGACGCGGCAGCCACGGGTCAGATCGACGCTTGTGGCTGCCCGCCCGGCCTCATTACGACGCGCGGCCCGCCAGTACGAAATCGAGGATCGCGTCATGCATCTGGGTCAGTCCCGGTTCTTCGATGGGATAGTGGCCCGCCTTTTCCAGCATCACCGTCTTCACCGGCACCTTGGTGATCCGGTCCAGGAACGGTTCGCTCAGTGACAGGGGCGTCCAATGGTCCTCGGCCGGTTGGGTCAGCAAAACCGGACAGATGTCGAAATCCTCGGGTTCGATGTCGAAATCGGGCTGCAGATAGCTTTGCAGGAAAGCAAGGCTGACAAGGTTGCCGGCCGAGGTTCGGTCCTTCAGGCAGGCGCGCAGCGCCGCCTTGTCATTGACCAGCGTCCGCATCTTGCTGACCAGCTTCATCGGAACCTTCAGCCCGCGCAGCCCCGGCGCCCGCCCCGCCAGCATGGCAGGCCCCGACATCCGCGCGACAATCGGCGCATAGGCCGTTTCGCGCGCGACCATGGGAATGCGCTGATCCAGAAAGGTCATGCCGATGATCCCGGCGACACGTTTCGACCTTGATGCGACGTGATAGGTCAGCATGCCCCCGGCGCTGAGACCATAGAGATAGATCGGCCGCGGATCACGCGCCAGTTCCGCCGCGACGAAATCGGTGCCCGCCTGCACCCAGTCGCCATAAGTCACCACCTTCCCCGGTGCCACGCGGGTCACGCCATAAGTCGGCATGTCGATGGCGACCGTCTCGATCCCCGATTGCGCCAGCGGGTGGCCGAGGATCGTTGACATCTGCCGCCCGTTGGTGCCGACCCCGTGGAACAGGATCACCCGCACCGGCGATTCCGGGCGAAGGTAGCGGTCGAGATGGATCTGGTGACCTTGCCAGTTCCAGATCTCTTCGGTCGGCAGATCGTTTTCGGTCAGTTGATAGCGCGGCGGCAGATGGGCCTGAATCTCGCGCCAGGCGGTCTGGTTCTGATAGCTGGGTTGGGTGTTCATCGGTTCATCCTTGAACGTTCAGTTACGATTCACTAAAGTCAACATATGTCGGATATGGATAAAAATCAACATTTGTCGGATATAGTGATTGCCGGGCTGGATGATCCGCCCCGGCAGGCACGCTCGCATGACCGGTTAAAGCAGGCGCTGGATACGGCAGAACGGATCATCGCCGAGCGCGGAACCGATGCGCTGTCCATTCCGGAAATCGAAAACATCTCGGGCGTGCCGCGCGCCGCGATCTACCGCTATTACCCCGACCGCGAGACGATGCTGGCGGGCATGGCATCCGCCGCGATGGAGCGGCTGGCCCAGTCAATCGCGGCCGCGACGCTGCCGGATGGCGCACGGGTCGAGGTGTTGGTCCGCGAGCTTCTGGTGCATGTGGTGGGCTTCTACAACGAAGACCCTGTTGCCAGTGCGTTGGTGTTCGGCGGGCCGTTCAATGATCGCGACCGCAAGTCACATGACCGCAAGACCGACAAGCTGATCGCCTTGATGAATAGCAAGCTGCCTGCGCACGTCAGCCCGTTGAAAATGGCGCTGGCAATCGAACTCGCCTTCGCGGTGCTTCGCTTCGGCTATTTTCGGGACGGCAAGATCCTGGCGAAGTTCGAGCACGAGGCAAACGCGGCCGTTCTGGCCTATCTGTCTGCCTGAAAAAAGTCACTGCGCTTCGGACACGGATGCGCGCCGCCGCAGATCATGGGTTGCGGGCAGGTCAGCGCAGCGACTTTGACGAACAGCCTGCGTCATGCGAACAAAGCGGACGCACGAAAACTGTCACCCGCGCCCCTCTTGACGCACAACCCAAGCATCGACGACGAGCGTCCGAAAGTTAGGCCGTGCCGGACGAAAAAAGCGCCGAACGCTACAGTTACGCAGCATAGTTCATCCTTGCGCATACCCATGTCGGCCGGGAAGATCATGTAAATCGCAACGGAACTGGCATATATTCGCGTGGACTTCGTGACGATGCGCATGATGCCGGGACGAACTCCGGTGCCACATTCGAATGAATGGTAGACGCGCAAACTGGCTTCTCGGCGCATCAAACGCGTCACCTAAAAGCCGAGTTCGCGCTGCCCTTCTTTTGCCTCAGCCGCCCATCACCCCGCGAATGAGGAAGTAGATCACCGACGGCCCCAGCAGGCAGCCAAGCCCGGTATAGAAGGTTGCCGTCATCGCACCGTAGGGCACCAACCGCTTGTCGGTCGCGGCAAGCCCGCCGGCGACGCCGCTGGTGGTGCCCATCAACCCGCCGTAAGCCATCGCGGCCTTGGGGTTGTTCAACCCGATCAGCGGCGCGATGAAAGGCGTGCCGATCATCACCAGCACCGATTTCACCAGACCCGCGGCAACCGACAGCGCCACAATCTCGCTTGATGCTCCAAGCGCCGTCCCCGTCACGGGTCCTACGATATAGGTCGCGGCACCCGCGCCCAGCGTAGTCATGCTGACGGCATCGGTATAACCAAACATCAGCGCAATGACCGCCCCCACGATGAAGGAGATGAAGATCCCCAGGATCAGCGACAGGACACCGACCAGGCCGGACCTGCGGATCTCGCCCAGATCGACGCCGTAAGCGGTCGAGACGATGGCGAAGTCGCGCAGCATCGCGCCGCCCATGATGCCGAGGCCCGCAAACAGCGGGATATCCGCCATGCCCTTGCTACCGCCCGTGAACAAGCCACCGATATAGGCCAGCACAAGCCCGGCGATGATCGCCACGGCAGAGCCGTGGAACCGGCCATTCGTCAACTTGTGCGAAAGGAAGTAGCTGGCCCACATCACCGCGCCGACCACCAGAAAGGCGAACAGCAGACCGTTCTTGATCAGGACTTCGGAAATCAGTTCCATATCAAACCTCCGCTTCTTCGCTGATCGGGGGCAACGGTTCTTCCGCCCCGCCAAGCCGGGACAGCACGGGCACCAATGCCCAGCAGGCCACCGTCGCACCGACGCCTGCCAGAAGCGCAATCGGCCCGCCGCTGACGGCCGAAACGACGTTCTGGGTCGAGGCCATGGCCACGACGATGGGGATGTACATCGCGCTCCAGAACAGCACGCCATCGGCGCTGTGCGGGGGGAACTTCCCTGCCCTGCGCATCCGGTCTGTCAGCACGATCAGCAGCAGCATGGCAAAGCCCACACCGCCGACATTCGCCTCGACCCCCAGCAGCACGCCAAGCAGATCGCCCACGATCATGCCCGCCAGAAGACAGCCCGCCAAAACGGCGACTCCGTAGATAATCATCTTATTCCTCCCATATGGGCGGCCGCGGGGCTCCTCCTGCCCCTGATGCGGCGCGCCGATGCGTTATTTGTAAAGGTCGGCGTAGGTCTTGCGCAGTTCGGCCTTCTGGACCTTGCCCATCACGTTGCGGGGCAGTTCCGGCACGAACAGCACGCGCCGGGGCTGCTTGAAGCGGGCCAGCTGGTCGCCGATGCCGGCGATGACGCCCTTTTCGTCCAGATCGGCACCGGGCTCGGCCACGACCACCGCCGTCACGCCTTCGCCCAGATCGGGATGGGGCAGGCCGATCACGGCGCTTTCGACGACGCCGGGCAGATCGTCGATCAGCCCCTCGATTTCCTTCGGATAGACGTTATAGCCGCCCGAGATCACCAGATCCTTGTCGCGCCCGACGATGCGCAGATAGCCGTCCTCGCCGATCTGACCCAGATCGCCGGTGATGAAGAAACGGTCGTCGCGGAATTCGGAGGCGGTCTTTTCGGGCATCTTCCAATAGCCCTCGAAGACGTTCGGGCCGCGGACCTCGATGGCACCGATCTTGCCATCGGGCAGCGCTTTGCCGGTTTCGCGGTCGGTGATGCGGACCTCGACCCCCGGCAGCGCCATGCCCACCGCACCCGGTTTGCGCGCGCCGTCATAGGGATTCGTGGTGATCATGCCGGTTTCGGTCATGCCATAGCGTTCAAGGATCGGGTGGCCGGTCTTTTCCTCAAAGGCGCGGTGATCCTCGGCCAGAAGGGGCGCAGAGCCCGAGACGAACAGCCGCATGTTCGACGCCGTATCGCGGCTCAGCCGGTCGGATTTCAGCAGGCGCGTGTAGAAGGTCGGCACGCCCATCAATACGGTCGCATCACCCATCAGGTCGACGATCTGTTCGGCATCGAACTTGGTCAGCCAGATCATCGTGGCACCGGCCGCAATGGTCATGTTCGCGGCGACGAACAGGCCGTGGATATGGAAGATCGGCAACGCGTGGATCAGTCGGTCATCGCCGGTATAGCGCCAGCTTTCCAGCAAAGCCGCCGCGTTGGACGCCAGGTTGCCATGCGTCAGCACCGCCCCCTTGGACCGCCCCGTCGTGCCCGAGGTATAGAGGATCGCCGCGTGATCGCTCATCTCACGCGCGACGTGATCCTTGCGCGGGGTCGCGCCCTCGGCCAGATCCATCAGCGAGCCATCACCCGCCGCACCAAGGCTTTCGATCCGCAATTCGCCGCTTTCGCGCGCCTTGTGGTCTTCCAGGGTGGCGGGCGTGCAGACGAACAGGCGCGGGCCGGCGTCACCGATGAAGTAGTCGATTTCGGCCCCGGTATAGGCGCTGTTCAGCGGCAGATAGACGCCGCCGACCTGAAGCGTCGCGAGATAAAGGCAGATCGTCTGCGTGCTCTTGTCGGTCTGGACCGCAACACGGTCGCCGGGCTGAACGCCCAGATCGGTCAGCACCGCGGCAAGGCGTTCCACCAATTCGCGCGCCTCGGCATAGCTGACATCGGCACCGCCGGGCTGTTCGAAAAGCGCCTTGCCGGGATTGGCGTCGGTCGAGGCGATGAAGCTTTCGTAGATCGTCTGCATTGGTCTCCTCCCTTATGCAGCTTCAGTTACTGAGAACGGCGGCAAGCGGCGCACCGGTCGCGATGGTTCCGTCGCGGACAAAAGCCTCGTGCTGGGCCTCGATCCGGGCGGGTTCGTAAAGATAGTTGATCATCAGCCCATGGGCGCGGTTGATCGCGCCGTCGGACAGATCGCCGGGCCAGTTGACGCGCCATGCGGCCGCGCCATTGCCCAGATGAAAACGGGCAACCGGGTCGCGCGGCGCGCCGGATTTGGTGCGGGCTTGGGTGAAATAGCGTGCAGCCATCGCGTCGACCTGTGGCTTCAGCCGCGCGGCTTCGTCCTTGTCGGTCAGCCAGGCACCCAGATCCAGTTCCGCGGCCAATTCGGCGGCCTGCGGATCGTCGCCGCTGGCAAGCCACGCGGCAAAACCCGGCGCAGGCGACAGTGTCACGAAGGTTTTCAGCGAGGGCAGTTCCGAGGCCAGTTCCGCCACCACCTGCTTGATCAGGAAATTGCCGAAGGACACGCCTTTCAGCCCCTGCAACGTGTTGTTGATGGAATAGAACACGGCGGTCGTCGCATCCTCTACCTCGGGTTGGCGCGGCGCGGTCAGGATCGGGGCGATCTCGGCGGGGGTGTCACGCGTCAACGCGACCTCGACAAAGATCAGCGGCTCGTTCCCGGTTGCGGGATGGAAGAAGGCGTAAAAGCGCCGATCTGCCGGGTCAAGCCGGCGGCGCAGATCCTGCCAGCCCTTCATCGGGTGAACGGTTTCGTAACCCATGATCTTTTCCAGCACGGAGGCCGGGGTGGACCAGTCGATGCGTTCGATCCGCAGGAAACCGCGATTGAACCACGACGCAAACAGATGCTCAAAATCCGCATCCAGCGGGGCAAGCGAGGGATCCGTGCGCATGGCCGACAACAGATCGGCGCGCATATGGACCAGCTTCAATGTGGCATTCGGCGCCGTGTTCAACCGGCGCAGCAGGGTCTGGCGCGGCGGCTCGACCGCGTTGAACAGCGGCACCAGCGTCGCCGCAGTGGGGTCAGCGTCATAGGTCGAAAAGGCCGTGCGAATGGCGTCAGGATCGGCGTTGAAGCCGTCGCGCAGCTGAGCAAAAAACACGGCCTTCTGGGCGTCATCCAGCTCGCCATAAGCCTCCAGCGCCTGCTCGGCCACGGCCACGCGGGCAGCATCGCCGATCCGCCCCATCAGCACCTCGCAGGCTGCAATCAGGCGTTCAGGCGCGGGCCGTGACAAGGCCTGCCGCGCCATTTTTTCGTCCACGGCGACGGTCGCGCGGCTCTGCTTGTCCCCGCCTGTTATCGCCTGAACGAGGTCGGTCAGAAAGTTCAGTTTCGGTCTTGCCATATCGCGTCCTCCCATCATCGTTATACACTTTATAAAGTCTGTTGTATATAACATAAAAGATGTTGGATATCTTACCATACATGTTAATTTCAAGAGACTTTGCAAAAACTTGAAGGACGAAACCGTGGATCGCCCCGCACGACAGAACGCTCAGCAGATCCGGCAGGCCCTGGAAAACGATATCGTCGATGGTCGATTCGCACCCGGCGAGAAGCTTGACCCCGAGGCGCTTGCGGCTGAGTTTTCCTGTTCGCGCACCCCTATTCGCGAGGCTTTGCAGGCGCTAGAATCATCGGGCCTTGTTCGCGTCGAACCAAAGCGCGGCACCTTCGTGACCGAACTCAGCGTCGTGGACCTGACCGAACGTTTCGAGGTGATGGCGGAACTGGAGGCGATGTGTGCAAGGCTGGCCGCCAGTCGGGCGACGGATGAACAGATTGCCCGCATCCGCGAAGCGCAGGCCGCCTGTGAAAGCGCGGCAGAGACCGGGGACAGCGACGCCTATTACCACCAGAACACGTCGTTCCATCAGGCCGTCTATGCCGCCTCGGGCAACACGTTCCTGGAGGCCGAGGCGCTTCGGCTGCAGACGATGCTGCAGCCCTATCGCCGCCGGCAGCTACAGGTTCGCGGCAGAATGATGCGGTCTTTGGACGAACACCGGCAGATCGCGGCGGCCATTGAGGCAGGCGATCCGGTGCATGCAAGTGCGGCCATGAATGCCCATGTCATCATTCAGGGCGACCGCTTCCACCAGTTGATCGCATCACTTCGCCCGTGAAAACGCGGGCCGGAATGGCCCTGCATAAATGGCGGCGGTTATTCCACTGCGCTTTCGTCGATGTCTTCATACTCTGGCACGAAGAATGTCCGGGCCGTGTCCAGAAGCACCGGGACCAGCTCGGCGCGGGCCTGGTCAATCGTCCAACTGGACAGCGAGACAGAGCAGTGGATGGCAGCGCGCGCTTCGCCTCCGGGTGACTTGATCGGGATGCCGATCCCGATCTCGTTCAACAGGACCTCCTGTTCAGAGATGGCATAGCCGTCCTCATGCGCCTTGGCGATGAGTTCGGCGATGCGGCCGCGATCCTGCGTCGTGCGCGGGGTGTATTGCCCCAGCGGCCAGGTCTGGGCGGCGTGCTGCCAGCGCGTTGGCCCCCAGGTCGACAGGATCGCCCGTCCGCCGGATGTGTTCAGTGCCGGATGCGTGCGCCCTGTCAGCGTGCCTTCGAAGCTTGTCCGCTTCACGGGAAGCCGCAGCGTATACATGATTGACGTGTCGCATATCTCGGCCAGATTCAGGGCCTGCCCCAACTGCTGCTGCAGATCGAACAGCCGCGGCATCACCTGCGAGGACAGCGGGTCGGCAATGTAATGTGCATAAGCCATGTGCAGCCATTTGTTCGACAGGCGATAACGGCGGGTCTTGTTGTCACGGATCAGCATGCCCTCTGAATGTAGGGTCGCCAGGATCCGCTGGACGCTGCTTTTCTCAATTCCCGTGAGCCGCACGAGTTCGGTGATTCCCAGCACTGCATGACCGTCGCCGAAAGCGCGCAGCAGGGCCAAGGATTTGCTCAACGCGTTGATCATCAAGCTGTTTCGTTCCTGTTCGGCCATCAAAGAGTACCCTTTTTTCAAGCGCTTGACCCTAGGTCACAAACGCTTGACGCAGGCGGTTGTTCCATGCTCACATATCAACATACGATCTAAAGTATCGCAATACGATACATACGGGAGGAGATCTTGATGCAACCTCAAGCCACATGGGTGCAGACATGCGCCCTTATCCTTGGCTGCACCGCCACCCCTGCCCTGGCCGACAAGGCCAGCGACACCCTGAACGTGGCCTTCACCAAAGAGCTTGAAAACGTCGACAGCTATTTCAACTCGTCCCGCGAAGGCGTGGTGATGCAGCGGGCAATTTGGGACGGGCTGATCTGGGCCGATCCGCAGACCGGCGAATACAAGGGTAATCTGGCGACCGAGTGGAGCTGGATCGACGATGACACGCTGGAACTGAAGCTGCGCGAGGGGGTGAAGTTTCATGACGGCTCGGATTTCACCGCCGATGACGTGGTCTATACGGTCAATTTCGTCGCCGACCCGGCCAATGGCGCGGTGACGCAGCGCAACGTGAACTGGATGAAATCGGCCGAAAAGGTCGACGACTACACCGTCCGCATCAACACCAATGGCCCCTTCCCTGCGGCGCTGGAATTCCTTTCCGGGCCGGTTTCGATCTATCCATCGGATTATTATGAAAAGGTTGGCCCCCAGGGCATGGGGCTTAATCCGGTCGGCACCGGCCCTTACCGCGTGACCTCGGTCGATCCGGGCAAGCATTTCACGCTGGAAATCAACCCCGACTATCACGACAGCCCCAAGGGCAAGCCCAGCATCGGCAAGGTCGACATCCGCACCATCCCCGAGGTGAACACCCAGATCGCCGAGCTGTTCAACGGCGGCATGGACATGATCTGGCAGGTTCCCTCGGACCAGACGGAGCGGATCACCAAGATGGACCGCTTCACTGTCGCCAATGAAAGCACGATGCGCGTCGGCTATCTGGCCATGGACGCCGCCGGACGGTCGGGCGACACGCCCTTCGCCAAGCTAGAGGTGCGCCAGGCGGTGAACCATGCGATCGACCGCGACGCGCTGGTGGACAACCTGCTTAAGGGCAAGTCCAAGGTCATCTGGACGGCCTGCTACCCCTCGCAATTCGGCTGTGACCAGAATGTGCCGACCTATCCCTATGACCCGGCCAAGGCCAAGGAACTGCTGGCCAAGGCAGGTTATCCCGACGGCTTCACCACCGACCTTTATGGTTATCGCGACCAGCAATATGCCGAGGCCATCGCCAGCCAGCTGTCGCAGGTGGGCATCACGGTGAACCTGAAGATGCTGCAATATTCGGCCCTGCGGGACCTGAACATGAAGGGCGAGGTGCCCTTTGCCTTCCAGACCTGGGGCTCGTTCTCGGTCAATGACGCCTCGGCCATGGTCAGCCAGTTCTTCAAGGGTGGCGAGCTGGACGACGCGCGCGACGAGCAGGTCATCCAGGATCTCGGGGTGGCCGATACGTCGACCGATCCCGAGAAACGCAAGGAGTTCTATGCGAAAGCACTGACCCGCGTGGCTGAAGAAGCCTATTGGGCGCCGATGTTCAGCTACAACACCAATTACGTCTTCACCAAAGATCTCGCCTATACGCCCACGGCTGACGAGGTGCTGCGCTTTACCTCGATGACGTGGAACTGATTGCCATCAGGCGCGGCCCTGCACGGGCCGCGCATTTTCCGAACACCTGACGCCCCCATTCACGGAGCCAACTTTGCTTGGATTCATCCTCAAGCGGCTCGGACTGGCGCTTCTCGTGGCGCTGACCGTTTCGTTCATCAGCTTCAGCCTGCTTTACCTCAGCGGCGACCCCGCCACTGCCATCGCCGGGGAAAGCGCCAATGCGCAGGACGTGCAGGCCATTCGCGAACTTTACGGCTTCGACCGGCCGATGCTGGTGCAGTATTTCGACTGGCTCTGGAACGCGCTGCGCTTCGATTTCGGTCAAAGCTATTATTTCAAGCTTCCCGTCGCCGACCTTATCGCCGACAGGCTGGGCGTGACCATGCGCTTGGGCCTAGCCGCGATCAGCTTTGCGCTGATCGTCGCCATCCCGCTGGGCGTTGTCGCCGCCATGCGCCCCAATTCGCTGATCGACAAGCTGGCGCTGTTCCTGTCGGTCGCCGGGCAGGCGATGCCCAGCTTCTGGTTCGCACTGGTGCTGATCTCTGTCTTCTCGATCAAGCTGGGGCTGGTGCCGGCCTCGGGTTCGACCAGCTGGCGGCATTTCATCCTGCCGACCGTGGTGTTGGGCTATTACGCCATGCCCGCGATCATGCGCCTGACCCGCGCCGGGATGCTTGAGGTGCTGTCCTCGGACTATATCCGCACCGCCCGCGCCAAGGGGGCATCGGAGGGGCGGGTCATGTTCCGCCATGCACTGCGCAACGCGATCATCCCGGTGGTGTCGCTGGCGGCGGTACAAATGGGCTTCATGCTGGGCGGCTCGATCGTGGTCGAGTCGATCTTTGCGCTGCATGGCGCGGGGTTCCTGGCCTGGGAATCCATCTCTCGCAACGACCTGCCGACCGTGCAGGCGCTGATCCTTGTCTTCTCGATGTTCTACATCGTCTTCACCCTGCTGGCCGACATCGTGAACGCCTGGCTTGACCCGCGCATGAGGGCCGCATGAACCTGTCCCAACAGCTTCCCACCGCCGAGCAGATCCTGCAGCCTTCGCCCGCCGCGATCCTGCGCAAGCGCATCTTCGGCCACAGCGGCTTCATGATCGGGGTGGCCGTGCTGGCCGTGATCGTGCTGATGGCGATCTTCGCGCCACTGCTGAGCAAATACGACCCCTACACGCAGGATCTGGTCAACCGAATGGTGCCCCCCAGCTTCATGGGCGGAGAAAGCGATCACCTTCTGGGCACCGACCAGCTGGGCCGCGACTATCTGGCGCGTCTGCTTTACGGTGCGCGGGTTTCACTGTTCATCGGCCTTTTCGCGGCGCTGATCTCTGGCGTCATCGGCACGGCCATGGGCGTGGCGGCCGGCTATTTCGGCGGGCGCGTCGATGCGGTGGTGACCTTTCTCATCAATGTGCGTCTGGCCATGCCGGTGGTGCTGGTGGCGTTGGCCGTTGTCGCCATCCTGGGCGGCTCGCTGACCGTGGTCGCCACGGTGCTGGGGCTTTTGCTTTGGGATCGCTATGCCGTGGTCATGCGCGCGTCTACCTTGCAGGTGGCGCGGCGGGAATATGTGGCAGCGGCGCAGGTGATCGGCACCTCGACCCCGCGCATCCTGTTTTCGGAAATCCTGCCCAATGTGATGAACAACCTGATCGTCGTCGCCACGCTTGAAATGGCCCATGCGATCCTGCTGGAGGCGGCGCTGTCCTTCCTTGGCCTCGGCGTGCAGCCACCGACGCCAAGCTGGGGCCTGATGATCGCCGAAGGCAAGGACATGATGCTGTTCGAATCCTGGCTGGTGATGATCCCGGGCATCATCCTGTTCGTGCTTGTTCTGGCCATCAACCTGATGGGCGACGGGCTGCGCGACATCACCTCGCCCGCCGGCCGCAACTGAGGAAAGGCAGACACCCATGTCCGAACCCATCCTGAAGGTCCGCGATCTGCGGCTGGATATCCCCGTTCCGGCCGGCACCCTTCATGCCGTGCGCGGCATCGATTTCGACGTCGCACCGGGCGAAACGCTGTGCATCGTCGGCGAAAGCGGCTCTGGCAAGTCGCTGACCTCGCTGGCGGTCATGGGGTTGCTTGGATCCGCCATCCGTCGCAGCGCCGCCGAGCTGAGCTTTGACGGCATCGACCTGCAGAAGGCCTCGCGCCGGCAGATGCGGGCGCTGCGTGGCAATCGCATGGCGATGATCTTTCAGGAACCCATGACCAGCCTGAACCCGGCATATACCATCGGTGACCAACTGGCCGAGGCGCTGCGCCTGCACCGTCCCATCAGCAAAGGCGATGCGCTGAAGCGGGCCGCCGATTTGCTGCGGCTGGTCGGCATCACCGCCGCCGAAAGCCGGCTGCGCCAGTTCCCGCACCAACTTTCGGGCGGGTTGCGCCAGCGGGTGATGATCGCCATGGCTCTGATCTGCGAGCCGGACCTGCTGATCGCGGATGAGCCGACCACTGCGTTGGACGTGACCATCCAGGCGCAGATCCTGCGGCTGCTGGTCGATCTGCGCGAAAAGCTTGGCATGGCGCTGATCCTGATTACCCATGATCTGGGCGTGGTCGGGCGCGTGGCCGACAAGGTCGCGGTCATGTATGCGGGCGAGCTGGTCGAAACCGGCCCGGCCGAGCAGATTTTCCGCAACCCGGCCCATCCCTATACCCGAGGCCTTCTGGACTGCATCCCCGTGCCCGGCCGCATCACCCGCGGTCAGCGCCTCGGCACCATTCCCGGCATCGTGCCCAGCCTGATCGGCCGTCAGGCGGGTTGCATCTTCCGCGACCGCTGCCCCGAGGCCATTCCCGCCTGCACGGGCGACATCCCGCTGCGCGAACTGGCCCGCGGCCACCGCCTGCGTTGCATCCATCCGCAAGGCCGCCGCATCGCAGAGGAGATCTCGGCATGAGCCAGCCCATTCTGACGCTCGAAGGGGTCTCGAAGGTCTATCAGGTCCGGCAGGGAATGTTTGCACCGAAAAAGCCGCTGGCCGCAGTCAGTGACGTGTCGCTGTCGGTCGAGCGCGGCTCGGTTCTCGGGCTGGTGGGCGAATCCGGTTGCGGCAAGTCCACGCTGGCCAAGATCCTGCTGGGTCTGGAAAAACCCACCGCAGGACGGGTACTGATCGACGGGCAGGATATCCTGTCGCAGGACCGGGTAGCCTTGTCCCGCCGCATCCAGCCGATTTTTCAGGATCCGTATTCCTCGCTCAATCCCCGCAAGAGCATCGCGGATATTATCGCCGCCCCCCTCAACGTGCATGGCATCGGCGACAAGGCCTCGCGCAGTCAGAAGGTGCGCGAGATCATGGACGTGGTCGGCCTGCCATCGCGGATGTTGAACGCCTATCCGAACCAGATGTCGGGCGGACAGCGCCAGCGGGTGGCGATTGCCCGTGCGTTGGTCATGCGCCCCGAAATCGTGATATGCGACGAACCGACCTCGGCGCTGGATGTTTCGGTACAAAGCCAGATCCTGAACCTGCTGGGTGACCTGCAGCGCGAATTCGGGCTGACCTATCTGTTCATCAGCCACAACCTTGCGGTGGTCGAATATCTGGCGACACGTGTGGCGGTCATGTATCTGGGCCGCATCGTCGAGGAACGCGAGGCGGAAGACCTGTTCGCCCATGCCCGTCACCCCTATTCGCAGGCGCTGCTCGATTCGGTCCTGACCCCCGATCCCGGACTGGGCGTGCCCGATACCGGCCTTGGGACCGAATATCCGAACCCCATCGACCCGCCTGCGGGCTGTGCCTTTCATCCGCGCTGCCCCAGCCGTTTCGACCCCTGTGATCGCACTCGCCCGGTCCTGCAAGCGGTCGGACAGGGCTGCGTTGCCTGTCACTTGCATGACGCACCGAATGCCGTCGCCGCCTGAAGCAGCAAGGAAACTGTCGTGACATCAAGCCTTTCCCGCACGCAGACCACCCGCAAGGCGGTCATCCGCAACAAGGGTGGTGTCGTCGCCGCCCAGAACAGCCGCGCGGCGCAGGTCGGCGCCGAGGTCCTGGCCGCCGGCGGCAATGCCATGGACGCCGCGACCGCCGTGTCCTTCGCCATCGGCGTGCTGGAGCCGTGGATGTCCGGCCCGGCAGGCGGTGGCGCGATGATGGTCTGGGACGCCTCCGAAGGCCGCGCCCATGCGGTGACTTACGGGATGCGCTCTCCCGCCGCTCTTGACCCGGCGGACTATCCGCTGTCGGGGGCAGGCCAAGCTTCCGACCTGTTCCCATGGGAGGCGGTGGTCGAGGATCGCAACGTGATCGGCGCGACGGCGGTCGCCGTACCGGGCGTGGTGGATGGCATCGGGCAGGCCCATGCCCGCTGGGGCAGCCTGTCATGGGCGGATCTGTTGAACCCGGCGATCGGGTTTGCCCGCGAAGGTCTGCCGGTCGATTGGTATGCAGCGCTGGTGATCGCCGGATCGGCCCGCGAACTGGCGCGCGATCCTGATGCCGCCGCGCGGTTTCTGGAAGACGGGCAATGGCCCATGATCGCGGGCTGGACCAGCCTGTCATCGAAATCTGTCGACATGTCGGCCATGGTGCCGACCCTGTCGGAACTGGCCGAACGTGGCTATCGCACCTTCTATGACGGCGACCTGGCCGAGGCGCTGACAAGGGATGTGCAGGCAAAGGGCGGGTCTTTGTCGCGCGAGGATCTGGCCGGCTACCGGGCCGAAATCAGCGACCCGCTGACTTTCCGGCGCGGCAGTGCCAGCCTGCATGTCACCCCGCGGCTGACCGCCGGCCCGACGCTGCGCCAGGCCTTCGAGGCGATGGCACCGATCGGCGCGCCGCCCGGTCCGGCAGATTACGCGGCCTATGCCCGTGCCTTGCGCCAGGCCTATCAGCAACGACTGAACACGATGGGCGACGATGGTGAGGTGCCGACGGCACCCGGTTGCACCACCCATTTCTCGGTCGTGGACCGGCAGGGGAACATGGTGGCGATGACGCAGACGCTGCTGTCGATCTTCGGCGCCAAGGTGATCTCGCCCTCGACCGGGCTGCTGCTGAACAATGGCATCATGTGGTTCGATCCGGTGCAGGGGCGGCCGAATTCGCTGCGCCCGGGGCGGCAATGCCTGATGAATGTCTGCCCGGCAATCGGCGAGGATGGTGACCGGCGCTTTGCCGTCGGTGCCTCGGGCGGGCGCAAGATCGTCTCGGCTGTGGCGCAGCTGTCCTCGTTCATGCTGGACGCGGGCATGGATATCGAGGCCGCCTTCCATCAGCCCCGGCTGGACATGTCCATGGCCGAGGTGATCGTCGCCGATGACAAGCTGCCGCCCGAGGTGATCGCGGCAGTCGAAGACGTTGCCCCGGTCATCACCGCCCGCCGGACCACCTGGCCTTTCGCTTTCGCCTGCCCAGCCGGCGTGCTGCGCGAGGGCGAGGTGAATTCCGGCTGCACCGAGATCATGTCGCCCTGGGGCGACGCCATCACCGAAGACGAGGTGTCCCATGTCCTTGCGTGAAGATGTCATTGCCAATGTCGAGGCCTATTTCGATCAGGGCCGGATGAAGGCCGAACTGGCCGAATTGATCGCCTGCCCGACCGAAAGCCAGGTTCCCGCCCGCCGGCCAGAACTGCAGGACTATCTGGCCCGCCTGATGACACCCCGCCTTGAAGCCGCCGGTTTCACGGTCAGCCTGCACGAAAACCCCGGCCCTACCGGCGGCCCTTTGCTGGTCGCCCGCCGCATCGAGGATGCAGCCCTGCCGACGGTGCTGGTCTATGGCCATGGCGATGTGATCCACGGTCAGGCCGATCAGTGGCGCGAGGGGCTTCAGCCCTTTGTCCTGACCGAAGAGGGCGACCGCTGGTATGGACGCGGCAGCGCTGACAACAAGGTCCAGCATCTCATCAACATCGCCGCGCTTGAGGCATTGATCGCGGTCAAGGGAAGCCTGGGCTTTAACGCCACGATCCTGCTGGAAATGTCGGAGGAGAACGGCTCTCCGGGACTGAAGCGCTTTTGCGAGCAGCAGAAGGACCAACTGCGAGCCGATGTGCTGATCGCCTCGGACGGGCCGCGCCTGCAGGCGGTCCACGCGACCATGTTCATGGGCTCTCGCGGGGCCGCAACCTTCGACTTGGTCGTCGAGAAGCGCGAGGGCGCGCATCATTCCGGGAACTGGGGCGGATTGCTGGCCGATCCGGCGATGATCCTCGCCCATGCACTGGCGTCGATCACCGACCAACGCGGGCAGATCCGCATCCCCGAATGGCGCCCGACCAGCCTGACCAATGGCGTACGCGCCGCACTGGACGGCCTGCCGATCGAGATGACGGACGGCCCGACGATTGATCAGGATTGGGGCGAGGAAAGCCTGACCCCGACCGAGCGCGCCTATGGCTGGAACAGCTTCGCCATCCTGGCGATGACCTCGGGCGTGCCCGATGCGCCGGTCAACGCCATCTCGGGCAAGGCGCGGGCGACCTGCCAGCTTCGCTTTGTCGTGGGCACCAATGCCGAGGATATTCTGCCCGCCCTGCGCCGCCATCTGGACCGCCACGGCTTTGGCGCGGTGCAGGTGATCAGCCGCAAGGACGATTTCTTCGCCGCCACCCGCCTTGACCCGGACCACCCTTGGGCGCGCTTCGTCGCCCGCTCACTGACCCAAACCAGCGGGCAGGCCCCGCATGTGCTGCCGAACCTTGCCGGATCGCTGCCGAATGACTGCTTTGCCGACACCCTCGGCCTGCCAACCGTCTGGGTGCCGCATTCCTATCGCGGCTGCTCGCAACACGCGCCGAACGAACATGTTCTGGCACCGCTGTGCCGGGACGCGCTGCGCTGCATGGCGGGAATTTTCGCCGATATCTCGACCGGTCGCGACCTGCCCGGAAGGACCTGAACCCAAGCCTGAGCCTTTTCATCCCTGTCTTCACGATGGAGCGAACCATGAAAAACCTACGGCATTTTCCACTGCTGGCCGCCCTCGCCTGCGCGACCACGCTGAGCGCGCCGGGCCTCGTGCTGGCCGACAAGGCCGATGACACCCTGCGCATCGCCTTTTCCAAGGATCTGGACAACGCCAATGTCTATTTCAGCTCGGCCCGCGAAAGCACGATCTTCGGCTATGCGGTCTGGGACACGCTGGTCGAACGCGATCCAGAGACCCGGGAATGGGTGGGCAATCTGGCGGAAAGCTTTGAATGGATTGACGATCTAACGCTGGAATTCAAGCTGCGGCCGAACGTCACCTTCCACAATGGCGAGGCGTTCGACGCAGATGACGTGGTGTTCACGCTGAACCACTTTTCGGACCCGACGGTGGCGGTGGCCATGCCCAATACCGTCAACTGGATCAAGAACGCGGAAAAGATCGATGCGATGACGGTTCGGGTCCATCTGAAGGCACCCTTCCCCGCCGCCCTGGATTTCCTTGAAAGTGCGATCCAGATTTTCCCGGATCAGTATTACCAAGAGGTGGGCGATCAGGGCTTTTCGCAAAATCCCGTCGGCACCGGCCCCTATAAGGTGGAAAAGATCGACACTGGCAGCGGCTATACCCTGACGGCCTTTGACGGCTATCACGAAGGCGGCCCGCGCCAGAAGGCGCAGATCAAGACCGTCGAAGTGCGCAGCATTCCCGACGTGAACACGCAGCTGGCCGAGATGATGTCGGGAACCATCGACTTCATCTGGCAGGTGCCCGAGGATCTGACGCAGAAGCTGGCGGCACGCGGCGGCTTTGCCATCGAACAGGGGCAGACGATCCGCTTTGGCTATGTTTCGATGGACGTGTCAGGCCGTTCGGATGCCGAGACACCGCTGAAAGACCTGCGGGTGCGTCAGGCGATCAACCACGCCATCGACCGCAAGGCGATCCGTGACGCCTTTTTCGCGCCGACCTCGGAAATCATCAACTCGATCTGCAATCCACTGCAATTCGGATGCGAGCAGGATGTGACCGTCTATGACTTCGATCCCGAAAAGGCCAAGGCGCTGCTGGCCGAAGCCGGCTACCCCGACGGGTTCGGGACGACCATGTATTTCTACCGCGACAAGCCCGCGGCCGAGGCCATGGCGCAGATGCTGGCCAATGTCGGCATCACCGTCGATCTGCAAATGCTGAAATATGCCGCGCTTGCCGACAAGCAGTTGAAGGGTGAAATCCCGATGGGCTTTGTCACCTGGGGCTCGGGCTCGGTCGCGGATGTTTCGGCGTCCACGTCGAAATTCTTTGACGGCTCTGATATCGACGATGTGCAGGATCCCGCGCTGTCCGCGACGCTGAAACAGGCCGACACCACCATCGACCCCGACAAGCGCAAGGTTCTGTATACCGCCGCGCTGCGCCAGATCGCCGATCAGGCCTATTGGGTGCCGCTGTGGACCTATACATCGAACTACGTCATGTCCGAGGAGCTGAACTTTACCCCGACCCCGGACGAATTCGTGCGCTTCTATGACATGAGCTGGAAGTAACGAACGCTTCACGCCGCATCCTTGGGATGCGGCATCTTCCCTTTCCGACCATCTACCCTGCGCGCCCCAAAGGGCGACCACTCTTTCATGCCCGGACCCCAGCCATGGCCGCCTTACCGCCCCCGATCCGCCCGAAACTTCGCATCGACAGCGCCGAATTGCGCCTGGTCGAACTGAAGCTGCGCCAGCCGTTCCGCATCTCTTCCGGGGTGATGACCTGCAAGCGGTTTCCGCTGCTGATCCTGCGCAGCGACGGGCTGGAAGGCTATGCCGAGGGCGTCAGCGATACCCTTCCCGACTATCTGCCCGAGACCACCGTTTCCTCGATGATGATGATGCGTGACGTCTTCCTGCCGCAGATGGTGGGCCACAGCTTCGGCTCTCCGCAGGAAATCGAGGCGTCGACCCGGCACTGGCGCGGCCACGAGATGGCAAAGGCCTGCGTCGAGATGGCTTTCTGGGATCTGTGGGCGAAATCGCAGGGCCTGCCGCTGTCGCGCGCGCTTGGCGGTATCCGGGACGAGGTCGCCGTGGGCGTCTCGCTTGGCATCAAGGAGATGTCAGAGACCCTGCGCGATGTCGAGCAGCACGTCCAGCAGGGCTATCGCCGGATCAAGCTGAAGGTGATGCCGGGCCATGATCTACGGCTGCTGCAGGCGGTGCGCGACCGCTTTCCCGATATCCACCTGACCGTCGATGCCAACTGTGCCTATACGCTGGCCGATCTGCCGTTGCTGCGTCGCATGGATGACTTTGCGCTGGATTATGTCGAACAGCCGCTGGCCTGGGATGATCTGCACGATCACGCGCGGTTGCAGTCGCAGATGCGGACAGCGATCTGCCTTGACGAATGCATCCGCACGCCCGAGCTGTGCCGCAAGGCGCTTGCCATCGACGCCGGCCGGGTCATCAACATCAAGGTTGGTCGGGTCGGCGGGCATGTGAACGCGCGGCGCATCCATGACATCTGCCTGGCCCATGACGTGCCGGTCTGGTGCGGCGGAATGCTGGAAGCCGGCATCGGCCGCGCGCATAACATCCACCTTTCCACCCTGGAACAGTTCAAGCGCCCAGGCGACACCTCGTCTTCGTCACGTTATTTCGAACGCGACATCATCTGCGAACCGCTTGAAACCGCGAATGGAATTATGCCGGTCCCGGCCAATGGGGCGGGCATCGGTGTGACTCTGGACATGGATTTTCTGGACGAGGTGACGGTCGCCTGATGATATCGACCAAGGCCCCCCAGATCCTTAGCGGAAGGCCCGCATGTTCTGGCTTTGGTTCAAGCCAAGCGCCACGTGCACGGCGGGACGCAAAAGCCGTCTCGGACAAGCGTCGCGCTTATAAATCATGCACTTCACGCCTCGGCCGCCCTGGCAATTCGGCGGTATCCGGCCGTTCCGTACCAGAATCCGTTACTGAACGAGGTGGCGCCGCAAAGCCCGCGAAGGCGGTCTTCAGCTTCCGCCGTGTCCAGAACGCCGCTGATCACGTCATGGAATGCCCGCGCCACACCGACCATATCCACTGCCTGCGGCATCAGGCGCAGATGGCTTACCCCCATGGCGCCCAAGCGGGGACTTTCCGTCAGAAGATCCATGTAGCTTTCCGACTGGGTCTGGATGCCGTTGATACGCAGGATGGGCTTGTCGTCTCGGGTGCGTAGCGGCATGCCGTCGGGGTCCTGCTCGCAGATGAACAGGCAGTTATCCTTGGTGCGTCCGTGCGAACGGGCGTGGTAGCAGCGGGCGGAAACCGCCAGTGATGCCCTGCCGAAAACCTGCATCTCTACCGTCAGCCCAAGATTGCGGGCGGCCTGCGCTGCCACGGCCACCGCTTCGGCGGGCAATTCGGTCGGCAAACAGATATGCGTCGCGCCCTGACTGGCCATCCAGGCGATCGTCGCCTCGTTATAGGCATTCATGAACGGGCCGATCCGGTGGGGCCTGCCCTGCCGGGCATAGAGGCCCGCGGCATTATTGATTTCGATTTCCGGCGCGTCCATTTCGGCAAGGCCGGCTGTCGCCTCGCGTTCACGCTTGAGCATGACCTCTGCCAGAGAGGACAGGATGACCCGCTTGCCGGCACGCTCCAGCCGCTCCATCGTTGCAGGGATCTCCCGCTCGAAAAAGGGGGCGCGTTTGGAACAGATCACCTCGCCAAGATAGACCTCATCCACCGGGGCCTCATCGGCAATCCGAGCGTAGAAGTCGCGCCGCTCTTCCGTGTTCCAGTGATAGGCGAGCGGCCCAAGTGTCAGTTTCATTGTCATTTCCTCACCGCCATTTCTTCGTTTCAAAAGCGCCCATGGTTTGCTTTTGGCCCTCTGTCAGGGCGACCAGATCGGCGATATTCGCCTCGCGGCCTGCGCGGATATCGTCCACCGCCTGGCGGAACGCCCTGACCACATTGCGGACATAGGATTTGGATCGCTGCCGCCCCTCGATCTTGAAGGCATGCACACCGGCCCCGATCAGTTCAGGCAACAGACGCGAGAGATTCAGGCTGACCGGTTCTTCAAAGGCATAGTAACCTTCTGGACGGTGCGGCGCGGTATAGCGGCCCTTGCAGATCGTCGGATAGCCCGCCATTTCCTGCGGCCCGAAACGGTCAATGGTGAAACCGCCAAGGCAGCTTGACATTTCGCCGGTGGCTTCGTCGCGGATATATTCCACGTCGGACGCGGGCGAGCAGACCCCGTCCATATTGGTAGACTGGCCGGTCAGATAGTTGGTCAGGCTGCAACGCCCTTCGACCATCAGGCCATGATTGCCGAAGATGAAGGTTTCGATCTCACAGGGGATTTCCTTGCGGATCTCGCGGATCTCGGGGATCGTCAGGATGCGGGGCAGGACCACGCGTTTCACGCCGAAATTCTCGCAGTAATAGCGGATGGCCTCGGGGCTGGACGCCGCCGCCTGCACCGACAGATGCAGCCGAACCTGCGGGTGGGTGCGGGCAATGTAATCGGCCACGCCCATATCCGCGACGATGAAGGCATCAACCCCGATCCGCGCCCCGGTATCAGCGGCCTGGCGCCACAGGTCCACCTTGCCAGCGGGCGGATAGGTGTTAAGTGCCAGCAACACCTTGGTGCCGTGGGTATGGGCATAGGCAACGGCTTCGGTCAATTCCTCGACAGTGAAGTTCAGACCGGGAAAGTTGCGTGCGTTGGTCGCATCCTGAACGCCGCAATAGACGGCGTCGGCACCGGCATCGACAGCGGTCCGCAAGGCGGCGGGCGTTCCCGCAGGGCAGATCAGTTCGGCAAGGCTCATCTTCGTCAGATTCCCGTATTTTCAGTATGATAGCTGCGCCGCAGCCGTTTCAGGATCGCTTGACCCGGGCGGCCGAACAGTCCGGCGGTTTCCTCGGCGATCGAGCCGTCCACATCATCAAGTGCGTTACGCAGACGCACCACCGCTTCGGTATCCCCGGTAATTGTCAGCGCGCGCGAGAAGAAGGCGGCATCGCCGTCTTCATCGGCATCGATCAATTGCAGCAACAGCATGAAGGGGCCTTGGATAGTTGCCGTCACCGGCGGTGCCGCATCGCGCGGAACCGCGCAAAAGGTCAGGTTGTCCGGGTCGGGGCGCAGATGCAGCGCAAATGGAAGCTCGACCGGATCGATCAGAAAATCCGCCTCGCGGTATGGGCCGAGCCGTGCGAACAGCGATGTGTGGTTTCGCGCAATCTTGCGAACTGTCCGGGTCAGAAGCGGCTGCACCATCGTGCAGGCGATGCGGGCAAGCCCCCGGTGACCTGGCAGACGCGATGCCCAACCGGCCGATCCGGCCATGGGGTTTTCGTGATTGCCGGGTGTCCGGCCATGTTGCAGATCCACGCGATTGCCATCCGCTCCGGCAATCGGCTGGGCAACCGATGAGGCTTTACCCTTCATGGAAATGTCCTTTCAAAACTGGCCTCGACACGGCCGAAGCGATCTTTGCCGTGATTGTATTGTTGGGCAGGCTGGCTGATCTGCCCGTCAACCGGGTGCCTGCCTGCCGGCATTCCTGCAGGGTATGCCGCGTGACACCGAGGGCCGTGAGTTCCGCGCCGATCCGCGCCACCGCCGCATGGTCGAGCAATGCCGGATCGACCGTTGTGCGCACCTGATATGCGACGCCGCTGGCAAGCAGCATCTTCAGGCTTTCACGCGCCTTGTCCCCGCTGCCCTTGGCTGCGGTGACATGGGCATATTGGGCGAACGGCGCCTTGATATCGAAACCGACCCAATCGCAATACGGCAGCGCCGATGCAAAGCGGGCCGGATAGGGACCGCCACTATGCAGGCCGACCCTGAATCCCAGATCCCGCACTGCCTTCATCGCTTTGGGCAAGCCGCGCTGCAATGTCGGCTCTCCGCCGGAAAATACAACGCCATCCAGCAGGCCCCGTCGCGAGCGGAGGAAGCCAAGCACCTCGTGCCAATCCAGTGCCGTATCGGCCTTAACAGGGATGAGATGTGGATTGTGGCAATAGGGGCAGTCCCATGGGCAGCCCTGAAGAAAGACGGTGGCGACCAGTTCGCCCGGCCAGTCGCAGGTAGACAGGCGTTCCAGGCCGCCGATGCGGATATCAGTCAAGCTGCGCCTGCTTCTCGCTGAAATAGGTCCGCTCGTGGAACTCTCCCTTCTTGCCGCGATTGAAGGATGAGACAGGGCGATGATAGCCCATCACCCGAGTCCAGATCTCGCAGGGCTGGCGTTCCTCATCGCTGAGAACAACCGTTTCACCCGCTGTTGTCGGCCTGATGTCGTACATGTTCTTGCCTTTCTTCAATGCGCGGCAGCCTGCCGCTTTTTCATGATGAGGTCTTCGTCACATCGGGGGCAAAACTCGTGCTCCCCCGCGATGTATCCGTGCTTTGGGCACACCGAGAATGTCGGCGTGATGGTGATATATGGCAGTCCGAAATTTCCCAGCGCGCGGCGCACCAGCTTGCGGCAGGCCTCGGTCGAGGACAGGCGTGTGCCCATGTAAAGATGCAGCACCGTACCGCCGGTGTATTTGCGCTGAAGCCCTTCCTGCCGTTCCAGCGCCTCGAACGGATCGTCGGTGAAGCCGACCGGAAGCTGGCTGGAATTGGTGTAGTAAGGCTCGTGATCGGTTCCGGCCTGCAGAATATCTGCAAACCGCTTTCGGTCTTCCTTGGCGAAGCGATAGGTCGTGCCTTCGGCCGGCGTGGCCTCCAGATTGTAAAGGTGGCCTGTCTCTTCCTGAAACTCGGTCATGCGCGTCCGCACATGATCAAGAAACCGCATGGCAAAGGCGTGGCCCCATTCGGTGGTGATGTCGTGGGCGTCATCGGTGAAGTTACGGATCATCTCGTTGACGCCATTGACCCCAAGCGTCGAGAAATGATTGCGCAATGTACCGAGATACCGCTTGGTATAGGGAAACAGGCCGTTATCCATCAGTTCCTGGATAACTGTCCGCTTGACCTCAAGGCTGTCGCGGCCAAGTTCAAGCAATTCGTCAAGCCTGCGGAAAAGCGCGCCCGCATCGCCCTTGTGCAGATAGCCAAGGCGGGCGCAGTTGACGGTAACGACGCCAATCGAGCCGGTCTGTTCTGCGCTGCCAAACAACCCGTTGCCGCGTTTCAGCAGCTCGGTCAGGTCAAGCTGAAGCCTGCAGCACATCGAGCGCACCATATTTGGCTTCAGATCCGAATTCAGGAAATTCTGAAAATAGGGCAGACCATATCGCGCCGTCATTTCGAACAGGCGCTCGGCGTTTTCGCTCTCCCACGGGAAATCTGGCGTGATATTGTAGGTCGGGATCGGAAAGGTGAAGACCCGCCCCTTTTCATCGCCGCGCATCATCACCTCGATATAGGCGCGGTTGATCATGTCCATCTCGACCTGAAGATCGCCATAGCGGAAATCCATCTCGCGCCCGCCGATAATCGGGACCTGATCACGCAGATCTTCTGGGCAGACCCAGTCGAATGTCAGGTTGGTGAATGGTGTTTGCGTACCCCAGCGTGACGGCACGTTGAGATTGAATATCAATTCCTGGATTGCCTGCCGCACCTCGTCATAGCCGAGGTTATCCTTGCGTATGAACGGTGCCATATAGGTGTCGAACGACGAAAACGCCTGCGCACCGGCCCATTCATTCTGAAGCGTGCCAAGAAAGTTGACGATCTGGCCGACCGCGCTTGACAGGCGCTTGGGCGGACCGGATTCGACCTTGCCCGGCACGCCGTTCAGGCCCTCGATCAAAAGCGTGCGCAGTGACCAGCCGGCGCAGTAGCCAGCCAGCATATCAAGATCGTGGATGTGCAGGTCGCCTTCTCGGTGTGCGGTCCCGATTTCAGGCGAATAGACATGCGACAACCAGTAATTGGCCACCACCTTGCCCGAGACGTTCAGGATCAGCCCACCCAGCGAATAGCCCTGATTGGCATTTGCGTTAACGCGCCAGTCCGCACGGTCGAGATATTCGTTGATCGAGGATGCAACGTTGACGGCAATGTCATGCGCGCCGGTCAGGGCCGGGCCAGTTGTTGCAATGCCTTCGGGCTCAGTTTGCATTGACAATCACTCCTCGATTTATCGATCGATATGGCTGCAGGGGCTGTGTCAGCCCTACAAAAATGTGCATACTGGCCACCTATTTGTTATTGGATCGCCTCGACCACCAAAGGGCCACTTCGCCTATATATTGTATTTTTGGTTGAGCGATGGTCAACATATCGCGTTATAATTGCGACAATCGGGCGCACGCCCATTGCGGCACATCGAGCTAATGCGCCAAATAGCAACGTAGGGACTCGACCTGTCAGGGCGCAGCGCTGCAAGCCCGTCACCGACCAAAACCCAGCAGTCACTCGGATCGTGATTGGCCTTTGCGATATCCTTCGCCGACCGCTTCCAGCCCGCCCAGGGCAAAGCTGTACAGATGATCCACAATTGCCTGTTGTGACTGGTCGAAAAGCACCTCGCTGAAAGGCGTATTTCGACCGACCAGCAACAATGCGAGGCACGGAGCCCCGATACATGGAAGGCAGGCCCAGAGCTTCGGGTCATTTTCTGGGATCGAGGTGATCTCGCTGAGGATGGGCAGGACCATCAGCAGCTTGGGCAGGACCTCGACATCGCGCAGCACCTTGATATGCGGGCCGGGGGCGAGCAATTCCCTGAACAACACGATCACCGGCCAGCGATCACTGCCTGATCCGCTGGCGATGAAGAACGTAATCAGTGATTTCAGCTTGTCGCTGGCGGGGGCGTCCGAAGTCGCGATCCGCTCGATATCGGCCCTGTCGATGATGCGGCGATGCGCCTCGACCAGAACGGCCTGATACAGCCCGTCGCGATTGCCGAAATGATAGTTGATAGAGGCCATGTCTGCCCCTGCCGTCGCCGCGATCAACTTGCTCGGCGCCCCGGCAAGTCCTTTCGTGGCGATCAATTCGCCTGCGGCTTCCAGAATGCGCTTGCGGGTCGCCTCGCCATCGGCGCGGGTTGCTTTGGTCATCTTGCCCATACGGTCCTTTTCAATGCGGTCGCGCCCGGCCCCGGGTGCCCCGACGAACTTGCGCGACAGCGTGGTCGCATACGCGTCATTGCGCAACGGCAGTCAGCAACCTGCCAGCGCCGTCCAGGACAAAAGCGCCTTTCTGACGAACATTGCGCAGCGGACCTGCCGCCGTCTCGGCCGATTGTGCGGCTTCAGCCGTCAGGCTCGCCAACCGGAAGACGGCCTCCTGATAGCTGTTGTTATAGCCGTGGACGAACAGGATGACGGTATCGCCCTGCCCCGGTCGCGGCGTCGGCGCGCAAGGCGTATTCTTCATAGCTCATCATGCCACGACCGCCACCAAATACCGGCGGATCGGTCGAGGTCAGCGACCATCGCAAGCAACCGGCCGATCCGCCTGTTACGTGCCGGGCGCTGAGTTTCGGCTGCCATCACGCTTCCCCGAACTGCCATCTAGACTTTAATCACGATTTAAATTAAATCATTTTTAGATTACTGGTCAAGCCGCAGAATCACTCCCCCGCCCCTCAGCCAAGAGATTACGCGATGAAAAAGCTGATCCCCGTTATCGTCATCCTCGCCGCAGTAGCCGGAGGCTGGTATTGGTGGAGCCAGCGCAGCAGCGCCGAAGGTGGCGATCTGACGCTTTACGGAAATGTCGATATCCGGCAGGTCGCGCTTGCGTTTGAAGGCACCGGGCGCATCAGCGAATTGCGGCTGGAAGAAGGCGATCAGGTAGAAAAGGGCCAGGTCGTCGGGCTGCTGGATACGCGCAGCCTGCAATTGCAGGCCGACGCCCAGCAGGCAACGGTCGAAGCACAGCGGCAGGCGCTGTTGAAGCTGCAGAACGGTTCCCGGCCCGAAGAGATCGCGCAGGCACAGGCCCAACTTGATTCCGCCGAGGCAACGGATGAACTGGCCCAGCAGGATCTGGCGCGGATTGCCCAGCTTCGTTCGTCGCGCAGCGGGGCGGCCAGCCAACAAAGTCTGGAACAAGCACAGGCGCAGGCAGCGGCAACGGCGGCAGCCGTCGCGCAGGCGCGTGCGGCGCTGGATCTGATCGAGGCAGGCTTTCGCGCCGAAGATATCGCCGGGGCAGAGGCGCAGCTGCGCGCGGCGGAAGCGCAGCTTGAACTGCTGCGCCACCAGATCACGCAAGGCGAGCTGATCGCACCCGATCACGCCGTTGTCCGCTCGCGGCTGCGCGAGCCGGGCGACATGGTCAGCGCCAGCACGCCGGTCTTTTCGCTGGCGCTGACGCAGCCGAAATGGGTGCGCGTTTACGTCAGCGAGCCCGATCTGGGCCGGATCAGCCCCGGCATGCAGGCCGAGGTTCTTGCCGACAGCCATCCCGACCAGCCGGTCGCGGGCAAGGTCGGCTATATCTCCTCGGTTGCGGAGTTCACGCCGAAAAGTGTGCAGACAGAAGAGTTGCGCACCAGCCTTGTCTATGAGGTGCATGTGATCGTCGCCGATCAGGCCGATGTGCTGCGCCTTGGCCAGCCGGTGACGGTCCGGCTGGAGACCGGGGCAGAGGCATGACCGGATTCACCGTGACCGCCGAGGATCTGCGCAGGACATTCGACGATGCGGATGTCGGCGAGGTCGTGGCGGTGGATGGCCTGTCGATGCGCGTGCGCGAGGGCGAGCTGACCGCCCTTGTCGGCCCGGATGGTGCTGGCAAGACGACGCTGATGCGGATGTTCGCGGGCCTTCTCAAACCGCAATCGGGCAGGCTTTCGGTGCTTGGTATCGACGTGGCGCAGGATCCGCAATCGGTACAGGACAGGATCAGCTATATGCCGCAACGCTTTGGCTTGTATGAGGATCTGAGCGTTCAGGAAAATCTGGATCTTTATGCCGATCTGCATGGTGTGCCGATGGATCAGCGGCAGGAACGTTTCGGGCGCATGCTGGAAATGACCGATATGGCGCGCTTCACCGAACGTCCGGCTGGCAAGCTTTCGGGCGGTATGAAGCAGAAGCTGGGGCTGGCCTGCACTTTGGTCCGTTCACCTGATCTGCTGCTGCTGGATGAACCCAGCGTCGGGGTCGATCCATTGTCGCGCCGGGACCTGTGGAAGATCGTCCAGCAGCTTGTCGATGATGAAGGTCTCAGCGTGATCGTCAGCACCGCCTATATGGACGAGGCAGAGCGTTGCGCGCAGGTCTTTGTCATGGATAAGGGGCGGCTTCTGGCCGATGGCTCGCCAGCCGAACTGACGGCGCGCGCCAAGGAGCTGACCTTCACCGCCCTGCCCCCGCCCGGCGTGCCCGCGCGTGAATTGCAGGCCCGGCTGATCGACGCCCGCGATCTGGTGATCGACGCCATGCCGCAGGCGGGCAATGTCCGCTTTATCAAGCAGCCGGACGCAGGTGATGCCGATCTGCGCCAACTGCTGGACGGGATCGAAACCGAAGCTCGAACCGAAGAACTTGAAGACGCCTTCATGATGCTGTTGCGCGCACAGGACAAGGACGCCCCAGCAGGCCCCGCGCCTGAGGCAGCCAACACCCAACGCCCCGCCACCGACGACAAACCGGTGATTGTCGTGCGCGATCTGGTGCGGACATTCGGGGATTTCACCGCCGTCGCCAGCACCTCTTTCGACGTTGCGCGCGGCGAGATCTTCGGGCTTCTGGGTCCGAATGGCGCTGGCAAGACGACTACGTTCCGCATGCTTTGCGGCTTGCTGCCGGCCACCAGCGGGCATCTGGAGGTCGCGGGCCGCGATCTGCGCACCGCCCGCGCACAGGCCCGTGCCCGGATCGGCTATGTCGCGCAGAAATTCGCGCTTTATGGCAATCTGTCGATCCGCAAGAATCTGGAATTCTTCGGGGGTGCCTATGGGCTGCGGGGGCGCGCCCTGAAGGCCCGGATAAACGAGGTTGTCGCGCAGTTCGACCTTGACCCTGCGGCGCAAAGCGGCCAGCTGCCGGCCGGTTTCAAGCAGCGGCTGGCAATGGCGACGGGGCTGCTACACCAGCCGGAGATCCTGTTTCTGGACGAACCGACCAGCGGCATCGACCCGCTGGCGCGGCGCGCCTTCTGGCGCACGATCACCGCGCTTGCCGGCACCGGCGTGACCATCATCATCACCACCCATTTCATGGAAGAGGCCGAATATTGCGACCGTATCGCCATTCAGGATGCCGGTGAAATGCTGATCATCGGCACCCCGAAGCAGGTTCGTGCGCGCGCCGGCGACGGTGCCGGGCAGACCATGAATGACGCCTTTATCGCGGTCGTGGAACAGCATCGCGAAAACAGCAGATCGCGGCAGGTGGCGGCATGAGCGGATCGGGCTTTGCCTCTCGGTTGGTTGCGCTGACGCGCAAGGAAACCCGCCAGATGCTGCGCGACCGCAGCAATCTGGTCGTGGGCCTTCTGCTGCCCCTGGTGCTGATCCTGTTGTTCGGTTACGGCCTGTCCTTCGACGTCACCGATGCCCGCATTGCTGTGGTGCTGGAGGACAGCTCGCCCATCACGCTGAACGCCGTGGCGGGGCTTGCGGGGACCGATTACCTCAGCCCGATCTGGCTGCATTCCATGCCCGAAGCCGAGGCGATGATCCGCGCGGGCGATGCCGACGCCATTCTGCGCGTGCCCGCGGAATTCACCGCCAATCTGGCGCAGGGGCGCGGCACGCTGCAACTGATCCTGAACGGTGTCGATTCCAACACCGCCCAGACGATCGAGGGTTATGCCACCGGCGCGATCACCAATGCGCTGCAGCACCTTGCCGACCGGCAGGATACACGCTTCACCGGCAGCGGCGTGACCGTGATCGCGCGGACATGGTTCAACGAGGCGAACAACAGCACCTGGTTTCTGGTCCCCGGCTTGATCGTGCTGGTGATGACGCTGATCGGCGCCTTCCTGACCTCGCTTCTGATCGCGCGGGAATGGGAGCGCGGGACGCTGGAATCGCTGTTCGTAACCCCGGTGCGCCCGCTGGAACTGGTGCTGTCGAAACTGGCGCCCTATCTGATCATCGGCGCGATTGACCTGATCATGTGCCTGCTGGCCGCAAGATATCTGTTCGAGGTGCCGATGCGCGGGTCTCTCTGGCTCGTGATCCTGTCTTCGATGCTGTATCTACTGGTCTCGCTTGGGTTGGGGCTTTGGATTTCGGGCACCACGCGAAACCAGTTCGCGGCCAGTCAGATGGCGCTGCTGCTCAGCTTCATGCCGGCGATGATGCTGTCGGGCTTTGTCTTCGATCTGCGCAATGTTCCGGCGGTGGTTCAGGTCATCTCGCAGGCGCTGCCGGCAACGCATTTCATGTCGGTGATCAAGACCCTGTTCCTTGCCGGGAATTATTGGCCGACGGTCCTGCGCGGCCTTGTCATCCTGTCGCTTTATGCGGCGCTGCTAATCTGGGCCACGCATCGCACATTGGCGAAAAAGCTGGACTAGGCGATGCTGTTTCTTTCTCAACTGCTGGCCCTCATCCGCAAGGAATTGCTGGCGATCCTGAAGGATCCGTCAAGCCGCACCTTGCTGTTTGCGCCCGCGCTGATGCAGGCGCTGCTGTTCGGCTATGGCGCAACCTATGACCTGACCCACGCGCCCTTTGCGGTGCTGGATCAAAGCCGCAGCGCGGCCTCGACCGAGATCGTCGCCCGGCTGGAGGGCACAGGAGTCTTCCACCGCATCGCGACACTGGAAAACACCAGTCAGATCGCGGGCCAGATCGAAAGCGGCGACGCGCTGCTGGTGCTGCAATTTCAGCCCGATTTCGCGGCAAAGCTGGCCGGGGGTGCCGAGGCGCCGGTGCAGGTCATTCTGGATGGACGCAATTCGTCGACGGCGGGGCTGGCCTCTGCCTATGTGTCGTCCATTGTTGCGGGATATAACGCCGATCAGGGGGCGACCACGCCGCTGACCATTGTCAGGCGGGCATGGTTCAACCCCAATTTCGAATCCCGCTGGAACCTGATGCCCGCGCTGATCGCATCGCTTTCCATGCTGCAAACGCTGATGCTGGCGGCGCTTTCGGTGGCGCGGGAGCGTGAACAAGGCACATTCGATCAGCTTCTGGTCACACCGCTGACACCGACGCAAATCCTGATCGGCAAGGCACTGCCGTCGATCCTTGTCGGGTTGCTGCAATCGACCATCATTTTTCTGATCATCCGATACTGGTTCGGCATCCCGATGAACGGGCAAGTCTGGCTGATGTATCTGGGCCTGGTCACGTTCACCACGGCGGCGGTCGGGCTTGGCCTGTCGATCTCGGCCATTGCGCTGACAATGCAGCAGGCGATGCTGTACACATTCATCGTCATCATGCCGCTGATGCTGCTTTCAGGTCTGTTGACCCCGGTACAGAACATGCCCGAGATCCTGCAATGGGCCACTTACGCCAATCCGCTGCGCTTCGGGATTGACCTCGTCCGCCGCGTCTATCTGGAGGGCGCGACACTGCGCGAGGTGTCATTCGATTTCATCCCGCTGCTGGCGGTGGCGGCGGTGACGCTTCCATTGGCGGCATGGCTGTTCCGCCACCGGCTAAGTTGACCGCGAAACAGTTGCCGACAACGGCGTTATGCGGGACTGTCGCGAAAGCCTATGACGACCTCCATCGCGAACTTGCCGCAAGGATCGGCGACTGACCGGCAGAAAGGCGCCTTTACAAATCCGTCGCAATTTCGGCTTATCGCAGCGCCATGGCAGAGATCAGTTTCAAGCGTGTTTCACGACGGTTCGGCAATACCCCTGCCGTCGACAATGTTTCGACGACGCTGGAATCGGGGCGCTTTCTGGCGCTTCTTGGCCCGTCGGGCTGCGGGAAGACAACCTTGCTGCGCCTGATTGCCGGGCTGGAACGTCCCGATGAGGGCGAGATCGCGCTAGGCGGGCAGGTTGTCGCCGCGCCGGGTCGCTTTGTCGAACCTGAACAGCGCGCGCTCGGGATGGTGTTCCAGTCCTACGCGCTTTGGCCGCATATGAGCGTGGCGGGCAATATTGGCTTCGGCCTCAATCGCCTGCCGAGGGTCGAACGAGAGGCGCGCGTTCTGGATGCGCTGCGTATGGTCGGCCTGGGTGACATGTTCGACCGCAAACCTCACGAGCTTTCCGGCGGGCAGCGGCAGCGCGTCGCCCTTGCCCGCAGCCTGGCGGCACGGCCCCGGATCCTGCTGCTTGACGAACCGCTGGCCAATCTGGACGCCCATCTGCGCCAGTCGATGCTGGCCGAGTTCCGGCGCATCCATGCCGCGACCGGCTGCACCATGGTCTTCGTGACCCATGACCAGAACGAGGCTATGGCCGTCGCCGATCAGGTGGGCGTCATGGATCGCGGCCGGATCGAACAGATGGCGACGCCGATGGATCTGTTCGACCGGCCCGCAACGCCGATGGTCGCCCGCTTCGTCGGCAATGGCCGGACCTTGCCGGTCACCGTTCAGGAACGCCTTGCCGATAGAACCTGCCGCATCCGCATCGGCGACAGAACCATCGCCGTGCCGGGTCAGGTCGCACATGGTCCGGGCTGGCTGTGCCTGCACCCCCGCGACCTGAGCCCGTCGACGGAAGGAATCGCCGGCACCATCAGCGCGGTCCGCTTCGAAGACGGCTATTACCTTGCCGATGTCCTGCTGGATGCGCTTCCGGAAGCGGACGCGCTGCCCCTGCGGCTGCCCGGCCCCGCGCGGCAGGGCGAGAAGCTTCGCATCGCGCTTCGCGGCGGCTGGGTGCTGCCGCGCGACGGGGTGCCGGAAACGCCCATCGCTGCCCCGGCCGAGGTAAGGCGCGGCGTCCCAGCATGAAGCGCCTGACGGCCTTGGGCGGCTTCGACGCGAAGGGGCCCGCCTGCTTTCTGCTGGAAATTGACGGCGCGCGGCTGCTTCTCGACATGGGTCGTGGCCCGGATGCCGGGCGCAGGCCCGATCTGGACGGGATCGGGCCGGTTGATGCGGTGCTGATCTCTCATTGTCATGCCGATCATACAGGCGCGCTCGACTGGCTGGGGCGGATCGGCGGGCCGCCCGTATATGCGACGGCCCCGACGCGCGCGCTGAGCGAAATCGCCGCCTTGCGCGCTGCGCGTGACCTGCCCCTGCGGGGTCAGATCGCCGGTGTCGAAGTCGAAACCGGTCCTGCGGGCCATGCGCCCGGCGCGGTCTGGATGCGCGTCGGCGGCACGTCGGGACTGGTCTATAGCGGCGACTATGCCGAAGGTCTGGGGCTGCTGCCGGTCGGGCCATTGCCGCCGGCAGAGATTGCCGTTCTCGATTGTTCCTACGGGGTCGAGAAGGACGATGTTCACGCGCAAACGACTGCGCTGCTGGCGAAGGCCGGTACTGGGCCTTGCCTGTTGCCAGCGCCACCCGCTGGCCGTGGGCTGGAAATCGCGCTTGCATGCCTTGACCGGGGGCTGTCCGTCGCGATCTGCGACCAGATCCGGGGCGTGGCCGAGACCCTGACCGGCTTTCCCGGTTGGCTGGCGGAAGGGGGCGCGGCGCGGCTTCGCCGGCTGTTGCAGGAAGCGCGCAGCCTGCGCCCTGACGGCCCGCTGGACGGCATCATGATCGCTGCCGGCGCGAATTGCGGCAGCGGACTGTCGCAGGAACTGGGGCCGCGTGCGCTGGCGGCAGGGGTGCCCATCATATTCACCGGCCATCTGTCGCACGGCTCGCCCGCCGCATCATGGGTTCAGGACGGCCGCGCAAGGCGTTTTCGCTGGAATGTCCATCCTGATCGCGCGACGCTGGGGCAACTGTTGACGCAGACAAGGGCCCGGCTGGTCATACCGGCCTTTGCGACGCCCAAGGCACGGCAGGATCTGCCCGACGCCTTCCCGGAAACGCGATGGGCAACCGATCGGAGCATCACATGGTAACCATCCCCGCAGGTGCGTTCCTGTTTCTGCGCCACGGCCAGACCGAGTCGAACGCCCAGGAACTCATCATCGGCAGCACCGATCTGCCGCTGAACCAGACCGGCCATGAACAGGCCCGGCAGGCAGCAGATTTCCTGCGGGGCACCGCGCTTGCGCAGATCATCTCATCGCCGCTGTTGCGCGCGCGCCAGACCGCAGAAGCCGCCGCCGAAGCCCTGCAGCTTCCCGTCACGGTGCTGGACGGGCTGGCAGAGCGGAACTGGGGCGCGTGGGAAGGCCTGCCCCGCACCGCCCTGCGCCGGGACGAAACCCCGCCCGGCGGTGAATCGCCACAGGCGTTTCAGGCGCGGACATTCGCCGCCTTTGCCGGGATTGATCTTGCCGTGCCAACATTGATCGTCGCCCATTCCGGCACCGATCGCGTGCTGCATGACCGTCTGGCACCCGGCCCCCATCACCGGATGGAGAATGCTGCAATCCGCCTGTGGGAACCGCTCATGCACGGCACGCAATGGAACTGTCACGAATATTTCAAACCCGGTCGCTAGTCAGGGCCGGAATCAAATTCAGGAAAGAACAAAATGCGTATCGCAACTGCTCTCAGCCTTGTCTCTGCCGGTATGATCGCACCGGCATTCGCGGCCCCGTCGGGCACGCTTACCGTCTATACCTCGCAGCCGCAGGAACAGATGGCCACCGTGGTCGAGGCCTTCAACAAGGACTATCCCGAGGTCGAGGTCGAGGTGTTCCGCACCGGCACGACCGAGCTGATGTCGAAGCTGCAGGCAGAGTTTACGGCAGGATCGACCCCCGCCGATGTGCTGCTGATCGCTGATGCGGTCGCCATGACCCAACTGAAGCAGGATGACCGGCTGCTGCCCTATGCCGACGCGCCGGTCGAAGGCATCCCCGCCGATGTCATCGACGCGGACAAGGCGTTCTTCGGCACCAAGCTGATTACCACCGGCATCGTCTATAACACCGAAATGGTCGAGACCGCGCCGACCTCATGGAACGACCTGCGCGCCCCCGAAGTCGCCTCGTCGCTGATCATGCCGAGCCCGCTTTATTCCGGTGCCGCTGTCATCCACGTCGGCACCATGGCGCAGCAGCCTGAATTCGGCTGGGGCTTTTATGAGGAACTGGCCGAGAACGGCGCCGTCGCCGGGCAAGGCAACGGCACCGTGATCGAGGCCGTCGCACGGGGCGAAAAGGCCTATGGCATCATCATCGAATACATGGCGATGAATGCCAAGGCTGACGGCTCTCCGGTCGATTTCGTCTGGCCGGAACAGGGCGTCAGCGCGATCACCCAGCCCATCGCCATCGTCAAGGGCACCGATAACGAGGAAGCCGCCAAGGCCTTCATCGACTGGCAGCTGTCGCAAGCGGCGCAGACCCAGTCGGTCGAACAAGGCTATTTCCCGATCACCGAAGGCGTCGCCGCACCCGAAGGCTATCCGGCGATGAACGGCCTGAACATCCTGTCGTTGGATGCCGCGCAGCTGATCGCCGACGATCAGACCAACAAAGAGCAGTTCGCTGACCTTTTTGGTGGCTGATAAGGCGGGGCGAACCCACGGCAAGGGCGGCGTTCACCTGATCGTCGCTCTTCTTGCTGTCTATATCCTCGTGACGGGCGTCTGGCCGCTGATCCGGCTGTTCGCCCTGTCCTTCGCCCCGGGCGAGGAAGGTCAGATTTTCGGCCTGATGCGGGAAGCGCTTTCCGGGCGGGCCTTTCAGCGGGCTTTCTGGAATACGCTGGCCGTGGCAAGCGGCTCGGTCGCGGTGTCGGCTTTGCTCGGCACCGCGCTGGCGCTGGCGACGGGCCTGATGCGTCTGCCCGGCCGCGCGCTGATCAGCTTTCTGGCGCTTTCGCCGCTGCTGATTCCGTCGCAGATCATGGCATTGGCCTGGATCGAGCTGATGGGAAGCGGCTCAACCGTATTGACCCCGCTTGGTCTGGCGCCCGCGCCCGGCACGCCCAACCCCCTTTATTCCGGTAGCGGCATCGCCTGGTTGATGGGGCTGGAGCATATGCCGCTTGTCTTTATCGCCGTCCGCGCAAGCCTGTCCTCGATCCCCGCCGATCTGGTCGAGGCCGCACGCATCGCCGGTGCCAGTCCATCGCGCATCGCGCGGCGGATCGTCCTGCCGCTGGCGCTGCCTGCTGCTGCGGCGGGTTCGGTTCTGGCCTTCGCGGCCGCCATCGGGAATTTCGGCATCCCCGCGCTTCTTGGCATTCCGGGCAGGTTTCCGGTGCTGACAACGCTGATCTATCAACGGCTGAACGGCTTTGGGCCGGATGTCATCGGGCGTGTGTCCGCGATGGCATTGGTGCTGGTGCTGCTGGCCGCCGCCGCACTGCTGCTGCGGCAGATATTGCTGCGCAGGCTGGCGGTGCCGCTGCCGGCAGGCGCGGTGTTTCGCGGGTTCGCGCCGGGGCGCGGCAAGTGGCCGATCCTGGCTGTGCTGTGGCTGGCCCTGATCTGGCTGGCAATCCTGCCGATCATCGCGCTTGTGACGACCTCGCTGGTCCCCGCGCTTGGGGTCAGGTTCGGGCTGGACACCGCCAGCCTCAAGAACTTCACGGAAGCATTTGCAAACCCCGCCGTCAGACGCGCCTTTGCCAACTCCTTTACGCTCGCCGGGCTGGCTGCCGCGATCTGCGCCGCGATCAGCATCCTGCTGGGCTGGTTGGCCATCACCGCGAAAAATCGCCCCGCCAGATTGTTGAGCCTGCTGGCCGAGGCGGCTTTCGTGGTGCCCGGAACGGTGCTGGCGCTGGCGATCATCCTTGTCTATCTGCGACCGCTGCCGGTGATCGGCGTTTCGATCTATGGAACGGGATTGATCCTTCTGATCGCCTATCTGGGCCGGTTCCTGCCCATGGCCCTGCGCCCGGTCGAGGCCAGCATCGCCGCATCGGACCCATCGCTGGACGAGGCGGCGCGCATTGCCAGCGCGGGCCTTCTGCGCCGCATCGCGTTCGTGGCGGCCCCTGCGCTCGCACCTTCGGCGATTGCGGGCGGAATGCTGATCTTCATGACCGCAATCAACGAGCTGACGCTGTCGGCGCTGCTGTGGTCGGCGGGAAATGAAACCGTCGGCGTGCAGATCTTCTCGATGCAATACGAGGGCAATTCGACCGGCGCAGCCGCGCTTTCGGTCATGTCGCTGCTGCTGGTGGGGATGCTGGTGACCCTGGCAGACCGCCTTGGCCGCCGACTGCCAAGCGGCACGCTGCCATGGCGCACCGAATAGCCCCATTATCCCCTTGCAGCACAATATTCGCGACGGAACGATGGACGTCCGGTCAGCCCTCGCGGAACGCGTGCTGAATCTGATCGACCATCGGCTTGACCAGATATGACAGGATCGTGCGTGGCTGCGTCTCGATGAAAACCTCGACAGGCATGCCGGGCCGAAGCTCGGAATGTTGGATCCGCGCGAGCTCCTCTGCGTCGACGGACAACCGGGCGAGGAAGTAGCTGCTGCCGGTCTGCTCATCCGTGCTGGCATCGGGCGACACGTCGATCACCGAACCGATCAGCTGCGGTGTCTTGCGCTGATCAAGGCCGGGAAAGCGCAGACGCGCCGTCTGCCCGCCATAGACCTGATCCACGTCCTGCGGCGGCAATCTGGTTTCGACGACAAGCCGGTCATTCCCCGCGACCACGGTGACCAAACGCTCGCCGGGTGAGATCACCTGACCCAATGTGTGGATCGCAAGCTCGTGCAGCTGCCCGCCAATCGGCGCGGTAATGGCCAGCCGCGTCATCCTGTCTTCGGCTGCCACCTTTTCTTGCGTCAATCGCGCCAGCTCGGTGCGCTTCTCGTCCAGCATTGTCAGGATCTCTTCACGGAACCGCTCATCGATCTGCGTGCGCTCCAACTCGCGGCGAAGGATTTCTTCCCGCGTTTCGGAAAGCTGCGCATCCAGCGTGGCGATTTCGGCGTCGAGATCGCTTCTCAGCCGTTCCGCTGCCCGCAACTCATTCGCGCTTGTCAGCCCGCGTTCGTTGAGGGATTTTTTGCTATTGAGTTCTTCATCGGCCAGAACGACAGCCCGTTCCGTCGCCACACGCTGCGCCTCATGTGCCTTGATCTTGTCGTTCAACTGAGAGATCTGTGCGGTCAGCTGACGGCGCTGACCTGCGCGGGCATCGGCGCGCGCATCCTTCAGCTCCTTCTGCCCGCGCACAAGCACGACGCGGCGCGGATCATCGCTTTCGGCAAGCTCGTCCGGGAATTCGATGACATCCAGATCGAGTATTTCCGCCGTCAGCCTCGCTTCCTGCGCGAGCAGCGCGTCGATCTGACTGTTCACCATCTGCAGATTGGCCTCGACCACCGTCGGGTCAAGACGGAACAGCACCTGACCGGCCTCGACCGTTTCGCCCTCACGCACAAAAATCTCGCGGATCGTGCCGCCGTCCAGATGTTGCACGTTTTTCGGACGACCTTCGACGATCAGCTTGCCCATTCCGACGACGGCGCCGCTGATTTCGGTCAGCGCCGCGACGCTTCCGCCGCCTCCAATCAGAATGACGATCACGGCAAAGCCGAGCAACAGCTGACGGCGCAGAGAGGCCCCAAGCGACCGGTCAATCTTTTCATACCGCATCGATCATGCTCCTTTGATTCGCGGCCGTACGCTGCGCCGGGACGACCTTGCGCAGCATCTCATCGCGGTTTCCAAACTGAACCTGCGTGCCGTTCTGGATCATCAGGGTCTTGTTGACTGCGGCCAATGCGCTTGGCCTGTGGGCGATCACGATCACGATGCCGCCACGGGCGCGCGCCGCCTTCATCGCATCGGTCAGGGCGCGTTCGCCCACCGTATCGAGGTTCGAATTCGGCTCATCCAGCACCAGAAGGAAGGGGTTGCCATAAAGCGCGCGCGCCAGACCGAGACGCTGGCGCTGACCGGCGGATAGAAGCGTTCCAGCCTCGCCGATCTGTGTCTGGTAGCCTTCGGGCAGGCCGGCAATCATGTGGTGGATGCTTGCGGCTTCGGCCGCTTGCAGGATGCTTTCGATACTCGGCTCGGCCGCGAAACGGCAGATATTTTCGGCCACAGTGCCTTCGAACAATTCTACATCCTGCGGCAGATAGCCTATGAAATGGCCCCTTTCGGTCTGGCTCCACTGATCCAGCGTCGCACCATCCAGACGAACGGATCCGGCGAGGGACGGCCAGATGCCGACAAGCGCGCGGGCGAGGCTGGATTTGCCCGACCCCGAGGGACCGATCACACCAAGACCGTCCCCAGCCTCCAGGGTGAAATTGACATCTTGCAGCAGAAGATCCTGCTCGCCCGGTGCCGAGGTCGCAAGACCTTCGACCTTTAGGCTTGCCTTGGGCACCGGCAACCCGGCCGTGTCCTCGGCTGCGGCACATGCTTTGAAGGTGTCGTTCAGGCGCCCGGCGGCCTGGCGAGAGGCGACAAAGCTGGGCCAGTGCGACACGGCCTGTTCGATCGGCGACAGCGCCCGGGCCATGATGATCGAGGCGGCGATCATCACACCGGCGGTTACTTCCTGCTGGATGACCAGATATGCGCCAAGGCCAAGCATCGCGGATTGCAGCATCAGGCGCAGCATCTTGATGACCGATGAAAACAGGTTGCTGTGATCCGACACGGCCTGTTGACGCTGGAAATGCTGCTCTACCGCGCCGGAATAGCGTGCCGACAGGCTGTCACCCATGCCCATCGCCGTGATGACATCGGCGTTGCGCCGCGTCGCCGAAATCAGCGTCGATTGCAGGCCAGAGCTTTCCGAAAGCCGCTTTGACGGCTTCCGCGAAAGGAATTCGTTCGCAACGACAAGGCAGGCGATGACGACGCCGCCCACCACAGCCAGCATGCCGAGCCATGGGTGGAAGGCGAAGATGATCAGGAAATAGGCCGGCATGAAAGGCAGATCGCAGATGGCCGCCGGACCCGGAGAGCCAAGGAACCGCCTGATCGCCTCGACATCGCGATAGGGGCTGACGCCAGCGGCGCGGCGACCCGCCACCAGCGGCATGCGCATATTCGCGCGGAAGGCAGGGCCGGACAGCCTTGTATAGACCCGCATGGCGATCCGGGTCAGTGCACGAAGGCGCAGAATATCCAGAAGCCCGCTGGCGAAGTAAAGAACAAGGGCAATGCCGGCCAAAGCCAGAAGGGTTGGCACGCTGTTGCTGGCCAGAACGCGGTCATAGACCTGCAACATGAAGATCGGCCCGGTCAGCATCAGCAGGTTGACGAAGGCACTAATGACAAAAATAGCGGTAAAGGCGCCACGGTAGACGCCGATCGAACCGCTGACAGTGGTGGCTTGAGACTCTTTCACAACATTCGTCCTGCAAAGATGGTGGCCGCGCCGAAACCGGCGCGGCCTTTATGCGTCACGACATCAGGTCAGAACCGAACAGGTTGCCCAGCTGGCTTGGCAGGATTGCATCGTCCTGATCCAGATCATCCGGTCCACCCGAGAGGGTTTGCCCCGCGTCATCGCTGATGTCGTCCCAGGCAGCACTGGCCATTGCAGCCGGTGAGGCGCTCCGCGCAAGCGGTGCCGCCATCGCACTCGCAAATTGTGCGACCGGAACAGCATCCGCCGGCGTCAGGTTGATCGCAGACAGATCCTGCGAACCACCCGAGAAGGTCACCCGCATCACCTGCAACCCGGCCTCAAGCTGGACCTGAGCCGAACCGGTTTCCTGGAAGGTGGTCCAGCCGCCGGTCGGATCGACATCCACACTGCCCGTGCTTTCATAGACCTGCCCACCCTTGCGGAAGCTGGCCTCGATTGCGCGGTTCGTCTGGCTGCCACCGAAGGCTGACAGGAAGCTGACATCATACAGCCCGTCTTCGGCCACATTGATCGTGTATTCCAGCCATTCGCCATTCGCGACCCATCCGATATCGCCCGATGCGGTCTGTTCGACGCTGCTGCCGGGGCGGCCGTTGGTGGTGCCGCCCTGCAGACCAGGCGCATCGTTGTAAGCGATGCCCTGCCCCCCATCGTCATAGTCCGAGGCGTCGATGCTGATCGCGTCATCCCCGACCTGGAAGGCCAGACCGTTGACCGGGGTCTGACCCGGCTCGGCCACCTGCGAGGTGTATTCGTGGATGGTCACCGCATTCAGCGCCGCGTTGTCGATATCCGCGACCATGCCGATATCGATCTTGCCATTGGTCACCGTCACCACGGCGTCGAAAGAGATCGGGGTGTCGGGACCAGCCTGGGCGAATGGATCGAGATTGCTGATCACCTGCTGGCCGTTGACGGTGGCATCAAACTGACGCTGCCCGGCGCTGTTCCAATAGGTTTCCTGCGTCCAGAGCGTGACCACATAGGTCCCGTTCGGGATCTCGATCGAGGCGGTCCAGTTCGATCCGTCCTCATAGGTCTTGAAGGCGGAACCGGCCGTGGCATTCGCCCCGTTCGGGTCGGTCGCATAGTCAGAACCCTGAGCCGGGTTGACCGAACCCGAGATGGTGACGCGCGGGTCGTTCTGGCCGACAAGCGCCTCTCCGATCACCGGATCAAGCGCGATGGCTCCGCCACCGAAATTGACCCCAAGAACATAGCCGCCGCCCGGATTGACCGGACCGGTGCCATCATCGGCTTCGTGGATGGTAACGGCATTCAGCGGCGCGTTGTTGATATCGGCGATCATGCCGATATTGATCGTGCCGTTGGTGACCGTCACCTCGACCTCATAGGCGATGGGCGTATCTGCACCTGCCTCGGCGAAGGGATCCAGGTTGGTGATCACCTGCTGGCCGTTGACGGTGGCGTCGAACTGACGCTGGCCGGGCGCGTTGAAATAGGTCTCCTGCGTCCAGAGCGTCACGATATAGGTGCCATTCGGAACCTCGATCGCGGCGTTCCAGTTGGTGCCGTCTTCATAGGTCTTGAAGGCGGAACCCGCCGTGGCACCCGCACCGTTCGGGTTGTTGGGATTATCGGTCCCAGCACCCGGATTGACCGCACCCGACAGCGTGACCCGAGAGTCGTTCTGTCCGACCAGAGCCACATTCAGCACCGGATCAAGCGCGATGGCACCGCCGCCGAAGTTGACGCCGAACAGATAGTCGCCCTTGGTGCCCGGATTGGGCGTGGTGCCGCCGTCATTCGGATCGAAGAAGGCGACCGTGCCGTCCGCGTCCTGATCCGTCTGAAGCGCGTCGTTCACGCCGTCCCCATCCGCGTCCTCGGCCGCCGTAAGCTGATGCGGCTTGACGTTTTTGATGACGAACATGTGGTCGTTGTAATCGTAGTTCCCCGCGCCTGGATAATCCTGGATCGCGATATAGGTCCCTTCGATCACATTGCCGTCCGCATCAAGCGCCTGGAAGAAGCGGATCAGGTGGCCCTGATCGTCCCCGACAAGCTGGCCGAAATCGGGGTCGATCCGGTTGGCTTCCGGGTCCGTCCAGGAGGCATAGGTCGGACGCCCATCAACCGAGACAAACAACCCGAACGGGTTATTGCCGGTAATGGTGGCCCGCGCCACACCGCCGGTGTCACCGGTGCCCGGCACCAGACCGTCGGGCAGGATGGTCTGCGCCTGCTGATCGTCCTGGGCAAACAGCTCGGTCGTGTCCGAGGATTGCAGCGAATGCACCCCCAGCCGCGCGACGTTGTTGTAGTTCAGGAAGGCGGCAAGCTGGATCACCTCGACATTCTTCGACGGATCGAGCTTCTCCAGATAGGGCATCAGCACTTCGTCGCCGATTGTCTCGACAATGCCGCCGCCGGCCAGTTCGGACTGCGCCATGTCGGTGCCATAGCCGAAGGCCTCGACGATCTGCGCCACAGTCGGTTCAGAGTTGTTTTCAGAAAACTCCTGCGCGATGCCGGCAAGCTGGATCACCGTCTGCGGGTTGGTCACATCGTTCGATGTCACCGTCAGCGTGGCGTTCTGGATCACCGCCCCGGCGGTGTTGCCCGGATGGGTGCCGGTATACTGCACCGTCACCGTGGCGCTGCCACCTGCCGGGATGGTGCCCGGCACGGTCCCGACGATCTGGAAATTGGCGGGATCGCTGATCGCGATACTTTCAATCGTCAAGGCCGCGAAGCCGTCATTGCTGAGGGTGAAGGTGGTCTCGTTGCGGAACTCCTGCGCCGCGGCTGCCGGGTTGTCGATATTGGTGAAGACAAGCCGGTCATCCGCCGCCGCATCGTCCAGACCCGAGACCTCGATGCTCTGACCGAAGCCGACCGGCTCGACACCCTCGATCACGAACATGTTGTCGTTATAATCGTAGTTGATGCCGGTGTAGTCCATGACCCCCAGATAGACATTCGGGATCACGTTGCCGTCGGCGTCCAGCGCCTGGAACATCTTGACCGTGTGGCCCTGCTGCGCGCCCGGAACGGTCACGCCGCCGGTCGGGTTCAGCGTCGGGTCGGTGGACAGACCCGCGACCGAGATCCCGAAGACGCCATTGCCGACCCAGTTGCCCGGAATATTGCCGTTGCCGAAGTCTTCGGTGGCATAGCTGGTCGGGCCGCCGGAGTTCGGCAGAAGCCGCTGGTTATCCGCCCCGTCATGGTTCCAGAAGGTGACCTGCTGGCCCTTGTTGCCGGGGTTATGGATGCTCAGTGTCGCGCCGCCCGGACCGTGGAAGGCCGCGATCTGTGTGACCTTCGCCTGGGTGACGCCATCGGCCAGTTTCCAGTAAGGCGACAGAACCTCGGTCTCGTCGGTCTTGGCGAACACGTCATTGGTGCTGAGCGAGCTGTTCTCGCCACCGCCGAACAGCGTCAGCCCTTCGATCCGGTTGCCGAAGCCGAAGACCTGCCAGACCTCGTTGACATTGGGCTCCATCCCGCCTTCGGGCACGTTCTGCCAGAAGCCGGCCAGATCCACGTCGATGAAGGGATCGTCCGCGTCATTGGTGTTCAGCCGCAACCGGCCCTGGAACACGGTCGAAGTGCCGTCCAGATTGCTGGTCGGGGGCGTATATGCGGCACGGTCGAAGTTGATCGTGACATCCACGAACGCGCCCGGCGCCAGGGTCAGCCCGTCCAGCGTCGCCGGAGAGGTGATGGTGAACGGTCCGCTGAGATCCGCCGAGTCGATGGTCAGATCCTCGGTGCCGCTATTGCTGATCCGGACCACCCCGCTGTCTTTATAGTCGCGGGTTTCGCCCGACTGCACCGGGTTCTCGATATAGGAGAAGTGCAGGCGGTTGTCGAAATAGGTCGGATCGCTGCTGACCACCTCGATATCGGCATTGGCGTTGCCGCCGGCCGCCGAGACATCCAGATAATCAAGCGCGTTTGCACCCGGCGCATCCGAGACGATGCGCAGCTCATAGACGGTGCCGGCCTGAAGCGTCGTGAAGATGGATTCCTCGGCACCACCGGCACCGGGGAATGGCGTCCCCTCGATTTCCTCGCCGTTCAGGAACCATGTCAGCCCCCGACCGTTCGGCGCACCCGCATTGCTGGCCGTATCCAGCTGATAGACGCCATCGGCGGCGACGGTGAAGTAGAACACCGCCTCGCTTCCGCTGACCGTATTGGCCGAACCATCCGTCGCCTCCAGCTCGATCCGGCCAGAGCCGTCGATATCGGCCGGGACCGGCTCGAACGGGACAAGCGGCGCTTGCGAGACGCGCAGATAGTCGACATTCGGACCATTCGCCGCCGGTGCCGTCACCGTGATGGTGTTGACGCCAGCAACAAGCGAAACCGTGGTCTGCTGCGGCCCCCACTGGGTTTCCGCCGCGTTCGAATTCGGCGCGAAGGGCAGCGTATCGACCACCGTGCCGTTGATCGTCAGCGCCATCGGCCGCGGCTGCTTGGCCGAAGACAGGGCATAGATGATATCCAGCCCGTATTCGCCGGCCTCGGTCACCGTAACGGTCCAGGTGATCGTCTGATCGCCCGTGCCGTCAAAGTCGACGAAGTTGCCCGACTGCGTGCGGTCCTCGGTCAGGATCACCGGGCCGTTCAGCGCGGCATTCTCGGCCTCGTACATCACATAGGTGACGCCGTTGACGTCCTCGATCCCGTCGCCGACCGGCGTGGTCGGGTTGGTCGGCACCAGGATTTCAAGCTGGTCGATATTCGGACCCGTGTTGTTGACCGAACGCAGTGTGACCGTGTTCTGGCCAGCAACAAGCGCCGCCGGGATTTCCACGATCTGCCAGTTCGCCCAGCTTTCATCAGTGGTCGCCGCAGTCGTTGGCGCGAAAGCCGCGACCGTGACGATGTTGCCGTTGACCTCGACCTGAAGCGGACGGTCAGCGGTGCCGCCATTGGCATAGCGGAACTGAAGCACCGCATCGCCTGCGTTCTGCGCCGGGACGTCGAAGGTGAAGGACAGGAAGTCCTCATTCGTCGAACCGAAATCGGCGTAACCGCCCGGCGTGCCATCGGTGTTGTCGGTATTTCCGTCGATCCCGAAGGCACCCGGACGCAGGCCGTTGACCAGCCCGGTCGTCCCCGGTTCCGGGTTGGAGGCGTCGCGGATCTCGATCCCGGCATTGGGCGAGGTCGGAACGGCAACGCTGGTCCCGTCACCCGGCGTCTTGTCCTCGGCCTGGATCGTCACCAGCGAGATCAGCTGGGTCGGCTCCTCACCGGGTTCGAAGACGACACTGGCGCTGGCAGAGTTCAGCGCATCATCGGTCACTTCCAGAACGGCGGTGACATTGCCGGACAGTGCGCCCAGATCAATGGTGAACTGGTTGTTGCTGTCCAGCGTCACCGTCGTTGCCGGCGCGCCGTTGAAGGACACGCGCAGCGCGGTGATGTCATCGTCAAGGCCGTTGACCTGGAAGATCGCAGCGGCCGGGTCGCTGACATCGAAGGCGACAAGCGCAAGATCGCCATTTTCGTCGGCGGTGATGTCTTGCGAGGGGCCACCGGGTGCCGGGGTCAGCAGGATCAGCTGGCTGGCGCCCGTGCCGCGGTTCAGCGTCATCAGGTACAGCTGTCCGGTCACCGGGTTCTCGATGATGTCGAGCGGATCGATATAGTCGTCGATGACCGAGCCATCCGGGCGGCGCAGCACGTCATCGCCGGTGATATTCCCATCCGCATCCACGGTGACGTAACGGACGTTATCGCCGACCGAGAATTGCGCGAAGATCACCGCGCCTTTCAGGTTGGACCCGAATGCGTTGCCCGTGTATTCCGTGACACCGTTCGGCGAGCGGTTGAAGTCCAGGTTATAGACGCCATCCAGATCCCAGTTCGGATCAGGCTGCACACCGACCTGATAGCCATCGGTGGCGCTGTTGGTGTCATCATTCGCATCGACCTGGAACGGGTCTTGGCCGGCCGTCGGGTTGCCGCCATTCAGCACATATTCGCCGCGCAGCGCCACAGGGTGGCCGTAATAGCCCCCCTCCTCGACAGTAAACAGGAAGTCCGGCTGTTTCGGAGAGTTGCTGACCGTGGTGTCCAGACCGGGCTGGTTGGGATCCACAGGCGTCTTGCCGCCCGAAGCCGTTCCGTTTGTCGGCACGTACAGATTGCCGTTCGAGTGCCAGAGAAGATCATAGGCGTTCCGAACACCGGTCGCGAAAATCTTGACCACGGCATCGGCGTCATAGGGGTTGTACATCCCCGGATAGGTGCCGTCGGCGTTGAACTCGCTGGCCGGGAAAGAGGTGGTAGGCACATCGGTCAGCTCAATCGGTTCGGTCCGGATATCGTGACCTCCCGCCGGGGCGGTCTTGGTGATGTCGATTTCCAGAATTGAAGCGTTCAGCAGGCGTTCCGGCCGGTTACCCCAGTTGTTATCCGGGCTGCCCGCGGCCGAGTTAGAGCCCTGCGACAGATACAGCAGGTATTCCGGTTCGCCGGGTTCCCCAAAGTCGGGGTTCGCGCGGAACTCAAGACTGTTGGTCACGTGGTCACCGCCAGAGCGTGGCAGGCCGAAGGCGAAGGTTTCGGCCGTTGCAGTTTCGAATTCGCCGTTGCTGCCAAGGGTGATCTTGCTGACACGGCCAGAGAATTCCGGCGTGTCGAACGCTTTGGATTCACGCGGGATCGGTGCGTTGTCACTGATCCAGATCGTGTTGGGATCGTTGGGATCGAACACCATGCCGATGATCCCGCGCCGCCCCAGGGCACCCGCATCCAGATAGTCGAGCGACAGGGTTTCCTGCGATGCCTTGTCGATGGAGCCATCGGCATTGACGTCCCAGCGATGGATCTCGCCGGTGATGGTGGCGATATAAAGCTTGCCGTCAGGGCCGAACTCGATCGAGGTATAGCCGAAGGCGTTGTCTGCGAAACCGTTCAGCTGCGTGGTCGTAGCAAAAGCGACTTCGCGCGGCACATCCACGGGTGCAAGGCCGGTGACGAAGGTTGTGCTCAGGTCCTGCATCTGGCGCAGCGGTGCCGTCGGATCGTCGACACTGCCAAGGTCCAGCACGTCCTCGACCTTCAGCGTATAGCTGGTGTTTTCCTTCAGGGTGGTCAGCGGACGGATCGTCACCGAATCCGCACCACCAGAGATCTGGACGTTGATCGCGACTTCCTCGCCGGTCAGCGTCTCGACCAGCTTGACATAGTCGACATAGGTAACGTTTGGCCCCCGGTTGCCCGGTGCCTGAAGGTTGATGCCGACAACAAGCTGAGAGGTCGGGTCGATACCGGTCGGCAATTCGCCGTCAGCACCAATCGCGATAGAGGTCTGACCGTCCAGATTGGCCGCAACCGGATCAACGAAGTAGGAATAATCCAGATCCGCTGTCCGATTGTCATCCGGCGTCAGATCCGGGATTCGTTCAACCTCAAGCGACTGGATTTCGGTATTGACGCCGCCGATCGAGTCGATGGTCAGCTTGCCGTCCGTGACCTGCACAATGGCCGTCACACGGGTCGAGCGGAAGCCCTCGCCGTCATCTGTCGATCCGTCGATGGGATTGGCGGGCACCCAGTTGGGCATCACGCTCTGACCTTCGACATTGATCGCATATGTGCTGTCGAAAGCGCCCGCCGTATCGCCGACGTTCAGCGTGACCTGATAGGTGCCGTTTTCCAGCGCCATTTCCCATGCGCGTGAACCGCTGGCACCTGCGCCCGGATATTCGAAATGGGCGTAGGTTTTCTGCTCGTCCGTCGCGCCGGGAACCATGTCCTTGTACCAATGCGCATTGGCTGGCTGCGCCGCAGGCGTCGTGCCGTTTGCGGTGCCGTCGGCAACGCTGTCTTCGGTGACCCAGCCATAGGTAAAGCCATTGCCGCGATCGCCGTAAGCCGCACCGGTATCCGCTTCGAACCCGGCCGGGGTCTGGTAACCGGCAGGCAGGCCCTGCTGGGTCTGCGACGGGGCAGGTTCGAAGTTGATCTTGATGATCTCCTCGAAATAGACGGTATCGCGCACCGGCCCGGTCGGATTGCCCCGGCTGACCGTGACATTGTCGATATTCGGCCCCGCATTGCCGATATTTGTCAGCGAGATCACGTTTGCCCCGGCGTTCAGCGGAACGTCGATTGTAACCTCTTGCCAGTCGGCCCATGCCTCTGCCCCGGTCGGAGCAGTGCTTTGCGGGAAGGAGACCGTCTGTTCCGTGCCATTGATGCTCAACGTCATCGGGCGGTCAGCATTGCCGCCATTGGCATAACGCACGGTCAGCTGATAGGTGCCCTGGTCCGGCACATCGACAGTGAAGTTGGCACTGTCGCCAGCTTCGCCGCCCATGTCGAGATAGCCTTCGCCCTCATAGCCCGGACGAAGCCCGTCTGCGTCGAATTCCAGCCCGGGACCGGAATTGCCGGCATTGGCGTTCGGCTCGGGGTTGTCGTCGGTCCGGTACACGGTATCGGTCACGCCGCCGGTGGGCTCAAGGTCTTCAACGTCGAAGGTCTCGCCCTCGATCGTGACCGTGAAGGGCGGAACGACCGTGCCGCCGTCAAAGGCAAAGCTCAGCTCGTCGATATTCGGGCCGTTTGTCGCGCCGGCCGGCAGTTCCAGACGGATCTGGTTGCTGCCCTGCACAAGATCCAGCTGGATCGTCTGGGTCACCCAGCTTTCCCAGCCCTCGCCGGCGACGAGCGGTCCCGGCACGAAATCCACCGATTCCGCGGCGCCACCATTGACCGACACGTCAAGCGGACGGTTGCCCGCGCCGCCATTCGCATAACGGATGGTGACGGTATAGCTGCCCGCTGCCGGTGCATCGACATTGACGACAATCGCATCGCCGGGGTTCGTGCCGAAATCGACATAGGCGTCACCGACGGCACCGGCGCGGAAGTTGCCGAAGGCATCGGGATTGGCCGCATCCACGACGCGGGTGAAATCTGCGTTCGTCGGCAGCCCGGTATCATCCACCGTAACTTGCGTCGCATCTTCGGCCTGGATGGTGAAGTCATCCACGACAGGCGTCGCGACAACGATGGTCATCGTCGCAGAAGCCTCGTTCCCGACTTCGTCGGTCACATAGGTCGTGACCGTATAGCTTCCCGGTGCAAGGGCCGAACCATCGGCCGTGAAGTCGCCATCCGCATCGGGCAGGACCACGACACGGGTGGCGCCACCGTCAAAGCTGATCTCGGTCTTGACGATATCGAGGTCGATCCCCGCCAGGTTAAAGTTGATGGAGGCCGCCTGCGTCGGGGTCAGATCCGCATCCGGGCCGCTGAGGAACAGCGGAATACCATCCTCGTCTGCCGACGTGTCCGCAGTGCTGGCCGACGTCACCTCGATCTGGTCGATATTGGGACCGGAGGCAGCGCCTGCCGGTATGGTGAAGGACAGGGTGTTGCTGCCCGCAGTCAGCGTGACAGGCAGGCTCAGGATACCCCAGTTGTTGAAGCCTTCCGTCGGCCCGCTCTGCGTGGTGCCGGTGTTCGGGAAGACCGTGGTGGTCGCCGCAGCGCCATTCACCGCAATATCCAGCGAGCGTTCGCCGCCGCCGAAGTTCTGCGAGGCATAGCGGACGTTGATGACATAGTCGCCATCGGCAGGCACGTCGATCGTGAAGGTCAGCGTGTCGCCCGGATCGTCGCCATAGTCGATATAGCCGGTGCCGTTGAAATCGGGGCGCAAGCCCTGGAAGCCGCCGGTTTCCGGGTTGTCAGGATCGCGCACCACTGTTTCGGTCGCATCCCCGTCAGGGTTCGTGGACAAGGTGATCGCCGCGTCCTCGGCCTGCAACACGAAGGGCTGGAAGGGGGCCGGCTGTCCGACATTGACGGTGAACTGGACGGAATCCGAGTCCAGCGTGCCGTCAGAGGCGAAGACCTCAACCGCGTAGGAACCCTGTGCAAGCGCCGGGTCCACGATCAGCTCACCACCGACCAGCGTCAGACCCGCAGGCAGCGGTTCGCCGCCGACAAGCTGCGCGACATAAGTCAGCGTGTCGCCTTCGGGATCGGTTGCACCAAGCCCGCCGGCGACATCGATATTGCCGCCTTCGCCTTCGGCCAGCGTGACATCCGCGATGGCAGCAGCCGCATCTAGCACGGGCGCTTCGTTCACGTCCTCGACGGCGATTTGCAGCGTCGCTGCGGTCGCGTTGCCGTCGCTGTCGGTCGCCGTCACCTCGACCGAGACGACATCTGCGGCTTCATGGTCAAGCGATACGTTATCGGCCAGACGCAGCTGATCGCCTTCGATGACAAAGCGCGCATCATCGGTCGAGAAGGTGACCGTGCCGCCATCGGGATCAACGGCGCTCAGCGTGCCGATCACGCCGGCGAGCGTGTTTTCCGCGACCGAGGCGTTGTCCAGAACCGGCGCGGAAGGCGGTACATCCGTCGGCTCGGCAAGTGTCAGCGTGATGTTGTCAAAGCGCAGATGCTCTTCATCCGCCAGGCCTGTCAGGGTCAGCAGAGTGCCCGCCTCGACATAAACAACCTTGTCGAAGGTGATCGTCTTGCGGTTCCCGGCCTGTCCGGCATTGCCACGGCCCGTCGTCCCGTCGCCATTCAGCCACGTCCCTGCATCGTCGAAGCTGGCATCGTCTGCGACCGAAACACCGCCGACATCGATCGAGAAGGTGGCGGTGCCATCGGTCTCGTCATAGATCGTGACCGAGACGGTGTAATATCCGGCCGGAACGCCGCCCGCACCCAGATCGGTCGTGATGCTGGCCGACTGGTTGGCATTGGTCTTGATCAGCTGGCTGCCCGAGGCGCTTGTCGCCGCGGCGGCATAGAAGCCCACGGCATCGGGCAGGCCGGTGAAGTCTTCGGCCTCGATGGTGAAGGTGTCACCGATCTGCGGCGCGTCGATTTCGAAATCAAGCGCCAGCGACGCGGTCAGCCCCCCCGCATCGGTCGCGATGACCTGCACCGAGAAGATGCCGCCCTCGGTCGGTGCGCCGGTGATGAGCTGCGTCACGGGGTCATAGCTGAGCCCGTCCGGCAGGGTCGCGGGATCGACGCTCAGCGTCAGCGTGTCGCCATCCGGGTCAGAGAAATATTCGGCGAAGAGCGAGATATCGATCGCCTCGACCTGCTCGCCTGCCTCGTAGACATAGGGTTCAAGCGCGACACTCGCGACCGTCGGCGCATCATTCACATTGCTGATGCTCAGGGTGAAGCTGTCGCTGACCGTCGCATTTGTCGCCGCGCCATCATCGGCGGTGACGGTAACGGTGTAGCTTCCCGGCAGGCCGGGCAGCGTGCCCAGCATCACATTGCCGCTGAAGCTGATATCCGGGAACTGGTCGGTGACATCCGCGCCGGTGCCGTCGGTGATGGTAACGCTGTAGCTCAGCGGCTCGCCCTCGGGGTCGACGAATGGCAGGTCGACCTCGATATTGGCGCCCTCCTGTATGTTCAGATCGGTGATGCCCCCGCCCACGACATAGGGCGCTTCGTTGCCGGTTGCGGCACCAGCCTCGATCAGTTGCACATTGCTGAAGCTGGCCGTGCCAAGGCCGCCGCGCACGGGACTGTCATCGTCGGAAACGAAGACGAGCGAGTCGATCACCTTGCCGGCATGTGCGCCAAGATCGATGAAATAGCGCGTCGAACCGTCCGGTTGCGGTATGCCGGTGCCCTTGAGATCGATCATCCGGCTATGCGAATCCGTACCGTCCAGAGCATAGACACTGCCGCCGGTGTCCAATCCGTTATCATTCAGGTCAAAGCCGACAGCCACGATCTCGGGCGTGTTCGGGCCGATCATCACGTCAACGGCGATCTGGGTATCCGCCGTGATGGTGTAATCGGTGCCCAGATAGGCGCGCTTCCAGTGGTTGTCATTCAGTTCCAGGGTGGCGCCGGAATTGGTGACGGCAAAATTGTTGCCGCCGTCCTGAGACCCGGAATAGCCGACCACATTGCCCGGGGTGAAGACCAGGTCCAAGGTCGATCCGGTCGGCGGAACCACGACCGGCGTGACCGTGAGCGACAGGGGCGCCGAGGATGTCAGGGTCCCATCCGACGCGGTGATGGTCAGGTCAACTGTTTCATCGGGATCGAATACCGCGCCGCTGACCAGGAACAACTGGCCGTCAACGATTTCGAAACGGCTGTCGCTGACGGTGAAGGTAACGGTCTGACCTTCGGGATCTGTCGAGGTCACGGTGCCAAGCGGCTCGCCCGGCGGAACGCTTCCCGAAATCGTGGTCGGACCATCATAAACCGGCACGCTTGGGGGCTGATCGACGGGGGCTGAGCCGGTGACATTCAGGGCAAAGCTGCTGGAGGAGGTCAGGCTGCCATCCGATGCAGTCACGGTCAGGTCGATCGCCTCTCCCGCGTCGAAGACGGCACCTGCCGCGACCACGATATCGCCATTGGCGACCTCGAACCGCGCATCGCTGAGCGTATAAGTGACCGCCGCGCCTTCGGGATCGACAGCCGACACGCTACCGATGACAGCGCCCGCTGCGACGTCATCAGCAAAACTGTCTGGCCCGGTATAGGCAGGCGCGCTTGGCGCTTCATCAACGTCGTTCACGGTTACCGTGACCGCCTGCGTCGTCTGGTTGCCGCCGCCATCTGTGGCGGTCACCTCGACGGCATAGCTGCTTTTGCTTTCATAGTCCGCGGCTGCATTCAGGCTGAGCGCACCGGTCGAAGGATCGATGCTCAGCAACCCCTGATCGGCGCCGCCGGTGATGGAATAGCTGACCGGGTCCGGCGTCTGGCCGGTGGTGGTGTCTGACACGACATCAGACGCGGCGACGGAACCGATCGCAGTTTCGTTTTCGTCCATTGCGAACTGGCCGGGCACGTCAAAGCGCGGCGCGAAATCAGGCGTGTCGCCTATTCCCGTGATCGCCAGGGCATCGATATTCGGCCCATTGCCGGAATTCAGATACAGGGCGACGTCGTTCTGCCCCGCAGCCAGTGTGATTTCAGTCGTCAGCACTTTCCAGTTGTTGAACGGATCGGTCTGGGTGCCGCCTGCCGTCACCGGAAACGCAATCGTGGCAACAACCGCGCCGTCAACCATGACCTGCGCATTGCGCACCGTCGAAGAAGCATAACGGATGTGCAGCTGATAGGTGCCCGCAGTCGGCGAAACGATGTCATAGCTGACCATCTCGCCGGTGCTGCCGAAGTCCAGATAGCCCTCACCGCTGTAATTCGGACGCAGCCCGAACGCGTCGACCGCACTCGGCCCCTCATCATTGCCGTTGGTCTGGGTCATCATCTTGCTGACCGGGGTGCCGCCATCCGGGCGCGAGATCGTCCCCGTTTCGGCCTGCACATAGATGGGCTCGAAATAGTCCGATACGCTGACCGTAAAGGCCTGCACGGTGCTGTCGCCAGCCTCGTCCGTCGCGGTGATCTCGACGTCATAGCTGTCGTCGGCCGCGTTGCCGGTATAGGTGGGCGCCGTCAGGAAGCTGAGCTCGCCAGTCGTGTCATTGATCGTGAACAACGCCGCATCCGCGCCGCCGGTGATCGCATAGGCGACCTGCTGGCCATCGGCATCGGTCGCGGTGACCAGATCCACCACCGTCTGCCCTTCAACGATCTGAAGCGTCTGCGCAGCGGCGAATTCCGGCGCCAGGAAGCTGTAATTCCCCCCCTGTTCTACAAGGGCCACCCCGTCGATATTCGGCCCCTGCAACTCGGTCTGTTCAAAGGTCAGCACATAGTCGCCATCGGCGTTGGTTTCGCTCAGTACGATATCGATCGTCTGCGTTTCCCAGACCGAGAAGCTGCCGGTGTTCGTGTTCGCAATGGCGCCGACCTGCGTGCCGCCGTTGTAGATTGCCAGAGGACGCGCAGCATTCGTACCGCTGCCGCCATTGGCGTATTTCACCACCAGCGTATAGGTGCCCGGCCCGGCAACATCGGCCGCGGGGATCACCACGCTGAATTTCTGACCGGCGGGTCCGCCAAGATCAAGGTAGCCCTCGCCCGAAAAGCCGACGCGCAGCCCGTTTGCATCGAAGTTGGCCGATCCGTCTGCCGTCGGCTCGGGATTGCTCGGATTGCGAAGCGTGCTGTCGGCACCGATGATCGCGAACTGGGTATCCTGAAAAACGATGGGAAGTGCCATGATGTCCTCGTTAATTGCCGGTGCGGCGGCAACTGGTGCCGCCGCTGGAGCCGGTGATCTCGTGGTGATGTCGTCATTGACGATGGAGGGCGGGGTGCCAGAGGCGTTCGCGCGGGGGGCTGCGCCTGAAGCATTGGTCTTTGCTGATGGGTCAGAGGCGCTGTTCTCCGCCTCCACATCAGTTTCGCTCACATTCTGCGGCGTGCCAGGGTTGGTGCCGACATTGCTGTCGTCTGGCAAAGATCTGTCGTTGTTGTCGTCGGCGACCGGGTCGCTGACGGTATCGGGAAGAATATCGACCGGCCCGCCCGTTCCAGGCTGGTCGGGGTCGGAAACCTCGGGAAGATCGTTCGCATCGCGTGTCTGATCGATCCGGCTTGCCGGATCCGCGCTTTGGGGGAACTCGGGAACCGGCGCGAGGCGCGAGCCTTCCGACGCCGTCACCAGAACGTCAGGCACCGGAAACCCGGCACGGACAGGTTGTTGGCCTTTGCTGTCAGCCTGCAGGGCATCGTGCTGATCGCCCGCCGCAGGAAGCGGCAAGTCGACCGCAGCCCCGACCTTCGCATCAGACTGCGCAGGATTGGATCGATCAACTACCTCAGACCCGGCCTTGCCATCGGAAAGGGCTCCCAGGTCAAGGTCATAATCGGTTGGCGCGGCATCGCCGCCTTCATCTGCCTCCGCTTCGACCGGCAGGGCCGCCGCCACCAGAACGGCTGTCGCCACAAGGGTTGCGCTGTCGACCGCACCATCGCCGGCCTGTCCGCCCGTACCGACAGACGCGTCTGTTTCGCGGACATAGATGTCATGGATATCCGGGCCGGCACCGTTCTGGCCCCTTACGATCACCTCATGAGAGCCGGCGGCAAGTTGCAGGGTGACGGGCAGTATCTCGGTGCGATCCCAGTCGCCGGTTGACGGAAACTCGAGTTCGGTCAAGGCAACGCCATCAATGCTCAGGGCTGCGTATCGCTCGCTCGGCCATCCGTTCGAATATTCCAGTGCAATCTCTAGCTGAGCATCGCGGGGCGTATGCACGACTTTGCTGATTGACGATCGTCCGGTTTGATGAGGTGGCACAACAAAAACACTCCCCAGGCAACTACAAGAGAACTATGAGCCGGGAGGCTGACGTGCAGCAATTGCTAAAAAGTTCATTAAATTTTACATGTTAACCACGACACTAAACAAATCAGCATAAGCACTAAACAATATGCCAATGCGGCCACCAGAAACTAAACAGAGGCGTATAAAATAGGTTAAACTCTATCTGAGATTTTGCCGCCGCAACTTGACCTAGCGTCAAGCATTCCTGAGAAATTTCACAACGATCATCGGACGAATTTTCTCTGGCGAGAGGAAATTACGTGAACTGATTCGTTGCATCGGCAGGTTGAACAGGCCCCGCACAATCGCGCCCTGTACTTTTCGATAGGTTTACAAACAAATGCGAACTTCTGCGGGTTAATTGTCAAATATTTTATGAGCGTCATGTGAGAACGGCGGTGCGAAATTAGTCCACGTTAGCGGCGGCATGGTGCTGCTGCGGGCGGCGTAAAAGTCGTCCACCTATTGCCTTTCTGCGTCAGCAGGGAGGGCGTGAGGATTTACAGC
>NZ_JAAOHY010000007.1 GCF_011308835.1 Paracoccus xiamenensis | reverse complement strand
AACGCAAGACGCCGATCAAATACGATAAGCGGAGATACAAGCGGCGTAACCGCATCGAGATCATGTTCGGCAGGCTCAAGGACTGGAGGCGCGTCGCGACCCGCTATGACCGATGCCCCAAGGTCTTCCTCTCAGCCATCGCCCTCGCGGCTCTCGTCATCTATTGGTTATGAATCCTGACCCTAGACACGACAGAGGGCGGCGAAGTCATCGCCAACTTCCGCGAATTGCGCACATTCGCACTCTACGGCAAGATCTCGTATTTCACGACGGCGGGCGGTTTATCGCGGCTGTGACTATGATAAGGTTGCGCCTGGAAGGGAAGGTTGGTGTGAGTGGCATGCGTGCATGGGTTAACTCATAGTTTCAGAAATTCCGTCCATGTTAATAATAACTTCTGGGCGGAACGTATGGCCACGGTCAACGCTTCCAAGTACTACGCTGATATCAAGTTCAAGCGGTATTTTCTGAAGCGCTTCTAATATAGTACTGGCGTATAGATTTGCCATAATACTTTTCTCCGGGTTGCTGTAGGCTGCAAATACGATCATAAAGCCTGCACCGCCGCTTCGTTCCAGCCAGTCAGCAGCCATGTGCATTTTTTCTATAACTTCCCGCACTCGACGAGAAGTTAATAGAGTTGATGCGACAACTTCTATTCCTTGACCAGTTTCTTCAACAACAAAGTCCGGAAATGCGGATCTATTGTGTCGAACACGGCCGAATTTTCGAAGGACCCATTCTAAAATGGCAGATTCAACAAGAGACGAAATATGAAATTTCCGTTCTCTCAGAAAGGTTAGATCATCAGAATGCGGAATTTCTTCGTCAGATAACTCCGGCAAAAGCCATCTTTCAGCCTCACGCCTCGCGCGGCGCGCGGCACCTTCTACCTCCGAGATAGTATTGCTTGAAACGTCGGCGACACGTCGATCCTTAATGTTGGTTAGAAAATTGGCGCTTGTATACATCCAGAAGCGCTGAACTTGAGAAAGCCTTCGAATCTCCTCCACTAGGCTAGGATGAGGGCCTAGTGTCTTTTCCTTGACTTTCCACCACCAATCTTCTTTTCTGTCGTCGGTTACAAAAATTACGTCAGTTCGACCTGTTTCTTTAGAATCTTTCAGCAGCTGACGCCATAGGATTAGATCTCCGTGCTGATTTTGGTAGAGCAGACCCTTGTGATAAAATGCTTCATACTCCTCCTTCTCTTTCTTATTTGCGTCTCTGAAGCCGGGTGGGATGCTTCTTTTGTATCTTTCTTCTGCACCTTCAATGAGCTCGCTTACGTCCTCTTGTGATGCGGGTGCCACGCCCACTTTGCCTTTTAGGATTTCGTCTATCTGCTCCCTAATAGGATCTCGCCCTGTGAGTTCCTGAGAGGTTTTGGCTACCGTTTCCGCTGCTTTACACAGGTTATCAAAAGACGAGAGAAAATTACGAAGAAGTGTGTCTTCGTTTATTTTTTCGCCGTGTTGACTTGCTTCAAGAGACTTGAACTCGGCTTCAATTCGAGATATTTGCTGCTGTGTTTTATCTCTAAAATTGTCGACAAGCTCCTTTCTGTCTCGTATCACTTGAGGGCGGTTTCTCTGAAATTCGAGAGCTGCGTGATACGGAACCCAAAGACGTTCTGCGACAGATTCTAATGCGCTAATAAATTCTATTCGAGCTAATTTTGGCAACCTATAGATATTAAGTAGAACATTTGCATCAAGAACGATGGTTGCGTTCTTCCAAAGAACTTTTAGGTCATTTTCTGATAACGGGTAAAATTCGCTAAACTCAGAACGCATAAAGCCTAATCCTGCTTGGTCACAATGGTGTAGCTATTCATACTTCCTATGCCGTGCCAATACCACAGAAGACTATTTTGTCCAGTGCTGTGAGCCGTGCCGGTAAGCCCAAAGGTTCGATTAAGGGCCCGGCGGCCTCGCGCCGGGGAAACACCAAGTTCATAACCATTCGAAATCTTACTCGGTACTGTCACTTTTATCTGCACCCTACCCATCCCTTACCTTCATCCAAGCCATCAGATCCGCCCGCTCGCCCCGGCGCTCATCGCCCATCGGCACCCCCGCATCGTCGCTCATCCCCTGCGCCAGTTCCGCGCCAAGCGCCTCCTCATACTCCGCCTGCACGCCGCCCCAGCCGGGTTTCTGGCCGTCATGGCCTTCCTCGACCCGGCGTTTCAGGTAATCCATCGTCTCGGCCCCGCGCAGCAGCCCCGCCAGCCGCGCATGCATGAAGCTGCGCAGCACCTCATTGACCCGAGGCTGCCAGCCCGGCCCCATGTCGCGAAAGAATTTCACCACGTCGCCATCCAGCCGGATCGTGACGCGGGTTTTCGCCGTCCCGGCCCGTTCCGCCGCGATGTCGTGCCAGGCCTCGGGGATGCGCCCCTCGGTCACGATGCGCTGATGCAGGTCCCATTCCAGCCGCCGCATCGCATCGGCCATATAGTGGTAATTCGCACGCCGCGTGCCGTCTGTTTTCGTCGCCATGATCGCCCCCTTTTCCGCTGCCGCCATCCTGCCGGAAACCGCGCCAAAAGGGGTAAACGCTGCGCGCGTTGCGTCAGCACCGGTTGTGTACGGGCTGTGTACGCGTGGTGTACGGGTTGTGCGGGTCAAGAAAACGGGTCGGGATCGTACCCCACCCCGGTCAGCGACAACCCCTGAGGCGGACAAACCGGCCCGCAAGCCGCCCTGTCCCGCGCCTCCAACGCCGCCCTGACACGCCCCGGCTCCCACGCCCCGGCACCCACGCGTTCCAGCGTGCCGACAATGCTACGCACTTGATTATGCAGGAAACTTCTGGCGCGCAGGTGAAAGCGGACCTCCTGCCCGGCGGGGTAATCCAGCCCCTCGATCCGGATCTCATCCAGCGTCTTTATGGGACTGGCCGACTGGCACATGGTGCTACGAAAGGTGGTAAAGTCATGCCGCCCCACAAGATATTGCGCCGCATGCTGCATCGCATCAATATCTAGCGGCTTCAGCACCTGCCAGACCCACCCCCGGTCCGCCACAACCGGCGCCCGCCGCGCCACCAGCCGAAAGGTATAACGCCGCTCCAACGCCGAAAAGCGGGCATGAAAATCATCCGAAACCAAGGCCACCGCCGTCACCGCAACCGGCGCCGGCTTCAGGTGCCAGTTCAGCGCCTCTCCCAGCTTAAACCCTTGCCATTCCTTGATTAAATCGGCGTGAAACACCTGCCCCGAGGCATGCACGCCGGCATCCGTCCGTCCCGCCGCGGCGATGCGCGCGCCTGCGGCAAAACCCTGATCGAGCCTACCCAAAGCCGCCTCGATCGCGCCCTGCACACTTGGCTGACCAGCCTGCGCCTGCCAGCCCGCAAACGGCGCGCCGTCATACTCGACCCGGAAAGCATAGCGCGGCATCAGTCGGTCTTTCGCCCCGCCTTGGTGGTCGCGCGCAAAAGGTCGGTCAGGTCGACGCCCTTGCGGTCTTCCAGCGCGGGCTGCGCGGGATCTGGCATGCGCACGCCCTCGCGCGCCAGCCGGTCGCGCAGCACCTGCAATTCGATGTCGAAATCGGTGCGGCCGCTTTCGATCAATGCGCGGGTGCGGGCGGCAAAATTGGCTTCCAGATCGGTCAGCAGCGCCTCGTAATCGCCGCGCGCGCCGGGGTCCTGAGTTTCGGCATAAAGATCGGCGAATTTGACCGTCGCGTCACGCGCACCCATCAGATAGACACCCAGATAGCGCCGCGCGGCGGTCAGGTCGCCGGGATCCTGCTCGACACGGCGGAACAGTTCGCGCGCGGTTTCCGCGAACAGCGCTACGCGGGCCTCCAGCCGGCGGTCGCGGGTGCGGCGGATGGCGTCCTGCATCCCGGCCAGATAGGCCTCGCCTTCGGCGATAATGCGGGCAACGCGATCCTGCTGGAAGCTGTCGACGCCCTCCATCCCCTTGTCGCGCATGGGGTCGGCACCGAAGGCCAGGTAATGCAGCATGGCACCGGCAAAGCCGATCAACATCGCCGGGATCAACGCGCTGGGTTCAGCCGCACCGATGGCCAGCCCTAGCCCGGTCAGGACGCCGCCGAACAGCTTGCGCGGCCATGCCGGGCGGCGGGCGACGCGGCGGGCGTCATAGGCGGCCTCGGCCTGCAGGCTCTCGCGGGTCAGACGCGATCCAAGCGCCACGATGCCGAATGCGGCCAGATTGGCCACCATGCCCACCGGTTCCTGCCAGAATGCGCTGAGCAGGAAGGGGATTGCCGCAATGGTGATCCACTTTGTGCGGGATTCGTAGCGGTGACGGATATCGGCGCGGGGCTCTGCGCGCGATGCCCCGCCCGCGCCCGGCGAGTAAGGGCCGCGATAGCGTTCAGCCATGATGCCCCCTTACGCTGCGCCGGCCAGCGACGCGTAAAGCGTCAGGCCGATCAGCAGGTAGAAGGATAGCCGTTGCATGGCTTTCTGAGACATCGCGGACTCCGGTTTGGATATCAACGAACAGATGGGCCGCGTGTTCCCCGATTGCAACCGGTTCAGAAGCTGCGGGTGCGGCGGTCAAAGACCTTTTGGCCCATCATCGAACCGACAAGGTCAACCATCAGCTTGGCCGTCCGGCCCCGTTCGTCCAGGAAGGGGTTCAGCTCGACCAGATCCAGCGAGGTCATGAGGCCGGATTCGTGCAGGATTTCGCAGACCAGATGGGCTTCGCGGAAGGTGGCGCCGCCGGGAACGGTGGTGCCGACGGCAGGGGCGATTGCGGGGTCGAGAAAGTCGACATCCAACGAGACATGCAGCAAGCCGTTGGCGGCGCGAACACGGTCGAGGAACTCTCTCAACGGGGCGACGATGCCGCGTTCATCCAGCACGCGCATGTCGTTGACGGTGATCTCGGTTTCTTCCAGCGCCGCATGTTCGGCGGGGTCGACGCTGCGAATGCCGAACATGCAGATGTTTTCGGCAGGCACCGGGGCGGGGAAAGGCGGGAAGGGCGCAAAGCCGTCGCGCCCGGCCGCGTAAGCCATGGGCGTGCCGTGCAGATTACCCGAGGTGGTGGTGGCAGGCGTATGGAAATCGCTATGCGCATCCAGCCAGATGACGAAAAGCGGCCGGCCGGCGGCGGCGGCATGGGCGGCAACGCCCGCCACGGTGCCAAGCGCCAGCCCGTGATCGCCGCCCATGAAGATCGGCATCCCGTCCGGCATCGCTGCTTCGCCGGCTTCGCGCAGGGCCTTGGTCCAGCCGACCATCTCTGGCAGGTGGTGAACCGCCTTGTTGGCATGGGTTTCCGCGCCCAGCTTGGGCAGGGCAACATCGCCGCGATCCTCGACCGTGTGGCCAAGCGATTCCAGCACCCGGCCAAGCCCCGCCACGCGGTAAGCCGCAGGTCCCATCATGCAGCCGGGAACTTTCTGGCCTTCATCGACAGGGGCGCCGATCAGGATGCAATGGGTCATGTGGTCCTCTGGGTCTGTTTGCGGCGGCAAGATAGGGCGAAAGGGCCCTTCGCGCCACCCCTAGCCGAGCTTGCCTATGGCCGAAACGATCAGCGAGATGCCGGACAGGAACAACAAAGCCAGCGCGAATTTGCGGATCGTGGCCGGTTCGAACGGGGAAGGAAAGCGCCGCGCCACCCAGGTTCCCAGCAGCACCGCAGGTGCCGCGCCGGCAGCGCTGATCAAAAGCCCGCGGTCGAAGCCGCCGGTCGAGATGACAAGACCGCTACGCAGGATCTGGGTCACGAAGAAAAGCAGAAGCAGCGTTGCGCGAACGGCGAACAGCGGCATCGGCTGGCGGTAAAGATGCCAGATCACCGGCGGCCCGGTCGTCGAAAACATCCCGCCCATCACGCCCCCGGCCAGTCCTGATAGGAAAAATGTCAGCGGCTTCGAGCGCGTCGCGCGCTGCGTCGGGCGCGCCGCAAGCTGCACCGCCGCGCCCGCGATCACCAGACCGAGCAGCAGTTGCAGCACCCCAAGCGCAGATCCCGCCAGCCAGTTGAGCAGGAAGAACCCCGCAACCAGGCTGGGAACGGCGCCCATCAGGACCAGAAGCAGGGCCTCTCGATCAACCTCTCGCAGGCTGCGGCGCAAGACGAAACTGCCATGCAGAATGACCAGCATCGAGGTGATCGCCGCCGCTTGCGGCACCGGCATCAGCCCGAGCGCGCCAGTCACGCCCATCAGGATCAGCCCAAGCGCGAAGCCAGTCGTTGACTGGATCCACGCACCCATTCCCGCGATCAACCAGAAGATGATCAGGCCGGGATCAGGCATGGCTCAGCCTCGCGTACCCTTGAACCGCTCGGTCCATTCCTCGCGCTGTTCATCGGTAATCTTGGCGAACAGGTTTTCGGGCACGGTGAAGGCGTGGCCGGGGGGCAGGGCGGTCAGAGCTGCCTCCACGTCGTTGGGCCAATCGGCGCTGCTGTTCATCGCCGCGCGCAGGGTGTCGGCGGTGAAGGGGATGAACGGGGCCGAGAGGCTTGCGTAAAGTGCGATCAGGTTCAGGCCCAGCCGAACCTGCATCGCCGCCTTTTCCGGGTCTTCCTTGAAGGTCGCCCAAGGCGCTGCGGATTGCAGGTATTCGTTGCCAAGCACCCAGATCGCGCGCAGTTCTCCGGCAGCCTTCCGCGCCTCCATATGGTCCATGAAGCCTGCGTAAGCGCGGATGCGGGCCGTCAGGGCTGCGGCCAATTCGCGTTCCGCATCACCCCATTCGCCGCCTTCCGGCACTGTCTCGCCGAACTTGGAGCGGCAGAACTTGGTGATACGGCTGACGAAATTGCCCAGCACATCGGCCAGATCCTTGTTCACCGATTGCTGGAAGTTCTCCCAGGTGAATTCGCTGTCACCGGATTCGGGGGCGTGCGACAGCAGCCACCAGCGCCAGTAATCGGCAGGCAGCAGCGACAGCGCGTCATCCATGAACACGCCCCGGCCCTGGCTGGTCGAGAACTGACCGCCGTCATAGGTCAGGTAGTTGAAGGATTTGATGTAATCGACCAGCTTCCACGGCTCGCCCGATCCCATGATCGTGGTCGGGAAACCCAGCGTGTGGAAGGGGACGTTATCCTTGCCCATGAACTGGGTATAGGTCACGTCATCGGCGCCCTTGTCGGTCCGCCACCAGCGTTCCCAGTCGCCGCCCTTGGCATCGGCCCACTCTGCCGTTGCCCCGATATACTCGATGGGCGCGTCAAACCAGACATAGAAGACCTTGCCCTCCATCCCCGGCCATGGCTGGTCGCCCTTCTGCACCGGCACGCCCCAGCTGAGATCGCGGGTGATCCCCCGGTCCTGCAGTCCGTCGCCATCGAACAGCCATTTCTTCGCGATCGAAGTCGTCAGCACGGGCCAGTCGGTCTTGCTGTCGATCCAGGCGGCGATCTGATCCCTCATGGCCGACTGGCGCAGATACAGGTGCTTTGTCTCGCGCACTTCCAGATTGGTGCTGCCGCTGATGGCGCTGCGCGGGTCGATCAGGTCGGTTGGGTCCAGCTGCTTGGTGCAGTTCTCGCATTGATCGCCGCGCGCGCGATCATAGCCGCAATTCGGGCAGGTGCCTTCGATATAGCGGTCGGGCAGGAAGCGGCCGTCGTCGATCGAATAGACCTGCTTTTCGCTGACTTCGCGGATCAGTCCCGCCTCGTCCAGCTTGCCGGCGAAATGCTGGGTCAGCTGCCGGTTCTGTTCGCTGGATGAGCGCCCGTAATGATCGAAGCTCAACCCGAATCCCTCGGCCAGCTTCGACTGTTCCGCATGCATCCGCGCGCAATAGACATCCACCGGCTCGCCCGTCTTGGCGGCGGCAAGCTCTGCCGGGGTTCCATGTTCGTCGGTGGCGCAGATGAACATCACCTCGTGCCCGCGCCCGCGCAGATAACGTGCGTAAAGATCGGCGGGCAGCTGGCTGCCGACGAGATTGCCCAGATGCTTGATGCCGTTGATATAAGGCAGGGCGGAGGTGATGAGGTGGCGTGCCATATGCGTTCCCGAAAATGTCGCGCGGTATTTAACCTTTGCGGCCTGCCTTGGAAAGGGTCGTGGCGGTTGGGGAAGGGTCGGTTCACGAATGCGCTGTGCAGGATAGACGCGACCAGCGAAATTTCATATACTTTTTGTATACGAGTATGGGGGGTCAGCATGCGCGCTGCTCTTGTTTGGTTGTTGCTGATACTGACGGTAGGCACTGCCCGCGCCGACGATCTGGAAAACGGAATTCGCGCTCAATTGGCCGCGCAAGGCTATGAGGGGATAGAGATTGCGCGCAAGGACGGCCAGTTGCAGGTCCATGCCCGGCGCGACAAGCTGATCCTTGAAACGGTCTATGACGAGACATCGGGCAAGCTGATCTCGGAACGGATGCGTCAGGCGGACGAAGGCGCGGCGGCCAAGCAATAGCGGCCACCTGTGCGGTCCCGCCCGTGGTCAACATGAGCGCGAGACATGATTTTCTTGTGAAACACGAATTTGAAGAATGTCGATGCCGCAGCTATAAGCGCCTATTCCATTCGTGACAGGTGATCTCGTGCCCGAACTTCCCCGCTCTGCCGCATTCGACCAGCTTCACCGGCTGGCGCAGGACCGTATCCTGATCCTTGACGGGGCGATGGGCACGCAGATTCAGGACCTGCGCCTATCCGAGGAAGACTATACCGGCCATGGCGCGGGCTGCGCCTGTCACATCCATTCGGACCACCCGCAGAAGGGCAACAATGACCTTCTGAACCTGACCCGCCCCGACGCGATCGAGGAAATTCATTACCGCTATGCGATGGCAGGGGCGGATATCGTTGAAACGAATACGTTTTCCTCAACCTCTATCGCGCAGGCGGATTACGGGCTGGAAGACAAGGTTTATGATCTGAACGTCGAGGGCGCGCGGCTGGCCCGTGCGGCACTGGATCGCGCCACGGCCGAGGATGGGCGCCCCCGCTTTGTCGCCGGTGCGCTTGGGCCCACGAACCGCACCGCCTCGATCAGCCCGGATGTGAACAATCCCGGCTTCCGGGCGGTGACGTTTGATCAACTGGTCACCGCCTATGTCGAACAGATCCGTGGGTTGATGGATGGCGGCACGGACCTGATCCTGATCGAGACGATTTTCGACACGCTGAACGCCAAGGCTGCTGTTTTTGCCTGCGAACAGGTCTTTGTCGAAAAGAACCTGCGCCTGCCGGTGATGATCTCGGGCACGATCACCGACCTGTCGGGCCGCACCCTGTCGGGGCAGACGCCGACCGCCTTCTGGCACTCGATCCGCCACGCCCAGCCTTTGACCATCGGGCTGAACTGCGCCCTTGGCGCAGAGGCCATGCGCCCGCATCTGGCCGAGATCTCGGACGTGGCCGACACGCTGGTCTGCGCCTATCCCAATGCCGGCCTGCCGAACGAGATGGGGCTTTACGACGAAACCCCCGATCAGATGGCCGCTCAGGTGCGTGATTTCGCGCTTGAGGGGTTGGTCAATATCGTCGGCGGCTGCTGCGGCTCCACCCCCGAACATATCGCCGCCATCGCCCGCGCCGTCGAAGGCGTCCCGCCCCGCAAGATCCCCGAAATCGCGCCCGCCCTGCGCCTGTCCGGGCTGGAGCCGTTCACCAAGACCGACGCCATCCCCTTCGTGAACGTGGGCGAACGCACCAACGTCACCGGGTCCGCCCGCTTCCGCAAACTGGTCACCAATGGCGATTACGCGGCGGCGCTGGATGTGGCCCGCGATCAGGTCGAAAACGGCGCCCAGATCATCGATATCAACATGGATGAGGGCCTGATCGACAGCGAAAAGGCGATGGTCGACTACCTGAACCTGATCGCCTCGGAACCCGATATCGCGCGGGTGCCGATCATGGTCGATTCATCGAAATGGGAGGTGATCGAGGCCGGGCTGAAATGCATTCAGGGCAAGCCGGTCGTGAACTCGATTTCCTTGAAGGAAGGCGAGGAGGCATTCCTGCATCACGCCCGCCTGTGCCGCGCTTACGGGGCGGCGGTGGTGGTCATGGCTTTTGACGAGACCGGACAGGCCGATACCGAAAACCGCAAGGTGGAAATCTGCACCCGCGCCTATGACATTCTGGTCAACGAGGTCGGTTTCCCGCCTGAGGATATCATCTTCGACCCGAACATCTTCGCCGTGGCGACCGGGATCGAGGAGCACGACAATTACGGCGTCGATTTCATCAACGCCACCCGCCGGATCGTCCAGACCCTGCCGCATGTCCATATCTCGGGCGGGGTCTCGAACCTGTCCTTCAGCTTCCGCGGCAACGAACCTGTGCGCGAGGCGATGCATGCCGTGTTCCTGTATCATGCCATTCAGGCGGGCATGGATATGGGCATCGTCAACGCGGGCCAATTGGCGGTCTATGACCAGATCGACGCGGAACTGCGCGAGGCCTGCGAGGATGTGGTCCTGAACCGCCGCGAGGATTCTACCGAACGCATGCTGGAAATCGCCGAACGCTATCGCGGGGAAGGCGGGGCCAAGGCGCGCGAAAAGGACCTCAGCTGGCGCGAATTGCCGGTCAATGAGCGGTTGGCGCATGCGCTGGTGAACGGCATCACCGAATATATCGAGGAAGACACCGAAGAAGCCCGCGCGCAGGCCGAACGCCCGCTTCATGTCATCGAAGGCCCGCTGATGTCGGGGATGAACGTGGTCGGCGACCTGTTCGGGGCGGGCAAGATGTTCCTGCCCCAGGTGGTGAAATCGGCGCGCGTGATGAAGCAGGCGGTGGCTTATCTGCTGCCCTTCATGGAGGAAGAAAAGGCCGCGACCGGCGGCGCCAGTAATGCGGGCAAGGTGCTGATGGCGACGGTGAAGGGCGATGTGCATGACATCGGCAAGAACATCGTCGGCGTCGTACTGGCCTGCAACAATTACGAGATCATCGACCTGGGCGTGATGGTCCCGGCAACGAAGATCCTTGAAGTCGCGAAGGCCGAGAATGTCGATATCATTGGTCTGTCCGGCCTGATTACTCCGTCGCTGGACGAGATGGTCCATGTCGCCGCCGAGATGGAACGTGAGGGCTTCCAGATCCCGCTGTTGATCGGCGGCGCGACGACCTCGCGCGTGCATACGGCGGTCAAGATCAACCCGCGCTACAACAAGGGCCAGACCGTCTATGTCACCGATGCCAGCCGGGCGGTGGGCGTGGTATCCTCGCTGCTGTCGGATCAGAAGGCGGAATATGCCGCCAATATCCGCGCCGAATATGTCGACGTGGCCGAACGCTATAATCGCGGCGACAAGGACAAGCCGCGCCTGTCGCTGCAGGCCGCGCGCGACAATGCGGTGAAGATCGATTTCGCCAACTGGCAAGCCACGGCACCGAAATTCACCGGCCCCCGCATCATCGACGATTTCGATCTGGCCGAGATCGCCCGCTATATCGACTGGACCCCCTTCTTCCAGACATGGGAGATGAAGGGCGTCTATCCGCGCATCCTCGACGACGAAAAGCAGGGCGAGGCGGCGCGGGCGCTGTTCGCCGATGCGCAGGCGATGCTGGTGAAGATCGTGGTCGAGGATTGGTTCAAGCCGCGCGCGGTGGTGGGCTTCTGGCCGGCAAACCGTGTGGGTGACGACATTCGCCTGTTCACCGACGAAAGCCGTGCCGAAAACCTCGCCACCTTCCACACCTTGCGCCAGCAGGTCGAAAAGCGCGAAGGCCGCCCCAATGTGGCGCTGTCGGATTTCGTCGCGCCAGAGGGGCAGCCCGATTATGTCGGCGGCTTCGTGGTGACCTCGGGCCCGCAGGACCACGAGATCGCTGCCCGCTTCAAGGCCGAGGGCGACGACTATTCCGCGATCATGGTTCAGGCGCTGTCCGACCGCTTCGCCGAGGCGCTCGCCGAACTGGTCCACGAACGCGTCCGCCGCGATCATTGGGGCTATGCGCCAGATGAAGCGCTGTCGAATGCCGAGCTGGTCGCCGAAGGCTATGCCGGTATCCGTCCTGCGCCCGGCTATCCTGCCCAGCCTGACCATACTGAAAAGGTAACGCTGTTCGATCTGCTGAACGCAACCGAGGCGACCGGTGTGGAATTGACCGAATCCATGGCGATGTGGCCCGGCTCATCCGTGTCTGGCATCTATATCGGCCATCCGGACGCCTATTATTTCGGCGTCGCCAAGGTCGAGGCCGATCAGGTCGCCGACTACGCGGCCCGCAAAGGTATGGATCTGGCCGATGCCGAACGCTGGCTGGCGCCGATCCTGAATTATGTTCCCGGACAGGTAGTAGCGGCGGAATAATCCTGCCGTTCCACTCTTCTGCGGGGATTCAGCAACGCATATCCCGCGCGCCGACGATGGCTCGGCGTCCGGTGAATGCTCTTCCAAGACAGGACCCTAGGGGCGGGCCGCAGCTCGGTGCTGCGGCCCATTCCCGGCATATCTCGATCCCAGCTAAAGGGGGCGGTGTCAGGCCGACGCGGCCGCCGTCGTGGGGGCGTATTGGGGTTCGCCCCCGTCCATGATCCGCTTGCCCTCGGCCCGGCACAGATTGTCGGCCGTCTCGACGCTCATCCCATCCGGGCGATTGATCGAACGGTCCCAGGTTACCTGTCCTTCAGTGTAGATCTGGCAGGTCACCGGACCCATTGCCGAATCCGCAAGGATCGGCGCGCTTTCGTAATCCTTGGGGTTCAGCGAACAGGCTGAGAGGGTGGCAACTGCGGCGATGGCGAGGGTAAGTTTGATATACATCTAACTCGTTCCTGAGTTCAGAATGGGCCGCGAATCAAAGTTCGCGAGAAGGCCATGATAAGACTAGGAAATCCGGCCCGCAAACCTTGATTAAGGTATATTCGAGATACTTGTTTCGGCGGGGCCGAAACCGGCCTCTGCCATCAGGGCGTCGCTGCGGGTCTCGATTGCGTCACGCAGGCGGGCGATGAAGGCATCGCGGCTCTCGTCGGGTTCGGCCTGCATCGGGGGCAGGAACTCGATCACGGCGCGGCCGCTGGCGATGGGCATCCCGCGCTTGGGCCAGAACAGCCCGCAATTCACAGCCACGGGCCAGACCGGCAGGCCGGTTTCGGCGTGGATGGTGCCGATGCCGTGCTTATAGGGGCGGTGCTCGCCGGGTTTCATGCGGGTGCCTTCCGGGTAGACGATCAGGTGGCCCAAGCCGTCCGGCGACTCCATCCGTGTTCTGACGGTCGAGACGATCTGCCCCATGGCGTCGCGTCCGCGCGCGCGGTCGATCGGGATCGAGCCGACTTCGCGCGCATACCAGCCCATGATCGGCACCCGCATGACCTCGCGTTTCATCACGAAGTTGCGCCGTCCGGCGGCGCAGGCGATCGCCAGAATGTCCAGGAAGCTCTGATGCTTGGCGGCGATCAGCGCATCTGTGCCGCGTGCGGGCGGGGTGCCGCGCAGTTCGACCGCGACGCCCATATGCCAGCGCGCGGCGCGCAGCATATAGGCGATCCAGATGGTCGCGACCCGGTTCGCCCCCTTGCGGCCCATGCTGCGCTGGGTCAGGCCCCACAGCCCGATAATCACCGTCGCCAGCGCGATATGGACGTAATAGGTGATCGCCCGAATATAGCTGAACAGCCCTGTCCGGCCCGGCTTGGGCGACAGGCGGGCGGCTTCGGCAGAGTTCAGCAAAGGCCCGGTCATGGCACTGCCCTCAGCATGCGCAGGGCGGCCCAACGGGTTGCGAAAAAGCCGACGCCGGCGGCCACCAGCGGGATCAGCAGCGGCCATAGCCAGCCCCAGCCCTGAAAGCCCAGCCCGGTCAGGAAGCCGCCGGCTTCGTCCATGTTGGGCAGCAGCGCGATGGCCAGCATCCCCAGCGCAGTGCCAGCAAGCGAGCCAGCCGCCGCCCGGCGGGTAAAGCGGCGGACAAAGGCCTGTGCGATGGTCACGTCGCGCGCACCGATCAGGCGCAGCACCCGGATGACCTGCCCGTTTGCCGCAAGCGAGCTTTGCGCCGCCAGCGCCATCATCGCCCCGCCCGCCGCCGCGATCAGCGCCAACGAGACGATGCCAAGGAAACGCAGCCGGCTTGCGGCGGTTATCAGCGGCTTACGCCAGCGGGTGTGATCGTCCAGCACCGCGCCGGGGGCCTCGGCTGCAAGGCGCAGGCCAAGCCCTTCGGCATCGAAGCCGTCGCCGCCTTCGGTGATCTCGATCAGGCGCGGAATCGGCAGCGCCTCGATCGGGACATCGGGGCCAAACCACGGGGTCAGCAGCGATTCGACCTCGTCCTCAGGCAGCATCCGCGCCTGTGCGATGCCCGGCGTCTGTTGCAGGATGGCCATGACCGTCCCGGTCTGGGTTTCGATTTCATCAGCCGGTGCGGACACCCGCACCGTGACCGTTTGCGCCAGCGATTGCGACCAGCGTTCCGCCAGCCGTCCCGTCGCGAAGGACAGGGCAAGCGCGAACACGGCCAGAAACGCCATCGCCCCCGCCGTCAACATCGTCAGCTGGGCGGTGAACCCGGTCGAAGGGACGATCCGCCCCGCCACGCTGCCATCGCGTCCGATCAGCCCGCGCCACAGGCTGCGCCAGTCCACATGCCGAAGATCGACTTTCATAGATCTGCCCCCGCCAGTTGCACGCGCCGCCCGGAAATCCGCAGAACCCGCGCCTGAACCTCCAGCTGGCGGGCGGTGCGGATCAGGTCCATGTCATGCGTCGCGATGAGGATCGTCTTGCCCGAGCGGTTCAGCTCGACCAGCAATTGCAGCAGGCGCATCGACATGTCCCAGTCGAGGTTGCCGGTCGGTTCATCGGCCAGCACGAAATCGGGCGACATGATGACCGCGCGGGCAAGTGCGGCGCGCTGGCGTTCCCCCCCGGACAACGAGGGCGGCAGGGCGCGGGCGTGGTTGGTCATGCTGACCCAGCCCAGCAGCTCTTTCAGCGCCTTCATGTCGACGGGCTGGCCGGCCACGGTCAGCGGCAGCGCGATGTTCTCTGCCACCGGTAAGTGGTCCAGAAACTGCGCGTCCTGATGCAGCACGCCGACCTTGCGGCGCAGCATGGCGATGCCGTCACGCGACAGGCCCGCCACATCGTGCCCGAAGGCCGTCAGCCGGCCGCCGCTGGGCAGCAGGTCGGCATAGCACAGCCGCAGGAAAGTCGTCTTGCCCGACCCGGACGGCCCGGTCAGGAAATGGAACGACCCCGCAGGCAGACCAAGCGTGATATTCGACAGCAAGGCACCGCCGCCACGATAGCCAAAGGACACGTCCTGCATTTCGATCAAAGCGGCCTCCACGGGGTCGGTCTTGGTATCTGTCGTGCCGCGACGCTTGGAAGCCGGGCGTTGCGTTGATAGAACAGCCCGCGCAGGAATGCCAGAAACGGCACAGCTTTTGACAGGACCTCACATGCGGCTGATTTGCCCCCAATGCAACGCGCTGTATGACGTCTCCAGCGAGATGATCCCGACCGAAGGGCGCGAGGTCGAGTGTTCCGCTTGCGGGCATGTCTGGCATCAGCCAGCGGATATGCGCGAAATGCGGGGGCTGGCCAGCGATCTGCGCGCGCCAGCGGCGAAACCTGCACCCGCGCCGGACGCCGCCGATCTGGGCGCGGCCCCGGCGCTGCGCCGACCGCTGCCCGATGACGTCTTGTCGATTCTGCGCGAGGAAACCGCCCGCGAGCTGTCCGCTCGGCGCGGTGTCCGGCTGGAGGATCCGCTGCCGCGTCCCGGCACCGCCACTGATTCGCCGCCGCCGGAGCCGCCTGCGGTCCTTGCCCCGACGCCCACCGCGACACCCGCCCCTGCGCCGAAACCCGCCAAACCGGCGCGCGTCGTGGTCGAGCCGCCAGAGGCGACCGACTGGCCGGCAACCACGGTGACCGCGCCAGACGATTCGCAGCCGCGCGTCATTACCCGCCGCCAACCGGCCATCCCGTCACCGGCCCGGGATCTGCGCCCGATGCCGATCCTGGCCGCCGCGCCGGCGCGCAGGCTGGCCGAGGACGGGCTTGCGGCGACCTCAGCCGATGATCCGGCCCCCCAGAGCGCGCCGGAGGTCACGATTGCGCCAGATCCGGCACTGCCACCCATGCCGCGCCGGCGCGTCGTCAAGATGCTGCCCGATGCGGAACGGCTGGCGGCGACGTTGCAAACCCAGGCGCCTCCTGCCTCTGATCTGCCCGAAGCACAGGCGGCCACCGCAACGCAGAGCGCGCCGGACGGATATCGCGCCGGGTTCGTGCGGGCCTTGTCGGTGGCGGCTGCGCTGTTGGCGGCCTATGTCGCGGGCGCGGTCTGGGTCGGCACCGGTGCGGCACCGGCGCCGGTGGTCTCGGCCGTGGCCGGGATCGACGCCGCACGCGCAGGGCTTCAGGATGCGGCGCGATCGCTGGTCGGTCGGAACGAGGATGCTGAATGATGCGCTTTGCCCCGATCCCCGAATCGCTGCCGCCAACCGTGCCCTTCACCGGCCCCGAAACGCTGGAGCGCCGCCGCGGTGCCCCCTTCGTCGCGCGGTTGGGTGCGAATGAGAACGGCTTCGGCCCGTCCCCTCGCGCTGTCGAGGCGATGGCTCGCGCCGCCGCCGACGCCTGGAAATATGGCGATCCTGACAGCCACGATCTGCGTCAGGCGCTTGCAGCGCATCACGGCGTTGCCCCCGACCAGATCCTGATCGGTGAAGGGATCGACGGCATTTTGGGCCTGCTGGTGCGGCTTATGGTGGCGCCGGGCGAGGCGGTGGTGACGTCTGACGGGGCCTATCCGACCTTCAACTATCACGTCGCGGGCTTTGGCGGGGTGCTGGCCAAGGTGCCTTACCGCGACGACCGTGAAGATCCCGACGCGCTGCTTGCGCGCGCCGCCGAGACGCAGGCGCGGCTGATCTATCTGGCCAATCCCGACAACCCGATGGGCAGCTGGCATTCGGGCGCCACGATCGAGGCGATGCTGGACCGCATCCCCGACGGTGCGCTGCTGGTGCTGGACGAGGCCTATGCCGAATTTGCCCCCGATGATGCCATCCCCCGGATCGACGCGGCCGATCCTCGGGTCATTCGCCTGCGCACCTTTTCAAAGGCTTACGGCATGGCAGGCGCGCGGATCGGCTATGCGCTTGGCTCTGCTCCGCTGATCGCGGGGTTCGACCGCATCCGCAACCATTTCGGCGTCAACAGCGTGGCGCAAGCGGGCGCGGTGGCGGCGCTGGCGGATCACGATTGGCTGGCCCATATCCGCGCAGAGGTGGCGGCTGCGCGCGACCGCATCGGCAAGACCGCCGCCGAAAACGGACTGGTGGCGTTGCCCTCGGCCACGAATTTCGTCGCTGTCGACTGCGGCCAGGATGGCGCGTTCGCGCGCGCCGTGCTGGCGGGGCTGGACCGCGCCGGTATCTTTGCCCGCATGCCCGGCGTGGCGCCGATGGACCGCTGCATTCGTATCTCTTGCGGGCCCGCCGATGAGCTGGACGCCCTCGCAGCCGTCCTGCCCGAAGCCCTGGCTGCCGCCCACACCAGCTGAGGGCGCACACCCCCTTGTCCCCCGGCCCGCTTTGAATATGCTTCGGAAACTCCCGCCAATGGCGGGGCTTCTGCTGTGGGGGGCAGGCCATGGGTGCCGCTTTTTCCGACCTGCTTTTTCACCACCGTCTCCTGTTTCTCGTCATCATGTTTCTGGCGCTGGTACTGGCGCTGGAAATCGGGCTGCGTATCGGCGGCCACCGGCGGGCCCGTATCGGTGAACGTGCGGACGAGGGCGCGGCGCTTGTTGTCGGCAGCATCCTTGGCCTGCTGGCATTCGTGTTGGCGCTGAACCTGTCCAACGCGACCTCTCGGTTCGAGCGACGGGTCGAATCGACCCTGCAAGAGGTCAACGCCATCGGCACGGCATTGCTGCAGGCCGAGGCGGTCGGCGGCGATCAGGCCGCGGGCATGGTCGCCAACCTGCGCGACTATATGGAACTGCGCTATCTGTATATCCAGGCGGGTCGTGATTCGCCTGAATTTGCCCGCATCGGCGCGGAAACCAATGCGCTTCAGCGCGAGCTGTGGGCACAGATGACCGAACGCATCCGTGAAAGCCCGACCGACCCGGTCAGCGAATTGATGAGCTCAATGAACGCGGCTTTCGATTCGTCGACCGCGATGCAGCTGGCGATGGAATACCGAATGCCGGCGCAGGTGATCTGGCTGTTGCTGGTCATGAGCCAGCTTGGCATCGCCGCTGTCGGCTATCAATTCGGGCTGACAGGGCGACGGGGCCGTGCGCCGGGGCTGGTGCTGTCGGTGCTTTGGTGCGCGGTGGTGACGGAAATCGTCGACATCGGATCGGCCCGGATCTGGAGCTTTCGCACCGATACCCGCGTCTATGAATGGGCGATGGAGGGGCTGGACATGCCCTTGCCCTCGACGTCGCAAGCAACCGGCGAATAGTTGCCCTTGCAGCCTACCTTCGGCCCTTGCTGCCAATCACGGGAATGTTATCCTTGGTGTCACATTCGCACGACCTAGCGTGACCAAGGGGGCACCATGGATATTCTGGACCAAGTAATTGGCTTCCTGAACAATATTTTCTGGGGATACGTCCTGATCTATGGCCTGTTGGCCGTCGGGATTTATTTCACCATCCGGCTGGGCTTCATCCAGATCGTCCATTTCCGAGAGATGCTGCGCGCCGTTTCGGGGTCGGACAAGACTGACAAGGACGGGATTTCACCCTTCCAGGCATTGACCGTGTCGCTGGCCAGCCGGGTCGGCACCGGCAATATCGCGGGCGTTGCCGTGGCGCTGACGCTGGGCGGGCCGGGCGCGATCTTCTGGATGTGGATGGTGGCCTTGGTCGGCATGGCCACCGCCTATGCGGAATCGACGCTGGCGCAGCTTTACAAGACCCATGGACCTGACGGCATGTATCGCGGCGGGCCTGCGGCCTATATCTCGCGCGGGCTGGGGCTGCCCTGGCTGGCCGCGATCTTTTCGATCGCGCTGATTATCGCCTTCGGTCTGGTCTTCAACGCGGTGCAGGCGAACTCGATCGCCGAGGCTGCGGCCACCGCCATCGGCATCGACAAGATGTTCATCGGCCTTGCCGTGGCGGTACTGACAGGCGTCATCATCTTCGGCGGCATCCCGCAGATCGCGCGCGTGGCCGAATATGTCGTGCCCTTCATGGCCGGTGCTTACCTGCTGGCGGCGATTGTCGTGATGATCCTGAACATCGACCGGGTGCCGGGTATTCTCAGCGGGATCGTGCTGAACGCCTTTGGCTTGCAGGAAACCGTGGGCGGGGTCGCCGGTTCGGTGACGGCAGCGATGCTGAACGGGATCAAGCGCGGCCTGTTTTCCAACGAGGCCGGCATGGGTTCGGCCCCCAATATCGCGGCGGTGGCAACGCCTGCGCCGCACCACCCCTCCAGTCAGGGCTTCGTGCAGGCGCTGGGTGTGTTCATTGACACCCTGCTGGTCTGTACCGCGACGGCGGTCATGATCCTGCTGGCGGATGTGATGCCGTCGGAGCAGCTGACCGGGGTGAACCTGACCCAGGCGGCGCTGCAGGACCATTTCGGCCAGTTCGGCACCAATTTCGTGGCGATTGCGATCTTCTTCTTCGCCTTCACCTCGATCATCGGGAACTATTCCTATGCTGAAAACGCGGTCGTCTATCTGGGGGGCGGTAAGGGCGGCATTCTGGCGCTGCGGGTCGCGGTCATGGCGATGGTGATCTGGGGCGCGATGCAGGCGGTGGCCACGGTCTTCAACTTCGCCGATGCCTCGATGGGGCTGATGGCAACGATCAACCTTGTGGCGATCGTGCTGTTGTCTGGGACCGTGGTCGTGCTGACCCGCGACTACCTGTCCCAACGCAAGGCCGGGGTCGAGCCGCGTTTCCATATCGAGGATCACCCGGACATCGCGCCGGGCGTGAACCGCGAAATCTGGAAATAATCGCATCCTGACAATTAAGGCCCGCGCCCGACCGGCGCGGGCCTTTGCATGCGCCCCACTTTCGCCACCGGCAATCCCATGCTAAGCCGCCCGCATAACGCAGGATGACCGCCGATGACCGATCTCGACACGCTTCGCTCTACCTACCTGGCCCGCGTGGCCGACGCCTCTGATGCCAACGCGCTGGAGGATGTGCGCCTTGCCGCCCTTGGCAAGAAGGGTGAGATCAGCCTGAAGATGCGCGAGTTGGGCCAGATGTCGCCCGAGCAGCGCCAGACCACCGGCGCCGCCCTGAACCGTCTGCGCGACGAAATCGATGCGGCGCTGCGCGGCAAGAAAGTGGCGCTGGAAGATGCGGCCCTTGATGCCCGCCTGCGCGGGGAATGGCTGGACGTGACCCTTCCGGGTCGCCCACGCCCCGCTGGCACCATCCACCCGGTCAGCCAGGTGACCGAGGAAGTGACCGCGATTTTCGCCGATATGGGTTTCGCCGTTGCCGAAGGACCGCAGGTCGAAAGCGACTGGTTCAATTTCGACGCGCTGAACATCCCGCCCGAGCATCCGGCCCGCCAGGAACATGACACCTTCTTCATGGCCCGCGCCGAAGGCGACCTGCGTCCGCCGCACGTGCTGCGCACCCATACCTCGCCGGTGCAGATCCGCGCGATGCAGGACCAGGGCGCACCGATCCGTGTGATCGCGCCCGGCCGCGTCTACCGCATGGACATGGACCAGACCCACACCCCGATGTTCCACCAGGTCGAGGGGCTGGCCATCGGTCAGGACATTTCCATGGCCAACCTGAAATGGACGCTGGAGGAATTCTGCCGCGCCTTCTTCGAGGTGGACGAGGTCGAGCTGCGCTTCCGTGCCAGCCACTTCCCCTTTACCGAGCCCTCAGCCGAGGTCGATATCCGTTGCAGCTGGGAAGGTGGCACGCTGAAGATCGGGCAGGGCGACAGCTGGCTTGAAATCCTCGGCTCCGGCATGGTGCATCCGAAGGTGCTGGCGGCGGCGGGTGTGGACCCGGCGAAATGGCAGGGCTTCGCCTTTGGCATGGGCATCGACCGGATCGCGATGCTGAAATACGGCATTCCCGATCTGCGCGCCTTCTTCGAAAGCGACCTGCGCTGGCTGCGGCATTACGGCTTTGCCGCAGGCGACGTGCCCAGCGTGGCGGGTGGCCTGTCGCGCTAAGCCGCGACCTGCGCAGATTACGGACAGGGCCGGGCGCTTGCCCGGCCCTTGTCCGTTTGATTGGGTTGCAGTTAGGCCCCGGGGAGGGCTGGCGGCTGAAGGCGTCAGGCCAGCCCGTCGCTATCCAGAAGGGTCTCGCCGCTGCGGCTTTCGATCTCGATCACCCACAGGTCGGGGTCAAATCCGGCTTCGCGGCGGGTGGTGTCGTCAATCTCGCGTTCCGGGCCGGCTGCGATCTGGGTCCAGGGGCGCAGGTCGGTTTCGAAATCCCATTCCCGGCGCCACAGCGTCGCGTTGCCGTCCAGCATCGCGCATTTGACCAGCACCGCGCCTGCCGTGTCATCCCCGTGGCGAGTGACATAGGCGGGGATATCGGCCAGGGCCAGCCGGCGCAGATAGGCGCCGACCCAGACATGCGCGGCCAGACGTGCGGACACGGGCTTAGTTGCCGTCGTTGAAGTCGAGGCCCATCTCGCGGAAACGTTCGGCCTCGTCCAGCCAGTTCTCGCGGACCTTCACGGTCAGGAACAGGTGCACCGGGCGGTCGAGGAATTCCGACAACTCCTCGCGCGCGGCCTTGCCGACGGCGCGGATCGCTTCGCCCTTGTGGCCCAAGACGATGCCCTTGTGGCCGTCGCGGGCGACATAGATGATCTGGTCGATTTTGGCGCTGCCGTCCTTACGGTCTTCCCAACTCTCGGTTTCCACCGTCAGCTGATAGGGCAGTTCCTCGTGCAGGCGCAGGGTCAGCTTTTCGCGGGTGATTTCCGCCGCGATCATACGCATGGGCAGGTCCGCAATCTGGTCTTCGGGGTACAGCCAGGGGCCGGGCGGGACCATCTCGGCCAGCCATTCGCGCAGGTCGTCGGTGCCATAACCCTTTTCGGCCGAGATCATGAAGGTCTTGGCGAAGGGATAGGCCGCGTTCATCTCGGCTGACAGGGCCAGCAAGGTTTCGGCCTTCACCCGGTCGATCTTGTTGATCGCCAGCGCGACCGGGCGGTCGCCTGCGCTGCGGGACAGCTGTTCGATGATGCCCTTGACGCCTTCGGTCAGCCCGCGATGGGCCTCTATCAGCAGGACGATGATATCGGCATCGGCGGCGCCGCCCCAGGCGGCGGCGACCATGGACCGGTCCAGCCGGCGGCGCGGGCGGAAGATGCCGGGCGTGTCGACAAAGATGATCTGCGCATCGCCTTCCATCGCGATGCCGCGAATGCGGGCGCGGGTGGTCTGCACCTTATGCGTCACGATCGAGACCTTGGCCCCCACCATCCGGTTCAACAGCGTGGACTTGCCGGCGTTGGGCTCGCCGATCAGTGCGACGAAGCCGGCGCGGGTTTCAGGGGTGTCGTTCATGCGGATGTCCTATGGCGGATGGGGCGATGCGCTTGGCGCAGCATAACAAATTGTGGCGAGGCGCGGCGGGAAACTGCGCCGCTCAAGCGCCGAGATCCTTCAGCAGGGCGGCGGCAGCGGCCTGTTCGATGCTGCGCTTGGTGCCCTTGCCGCGCGCGGTGGCGTGGTGGCCATTATCCAGCGTCACGGTGATTTGGAATTCCGGCGCGTGGTCGGGCCCGTCGCGGCCGGTCACCTCGTATTTCGGGGGCGTCATGCCCTTGGCCTGCGCCCATTCCTGAAGCGCGGTCTTGGCGTCGCGGGCGTCTTCCTCGACATTGTCCAGCCGCGCGGCCCAGAGCCGCAGGACGACCTTCTGCGCAACCTCGAAGCCGGCATCGAGATAGATCGCGGCCAGCACGGCTTCCATCGCGTCGGCCAGCAGGGCTTCCTTGCGCCGCCCGCCCGACATCATTTCGGACCGGCCCAGCTTCAGGACATCGCCCAGACCGATCTCGCGCGCGATTTCGGCGCAGGTTTCGCCGCGTACCAGCGCGTTATAGCGCGGCGCAAGCTGGCCTTCGGATGCGGTCTTGTCGGCACGAAACAGCGCCTCGGCAATGGTCAGGCCAAGGACGCGGTCGCCCAGAAATTCCAGCCGCTGATTGTCAGGCCGCGTGGGCGAGGCGACCGATCCATGCGTCAGCGCGCGGAGCAGCAATTCGGGATGTGCGAAATCATGGCCCAGACGGCTCATGAATGCCTGCAAATCTGCCCCGATCTTCACCGCCATGCCTTCAGTCAACAGCCTTGAAGAAGCGGTCCGGCCGCCAGGTCCAGAAATACAGCAGCGATTTCCCGGCGGACGAGAACATGATCCGGTCGGCGCGCCCGATCAGGTATTCGGCGGGAACAAAGCCCAGCCCTCCGGTCACGGCGGGGAAGCGCGAATCTTCGGAATTGTCGCGGTTGTCGCCCATGAAGAAGTAATGGCCTTCGGGCACGGTGAAGACCGGCGTGTTGTCGGCCATCCAGCCATCGGTGATGTTCAGCACGTCATGGCTGACGCCATTTGGCAGGATCTCGGTCATGCGACCCTTGGCGCAATCGTCACCTTGTGGGACAGGGTCGTTCACGCAGCGCGGCATCAGCTGCTGGCTGCCCTGGGGTGCCTTGACCTCGACGAAATCGGGCCGGGCTTCGTATTTCACCGGCTCGCCGTTCAAGATCAGCTTGCCCTCGACCATCTGCAGCCTGTCGCCGGGCAGTCCGATCACGCGCTTGATGAAATCGACCCCGCGCGTCGGGTGGCGGAAGACCACGACATCACCGCGCTCGGGGTCAGAGCCGAGGATCCGGCCCGAAATCGGGCAGACCGAGAAGGGGCAGGACACGGACGCATAGCCGTAGGCCATCTTGTTGACGAACAGGAAATCGCCGATCAGCAGCGTGTCCTTCATCGAGCCCGAGGGGATCCAGAACGGCTGGAAGAACAGGGTGCGGAAAATACCCGCGATCACCAGCGCCCAGAACACGGTCTTGACCGTTTCCCAGATGCCTTCCTTCTTTTCAGCCTTCGCCATGTTGCGCGCCATGTTGGATCCTTGGGCTAGCGTTCCTTGGGGTGAATGGTGCGGGGGGGGCTGAAAGTCAAGTTATCTGGCCCGGAGCGGGACGGGCGTGAGGGCAGGTTTGACGGCCGCCGGCCGATCATGCGGCTTTCTCACGCCCAGTTGACAATCTGGCTTGAGGCCGCCGCCAGCGCCGCAGGCGGCTGACGCCCATGCGCCTCAGCACTCTGGCAGGCTGACCGCCAAGCCGCCGAGGCTGGTTTCCTTGTATTTCTCGCCCATGTCGATGCCGGTCTGGCGCATGGTCTTGATACAGGCATCCAGCGGGACAAAATGGTGGCCGTCGGATTTGCAGGCCATGGAGGCCGCGGTCACCGCCTTGACGGCGCCAAAGGCATTGCGTTCGATACAGGGCACCTGCACCAGCCCGCCGATCGGGTCGCAGGTCATGCCCAGATGATGCTCCAGCGCGATTTCGGCGGCGTTTTCGATCTGCTCGGGCGTGCCGCCCATCACTGCCGCCAGCCCCGCCGCCGCCATCGCCGAGGCCGACCCGATTTCGCCCTGACAGCCGACTTCGGCCCCGGAAATCGAGGCATTGTGCTTGATGATCCCGCCAATGGCGGCGGCGGCAAGCAGGAATTCGCGATGCGCGCCCGGGCCAATATCAGGCAGGAACTTGGTGATATAGCGCATGACCGCCGGGATGACCCCCGCTGCGCCATTGGTGGGGGCGGTGACGACGCGACCACCGGCGGCGTTTTCTTCGTTCACGGCCATTGCGTAGACCGCCAGCCAGTCATTGGCCAGCAGGGGGTTGGGCCGGTTCAGCTGGCTGTCTTCGATCAGGCGGTCATGCAGGAAACGGGCGCGGCGCGGCACCTTCAGCCCGCCGGGCAGGATGCCGTCCTGCGACAGGCCCCGGTCGATACAGCCATTCATCACCCGGTCCACCTGGTCCAGACCGGCATCCAGCTCGGCCGGCGACATGAAGATGGCCTCATTCGCGCGCTTCATCTCGGTCAGCGACAGGCCGCTGGTGGCAGCCATGCGCAGCATCTCTTGCGCGGTCTGGAATGGGTAAGGAACGGGCTGATGGTGGGCGATGGGGGCCAGCTTCGCGCGTGCGTCCAGATCTTCCTCAGCGACGACAAAACCGCCGCCGATCGAGTAATAGACGCGGCGCAGCAGCAATTCATCGCCGCGATAGGCGCAGAAGATCATGCCGTTCGGATGGCCGGGAAGGATAGTCTTGCGGTCGAGGACCAGGTCCTGATCCGGGGCAAAGCGATAGCCGGGATGGCCCGGCGGCTGGACGCGGCCAGTGGCGTTGACCTCAGCCACGATGGCATCCATCCGGTCGGGATCGACGGTGTCGGGCCGCTGCCCGGTCATCCCCAGAATCACCGCCCGGTCCGAGGCGTGGCCGACCCCCGTAAAGGCCAGCGAGCCGTGCAGGCTGGCATGCAGATGGTCGGGCGTCAGGCCCTGCGCGGCGATGTCGTCCAGAAACATTGCCGCGGCGGTCATCGGCCCCATGGTGTGCGAACTGGACGGACCGATGCCGATCTTGAACAGGTCGAATACGGACAAAAACATCAGGGCCTGCTGAGGTAAGGAATATTGTCCCCAATATTGCCGCCTGCGTGGATTGCCACAAGCCTTAGCCGGAAAGATGTTCGGCCGGGATCGCCAGACAATGCGCGAAGGATGCCGCCGTTCCGGCGGTTTCCGTAGTCTGCCTGAAGCACGCGCCCGGAAACCGACCGCAGTGTCTATTGGCTGTCGAACATAGGCAGAAAACTGGGCTTGCTCGGGGCTTGCCTTCAGAAAGGGGACTTGGCGGTGAATTTGACCGGGATCCCGGTTTCCGGGTGCTTGAACCGCAGCGATTCGGCATGCAGCATCAGCCGCGGGAAATCGGTGGCCCAGCCGGTCGCGTAAAGCGGATCGCCCAGAATGGGGTGGCCGATTTCGGCCATATGGACGCGCAACTGGTGGCTGCGGCCGGTCAGGGGCATCAACCGGATACGGGTTTCCTGTTCCTCGGCGCGGACGACGCGCCAGTCGGTGACGGCGGGGCGGCCCTCGGCGTGGTCGACCTTCTGGCGCGGGCGGTTGGGCCAGTCGACGATCAGCGGCAGATCGACGGTCCCGGTCTTTTCCGCCACCCGGCCGGCCACGCGGGCAAGGTAGGTCTTCTTGGTCTTCCGCTCCTCGAATTGCTTCGACAGGTTGCGCTGTGCGTGAGGTGTAAGCGCAAAGACCATCACCCCGGACGTGTCCTGATCCAGTCGGTGCACCAACAGCACGGTCGGAAAGACGCCGCGCAGCCGGTTGATCAGGGAATCGGCCTTGTCCTCGCCCCGGCCCGGCACGGAAAGGATACCCGACTGCTTGTCCACGATCACGATTTCATGGTCGTGATGCAGGATCACCGGCGGATCGGGTGGCGGGGCATATGTAAAGTTCATTTCGCCACCAGTCGCACGGCCAGCCCCGCGAATATCACCCCGGCCACCTTGTTCAGAATGCCCATATGCTTGCCCAGCCGCATCCCCAGCAGACCCGCGAGGATGCCGTAGCCCATGGTGATGATGGTGCCGGTGATGGTGAAGATCAGCCCGAGGCCAAGGATCTGCTGCCAGATCGGCCCGTAGGCGGGATTGGTGAATTGCGGCAGGAAGGCCAGCAGGAACAGCACCGGCTTGGGGTTGAGGATATTGGACAGCGCCCCGCGCCGCACGATCCGCCAACTGCTTTCGGGGGTGCGGGTGGCGGGGGCGTGGGGTTCGGCGTGCCAGCTTTGCCATGCCAGCAGCAGCAGATAGGCCGCGCCAAGATACTTTACCACCGTCAGCACCTCGGGGTGGCGGGCGGCGATGGCGCCCAGGCCGACGGTGGCCAGGGCCAGGTGAAACAGCACGCCGATACCAACGCCCAAGCCCGCCAGCGCACCTGCACGCGGGCCGCCCTTGATGCCGCAGGCGGTGGCGAACATCACGTCCTGTCCGGGCGCAAGGTTCAACAACAGGCCGCCGCTGATGAAGGTCAGCAGGCTGGCTGTCGGAATGTTCGAAATCGTGTCCCAGATCATTATCGCCCCCGGATCGTCCAGCCTGATTAACGCAGCGTGCATCCCTTGGCGAGGCATCTTGCCATTGCCAGTCCGCTGGCCGAGTTAGAAGGCGAAACAGGACCGAAGGGGAATGCCATGAACGACGACCGTCTTCGCGAGATCGCCAATCACCAGCCCGAATTCGCCAAGCTGCTGGGTATCCGCCTGATCGAGGGCGGCCCCGACCGTGTGGTCATGGACCTGCCGGTGACAGAGGCCCTGTCGAACCGCAACGGCGTCATGCATGGCGGCGCGATCCTTGGGCTGACCGACAATATCGGCGGCACCGCATCGTCGTTGAACCTCAAGCCGGGCCAGAACACGGTGACGATCGAATCCAAGGTGAATTTCCTGCGCCCGATCCGTATCGGCGATGTGGCACGGGCCACCGCAACGCCGGTGCATATCGGCGGAACCACGCAGATCTGGGACATCGCGGTCACGCGTGGCGACGGCAAGCTGGCTGCAAAAGTAACCCAGACGCAGATGACGATCGCCTGGAAGGACCCGGCACCCGTCAGCAAGGGCTGATCCCAACGCAAGCCTGCTTCGGTCGACGAAAGAACCGCCGCGGGGAATGCGCGCGGCGGTTTGACGCGCGGCCTTCGGGCGTGCCTCAGGCGGGAATGGGCGCGGGCAGCCGAGACGGCTCCTCGCGGATGGGCAGATGGATCAGCGCCGAGAACGCGCCGATGCCCACGCCGACCCACCAGACCGCGTTATAGTTGCCGTAAGCGTCATACATCACCCCGCCCAGCCAGACCCCCAGGAAAGACCCCAGCTGGTGCGACAGGAAGACGAAACCATACAGCGTCCCCATATAGCGCAGCCCGTAGATATAGGCGACCAGACCCGAAGTCAGCGGCACCGTGGCCAGCCAAAGCGCCCCCATTGCGACGCTGAAAATCAGCACCGAGGTGGGCGTGATCGGGCTCAGGATGAACCAGGCTGCGGCGATGGTGCGCAGCGTATAGACAATGACCAGCAGGTATTTCTTCTTGTAGCGCTTGCCCAGCCACCCGGCCAGGATCGAGCCCCCGATATTCGCCGCCCCGATCACCGCGATCGCCCAGGCCCCGAGGGTCGAGGTGGTGGTGATCCCCAGCGATGCCAGCAGGCTGCCCGGCGGGATCGGGCTGCACATCTGGGCCACCATGGCGGGGAAGTGGGCGGTGATGAATGCCAGCTGATAGCCGCAGGAAAAGAAGCCCGCAAAGATCATCAGATAGGACGGGTCGCGAAAGGCGCGCTTCAGCACCGAGCCCATGCTTTCTTCCAGCGTCGAGGGCGAGGCGGGCTTACCGCGGCCCAGCATGGGGATGAACAGGATCATCGTCAGCGCGATGCCGGCAAAGACCAGAAAGACGCTCTGCCAGGGCATGATGGTCAGCAGACCCGCCGCCAGCGGCGCGCCCACGACCTGCCCGGCCGAGCCGGCAGCGGTGGCGATGCCCAGGGCAAGGCTGCGGTTTTCATCGCTGGCGGCGCGGCCCACGACCGCCAGGATCACGCCAAAGCCGGTCCCGGCAATGCCAAAGCCCACGGCAACTTCCCAAAGCTGCATGGCCTCGGGCGTGGTGACCATGGTCGACATGACCAGACCCAACGCATACAGCGCCGCTCCGATAATGATTGACCACCGATCCCCCCAGCGTTCCGCCAGGGCCCCGAAGATCGGCTGACCGATCCCCCAGGCGAGGTTCTGGATGGCGATGGCCAGCGAAAATTCCGCCCGGGGCCAGCCAAACGTATCCTGCACGGGGATCTGGAACATCCCGAAACTCGCCCGCAGCGAGAAGTTGATCAGCAGGATGATGCAACCGCCGATCAGTATCGGCGTCATGAGCTTTGAGGATGACGACATTGGACACTCCGGGCTTCGACGCAGCATTGGCGCAGGTCCGGCGATGCGTCAAGTCGCCGCAGGCAATGGCTTGCCGTGGGCGCCGGTCCAGCCTAGCGTGCCGACGACCGTAGTTGTTCAACCGGCAGGAGAACCCCATGTATCGAGTCCTCGGCACAGCCAATACGCGGGCCTTCCGTGTCATGTGGATGCTAGAGGAACTGGGCCAGCCTTACGACCATGTGGCCGCCGCACCGCAGTCGGAAGGGGTGGTGGCGTTCAACCCCTCGGGCAAGGTGCCGGTGCTGATCGACGACGGCACGCCTATTACAGATTCGACCGCGATCATCCAGTATCTTGCCGACCGTCACGGCACGCTGACCCACAAGGCCGGCACCATCGAACGCGCCCGCCAGGACAGCCTGACACAGTTCCTGCTGGACGAATTCGACGCCGTGCTGTGGACCGCCGCGCGCCACACCTTCGTCTTGCCCGAAGAACTGCGCGTCTCGGCCATCAAGGATACCCTGCGTTGGGAGTTTCAGCGCAGTCAGCAGATTCTGAAGCAACGCGCCGGCAACGGCCCCTTCCTGATGGGCGAGGTGATGACCGTGCCCGACGTCATTCTAAGCCATTGCCTCGGCTGGGCGCATGCGGCGCGCTTTCCGCTGATGGATTGCTGGGACCAGAACTATCTGGTGAAGATGCGCGCCCGCCCGGCCTATCTGCGCGCCGACTCCCGCAGGTAATCCGCCACCGCCCGACCGGCCCATCGCCCGCTGCCAAGGCTGTGGGTCAGCAGATAGCCCCCCGTTGGCGCCTCCCAATCCAGCATCTCGCCGGCGGCAAAGATGCCGGGCAGGGTGCGCAGTTCCAGCCCGGCGGTCAGGCCGTCCAGACGGATCCCGCCGGCAGATGAGATCGCACGGTCCAAACCCGCTGGACCCTGATGGCGCAGGGGCAGGGCCTTCGCGCGCAGCGCCCAGCCGCGCGGATCGGCGGGCAGGGGACGCCCCCATTCCAGCAGCAGCGCCGCGCGCACGGGATCGCCCAGCACCCTGCGCAGCCAGTTGCCAATGGACAGCTTGCCGCGTGGCTTCGCAAACCGCACCGCCAGCGCTTCGGCATCCAGATCGGGTGCCAGATCCAGCACCGCTTCCGCCCCGTCCCGGATCGCGGCAGCCACCGCATAGATCCCGCCGCCCTCGATTCCGTGGCGCGAGATCACCCACTCGCCCCGGCTGAGCTGCCCGCCGGCATGGATGGCCACGCCCTTGACCGGCTGGCCGAAATGCCGCGTCATGGCGGGCGACCAATCGACCCGCAGTCCCATGTTTGCCGGTCGGAACGGCGCAACCGCCACACCCTTCTCTGCCAGCCACGGCACCCAGGCCGCATCCGATCCCAGCCGCGGCCAGCTTGCCCCGCCAAGCGCAAGGACCGACGCGTCGGGATGCAACACCTGCCGCCCGGATGGCGTATCGAAGACCAGCCCGTCACCCTCGAACCCCTGCCATCGCCAACGGCTGCGCAGGTCGACGCCCATGCCGGCCAGCCGCGCCAGCCAGGCCCGCAGCAGCGGCGAGGCCTTCATCCCCACCGGAAACACCCGCCCGGTGGATCCGGTGAACAGCGCTATCCCCAGCCCCCGCGCCCAGTCCATGACCTCTGCCGGGCCAAAGCCAGTTTCAGTCTGGCCAAAATATCCTCGGGGGTCCGGGGGCAGACGGCCCCCGGTTCCCAGTGTCATGTTGCGTGCGAACGCCTCGGCTGGTTCGTCGCGGGTCAGGTTCAACCCCGACTTACCGGCCATCAGGAATTTTCGCGCAGGCGTCGGCATGGCCTCGGCCACCACCACCGGATGACCAGCCCGGGCGATTTCCTCGGCGGCCATCAGCCCGGCCGGGCCGGCGCCGATGACAAGCGCGCCTTTCATGCCGCGCCCTTCACCGCGATCCGCGCGGCATCATCGCCAGCCGGATAAGCGCCCGCTCGATCAGCGCCATCGCCGGTGCCTTGGTCGAGCTGCGCAGCTGCAGGTCGGTGTCCAGCAGGTGATGGATGGCTTCCTCCAGATTGCGCATCCCCCAGGATTGCGCCTGCCGGGCCATCCGGTCACGTCGAGGGCCGAAAACCGGCGGCCGCATTCGCGATAGCCCGGCCTGCGGGCCCCCCGGATCAGAGGCCGCGGCGTGCAGGGCGCGGAAATGGCGCAAAGCTGAGATGCAGATGGTGACCGGGGCGATGCCCTGCGCCTCGATCCGGCGCATCACCGCACCGAAGGCGTCGGATTTGCCGTCCGCGACCACCTCGATCAGCTCGTCCACCTCGGTCTCGATGGTGGCCGGTGCCATCAGGGCGATCTCGGCCGGTGTCAGCGGTTCGGTGTCGCCATGCTTATACAGCGCGATCTTTTCGACCGTCTGGCGGAAATCGCCGGGATCCAGTGCCCGCGACAGTGAGACCAGATCGCGCATGGCCACCTGCGGCACCTCGGTCAATCCGGCATCTTTCAGCCAGCGGGTGATCTCCTCCTCGCCAGGAGGGTCGTCATAGATGGGGGCTGTGACGGCCGCCGGATGCGGCTCGAAGATCTTGCGCAGGGCCGAGGCCTTGGTCAGCCCGCCCGCCGTTACCACGATCACCGCATCGCCATGTGCCCATTCGGCAACCGCGGCGGCCACCGCCGGGGCGGCGGCGTCGGGGGTGTCCTCGACCAGAACCACGCGCTGTCCGGGGAAGAAGCCCACTTCCTTGATCGCGTCCAGAAGCAGCGCCGGATCCTTGCGCAGGTCCGCGCCGGGCATTCGGGTCAGGCGCATTTCCTCGTCAGCACTGGGGCCGGTCAGCGCGGCCACCGCCTCGGCCCGCTTCAACGCCACGCGCATCGCGTCCTGCCCGTAAATCAGCAGCGCCGGCCGGGTCGGGTCTGGCCGGGAAAGATAGCGGCTGATCTCGGCGCCTTTAAGAATCATTGCGTCGGTTTGGGGCCGGTCGCCAGCAGGCGGGTGACGATCTGGTCGGCCAGCATGACCATCAGCCGCTCATGCGCGTCGCGTTCCGAGGACAGCGTCGCGATCGTCGTCCCGGTCGCCGAATAGCTGGTAAAGCTGGACACCCGGCCCTGCGAGACCGGGGCGCCGGTGGCGATGTCGGTCAGTGCGAAATCGACGGTGCCGTTCAGCGAATAGCGGGTGGTCACGTCATCGGGCGTGATGCCCTGCGCCACAACGGCGGTGGTCAGCCGGTAATCCAGCTTCCATTGCGCCGCCTCGACCAGACCCAGCCGCTCCTCCAGCCGCCGGTTCAGCGAAAAGCTGTCGACATCCTGCGGCTCGATCAGGGCGACGCGGCCCTGCAGCGCGGTGCCGGTGCCGCCCGGGCCGTAAGCCGGGGTCATGGCGCAGGCCGCAAGCGCCAGCGCGGCGAGGGGCAGAAGTTTACGCAACCACATTGACGATCCTTCCCGGCACCACGATCAGCTTCTTTGGCACCGCACCATCAAGGAATTTCAGCACCGTGTCATCGGCCATGACGGCGGCCTCGATGAACTCCTTGGTCGAATCGGCGGGCACGGTGATCTCGCCCCGGCGCTTGCCGTTGATCTGAATCGGCAGGGTGACGCTGTCATCGACCAGCATGGCCGGATCAGCCACCGGCCAGGGTGCGTCGATGACCAGACCTTCGCCGCCGGATTTCGCCCAGACCTCCTCGGCCAGATGCGGGACCATCGGGGCCAGCAGCTGGGCCAGGATCCGCAGCGCGGCGCGGCGCGGCGCGCCGCCTGCCTTGGACTTGCCGATGGCGTTGGCCAGTTCGTACAGCTTCGCCACCGCCTTGTTGAAGGAAAAGCCCTCGATGGCGCGGGTGACATCGGCAATGGCGCGATGCGCGGCGCGGGTCAGGTCGGGATCGTCCCCGCCTTCCGGCGATTCGTCGGCCAGGCGCCAGACCCGGGCGAGGAACTTGTTCGCAGCCTCGGCGCCGGCGGCGGTCCATTCCACGTCGCGTTCGGGCGGGCTGTCGGACAGCATGAACCAGCGCGCGGTATCGGCGCCGAAATCGGCGATGATATTGACCGGGTCGACGACGTTCTTCTTCGACTTTGACATCTTGGCCGAAGGGATCACCTCGACCGGGGTGCCGTCGGCCAGTTTGCCGTCCGTCACGTTCTCGGGCAGGTGATAGACGGGGCGGCCCTTGTCATCGCGGGTCATGTAGATCTCATGCGTCACCATGCCCTGCGTGAACAGCGCATTGAACGGCTCGATCGCGGTTTCCGGCAGATGCCCGGTTTTCGCCATCGCGCGGGCGAAGAAGCGCGAATACAGCAGGTGAAGAATCGCGTGTTCGATCCCGCCGATATACTGGTCGACATTCATCCAGTAATCGGCATCCGCGCGGGTCGTCGGCGTCGCCGCATGGGGCGAGGTGAAGCGGGCATAGTACCAGCTGCTGTCGACAAAGGTGTCCATCGTGTCGGTTTCGCGCAGCGCAGGGCCGCCGCAAACGGGGCAGGTGGCCTGGCGCCAGGTCGCGTGACGGTCCAGCGGGTTGCCGGGCACGTCGAAGGTAACATCGCGCGGCAGCAGCACCGGCAGGTTTTCCTTGGCCTCGGGGACAGAGCCGTGGGTCTCGCAATGAACAACCGGGATCGGGCAGCCCCAATAGCGCTGGCGCGAGATGCCCCAGTCACGCAGGCGGAACTTCGTCACGCCCTCGCCCCAGCCCTGCTGTTCGGCAACCGCGATGGCAGCGGTCACGGCGTCTTCGCCGGTCTGATCGGGCTGGCCTGCAAAGCCGCGCACATAGGCGACGGTTTCGGACTTCATCGGCACATAGGGGGCCTTGGCCACCAGCGCGTCGGCCTGGGCCAGATCCATCCCCGGCTCGCCGAAGGTGGCGCGAATCGGCAGGCCGTATTTCAGCGCGAATTCGTGGTCGCGCTCGTCATGGGCGGGGCTGCCGAAAATGGCGCCGGTGCCGTAATCCATCAGCACGAAGTTTGCAACCCAGATCGGCAATTCCCATGCCGAATCAAGCGGATGCGTCACCTTCAGTCCGGTGTCGAAACCCATTTTCGGGGCGGTTTCGATGGCTTCCTCGGTGGTGCCGATGCGGCGGCATTCCTCGACGAATTCGGCGACGCGGCCGTCATGTTCTGCCAGGGATTTCACCAGCGGATGATCGGGCGACAGGGCGACGAAGCTGGCCCCCAACAGCGTGTCGGGCCGGGTGCTGTAGACCTCGATCTGGTCGATGCCTTCAGGGCTGCCGACTGTGGCAAAGCGGAACTGCAACCCGCGCGATTTGCCAATCCAGTTTTGCTGCATCAGCCGGACCTTTTCCGGCCAGCCGCTCAGCCCGTCGAGCGCGCTGAGAAGTTCTTCCGAGTATTCAGAGATGCGGAAAAACCATTGCGTCAGCTCCTTGCGCTCGACCGCAGCGCCTGACCGCCAGCCCTTGCCGTCGATGACCTGTTCATTCGCCAGCACGGTCATGTCGACCGGGTCCCAGTTCACCTGCGCGGATTTGCGGGTAATCAGCCCGGCTTCCAGCATGTCCAGAAACAATGCCTGCTGCTGGGCGACATAATCGTCGTCGCAGGTTGCGAATTCGCGGCTCCAGTCGATGGACAGGCCCAGCGGCTTCAGCTGGTCCTTCATCGTGGCGATATTGGCATAGGTCCAGTCGCGCGGGTGGCCGCCCTGTTCCATGGCTGCGTTTTCGGCTGGCATCCCGAAGGCGTCCCAGCCCATCGGGTGCAGCACGCTGAAGCCTTGCGCGCGTTTGAACCGCGCCACCACGTCGCCCATCGCATAGTTGCGCACATGGCCCATATGGATGCGCCCCGAGGGATAGGGGAACATCTCCAGCACGTAATATTTCGGCCGCTCGTCCCGCACGGCGCGGAAGCTTTCGGCATCGGCCCAGGCCTTCTGCCAATGCGGTTCGCTGGTCGCGGGGGTATAGGACATGATGACTCCGGGCGTATGATTGCCCGGAGGGTTTAGCGCTGCTGCGCCGGTTGGTCCAGAAGGGGCTTACAGCCTGCCGTCGGCCATGCGCAATTGACGGGCGCGGGTCAGGATGGCGTCTTCCACCGCGCGAACGGTGTCGGGCGCGACGGCGCCGCCGCCAGAGCCCTGCAACGATACCTTCAGCGAACGGGCATCAAGTGCCGGATCGGTGACATTGATCGTGGCGCGATAGCTGCGCCCGCCGCCCGGCGGGGTGCCGTAACCGGTGACGATCACCCCGGTGAACGGGTCAATCGACTGGATCGGCAGGAAGTTCAGCACCTCAAGGCTGGCATTCCACAGGTACTTGTTGACCGCCACGGCGTTGTTGGCGTTCTGCCGGTTCGAGAACAGGTCCCAGACCGACGATTCGTTCTCGCGGGTCCGCTGCTCGTCCAGCATTTCCTGCGGCATGTTCGGCTGAGGGGTGCTGCCACCCCTGCTGCAGGCCACCAGCGACGTGCAGAGCGCAAGAATCGCGACGGAGCGAAGCGCAAAACGGGTCATGGCACTGTCCTTATATAGCTGTCGCCTTTTCGGCCTTGCCGCCCACTTAGCGCGGATAGGGGCGTGCGGACAAGCATTTCCCGAAAGCTGCCGGCCCTTCGCGGGGTAAGATGTCGCCATACGCGAAACGCTGCAAAGATGAGTGCCGGGGGCGCTCACCTAAGTGTGACCAATAAGCACCACAGATGCGGCAATCCCGACGAAGCTGGGCGTTTTCATTGCATTGGGCAAGTGAAAGCGCGACACATCGACCATACCCAACGGCAACTATTCGCCATTGGGGGATACACCGAGAGACAAGAGGGAACATCATGAAAAAGGTTCTGTTTGCGACCACCGCGCTCGTCATGTCGATGACCGCTGGCGTTGCAGTCGCCGAAGTCGCCGTGACCGGCGACGCCCGTATGGGTCTGATCTATGACGGCAACGACGCTCAGTTCGGCAGCCGCGCCCGCGTCCGTTTCACCATGACCGGTGAAAGCGATGCAGGTCTGTCGTTCGGCGCTTCGTTCCGCGTTGACCACCAGGACAACTCCGGCGGCAAAGCTTCGGACGGTACCGCTGGTTCGGTCTGGATTTCGGGCACCTACGGCAAGCTGGAAATGGGCGACGTCGTTTCGGCTTCGGAAGCTGCGATCGGCGACCTGTACGAAGTCGGTTACACCGAAGGTGCCTTCGGCGGCGATCTGGAAGAATTCTCCTACCTGACCGGCGACGGCAACAACCTGGACCAGGGCCCGAACATCCTGTATTCGTACAGCATCAGCGGCTTCAACCTGTTCGCGTCGGCCAGCGATGCCAGCGACAACGCCTGGAGTGGTGCTGCTGGTGCGGACAACCCGGACTTCAACGAAGTCACCGGCGTGTTCGACCCCGAAACCAACGACACCGACACTGACCTGGCATGGTCGGTTGGTGCTGCCTACGAAGGCCAACTGGCCAACGGCACCTGGTCGGTCGGCTTGGGCTATGGCAAGCATGACGAAGCCGAAGAAATCGTCCTGGGCGGTGAAGTGAAGTCGGGTGCATTCATGGCCAAAGCCATCTATGCCGACTACAGCGACCGCGACAGCATCACCTTCCAAATGGACGGTGAGCCGGACGTCACCCTGTCGGGCGCCAACTTCGAGTACGACAAAGCCTACGGCTTCTCGCTGGGCTATGAGTTCAACTCGGTCGTCGTGAAAGGCTACTGGCGCCGTGACGAGCTGAACTCGCTCGTGGCTGGCGTGGGTGACCGCGAGTACGACTCGTTCGGTATCGGTGCTGACTACGACCTGGGCGGCGGCGCTGTCCTGGCCGGCGGTATCGTCGACACCGACTGGGCTGAAGACACGGTTGCCGACATCGGTATCCGCTTCAAGTTCTAATCGAACCTGAACGTCTTACGGAAAGAGCGGGCCTTGCGCCCGCTCTTTTCTTTTGTGAGTTTCGCGCCATGGGACTTGATGACATCAGGCGCCGCATCACTGCGGCAGAGGAAAAGGCCGGGCGCGCGCCCGGATCGGTGACGTTGATCGCGGTCAGCAAGGTGCAGCCGGATGATCGCGTCACCGCGGTGCTGGATCAGGGGCAGCGCGTTTTCGGCGAGAATTACGTGCAGGAGGCGCAGGGGAAATGGCCAGGCTGGCGCGACCGCTGGCCGGGTGTGCAACTGCACATGATCGGGCCGCTGCAATCGAACAAGGCCAAGGTGGCGGTGGGGCTTTTCGACGCTATTCACACGCTGGACAGGACGTCGCTGGCCCGCAAACTGGCGCAGGCGGTCGAGGCGCAAGGCCATGCGCCGGAACTGTTCGTGCAGGTCAATACCGGGGATGAGCCGCAAAAGGCCGGCATTCTTGCCGATGAATTGCCCGGCTTTCTGGAGCAGGTCCGCGCGATGGGACTTAATCCGCAGGGGCTAATGTGCATTCCGCCGGAATCCGAAGACCCGGCCCCGCATTTCCGCCTGCTGCGCCGACTGGCCGAAGATGCGGGCCTGACTGGCCTGTCGATGGGGATGAGCGCCGATTTCGAAGCCGCCATCGCCGAAGGTGCGACCCATGTGCGGGTCGGTAGCGCGATTTTCGGCGCGCGGGATTACGCAGCAAAGCCGTAGCTGGCGCCATCAGACGGGCTATCGGCTGACTGACGACGGCGCCGTGCTGCTGGAGCAGGCGGTAGCGGCTTTTGTCGAAGGCTCTGCCGCACAGGGCGACATCGGGGGGGGGCGGGTGCTGGTGGTCGCGGATTTCCGGGCCGGGGCTGGTTCACGACGCGCGCGGGGCGCTGGAACGTTCAGCCTAGCCGTCCAGAAAGGCGCGCAGACGCGGAGTCATGATATCCAGAAAGGCGCGGACGCTGTGCGGGACATGCCGGCCGCCGGGGAAGATCGCGTGAATATCCTCGGTATCGCCAAGGGTCGCCTCGGGCAGGATCTCGACCAGGCGGCCTGCGGCAAGATCGTCGCGGATGTGAAACTCTCCCATGCGGGCAAGGCCCATGCCGGCAACTGCCATGCGGCGCACCGATTCACCGTTATTCGCGGTCAGCCGCAGGGTGCCGCGCCGGTCGATGCTGCGACTGCTGTCGCGCCCCGGTGCCATCGGGGTCGAGCGGCGGAAGCTGAAGCCCAACACCTCGTGTCCGGCAAGATCGTCCAATGTGGTTGGCGTGCCGCAGCGGGCCAGATAATCGGATGTTGCCACGATCTTGCGTGGTGCCGTCCCCAGCTTGACCGCCCTCAGGCTGGAATTGGGCAGGGCACCGACGCGAAAGGCCACATCGGTGCGATCCAGATACAGATCGACGATCTCATCCGACAGCGACAGGTCGATCGCGACATTGGGATAGGCCTGCCAGAATTCGGGAAGCAGCGGCTCTAGCGCGACCATGCCGAACCCGACCGAGGCGCTGACGCGCACCGTCCCGCCCATCTGCGCCGCGCCTTGGGACAGATCGCGCTCGATCTCCTCCATCTCGGCCAGCAGAGCCTGGCTGCGGTCGTAATAGACCTGGCCCTCGTCGGTCAGCGACAGCCGCCGGGTCGACCGTTCCAGCAGCCGCACCCCCAGACGCGCCTCGATCCGGCTGATCAGCTTGCTGACCGTCGAGGGCGTCATCAGCAGCAGGCGCGCGGCTTCGGAAAAGCTGCCGGCATCGACCACGCGCAAAAAGACCTGCATCTCGCCCGCCCGATTATCCATCGCTCATCCGATCTGTGAATTGGTTTCACAGATAATGTGGCTTTCGGGGCGATTATCAAGCTTGCTTCGGATGCGTATTTGTCGGTCCATGCAAAGGCCACGTAAAGGCCGGACGGAAAGGAAACGCAGAATGGAATATGTTAACGCTCATGGTGCGACGATCCCTGCGCTTGGCTTCGGTGTGTTTCGCATGACCGATGCCGAGGTCGAGGCCATCGTCCCCGCCGCACTGGAGGCAGGCTTTCGTCATTTCGACACCGCGCAGATCTATGGCAACGAGGCAGCCTTGGGGCGGGCGCTGAACGCCGCAGGTGCCCGACGCGAGGACCTGTTCCTGACCACCAAGGTCTGGGTCGACAAATATGCCAAGGGTCCGTTCGCGGCCTCGGTCGATGAAAGCCTGGACAAGCTGGGCGTCGATCAGGTCGATCTGTTGCTGCTGCACTGGCCGGGGGACAAGGTGCCCGTCGCCGAACAGGTGGCGCTGATCAACGAGGTGCAGGCCGCCGGTCGCACACGCTTTATCGGGGTCAGCAATCAGAACGTCTCGCAGCTGCGTGAAAGCGTGGCGGTCAGCCCGGCGCCAATCGTGACCAACCAGATCGAGGTCCACCCCTATCTCGACCAATCGACGATGGCGGCGGCAGCAAATGACCTGGGCGTGTCGATCACCGCCTATTACGGCATGGCCGATGGGGCGGTGCCGCAGGACGCGCTGCTGCAAAAGATCGGCGCGCAACACGGCAAGACCGCCGCGCAGGTGGCCCTGCGCTGGCTGATCCAGCAGGGTTACATCGCGCTTTCGAAAACCGCCAATCACGCACGCGTGCCCGAGAATTTCGATATTTTCGACTTCACGCTCAGCGCTGAGGACATGGCGGCTATTGCCGGTCTCAGCCACCCCGATGGACGTATCGTCAGCCCCGACGGGCTGGCCCCGGATTGGACCGCCTAAGCGCCGCCGGGTTTTTACTGGAGTTTGAAAGATGACGAATGATGCAACCAGCCCCCGCGGGGGCTGGGCGTTGCTGGCATTGGCCATCGGCGCCTTTGGGATTGGGACAACCGAATTTTCGCCCATGGGGCTGCTGCCGGTGATTGCGGAAGGGGTGGATGTGTCGATCCCCTCTGCCGGGATGCTGGTCAGCGCCTATGCCATCGGGGTGATGATCGGCGCGCCCGTCATGACGCTGCTGTTCAGCCGCTTCGGCAAGCGTACGGCGCTGATGGCGCTGATGGGGATCTTCACCATCGGCAACCTGCTGTCGGCTGTCGCGCCCGATTACTGGACATTGCTGGCCGCGCGAGTGGTCACCAGCCTGAACCACGGCGCATTCTTCGGACTTGGGGCGGTGGTCGCCGCCAGCGCAGTGCCGAAGGAAAAACAGGCAAGCGCGGTGGCGACCATGTTCATGGGGCTGACCATCGCCAATATCGGCGGGGTTCCGGCGGCGACCTGGATCGGCCAGCAGATCGGCTGGCGCGCGGCCTTTGCAGGCACCGCCCTGTTGGGGCTGCTGGCCATTGCCGCGCTGTGGTTTGCGCTGCCCAAGGGCGCACCGGGCCAACGGGTCGATGTCCGGCGCGAGCTGGGCGTGTTGGCGCGCCCGCAGGTGGTGATCTGGATTCTTATCACCATGGTCGGATTCAGCGGGACATTCGCGCTGTATACCTATGTGGCACCACTGCTAGAGCAGATGATCGGCGCCTCGGGCAGTTTCGTGACGCTGGCGCTGGCGCTGATCGGTATCGGATTCACCATCGGCAACTGGCTGGGCGGCAAGCTGGCCGATTGGTCGCCTGAAGGCGCCGCGGTCATCATCCTTTCGGTGATGGCGCTGATCATGCTGGCCATGCCGGTACTTCTAACCAGCAAGATACTGGCCGCGATCACGCTGCTGGTCTGGGGGGCCGCCGCCTTTGCCATCGTACCGCCGGTGCAGATGCGCGTTATGCAGGCCGCAGCCGAGGCGCCTGGCCTCGCCTCCTCAATCAATATCGGCGCGTTCAACCTGGGCAACGCCATCGGCGCGGCGGTCGGTGGTGCGGTCATCGCCCTTGGCTATGGCTATGCGTCGGTACCTGTGGCCGGGGGGCTTCTGGCTGTTGCGGCACTGTCACTTGTCGCACTTGCCCGCAGGCAGCAGGTGGAACCAAAGGGCTGCTACAGCGCTTGAACCCCGTGACCAAGTAACGAGTGCGCCGTCGGAAACTCTCCGGCGGCGATATGTTTCCGGCGGGCAGGCCCAAAAGCTTGCCCGTCCGCGCGCGATAAATTTTTCCCGCCCAGTCAGTAACATACGGGGCAAAGCCCCTGTGCAGGAGAGTGCGATGCCTCAGATTCTTGGACTGTCCGGTAGCCTCCGCAAAGGTTCCTTCAATGCAGGGTTGCTGCGTGCCGCCCGCGACCTCGCACCCGATGGGACCGAGATCGAGATCGGATCAATTCGGGACGTGCCTTTGTACAATGCCGATGAGGAAGCGGCCCACGGCCTCCCGGCCTCGGTCGAGCGACTTCAGGCGCAGCTGCAGGCGGCAGATGGGCTGCTGCTGGTAACGCCGGAATACAACAACGGCATTCCGGGCGTATTCAAGAACGCCATCGACTGGATGTCGCGCGGGCCGGGGCTGGCCTATTTCGTCGGCAAGCCGGTCGCGGTTCTGGGGGCATCGCCGGGCGGCTTTGGCACGGTCCTGGCGCAGAATGGCTGGCTGCCGGTGCTGCGCACGCTCAAGTCGCGGCTCTGGTCGGAAGGTCGGATGATGGTCTCGGGCGCGGGCAAGCTGTTCGACGAAAACGGCGACCTGACCGACGACCGCACCAAGGCGGCGCTGCGCGACTTCGTCAGCGGCTTTTCGGCGACGCTGTAAGCGCGCTCAAGCGATCCGCCGCCATCGGGAGGCCTGACTGCGGCGGTCCGGAAGTGGCAGGATCGCGCGCAGGCAAGCTGTGTCATTGCGTGCCGCCTCGGCCTCGGGGGTGGCCGAATGCGCGATCACGGTGAACTCTTCACTCTGGCGGAAATATCCATAATCCACGCATCCCGGCTCTCGGCGGCTGTGATTGGCAAGCCGCGCCGGCAAGGGGCCAGATCTTCTGCCGGTTCGCGCCGCCGCGATCAAACGCTCGCCCCGTGTTCGTCCAACCACTCCGACCCAAGGGCCAGATCCTGGGCAGAGAGCTCGTGCCCCGCCTCGATGGTGCGGGCGTCGACCTCCGCGCCGCCGGCCATGAGCGCCGTTTCCAGTGCCGGGGCCATACGGCTGAACGGGTCGCGGGCACCGTTCAGCATCATAACGTGGGTGCCGGCCAGTTCGGCTCCCGGCGGATCTTCCAGCACCTGCACGCCGCGCAGCAGCAACGCGCGGGTGACCACGCCCGGATGCAGCTGCATGATCGCTCCCAGCAGGTTGGCGCCGTTGGAATAACCAAGGAAGACCAGCTTGTCGCGGTCGAGGCCGTAACCCCGGATCGCGCCGTCGACGAAAGCGGCAAAAGCCTCGGATTCCGCGGCGATGTCGGCTTGGTCATAGGTCACCGCGTCAAAGCGGCGGAACCAGCGGTTTATGCCTTCCTCGGTCGAGCGGCCGCGCACCCCCAACAGCGTCGCGCGCGGGTTCAGGCGTGCGGCCAGCGGCATCAGGTCGGTTTCATTCCCGCCGGTGCCGTGCAGCAGCACGATGGTGCTGCCGTCGGGGTTTTCGGGCGTGTGGAAGCGGTGGATGAAGGGCAGGTCGCGCATCGGCATCCTTTCCTCGCCCGGCAGGGCGAATTGCGGCAGCATCACCGCCAGATCGGCGGCGCGGGCTTCGTTTCCGGGCGGGAAGAACAATGTCTCGCCCAGATGTTCCAGCGGCTCGTCGACGGTCACGCCGGGGGCGTCGGTTGCGTATTCGAACAGCGTCCCGCCCGGCTCGCGCACATAGAGGGACATGAAATATTTGCGGTCGTGAACATTGGTGATGCTGTCCGCATCCTTCAGCGACAACCGCATCTGGCGTACCGCGTCCACGTCCGGCGCACGGAAAGCGACGTGATCGAAGATCGAAGCCCCCGGAATGCCGGGGAAATAGCCGCGCGCGTCACGCACATCGACTGCGTCCCGATCCGAGACCATGCGATGGGTGTTCCCCTCGGCCCGGTCGGGGCGATAGCCGAAGCGGGCCGTGAAGTCGCGGGTGGCATCGGGATTGTCGGTCAGCAGCGTGACCCCGCGGATGCGGGTGGGGGCGCTCGGGTCTGGCAAGGGCGCCGTGGCGGGCATATCCACGCCCACCAGCTTGACGATGATCCCGTCGGGGTCCTTCAACCGCAGCACGGTTTCACCAAATTCGCGCGATGGCCCCTCGACCGGGACGCGCGCGGCCATCGCGCGCTGCAGCCAGTCGCCGATGCTGTCGGGCGGCACGGCAAAGGCGATTTCCGACACCTGGCCCAGCCCGGTGCGGCCCGATGCCCCGTCTTCCCATACCAGAAAGGTGACGAGGCTGCCCGGGCTGCCGGCGGCATCGCCATAGATCAGGTGCAGCTGTTCGGCGTCCTCGTATCCGCCGGTCTGCTTGACCAGCCGCAGGCCCAGAAAGCCCACGTAGAAATCCACATTGGCCTGCACCCGCCGGGTTATGGCGGTGACGTGATGGATGCCGGTGGTCATGCGGCCGCCTCGCGCGCCAACACCGCCTGCACGCCCTGATCGGCCGCCAGCCGGTCATGCAGTGCCTGCACATGGGGATAGGCCTGGATGCCTTCGGGCAGGACTTTCATCGCCCAGCGGATCATCGGGAAGGCATAGGCGTCGATGACCGAACGCGTGCCGCGCCCGTCGCCCAGCACCCAGTCGCGGCCTTCCAGATGTTCGTTCAGCAGGCCCAACTGCTTTTGCACCAGCTTCTGCCCAGCCGCCACGACCTCCTGCTTCGCGGCATCGCTGCTGTCGGTGGTATAGCGAAAGGGCATGAAGATCGGCCAGAAGGCCGCATGCATGTCGCTGGTGAAGAACGACGACCAGCGATGCGCCTCGGCCTTCTGGCGCAGGGTGTCGCCGCCGGACAGCCCGGCCTCGGGGTGTTTTTCCGCCAGATATTCCAGAATTGCCCCGGCTTGGGTCAGCAACCAGCCGTCATCCTCGCGCAGGGTGGGCACGGCCCCGGCCGGGTTCACCGCCAGCAGCTCCTTTGAGCCGTATTGAACCTTCACCGCCTCGTAGGGCGCACCGATCCATTCCAGCACGATATGCGGCGCAAGCGAACATGCGCCGAGGGCATAATAAAGCGTCGTCATAGTAGCCTCCGCAAAATTTCGTGTCGGTCATAGTCCTGACAGAACGAAGTGAATCCCGGGCCAGAGTCAATCTTGCCGGGGCAGAACGCCGGGTTGCGGGAAACGGAACGGCCCGGCGTGTCCCGGCATCGCGGCGCTTGCCTGCCCGGACCGCGCGGCATAGCCTTGGCTGCGTCCACGCATGGGGGGTGCAATGAAATTCTACGGTTATTTCCGGTCCTCAGCGGCCTATCGCTGCCGCATCGCCTTCAACCTCAAGGGGATTCAGCCCGAATTCGTTGCCGTAAACCTGCGCACGGGCGACCAGAAAGCAGCTGCCTTCCAGGATCTGAATCCGCAGGGGCTGGTGCCGATGCTGGACACCGGAACCACGCGGCTGACGCAATCCATGGCGATAATCGAATGGCTGGATGAGACCCATCCCGCGCCGCCCTTGCTGCCGGCCGACCCCGCCGACCGCGCCCATGCCCGCGCCTTTGCCCAGATCGTCGCCTGCGACATCCACCCGCTGCAGAACTTGCGCGTGCTGAAACACCTGAAAGGCAATTTCGGGCAGGATCAGGACGGGTTGGACGAATGGTGTCGCAACTGGATCGCGCCGGGGCTGGCCGCATGCGAGGCGATGGCTGCGGCGCAGAGCCATGGCGGTGCGTTCGCTTTCGGCGACAGCCCCGGCCTTGCCGATATCCTTCTGATTCCGCAGATGTTTTCGGCCGAACGATTTCATCTGGACCTCAGCCCCTTCCCGCACCTCAACGCCATTCGCGCCGCTGCCGAGGCGCTGCCGGCCTTTGCCGACGCCCATCCCGCGCGCCAGCCGGACTGGGTCAGCTAAGGCGCACCGGGTCAACCGGTCCCCCACTGCCCTTGCCCGAACAGACAGGCTGCGTGGCCGGACGATTTTGACGAATGCGGCATTGGCGTAGCTTGATCCGGCGGTCCATGCTTTGCCAGATTTGGGAACCAGCAGACGTTGCGACTGCAATCTCCATGCGGATTTCAATATGCAGTCTTGCGCGTATGGGAAGGCCCGGAGGAAAGGGTATTCATGCGCATACAGGTTGTCATCATCGGCGGCTGTCACCGGGTCTGCTTCTGGGGCAGCTGATGTACCGCGACGGCTTCGTCCATGACGGCACCCAGATTGCCGTGGAAGGGCAGATGTTTCACATTGATTTCAAGGCCCTGACCGGCACCCCGGTTATCGTTTATTGCCAGACCGCGATGCCGCGCGACCTGTACGCGCCCGCGAAGGCGCGAGCCCGAGAACGGAGTTTGAGCTGATCATGTCGCCATCCACGGCGCCGATACCGATGGGCCTGATGTCACTTATGAGCAGCACGGCCAACAACAGCGCATCGACTGCGATTTCATCGCCGGTTGTGACGGGTTCCACGGCGTCAGCCGGCAGGCGATCCCGCTGAACATGCTGCGCGAATATGAAAAGACCTGTCCCTTCGGCTGGCTGGGCGTGCGGTAGGAAACGCCCCCGTCCATGATGAGCTGATCTATGCCAATTCTGAGCGCGGCTTTGCGCTGCGTTCGATGCGGAACGCGCAATCTGTCGCGCTATTGTATCCAATGCGCGCTGTCCGATCAGCCCGAGGGCTGGACCGACATGCCTTCTGGACCGAATTGAAGCGCCGCATCCCTAAAGGCGTTTACGAGGCGCTGCAAATCGGCGCGACCATCGAAAAAGCCATTGCTCCGCTGCGGTCCTGATCCTCCCCCACTTGGGTGGCCTGCCGTTATGTTTAGGAAACGGAGGATCAGAAATGGCAAACAAGCGACCAAAGCTGGAAGAGATTGTATCGAAGCTGCGGCAGGTTGAGGTCTTGATGGGGCAAGGGATGTCCCGTCTTGACGCGATCAGGCGGATCGGAGTTGTCGAACAGACCTATGTCGAAATGGAGGGGAGCCAATGAGGCCCGCCAAATACTACCAGCGCGACCTCTGCTGTCAGCAACCGGCGCTGACGCCGGATTACAATACCACGGTTGTGCGTTCGCCGTGCTATTCAATGATCTCGCTGCAACAATCCGTGTCGGAGATTACCGGACCGACCTTTGTTCAAGGCGACATTGACCTGATCAACGATGAGCTGATCAAGAATTGCGCCAAGCCCAGCGATCCCACCGGCGAACGGATCATCGTCCATGGTCGGATGCTGGACGAGAAAGCGCGACCCGCCCCGAATACGCTGGTCTAGGTCCGGCAGGCAGCAGGCCAATGCCATCGGCTACTATGCCCGCCCCGAAGGCGGCGTCGAGGTCGAGGAAGGATTTCGGGGCTGGGGTCGGGTCATCACCGATTTCCAGACCGGCGAATGGGATTTCCATACCTTCAAACCGGGGAAGGTTGTGGCGCGGGTCAAGCTGGTCTTGGACATCTCGGAACGGGTCAGCACCCCGCCCGACCCGGTGCAGAACCTGATCGAATGAGAAAGCTGGCGGGCGGCGTTGATCGCGAAACGGGCCGGCGGCCGCGACGGTGTGCCTGTCTATCACTTTGAAATCCGCCGTCAGGGCGAAAATGGAACGGTGTTTTTTGATGTTTGATTAAAACACTGCATCATCTGCGTGGCGATTACTCTGGCCGAGTAGAGCGAATCCACCCAGGAAGCATTTGAGTCCGGCGCCACCATCGCGACTGTCATACTCGTGACGATGAAGACAGGCCGATCAGTGACCCCGACCGTTTCGCAGAGCTGAACCATGGGATAGGCAAGCATTGCCCTGGCATGATCGTGCAGCTCTCGACCGGCGGGCGCTCCTGTGTCGGTCGGGTACGGGGCGGGATGCTGTCGTTGGCGCCCGATATGGCCAGCCTGTTGGTTGGGTCGAATAATTTCTCTGCGGGGTTTATGAAAATGCGCCAAAGCTGGTCGACTGGCTTGCATCGGAAATGCTGAAATACGACGTAAAGCCGGAAATTGAGGTTTCTGATCTGTCCCACATCCTGCATGCAGCGGCGATGCACAAGGCGGGCAAGATCCGCGATGCGCCCTAAGTGCAATTCGTCATGGAGGTGCAGAACGCCATGCACGCCGATCATAAGGTCTTCAACTACTACATACACACAGTGAAGCGGCTGTTCGGCGAAGATGCATCTTGGTGCGCGAAAGCGGGGATCGGGCTAAACAAGGTCGTGCTGAACGACTGGGCGATTTCTACGGGCGGCCATGCGCGGGTCGGAGTGGAGGACAATGCCCGACTCGACCGTGACCGTTTGGCATCTTCCAACGCTGCGCTGGTGAAGAGCATGGTTGAGATCTGCGCCAGATACGACTGCCCCAACGCGACCTGGCAGCAGGCGCGGCAGATCCTTAGGCTGCGGGCAGCCTGATGGTTTCTGTGCTGTATAGCCACCTGCTGGGGATGCCGAGTTGGCTGCGCTAATGGGGGTGGGGCCGCGATTGCTGCCATGCTGCGTGCGGAAGCTGCGCTGTCACCGGGCCGCGACTGGTCAAGACTGCTGGAACCGGGCAGAAATCTGCAGGAAGTGCTGGCCGTCACGATGCATACCGGAGACCTATAACCATGACCGAGGCCATTCTGGTCGCCATGCTGGCCTTTCTTCTGGGTGGCATCCTGAAAGGGGCCATTGGTGCGGGCACACCGGTGATCGTCATCCCGCTCATGTCCATCTATTTCGATGTCCCCTTCGCCGTGGCGGTCTTCGCCCTGCCGGCGCTGGTGTCGAACCTCTGGCAGGGGTGGAGCTTTCGCCGCCATCTGTCCGATCGCAGCTTTGTGCTGCGGCTGGTCGTGGCGGCGGGAATCGGGGCGCTATTAGGGACGCTGCTGCTGGCGGCGCTGCCTTCGCACTGGCTGTCGATCACGGTGGGGCTGCTTGCGCTGTTCTATGTCGGCTTCCGCATGGCGAAGCCTGATTGGGCGCTGAACTACGCATTCGCCCGCAGCCTTGCCGTCCCGGCGGGCCTGCTGGCCGGGATATTGCAGGGCGCGGCGGGGATTTCGGCGCCGATCTCGGTCACCTATCTGCACGCGATGCAGCTGCCGCGAGAGCGCTTCATCCCAACCATCTCGGCGCTGTTCGCGGCGATGGCGCTGATTCAACTGCCCTCGCTGATCGGCGTCGGGATCATGTCCTGGCAGATCCTTTGGCTCAGTCTGCTGGCCTGTGTGCCGCTGTTTCTGGGCATGCCCATAGGTGCGGCGCTGGTGCGGCGCTTTGGTGCCAAAGCCTTCGACCGCACCATTATGGTGCTGTTGCTGGTGATCGCGGTCATGCTGATCGCCGAGTCGGTTTAAGGCGGGACGAGGCCCCGCCCCGAAGATCAGGCGTTCAGGTCGGCGAAGCTGCGGCCTTTGGCGACAAGGCGGCGGATCAGCGCCGGAACGGCCCAGCTTTTCGGATCTTCAGCCGCCAATGCCTCGTATTCGGCCAGCAGGGCGGGCAGTCCCCATTCATCGGCCAGTCGCATCGGCCCGCCGCGCCAGCGCGGGAAGCCGTAGCCATGGACCAGCACCAGATCGACATCCGCCGGGCGATTGGCGATGCCTTCTTCGATGATGTCAGCCCCTTCGGCGATCATCGACAGGGCCAGTCGGCGCGACAGCTCTTCATCCGTAAAGTCGCGGCGCGTCACCCCGGCCTCGGCCGAGGCGCGGCGGACCTGATCGTCCACCACCTGCGACGGGGTGGGCTTGCCGCTGTCGTAATCGTACCAGCCCGCCTTGGTCTTGCGGCCCAGCCGTTCCAGATCCCCGACCATGCGGTCGGCGACGGGAACATAGCGGCCCTTGAACACCTCGCCCGCGTCGCGTTTGCGCTTGCGGTTGGCATAGGCGATGTCGAGGCCCGAGAGGTCCTGCACCTCATACGGGCCCATCGCCATACCAAAGCCCACCATCGCGGCATCCACCTGCGCGGGCAGCGCCCCTTCCAGCAGCGCCACATCGGCAGTTTGGCGATAACGGGTCAGGATGCGGTTGCCGATGAAACCATCGCATACGCCGGCCTCGACCGCGATCTTGCCCAGCCTCTTGGTCAGCGCAAAGGTGGTGGCCAATGTCTGCGCCGAGGTATCTGCCGCCCGGATCACCTCGACCAGCTTCATCAGATGGGCGGGGGCGAAGAAATGCAGGCCCAGGAAACGCTGGGGGTTCGGCACTACCTCGGCAATGCGGTTCACGTCGAGATAAGAGGTATTGGTGGCCAGAATGGTGTCTTCGGGAAGGTCGCGGCCGAGGCGTTCGAACAAGGCGCGCTTGACGTCGAGATTTTCGAACACCGCCTCGATCACCATGTCGACGGCGGGCAGGGGGGTGTCTGGGCCATGGATAAAAGCGATGGTGTCGGACTGGCGCCGTGCGGATTCGGCTGCGTCCAGCTTGCCCCGGCTGACGGCCTCGTCGAACAGCTTGCCCAGATTGGCGCGGGCGCGGGCCTCTGCCTCGGCGTCGTTTTCCAACAGGGTGATGCGGATGCCGGCGTTGTTCAGCGCATATGCGATGGCCGCGCCCATGGTGCCGCCGCCCGCCACCAGCACGTGATCAATCGGCGCGGGCTCCAGCTTCTTCAGCGCCGCCGAGGCCCCCGCCCCGCGTTCCGCGAAGAAGATGTGGCGCAGCGCGCGGGCCTGCGCGCCTTTCCGCAGGTCCAGGAAGGCGGCGCGTTCGGCGGCCATGCCTTCGGCCAGCGGCAGTGACGCGGTGGCTTCCATCAGTTCGATGGCTTTCAGCGGTGCGGTCTGGCCGCGCAGGCGCTTGGCGGCATTGGCGCGGGCGGCCTGGGCGGCCTCGGGCGCGGCCTCGGGCGCGGGCAGGTTGTCGGTTGCGGGACCAAGCTGCGACAGATCCAGCGTCAGCGCGGTGGCCAGCGGGTCATCCGCCAGCGCGTCGACCATACCCTCTGCCAGCGCCGCCTTGGCCTTCAGCGTGGTCCCGGTGCTGACCAGCGGCAGCGCCCGCGCCAGCCCGATCAGGCGCGGCAGCCGTTGCGTCCCGCCGGATCCGGGGACCACACCCAGCGTCACCTCTGGCAGGCCGATCAGCGCGGCGGGGGCGGCGATGCGATAGCGGCAGGCAAGCGCGATTTCATAGCCGCCGCCAAGGGCCACGCCGTTGATGGCGGCGATGGCTGGCAGTTGCATCAGCGCCAACAGGACATCGGGCAGGTGCGGTTCCAGCGCCGGGCCGTCGAATTCCCTGGCATCCGCACCGGCGACGAAGCTGCGCCCGGCACCGGTGACCACCACGCGGTCGATCCGGCCCGCATCCAGCGCCGCCTTCGCCTCGGCACATGCATCCAGCAGCGCGGCGCGGACGGCTTGCGAGATGACGTTGACCGGCGGGTTGTCGATGGTCAGGATCAGGGCGGTGTCACGGTATTCGCGTTTCACGAGGTCAGTCACGGTCAGGCCTTTCTGCGCGTCGATGGCGGGTTACCCAAGGTCGCATGTCGCGATGCAGCAAAGCTATAACAGATGATCGGCCTGCGGCTATCAATTTATTGACCGATCGGTCGGGTTACCGGTGGCGGGCGATGAGGGAAGGGACGGATGAAGGCAGTCGTATTCGATATTGGCAATGTGCTGGTCCGCTGGGATCCGGTGCCCGCATTCCTGCCAGAGCTGGGCAGCACTGCGCGGGTGGCCGATTTCATGGCGCGGACCGAATTTGGCGCGCGCAATCTGCGGGCCGATGGCGGGACCGCTTTTGCAGAATTGGCGGCCGAGTTGTCCGATCCCGCCGACGGGCGCTGCTGGCCGGTTATCCTGCGCGCTTTGCGCTGACCGTGACCGAGGCAATCGCGGGCAGCTGGGCATTGCTGGACCGGCTGCGGCAGTCGGGTTGGCCGGTCCATACCATCACAAACTGGTCGGCGGAAACCTGGCCCGAGGGGATCTGGGCGCATCCGCGGCTGGGCACGGCCTTCGATACGGTGGTCGTTTCGGGGCAGGTGGGGATGGTCAAGCCCGACCCGGCGATCTTCCGGTTGTTCTGCGACCGTGCCGACCTCGCGCCGCAGGATTGCCTGTTCATCGACGACAGCGCAGCGAACTGCGCCGGTGCCGAAAGCATCGGCATGCAGGCGGTGCATTTCACCACCCCGGCAGCACTGGAGGCAGCGCTGATCGCGCGGGGGCTGCTGCCCGCAGGCTAGGCACCCGGATCGTCGTGGCGGACGCGGGCCAGCAGGATGACCGGCAGCACCCCCACGATGACGATGGCAAGCGCTGCAAGGGCGGCCTCCTCATAGGTGCCGCGGGCGGCCTCGCCGTAAAGATGGGTGGCGAGGGTTTCGAAATTTAGCGGCCGCAGCATCAGTGTGGCGGACAGCTCCTTCATGCAGTCGACAAAGACCAGCAGCCCCGCCGCTGCAATTGCGGTGCGCGACAGCGGCAGGTGGATGCGGCGCAGCGTCGCCCCCGATCCGTGGCCCAGCGTGCGGGCGGCATTGTCATAGCTGCGCGGGATGCGGCTGAACCCGGCCTCGATAGAGCCGATGGAGATGGCCAGGAAGCGCGCGAGATAAGCATAGCCAAGCGCCAGCCCCGAGCCGATCAGGATCAGCCCGGTCGACACGCCAAACCACTCCTGCGCCGTGCGGTCGACCAGCCGGTCCAGATTGGCGGCGACGATCAGCACCCCCAGCCCCAGCACCGTCCCCGGCATCGCATAGCCAAGCGAGGCGATGCGCCCAAGCACCGCCATGCCGCGATGGGGCAGGACGCGGGCCGCATAGGCGATGACCAGCCCGCAGATCAGCACCGCCAGCGTCGCGCCGGCGGACAGCAGGAAGGTGTTGCGCGCCTCGGTAAGCAGACGGTCCGAGAGGCCGGCGAATTGAAAGCGCTTCCAGGCCTCGACGGCAAGAAACAGGGCCGGAACCAGAAAGCCCAGCAGCACCGGCATAAGCCCAAGCGCCAGCGCGGCTGCGGCGCGACCACCCTTCAGCTGCTGCGGTCGGAAGCGACGCGCGCGCCGTGCCCCGGTGGTATATTGCTGCCGCCGCCGCGCCCAACGTTCCAGCGACACCAGCGCCACCACCAGCAGGATCAGCGCCAGTGAGATCTGCGCCGCGCCGGGCAGGTCCGACCGCGTCACCCATGTCGTATAAATCGAGATCGTCAGCGACCGGACGCCCAGAAACTCGGACGCGCCGATATCGTTCAGCGTCTCCATCAGGGCCAGGCTGGTACCGACGGCGATGGCCGGGCGCGCAAGCGGCAGCGCGACGCGCCAGAAGATCTGGCGCGGGCTGGTGCCCAGGGTGCGCGACACCTCGACCAGACTGGCGGCCTGGGTCATGAACATCGCCCGAGTCGGCAGGTAGACGTAAGGGTAAAGCACCAACCCCAGCAGCAGGATGGCCCCGGTCATCGACCGTATATCGGGCAGGCGAAATTCGCGCGGGCTGTCATAGCCCAGCAGGTCGCGGACCAGCGATTGCACCGGACCCAGCGGGTGCAGCAGATCAAGATAGGCATAGGCGACGATGTAAGTCGGCACCGCCAGCGGCAGCAGCAGCGCCCATTCCAGCACTCGGCGGCCGGGAAAGTCGTAAGCCGTGACCAACCAGGCAGTGCCGGTGCCAATCAGCACCACCAGCAGCCCAACGCCCCCCATCAGCATCGCTGTCTGGCCAAGCGCATGGGGCAGGACATAGGCCGCGAGGTGCTGCCAAAGCCCCTCTGATCCCTGCGCGGCCTGCCAGATCAGCGCGCCCACGGGCGCCAGGACAAGCGCCGCGATCACCGCAGAAGCCACCACCCAGCCCGCGCCAAGGCTGGCGCGGCGGCGAGAACTCGGGGCAGTGGCGGTGGCTTCTGCGGTATCGGTCATGAAAAATGGCCGGGCAGAGTGCTGCCCGGCCCCTTGGTCTTAGTTGTCGAAGCCGACCTTGTCGACAAGCGCGCTCGCCTCGGCGCGGTTCTTGACGATGTCGGTCAGCGGCGTCGCATCGACATTCAGTTCGCCGAACGAGGCGACAATCGGGTCGACGTCAGCACCGGGTTTGACCGGATGTTCGTAGTTTGCCGAGCCATAGATCTTCTGCGCTTCGTCCGAGACCAGGAATTCCAGCAGCTTGACCGCTTCGTCCTTGTTCGGCGCGTTCTTGGCGACGGCAGCGCCGCTGATGTTCACATGGGTGCCACCATCTTCGAAGGTGGGCTGGATCACCTTGATCGCATCACCCCAGGCGCGCTGTTCGTCGCCACCCTTGCCCGACCGCATCAGCCCGACATAGTAGGAGTTCGCCACCGCGATGTCGCAGATGCCGCCCAGAATGTCCTTGGCCCCGTCGCGGTCGCCGCCGCCGGCCTGACGGGCCAGGTTGGCCTTCATGCCGTTCAGCCATGCCTCGGTCGCTTCGGCACCGTGATGGGACAGATAGGCCGAGATCAGGCCGGTGTTATAGGGGTGCTGGCCGGAACGGATGCACAGCTTGCCCTTCCATGCCGGATCGGCCAGCTGTTCATAGGTGATGCTGTCCAGTTCCAGGTCCTTGGCGGCATAGACAACGCGGGCGCGCGTCGACAGCGCGAACCACTGGTTGCCCGGATCGCGCAGGTTTTCGGGGACCGCGGCGGTCAGTACCTCGGATTCGACCGGCTGGGTCAGCCCCTTGTCGACCAGATCGGCCAGGTTGCCGGCATCGACCGCCATCAGCAGGTCGGCGGGCGAGGATTCCCCTTCCGACGCAACGCGTTCGGCCATCCCGTCCTTCAGGAAGACGGTGTTCACCTTGATGCCGGTTTCCTCGGTGAAGGCCGCCAGCAGTGGTTCAACCAGCCCCGGTTCGCGCGAGGTATAAAGGTTCAGTTCCTGCGCTGCGACACTGGTGCCCAGAAGGGCCAGCGTTGCAGTGCACAGCGCCAGGCGGGTCTTGGTGGAAATCGTCATGGTCAGCCTCCTGTAAAGGTAAGGGCCGGTTTTCGGCCGAAGGTTCAGGCTTGGCGCTATAGAGGCTTATGATTTTAGTCAAGTTTTTTTGGCGGCAACGGGGTATCTGCTTCGGCGAAAACATGGACCTGCGCGCCGTTGAGGTTCAGCTTTACCTGCTCGCCGATGGCCATGGGGCTGCGGGTATGGCTGTGGATGCGCAGGGGCTGGGCCAGCGGGTGGACGCTGATATCCATCTGCTCGCTTTCGCCGAGGAAGAACTTGCCGGTGATCCGCGCTGCGATTCCGTCGCCGTCGCGCATCACTGCCAGCGTTTGCGGGCGGATGCAGGCCACCGCCAGCGCCCCGTCCGGCAGGTCGAGATCGGCCGCGAAGTTGCCGATGGGGGTTTCGATATGGCCCTTGGCCCAGATCCCGGTCAGGCGGTTGCAAGGCCCCATGAACTCGGCCGCATAGGACGATACCGGCCGATCATAGATGTCATAGGGAGAGCCGGTCTGTTCCACCCGGCCATGTCGCATCAGCACCACCTGATCGCCCACCGCCATGGCCTCCTGCGGATCATGGGTGACGATGATCGCGGTGGCGTCCAGCGATTTCAGGATCTCGACGGTTTCACGGCGGACCCGCTCGCGCAGGCCCTGATCGAGGTTCGAAAAAGGTTCGTCCATCAGCAGGATACCGGGTTCGGGCGCCAATGCCCGCGCCAGCGCCACGCGCTGCTGTTCGCCGCCCGACAGCGCATGAGGATAGCGCCCAAGCAGATGGGCAATGCCGATGCGCTGCGCCATTTCGGCGATGCGGGCCTGCTGTTCGGCCTTTGGCAGTCCGCGCAGCCCGAAGGCCAGATTGTCGGCGACGCTGAGATGCGGGAACAGCGCGTAGTCCTGAAACATGAAACCGACATTGCGGGCCTCGGGCGCGACGAAGGCCTGGGGACCCGCGACCTGCTGGCCGGCCATGGCGATGCTGCCACCGTCAGGGCGGTCGATGCCTGAAATCAGCCCCAGAAGCGTTGATTTGCCGCAACCCGATTCGCCCAGCAGGCAGGTGATCCCGCCATGCGGCACCACAAGCGAGATGTCCGACAGAACCTCGTGCCGGCCAAAGCGGCGCGACACCCGGTCGAGTTGCAGCGCGATTGGTTGGCTGGCCGACATTTTCCCCGCTTTCATCCGTTGCATGACCATCCTTTCGGCGGCCCCGTGATCTTGCAGTTAATAAACGCTGGCCCCAGCGTCCAGTCGAGCCGTCCGATCCCGCCCCTAGCTTCGGCCCTCAAAGCGCGCGCGGCGGCCCTTAGTGATGCAGCACAAGGGGGCGGCCCTGATGGCGGGCAACCTCGATCTCGGTGTCGTAAAGCGCGCTGAGGGTGCCTGCGTTCAAAACCTCGTCTGGGGTACCGGTGGCGGCGATGCGGCCATCCTTCAGCGCCACGATGTGATCGGCCCAGGCGGCGGCATAATTCACCTCGTGAACCACCACCACCACGCTTTTGCCGGCGCTGCCGACCAGCCCGGACAGCCGCGACATCAGCCCGCGGGCATGTGACATGTCCAGATTGTTCAGCGGCTCGTCCAGCAGTAACCAGTCGGTATCCTGCGCGAAGGTCATCGCCAGATAGGCCCGCTGCGCCTGCCCGCCCGATACTTCGTCCAGAAAGCGGTGCGACAGATCACCCAGTCCGAATGTTTCCAGTGCCTCAGCGGTAATCTTGCGGTCGCGCGCGGTGGCGCGGCCCTGATGATGGGGCCAGCGGCCGAAGGCGACCAGATCCGACAGGCGCAGCCGGCTGGCGATCTGGGTCTGCTGGCCCAACACCGCCAGCCGTCGCGCCAGATCGACCGAGGGCGTCCGCGTCAGGTCCATCTCGTCGATGTGGATACTGCCCTGCTGCAACGGCTCCAACCGGCCGATCAGGCGCAGCAGGGTGGACTTGCCCGCGCCATTCGGCCCGATCAGTGCGGTCAGCTTGCCGCGCGGCAGCTCGGCCGTGATGTCGTTCAGGATCGGAGCGCCGCCGATGCGGTGACTGATGCCGGACAGCTGGATCATCGGATGCGACCCTTCAACAGAAGATACAGGAAGAACAGCCCGCCGGCGAACTCGATCACCACCGACAGCGCCGCCTGCTGGCCCAGCAGGCGCTCGAACACCATTTGTCCGATCACAAGGATATTCGCCGCGATCAGCACCGCCGCGGGCAGCAGCACGTCATGGCGATGGCTGCGCGCCAGCGCATGGGCCAGACCGGCGATAACCAGCCCGAAAAACGCGGGTGAGCCGAAGACAGACAGGGGCCCTACCAGCGCCGTTGCGACGGATACCAGCAGCGCCACCAGCGCCAGTGTCACCACCACCATGCGGCCATGGCGCAGCCCCAGCGACACGGCGGTATCGCGGCCAAGTGCCAGCACATCCAGCCGCGGCGCCAGCCACAGCGCGACGCCGATCGCCGCCGCCGTCAACCCGGCCCCGATCGGAAGCAGCACCGGGTCGGCGCGGGTAAAGCTGACGGTGCTGGCAGCCTGCACCACGGCATATTCATTGGGGTCGATCAGCCGCGCCAGCAGGCCGGCGGCAGATCGGAACATGATACCCAGGATCACCCCGGTCAGGATGGTCCGGCCAATGTCGCGGGTTCCGCGCCCCAGCAGCGTGCCGAACAGCAGCACCGCAAGGCCGCACATCAGCACCAGCTCGGCCAGGAATTTCGTCAGCTGCGGGATCGCAGCAAATCCTGCGACACCCAGCCCGGCGACCATGGCTGTCTGAAGCAGCACATACAGCGAATCGAAGCCCATGATCGACGGCGTCAGCACCCGGTTTGCCGCTACCGTCTGAAACAGCATCGTGGACACAGCCACCGCCGCCGCCACCACAAGCAGCGCGCCCAGCTTGACCGCGCGCAATTGCAGGATGAAGGCGCGGTTGCCCTCGCCCAGACCCTGAAACAGCCACAGCGCCGAAGCTGCCGCCAGCAGGACCGACAGCGCCAGCAGCATCCGCGTCTTGCGGCGGCCTGCGGGCATCGCGGTCAGATGCAGCGCCGTGTCAGCCATGGGCGGGCTTGCGATACAGAAGGATCAGGAAGATACCGGCGCCGACAAAGCCCATGATGGTGCCGACGGGAATCTCGAACGGGTAACGCACCAGCCGCCCGATCAGGTCGCAGGCCATCAGCAGCGCCGCACCGGCGGCGGCGACCATGGGCAGCGACTGGCGCAGATTGTCGCCCATGATCCGCGAGATGATGTTGGGCACCACCAGCCCGATAAAGGGGATCATGCCGACCGTGGTGACGACCATCGCGGTGACCAGCGACACCACCGCCAAGCCCAGCCGCATGATGCCCTTTGTGCCGAGGCCAAGCCCCGTCGCAACCTCCTCGCCCAGACCCAGAATGGCGAAGCGGTCGGCGGCAAACCATGCCAGCCCGGCTGCCGCCCCGGCGATCCACAGCACCTCATAGCGTCCGGCGATGACGCCGGAAAACTCGCCCGTCATCAGCCAGGTGGTGATCAGCTGGATCAGGTCGGTCTGCCAGGCGATATAGGTCACGATGGATCCGATCACCCCGGCCAGCACGATGCCGGTGATCGGGACCAGCATGACCTCGCGCGGGGGCAGGCGGCGGATCACCGCGACGAACAGCGCCGTGCCGGCCATGGCGGCGGCGGCGGCGGTCAGGATCTTCAGCCAGATCGGCGCGGCGGGTGCCAGCAGCGTGATCGCCAGCAGGCCGAGTGCCGCGCTTTCGCCGGTGCCGACGGTGTCGGGGCCGACGAAACGGTTGCGCACCAACGCCTGCAACAGCATACCCGCGACGCCAAGCGCCGCGCCGGTCAGCAGCACCGCAAGCGTACGCGGCAGGCGCGATTCCATCAGGACCAGCATGGCCCATGGGTCGCTCGGCGCGGCGAAGACGTCGATGCTGGCGGCCCCGGTCATCAGACTGGCCAGCGTCAGCGGCACCAGGGCCGCCACCGTCACGCCGAGCGGGTGTTTCACTTCGACAGCGCCTCGGTCAGGGTGTCGACCACAGCGACCAACGAGCCATAGCCGCCGCCGCCGATATACAGCTCTGCCGCGGGCAGATAGACGACATTGCCGTTTTTCCAGGCATTTGTGCCCTCGACCAGCGGCGATTTCAGGGTCGCCTCGGCGCTTTGGCCGTCTTCGCCCACGGCGGCGCCGCGATCCAGCACCAGCAGCCAGTCAGGGTTGGCCTGGGCGATGGCTTCGTGCGTCAGGACGTTGCCATGACCTTCCTCTGCGTTCAGATCGGCGATGGCGGGGGGCAGCCCGGTCTGGTCATGCAGCCAGCCAAAGCGCGAGCCGGTGCCATAGGCCGCCAGCTTCGGTCCGTTGGTCATCACGATCAGCGCCGTGCCCTTGCCTTCGGCGGCGGTCTTCAGCGTGGCCAGCTTTTCATCCAGCGCGGCTTTCAGGGCGTCTGCCTCGGCGGTTTTGTCGAACAGGGTGCCATAGGCGGCCAGACGGGCCTCTGCCTCGGGGATCATGTCCGGGCCGATGGTCATGTCGATCGTTGGCGAAACCTGTTCCACCGCGCCCTTCTGCGCGGCCGAGCGGCTGCCGACCACGATCAGATCAGGCGCCAGCCCGGCCAGCTTTTCCAGATCGGGTTCGAACAGGGTGCCGACGGTGTCCACCTTCAGCGCCGGATTGTTCTTCAGCGCCGGGATGTAAAGATTGTCCGGCACGCCCGCCAGCGGCACCTGCAAAGCGGTCAGCGTGTCGATGGCGGCGACGTCGAAGGCCACGACCTTCGCGGGCGGTGCGTTGACGGTCACCTCGCCCTGTGCGGTGGTGATCGCGACCTCCTCGGCGAGGGCAGCGGTCACCATCGAGGCGGCGGCAAGCAATGAGACGGCAAAACGGCGCATGGCGTTTCCTTTTGCGGTTTGCGTGTGGCTGGGCGCTGGCTTCACGCGACGGGCCGGTTCTAGACCCGCGCCGCCGGGTGGTCCAGTGTCCGAGTAAATTTCTGTGATATTACCTGTGTCAGGATCGTGTGATATTGCGGCGTGCCGCACTGGTTGACAGCTCGGCCGGGCGCGCCAACATGGCGCAAATTCTTACGAGGCAAATGTGAGTGCTGACCAGATCGTCCTGGATGGGGCGGAAATCGACCTTGCGACGCTGTCGCGGATCGCTGCGGGCGAAGGGCGGATCACCATTTCAGACGCCGCGATTGATCGCGTGCAGGCGGGGCGCGACAGTTTTCTTGCGGCGCTGAAGGATGGGCAGCGAATCTATGGCTCGACCACGGGCGTCGGTGCGCTGAAGGACGTTGAACAGCAAGGGCGCGAGATGCTGGAATACACCCGCTCGCTGCCATTTGCCCATCAGGTCGCCGTCGGCGAAGAGGTGCACGCGGGGATCGTGCGGCTGACGATGGTGCTGCGGCTGAACTCGCTGCTGACCGGGCAGGTCGGGGTCACGGTCGGTTTCGTGCGCTTTCTGCAACAGATGCTGGACCGCGACCTGATGCCGGTGATGAATGTGCGGGGAACTGCGGGGGCAGCCGATCTGGGCCAGATGGGGCAATTGGCCACCGTCATGGCGGGCGAGGGGATGGCGCGGCTGAAGGGGCGCGCGATGCCCGCCGCCGAGGCTTTCGCGCAAGCCGGGATGGCCCCCTATACGATGCAGCCGCGCGAAGGGCTGGCGGCAGTTGCCACGAATTCATTCGGGCTGGCAAAAGCCGCGCTGTACATCATCCGCGCCGGCCGCACCCTGCGCCGCGAGATGGCACTGGCGCTGACAGCGGCGCAGGCGATGGGTCAGAACCGCGATGTCTGGCTGGCCGCCGAATATAACGGCCTGCCGCAAGAACGCTGGGTCGCGCGCTGGCTGACGACCAATTCCGCCGGCTGTGACTGGCCGGTCTCGCAGCGTGTTCATGACCCGCTTTCGGCCCGCATGATCGCGCAGATTTTCGGGGCCTCGGCCAATGCCTTACTGGAAGCTGGCAATGCCGTTCGCGCCGAAACGGCGCATGTCGACGATAACCCCATCGTCGTCGCGGGGCGTGTCGTCACCTCGGGCGGAAGCCTGCTTTTGTCGCTGTCGATGCGGCTGTCGTCAGTCCAGCTTGCGCTGGCGCATCTGGCGCGCAATGCGTTCAACCGTTGCCTGCTGATGGTGAATGGCCAACTGGACGGGCTGCCCGTCAATCTGGTGCCGCCCGGCGTGATCGCGACCGGCTATGGCCCGATCATGAAGCTGGCGCTGGAACAGGTTGTGCGGGTCACGGACGCCTCGGCTCCGGTTTCTGTCCTGAATCAAGCTGTTGCCGCCGGATTGGAGGATGAGGCCGCATTCATATCGCTAACCGCGTGGCGGCTGGCCGAACAACTGGATGCGCTCGACTGGCTGCAGGCGGTCGAGGCGATCCTGTCGGCGCAGGCGCTGGATCTGTGCGGCGCGACACCGGCGCCGGGTGTGGTCGCACGCCTTTACGGCGAAACCCGAAAGCATGTCCCGACGTTGACGCGGGATATTCCGCAATCGGCGGGGATCACGGCGATCAGGGAAGCACTGTGCCAGCCCGGTTTGCAGGCGGATTTGCTTGATCTTGCGCCGTTCTCGCCATTTGATGACATTCTGGGGATTGCGCCGGGATCGGAACTTGAACGCAATGCCGCAACGCTACCGCAACAGGAGCAAATGCTATGACGCGCATCACTACCCTGGCCGCCGCCGCCCTGATCGGGCTGGCCGCTGGTGCCGCCTCTGCCAAGGATATCGTTGTCTCCTCGAAGATCGACACCGAAGGCGGCCTGCTGGGCAACATCATTTTCCTGGCGCTGCAAAATGCCGGTCTGCCGGTGCAGGACAAGCTGCAACTGGGCGGCACGCCGATCGTGCGTGACGCGCTGACCTCGGGCCAGATCGACATCTACCCGGAATATACCGGCAACGCGGCGTTCTTTCATAATGAGGCCGACAGTCCCGTCTGGAAAAACGCCGCCGAAGGCTATGCCCGCGCGGCCGAACTGGACAAGCCCGCCGGGCTGACATGGCTGGCGCCTTCGCCCGCCAACAATACATGGGCCATTGCCGTGCGGCAGGACATGGCCGATGGCGGCAGCCTGAAAACCATGTCGGATTTCGGCAAATATGTGGCCGATGGCGGCGAGGTGAAGCTGGCCGCCTCGACCGAGTTCGTGACCTCGCCCGCCGCGCTGCCGGCATTTCAGTCGACCTACGGCTTTGAACTGACGCCGGATCAGCTGGTGCAGCTGTCCGGCGGTGACACGGCGGCGACCATCGCGGCGGCGGCGCAGCAGACCTCGGGCGTGAACGCGGCCATGGTGTACGGCACCGATGGCGGCATCGCGCCCGCTGGTCTGGTGGTGATGGAAGACGACAAGGCGGTCGAGCCGGTCTATCAGCCCGCCGCCGTCGTCCGTGATGAGGTGCTGGCCGAACACCCCCAGATCGCCGAGGTGCTGAACCCGATTTTCGAGGGCCTGGATCTGGTCACCCTGCAGGAGCTGAACGGTCGTATCCAGGTCGGCGGTGAGCCCGCCAATGCGGTCGCCAAGGACTACCTGACCCAGAAGGGCATCCTGAAGTGATGCCGGCGGGGCGGCGTGCTGCGCGCCGCCCGCGCGTTTCGCTGATCGCGACACGATGACCGATATGCCGATCCCATCTGCGCGGCCCGCGTCCCGGCCACTTAGCCGGCCGGGGCTTTTGTTCGCCTTGATCGGCGTTGCGGGGCTGGCGCTGCCGCTGGTGCAGTTCAAGGCCAACCGCATCGTGCTGGGCGAGGGCGTTTTGCTGGGCGCGGCGATCGGTCCGCTTGGCTGGGGGGCGATGGCCCTGCTGGCATTGGCGCTGATCGCGGGCATCTCTGGCCGGTTGCCAATGACGCTGCGGCTGGCGCTTGGCGCTGGCGGCGTGGTGGCGGTGCTGCTGGCGCTGGGTGCGGCCGCCCGGTTTCTGACGCCGGAAGGCAACACCATGGCGCGGGTCGCGCCAGCAGCGGGGTTCTGGCTGCTGCTGCTGGCTTTTGCGCTGATGGCCACCGATGCGCTGTCGCGGCTGCGGCTGACCCTTGCGCGGCGCTGGCTGCTGCTGGCGGCAGCGATCGTGGTGATTGGCGGGGTGCTGTGGTCGGGCTGGCTGGACGGCGTGTCGGTCATGCGCGAATACGAGGCCCGCAAGGACCTGTTCTGGCGCGAGGCCGGGCGGCATCTGGTGCTGGCCTTCGGCTCGTTGGGGGGCGCGCTGCTGGTCGGGCTGCCCATCGGCACCGGCATCTACCTGCTGCCGCGCCTGCGCCGGGCGGTGCTGGGCGTGCTGAACATCCTGCAAACGATCCCGTCGCTGGCGCTGTTCGGGATCATGATCCCGATCTTCGGCTGGATCGCGGCGAACCTGCCCGGTGCCGCCGAGCTGGGGATCGCCGGGATCGGCATCTTTCCGGCGCTGGTAGCGCTGTTTCTGTATTCGCTGCTGCCGGTGGTGTCGAACACGCTGGTGGGCTTGCGCGGGGTGCCTGCGGCGGCGCGCGATGCGGCTTACGGGCTGGGCATGACCGAAGGCCAGGTGCTGCGCGGCGTGCTGTTCCCGCTGGCGCTTCCGGTGATCCTCACCGCAGTGCGGATCGTGCTGGTGCAGAATATCGGCCTTGCCGTGATCGCCGGGCTGATCGGCGGCGGCGGCTTTGGCACCTTTGTCTTTCAGGGCCTGAACCAGACGGCGATGGACCTCGTCTTGCTGGGCGCGCTGCCGACCATTGCACTGGCGCTGGTTGCCGGCATCGCGCTTGATCTGCTGGTCGAGACGCTGGAGCCCGCCCGAACCGAAAGGACCGACGCATGATCGAGATCCAGAACCTGACCAAGCGCTATGACGGCAATACCGTGGTCGACGATGTCAGCCTGACGGTGGAAACCGGGCAGATCGCGGCGCTTGTCGGCACCTCAGGCTCTGGCAAGACGACACTGTTGCGGATGATTAATCGGCTGGTCGAACCCAGTGCCGGCCGGGTGCTGATCGACGGGCAGGACACCGCCGCGATCGCGCCCTATCTGCTGCGTCGGCGTATCGGCTATGCCATTCAGGGCCACGGGCTGTTTCCGCATCGCACCGTTGCGCAGAACATCGCCACCGTGCCGCGCCTGCTGAACTGGCCCGAGGCCGAGATCCGCGCCCGCGTTGATGAGCTGCTGGCGATGTTCCAGTTGGACCCCACCCAGTTCCGCGACCGCATGCCGCATGAATTGTCCGGCGGCCAACAGCAGCGCGTCGGCGTTGCCCGAGCGCTGGCGGCGCGGCCCGAACTGTTGCTGATGGACGAACCCTTTGGCGCGCTGGATCCGGTGATCCGCGCCAAGGCGCAGGAGGATCTGCGCGCCCTGCAACGCAGGTTGGGCACCACGCTGGTGATCGTCACCCATGACATGGAGGAGGCCGTCGCACTTGGCGACCGGATCGCGGTCATGGATAAGGGGCGGCTGCTGCAATATGCCCCCCCGGCCGAGATCCTGACCCGCCCCGCAACCCCCTTCGTGCAAGAGCTGATCGGCACGGGTGAGCGGCCATTCCGCCTGCTGTCACTGTCGCGCGTGGCCGATCTGGTCCAGCCGGGCGAGGCGCCGGGGGCGCCCATCTCGGCCGAGGCGAGCCTTCGCGACGCCCTTGCCGATTGCCTGTGGACCGGGCGCGATCGCCTGCCGGTCGATGGCGGTGGCGTGGTCACGCTGGCCGCCCTGCGCGAACGTGCCGCCGGCGCCGACATCGGGTCTGCGGCGCGGGCCTCTGCCGGAAGTCCTGCCCGATGATCGCGCGGCTGCTTCTGGGGCTGGCGGTGCTGTTCCTGCTGGCGTTTCTGATCAGCCCCGACAGTTTTGCCGGGCTGTTCCAGCCGCTGACGAAGAACAACGCCCCCGCGATCTATACCCAGACCAGCCTGCTGAGCCTGACCTTGTCGCATCTGGGATTGGTGGCGCTGGCGGTGGCGGCCTCAACGCTGGTGGCGGTGGCGCTGGGGGTGCTGGTCACCCGGCCTGCGGGGCGCGAATTTCTGCCATTGGCGCGGACGGTCACGTCGGTCGGGCAAACCTTTCCGCCGGTCGCGGTGCTGGCGCTGGCGGTGCCGATGATGGGCTTCGGTGCCGGGCCGACGCTGGTGGCGCTGTTTCTGTATGGACTGCTGCCGATCTTCGAAAACACGCTGACCGGGCTGACCAACCAACGCCCCGAGGTGACCGAGGCCGCCCGCGCCATGGGCATGACCCCGCGTCAGCGCCTGTGGCAGGTCGAGTTGCCGTTGGCGATGCCCTTGATCCTTGCGGGCGTGCGGCTGTCGGCGGTGATCTCGCTTGCCACGGCGACCATCGGGTCCACCGTTGCGGCGAAAACCTTGGGCGAGGTCATTATCGCGGGGCTTTTATCCTCTAACACTGCATTCGTCGTTCAGGGCGGTCTGGTTGTGGGCCTTCTGGCAATTCTCATCTATGAGGGCTTCCAGGCCCTTGAAGGCCGTCTGTCGCGCCGCATCGGATTGGCGCAAGGCTGATTATCTGCGGAGAGATTGATGACTGCCCCCGAAAAACGCCGTTTTCCCATCACCTTGCGCGCGCTGGAAGTGGTGGCCGTCACCGATCTGTCGCCCCGGATGCGCCGCGTGACGCTGGCCGGGCCGCAGCTGTCTGCCTTCGAAGCCGATGGCCGCAGCCATCCCGGCTTTGAAAGCCCCGGCCCCGACGATCACATCAAGCTGTTCTTGCGCGACCCTGACACTGGTGTGCTGAGCCTGCCGGTGCAGGGCGATGGCCGGCTGCATTGGCCGCAGGATCCGCCGGTGGTGTCGCGCGAATATACGCCGCGCGGCTTCGATCCGGCCTCGGGCCAGTTGCATATCGACTTTGTGCTGCATGGCCATGGACCTGCGGGGGGCTGGGCCGCGCAGGTGCAGGTGGGGCAGCAGTTGCACTTGGGCGGGCCGCGCGTATCGGTCTTGCTGCCGCAGGCCGACAGCTATCTGCTGATCGGCGACGAAACCGCGCTGCCGGCCATCGCCAACTGGCTGGAAATGTTGCCCGAAGATGCCGCCGTCACCGCCCATATCCTGATCGGATCGCCCGACGCGCAGATCCCGCTGACGGCACCGAAGGCGGCGCAGATCCAGTGGCACCCCTATGACGAGACCGATGCCGAGGCGATGACCCGGCTGATCCCCAGCGTCCCGCCGCGCGGCACCTATATCTGGGCGGGGGGCGAGCGGGCGGCCATTACGGCGCTTCGCGCGCATCTGGACGGGGCCGATCTGGACCCGGATCAGGTCGATCTGTCGAATTACTGGACGCTGGGGCAGGCGGCCGGGGAAGACTGAGCCCTAATTCCGCAGCATCGGCTGGACCGGGGTCTGGCCGATCTCGCGGACGATCTGGGCGATCTGGGCGAAGCGGTCGGCCAGCGGGTTCGACTTGCGCCAGACCATGCCGATGGTGCGGCTGGGGCGTGGAACCGGAAGCCGCGCCACGGCGACGCCGGCCATCCGGGTTTCGACCTCGACCGCCATTTCGGGGATCAGGGTGACGCCGATCCCGGCGCCGACCATCTGGACCAGCGTTGACAGCGAACTGCCCTCCATCAGCCCGCGGGCGGGTGCGGGCAGCTTGCAGAAGGACAGGGCCTGATCGCGGAAGCAATGGCCTTCCTCCAGCAGCAGCAGGCGCATCTGTTGCAGGCCTTCGGCATTGGGTACCGGCCTGTCGGCATCGGCCAGCGGGCGGACCAGTACGAATTCCTCGTCGAACAGCGCGGTTTCCACAAGCGCCGGTTCAGACACCGGCAAGGCCACGATGGCGATGTCCAGCCGCGATTCCAGCAGGTCCTCGATCAGGCGCTGTGTCACCGTTTCGCGCGGTTGCGGGTCGAGGCCGGGGAACTGGCGTTGCAGGGACTGGATCAGGCGCGGCAGCAGATAGGGGGCCACCGTCGGGATCACACCGATGCGCAAGGGGCCGGACAGGGTTTCGCCATCGGCGCGGGCCAGTTCGCCCAGCTCATCAACGGCGCGCAGGATGTCGCGGGCGCGGGCGGCGAATTGCTGGCCAAGCGCGGTCAGACGCACTTGCCGCGCGCCGCGTTCAACCAGCGGCGCGCCGACCAGAATTTCCAGTTCCTTGATCTGCATGGACAGTGCAGGCTGGGTGATCGCGCAATCTTCGGCCGCGCGGCCGAACTGGCCGGTGCGGGCCAGAGCCTCGAAATAACGCAGCTGCTTCATGGTCAAGGATTGCATCAGCGGAGCTTATCGTATCCGTAAGAAAATGCAATTATTCATTATTGTTCTGTCCTGCTAGTCTGCGCGCCGAACGAAATGGCGCAAGCCGCGCCGGTCGGGCCGCATTTTCGGCCCGCACCAGCCAGCCAGGAGATGAAAATGGACGGAAACAATGTTTCGGGCGGCAAATGCCCGGTCATGCATGGTGGCAACACCGAGGCAGGCGAATCGGTTACCAGCTGGTGGCCGAAAACGCTGAATCTGGACATTCTCAGCCAGCATGACAGCAAGACCAACCCGATGGGTCCCGACTTCGATTATCGCGCCGCGGTGAAGTCGCTGGATGTCGAGGCGCTGAAGGCCGATCTGCGCGCGCTGATGAATGACAGCCAGGACTGGTGGCCGGCCGACTGGGGCAGCTATGTTGGCATGTTCGCACGGGTGGCATGGCACGCGGCCGGGTCGTATCGCCTGGCCGATGGCCGCGGTGGTGCTGGCACCGGCAACCAGCGTTTCGCGCCGCTGAACAGCTGGCCGGACAACGCCAACACCGACAAGGGCCGCCGCCTGCTGTGGCCGATCAAGAAGAAATACGGCAACAAGATCAGCTGGGCTGACCTGATCGCACTGTCGGGGACCATCGCTTATGAGGTGGCGGGCCTGAAGACGTTTGGCTTCGCCTTTGGCCGCGAAGATATCTGGGCGCCTGAAAAGGACGTCTATTGGGGTGCCGAAAAGGAATGGCTGGCCCCGTCGGATGCGCGTTATGACAATGTCGACGCGCCCGAGACGATGGAAAACCCGCTGGCCGCCGTGCAGATGGGGCTGATCTACGTGAACCCCGAAGGCGTGAACGGCAAGCCCGACCCGCTGAAGACCGCCGCGCAGATCCGCGAAACTTTCGCCCGCATGGCCATGAATGACGAGGAAACCGTGGCCCTGACCGCTGGTGGCCACACCATCGGCAAGTCCCACGGCAATGGTCGCGCCGAGGATCTGAGCCCGGCCCCCGAAGCCGGCGATCTGGCCGATCAGGGCCTTGGCTGGCTGAACAAGACCGGCAAGCGCGGCATTGGCCGCAACACCGTCGTCAGCGGCATCGAAGGCGCATGGACCACCAACCCGACGAAATGGGATAACGGCTTCTTCGACATGCTGCTGAACCACGAGTGGGAGCTGAAGAAAAGCCCCGCCGGAGCATGGCAGTACGAGCCGGTCTCGATCGCCGAGGAAGACAAGCCGGTTGATGCCGAGGATCCGACGATCCGGGTTAATCCGATGATGACCGATGCCGACATGGCGATGAAGGTCGATCCGATTTATCGCGAGATCGCGGAACGGTTCCACAAGGATCCCGCCGCCTTCAGCGACGCCTTCGCCCGCGCCTGGTTCAAGCTGACCCATCGCGACATGGGGCCGAAGCCGCGCTATATCGGCCCCGATGTCCCGGCCGAGGAACTGATCTGGCAGGACCCGGTTCCGGCGGGCAGTACCGCCTATGACGTCGAAGCGGTGAAGGCGAAGATTGCTGCCTCGGGCCTCTCGCTGTCGGATATGGTTTCGACCGCCTGGGACAGCGCGCGGACCTATCGCGGATCCGACATGCGGGGCGGTGCCAATGGCGCGCGCATCCGTCTGGCCCCGCAAAAGGACTGGGAAGGCAACGAGCCCGAACGTCTGGCCCGCGTCCTGTCGGTGCTGGAACCGATCGCGGCCGACAGCGGGGCCTCGCTGGCGGATGTGATCGTGCTGGCCGGCAATCTGGGGGTCGAGCAGGCGGCGAAGGCCGCGGGCGTCGAGGTCAATGTGCCGTTCTCGCCGGGTCGCGGCGATGCCAGCGACGCGCAGACCGACGCCGAAAGCTTTGACCCGCTGGAGCCGCTGGCCGATGGCTATCGCAACTGGGCGAAGCAGGAATATGTCGTCTCGCCCGAGGAAATGCTGCTGGACCGCACCCAGCTTCTGGGGCTGACCGCGCCGGAAATGACGGCGCTGATCGGGGGGATGCGGGTCATGGGCACCAACCATGGCGGCACCAAGCACGGCGTTTTCACTGATCGCGAGGGCGCGCTGACGAACGACTTCTTCGTCAACCTGACCGATATGAGCAACGTCTGGGCCCCGGCCGAGGGTGGCATCTATGAAATCCGCGACCGCAAGACCGGTGCGGTGAAATGGACTGCTACCAGCGCCGATCTGGTCTTCGGCTCGAACTCGATCCTGCGCGCCTATGCCGAGGTTTACGGCCAGGACGACAACAAGGAAAAGTTCGTGCGCGATTTCGTCGCCGCATGGGCAAAGGTGATGGACGCGGATCGTTTCGATCTGCGCGCCTGATCCGACTTGTCGCGAGGAACAGGGGGCCGGGAAACCGGCCCCTTTTTCATGGCGCGGTCAGACGCAAGGGCTGAAAGACCGGGCCCTCCGGGGTCTCGGCGAAATAGCCCTGTACGCCGAAAACCTGCGCCAGCAGCGCGGGGGTCAGAACCTTTGCGGGCGGGCCGTCGGCGGCGATCCGGCCCTGATCCATCAGTACCAGCCGGGTGCAATGGCGCGCCGCAAGGCCAAGGTCGTGCAGGGATGCGATGACCAGCCGCCCCTCATCCGCCAGCGTGCGGAATGTGGCCATGGCGCCGATCTGATGGGCCGGGTCGAGGCCGGCGATGGGTTCGTCCGCCATCAGGATCGGGGTGTCCTGTGCCAGCGCGCGGGCGATGAGGACGCGCGCCTGTTCGCCGCCCGACAGTTCGGTGACCGGGCGCGCGCGCAGATGGGTGATGCCCATGCGGGCCATTGCGGCCTCGATATGGGCGGGATCGGCATCGGGGCGGGCATGGGGAATGCGGCCAAGGCGGATCAGTGCCTCGGCCGTGACGGGCCATGCGGCCTCGCGCGTCTGGGGCAGCCACGCGGCGGCAAGTGCCCGGCGGGCGGGGGGCAGTGCCGTCAGGGACGAAGAACCGCTGGCCGCGATCAGGCCAAGCGCCGCCCGCATCAGGCTGGTCTTGCCGGCGCCATTGGGGCCGATCAGCCCGATGAATTCGCCGGGGCCTGCCGACAGGCTGGCCCTGTCTACGGTCACGCGCGTGCCGCGCCGAACGGTCAGATCCTGCAATTCCAGCCGCATCAGCGCCCCCGCCTTTGTCGCCAGATCAGATGCAGAAAGACCGGCGCACCGATCAGCGCCATGACCACGCCCAGCTTCAGGTCGCGCCCCGGCAGGATCAGCCGTACGGCGATGTCGGCGGCCAGCACCAGCGCCGCGCCGCCAAGCGCGGATGCCGCCAGCAGCCGCCCCGGCCGTGCGCCGACCGCGCCGCGCAGCAGATGCGGCACCACCAGCCCGACAAAGCCGATGGCCCCGGCAACGGCGGTTGCCGCGCCGACCATCGCCGCCACGCCCAGCACCAGCCGCAGGCGCAGGCGGGGCAGGTCGATGCCCAGCGATGCGGCGGCGTCCTCGCCCAATGTCAGCGCATCAAGGCCGCGCCCGGCCCCCCATAGCATCGCCGCGCCCGCCGCCATGAAGGGCGCGGCGATGGCGACGTGCAGCCATGATCGGTCGGCCAGCGAGCCCATCATCCAGAACACGATTTCATTGGCGGCGAAGGGGTTGGGCGACAGGTTCAGCACCAGCGAGGTCAGCGCCCCCGCCAGCGCCGAAATCGCCACGCCGGCAAGGATCAGCGCCAGTGATCCGCCGCCCGGCCCCGCCATGATCAGGATCAGCCCTACCGCCAGCACCGCGCCCGCCAGCGCCGCGATGGGCAGCGCCAGCACGAAGGCCGTCGCAAAGCCGGTTTGCAGCGCGATCACCGCGCCAAGCGCGGCAGATGCCGACACGCCGATCAGCCCCGGCTCGGCCAGCGGATTGCGCAGATAGCCCTGCATCGCCGCCCCCGACAGCCCCAGCGAGGCGCCGACCAGCAGGCCCAACACCGCCCGAGGGGCACGGATTTCGCGCATCACCAGACCCAGCGCGCCCTCGCCCGACCACAGCGCAGCAAGGCTGCCACCCAAACCCGCCCCCGCCGGTCCAATCAGCAGCGAGGCCAGCATCAGCAGAGCGCACAGGGCGCTCAACGGCAGCAGGACCTTCATTGCGCCAGCCTTTCGGCGGTGCCGACGATGGCGGGCAACCCGCAGATCCAGTCCCGGTCGGGCACGGTTGCGCGGTCCGCCGGGATGGCGGCAAGGGCGGGGTGGTCCAGCACACTTTCGGCGCGCGAGGGCGTGGGATAGCGGCTGCCGGTCACGATCAATTCGGGCGCGGCCATCACCAGCTGCTCCAACGCCATCTGGCCCGCGCCTTCGGTCAGCAACACCAGCCCGGCGCGGCGCATTACGTCACCGGACAGCGTTTCTGGCCCCGAGGTATAGCCATTCGCGCCGTAAGTCGTGGCCCTGCGCGGCGCGCCCTTCGGCAGTGCGGCAAGATCCGCGTCGAAATCCGCCAGCACTTTTGCTGCACGCGCGGGCTGGCCCAGCAGCGCGCCCATCCGGGTGATGGCGGCGCGCACATCCTCGACCGAGGTCGCGGGGGCCATGGTTTCCACCCGCATGCCAAGGCGGCGCAGCATCTCGGTCGCCGGGCCGGTCGAGTAGGTGCCGGCAAGGATCAGATCGGGATCCTGAAGAAAGACCTCCTCGGCGCTGCCATGGTTCAGACCCACGCTGCGGGCCTGATCGGGCATCAGCGAGACGGAAGGATCCGCCGCCAGCCATGACACCGATTGCAGCTGGCCGGGCGCAGCGATCAGCATGGCAAGCTGATCGGTGCACAGGTTCACCGACACCACCCGCTGCGGTTCTGCGGCTGCCGCGCCTGCAAGTGTGATCACAAGCGCGGCGGCCAGTCTTACCATTTTGCGGCCAGCCCCACATAGGCCGTCCGGCCCCGCGCTGAATAGCCCCAGACATCGCTGTAATCTTCGTCGAACAGGTTCACCACGCGCCCCGTCAGCCGCACCTTGTCGGTCAGATCATAGCCCGCCGCCGCATTGACGACGGTATAGCTTGGCAGTTCCGTCTTCGGCACGCCGGTTGCGGGATCGTAATTCCAGAATTCTTCATCATAGCTCCCCGAGGCATAGATCACATCACCCGAGAGCGTGCCGCGCCCCTCGGCGAAGGTCCAGGCCGCGTTCAGGCCAAGCTGGTGGCGGGGGCGGCGGATCTCGACACTGCCGTCGGGGTCCTTGGCGTGAAGATATGTGTAATTCGCCCCGAAACGCAGGTCGTCGGTGGCTTGCAGGCTGGCGGCGATTTCCACGCCCCGGCGTTTGCTGGTACCGTCCTGATTGTAATAGTTGGTGCCGTCAGGCAGCGTGGTGCCGGAGAAAGTGATCTCGTCTTCCAGATCCTCGTGGAAATAGGTCAGGTCGACCACGGCGCGACCGTCCAGCAGCGTCGCCTCGACGCCCATGTCGAAGCCGCGATTTTCCTCGGGGCGCAGGTTCGGATTGCCGACATAGCCCCAGCCGCCGAACAGTTCGGAATAGTCGGGATTGACCACGCCGGTCCCGGCCGAGGCATGAAGCCGCAGCGGCGCGTTCGGCATCTGATAGGACAGGCCCAGCGACCAGGTGGTTGCGTCGTTGAAAACGTCGTTATTGTCGTGGCGCAGGCCGAATTGCACATCCAGCCCATTGGCGAAGGCACCGCGATATTCCAGCACCGCCGAGTTCGACCGCCGCCGCTTTTCCGAGGCGATGGAGTTTTCGTCCTTCCGCTGCTCCAGCCCGAAGGCGACGGTCTGGCTGGCCTCGGCCACGCGGCCGTCGATGCCGTAGATGCTGCGGAATTTCCAGATATCGGTGCGGGCCTCGGCCTGCGTCCATAGGTGGTCGTCGAATTCATAGCGCGTCTGGTCATAGGACAGACGGTTGCTGAGACGGCCGTCCAGCATGTCGGCCTCCAGCCAGATCTGGCCGGCCTTTTCCTCGCGGTCGGCATGGCCATTGCTGTCGACCAGATAGTCGCGGGCGCTGGTGGGGGCGAAATTGATGGCGTCGAAGTCGTAACCCTCGGTTGCGCGGCGCAGCATGGCACCGGCGCGGATGTCGTCGGTCAGCGCATAATCGCCGGAAAGTTGCAGCGATTCGCGGTTCAGCCCGTCATCATCGCCGCCATCGCCGGCCGAGACGTCATAGCCGTCGTCTTCGCGTGCAGCAGCGTTCAGCGCGATTCCGCCGCGTTCGCCGCGGGTGCTGACATGGGCCGATGCGGCCCAGCCGTCGCCGGCCTCGACCGTGGCGCTGGCTTCGGTGCCCGCCCCGCCCTTGTGGGTGATGATATTGACCACCCCGGCCGAGGCATCCGCCCCGAAGAACACCGATTGCGGGCCGCGCAGCACTTCGATCCGGTCGACATTGGCAAGGGACAGGCCGGACAGGAAATATTCCTGATCCCCGGCCGAGGCGCGCACGCCGTCGATCAGCACCAGCGTGTGATTGCCCTCGGCCCCGCGGATGCGGATCTGGGCGTTGCTTTCGCCGGACGCGGCGACCGAAACGCCGGGCACCTGGCGCAGCGCCTGCTCAACAGTGCTGACGCCGCGTTCGCGGAAATCCTGCGCGGTCAGCACGGTATTGGCGCGACCGTAAGCCTGCGCCTCGATCGGGGTCAGGCCGCCATAAAGGGTGATCGGGTCCAGCAGGATCGGGGCGTCCTGCGCCAAAGCGGCGGCGGGCAGAAGGGTGGCGGACAGCAGCAATGAAATGCGCATCGACAGGTCTTTCCTTGTGGGCATGACCCTCGGGTGAAGGGGCCCGGTGAACAGAAGCCTGCGGGCTTGCACCCACAGCAGAATGTCACCGCTGCGGATCATGCCGCCTCCGTGGCGCGCCCCGCGCCGCGGAAAGGGTGATCGCCCGGGCAGGTCTCCTGGCTATGCGGGTCGCGGTTCGGCCGGCCTTCCCGGTTTCCCAGTGGCATATCGGCGTCACTCTCCGCTTACAGTTGCGGGGGCAGCCCGGGCTGCGGCGCGGGGGCCGTTCCCGTGTTCCCTTTTCACCGGCAGCATGCCGCCGGAACCTGAGCGCCGCCTGAATGGGCGTCCCTGCCGCCTGGGTCAAGCATGCCTGATGCCGCAGCCCGGCACGGGGCGCAGGGTGTTGCACAATCGCCAGCGCGCGGCGCGGGTGTGGCGCGGGTGGTATTTTGCTTGATAGCCGTGCATCGGGCGTGAATAAATAAACCTGATTTGAAACCTGTTAGGCCGTTATTTTGCGGCCATGTGATCGGAGTGCGGTTTTGACCAAAGGCGACGGACAGCCCATGCAGCAGCTTGAAGCCTTGCTGTCGGCGGCCTCCGATCAGCGGCGCCCGGCCCCTGCCGATGCCGTCGCATTGTGGTCTGGCAGGCTGCCGCCGCTGCTTCTGGATATCTGGCGCCGTTACGGGCTGGTGCGTCTGGCGGGTGGCCGGCTGCGGCTGGTCGATCCGCGCCGGTTCGAGCCGCTGATGGCCTATGTCTTTCATGGCGACCCGGACCTTGCCGGCGACACCCATGTGATCGGTCTTGGCGATTTGGGCGAGCTGGCCCTGTGGTCCGAACGGCATGGCTTTGGTTTCCTGTCACCACTGCTGGCAGCGGTCGAAATTCCGTTTATCCTCAGTGCTTCGGCGGTACCGGCGGATACACAGATCGCCGATCTGCTGATTGCGATGCCCCATTCCGCGATCGAGGCCTTCGACCCGGAACAGCGGCCGCTGCATGACCGGCTGCAAGCGCGGCTGGGTCGGCTGGAACAGGATGACATCTATGCCGCGACACCGGTGCCGCCGCAGGTGGCGGGCACCCCGATCGAGGATTACGAGGTCGCCGATGCCGTCGAATGGCTGGAAGCCGTCTACACGGCAATGAATGTGACGCTGGTCGATTATCAGCGCGCCCCCTTCCAGCTGCGCATGATCGGCGCGCCCTGGCCCCCCGGCCTGACTGCCGGGCAGAAAAAGGTGCCGTTATGAAACCGACCAGACATCCCGCAGGTATGAACAGCGCCGCAACTCGTTTGGGCCGGACCGCCGCGGCCGCTGCGTTGGCGCTGCTGGCCTTTGGCGGGCAAGGGGCCTTGGCGGCTGAGTATCTGGCGCTGTCTTTCGGGGCCTATCGGTCCTCGCCGGTGCTGCTGACGCATTTCGCGATCGAATCGCCGCTGGCCGCCACGCCCGAGATGGTCGTGTCGGGTTCGGCCGAAAGCGCCATGCCGCGCGCGCCGGGTTCCAGCGCGATCAGCTTGCCGCGCGATGTGGGCGGGGACGGCAAATGGCAGGTGCGGGCGCAATGGATCGAATTGCAGACCAACCGCGCCTATCAGGCTGAGCTGCCGGTGCCGGTTTCGGCCCTGACCGAGGTTTACCGCGCTTATGAACTGAACGTGATCTTCGGGCCGAACGGGCTGATGATCCTTGGTTCCGACAAGGCGGGCAACCGGGCCAGCGACCGGGTCGATCTGGTCGCCGGCTGCGGCGACCGGGTGCCGGCCGCAGATCGTGCATGGGGAAATGAAACGGGCCGCTTCACCGAACTTCCACAGGTGCGCGCCCATATGCGCCCGGTCCCGGCGCGCACCGTCTGCCCCGCCCCGCAAAGGTAAGTCATGACCAAGCTTGTCGATATTGACCTTCTGGCAGCGGATGCGGTGAACGGCGCCGATATGGCCGGCGAAACCGGCAATATCGCCCAGACCTGCCCCAAGCTGACGCTGGAAGTGGGGGTGTTTTTCGACGGCACCCTGAACAACCGTTTCAACGTGGCTTTGCGCAACCGCAGCGATGACAGCTATCACAATGCGCTGTCCAACCCGGCGTTGCTTTGGGCGCGGTACAAAAATGGCGCGACCCATGATGTCAGGAACTCCTGCGGCGGCACCGCACGCGCCTTTCGCAGCATCTATGTCGAGGGGCCGGGATCGGTCGCGGGCGAAGCGGACGATTCGATGGGCTATGCGACCGGCATGGGCCGGCGCAGCGGCGTCGAGGCGCGCGTCCTCAGTGGGTTCGAGCGGCTGCTGCGCGAGATCGGTCTTGCGGGCGGCCCGCCCAGCATCGAAAAGGTCGTGCTGGACGTTTTCGGCTTTAGCCGGGGGGCGGCGGCGGCGCGTTATTTCGTGAACTGCATTCGCGCTCGCCGGATCCGCTATGACCCGGTGGGACGGGGCGATTTCACCGAAAGACTGCCCGAAGGCCTGACGGTCGAGATCCGCTTTCTGGGTATTTTCGACACCGTTGCGGCCATCGGCAATGCTGGCAATGACAACAACGATCCGGTGAATGTGCACCTGAAGACCGCGCAGGTGACCGGGCGCATCTATCATCTGGTTGCCGATGACGAATACCGGGTGAATTTCCGGCTGAACCGGAACTGGCCCGGCGGTGGCGATCACCAGCTTCTGCCCGGTGCCCATTCCGATGTCGGCGGCGGCTATCGCGATCCCGGCGATGCGGCGCAGTTCAGCGGCGTCTCGCGGCGCAGCTGGGCCTCTCGCGCCCTGGCCGAGGCCGATCAGGCCGCCAAGCGACGCGCCGACATGGCACCGGGCGCCCATCGCGACGCCGAGGCCGTTTTCGTCGCCGAGGGCTGGCTGAACGCCAATGAAACCGAAGGCGGCATCATGCGGCAGATGACCCCGATAAGGGAGGGGTTGGCGCCAGCGGGCATGCGTGGCGGGGTGATGCGGGTCTACAGCTATGACGAACAGCTGGTGTTGAACCGGCCATGGGTGCAGGTCGGGCTGTCCCGCGTCGCGCTGCACATGATGCACGAGGCGGCGCAGCAACATGTCAACGGCGCCTTCCTGCCGCTGCCCACCAATGACGCGAATTATGTCATCCCGGCCGGCCTGCGCCCCTACGAGGCAGAAATCCGCAGCGGCAGCCTTGCGGGCGCGCGTCGGCGCGCGGTGCTGCGCGGCTTTGGCCATGTCTCGATGAAGGATGGCAGCCTGCTGACCAAGGAATGGTGGGGCCACCGCCCCAGCCCCGGCCATGTCCGGGGCGAAGCGCCGAACGAGCCCGGCAAGGCGATCTGACGGCGCGCGGCCCTTGCGGGGGGCGGCGCGTTCAGTCGTTGGCAGGGCCCAGCTGGGCCAGACGTTCGGCCAGCAGGCGCATCTTGTCCTCCTCCAGCATCTCGGCATGAAGAATGCGGCGCAGTTCCTTGCCCGGATCGACGGCTTCGAACACATCGTCAGAATGCAGGTCCCAGGCGGCGAGGCGAAAGGCGTTGCCGCGCTGGCGGATGCCGAACTCTGCCGCGCGTGACACCGAACGGCGCACACGCTTTTCCAGCTGCCCAGCCGGCAGGCTGCTGGCGCGATCGGGGAAGGTGCGCAGCATCAGCGCGATCATCTGCTGGATATTCTCTTGGATGCGGGTATCGCGCAGCGCCGCCAGTTCCGGCGGATGCAGGGTAAAGGGGCGGCTTTCCCACGGCCGTGTATCTGGGCGCGGCCCGCCAGCCGAAAAGACCCGCAGCCCGTCGGCCCGGACATCGGGGACCAGCAATGCCCCGATCTGGCCGCCTTCGCGCGGATAGAACCAGCGACCGCGGTCTTCGCTGTCGGCGAGGGCGTCGAAATAGGCAAGCGCGCTTGCCTGTTCCCAGAAGCGGAAGAAGAAGGTGCCGCCATCGGTACGCACCCGCAGCAGGCGGCGAAAGTGCTTTTGCAGCGCCGGCAGGTCCAGCTCGGCCAGGATCAGAATGCCCGGGCGTTTGGGCCACATCGCCCAAGGCACGTCGCTGTCATTGACGAAATCACGCATCAGGGCGCCGTCCGTGTCCATCTGAACCAGATAGGGGGCCACATCGCGCAGCTTCTGCGTCAGATCGCCCTGAAACAGCGAAACGGCAGGGATCTCGCGGCTTTCAAGACGCTCGGGCAGGCCGGGCAGGCAGGCGGCGTCCAGCAGCGCGATGACTGTCCGATGTCGGAACAGGTCATGGCGCAGCCCCTCACGGGGGATCAGGTCGTTACCAGGTGTTTCAAAAGGGCCCAAGTCAGACAGCATGCCCGGAACAGGAATAGCCCTTCGAATTATGCAAAAAATTTTCCGGTTTTCAATGCTATGGTTTTCGCGCCGCCGGGGTGGCTGGCGCTGGTTCAGGGCGGCTGCGGGTTGCAATTTTTCTGGCCATGCCCTCACCTGTGCCAGAAGCCTGTATGTTGGAGAAGATGATGCGTTCGTTTGCCTGCCACCTCGCCTGTAGCGCGGCGATTTCCGCCACGCTGTTCGGCGCGATGCCCGCCTTGGCCCAGCAGGGAGATGCCAGCGTCTTCGCGCCCGCCAATATCGTCGGTGGGTTACTGCGGGCCGGGATTTCTTACGCCCGCATGGTTGCCGATATCCGCTATGGCGCGCTGGAAGTGGATGGGCAGCGCGGGGGCATTGTGCTGCGCGACCTGCAGATTCAGGGCATCGGCGATCAGGCGCGCTGCCAGATCACGCTGGGCCGGGCGCAGATTTCGGGCATCACCTTCTGGGGAGCCGAGGATATGCGCGGGCGGGTCGATGCCTCTGATCTGAAAATCGCGAACAATTGCTTTGGCCCGCAAGCGGCAATGATCGGCATGGCGACAGGCAGCGATTCAATCCCGCTGGACCGTCTGGCGGTGGATTGGCGTCAGGTCGCCGGCAGTGGCGCCACGCAGCTGGACCTTGAAATCGTCAGCCCCGAGATCGCCCGGATCGAGGGCAGCGTCGATTTCGACTATGTCGCGATGTATATCCCCGACGCGCTGAAGAAGCTGGCGCAGGGCAACGATCCCTATGATCCCGAAGAGTTCGGTTTTGAGGATCCCGCATTGGACATGGATCCGGACATGGGCGACAGTCCTTTCGACGAAGGTCCGACCACGCCGGAAGTCGGGTTGCGCGGTACGCTGCGGGCGGCGCATCTTTCGGTCGAGAATCTGGGTCTTTGGGAACGGCTGAGCCCGATCATGCCGCCCGAGGCCGCCAGCCCCGAAGCCATCGACGCCGGTGTGATCACTGCCGAACCCGGCACGCCGTTCCGCGCGGTACAGGAAGGGCTGGCCGCCGCGCTGAAGGGATTTGTCGCCCAGCCCGGCATGGTGACGGCGGAAATCCGGCCCGACGCGCCGGTCGAATTTGACAGCCGGGGCTGGACTGCGCCGGAAGACGCCATTGCCTTCTTCGCGCCCCGCTTTACCAATTCAGCGGCGCGCCCGCCGCTGGCGTTGATCGCCGATCCTTCCGCGGCCGGGGACGCGCGGTCGCTGGGGCTGGCACTGGCGCGGGGCGAAGGCGTGCCGATGAACCACCGCCGCGCCATTGGCCTGCTGTCGCCGTTGAAAGGCGATGCAGAGGTCTCGCTGGCGCTTGCCGCCATGATCGCCGAGGCTGACCCGGCCGCCGCCTATCCCCATGCGATGGCAGCAGCGAATCTGGGCGCGGCGGGCGCCCCGGCGATGCTGGACCGGATCGAAGCGAAACTGCCCACCGCTGCATTGCTGAGCGCGCAGCGGCCGGGAAATGCGCCGCTTCAGGACGAGGATTTCGCCTCGGTTCAGGCGCTGCGTGATGCGGCACTGGCGCGGGAACAGGGCGACGGCGTACCGCGCAGCTATGCGCTGGCATGGCGGCTGGCAGCTTCGGCTGCGGCGGCGGGCGATGGCGCGTCGGCGGCGCTGATGGCGCGGCTGAACGCCCGTTTCGGGGGCGAACAGGTCTGGATCACCGCCCGCGAGGCGGCGGCAGATGCTGCCATGGCCGACTGGACCACGCGCAAGCTGGGCAGCAGGCTGGCCGGCGCGGCGCAATAGGTTGGTCAGTCCGGCGCAGGCTGGCCCTGCGCCGGAGGAATGATCTTTACCGATTCGATGACTGGCGCCAGCGGACCGGACACCGCGCCAAGGTCGCGTGCCAGCGCCCGCATCGAGCGGTTGTCGCTGAGAAAGGACATGCTGATTTCGGTCACGCCGACACGGCGGGCGGCCAGAACCAGTGCCAGCGCCAGCGTCCGGCCAAAGCCACCATGCTGCCACGGCGCCTCGACCGAAAGCGAGATCTCGGCCGTGTCGCCCTGCCGGATCATCTCGCCTACCCCGCGCAGAACGCCGTCGACGAACAGCCCGAAGATGAGGTCATGCTGCCAGTCCAGACCGCGCGAATATGCCTCGACAGCTTCGTCCTTGGTCATGACGTGAAAGCGCGACCGCCTGTCCTCGCGCGAAAGGCGCAGCAGATGGGCGGCATGCTGGGCCTGATCGCGCCGGGTCAGACCGCGCAGTACCACGCTGGGCGGCGCGGTCCCGCGTCGGCGCCAGAACAGGTTCCTGCCGAAATTGAATCTGGCCATCTGACGCTCCTGACCGCGTAATTCCCCTGATCGACGACGATGCTGCACTGCGGCAAATGCTGCGGCAGGTCGGGGATCCGGTCAAGTCACATGGCTGTCTGTGTCATGTGACCCTGCGTGAGATGCGCGTCAGCTGGCGCTAGTCGGCGCGGACATAGCTGCCCGGGGCGGGTTCGATGATAGGCAGCTTGCCTGCTTCGGGGTGATAGGCGGCGACTTTCTTGCCCGGGCTGTGGCTGGCGATCCAATCGGCCCAATGCGGCCACCAAGACCCCTCGTGTTTTTCGGCCTCGGCCAGCCATTCGTTCGGATTGTCGGGATAGCTGTCGCCGCTCCAAAAGCCGTATTTCGGCCGTTTTCCGGGTGGGTTGATGACCCCGGCGATATGGCCCGAACCACCCAGCACGAAGCTTGTCTTGCCGCCCAGAAGCCCGGTCGTCGGATAGATGGATTGCCAGGGTGCGATGTGATCTTCCTTGGTGGCCAGCACGTAGAAGGGGATCTTGATCTTGCTGATGTCGATGGACACGCCGTCCATGGTCAGGTGGCCGGGCTTGCGCAGGCCGTTTTCGATATAGATCTTTTCCAGATACCACAGCAGCATCGCAGCAGGCAGCCGGGTGCTGTCGCCGTTCCAGAACAGCAGGTCGAAGGCCGGAGGCTTTCTGCCCATCAGGTAGTTCATCACGTGGAACGACCAGATCAGGTCGTTTTCCCGGATCATGGAAAACATGTCCTGCAGGTGGTGGTTTTCCAGATATCCCTTTTCGGCCATATGTTCGCGCAGGACCTTCAGGCGGTCGCGGTCTATGAAGACGCCGATCTCGCCCACATCGGTGAAATCGACCATGGTCGCCAGCGTGGTCGCGGTCTTGACCCGCTTGTCGCCCTTGGCCGCCATATAGGCCAGTGTGGCCGTCACCAGAATCCCGCCGATGCAGAAGCCGAGGATGTCGAATTCCTTCTCGCCCGTGGCCTCGGTGATCTTGTCGAGCGCTTCCAGCGGGCCGAGGCGCATGTAATCCTCGAAGCTGAGGCTCGCATGTTGCTTGGTCGGGTTGACCCAGGAAATCAGGAAAACCGAATGGCCCTGTTCCAGCATATAGCGGACCATGCTGTTTTCGGGCTTCATGTCGAAGATGTAGTATTTGTTGATCCAGGGGGGCACGAACAGCAGCGGGCGCTTGAACTGGGTTTCGGTCAATGGCGCATAGTGGATCAGCTGCATCAGCTCGTTCTGCCAGATCACCTGGCCTTCGGTGACGGCCAGATCGCGGCCGACCTCGAAGGCTTGGCGGTCGGTCATGTTGATGTCCAACCGGCCGTCACCGCGTTCCAGATCGTCCAGCAAGTTGCTGAACCCGTCCAGCAGGCTGCGGCCTTCGGTTTCCAGGAAACGGTCGCGGGCGACAGGGTTCAGCGCCAGATAATTGGCCGGCGACAGCGCGCTGAGCAATTGGCGTGTGTAGAAGCGGACCCGCAGGCTGTCCTTGTCGTTGTCAGGCAGGTCGCCGATCAGCTGCTCGGCGGCATTTTCGATGGCCAGATGAACGTCGCGCAGACCCCGGCTGAGCGGGTCGCCATTCCAACGGTCATCGCGAAAGCGGCGGTCACCCTTTTCGGATGCACCGCCGGTCCAGGCATTCATCCATGCCTTGGTAGTGTCGGTCATCACCTGCATCTGAAAGCGCGACAGCGCGAAGGGGTCGGTGGCCAGTTGCATGCCCGCGCGGGCATAGGCCTGGGCGATGGTACCTGCGTCAAGAACGGAAAACTCCTGTCCGCTGGCCTTGGCCGCCGCATTGGCACCGGCGCGCTGCGCCAGTGACTGGGCACGTTGCATGAGGCCCGCGAATTCGCTGGTCTGTGCGGCGATCCTGCTTTGGTCCATGATTCCCCCCGGTAAGGTTGCGTCCGAGATGTTCCCTGAAAATGAACGCCTTTTAATGGGTTAACCCTGTCGACGCCGCATCTTCGATCATGGGATCGTCCCAGATCCTTGCGTCAGTCTGCAACGGAAGCTGGCCTTGGTCGAGCCGCTTATTGCCGGGACTGTACATAGGTCGGAGGCAAGGGGGCGCCGCCCCCAAGGCCTGCGGCCTTTCCCCCGGGATATTTGGACCAGCGTGAAAGCGGTTCAGTGGCTGTCCAGATTGCGGGCGGCATCGCGGAGCATGAATTTCTGGATTTTCCCTGTCGAGGTTTTGGGCAGATCCTGGAAGACGATGGTCTTGGGGACCTTGAAACGGGCCATGTTCTGGCGGCAGAACTCGATCAGTTCGGCCTCGGTCAGGGTGCGGCCGGGCTTCAGGGTGACGAAGGCGCAGGGGGTTTCGCCCCATTTCTCATCAGGGCGGGCGACCACGGCGGCCTCCAGCACGTCGGGGTGGCGGTAAAGCACATCCTCGACCTCGACCGAGGAGATGTTTTCGCCGCCAGAGATGATGATGTCCTTGAGGCGGTCCTTGATCTCGACATAGCCGTCAGGGTGCATCACGCCGAGATCGCCGGATGCAAACCAGCCGCCCTTGAAGGATTTTTCCGTCGCCGAGGGGTTTTTCAGATAGCCGCGCATGACGTTGTTGCCGCGCATGAAGATTTCGCCAATCGTTTGGCCATCCGCCGGCAGCGGCTTTAGCGTATCGGGATCGGCCACCATCAGCCCTTCCAGCGCGATATTGGCCACGCCCTGCCGCGATTTCAGCCGGGCGCGCTGATCGGCATCGACCCCGTCCCATTTCGACTGCCAGGCGCTGACGACCGAGGGGCCATAGGTTTCGGTCAGCCCGTAGACCTGCGTCACCTCGACCCCCATCGCCTCCATATTGGCGATGACGGCTGCGGGGGGCGGCGCGCCTGCGGTCATCACCTTCACCTCATGGGTGAAATCCTTCAGATCGTCGGGGGCGTTGACCAGCATCTGCAACACGATCGGGGCGCCGCAGAAATGTGTCACCTTCTCGTCCCGGATCAGCGGAAAGATCGCCTCGGGGCGGACGGCGCGCAGGCAGACGCAGAGGCCCGCATTGGCGGCGATTGTCCAGGGAAAGCACCAGCCGTTGCAATGGAACATCGGCAGCGTCCACAGGTAATGCGAATGCTGGGCCATGCCCCAGGTCATGATGTTCGACATCGCGTTCAGCGCCGCGCCCCGGTGGTGATAGACGACGCCCTTGGGATCGCCCGTCGTGCCCGAGGTATAGTTCAGGCTGATCGCGTCCCATTCGCTGGCCGGCAGCGACCAGTTGAATTCAGGGTCGCCGGTCGCCAGCAATTCGTCATAGGTCAGGCTGCCGATGCGGGTGCCGCCCTCGAAGCTGGGGTCTTCGATATCCACGACCAGCAGGTCGGGGCGGTTGGCCATCTGCACGGCGCGCCCGGCGATCTCGGCGAATTCGGGATCGACCAGCAGCACACGCGCCTCGGCATGGTTCAGGATGAAGGCCACCGCTTCGGGGTCCAGACGGGTGTTGATGGTGTTAAGCACCGCGCCTGACATGGGGACGCCGAAATGGGCCTCGAACATCTCGGGGATATTGGCGGCGATGATGGACACGGTATCACCCTTGCCGATCCCGCGCTGCACAAGGGCCGAGGCGAGCCGCCGGGTGCGGGCATAGGTTTCCGCCCAGTTGCGCCTCACCGTACCATAGCTGACCGCATCCAGATCGGGATAGATCGCCGCCGTCCGCGCGAGGAAGGACAGCGGCGAAAGCTGAACGAAATTCGCCGCATTCGCATCGAGGCCGATGTCGTAGATATTCGCACCGCTGGCCATCTGTTTCCTCCCTAGGATGGATGCTTTCATGCTTAGCTTGTCGCAAACCGGGCCCGGTTGGGAAGGGGGCGGGCAGCCTTGCGCGAATTGCATGGCGGATTTTACCTGCGTGCCGCGTTGTCGGGCTGGGATCGGCTGCCTAGCTGAAATGGTGCATGCGGCTGAAATGCCGTCCGAAACCAAAGGTGATGTTATGTCCGATTCCTTGCTTTTCCAGCCCTATCAGCTTGGCAAGATCACGCTGACCAACCGCGTCGTCATGGCGCCCCTGACGCGCAATCGCGCCGCTGCCGGCCTTGTTCCCGGCCCCTTTGCGGCGGAATATTACGCGCAGCGCGCCTCGGCCGGGCTGATCATTGCCGAGGCGACGCAGGTTTCCGCGCAGGCGCAGGGCTATCAGGACACGCCCGGCATCTATACCGACGAACAGGTCGCGGGCTGGCGCAAGGTGACTGATGCGGTCCACGCCAAGGGTGGCCGGATCTTCCTGCAGATCTGGCATACCGGCCGGGTGTCGAACGTGGCCGTGCAGCCGGGCGGTCAGGCCCCGGTCGCGCCATCCGCCATCAAGGCCGAAACCAAGACCTTCGTGGGCGGCACCTTCGCCGATGTGTCCGAACCGCGCGCGCTGCGCCTTGATGAAATTCCGGGTATCGTCGCCGATTTCCGCAAAGCTGCCGCCAATGCGATCCGCGCGGGCTTTGACGGGGTCGAGGTGCATGGCGCCAATGGCTATCTGCTGGAACAGTTTGCCAAGGACGGCGCAAACCAGCGGCAGGACGAATATGGCGGGTCCATCCAGAACCGCGCTCGCCTGCTGCTGGAGGTCGTGGCCGCCGTAACCGAAGAAATCGGCGCTGACCGCACCGGGGTCCGTATCTCGCCCGTGTCGCCGGCTAATGGCATTTCCGACAGCGATCCGCAGGCGCTTTACGACCATATCGTGGCTGAGCTGGACAAGCTTGCCCCGGTCTATCTGCATGTCATCGAAGGTGCGACTGGCGGCCCCCGCGACGTGGCGCCCTTTGATTTTGCCGCGCTGCGTAAGCTGTTCAGCCGCACCTATATCGCCAATAACGGCTATGATGGCGAAACGGCGGAGCAGGCGTTGGCAGGCGGCGCGGCGGATCTGATCGCTTTCGGCCATGACTATGTCGCCAATCCCGATCTGGTCGAACGCCTGAAGGCCGGCATCCCATTCGCGCAGCTGAATCGCGAGACCCTGTATGGTGGCGGGGCCGAGGGCTACACCGATTATCCGGTCCATGCCCCGGCAGACTGACCGGGCTTGAAAGGCTGGCACGGCCGCGCCGAAAGGGGCGGCCGTGCCGCATTGGGGTCGGGGTAACCGGCAACGGGTGGGATCTGGCGGAAACCTGCCGATGCGAAGGGCGTTCGGTTCGGAAGGAGTGGCTGTTGCGTTATGGCACCGAAGCAGTTTTTCGAGGAGCGCGAAATGAAGCTCGGATCTTATGTGACGGCGATGGCGGTTATGGCCTCGTTCGTGGCGGCGCCGGTGCTGGCCGATCCCGGCAACGGCAAGGGAAATGGCAAGCGCCAAAAGGGCGGCGAGCATCGTCGGGGCGAGGTTGACCGTCATCGCAACGTGGTCGTCGTCGGCCATTGCCCGCCCGGTCTGGCCAAAAAGGATCCTGCCTGTGTGCCCCCCGGTCAGGCCCGCAAACACCGCGCGGACCGTGACCGCGACGATTACCGGGATTACCGGCGAGTGGGCGAGGTGATCCGCGTTCGCGAATACACCGTCATTCGCGACGTCGACCGCTATGGCTGGGATGAGCGCGACGGTTGGGATTATTACCGCGACGGCGACCGGGCTTACCGCGTCGACCGCGATACCCGCAAGATTCTGGCGGTGATGGAGCTGATCGACGCCTTCAACTGATCGCGGGGGCAGATGCAGCCTTGGCGCGGCGCGGCCTTCTGGTCGTGCCGCGTTTCTTTTCGGCCTGCGCGCTCTTGACGCAGGCGAGGCAGGGGCAGAAGAACGGGGCGAAGAGGTTCCCCATGTCCCATTCCGCCACCCTTTCGGCCGACCGGCCAGAGCGTACGACCTGGCTGATCCTGATTGCGATCAGCCTGTGCCACATGCTCAACGACGTGATGCAGTCGCTGCTGGCGGCGATCTATCCGTTGCTGAAGGCCGAATTTTCGCTGCAATTCTGGCAGATCGGATTTTTGACCTTCGCCTTTCAGGGCACCGCGTCGCTGCTGCAGCCTGCGGTGGGGGCGATCACCGACCGCCGGCCGATGCCGATGTCGCTGCCGCTGGGGATGGCCTCGTCGCTGCTGGGGCTGGTGGCGCTGGGGACGGCGCCCAGTTACGGGATGCTGGTTACTGGCGCGATGCTGATCGGCATCGGCTCGGCCATCTTCCACCCCGAGGCGAGCCGGGTCGCGCGCATGGCCTCTGGCGGGCGGTACGGGACGGCGCAGTCTTTCTTTCAGGTCGGCGGCAATGCCGGTACGGCGCTGGGGCCGCTGCTGGCGGCCTTCATCGTGGTGCCGCAGGGGCGCGGTTCGATCCTGTGGTTCACGCTGCTGGCGGGGCTTGGTATCGTGATCCTGTCGCGGGTGGGCGCGTGGTATGGTGCCTATATGCGTGCATCGGCGGGGCGTCGCGGGCCTGCGCGTCAGCATGGATTGTCGCCTGTGCAGGTGCGCCGAGCCATCATCATCCTGGCGCTGCTGACGTTTTCGAAAAACATCTACACGGCCTCGATCACCAGCTTCTACACCTTCTTCCTGATCGAGAAATTCGCCCTGACACAGCAGCAATCGCAGCTGATGCTGTTCCTGTTTCTGGCCGCCATGGCGGTGGGCGTGATCCTGGGCGGCCCCTTGGGCGACCGCTTCCGGCCGCTGACGGTGATCTGGATTTCCATCCTGGGCGTGCTGCCCTTTACGCTGGCGCTTCCCTATGCGGGGCTGGCGGCGACCGGGGTTCTGACCGTCATCATCGGTGTGGTGCTGGCCTCGGCCTTTCCGGCCATCGTGGTTTTCGCGCAAGAGCTGGTGCCGGGCCGGGTTGGCCTGATCGCCGGGATCTTCTTTGGCTTTGCATTTGGTATGGGCGGGATTGCTGCGGCAGTGCTGGGCGTGATCGCCGACCGCGAAGGGGTCGAGTTCGTCTATCGCCTGTGCGCCTGGATGCCGCTGATGGGGGTGCTGACGATCTTGCTGCCCCGCAAGGCGGCGATGGCCGCAATTCCCGCAGCCGAGGCCCGCGCCACCATCACCACCGGCGACCAGCCCGAGATCTGATCGCCGCCGGGGGGCAGGCGGGCGGTCGTGCGCGGATTTGGCCGCTTGCGCAATCCTGCCCGCTATGCGGCCGGTGTCAGCCCAAGTCCCTGCGCGCCTGTGCCACCAGCGTTTTAAGATCGGCGAGGTTCAGTTTCCCGAACGAGGCCTCGTGCCCGGCGATAAAGGTCGGCGTGCCGGTCAGCATCATGGTGTCGGCGAGGTCCATGGTTTCATAGATCTGGTCAAGGATCGCACGCTTTTCCATATCCACCCGCAGCCGGTCGACATCCAGCCCGACCCGACGGGCGGCGCGCAGGACGGTCGCTTCCTCGGCGCGGCCCTTCATCGTCATCAGCGCCTCGTGCAGGGGCCAGTATTTCCCCTGCTGCAACGAAGCCAGCGAGGCCTTGGCCGCGAACATCGAGCCCTCGCCGAAGACCGGCCATTCGCGGAACACGACGCGCAGTTTCGGATCCTCGCCGATCAGGCGCTGCACATCGGTCATGTTGGTGCGGCAGAAGGGGCAGTTGTAATCGAAGAATTCGGTCAGAGTGACGTCGCCCTGCGGATTGCCCAGCACAGGCGCGGCGGGATTGCGTTCCAGCACGCGGCGCAGCTCGTCCGGCATGGGGTTGGGGTGTTCGCCCTGCGCCATTACGGGGCGCGAGGCCAGCACCATCCCGGCAGCTGCGCCCGCCACCCCGATCATTGCCCTGCGCGTCACCTTGGCCCGGTTGCTCATCGTCTTCTCCTGTCGATTGAGTGGCAGGGTGGCGGTGCGGGCGGGCAAGGGCAAGCGTTGCGCGCAAACAATGACGTGAATTGTAGCTTTGCGCGCGATTGTCCCACTGCCATGAAACTGTTACCAGCCCCAGCAAAAGCTGACGGGGGCTAACATGGCCGAATCTGACCCTAAATCCTGGAAGACACTGAACAAGGACCTCGAGCGGATCTCGACGCTTGAACAGGCGGTCGCCTATGTCTCGCGTCCGCTGGTGGCGCCGGGGGTCGGCATGGCCTTCATGGTGTTGGTCGGCCTGATTGTCGCCTCGTTCACCGGGATCAGCGCGACCACGGCGATCGTGATCGCGGCGGCGGTGGTCGGGGCCTATATGGCGCTGAATATCGGCGCCAACGATGTCGCCAACAATATGGGTCCGGCGGTGGGTGCACGGGCGATGACCATCGGCTCGGCGCTGGTGGTCGCGGCGATCTGTGAAACAGCGGGCGCGCTGCTGGCCGGGGGCGACGTGGTGTCGACGGTGTCGCGGGGCATCATCTCACCCGAAACGGTGGCGGCGCCGGGTGTGTTCATCTGGGCCATGTTCTCGGCCTTGCTGGCGGGCGCGCTGTGGATCAACCTTGCGACCTGGATCGGCGCGCCGGTTTCGACCACGCATTCCATTGTCGGCGGGGTCATGGGCGCAGGGATTGCTGCGGCGGGGTTCACGGCGGTGAACTGGCCGACGATGGGGGCGATCGTGGCCAGCTGGGTGATCTCGCCCGTGATGGGCGGGGTGATTGCGGCGATTTTTCTGGCCTTTATCAAGACCCGGATCATCTATACGCCCGACATGATGGCATCTGCGCGGAAATGGGTGCCGGTGCTGATCGGGATCATGGCGGGCACCTTCGTCGCCTATCTGGCGCTGAAAGGCTTCAGCAAGCTTATCAAGATCGAGATGGGCACGGCGCTGCTGCTGGGTCTGGTCGCCGGTGTCGTGACCACTTTTGCCATGCGCCCCGTCATCGCGCGCCAAAGCGCGGGGCTGGAGAACCGCAAGAAAGCGCTGAAGGATCTGTTCGCGATCCCGCTGGTGCTGTCGGCGGCCCTGCTTTCCTTTGCCCACGGCGCGAATGATGTCGCCAACGCGGTCGGCCCGCTGGCGGCCATCGTCCATGCGGTGCAGGACGGCGGCATGGACGATAAGGTGCAGATCCCGCTTTGGGTGATGTTGATCGGCGGCGTCGGGCTGTCGGTGGGGCTGTTGCTGTTCGGTCCCAAGCTGATCAATCTGGTCGGCAATGAAATCACCCGCCTGAATGCCATGCGCGCCTATTGCGTGGCGCTGTCGGCGGCGGTCACGGTCATCATCGCTTCTTGGCTGGGACTGCCGGTCAGCTCTACCCATATCGCCATCGGCGGCATTTTCGGCGTCGGCTTCTTCCGCGAGTGGTATCACGAACGGATGTTGGGCGAGCTGCGCGTGGATACCGAATCCACGCCCGAACAGCGCCGCCGCCGCAAAGTCGTGCGCCGGTCGCATTTCACCACCATTCTGGCCGCCTGGGTCATCACGGTACCTGCGGCGGCGCTGCTGTCGGCGGGGCTGTTCTGGATCTTCACCACCATCTGGGGCTGAGGCATGGGGTTTCCCGACCTTTACCTGATGCGCCACGGTCAGACCGAATGGAACGCCGCCGGACGCATGCAGGGGCATCAGGATTCGCCGCTGACCGTGCTGGGGCGTCAGCAGGCGGCGCGGCAGGCGGACATCATGGCGCCGATCCTTGCGACGGGGCAGCAGGTCGCGCGAATCTCCAGCCCGCTTGGGCGCGCGGTCCAGACGGCCGAAATCGTCTTTGCAGGACAGGACTTCACCACCGATGCACGCTTTCGCGAAATCTCGGTCGGCGAATTCGAGGGCCGCACCCGCGGCGATATCGAGGCGGCTTATCCCGACCTGTTCGCCAATACCTGGCTGGGCTGGTACGACCGTGCCCCGGGCGGCGAGACGCTGAATGACCTGCGCGTCCGCGTGACCGAGGCGCTGTCAGAGCTGACCGGCCCCACCGCCATCGTCTGCCATGGCATCACCCTGCGCATGGCGCGGCTGGTGGTGCTGGGCTGGCCGGATACCCGGCTGGAGGAGATGGAGGTCCGTCAGGGCGCCGTCCACCTGATGCGAGACGGGCGGCACGAGATGCTGGTCTGAAGCCAGTGGCGGATATGGCAGCGCCGATGCAAAAAAGGGGGCCGCGAGGCCCCCTTTTTCTTACTGTGATATTCAGGCGCCGCTCAGGCGGCTTCCAGCACCAGATGCGGTTGCCCGTCCGAGGTGCGGCTGATGCTGCGCCCGCCGGTGTTGACGGTGGCGTTAATGCGTTTGCGCGGCACCTCCATCAGCGCCGATTCCGACACGTTGACCGGCTTGTCGAAGGCGATGGTCAGCGCGTGGTGTTTCGGGCCGCGTTCGCTGGCCGCGATGACGCGCCCGGTGAAGGGCTTGCCAAGATAGCGGCCTTTGACCGTGCCGCCGAACTGCCACAGGGGCATATCGGCCGCGGCCGCATGGGCGGTGTTCCAGTCGCGCGCGCCATGGCTTTGGGCAACCAGTTCCAACGCCTGAGCGTTGGTGACCTCGGTCCCGGTATGGGACAGCGCCTTGCGCAGATTTTTGGCCTGGGTCTTCAATTCATTGACGTCATGGATCCGTGCCATGTCATGTCCTTTTCACATCGTGCCGTAAAAGACGGGGTCCGCATTGCCGCCGACTGGCAGGATGCCAAGATCGGTAGATGTTTCAGACTTCACCATGGCTTGCGCCTGCGGACGGCCGGGGTCTGAACCCGAGATCGCGATATGGGTGCGCGCTGGTGCTCCGTCAAGGGATCCGCGGCGGGCGCGATTGGGTGCAGGTTGCAGGTGGCCAAAATGAAACAGGCGCCCACAAGGGGCGCCTGCATTTGCTTGGCGATATGGGTCAGGATCAGACCGAGTAATACATCGCGTATTCGATCGGGTGGGGGGTATGCTCGTAGGCATAGACCTCTTCCCATTTCAGCTTGATATAGCCTTCCAGCTGGTCGCGGGTGAAGACCTCGCCCGCCAGCAGGAAGTCCATGTCCTTTTCCAGCTCTTCCAGCGCTTCGCGCAGGCTGCCGCAAACGGTCGGGATTTCCGCCAGTTCTTCCGGCGGCAGATCGTACAGGTCCTTGTCCGAAGCCGGGCCGGGGTCGATCTTGTTCTTGATCCCGTCCAGACCCGCCATCAGCAGGGCTGCGAAGGCCAGATAGGGGTTGGCGGCCGGGTCGGGGAAGCGGGCCTCGACGCGCTTGGCTTTGGGGCTTTCGGTCCACGGAATACGCACGCAGCCAGAGCGGTTGCGGGCCGAATAGGCGCGCAGAACCGGGGCTTCGAAGCCGGGGATCAGGCGCTTGTAGCTGTTGGTCGAGGGGTTGGTCAGCGCGTTCAGCGCCTTGGCATGCTTCAGGATGCCGCCGATGAACCACAGCGCTTCCTGCGACAGGTCAGCATATTTGTCGCCGGCGAACAGCGGCTTGCCGTCCTTCCAGATGGACATGTTGACGTGCATCCCGCTGCCGTTATCGCCCTTCATGGGCTTGGGCATGAAGGTCGCGGTCTTGCCGTAAGCATGGGCGACGTTGTGGATGACATACTTGTATTTCTGGATATTGTCGGCCTGTTCGGTCAGGCCGCCGAAGATCATGCCCAGTTCGTGCTGGCAGGTCGCGACTTCGTGGTGGTGCTTATCGACCTTGATGCCCATGCGCTTCATCGTCGACAGCATCTCGCCGCGGATGTCCTGGGCCTCGTCGACGGGGTTCACCGGGAAGTAGCCGCCCTTGTGGGCCGCACGATGGGCGAGGTTGCCCATCTCATACTGGGTGTCGGTGTTCCAGGCCGCCGCTTCGGCGTCGATTTCGAAGCCCACTTTCTGCGGCGTCACCGAATAGCGCACGTCGTCGAACAGGAAGAATTCGGCTTCCGGCCCGAAATAGGAGACGTCGCCGATGCCCGAGGATTTCAGATAGGCCTCGGCCTTGACGGCGGTGCCGCGCGGGTCACGGGAATAGGCCTCGCCGGTGTCGGGCTCGACCACGTTGCAATGCACGCACAGGGTCTTTTCGGCATAGAAGGGGTCGATATAGGCCGATGCCGGGTCGGGGATCAGCTTCATGTCGGACTGGTCGATCGACTTCCAGCCGGCGATCGAGCTGCCGTCGAACATGAAGCCTTCCTCGAAGAAGTCTTCGTCGACCAGATCCACCACCAGCGTCACGTGCTGCAGCTTGCCTTTCGGATCGGTGAAGCGGATGTCGACATATTCGACCTCCTCGTCCTTCATCAACTCGATGACGTCCTTGATTTTCATTGGGCCTTTTCCTTCTTCATGGCGGAACCGGCCGAAGCCGGTCCCAGGCAATGGGTAATGCGTAATTGGCAGGCAGTCTATCAGACCGCGTCGTCACCGGTTTCGCCGGTGCGGATGCGGATTGCCTGATCCACGGGCGAGACGAAGATCTTGCCGTCACCGATCTTTTCGGTCCGCGCGGCCGAGGTGATGGCCTCAATCGCGGCGTCGATCTGGTCGTCGGGCAGCACCATCTCGATCTTGATCTTGGGCAGGAAGTCGACGACGTATTCCGCCCCGCGATACAGTTCCGTATGTCCCTTCTGGCGACCGAAGCCCTTCACTTCGGTGACGGTCAGGCCCTGCACACCGACTTCCTGAAGGGCTTCCTTCACGTCGTCCAGTTTGAAGGGCTTGATGATCGCTTCGATCTTCTTCATCCGGGTGATCCTTCCTGCGCTTGTCTGAACCCTGATTGCCGGGTTTGTACGAGGGCGTCCACGTATGCGCGTAATATTCAGGCGGTCTGGTGTGAGGCAGCCTGAAAATAGATCAATAAATAGTCAACACGCCTATTTATTGTGCAGACTTACCATTTCGCGGTCAGCGGATCTACCTCCAGAATGCCAATTCGCCAGGCCGGAACGGGGTAGCTGTCGGGCCAGAACTCGGTCTGACGGACAATCTGGCCATCCGCGATATCGTGAAACGTGATGCAGCGAATCGACACTTCCAGCGTGGCATTGCTGATGCGCATATCGGTCACCACCCGTGGCCCATCGGCCAGCAGCGACATTTCGTCGAACTTCCAGTCGCCCTTTCCGGGAAAGGCGTTGTTGACGCGGGCATAGCTTTCTGGGCCGCGGATCACCTCGGCTGTCTGTGGCCAAAGTCCGACATAGTCCGGCGACATCCACCGATGCGCCGCCGCGTCAAAGTCGTTGACGCGCATGGCATCCCAGAATCCACGCACGATTTCAGTAGGTGTCATTGACTGCTCCAATGAGAACTGACTGCTTCAATAAGAAAAGCCGCGGCCAGAAGGTCGCGGCTTTCCGAGATATTGGCAAGCGTCAGATCAGAGCTCGTCGAGTGCTTCGACAGCTTTTTCCAGATCTTCCTTGGACACGGTCTTGTCGGCGACCTTCGCCTGCTCGGCGATGTGGTCGATGACCTTGTCTTCGAAGATCGGGGCGCGCAGCTGCTGCTGGGCCTGCTGGTTCTGCTGGATGAACTCGAAGAAGGCGCGTTCCTGACCGGGATACTGACGCGCCTGCATCATCACCGCCTGGGTGAATTCCTGATCCGAAACCTTCACGTCGGCCTTCTGGCCGATTTCGGCCAGCAGCAGGCCCAGACGCACGCGGCGCTCGGCCAGCTTCTTGTGCTCGTCGGTCGGCTCGATCTCGCCGTGGTCATGGCCGTGATCGTCCGGGTGCTCTTCGTGGTACAGCTGGTGCGCGATCTGGCCGGCTTCTGCCTCGACCAGAACTTCGGGCAGGTCAAATTTGACCTGACCGTCCAGCTGGTCCAGCACGGCGCGCTTCATCACGGCGCGGCTGGCGCCCTTGTATTCGGCCTCCAGACGCTCGGTGATGTTTTCCTTCAGCTTGTCCAGCGATTCGGCACCGAAGCGCTTGGCCAGCTCGTCATCCAGCTTGGCATCGACCGGCTTCTTGATCGCCTTGACGCTGGTCGCGAAGACGGCGTCCTTGCCGGCCAGTGCGGCATGGCCGTAATCGGCCGGGAACTGCACCTTCACTTCGACCTCGTCACCGACCTTGGCGCCGGTCAGCTGGTCTTCGAAACCGGGGATGAAGCTGCCGGAGCCGAGCACCAGCGGGTAATCCTCGGCCGAGCCGCCTTCGAACAGCTCGCCATCGACCGAACCCTTGAAGTCGATCACGATCTGATCGTCCTTCGCGGCTTTCGAGCCTTTTTTCTTGTCCTCATAGGATTTGGCGTTCTTGGCCAGGTTCTCCAGCGCTTCGGTGACGGCGGCGTCTTCGGCTTTGACGACCAGACGCTCCAGCTTCAGCTTGGACAGGTCGACTTCCGGGATCGCGGGCAGAACTTCATAGGAAACGTTGACGACGACATCGTCGCCTTCTTTCCAGTTCTCGCCATCCTGCATTTCGATCTTGGGCTGGACGGCCGGACGGTCGCCGGATTCTTCCAGATGCTTGCGCAGCGCACCATCGACCGAATCCTGCATGGCATCGCCCAGAACGCGCGGGCCGAATTGCTTTTTCAGCATCGCCATCGGGACTTTGCCCTTGCGGAAGCCCTTCATTTCCACTTCGGGCTGCGCTTCTTTCAGCTTCTGGTCCACCATCGCCGCCAGATCGGCGGCGGGGAGGGTCATGGTATAGCCGCGCTTGAGGCCGTCGTTCTGGGTCTCTTTGACCTGCATGTCCTATCCTTCGTCATGGTGCGGGTGGAGGGACTTGAACCCCCACGCCTTGCGGCGCCAGAACCTAAATCTGGTGCGTCTACCAATTTCGCCACACCCGCAATGTCCAGCAGCGGGCCAAGGCCCGCCACGAAAATCCGCGCCGTTCTAGCAAAGCGCGGCGCTAGGCGCGAGGGGAAAATCTCGCAAAGCCCCGCTGTGCTGCCGGTATCTGCGCAGGAGGATCACTGGTGGTCCTGCCCGCTCGGACGCGGCACGTGCGTTTGGGCCGATATGGGCCGCGCGCAATGCTGCATCAAGGGCCCGCGGAAGCCACGCGTCAGCGGTCTGGATGTGGGTGAACGGCTATTCGGACTTCTGCGCTTCGCCCCTCAGCGCGCGAAGATGGGCTTCCAGCACGCCGTTAAGTTCGGCGCCGACCATGACCACAATAGCCGAGATCCAAAGCCACATCATCAGCACAACCGCCGCACCCAGCGTGCCATAGGTTTCGTTGTAATTGGCGAAGTTGCCAGCATACCACGAAAACAGCGCCGAGGTGCCGACAAGCCCAATGGCCGCAAACAGCGCGCCGGGGGATACCCAGCTGAAATGCGCGTCGCTGCGGCTGGGTCCCCAGCGATACAGCGCCGAAATCGCCAAAAGCAGCACGGCAAACATGATCGGCCAGCGGATCGAAGACAGCATGCCCCGCGTGTCATCCGGCAGTGGAAGCCAGTCCAGCACAGCGGGAAGGACTGCGATGGCGGCGATCAGCAGGATTACGAGGGACATCGCGCCAAGCGTCAGCAGCAGCGACACGAAATTCAGCTTGAAAAAGCCCCGGCTTTCGCTTTGCAGATGCGCTACGTTCAGCGCGTCCATCAACGCCTTCATGCCACCATTGGCCGACCAAAGCGTCGCAAGCAGGCCCGCGATCCCCGCGAAGGACAGCGCCGCACCGGGCGCATTGACGATGGCGGTGACCTGCCCACTGATGATGTCCAGGGCAGAGGGCGGGATAAAGCTTCCCAGCTTGTCCAGTTGCGTTTCAATCAGGGCAGGATCGGCGACCAAGCCGAATATCGACACAAGCGCCGTAATCGCGGGGAAAAGGGCCAGCAATCCGAAAAATGTCACGCCACCTGCGACCGAGGTAACGCGATCCTTCCCGATTTCAGCGACCGTATCCTTGAGCACGCCCCACCATTCACGCGGGCGCAGCCCCCAAGGGGATGACGGCGCGTCCTGCCTTGGGGCGGGAAGGTTGCCTTCCTTGGCGCTTTCCTGCCGATCTTGATCTGATGCGCCGGCGGCTTTCGACGCGTTTCGTACCGCACCGGCGCTGTCACCATAGATGCGGCGGCGCTCTGCCTCTGGCAGGGGGCCGAGCAGGGCGTCCGTGACGGATCGGTCTACTGGTCTTGGCATCCCCGCAACTAGGCCCTGTTGGTCGGCTTATGATCCGCTGCAGCAGTGGGCTCGGCAGCGGCCTGACCGTGCTGATCTGCCCCAGCCTTGTTATGCGCAACATCGTCGCCGCTGCGCGTATCAAGAAAGTCGCGCAGGCGGTCTGCTGCTTGAGTGAAGTCCTTCATGATTCCGTCGGTGCGGCCGGAAACCTGCTGCAGGCCATCCATCGCCGCGTTTGCTGCCGTGATCAGCGCCGGAACGCTTGCCGCGAATTTGACGGCGTTCGCAGCGAACTCCCCGACGAAGCTGGCCTGATTGTCTCTGCGGTGGCGGCGGCGCGCGGCCCGTTCCTTCCCGCGACGTTCCTGCATTGCGGCTGACCGGACTTCAGCTGCGCGGTCCTCGTAATCCTGAAACTCGGAACGGGCGCGCGAACGCACGCGGGCGCGCTCATCCGATTCCATCCCCGCAAAACGCGGGGCTAGGTGGTCGCGCCTTTCAATGTAATCTCGGCTTTCAGTACGCCGATAGGGACGGTCTTCGGAATCGCCCGCAATTGCACCGGCGAGTGCGCGCACGGCGATAACGCCAAGTGCCGTGGTTGCCGCCGCAGCCACTCCGACCGCGCCAAGGACCAGCAGCTTCTGCGTCGGCGAGGGGGTGGCGGGTTTATCATGGCGGATCCCGTCAGCGTCGATATGCCCGTCGGGGACGGGGCGGGGACCGTGGGGGGTGTCGGACGTGACATCGGCAAAGCGCGACATGGGCATTCCTTTCGCATCTCGTTTGACGACAAAACGAACATTGGGGCGTTTTCGTTCCGGCCCCGCGGGCGGCTTGATCAATGTCAATTGGCTGCGCGCAGACAAAGGAAAGGGCCGCGCCGGTTGCCCGGCGCGGCCCATGTAACAGGTGCGAAAGCTTCGCGACTTATTCGTCGTCTTCGTCGCCAGCGGCCGAGCCCAGATCGTCGAACAGCTCGGCGATCTCGAATTCGGCTGCGGCTTCTTCTTCCGCGGCCAGATCCTGGATCGACTTGCCCGAGGCCTGCAGCTCGGCTTCTTCGGTCGAACGGGCGACGTTCAGCACGATTTCAGCCTGAACTTCCGGGTGCAGCACGACCGCAACGGTGTGCAGGCCCAGATCCTTGATCGGCGCGCCCAGAACGATCTGCTTGCGGCCGATCTTGTGGCCGGCTTCAGCAGCGGCGTCGGCGGCGTCACGCGGGGTGACCGAGCCATACAGCGCGCCTGCGTCCGAGGCCGAACGGATGATGACGAAGGTTTCGCCATTGATCGTTTCGGCCAGCTTCGCGGCTTCGGCTTTCGATTCGTCGTTGCGGGCGACCAGTGCGGCTTTCTGGGCTTCGAATGCCTTGATGTTGGCGTCCGAGGCGCGCAGCGCCTTGCCTTGCGGCAGCAGGAAGTTACGGGCGTAACCTTCCTTGACCTTCACGACTTCGCCCATGGCGCCCAGCTTGGCGACACGTTCCAGCAGGATGACTTGCATCGGTCTTCCTCCTTACTTCACAACGTAGGGCAGCAGTGCCAGGAAGCGCGCGCGCTTGATGGCCTGTGCCAGCTTGCGCTGGTTCTTTGCCGAAACGGCGGTGATGCGCGACGGCACAATCTTGCCGCGTTCGCTGATATAGCGCTGCAGCAGGCGGGTGTCTTTATAGTCGATTTTCGGGGCGTTGTCGCCACCGAACGGATCAACCTTGCGACGACGGAAAAACGGTTTGTTCGCCATGTCTCAAGCTCCTCAGTTGTCGCGGTCGCGGCGCTCACGGCGCTCGCCACGGTCTGCACGATCACCACGATCGCCGCGCTCACCACGCTCTTCGCGCTTCTGCATCTGGACCGAGGGGCCTTCTTCGTGGGCGTCGACCTTGATCGACATCACGCGCATGACGTCGTCATGCAGACGGGCCAGGCGTTCCATTTCCTGCACGGCGGCCGAAGGCGCGTCGGTGCGCAGGTAGGCATAGTGGCCCTTGCGGTTCTTGTTGATCTTGTAGGCGAGGGTGCGGACACCCCAGTATTCGCTGTCGACCACCTTGCCGCCGTTATCGGCCAGCACGGTGGAAAAATGTTCGATCAGCCCTTCGGCCTGCGTGTTCGACAGGTCCTGGCGGGCGATCAGCACATGCTCATAAAGCGGCATGTCAGACCTTTCAGTTTCAGGCGGCTTCAACGGCGGGACAACCCTTCCACGCCCCGCCACGAGAGGCTGCGCCGGTTTCGCAATTGCGGAAGGATGCGGCTTTATAGCGGTGAAATCCGGCAATGCAAGGCGATTCGCGCAACGGATCACGGCTGCGTCAGGGTCGGAACCATGGCGTCGCCGCGACCGTTCCGGTTTCGATTTTGCAGGAGATATCTGATGTTCAAGCCATTCGACAAGACCATGTTCGGTGCCGCCTCGCTGCTGGCGCTGGTGATCGCCCCGCCCCTGGCCGCGCAGGATGCCGCTGCCCCTGCCGAGGCGCCCGCCGCCGAGGCGCCCGCTGGCGATGCCGGATCTGCCGAGGCTGCGGCTGAAGCTCCTGCGGCAGATGCAGCTGCGCCCCCCGCGACCATGCTGAAACCCGGATCATCGGCGACGATCCCGGATGCCGGCACCTATGCGTTTGATCCGGCGCACAGCCAGGCGGTGTTCAGCTATGACCATCTGGGCTTTTCGACCTCGCATGGTTTCGTGAACGGGATCGAGGGCTCGATCACGCTGGATCCGGCCGATCCGTCGAAATCCTCGGTCGAGGCGTCTTTCCCGCTATCGTCGCTGCGCACCATCGCCGCCGATCTGGACAAGCACGTCATGGGGGCCGACTTCTTCAACGTCACCGGCGATGCCCCGCTGGTCACGTTCAAGTCCACCAGTGTCGAGGCGACCGACGATGACGAGGCCCGTGTAACCGGCGATCTGACGATGAACGGCATTACCAAGCCCGTCGTGCTGGAGGTCGAATTCAACGGCGCCGGTGCAAACCCGATGACCCAGGCGCCGACGGTCGGTTTCAGCATCGAGACAGAGTTGAAGCGTTCTGACTTCAACCTCGGGGCCATGGCGCCGGCGGTGGATGACGAACTGGAGATCGACATCGAGGTCGAGGCGTCAAAGCAGCAGGACTGAACCCGCACAGGGATATTGGGGGGCGTCCCCGGACGCCCCCTTTGCATGTCAAATCATCTGACCATCGAAATGGGTTCGGGCGTGGCGTCGCTGCGTGGCGGCAGGACCGGGTGTTCAATCGACGGCTGATCCCCTGTCAGCGCGCCAAGGAATGCGACGATATCGCCGGCCTGTTCGTCGGTCAGCTCTGTTCCGATCTGGGACGATGACATGATCCGCACCGCCTCGGCCAGATCCCAGACCGCGCCGGAATGGAAATAGGGCGCAGTCAGCGCGACATTGCGCAGTGGCGCGGCGCGGAACACATATTCGTCATCTGCCGTTTCGGTAACGGCAAAACGACCCTTGTCGCCTTCGGGAAGGATCGTGCCGCCGGGTCTTTCGACCACCCCGAACGGGTGATAGCTATCGCCGCCGAAGTTCCGGCCGGCGTGGCATCCGACGCAGCCGGTATCAATGAAGGCGCGCAGCCCGGCCGCCTGCTGTTTCGTCAGTGCCGCGTCGTCGCCCGCAAGGAATCGGTCCAATGGCGCGTTGGGCGTAATCAACGTGGCCTCGAACTGTTCGATGGCCTCGGCGAAGTTTTCAAAACTGACCGGATCACCGCTGCCCGGAAACGCGGCGGAGAACTCTGCAACATAGCCGGGCATCGAGTTCAGCGTTTCCAACAGGCGTTCGGGCGTGTTGTTCATCTCGACCGAGGCCTGCAATGGCCCCTTGGCCTGTTCGGCAAGGTCGGGCGCGCGGCCATCCCAGAATTGCGCGATGTTGAAGACAGAGTTCAGTACTGTCGGCGCATTTCGCGGCCCCTTCTGCCAACCATGCCCGATCGAGGTCGGCAGCGAATCGACGCCGCCCAACCCGACATTGTGGCAGGTCTGACAGGAAATAAGCTGTGATGCCGACATGCGCGGATCGAAGAACAGCTTCCTGCCCAGTTCGATCCGGGCGGGATCGAGTGCCTGACTGTCACCACCCTCGGGATTGGCGATGGATTGCGGGGTTTCGGGGATCGGCTCGAACAGCGAGGCTGCCTCGTCGCGCAGCGCAGCCAGATCGGTGACAGGGCTTTCCTGCGCAAATGCGGGCAATGCCGCGACAGCGCTGGCTGTCAGCAGAAAAATGCGGAATTTCATCATTACGGCTCCTTGGTTTTACCCTGGGGCTCGCGTTTCCGGTCAGGACGATATGTGGCTTCTTGACGAGCCGGCCATGACGCAGATCAATATCGGCACGGAAAGGTCGCATTTCTGCGGGGTGGCTCATGGCGCTGGAAGACGCAAAGAAACAGGTCGATCAGGCCTTCACGCGCGACGATCCGCGCGGGCTCAGCTTTGAAAACGCCTTTGGTGGCGCGACCTCGTTCCTGCGGCGGCGCTATACCAAGGATCTTGCGGGTTTCGATCTGGCGGTGACTGGCATTCCCTTCGATCAGGCGGTGACGCACCGTCCCGGCACCCGCTTCGGGCCGCGTGCCATCCGCGAGGCATCGACCCTGCAACCCTATGATCCGCCTTACGGCTGGGGCTATGATCCGCTGACAGAACTGGCGATTGCCGATGCCGGGGACATGGCTTTCGATTACGCCAATACCCGCGAGGTTCCGGCCCGGATCGAATCCCATATCGGCGGGCTTCTGGATCAGGGCGTGGGCACAATCACGCTTGGCGGAGATCACTTCATCACCCTGCCGATCCTGCGCGCCTATGCCAAACGTCACGGACCCATCGCGCTGATCCAGTTCGATGCCCATTCCGATACCTGGGCCGATGACGACCCTGACCGGATCGACCACGGCACGTTCCTGTACAAGGCCATCCGCGAGGAGGTGGTGGATGCCGGCGCGTCCGTGAGCGTCGGCATAAGGACCGAGAACCCCGATACGCTGGGGGTAACGATCCTTGATGCGCCCTCCGTCCATCGCGACGGCATTGATGCCACGCTGTCGCGTATCCGCGAAGTGGTGGGCGACCGGCCCGTCTATATCACCTTCGACATCGACGCGCTCGACCCGGCATTTGCGCCCGGCACTGGCACGCCGGTCTGGGGTGGGCTGGCCAGTTGGCAGGCGGCGGCGCTGCTGCGCGGGCTTGCGGGCGTCAACCTGCTGGGCGGCGACGTGGTCGAGGTCTCGCCCCCTTATGACACCACCGGGGCCACGGCGATTGCGGGCGCGCATGTCGCGACAGAACTGATCTGCCTTTACGGCTGGACGCGGCGGCGCTAAGCCCAGCGGATGCTGCCAGAAGACCGCCTTGCCCAGATCACCCAGCGTTTCGAGTTTCTCGAAGCCAAGCTGAATGCCGGCCCGTCGCCGGATGAAATCGCCGCGATCAGCCGCGAATATGCCGATCTGCGCCCCATCGTGGCCCAGATCGCCGAATGGCGCGCCGCCCGCGATGGCTTGGCCGAGGCGCAGGCCATGCTGGCCGATCCCGACATGCGCGAACTGGCCGAGGAAGAGATCCAGCGCCTGAAAGCCGCGCTGCCCGATCTGGAACAGGCCCTGCGCATCGCACTTCTGCCCAAGGACGCCGCCGATGCCCGGCCGGCAATCATCGAAATCCGCCCCGGCACGGGGGGCGACGAGGCCTCGCTTTTCGCCGGCGACCTGCTGTCGATGTATCGCCGCTATGCCGAAGCGCAGGGGTGGCAGTTTCAGATGCTGGAACTGGCCGAGACCGAGCTGGGCGGGGTCAAGGAAGCCTCGGCCCGGATCGAAGGCGAGGGCGTTTTTGCCCGGCTGAAATACGAATCCGGCGTGCATCGCGTGCAACGCGTGCCCGAAACCGAATCGGGCGGGCGTATCCACACCTCGGCGGCGACCGTGGCGGTTCTGCCTGAGGCTGAGGAGGTCGATATCGACATCCCGGCAAACGACATCCGCATCGACACCTATCGGTCATCCGGCGCGGGCGGGCAGCACGTCAACACCACCGATTCGGCGGTGCGCATCACCCACCTGCCCACCGGCATCATCGTCACCAGCAGCGAGAAATCGCAGCACCAGAACCGCGCCAATGCCATGGCCGTGCTGCGCGCCCGGCTGTATGACATGGAACGCGAACGCGCCGACAGCGAACGCGCCGCCGACCGCAAAAGCCAGGTCGGCAGCGGCGACCGCAGCGAGCGCATCCGCACCTATAATTTCCCGCAGGGCCGGATGACCGACCACCGGATCAACCTGACGCTTTACGCGCTGGATCGGATCATCGCCGGCGACCTGACCGAGATCATTGACGCGCTGATCGCCCATGATCAGGCCGAGAAACTGGCGGCGCAGGAATGATCTGGCAGGACTGGCTGGCCGGGGCGTCGGCTCGACTGGCCGAGGCCGGGCTGGACGATCCCCGGCGCGAGGCCTGGGCGCTGATTTCCGGCCTGATCGGCAGCAATGCCCGCCACCGGATCGTGCTGGGCGCGCCCATGCCTGAGGACCAACGGGCTGCGTTGGACGAAATGCTGGCGGCACGTGCGGCGCGCCAGCCGCTTAGCCAGATCATCGGGCGGCGGGCCTTCTGGAAGCATGATTTCGCGGTGACCCGCGACACGCTGGACCCGCGCCCCGAGACCGAGGCGCTTGTCGAGGCGGCGCTGAAACTGCCGTGGAGCAGCGTCCTTGATCTGGGCACAGGAACCGGCGCAATCCTGATCTCGCTTCTGGCGGAACGGCCCGGGGCACAGGGCCTCGGGACCGATATGTCCGAACCCGCGCTGGCGGTCGCGCGCGACAACGCGGCGCAGATCGGCGTGGATGCGGCATTTAAACGCGCCGACTGGTTTCAGGGGGTGACCGGGACCTTCGACCTGATCGTCTCGAACCCGCCTTATATCGCGCTGTCGGAAATGCCTGACCTGTCCCCAGAGGTGCGGGACTGGGAGCCGCATTCGGCCCTGACTGATTTTGGTGACGGCCTGTCGGCTTACCGCGCCATTGCGGCGGGGGCGGTGGCGCATCTGGCGCCGGGCGGGCACGTGCTGGTAGAGATCGGCTGGCAGCAGGGCCGCGACGTGGCCGCTATTTTCTCGGCCGTCGGGGCCGAGGTCGCCGTGCTGCCCGATCTGGGTGGCCGTGATCGTGTGGTTCGGGCGCATTTCGGCGCAAATCCGGGTTGAAAAGACCGAAATCCGCCGAATCTGTGCCGGATGCCAAAGGATCTGAAATTTTTCCCTTGTATATGGCGATAAGCCGTGTTTATTCGAAACAAGTGCCGGGGACAGGGTCCACCGCATGAACCAGCCACGACATTGCCAGACCTTGGATGCGGGGAACCGCGCTGAACGGGGTTAGCGCAAATTGTTGGTGGCGGGATGTAATTCCAGACGACTGGATAAAGTCAGGCAAATGAGATCATCGAAATCCCGTTCGCGTTCGAAGTCGAACCGTCAGCGTTCGCTCGGCAATATTGTTAATCGCGTATTTGATTCCTCGGGGCCCGAAGGCAAGGTCCGCGGTACTCCGCAGCAGATCATAGAAAAATATCTGGCGCTGGCGCGCGATGCCCAGCTGTCGAACGACCGTGTCGCCGAACAGGCCTTTCTGCAGCACGCTGAACACTATACCCGCATGTTGGGCGAGGCGCAGCGCGAACAGGCTGAACGCCAGCAACAGCAGAACAACCACCAAGGTTTCAACAATCGCGGCGATGACGACCGGGACGAAGGCGACGATAACGGTCGCGACCAGCAGTCCCGCGACCAACGCGACGATCGCAACCAACGCCGCGATGACCGGCAGGATCGGGCAGAGCGTCAAGACCGCAACGAACGTCAGGACCGCGGCGAACGGCAGGACCGCGGCGACCGTGACGAGGCAGAGCCGCGCGAACAGCGTGACCGCCGCCGCGAACCGCGCCCTGATAATCGTCCCGACAATCGCGCCGAACCCGCTCCTGCGCCGGCACCCGCAGCGGCGCCTGCAGATGCCGAGGTCGCCGCAACCGGATTGCCCGACGCCATTGGCGACAATGACGGGCCGGTCGACACCCCGGAAAACCAGACGAAGCCCAAACGTGCCCCACGCGCACCGCGTGCCCCGCGCACCGAAGCCGCCCCTCGGGCCAGCACACCCCGTGCGCGCCGCCCCCGTGCGGAACCAGCAGCGGATGGAGCCGAGGGAAGCGCCCCGGCTGCCGAAAACGGCGGTCAGGGCTAAGGCCTGAACAAGCTGATGAAAGGGCCGCAACTGCGGCCCTTTTTCATTTTGGCGTGTCGGGTGCGCTTTCTGGGATCAGAATTGCGAAGCGTGGCGGGCGTCCAGCAGACGTGCAAGCAGGTTCGGGGACGCCGCCGCCGCTTGCGCAGCGGGTCCGCGCCGCAACCGTCAGGACGGGTTGGCCGCCAGCGTCCGGGCGAGGGCGCAGAACTGCTCTAGCCCGATTTCCTCGGCGCGGGCGGTGGGTGGGATGCCGACCTGTTCCAGCAGCGCCTCGATCTGCGGGTGCAGCCCTTTCAGAGAGCTGCGCAGCATCTTGCGCCGCTGATTGAAGGCGGCGGCGGTGATCCGCGACAGCACGGCCGGGTCGGCAGGATAGCGCGGCTCTGGCAGGGCGGTCAGGTGGACGACGGCGGAATGGATCTTTGGCGGCGGTACGAAGGCCTCGGGTGGAAGGCTCATCACCACCCGCGCATCCGTGCGCCACTGGGCCAGCAGCGCCAGCCGCCCATAGGCCTTGCTGCCGGGCTTGGCGACGATCCTTTCGGCGACTTCCTTCTGGAACATCAGCGTCAGAGACTGCCAGAAGGGCGGCCATTCCGGCGGGGTCAGCCAGCGCACCAGCAACTCGGTCCCGACATTATAGGGCAGGTTGGCGGCGATGCGGATCGGCGGCGTCAAATGGGCCAGCGGGTCAACCTGCAACGCGTCGCCGTGGATTACAGTCAGTCGGCCGGGATAGGCGTCGGCGATTTCCGCCAGTGCGGGAAGGGCGCGTTCGTCCTTTTCGATGGCGAGGACATGGCGCGCGCCCTCGGCCAGCAGGCCACGGGTCAGACCGCCGGGGCCGGGACCGATTTCCAGCACGTCGGTTCCGGTCAGATCGCCCGCCTGCCGGGCAATCTTGGCTGTCAGGTTCAGGTCCAGCAGGAAGTTCTGGCCCAGCTGCTTTTTCGCCCGCAGGTCGTGGGTGGCGATCACCTCGCGCAGGGGGGGCAGGCCGTCGATCGTGCTCATGTGGTGCCCCGCGCCTGTGCCATGTCCCAGGCCATGCGCAGCGCGGCGATGGCGCTGTCGGCATCGGCAATGCCGCGGCCCGCGATGTCAAAGGCGGTGCCATGGTCGGGCGAGGTGCGCACGAAGGGCAGCCCCAGCGTCACATTCACGCCACCGGCGAAATCCAGCGTCTTGATCGGGATCAGCGCCTGATCGTGATAGGCGCAGATGGCGGCGTCCCAGCGGCTGCGGGCCGGCGCGTGGAACATGGTATCGGCGGGGAGCGGACCGGAGATATCCAGCCCCTCGGTCCGCAGCCGGTCAAGAAGGGGGGCGATCCAGTCCAGTTCCTCGGTCCCCATGGCGCCGCCCTCGCCGGCATGGGGGTTCAGACCGGCCACCGCGAGGCGCGGCGTGGACAGCCCGAAATCGCGGAACATTGCGGCATGGGTGATGCGGATGGCGCTTTCCAATGCGGCGGGGCTCAGTGCTGAGGGGACGTCTGCCAGCGCGATATGGATGGTCGCGGGCACCACCCGGCAGGGCGGTTGCACAGTGGTCGAGGCCAGCATCATCGCCACATCCACCCCGCCCGCCAGATGGGCGAGGAATTCGGTATGGCCGGGAAAGGCGAAACCCGCGCCGTCCTTCAGCGCCTTCTTGTTGATCGGCAGGGTGCAGATGCCGGCGGCCTGCCCCGCCGTCGTCAGCGAGACGGCGCGTTCGATCACCTCGATCACGCCCTGCGCATTCGCAGGCTCGGCCTGGCCGGGTGTGGCGGGGGCGGCAAAGTCGTGGCGCAGCACCGGCAACATGCCGGTGGGCAAAGTCGAGAGGTCTGTCACCTCGGCCCATTCGGTGCCTGTCGGTAGGTGGCGCGGATCGCCGAGCCAGACGAAGGGAACGCCCGAGGCCAGCAGCTTCGGCGCCAGTTCCGGGCCGATGCCGGCCGGTTCGCCACAGGTGACGATGATCGGGCGCATTCCGTTACCGCCGGCGGATCACGGCATCAGCGCGCTGTTCTGCCAGGAACGCATCGGCGGCCTGGCCGATCTTGCGGTTGAAGATCTGGTCCCGCACGGCGGCCCGTTCGGGCAGGGCGTTGGCATCTGCCTCGGCCGTGGCGCCGTCGCTGTCGGTCGTGGCGGTGGGAACGGGGCCGCCATCCAGCCCGGTCAGCAGCGCGGGCGTGCGGTCGCACAGCATCACGACCTCGGCCGCATTGCCGCGATTAAAGACGGTCGCCTCGTTTTCATCCAGACTGGCCAGCAGCACGCCGATATCGCCCGGAATGGCGCCCTGGCTGGCGGTTTGCTGGCGGACCTGCGCGTCGGGCAGATCCTTGGCGAAGGTGTACAGATCGCCGCAGCTGCGGGCCTGCGCTGCGACGCTTTGCGCCTCGGGCAGGGTGGCATAGGTGACGGCCAGATAGTCCAGCATCTGTTCGGACGCACCGGGGCGCATCTGGCCCCTTGTGTCGCGCATATAGAACAGCACCACCGCGCCCGGCACGGTCAGCGGCGGCGTCATCTGGCCGGGCTTCAGCCCCAGCACGATCCCGCGCAGGCTGGGCGGCATGTTTTCCACCGTCATCCAGTCCAGCCGGCCACCACGCCCCGCGGTCGGCGTGGCGGAATAGCGGCGCGCGGCCTCGGCGAATGCGCCCTCGCTGCGGGCGGTGGCTGCGATGTTTTCGGCGCGTTCCATCGCCGCGCGTTCCTGGCCTTGCGGGGCCGGGATGATCAGTTCCGACAGCAGCACGCTGGTGACGATCGGGGTTTCGATAATGCGCTTCATCGCCTGATCCACCTCGGCATCGGAAACCGAAACGGCAGGCGCGATACGTTGGCGCACGACCTCGCGCCAGGCCACCCCGGCCTTGACGAAATCGCGGTAGGCCTGGCGGTCGACGCCGCTGCCTTCCAGCGCCTGAATGAACTGGCCCGTGGACATGCCGGCGCGGCCGGCAAATTCGGCCAGGCCTTCCTCCAGCCCGACATCGCTGACCTCGACGCCGATCTGGCGCGCGGCTTCCAGCCGCAGGCGGTCCTCGATCAGCAGCTTTTCGGCCATTGCCTCGCCCTGTTCGGGCGCGTTCAGCACAGCCATGAAGCGGGCGCGCTGCTGGATTTCATAGCGCGTCACGACAGAGTTGTTGACGTAGACGACTGGCGAAAAATCCTGTGCCTTCAGGGGCGCGAAGGCGATCCCGGAGAAGGCCGCGCAGAGTGCCGCGGAAAGAAGAAGCTGCCGCATGTTCCCATGCCCCCTTTTGAATTTTGCGCCAATCTAGCGCATGCAGGCGCGCCGCGCCACCGTGCCCTTGCCGCCTGTTTTCTGCCCGAAACCGCCCAGCCGGATCGACAGGTCGAAATCGGTTTCCGGGTCGACTTCCTCGGTATCGGTGAAGCGGCGCGAGGCCGCCATTTCGACCGCGATACATTCGTTCTGATAGGTCATCCCCAGCCCGACCTTCTGCGCCTGGCTTTCCTCGATGTCGTGGCGCGCATGGGCGGTGGCCCACCAGCCAGCGGCGACCTGCCAGCCGACTTCGGCGGTCAGTTCGGACAGGTCCTTGTCACGGTCCTCGAACTGGTCCGCCTTCATCCAAAGATAACCGAGGCTCAGTTGCAGGTCGGACCGCGCCCAGCCGATGCGCAACTCGTCGCGGGTGATCTGCATGTCGTCGTCCAGCAGCGCCCGGTTGGCGAGGCTGAGGCCCGAGACATCCGAATAGTGTCCCGCAATCAACCAGTCCGATCGGGTTCCGTCCAGCAGCATGGGGGTGTCGGTGGCCGAATCGTCGTCGTCGCGCCAGATCCTGCCTGCCGCCAGCGACATCTGCCAGCCTGCCGGATCGAAACGCGTCCAGGTCACGCCCAGATTGGCACGATACCCCATCTCGCGCGCGTCCCAGCCCGGATAGCGCGACAGCGCGAACAGGTTGCCCTCGTCGAATTCGACCTGACGGCTATCCTCGTTCGGGATGTCGACGTCATTGTCGTTGTATTTCGGCGACCAGACCAGCTGCGCCACCGGCTCTAGCACATAGGAGGCGCGGCCATCGCTGCCGGTCAGCGGATAGCGCAGCTCGGCCGAAAGCCAGGGCGTCGTCCGTGTCACCGAGCCGTAATAGCGGCTGTCGTCGCGGATGGTGTAGTAATCCGCCCCCATCCCTGTCGCCAGGGTGCCGACGATGCCGCCCGGCAGGATTTCCGTGCGCTGCCAATCGAAGGCCAAAGAGGCGCGCGCCATGTCGCGCCCGATCACATCCTCGTCAGAGGGGCGGCGATGTGCATGGGCCGACCATTCCAGCCCGGCCTCGCCGCCGCCCATGCGCCAGCGGCGGATCCACATCAGGTCGGCCACCTGTGCGGGCGAGGTCGAGTTGTCTTCGTCATCGCGCAGCGAGTGATAATTGCCGACGCGCGCCCAGACCAGCTTGTCCGAGGTCACCCGTTCCAGGGTCAGCCCGCTCCACAGCCGGTCGGCGTCGGTGATGTCGTAATCCAGCAAATAGCCGTCGTCGGATGCCACCTGTACCTGCAGGCCCAGCGTATAGCCGCGCGGCAATTCCCATGCGGCGGCGCCGAACAGATAGCCGCGGGTTTCGCCTTCGCGGATGTCGTCGCGGGTGATGGCACCGTTCCATTCGGTCGCGCCATTCGCGAAGGCCTGACGATAGCGCAGCATCAGCGTATGGGTGTAACTGCCCGAAATATAGGGCGTGACGGTCAGGTCGGCATGGTCGCCGAGCGTCTGGAAATAGGGCAGCATCACCCCGAAGCCCAGGCTGGAGGTGGTGCGGAAGCGCGGTGCCAGAAACCCAGACATGCGTTCGACCGAGGGGTCCGGCGCGGTGACCCGACCCGGCCAGGCGGCAACTGGCAGGCCGAAGGCGCGCAGCTGCGGGTGCTGGAAGATCAGCTGATTGGCCTCGTCGTCATGCACGATGCTGCGGGCGCGGATTTCCCACAGCGGTGTCGGATCCTCGGCGCAGATCTGGCAGGAGGACGCGACCACCTGGTTGAGCGTCGTATAGCGCCCGCCGCCGGTCATCGTGACCTCTCGCGCGGCCAGTTGCATCTCGCGCGCAAGGACCAGCCGGGCGCCGCGCAGCAGCCCCTCGCGCATGTCCTGCGACAGTTGCCCTTCATCGGCGAACGCGGTCATGTCGTCCTTGGTCCCGGCAAGGCCGGGGCGGGTCAGATGGATCGGCCCGGTGATGGTCATGTCGCCGGTCTGGCCGTCATAGCGGACCCGCTCGGCCACCAGACGCGCGCCCTGATACCACACCACCACCCCGCCCGAGGCGATCAGCGTGCGGTCGCTTTCCAGGGTGACATAATCGGCCAGCAGCGTCGCCGCGCCGCCCTCGTCCGGGACATCGGCACCGGCCACGGTGACGGTCTGCGGCTGGGTGCGGACCGATCCGGTCAGCCGGCTGAGTTCGGTGCCGTCGTTCAGGGGCGCGTTGCTGCCGGCGTTTTCGGTCGGTGCCAGCGCCGGGCCGTCGATATCCTGATAGGCTGGATCGGTTTCCCAGAACGGCCGGGTATCGGTGCCCTGCCCGATATCCTGCGCGAAGGCCGGCGCTGCCGCCAGGCAGAGCGATGCGAAAGTCAGGCGGCTCATCATCCGTCCTCAAGTTGCAGCAGAATGCCGACGGCGAACAGTATCCCCACTATGGGGGGTGCCCAGCCGGCGAGGGAAGGGGGGACGCCCGCATTGTCGCCCAGGACTTGCGCCATGTTGCGCAGGAAGAACAGTGCCAGACCGGCCGCAAAGGCCCCCAGTACCAGACCGCCGGTCTTGCGCCCGCGCATGTGGCGCATGGTAAAGACCGACGCGATCATCACCATCGCCGCCAGCGTCAGCGGCAGCGCCAGTTCCATCTGCATCCAGACCTGATGACGCAGGGCAGAAAAGCCCGCGCGCTTCAGCCCGGCGATATAGGCCGGCAATTCCCAGATCGGGATGGCCTGCGGGCTGCCGAAACCGTCGCGAATGCGGTCGGCAGTCAGTTCGGTCGGCAGTTGCAGCTGGTCCAGCTGATGCGCCTCGGCTTCGGGGTTGGGGGCGTCCAGCGTCCATTCCTTCACTTCGGTCAGGTGCCATTCCCCGCCTGACAGCGTGGCCTGCTGTGCCTCGATCCGGGTCTTGGGGCCGGTCTCTGGGTCGTAGATGATGAAGCTGGCATCATAAAGCGTGGTCGCGTCCGGGCTGGTCCGGGCGGCGCGGATCATCATCTGGCCACCATCATCGCCCATGCCCTGCCGCAGCCAGACCGCGTCCTCGCCCAGACTGACGGTCGAGGCCCCCGATTCGATGCGGGCGACTGCGGCCGAGTAATGTGTCTCGGTCGCGGCCACCATCGGGTTGAGAAGCGCCACCGCGGCAACACCGATCAGCGCCGCCATCACCGCAGGCGCCATCACCGTGCGCAGCCCCGACCGCCCCGAGGCGCGGATCGCCACCATTTCCGAGGATCGGGACAGGTTCAGAAACAGCATGATCCCGGCAAGCAGGCCGATCAGCGGCAGGATGTTATAGAAGCTTCCCGCCACCGACAGCGCCGACAGCCGGGCGGCACCACCGATGCTGATGCCATTGTCGGCAAAGCGGCGGATCTGTTCGACCATGTCGATCAGCAACAGGATGGCCAGAAAGACGCCTGCCAGCAACAGGAAGGCACGAAGATAGCGGATGGCGACATAGCGGGCGAGGATCATTGCGCGCCCCCATCCGTGCTGCGCACCGTGTCGCTCGGCGCTTTGTTCGAACCGCCGCGCAGGCGCGAAAGCAGTGGCCGATTGGGCGCGGCAGCGATTGCCAGCAGCGCGATGCAGATCGCCGCGCCGACCGCCGCGGGCAGGTATACCAGCGGCCACAGGGCCGGGTCGTCGCCAGCGCGGTTCGCGGCCCAGTTCGTCAGCAATTGCACGAAGATCAGCGCCACAACGGCCCAGCCGACCTGCCGCCAGACGCCAAAACGGGAAAATCCGCCGACCAGCAGCGTCGCAAAGCCCAGCATGGCCGCGACCGGGGACAGCAGGGGCTGGGCGATGCGGGAATGGGCCTCCAGCCGTGCGCGGGCGGGGGTGGCGCCGGTCGCATCCAGCAGCGCCTGATCCGGGGTCAGCAGTGCAGCAGTGGAATAGTCGCGCAGGTCACGGCCCCGCGCCGATGACGCGCCCATCAGCGCGCCCAGATCATAGGTCATGTCGGCGAAGCGGGTGACCGACAGACGCGGCGCGCCCTCGGTCTGCCGCAGCGACTGGATCACCCCGTTGACCATGACCAGCTTTGGCCCGGTATCGGATTTGACCAGCAGCGCGCGCTCGGCGCTGTAGCTGCTGACATCGGCGGGGTTGCGGGCGTCTTCCAGAAACATCCCGTCCAGCTCTCCCAGCGGGGTGATCTCGCGGATGAACAGGGTGATGCCGGGGGCGGGATATTGGAACACCCCGGCATTGAGGAACTGTGCAGTCACATTCTCGGCGATCTGCGCCTGCCGTTCGGCCAGCCGATCGCGCGCCATCGGCACCAACGCGTGAACCAGCGCCGCCACCATCAACGCAATGATGATCCCGAAAACCAGCACCGGGCGCGCCAGCCGCCAGGGCGACAGGCCGGCGGCCTGCATGGCCACAAGCTCGGATTCGCCCGACAGCCGATTGGTGCCGTAAGCCGTCGCCGCGAAGGCCGCCACCGGCAACACGATGGAAATCACCACCGGCAGGGTCAGCAGGGTGAATTCCAGCACCACCATGGCGGTCTGGCCATCGCCGATCAGGCGCTCGAACAGGGACACCGCGCGGTTGACCCAATAGACGGCCACCAGCACCAGGGCGAAGAAGCCGAAGAGGATCAGCATCGTCTTCAGGATATAACGGTCGATGCGCTTCATGTCCGGTCGCTTCCTCGGGGCTGACCCTGATTAACCGCTGATGCGGCTTGGGGAAAGCCCGCCTGCGCTTGGTCTGGTCAAGGCTCGCGGCGGGGGGTACGATCTTGCCCGACGCAAGCAGGAGTTCTGGCATGACCCATCCGGTCGAGATCCGTTTCATCGACACAGCAACCGAAGGCCTGACCAAGCGCGAAGGCCGTATCGCGCTGATCCTTGACGATGCAGCCAAGCTGCCTTCGAAGCTTCCCAAGGCTGTGCGCGAAGGGCTGGGCCGGGCGATCGGATCACAAGATTTTCAGAAGCTTAAGCCGGGGCAGGCGCTGACGCTTGCCTGGCCGGGGGGCTGGGCTGCCGAATCACTGCTGTTGGTCAAGCTGCCGCGCAAGGCCTCGATTACGCAGGCCCGCAAAGCCGGCGCCACCATCGGCGCGGCCCTTGGCAAGGGCGAGACGCTGGTGCTGGCCGGCAATCACCCGATGGCGGCCGAGGTGGCGCTGGGGCTGGCGCTGCGCGGCTATGATTTTTCGGTCTACAAGACCCGCAAGGATGGCGACGACGGCGCCGAGGGCGGCGGCGACGTGCCCCCGCAATCGCTGGCAGGCAGCCGCGACGACGCGGTGCTGGGCGATGCCGCCGGCGGCAAGGGCAAGCGCGGCAAGGACAAACCCGCCGAGCCCGTCGATCCGGCCAAGGCTCGCGTGACCTTCATGGCCGCCAAGCCCGAGGAACTGGCCCGCGCCGCCGCCGATCAGGCCGCCGTGGCCGAGGGCGTGTTCTTCACCCGCGATCTGGTGAACGAACCCGCCAACGTCCTGACCACCAGCGATTTCGCCGACCGCCTGAAGGCGATGGAGGCGTTGGGGCTGGAGGTCGAGGTGCTGGAGGAAGACGAGCTTGCCAAGCTGGGCATGCGCGCGCTGCTGGGCGTCGGGCAGGGGTCCGAATCGCCGTCGAAAGTGGTGGTGATGCGCTGGAACGGCGGCAAGAAGAAGGACGCACCGCTGGCGCTTGTCGGCAAGGGCGTGGTCTTCGACACCGGCGGGATCTCCATCAAGCCGGCGGCTGGGATGGAGGAGATGACCATGGACATGGGCGGCGCGGGCGTGGTTGCCGGCGTCATGCGTACGCTGGCACTGCGGCGCGCCAAGGCCAATGTCGTCGGTCTGGTCGGTCTGGTCGAAAACATGCCGGACGGGCGCGCGCAGCGGCCGGGCGACATCGTTAAATCCATGAAGGGCGACACGATCGAGGTCATCAATACCGATGCCGAGGGCCGCTTGGTGCTGGCAGATGTGCTTTGGTACGCGCAGGAACGCTTCAAGCCCTCGGCCGTGGTCGATCTGGCGACGCTGACCGGGGCGGTCATCATCGCGCTCGGCCATGAAAATGCCGGAATCTTTTCGAATGACGACAGGCTGGCGGACCGGGTGCTGAAAGCCGCCGGGGCCGAAGGCGAGGGCGCGTGGCGTCTGCCTCTGTCGCCCGAATATGACGGGCTGATCGACAGCCGGCTGGCGGATGTGAAGAATACCGGCGGGCGTCCCGCCGGCTCGATCACGGCGGCGCAGTTCCTGCAGCGCTTCATCCGCGAGGGTCAGCCGTGGGTCCATATCGACATCGCCGGTGTGGCGCTGCCGCCCGGCGCGACCGATCTGGCCCCGAAGGGCGCCACCGGCTGGGGGGTGATGACCCTGAACCGGATGATCCGCGACAATTACGAAGGCTGATCGCGGGCGATGGGCAATGCGCTGTTCTATCACCTGACGCGTTCCAATGCGGAAACGCTTGTCCCGCAATTGCTGGGCAAGGCGTTGTCTGCGGGCTGGCGGGTGGAATTGCGCGGCGCGACTGCCACCCGGATGGAGGCGCTGGATGCCGGTCTTTGGCAGGCCGAGGGGTTCTTGCCCCACGGCCTTGCCGGTGGTCCCCATGACGCGCGCCAGCCGGTACTTTTGCGTGCGGCGGATGCGCCGCCCGCAGCCAATACGCCCGATTGCCTGATGGCGCTGGATGGCACCGAGGTCGCCCCCGAGGAGGCGCAGGCGCTGTCCCGCGTCTGCATCATCTTCGACGGCAATGATTCCATGGCCGTCGACCGCGCGCGGGACCAGTGGCGCGCGCTGACCGGCGGCGGCGTCCCGGCAGAATACTGGTCCGAGGCCGGGGGACGCTGGGAGAAGAAGCGCTGAGACGTGGGCGCGAGGTGCCTGCCACCATGCCGGATGCAGTCCCACCATCCTGTCGTGGGTAGCCTTCGCGGCAAGGGGGCGCATCTGATAGGGGGGCAGTGATGTCATATCAGTTTCGTGCAGCAAATGACGGCGACCGTGATCGCATCGCCAAGATCTGGCATTCCAGCGCAAGCCTGCCCGATGTCGGCCCGCCGACCATGCCCAGCTTCGACGATTTGCGTGCCCGCGTGGATGAGGAAATGGCGACCGGCTGGGTGGTGACCGTTGCCGAGGGCGATACCGGCCTTATAGCCTTCCTGGCGATAAAGCCCGAGCAGCGCTATCTGGACCAGCTATTCGTGTGCCCCCGCCATCTGGGGGCAGGGATCGGCACGGCGCTGATGAACTTTGCGAAGCGCGCGATGCCCGACGGTTTTACGCTGTACACAACGTCGCGCAATGCGCGAGCGCGGCATTTCTATGAACGTGAAGGGTTGGTTTGGGATCGTGACGGTGCACATCCTCGGGCGGGACACCCGATCAGCTTCTATCGCTGGGACGGTTGAAAGGGGCGGCGGCTAGCGTTCCAGCACCATCGTCTCGCCCTCGAACCCCACGCGGGTGAAGCGGCGCAGGTAGGACATGCCCAGAAGCGAGATGCCCAGATCGCCCTCGACCACATCGGCGCGGACATTCTCGTCGGTGATCTCGCCGATCTGGATCAGGTTGATGCGCACCGGCGCGGTCGACACGGTGCCATTCGCGGTCGAGGCTAAGCCGGTATAGGATAGCGCATCCAACTCCAGTCCGATGCGTTCGGCGTCGCTGCGGTTCAGCGCGATATCGGATGCGCCGGTGTCGACCATGAAATCGACCGGTTCCCCGTTCAGGTCCAGCGTGACGTAGAAATGGCCGTCATCGGCCATTGGCAGCTCGATCCGCGTGCCCTCGACGATCTGCTGCGGCGCGATATCGCTGCGCACGTCCTGCCACAGCCCATAGCCCGCGATCAGGCCCAGCACGATCAGACCCCAGGCGACCATCTGGCGCAGCGACTTGCCGAAATCGCGGCGCAATTCGGTGATCAGATAGCCGCCAAGCGCCACCAGCAGCAGCATCAGATAGGCGAAGCGCGGCCAGTCCTCCATCAGGAATACAGCCCCGTGCCGCGCAGCCCGTCGATGATGAACTGCACCGACAGTGCCGCCAGCAGCATTCCCAGCAGGCGCGTGACCACCATCGTTCCGGTGCGGCCAAGCGCGCGCGACAGCGGACCGGCCAGCATGAACAGCACCATGTTCAGCCCCAGCACCGACAGCATCACCAGATGAATGACTAAGGTGTGCACCGCGCTGGGTTCCTCGCCCACCAGCAGGATCATCGTGGTCAATGCGCCGGGGCCGGCCAGAAGCGGCGTTGCCAGCGGAAAGACCGATGGGTCGTGGTCGTCATTCGGGCTCTGACCCTCGCGCCGCTCGGTGCGGCGCTCGAACAGCATGTCGAGCGCGGTCAGGAACAACAATATCCCCCCGGCGATACGGAACGCGGGCAACGAGATGCCGATCGCGACAAGAATTTTGTCGCCGACCAGCCCGAACAGGGTCAGCAGGATCGCCGCGATGACGGTCGCACGCCAGCCGATGCGGCGGCGGCGGTTATCGCTCATCCCGTCGGTCAGCGCGATAAACAGCGGCGCCAGACCCGGCGGGTCAATGACCACGAACAGGGTCACAAAGGCGGTGATGACGGCAGAAAGCTCCATGCCGCCTTATGGCCCAGCCTGCACGCCCTGCCAAGCGGGACCATACGGCACGCAAACAGCGGCCGGGGACGGGTCCGCACCATCACGCCCTCGTGACATGCTTGCTGCGCTGCAACGAGGCTTTGCAAATGCGCGGCGAAGGGCCTAGACATGATGCGTCAATGGGCGATCCCGCCCGACGAGGATGGAATTATGCTGAACAATATCGGCCTTCCCGGCCTTCTGTTGATTGCGGTTGTGGTGCTGGTGCTGTTTGGGCGTGGCAAGGTCTCGTCCCTGATGGGCGAGGTCGGCAAGGGCATCAGCTCTTTCAAGAAGGGCGTCAAGGAAGGCAGCGAAGAGGTCAAGGATGCCGGTCAGGAACTGACCGACGAGACCAAGCGCGAAGATGCAAAACGTGATGCGGCCCTGCGCGATGTCACGCCGGAAGACCAGAACCGGGTCTGATCCCGGTCGGCCATAAGCCCAGGGGCGTCAGATGGATATCGGCTGGAGCGAGCTTCTGCTTATCGGGGTGGTTGCGCTGATCGTGATTGGTCCGCGCGACCTGCCGCACATGTTTCGCGCGCTTGGCCGGATCACCGGCAAGATGCGGACCATGGCGCGAGAGTTCTCCTCGGCAATGGAAGATGCGGCGCGTGATACCGGGCTGAACGATGCGGCCAATTCGCTGAACGAGATTCGCGACGTGACCTCGAAGCGGTCGCTGGGGATCGACGCGCTGGATCGGGCCGCCGACCGGTTCGAGAAATGGGATCCCAAGATCCCCTCGGCCCGCGCCCCGGCCAAGCCCGATCCGGGTGCCGCTGCCCCGGCCGCGCAGGACGGCGCGACACCGGCGTCGGCATCTGCCGAGGCCTCCGCAGTACCCCCTGCGGCAAGCCCGGCAGCTGCCCCCGAAACCACCGAACCAGCCGCCGGCCAGCGTCGTCTGCACGCCGTCCGGCGCAGCGAATCGAAGGACGCCTGACCGTTGGCTGCGAAGTCCCCGAACGATATCGATGAAAGCTCTGCCCCGCTGATCGAGCATCTGGCAGAGCTGCGGACCCGGCTGATCTGGTCGGTGCTGGCCTTCATTGTGGCCATGGTGATCTGCTATGCGGTGTGGAACCCGGTCTATAACTTCCTGACCCGCCCGATCTGTGCGGCGCTGGAAGGCCGCGGCCAGGAATGCGGGCTGATCCTGCTGAAGCTGCAGGAAGGCTTTTTCGTGGCCATCCAGATCAGCTTCTTCGGCGGCTTCATCCTGGCCTTTCCGGTCATTGCCTATCAGCTGTGGCGCTTCGTCGCGCCCGGTTTGTATCGCAGTGAAAAGCAGGCCTTTCTGCCGTTCCTGATTGCCTCACCCGTGATGTTCTTTATCGGCGCGTCCTTCGCCTATTACATCATCCTGCCGATGGCCTATGACTTCTTCCTGGGCTTCCAGCAGGGGCCGCTGACGCTGCCGGATGACCCGGATGTCGCGCCTGCTGCATCGACCGCGATGGCAGGGATCGTGTTTCAGGGGTCGGTCAGCGAATACCTGTCGCTGACGACGAAATTCATCCTTGCCTTCGGGCTGTCCTTCCAGCTGCCAGTGGCGCTGACGCTGCTGGGCAAGGCGGGGCTGGTGTCCTCGGAAGGTCTGGGCAGCATGCGCAAATACGCCATCGTGCTGATCCTGATCCTGTCGGCCGTCGTGACCCCGCCGGACGTCATCAGCCAGGTGGTGCTGTTCACTGTGGTATTCGGTCTTTACGAGATCTCGATCCAGCTTGTCCGCCGGATCGAACGCAAGCGCGACGAAGAACTGCGCGCCCAAGGCTTGCCGACCGGCGATGACTGACGCGACCCTGACCCGCATCGCCGAGGCGTTGGAGCGTCTGGCCCCCGCCCCCGCCCCCGCGCCCAGCTTTGCCGAGGCCGGGGCCTATATCTGGCACACCGATCCAGACCGGCTGGAACCCGTGGCCCAGGTCAACCGGGTCGAGCTGTCGCAGCTGGTCGGCATCGACCGCGCTCGCGACACCTTGCTGGCCAATACGCTGCAATTCGCGCGCGGCTATGCGGCGAATAACGCGCTGCTCTGGGGCGCGCGGGGGATGGGAAAATCCAGCCTCGTGAAGGCCGCCCATGCCGAGGCAGTGGCCCAAGGGCTGCCGCTGGTGCTGGTCGAAATCGCCCGCGAGGATCTGGACAGCGTCGGCCGGCTGCTCGCGCTGCTGGGACAAGCGGGTGACAAGCGCTTCGTGCTGTTTGCCGATGATCTGTCCTTCAGCCATGACGATACGCAGTATAAATCGCTCAAGGCGGTGCTGGATGGCGGGCTGGCCGGGCGGCCGGACAATGTGATACTATACGCGACCTCGAACCGGCGGCACCTGATGCCGCGCGATATGATCGACAATGAACGTTCGACCGCGATCCATCCGGGCGAAGCTGTCGAGGAAAAGGTCTCGCTGTCGGACCGTTTCGGGCTGTGGCTGGGCTTTCATCCCTGTGCGCAGGATGAATATCTGCAGATGATCCAAGGCTATTGCGATGCATACGGCCTGCAGATCGACCCGGAAGGACTGAGGGCCGAGGCGATCGAGTGGCAGGCGACGCGCGGCGCGCGTTCCGGCCGGGTGGCGTGGCAATTCTTCACCGATCTGGCGGGTCGTAACGGGCTGGCCCTGTAAATTCCGCGCTGATCTGTAAATCTGGCGCGCAGACAACAGTTTGCGCCAGCCCTGCGCTGTGGCATCATTGTAAAGATGAGCCAGAATCCGCACCTCTCCCCGTCCCGCGTCCCCGCCGGCACGCGTATCCGCGAACGCCGGCTGTCGCTGGGTCGGGCGCAGTCGGACGTGGCGCGGGCGGCGGGAATCTCGCCCGCCTATCTGAACCTCATCGAACATGACCGGCGTAACCTGACCGACGCGGTCCGCGCCCGTCTGGCGAAGGCGTTGGGGACGTCCGAGGCCGAACTGGAGGCCGGGCGCGAACAGGCGCTGTTGGCCGGGTTGCGGATTGCGGCGGCAGCCGGGGCTGCCACGGGCGCGGCGATCGAGGCGGACCGCATGGCCGAATTTGCCGCCCGCCTGCCGGGCTGGGCCGGGTTGGTGGTCGACCTGTCCCAGCGGGTCGAGGCGCAGGCCCGCCGTCTGGCCGACCTGTCCGACCGGATGACGCAGAACCCCTATTTGCTGGACACCCTGCACGAGGTGCTGTCGGCGACGACCTCGCTGCGGTCCACCGCCTCGATCCTTGTGCAGGAACCTGAGATGGCCAGTGATTGGCGGGCGCGGTTTCACGGCAACCTGGATCAGGACAGCAAACGGCTTTCGGTGACGGCGCAGGCGCTGGTGGCCTATCTGGACGGGTTCGAACAGGATGCCGGCCTGCTGACACCGCAGGAAGAATTCGAGGCGTGGGTGGCCGAGGGACGTCCGCAGGACGGCCCGGCATCGGACGCCGCGCGCGATCTGGCGCGGGGCTGGCTGGCCGAGGAAGCGGCCGATCGCAAGGCGCTGCCCGATGCGGCGCTGTCTGGTGCCGAAGGGGCGGACCCCTCGCGGCTGGCGGATGATCTGGGCCTGCCGCTGGATCTGGTCCTGCGCCGCCTTGGCCTGACCGAACCGCAATCGGGGCTGATGGTCTGCGACGGGGCGGGCGGTGTGCTGTTTCGCCGGCCGGCGCGCGGCATGGCTCCGGCGCGTCCCGGCGATCCCTGCGCGATGCTGCCGATCTTCGAAGCCTTGGGTCAGCCCGGCACCCCGGTCGTCCGCCTGATCGAAACCGAATCGGGCCTGCGCCTTCGGGCCATCGCGCTGGCGACGCGCCGCCCGGCGCAGGGCCTTGGCGGTCCGGTTCTAGGGCGGGCGGTCATGCTTCTGCGGCCGGTTGCGGAAGGTGGCGCGGATCCAGCGGTGGCGGTGGGGCCGACCTGTCGGGTCTGTCCGCGCCCGGTTTGTCCGGGGCGGCGGGTGGCCTCGATCCTGCATGCGCCGGCCGCGGTGGAGCGTCAGCTTTGACAAGCGGGGGGTGCCTCTCGTATCCCTGCAAAAGGGGAAGGGGGGGCATGGTGTCAGGCACGGACATCCTGTTGATCGAGGACGAGCCGAACATCGCCGAGGCGGTGCGCTTTATCCTGACCCGTGACGGCTGGCGTTTGGACCATTGGTCCGAAGGCGGCCAGGCCCTTGCCCGCATTACTCAATTGCGCCCCCGGTTGGTGATTCTGGATGTGATGCTGCCCGCGCAATCCGGGCTGGAGGTGTTGGCCGCATTGCGCGCCCATCCCGATATCGCCGCGACCCCGGTGCTGATGCTGACAGCGCGCGGATCCACCGGGCGCGGCGCCATTACTGCTGAGGGCGCCGACCGGGTGATGGCCAAGCCGTTCGACAATGACGATCTGCGCCGGGCGGTGTCGGAAATGCTGGGACAGCCGGCATGAGCCAACCATGAGCTTGCCGCCCGATCAGCCGATTTTTCTGGAGCGCGCCGCCTATCGCCGCCGCCGATTGATGGATGCCGCGCGCCTGCTGCCGCTGGTGACGCTGGCCGCCCTGCTGTTGCCGGTCTGGCTGATGCCGGCCGAGATGTCGGGGGCGGGGGGAATGATCTGGCTGTTCGGGCTGTGGCTGGTGGTCATCGCGACCTCGGCGCTGCTGCATTGGCGGCTGGGGCGCGGGCCGCGCGCCGGGGACCCGCCGGATGCATTTTGACGCGCTAGCCGTCGCGGCGCTGATCTATGTCGGGCTGCTGTTCGTCGTTGCCTGGGCCGCCGATCGCGCCGCCCTGCGTGGGCGGACAAGGTGGAGTGAGCGGCCCATCGTCTATACGCTGTCGCTGTCGGTCTATTGCTCGGCCTGGACCTTTTACGGTGCGGTTGGTTATGCCAGCCGCTCGGGTCTGGAATTCGCCACCATCTACCTGGGACCGACCGTGGTGCTGGTGGGCAGCTGGTGGGGGCTGCGGCGATTGGTTCGGGTGGCCAAGATTCACCGCGTCACCTCGGTCGCCGACCTGATTTCTGCCCGCTTTGGCAAGTCGAATACGCTTGCGGCGCTGATTACGCTGATCTCGCTGATCGCGGCCACGCCCTATCTGGCGCTGCAGTTAGAGTCGATCAGCCTGTCCTTCGCCGCCTTTGGTCAGGGCGACGTCTTGCCGGGCCCGCTGGAGCTGTGGGTGGCCGGCGGGCTGGCCGTTTTCGCCATCCTGTTCGGCACCCGCAATCTGGCCGCCGACGAACGTCACCACGGCGTCGTCATGGCCATCGCCGTCGAGGCGATGGTGAAGCTGGTCGCCTTCGTGGCGCTGGGGGTTTGGGTGATCTGGGGCCTTGCAGACGGGCCCGCCGACGTGATCGCCCGCATTGCTGCCCGCGCGAACGATCCCGACGCCGCCGGCTGGTCCTTGCGCGCTGACCGCTGGACGGCGTTGATTGCGGTTTCCGCGGCGGCAGTCGTCACCCTGCCGCGCATGTTTCAGGTGCTGGTGGTCGAGCCCGCCGACGAAACCCCGCTCAGCTCTGCCGCCTGGGCTTTTCCGGCCTATCTGATGGCGATGACGCTGTTTGTGCTGCCCATCGCCGTGATCGGGCGCGAGATGCTGCCGGCGGATGCCCCGCCCGATCTATATGTCCTGCATTTGCCCTTGTCGCAGGGCGCGGAAGGGCTGGCATTGCTGGTGTTTCTTGGCGGGCTCAGCTCGGCCACGTCGATGGTCATCATCAGCGCGATTGCGCTGGCGACGATGATTTCGAACCACTGGCTGGCGCCGCTTTACCTGGCATGGCGGCGCAGCGAGGCGGGGGATATCGGCCCCGCCAGCCTGCGCCGGCCGCTGCTGGTATCGCGCCGGATCGCGATCCTTGCGGTGATCGGGGCGGGCGCGGTCTATCAGGCGGCCGACGGAAGCCAGGCGTTAGCGACGATGGGGACGGTGGCTTTCGTGGGGGTGGCCCAATTGCTGCCGGCAATGCTGGGCGGGCTGTGGTGGCGTGGGGCCACGCGGACCGGAGCTTATGGCGGCATCATCGCCGGATCGTTGATCTGGATGGGGCTGGTCTTTGTGCCCTCGCTGGGGTTGGTCCCCGAACGCGACTGGGGCAGCGTGGATCCGCTGGCGGCGGCTGTCCTGATCTCGCTAGGGGTGAATACGGGCCTGTTCATCATCCTGTCATTGGTGACGCTGCCCGACCCGCAAGAGCGGTTGCAGGGGCTTTCCTTTGTCCATGCCATCGCGCCCGACACCGCCGCCGTCACCGCGCCGCCCCGAACCGACGGCGCGATCCGGTCCGAGGCCCTGCTGACGCTGGCGCGCCGGATCTGGGGCGGTGACGAGGCGCTGCGTTTCTTTCACGCCGAGGCCGAACGGCAGGGCAAGTCCGGTTTCCTGCCCGATGTCAGCGCCGGTTTCCTGTCGCGGCTGGAGCGTCGCCTGGCGGGGTCGGTGGGCGCCGCCACCGCCCATGCCATGCTGGCGCAATTCGCCGGGCAGCGACCGACTTCGATGGCTGAATTGATGGCTGTTGCCGGCGAGGCGCAGCGCGCGCAAGAGCGTGCGCGCCAGTTGAAAGACGATTCCGACGAACTGGCCCGAACCGCCCGCAGCCTGCAAGAGGCCAATGACCGCCTGACCGCGCTGTCGGTCCAGAAGGACGCCTTTCTGGGCCAGATCAGCCATGAACTGCGCACGCCGATGACCTCTGTCCGCGCGTTTTCAGAGCTGCTGAAGCTGCCCGATCTGGGGGCAGAGGACCGGGCGCGCTTTGCCGGGATCATCCATGACGAGGCCTCGCGGCTGACCCGGCTGCTGGACGGCCTGCTGGATCTGTCGGTGCTGGAAAGCGGCCGGGCGCGGCTGTCGGTCGGCGTGGTCAATCTGCACGATCTGATCGCGCGCGCGATCGACGCCAGCTCGGCCCTGGGTGGTGCCGGGCTGATGATCGACCGCGATCTTCCAACCGAACACGTGATGGTGCTGACCGATGCCGACCGCTTGTTGCAGGTGCTGATCAACCTGATCGGCAATGCCCGCAAATATTGCGACGCCCGCCGGCCAGTCTTGACCATCCAAGTCCGCCGGCTGGCGACGATGACGCAGATCGACATCATGGATAACGGCTCTGGGATACCGGCTGACAAGCAGGATCTGGTGTTCGAAAAGTTCTCGCGGCTGAACGATCCAGCGCGCGCTGGCGGCGCGGGGCTTGGACTTGCCATCTCGCGTGAGGTGATGGCGGCGCTTGGCGGTACCATCACCTATCTGCCCGGCCACGGTGGTGCCGCATTCCGGTTGGAACTGCCCTTGCGGCCGCCGGGCTTGGGTTCGAAGGGCGGTGCGGCGTAAACGGAAAATCAACCTGTTCCGTGTCAGTCTGCGTCGAGGCATGGATGATTCGGGCGGAATATGGCGAAGGCTGCGGATGAAATAGCGCCAGACACGGAAAAGCCGCTGCCGCGCGGCGCAGCGGCAGTCCTGTCGCGGCACTTGATGCGGGCGCGTGCGGGCCTGCCGGCACCGCCTGTGCGTGCCACGGTGCCACAGGCCACGCCGGAGCGCGCCATTGCCACCGCCATCGGACGTGCTGCCCAGGCGGCATGCGGCATGCCGATCTATCCTTTGCGGGCGGGTGTCACCGCTGCAACCCTGGCCGAACTGCCCGAGCTGCTGCCCGAGCGTAGCCTGATTCTGGCGGTAGAGGGCCCGCTTGGGGCGCTTGGCGTGGTGGCGCTTTGTCCGGCGATGCTGGCTGCGGTGATCGAAATGCAGTCTCTGGGACGGGTTACCCGCCAGCCGCCGCGCGACAGGCGGCCGACACGGACTGACGCCTCGATCTGCGCCGACTTCGTCAATGCCGGGCTGGCAGAGCTGGCGAAGGAACTGGGGCCGCTGCTGTCGGACAGCGCCATGCCGGATTATCGCTTTGCCAGCTTTGTCGAGGATCCGAAGCCGCTGGAACTGATGCTGGAAGACATCGCCTATCGCTGCCTCCGGCTGGACATGCGGGTCGGGCAGGGCGGCGTGCGCGATGCCGCGCTGCTGGTCTTCCTGCCCGATGACGGCACGGCCCCGATCATGGCGCCACAGGCGTCGGGTCATGCCGCTGCCGCCCCTTCGGCGGGGCGTAGCCTGGCAGAGGCAGTGCGTGCCGCGCCGGTGCAGCTGAACGCGGTGCTGTGTCGGCGCAAGATCTCGCTGCGGGAATTGCGGGGGCTGCAAACGGGTTCTGTGCTGACACTGCCGCATGACGCGATGGCCACGGCGCGGTTGGAAACCTCTCAGGGGCTGCTGATCGCGCAAGGCAAGCTGGGCGCGCTGCATGGGTGCCGTGCCATTCGGGTCAATGGACGTGCTGGGGCGGCAGCAGACCCCGCCGCCTTTGCGGATGCTGCGGGGGGCGAACCCGCTGGCGCATCCGACAATGTTTTCGCGGGTGACGTTTTTGCGGATGATCTGCCGGATGACGATATTGCAATGTCTGCTTCCCTGCTTGCAGAACCACCGCAGGAAGATGTGGACCTGCCGGACCCTTTCCGCGCTATTGTCGAAGATGACGAGGCGGAAGCACCGACCATGCCGCTATCCGCGAGTCTCGGTAACGACTAGGACCTGCGATCGATTCACCCCGGTGGCGTGATTCGGTTCCCATAGCGGGGCCTCAGACACGGGCACGATCACGATCCCGACGCGCGAAATCGGTGCCTTCGCGCGCCGCTTTTGTCACGCCAGCGTCGCGAAAGAGGCAATTTGCGCTTTTTCCCTTGTAAACCCGTCGCGGCGGACGCATTTAACGCTCGCCCGCAGCATCAAGCGGGCATGCTGTCTAGGAGTGACCATGGCCAAGGAAGAAATGCTCGAATTCCCCGGCGTCGTGAAGGAACTCCTGCCGAACGCGACATTCCGGGTCGAGCTTGAAAACGGCCATGAGATCATCGCGCATATGGCAGGGAAGATGCGGAAGAACCGCATCCGTGTTCTGGCTGGCGACAAGGTGCAGGTGGAAATGAACACCTATGATCTGACCAAGGGCCGGATCAACTATCGCTTCAAGTGATTTGCGCGCTGCGCGGCCCGGTGCCGCGCCCGCGAGCGGTCCGGCGATGGTTTCCTTCGTCCGCGTTCCGCGTTAACCGGGGGCAATTGCAGCAACCGGCCGTGACATGACCCGCACAAACCAAGCCCGGCTGATCCTCGGTTCGGCCAGCCCGCGACGGCTGGACCTGCTGGCCCAGATCGGCATCACCCCGGACCAGATCCGCCCCGCAGATATCGACGAAACACCCCGTCGGAACGAAGCTGCGCGCGATTATGTCTGCCGCATGGCCACCGAAAAGGCCGCGGCCATCGCGGCGGCCCCGGACGAAATCGTTCTTGCCGCCGATACGGTGGTGACGGCCGGACGCCGCATTCTTGGCAAGCCGGTCGATGCTGCCGAGGCCCGCGCCTTCCTGACCCTGCTGTCGGGACGCCGCCACCGCGTGATGACCGCCATTGTCCTGCGCCGGCAGGATCGCGAATGGTCGCGGCTGGTCGAAACGCAAGTGCGTCTGCGTCCGCTCTCATCGGTCGAGATCGAGGAATACCTTGCCAGCGGCGAATGGCAGGGCAAGGCCGGCGGCTATGCCATACAGGGGCGCGCCGGCGCTTTCGTGAACTGGATCAGCGGGTCTTTCAGCGCCGTCGTCGGACTGCCACTGGCCGAAACCGCCACGCTGTTGCGCGCCGCGCAAGCGATCCAGCCTGGCAAGGAGGAATGACATGAAGGGACGCCAGATCGCCCTGGGCCAAATTTCCGGCCGCGAAGCCGCTGCCCTGCTGGTTGACGGCCAGTTGGAGGATATCATCGTCGACCCGGCCGAGCTGACGCCCTTCGCGCCCGGCGCGATCCTGCGCGGTCGGGTGAACCGGCTGATGAAGGGGCAGGGGGGCGTATTCGTGACCCTGCCCGACGGCGCCAGCGGCTATCTGCGCGACCGCAGCGGATTGCGCGAAGGCCAGGCGGTGCTGGCCCAGGTCGCGGGCGTGGCCGAGGCCGGCAAGGCCGTGCCCCTGACGGCGCGGGTGCTGATTCGCGGCCGCTATGGTATTGCCACGCTGGGGGTTCCCGGCGTGAACGTGTCGCGCGCAATTCGCGATGCTGATCGTCGCGAGGCATTGCAATCGCTGGGTGACGACGCCCTGGCCGGGCGCGAGATCGGCCTGATCCTGCGCAGCGCGGCCGAACATGCCGATGATTCGGACATTGCCGACGAACTGACCGACAGCATCGCGCTTGCCGCCGCCATCGCCGCGGATCTGGAAGGTGCGCCCGAACTGCTGCTGGACGCCCCGTCCCCCGCCGACGCCGCCTGGCGCGACTGGGCCGAGCCCGCACCCGACGTAGTCGAGGAATTCGACGATCTTCCCGACGATGTTCTGGATGCTGTTCAGGCCGTGCTGTCGCCGCGTTTGGCCTTGCCCGGCGGCGCCTTCGCCCTGATCGAGCCGACCTCGGCCCTGATCGCCGTTGACGTGAACACCGGTCCCGACACCTCGCCCGCGGCGGCGTTGAAGGCCAATATCGCCCTGGCCCGCGACCTGCCGCGTCAGTTGCGTCTGCGCGGTCTTGGCGGGCAGATCGTCATTGATTTCGCGCCGATTTCCAAGCGAGAGCGGGGAACGTTGGATCAGGAGCTGAAAAAAGCCTTCCGGTCCGATGGCGCCGACGCGGTGTTGACGGGCTGGACCACGATGGGCCTGTTCGAGATGAGCCGAAAGCGCGATCGCATGCCGCTTGCCCTGCTGCTGGAGGCAGAGTAATGGCCTGCCCGATCTGCGGAAAGCCGACTGTCGCCGTGTACCGGCCGTTCTGTTCGAAACGGTGCGCCGATATCGACCTGGCCCATTGGCTGCGGGGCGACTATGTCGTGCCGGGCAACACGGCGGCGGATGATGAACTGGTGCCCGAGCGTCCTGTTGATGAAGAATAGCTTTTTCGCTCTGGACACGGCCGGAAGGCTTTCGTAAACACCCTCACACCTCAGCAGAGGCTGAAGTGCCCGGATAGCTCAGTTGGTAGAGCAGCGGATTGAAAATCCGCGTGTCGGTGGTTCGAATCCGCCTCCGGGCACCATTCTTTCAAAGACTTGCGTCATGTCGATGACCTCATTGCTCGATTTTTGAAACAGCCGTTGAAACATTCCCGTTCCGGGCTTGTTCCGTTCCCAGCGATTTCGGGCTTCCTGCGCCCTCGTCGCCAACTCTTTCTGCCTGATCTGTCCTCCGTATTTTTTCAGCATCTCAGCACCAGAATGGCCGGTGACGGCCTTCACTAGCTCGTCATCATTGCCAGCCTGATAAAGCTCAATGGTGGCGTTCTTCCGCAGCCCGTGGGTGACGTAGGTCATGGCGTCGGGGTGCTGCATCGCGGATCTCACCTTGCGCATATCCTTGGCGACAACCTCGTATCGCACCGGACGGCCCTTATCGTCGGTGATGACGGTCAGGCCCTTTTTCTCGACTGTCGCCAGATAGGCATTCAGGCGGTCGGTGAACGGGATCCACAGGGGCTTGTCCGTCTTGCCCTGGGTGAAGTCCCATGCGCCGTCCTTGATGTGGTTCCAGCGCATTTTCACAATGTCACCGATCCGCTGTCCGGTGCCGATGCACTACTCGTCGACCAACCGGGCGCGGGGTGAGGCGAGGCTTTCAAACTCCGCCCGCACGTCATCAGGCCACGGCACCCAGCCGTCGCCTTCCTGCTTGAACAGCGGGATGCCCTTTGCAGGGTTGCCATGTTCCTTCTTGAGGAAACCGATCAGACGGGCGTGGTTCATCAGCACCACCATCACCTGAACGATATAATTCGCCTGACGCCAGTGTTCGGTGTTAGCGCGGTGCAGTTCGTAAATGTGGTGCGTCTCGATCTTGGTCGGATCTATCGCGCCCCAGTTCGTGCGGATATGGCCGGTATACTTCTGATAGTCGTGCTTGTCCGGGGCTTCAGCTTCTTGAAGCCCTCGCTTTCGTAATAGCTGAGAATCAGCGCCTCGAAATTGCGCTTCACCGGGACCTTCACCTGCTTCCCACGGATTGGACCGTTTGAAGTGAGAAAATTCTCGCAATGTCGCGGCAGGCAAAGCGAGGAAGATCGATGAAGACATCCAGGTTCAGCGAGCAGCAGATCGCGTTCATTCTGAAGCAGGCCGATGACGGGGTGGGGGTTGCGGAGGTTTGCCGGAAGGCCGGTATTTCTCAGCAGACCCATTATCGGTGGCGCAAGAAATACGGTGGCCTGATGCCTTCGGAGGTCAAGCGGCTGAAGATGCTGGAAGACGAGAACAGCCGCCTGAAGCGGATGGTTGCCGATCTGTCACTGGACAAGGCCATACTGCAGGGTGTTCTGGCAAAAAAGCTGTAGCGCCTGCGAAGGCGCGGCAGTTGGTGGATTATGTTAAGGGCGTGTTCCAGGTCTCGATCCGGCGGGGCTGTTCGGTGCTCGGCCTGCGAGACAACGACCTATTTCTACCGGGTGCGCCGGCCATCGCAGGCGGCATTAAGGAAGCGGATCCGGGAGATCGCCGAGATATGAGCCGTCGAAGGCGCCATCGGTTCGAGCCCGACGGCGATTGGTGTGCGCTATGGCTATCGAGGGATCCACATCCTGTTGAGGCGGGAGGGCTGGGAGGTAAATGCCAAGCGTGTCTACCGGCTTTATGTCGAAGAAGGCCTGCAGATTCGCAACAAGCGCCCGAAGCGCAAGGTGGCGGCGAAGCTCCGTGAGGATCGGAAACCGGCCGCTGCGCCGAACGATATCTGGGCAATGGACTTCCTGTCCGATCAGCTCTTCGATGGCACGAAGATCCGGGTTCTGACCATCGTGGATACCTTCTTGCAGATCTCACCGGCCATCGATGTCCGGCCGCGCTACACCGGTGCAGGTGTTGTCCGGACGCTGGAGAATGTGACGCGGGACTACGGCTGCCCCCGATCCATCCGCGTCGATCAGGGGCCGGAATTCATCTCGAAGGATCTCGACCTCTGGGCTTACATGAACGGGATGATCCTGGACTTCAGCCGGCCGGGAAAGCCCACCGACAACGCGTTCGCCGAGGCATTCAATGGCAAGGTTCGCGCCGAATGCATCGATCAGAATTGGTTCTTGTCGATCGACGATGCCCGGCTAAAATGTGAGGCGTACCGCCACGAATACAATAACGACCGACCACACAGCTCCATCGGTAACAAGACCCCGATCGAGTTCATGAAATCCATCCGGGCAACCTGCCACCGGGTGGCTTAAGAGACGGGAAAACGCTCAGGGCAGCGGTCCAGCGTTGGGGGCATGGCCCAGCGGTCGGCGGTGTCTTTGCCGAACTGGGCCAATGGCGGGGCGAATTTCTGGCCCTGGTGCCATTCGCCACGCTGATTGTTCTTGCGGCTGTTTTCGTCCTGCCGCGACGTAATTCCGAACCGGAGATTGCGGCGCCACTGCCGATCGTACAGCTGGCGCTGTTGACGATCGCGGTATTTGCAGCCTCATGGGGCGGCGTCGGCGACGGTGTGATTGCGACGGTCATCGGGATGCTGGCCGCCATCAAACTGGTCGCGCTTCTTGTCGTCGTAGAGCGGAAGTCAAAGACGACGTTGCTGCCCCGAGCGACGTTCAGGCATCCGGGGGCTTTGGGCAGCCTTTATGCGACCTCTGCCCTGCTTGCCGTGACAGTGACCTGCACCGAGATATTTCTGCCGCTGTTTCTTCAGGACCTGCATGGCCGGTCCCCACTTGAGGCGGGCTATATCGCGGCGGTGATGTCGGCCGGCTGGACTGCGGCGGCAATCTTCGCCTCGGGGCTGCAGGCAAAGCGGCGCAACATCGCGGTGCGCGTCGGCCCGTATCTTTCCCTTGGGTCTATGGTGGTTCTTGCCGCTGTGCTGCCCATTACCGCCCCTGCCGGGGACTGGCTGCCATTGACGCTGATCTGCCTTGCCTTGATCGCGGGCGGGGCTGGCGTCGGGCTTGCTTACCCGCATCTGTCGGCAATGGTGCTGCGAGTCGCACCGCCGGCACAGGCTGACAACGCCGCGTCCTCGATCATGACGGTACAGCTTTGTGCAACGGCTTTCGGTGCGGCCATCGCGGGCCTCGCCGTGAATCTGGCCGGTGGCGGTTCGTCGTCAGGTGGCATGGATGTTGCGAACGCGGCAATGTGGCTGTTTGTGACTGTCGCGCTCGCGCCGTTGCTGTGCATTCTCGTGATGCGCAGCAATCCGTTCAGGACAGCGATCCGTCAGTCTGGCGGCGATGCGGACAACTGATCATTCCCGTGTGATCGGAAGCCCGCGCTAGCTTGACCTGGTGGATTGCCAAGGGCGGTGTCCAGCGGCGCTTGATGGCCGGGTCGTGATCCGGGGAGCGCCTATTCGACGGCATCCTCGCCCCCGGGCGTCACGTCAAGAACCGAGGCGTGCATGGTGATCTCGACCTTGTCCTTGCAGCCTTCCATGCATGGTTCGGCCGAAAAGATCGGATATTCGGATTGCGGGCGATCATCCTCAATGAAGCCTTCGGCATTCGGCATCTGCACCTCGGCGAAGTTGTCCTTAGACAGGACGAAATCGTATTCAACGATGGAATTGGAATACAGCAGATAGGCCGTGATCGCGTATGTCTCGTCCGCTGTCAGAACCTGCGCATTACCGAAGGGCATCGAGTGGTGCACGTAATCCCAGACGGTCGACAGATACGGCCAATAACTGCCGATGGTCTTTTCCGGATCCGCGCGGTCCAGCGTCCCCTCGCCCCCCGCCAGCGAAGGCCAGTTGTCCAGACCTTCGGCAAAGTCGCCATGGCAGGCCGCGCATTGCTCAATATAGACTTCCTCGCCCGTCATCACGTCGCCTGATCCTTCGGGCAGCCCGGTGCCGTCGGGGCTGACATCCAGATCCCAGGCCGCGATTTCCTCGGCCATGGCCGGTCGGCCCAGCCCAAGGGGCTGGATCGCGGCGGGTGTGCCATCCGCTGGCGCATCCGGCGTCTGTGCCGCGACAGGCGTTGCGGCAAGGGCGATCAACAGGGCGGCTGCTTTACGAGACTTCAACATTTTCCGCGCTTCCGTCTTTCTTGATCCACCAGGTCTGGATGCCGTTGTTGTGATAAATCGAGTTCTCGCCCCGGATCTCGCGCAGCGCGTTCTTGGTGGGCTGCACATAGCCGGTTTCATCGATGGCGCGCGATTGCAGCAGCATTTCTTCGCCGTCCCAGTCGTGATCCAGATAGAAACGGGTCATCGCCATGGGCACGCCCGGCTGGGCCAGACGGGCGGTTTTCCAGTTCTTGCCGCCGTCCACCGAAACGTCGACGCGCGTAATCGCCCCGCGCCCCGACCAGGCAAGGCCGGTGATGACCAGCGGGCCGGGCCCGTGCTTGATCCCGACCTGCGGGCTGGGTGCGGTCACGACAGACTTGGCGTCCATCACCCAGGTCCATTTGCGAGAGATGCCGTCAGCCAGCGTGTCGGTATATTTCGAAGTCTCCTCGCGGCTTTCGACGGGGCTGGCCGTCACTTCGATACGGCGCAGCCATTTGACCCAGAGGTTTCCTTCCCAGCCCGGAACCACCAGACGCGCGGGATAGCCATGTTCCTTGCGCAGCGCCTCGCCATTGGCCTTGAAGGCCACCATCACGTCGTCCATCGCCTTCTCGATCGGGATCGAGCGGCCGTTCGACGAGGCATCGGCCCCTTCCACGAAGATCCACTTTCCCTCGGGCTTGACGCCGGCCTCGGCCAGAAGGGCTTTCAACGGGATGCCGACATATTCCATGTTGTGGATCATGCCATGCGTGAATTGCGAGCCGTTGAGCTGTGCGCCCGCCCATTCCATGCCGCTGTTCGCCGCACATTCGCAGAAATAGACGCCCTGCATGCGGGGAAAACGCTCCAGATCCTCATAGGTGAAGACCAGTTCGCGATCGACAAGGCCGTTGATCATCAGCCGGTAATCGGGCTTGGCCAATTCGATGGCCCCGGAGTGGTGGCGTTCGAAGGCGCAGCCGGCGGGGGTGATCGTGCCGTCGAGCAGGTGGATCGGCGTGAAATTGATCGAGCTGATCGTATCCGCCGTCAGCCAGGACACGTTGCGGCGGATCACGTCGGATTCAAAATGGATCGGCAGGCCGTAGGGCGTGGCGTCCACGCCGTCGCCGGGATAGCGGGCCCAGTCCTGAACCTCGGTGATAAGCGGATCCGGCGCTTCCTGCCCGCGCGCGGCGGTCACGGCTGCGGGCAGGGCCGCGCTTGCGGCCAGTCCGGCGCGGATGAAGGCCCGGCGGCTGGTCGTTCCCGGTCTTACAGTCATGCTGCGACCTCCTTCATAGTCCTTTGACATTGATGCTGGATACGGGCCCATCCTGTTGCGTCCCGCCACCCTTTCGGATGTGCTCTTCGACCAGATCCCAGATCTGCGGCCCTTCGGTGCCTTCGTTGACCGAGGCCCAGCCGCCGACCGTATAGCTTCTGCCGGGTTCGATCGGGGCATCGTCGGCAATCAAGCGAAGATCAGTGATGCGGTTTCCCATCGGGGCGTTCGGGTCGATCGAGTAGCTTAGTCCGCCGACGCGGACCATGTCCCCGCCCTGTTGGTAATAGGGATCGGGGTTGAAGATGTTATCGGCCACGTCCTCCATGACCGTCTTCAATGTCTCGCCCGTCATCTCGGACCGGTAGCATTGCCCGTAAGTCATCGAGGTGACGGAATGGATATCCTCGCGCGTGATGTCGCCCGGCAGGACCGAGGCGCCCCAGCGGACGCCGGGGGACAGTGCGATCTCGGCGTCGCGTTCCTCCAGTATGGCGCGGCAGATCAGGTCATCCCAACTGCCGTTGAAGTTGCCGCGCCGATAAAGAAGCTTGTCGGTCTGGCCGATGACGGTGTCCAGATCGGCCTTGTAGGGCGAGCGGATCTCCTCGATCAGCGATGCCATCTCGGCATCGGGGGCGATCACGTCGGAAAAGACCGGGATCAGCTTGTGGCGGAAGCCCGCCATCCGGCCGCCCTGCACGTCCAGATCGACGCGGCTGACGAACTTGCCATGGCTGCCCGAGGCGATGATGATCGTCTCGCCAACCAGAACCGGCTCAGGCACGGCATCATGGGTATGCCCCGACAGGATCACGTCGATGCCCGTTACACGGCTGGCCATCTTGTGATCGACGTCAAAGCCGTTATGCGACAGGCAGACAACCAGATCGACGTTCTGGCCGCGCAATTCGTCGACGACTTCCTGCATACGCTCCTCGCGGATGCCGAAGCTGTATTCGGGGAACATCCATTTGGGATTCGCGATGGGCAGATAGGGGAAGGCCTGCCCGATCACCCCGACCGCCAGATCGCCCTTCTGAATGATCTTGTACGGCTCGAATGCCGGCTCGTCCCATTCGACGTCGTAGATATTGGCGCCAAGGAACGGGAAGTTGCACTTCTCGATCAGTTCCTGCACCCGCTGGGTGCCGAAGGTGAATTCCCAATGGCTCGACATTGCTTCGACGCCCAGCAGGTTCTGCACCCTGACCATGTCCTCGCCCCCGGTCTTGAGGCTGGTATAGCTGCCGTGCCAGGTGTCGCCGCCATCCAGAAGGATCGCGTCCGGGCGGCTGCCACGGATGGCCTTGACGATGGTCGCGATACGGTCGAAGCCCCCCATGCGGCCATAGGATTTCGCCAGCGCCTCGAAGTCCGGATAGGTCAGCGCATAGGCTTCGGGGCTGGCTGGCGCGATGCCGAACATCTTCTGGAAAGTCTCGCCCACGACATGCGGGACGCGCCCGGCAGCGTCGCCCACGCCGATATTCGTATCGGGTTCGCGGAACCAGACCGGGCGCAGATGGGCATGCGCGTCGGTCACGTGAATCAGCGTCAGGTTCCCGAAGTCATCGAATTGCAGCAACTGGTCCTGCGTCAGCGCCTGCTGCGCCATCGCGCGCGACCAGTTCGAGACGCCCAACCCCGCCATGATCGCCGAAGTGGCCAGACCGGCCTGTAGAAATTCCCTGCGCGAAGTCACAATCGCCTCATCATATTCGAATAATTGCACATATTAGGGGTGATAGTAGGCCGCGGCGGCAAGCCGCGGCCGGATCTCAGTGACGGACGGCCGGGGTCTCGACGACCAGCCCGTTCCCGCGCGAGGCGACGTAAAGCTCTAGCTCGCGGAATTCCTGGCTGCCGGCCTCAATTGTCGTGCCGCGCGTATCGCGGACGCAGCCCACGAAGCGCTGATGTATCGAGACCGCGCCCTGATCCTTGAGGCGATACAGCGGAAAGCCGTTGATCTGTCCCTGGCTCAGGTGGTCAGAGCGGATGTAATTGCCGAAATTGTCCTCGTGGCAATTGGCGCAGGACATCTCCAGCTGGCCGAAGCGCGTGTAATACATCTCCTTGCCCTTTTCCCAGAAAGGAGCGGCATCGCCGTCGATCTTGACCGCGACGGGCATGCCCCGGCTTTGCACACCAATGGCGGCGGTCATGTTTTTCATGTTCTGGCTGTTCCAGCCCCAGGCTTCGGCGCCCATCCGGTTGGTGCGGCAGTCGTTGATATAGTTTTCCAGCGACCACAGCTCTCCCTTGTCGTTCACCTTTGGCATCTGGGCGCGCAGGCCCTTCATGCTTTCATCGATGCCGTTGTGGCAATCGGCGCAGGACTTGCCCGCGGACCCATCGGGCGTATCCCATGCTTCAAGGGCGGCATCGACAAACAGGAACATCGGGTTGTCGAAATCGTCCTTCTGCATGGCGCGCGTTTCCGTGTCGCGAAACCGCCAGCCCGAATAGACGCTGTCACCCAAGGCGCCGTCCAGATGATCCGACGCCGGCGCGTCGGTCGCCATTTCCAACTCGCCATTGATAACCAGCTGGTCGTCCTCGACCGGGTCCGCCTGGGCGGCGGTCAAGGCAAGTGTCACCGCCAGCACCGCCGCGGACTTCACAGTAAATTGCAGCTTCATCTTGCCTTGTTTCCTCCCTGGCATTGTCGGACCGCGCCATCCTCCGTGGTCGCGGGCGAACTGGGCTTGGGCCCTGAATTCAGGTCACTTCGACTTGGTGGCTATCCTCGTAGACCGAGCCGTCGTCGTCATACCAGGTGAACTTGAATTCCCCGGTTTCCGGCACCCTGGCATCGAATTCGAAATAGGGGTTGGTGCTGATCGCCGGTTCCAGCGTCGCATCCACCACCAGCTCTCCGTTGAATTCGGCCGTGAAGCGATTGATGATCGAGCGCGGGATGACGTTGCCATCCTTGTCCTTGCGCTGACCCGATTCCATCGGGTGCGAGATCAGCGTCTTGATGGTTATCACCTCATCCTTGGATGCGGTTTTCGGGACGCGGACGCGTGGTTTGACGTTATCTGCCATGTTTCTGTTCCTTTCCCCGGATCAGCCGCCGCAACCGCCGATTGTAACCTTCACATTCGCCGCCGTGCGCACGAAGCTGCCATCAGCCAGCTTGGCGATAGCTACGATGTCCTGCGTCTTGGCCAGTCGGATGCGGGTTGCCGCTGCCTGGTTCGCGGCCAGAGCGCCGAAGGTGAACCGTGCCACGCCCGGCGTGGGATTTTCTGTTGCGATCAGCAGAATCTCGGCGGCGCCCGGCGCTTCGACCGAAAGCGGGACCGTATTGCCGTTTTCGGCAATCTCGGGAGCGGTCAGCTTGACGCCGTCACCTTCGACCGCCTCGGCCCCGCCGGTGAATTCGGCAATCATCTCGTCAGCGGTCTGGGCGGGTGCCGCGGCGGCATCTTGTGCCCGCACGGCGACCGGCAACATTGCCAGCCCGACCAAGCCGACGCTTGCGGTCAGAACCCCGCGTCGTGAAATGAGCATGATTTCGTTCCTTCCTTATCGTGTTCCAGTGGCCGATCGGGATGCGGCTGGCTTATTCCTTGAGCGTCACCAGATAGGCGACCACATCCTCAACCTGCTGCGCCGCCAGAATCGGCTTGATATCCTCGGGTGCCTCGGGCGGCTTGCCGGTAAAAGCGACGCCGGGGCGAATGAAGGGGCCCACCTTGTACATGCCCGGCATGAACGAGTCTGGGAATGTGTGCTTCGCATCGACCACGATCCCGCGCAGCTGCGCCTCGGTCCAACGGTCGCCCGCACCATCGAGCTGCGGGCCGATATTTCCCTGGAAGGGCACGTCGGGCATGGCGTCGAGGGCGTGGCAGGCGACGCAATTGCCCAAGGCGTTCGTCGTCATGATCACCTTGCCCTCGTCGGCATTTCCGGGCGTGCCGGTCAGCGATTCGGCGATGGCTCCGTCCTCGGTCCAGGACACGTCGCCCGGCAAGATCTCTGCCATCGCCGGCGCGCCCAAACCGGCCACCACAACTGTAAGCACAAGAATATGCTGCATCTGTCCTCCCGCAATGGCATGGTTGCCGCTCTCCCTTGCGGCTCCTGCTAGGATACATTAAGAACTTTGAACCCGAACGCAATGCTTATATTGCAATACGTGAATATCTATTGAAACCCAGGTCGATCGACCGCGCGGCACAAGAGGGTCACCGATGAGCGGATCAGAAAGCATTGGCCGCTTTAGCCTGGGCAGCCTGCTGTTCGGCAGGTCGGACGCCCCCGCATCTGACGCAGCCTCGGCGCGGACAAACGCGGACGCGCGCGATCGCGATGTTGTGATCGAGGAGGCCGCCAATATCTTCAAGACCCTTGGACACGAGGGGCGGTTTCTCATTCTTTGCCATCTGGCGCAGGGGCCCAAAAGCGTCGGCGAACTGGAAGGAATGCTGGACGCGCGGCAGTCGGCGGTCAGCCAGCAGCTTGCGCGACTGCGGATCGAAGGGCTGGTCACGGCGCGCCGGGATGGAAAGACGATCTTCTACTCGCTCAAGGATCCTCGCATCGGCGAATTGCTGATCTGTTATGCGCGCATCTTTGGCGGCGACGATCGCCGGGGACCTTGATCGGCGCCGCCATGACTGCGGACGTCGCGGCAGCATTGCAGACGGGACTGGTCGGGCTGGGTGTCGGCCTCCTGCTTGGCTTCTGCGCGCGGCTGGGCGATTTCTGCACCTTGGGTGCGCTTGAGACGGCCCTGATCGGGCGGGATTTCCGTCGCATTCACATCTGGAGCCTCGCCCTGGGCGTCGCCATCCTGACCACGCATCTGGCCGATGCCTGGGGTCTGGTCGACATCGACCGCAGCCTGTATCGCAGCATCGCCTGGAATCCTGTCGCCAGCGTCGCCGGCGGGCTGCTGTTCGGATATGGCATGGCGATGGCGGGGAATTGCGGCTTTGGTGCGCTGGTGCGCGCCGGCAGCGGCGATATCCGGTCGGTTCTGATCGTGGTTGTCCTGGGGATCGCCACCTATGCCACGCTCAGCGGGCCGCTGGCGCCGCTGCGCGTCTTTATTTTCCCCCAATACGAACAGGATGCGCCATCCGGGATCGGCGAGGCACTGTCAGCCGTGACCGGCCTTGATCCGGCATGGCTGGCAACGGCGCTGGGTCTGGCGTTGATTGCCACCGGATTGCGCCATCCGCAGGTGCGCCATTCGACAGTGACGGTGCTTTGCGCCGCAGGGGTCGGGATGTCTGTTGTTCTGGCCTTCATCGGCACGACATGGGTCGCGCGCATCGGCATGGACGCCGTTCCGGTCGAAGGCCCGTCCTACACCGCGCCGGTCGGGCGAACGATCCTTTATCTGATGACCGCGACGGGAACGCTGCCGTCATTCTCGGTCGGGCTGGTCACGGGCACGCTTGCGGGGGCGGTAGCGGGATCGCTGTGGCGACGCAGCTTTCGCTGGGAGGCCTGCGACGATCCGCGCGAACTCGGCCGCCAGTTGAGCGGCGCGATCATGATGGGGATCGGCGGCGTCATCGCGATGGGCTGCACCATCGGTCAGGGCCTGACCGGCACCGCCCTGCTGGCATGGTCCGGCCCGGTGACGCTGATGGCGATCACCGCCGGCGCCTGGGTGGGCCTGCAAAGGCTGCTTTTGTTCGAAGACCTGTAGCGCCGCCCAGACCCGGCGGGGATAGCGTGCCTATTCGGCCGCAGTATCGACCAACCGGGTCAGCATCTCGTTCACCGGGGCCATCGTCTCGCCCGGATAGGTCCGGTGGCCGACGACGACCTTGCCGGGTTCGTCCACCGTCTCATAAACGAAGATCGTGTAGGGGCAGTGCTGGATATTGGTCGGATCGGCCTCCATCACCGTGCGGGACACGGTCGCCGAGCAGAAGCTGAAGATGTCGGCATGAGCGTAAAGATCCTTGGCGCCGCCCACATCCTCCTTTGTGCGGGCCAGCATGTCGCCGACATGGCTGGTCAGGTCGATCACCAGGCCTTCGTTCGTGATGCCCTGTTCGACGGCAAAGGAAACATCCTCGAAGGTTGCATCCACCACGCGGGTGTAGGGCTTGCCTGTCGCATCGGGCGCGGATGCGTCCTGCGCGACAGCCTGCCCATGAGACAGGGAAAGAACCAAAAGCGCGGCGCCGGCCTTGAAGGATATCACGTTCATCAGTCCATTTCTCCCGCTTGCATGAGGCGTATAAGTTAAGGTCCGGTTTCAGCCGGATCGGAAGGTGATGCGACGGCCGGGTCGGCAGCCTGCCAACCGGCGTCGCGCAGAAGGCTGTCCAGCAGGAACCAGAAGAACTGGTCACCAGCATAGCCTTCGATCCTGCCAACCTCGGTTCCGTCGGACAGAAGCACGAAGGTGGGCGTGAAGACAGGCGGCCGCCCGGTCAGGGTCACGCCTGACGGCAGTGCGGCCTTGATATCCAGCCGGTGCAACGGCGCGGCCTGGCCTTCGGCGGTCTTGGGATAGGCAGGGGCGATTTCCTCGTTCCACTGCTTGCAATAGCTGCATCCGTCGCGTTCGAACATCAGAAGCTGATACTGCCCCGCGGCGGCATCAACCGCCATTGCGCACAGCATCATCCATGCCGCAATCAGGGCGCGAGGGAAGATACATGCCGGGCGCAGATTCAAGATCACGGGGAACCGCATTGACGGATGATGATACGTATTCCAATATGATGATATAATGGTGTCATTGCAAGCATGGTGGGGAAGGACCTATCCGACCCGCTGAACGCTGCAGCAAGGTTGCCCATGCCCGAAATCACGTTTGGCGGGGCCGCCCTCGCAGGAATACTGTCCTTTCTGTCGCCCTGCATTCTGCCGATGGTGCCGTTCTATCTGTGCTATCTTGCCGGCGTCTCGATAGCCGAGATCAAGGGCGGCGAGGGCCTGGATCCTTCAGCGCAGCGACGGCTGGTTGTCGGGGCGATTGCGTTCTCATTGGGTGTCACGACGATCTTCGTCATGCTGGGCCTCGGCGCCACCGCGCTGGGGTCGGCCTTTTCGCAATGGCGAACGGAGCTGTCCTGGGTGGCTGCGGCGATCCTGGCGCTTTTCGGGCTGCACTTTCTGGGTGTCATCCGCATCCCGTTTCTTTACCGTCAGGCGCGGCTTGAAGCCTCGGGCGATCCGGCGACGCTGGCGGGGGCCTATGTGATGGGGCTGGCCTTCGGCTTTGGCTGGACGCCCTGCGCGGGACCGGCGCTTGCGGCGATCCTGTTCATGGCCTCGGCACAGGACAGTCTGTGGCAGGGGGCGGCGCTGCTGCTGGTCTACGGACTGGCGATGACCTTCCCCTTCGTCCTCATCTCGTTCTTCGCCCGGCCGTTCATCGCCTGGGTCGCACGCCATCAACGTCTGCTGGGTAACGTGGAACGGATCATGGGGGTCATGCTGATCCTGTTCGCGGTCCTCATCGCCACGGACGGGGTCAACCGGATCGCCGCCTTCATGGTCAACAACATGGATTGGAGTGCAACGACGCTATGACACGACTTTCTCTTGCCATGGGCCTTGTCCTGCCGCTTCTGGCGCATGCCGCCGTGGGGGGCACCGTTCCGCTGGGTGACGACGGGCTGCACAAGCCGGACTGGTTGAAGAACAGCTTCAAGGTGCTGGCCGAAGACAATCAGGAGGCAGCCGATGCGGGCCGCCATCTGCTGCTGATCGTCGAACAGCGCGGCTGCATCTATTGTGCGCAGCTTCACAACGAAGTTCTGACGGATCCGCGTATCGACAGCCTGATCCGAGCCAAATTCGATGTGGTGCAGGTCGACCTGTTCGGCGGCACGGAACTGACCGACCTGGACGGCGACATTCTGACCGAAAAGCGTGCCGCCGCGAAATGGGGCGTGACCGTGACCCCGACGCTGATCTTCCTGCCCTCCGACCTGCCGGCGGACAAGGATGCCGCCCGCGCCGCCATGGCGGTGATCCCGGGTGTCCTTGACGCCGACAATCTGCTGGCGGTGATGGAGTGGGCGATGGCGGGCGGGCCCGAGACCGGGCGCGACGTCCGCGAAGTGCTGTCCCGCTAGATCCGCCAGAACCGCAATGCTGCCTGACAGGAAGGAACCAAGATGCATATCGCCCGCCGCCATTTTCTGACCCGCACCGCCGCGCTGATTTCGGCGGCGGCGCTGCCGCTTGCGCCCCTGCGCGGGTGGGCCGTCTCGACCTTGACCGCGGGCGATCTGCGCATCGACAGCGTGTCAGACGGGCATATCGAGTTCCCGCCCGATTTCGCCTTCGCCATGATCCCCGAGGCCGAACGGGGCGATCTGCTGCGCAGCCTGGACATCGATCCGCTGGCCGTGGTGCACAGTCCGTTGAACATCACGCTGCTGCGTCAGGGCGACCGGGTCGTGCTGTTTGACGCGGGCTCTGGCCCTGACTTCGTTCCGACCGCCGGCACGCTGGTCGAAGGTCTTTCGGCCATCGGCGTCTCGCCCGAGGACGTGACGGACGTGATCTTCACACACGGCCATCCCGACCACCTTTGGGGTGTGCTGGACGACTTCGATGAGCCGCTGTTCCCCTCGGCCGACTACAGGATGGGTCAGGTCGAGTTCGATTACTGGACCGATCCCGCCACCATCGACACCATCGCCGAGGAACGCCAGTCCTTCGCCGTCGGGGCGCTCCGGCGCCTGACGGCGCTTGGCGACCGGATCGAGCGCTTTCAGGACGGGGCCGAGGTTCTTCCCGGCATCCGCGCGGTGATGACCCCCGGCCACACGCCCGGCCACATGTCCTTCGAGATCGGCAGCCCCGGTGACGGCCTGTTCGTGATCGGCGATTTCGTCACCATGCTGGCGGGCTTTGTCCGCCCGGATCTGGGCACCTCCACCGACGACGACCCGGCGCTTGCGGCACAAACGCGGGCCGCCATGCTCGCCCGGCTGGCGGATGAGGGCTGGACGGTCCTCGGCTATCACTTGCCGGACGGCGGCATCGGCAAGGTGATCCGCGATGGTCAGGCATTTTCCTTTGAAAGCGAGGCATGAAGATGCGGTTTGACACACGCTTGATCGCGACCGCGACGCTGCTGGCGGTGCCGGCAACGCTGGCGAAAGCTGATGACACCCCGGACAAATATCCGGACTCGGTCCTTTATGATGCGCCGATCAAGGTGGCCGAAGGGGTCTATAGCGCGATTGGCGCGACCCAGCCGCCGACCTATGAAAACGCGGGCCACAACAACAACCTGTCCTTCATCGTGACCTCGGACGGCGTGGCGGTGATCAACGGCGGGGCGTCCTGGAAGCTGGCCGAGGCCCTGCACGACGAGATCGGCAAGATCACTGACCAGCCGGTCAAGCTGGTCATCAACGAAAACGGCCAGGGCCATTCGATGCTGGGCAACAGCTATTGGACCGCGCAAGGGGTGCCCATTCTGGCGCATGAGGAAGCAGCGGCCGACTTCATCGATACCGAAGGACCGCGCGGGCTTGAGGCGCTGAAATCCTATGCTCTGGAAAATGCCGAAGGCACAACCATCGTGGAGCCGACGGAAACCTTTACCGACCGCAAGGACATCCAGATGGGTGACACGCGGATCGAGGTGCTGAATCTCGGTCCCGCCCATTCGCCCGGCGACACGCAGGTCTGGCTGCCGGGCAGCAAGGTGCTGATCGCGGGCGATATTGCCTTTTCCGAACGGATGCCGCCGATCTTCGAAGGCACCTGCATCCTTTGCTGGATCGAAACCTTCGAAACGGCGCTGGAACCGCTGGGGGCGGAGATCATCGTTCCCGGACATGGGGCGCCCACCGATCTTGCAACAATCCGGCACGCGACCATCGACTACCTGAAGGATCTGCGCGCCAAGATCGCCGAACATCTCGACAATGGGGGCGACTTGTCACAGGCCTATTATGTGGATCAGTCCCAATGGGAATGGATGGACACGTTCGAGGAGCTGGCCACCAAGAATGCAGGCGTCGTCTTTTCCGAAATGGAGTTCGAATGATTGCCGATGCGGGCAGGCCGGACTACACCGCTTCCCCACCCCGCTGATCGATCAGGCGATCCGTGGCCATGCCGCCGATCCACATCGAAAACAGCGCGACCCATGCCGTCAGCGCCATGACCGATGTGCCCGACAGGCCGTTTCCGATTGAACACCCGCCCGCCAACATGCCCCCGAAACCCATCATCACGGCGCCAACCATGGCCCGGCGCGTCTGCCCGGCGCTTTCGAAGCCCTCAAATCTCAGGGCGCCGCCGGCCCATGCCGCCAGAAAGGAGCCGATGAAGACGCCCGGCACCAGGCCCAGATCGAAGCTCCAGCCATCGAACGGCACCAGCATGGCCATCAGCGTGTTGGCAGAGGGGCCGGTAAAGGTGACGGAAGTGACCGTGACGGGATCGAAGGCGATTTGCGACAGGCTGAAGGTCAGAAAATAGCCGATCGCCACGGTCACCCCCACGCCCGCACCGAATATCAGTATGCCCGGCGCGATCCGGTTCCGCCGCGCCAGAAACAGCGCAAATGCGGCGCATATCAGGCCGACGGCAAGCGCGCTCCAGCCGGGCAACCCCAGGGCGACGGACAGATCGACATTGCGCCCGCCGGGCGTAGTCCAGAGCTGCGCCAGCTCCAGACGCGCGCCGGCAAGCCAGCCATACAGCGTCATCTGCGCTGTCACGGCAAACAGCAGGCCGCTGAGGATCGAGCGCAGATTGCCGGTCGCCGCCAGCACCAGAAGGCGGCCGGGGCATCCCCGCGCAAGCACCATGCCCGCGCCAAAGATCAACCCGCCGATGATCGCCCCGCTGACGCTGCCGGTGACGGCCATCATCCGCGCGGTATTGGTATCCATCAGCCCGAACAACCAGCCCGCCTGAACCCAGATCACAGCCGAGGAGAAGGCCAGCAGCCACACCGCCATTCGCGGTCCCAACCTGCGGCGGGAAAATTCGACTGTCGCCGCGCGAAGGCAAAAAGCGGATCGCTGCGCCGCAACGCCGAAGAAAATTCCCGTCACCAGCCCCAAAAGGGCCGCGGTGGGTAAATCTCCTAATCTGTCCGTGATGGGCGACAGGTCCATGATGGTTCTTCCTGCGGCATTGCAGGTCGGCGACGCAGCTTCTGCCATTGTGCGATCCGCGCGCAGCAGTGCCCGTTCAAGACGCCTGACATGCAGCGGAACCTGAATTGTTCATGTTCGCTCCTATTGCCGTACAGGGCCGAGGGATCATGTCAACCCTCGTCGAGGGCTGTCCATGGCTCAACGGCGAATGCATTGCTCGAGCCGGCCTGTTCGGGCTGGAACTGGAAAAAGACACCGCGACCCGTATTGATTGGGGCGTCCAATACAGCCTCGCTCAGCTTTCTGCGGATGTCCCGATGCAAGCAATGATGACGCGCGAGGGAGATCATCGACAAATCGCCGTCGCGCGGAAACGAACCTCGGAACAAGGGGCCAGCAAGCGGAGAGAGAACGCGGCCGCACGGCGAATAGGCCTGCACCACCCCATCTCTGGACAAGCTGACCGTACCGTCGTTGTTTTCGTATATATTATCGTATTCATGGGGCAGCAGTTGTTCGCCCTTTGGGCCGGTGCAAACGCTTGGGTATGAACGGGAAAAGCGATCAGGCCGCAAACTGCAGGGGGCATTCCGAAGCCGCTTTCTCCTGCGGGCGCTGCCTTGTTCGCGAAAGTCGAGATAAAATCAAACAATAACAACGCCCAAAAAAAGGGTAATGGCGGAAGAGGAGGGAGTCGAACCCACCGAAGGCGCCGCGCGCCCCCCGCCGGATTTGAAGTCCGGGCACCCCACCGGGGATGTTGCTCTTCCAAGATCACGGATATGGTCGCCGCGTTGGTGCGTCAATCGCCACGGCGATTATTCAGGCTGTATACAGCAGCTGGTCATGCGGTTTTCGATTATAATGTATTGATTTAAAAAGGCAGCGCAGCTTGTGCCAGCTGCGTCTGTGCGGCGGATGCCGATTGTAGGCGGGGCCGGTGATCGCCAAATCCGGTCCGGCATCGTCCGGGGTCAAATGGCGCGTCAGTGCACATGCTGCTTAGAATTCAAGCAGCCTGCTTGATGTCTCGGCATTTGCGCCGAGGCGCCGGGGATTAAGCAACGTCTGCCGGGGCTGGCTCTCATCATTGCCTCATCGCGGCATTACGGTTGCCTCATGTTCGATGCGGTTCATATGCAGCGCAGTGAAGGCGTGGCGCGGGTGGCCCTGAGCGGGGGGCGACTGGTCGAGCTGTCGCAATCCGGCAGTGCCAAGGCGCTGCTTCCGCGCTGCCATGGCGCGCGGCCCGAGATCGTTTTTCTGAACACGTCAGGCGGCCTGACCGCGGGCGACCGGCTGGATTATCGTGTCGATCTTGGCCCCTCGACCCGCGCCACCGCCACCACCCAGACGGCGGAACGGGCCTATCGCGCCGAGGGCGTGTCGGCGCAGGCACGGGTTACGCTAAGCGTTGCGGCGGGCGGGATGCTGGATTGGCTGCCACAGGAAACCATCCTTTTCGACGGTGCGAGTCTGGACCGGGAAACGGTGGTGGACCTTGCGGAGAACGCCAGCTTTCTTGGGCTGGAAACCATCGTGCTGGGCCGGGCTGCGATGGGCGAGACGGTGAGCCGGTTGTCGCTGTCCGACCGGCGCATCATCCGCCGCGCAGGCCGGATTGAAGTCTTTGACCCGTTCCGGCTGGACGACAGCAGTCTTGCCCGTGGTAACGCGCCGGCGCTGTTGCAAGGCGCGCGCGCCATTGCCGTGCTGATCCTTTCCGCCCCCGGCGCCGAGGTTCAACTGCCGGCGCTTCGTGCCGCGCTGACCGAACCTGATGTCACTGCCGCTGCCTCGGCGCTGCCGGGGCGCGTCGTGCTGCGCGCCCATGCGCCCGACGCCTGGCCGCTGCGTCGCCAGATGATGCGCCTGATCGAGACACTCCGGCCGGGCGCGCTGCCCCGCGTCTGGCAGTCATAGGAGACGACATGAACCTGACACCCCGCGAAAAGGACAAGCTGCTGGTCAGCCTCGCCGCGATGGTCGCGCGCGGGCGGCTGGACCGCGGCGTCAAGCTGAACCACCCCGAGGCGATCGCCCTGATTACCGATTACGTGGTCGAGGGCGCGCGCGACGGGCGCAGCGTGGCCGACCTGATGGCGGCCGGCGGCACCGTGATCCGCGCAGATCAGTGCATGCAAGGCATCCCCGAAATGATCGAGACCGTACAGGTCGAGGCCACCTTTCCCGACGGCACCAAGCTGGTGACCGTTCACCACCCGATCCGCTGAGGCGAATGATGAAAAAGACCCTGATCCTGCTGACCCTTTTGCCCTCTGCCGCGCTTGCCCATACCGGGCACGATTCCGGCAGTTTCGCGACCGGCTTTGGCCACCCGTTCAGCGGTGCCGACCACATGCTGGCCATGGTGGCGCTTGGACTGCTGGCCGCGCAGGTTGGCGGGCGCGCGCTTTGGGCGCTGCCGCTGGCCTTCGTGGGGGCCATGCTGGTCGGCGGCCTGATGGGTGCCGCGGAGATGCCCTTCCCAGCGGTCGAGCCGACGATCCTCGCCTCCTGCATTATCCTCGGCGCGCTTGTCGCGATGGCGGTGCGGCTGCCCCTGCCGTTGCTGCTGGCGGGCACGGCGATCTTTGGCGCGGCGCATGGCTGGGCGCATGGGGCGGAAGGCCCGGCCAGCGGGCTCGCGGTCTATGCGGCGGGCTTTGCGGTGGCGACGGCGGCCCTGCACGGGCTGGGCATCGTGTCGGGCAAGGCGATCCCGGCGCTGGCGATCCGTGGCGCGGGCTTTGTGGCGGCACTTGCCGGGGTCACTCTGGCAGTGGCGGGCTGACATGATCCCCGGCGAAATCATCCCGGCCAAAGGCGCCATCACCCTGAACGAAGGCCGCGAAAGCCTCACCCTGATGATCGCCAATACCGGCGACCGACCCGTGCAGGTCGGCAGTCACTATCATTTCGCGGAAACCAATCCGGGGCTGGAATTCGACCGCGCGGCGGCGCGCGGCATGCGGCTGGATATCCCCGCCGGCACCGCAATCCGCTTTGAACCCGGCCAGAAGCGCGAGGTTCGGCTGATCCCCTATGCCGGCGGGCGCGAGGTCTGGGGCTTCAACAGTCACGTCATGGGGGCGCTGTAATGCCGGTTGAAATCTCTCGTGCCGCCTATTCAGACATGTTCGGCCCCACGACCGGCGACCGCGTCCGCCTTGGCGACACCGACATCATCATCGAGGTCGAACGCGACCTGACCACCTATGGCGAAGAGGTCAAGTTCGGCGGCGGCAAGGTCATCCGCGACGGCATGGGGCAAAGCCAGATCACCCGCGAAGGCGGGGCGATGGATACGGTGCTGACCAATGCGCTGATCCTCGACCACTCGGGCATCTACAAGGCCGATATCGGGCTGAAGGACGGCCGCATCAAAGCCATCGGCAAGGCGGGCAATCCCGATACGCAGCCCGGCGTCACCATCATCATCGGACCGGGGACCGAAATCATCGCCGCCGAGGGCCGCATCGTGACGGCGGGCGGCATCGACTGCCACATCCATTTCATCTGCCCGCAGCAGGTCGATGACGCGCTGCATTCCGGCATCACCACGATGATCGGCGGCGGCACCGGGCCCGCGCATGGGACGCTTGCCACGACCTGCACACCGGGGCCGTGGCATATCCGTCGCATGCTGGAGGCCGCCGACAGCCTGCCGATGAACATCGGCCTCGCCGGCAAGGGCAATGCCTCGCGCCCCGAGGCGCTGGTGGAACAGATACGCGCCGGGGCCTGTGCGCTGAAACTGCATGAGGATTGGGGCACCACCCCCGCCGCCATCGACTGCTGCCTGACCGTGGCCGAGGATCACGACATTCAGGTGATGATCCATACTGACACGCTGAACGAATCCGGCTTTGTCGAGAATACGTTGAAGGCCATCGCCGGCCGCACCATCCATGCCTATCACACCGAAGGCGCGGGCGGTGGCCACGCGCCGGACATCATGCGCGTGGTCGGCAGCCAGAATGTCATCCCGTCCTCGACCAACCCGACGCGGCCCTATACCCGCAACACGATCGAGGAGCATCTGGACATGCTGATGGTGTGTCACCACCTCGACCGCGCCATCCCTGAAGACGTGGCCTTCGCGGAAAGCCGTATCCGGCGAGAGACGATTGCAGCAGAGGACATCCTGCACGATCTGGGCGCATTTTCGATCATCAGCTCCGACAGTCAGGCCATGGGCCGGGTGGGCGAGGTGATTACCCGCACATGGCAGACCGCCCACAAGATGAAGGTGCAGCGCGGCAGGCTGGCGGGCGAGACGGGGCAGAACGACAACCTGCGCGCCCGCCGTTACATCGCGAAATACACCATCAACCCGGCGGTGGCGCATGGGATCAGCAGCCATGTCGGCAGCATCGAGGTCGGCAAGCGCGCCGATCTGGTTCTGTGGCACCCGGCATTTTTCGGGGCTAAGCCGGAAATGTCGCTGATCGGTGGGCAGATCGTCATGGCGCAGATGGGCGATCCCAACGCCTCGATCCCGACGCCGCAGCCGATGTATTCGCGCCCGATGTTCGGCGCGCTTGGCCGGGCGGCGCAGCAGGCCTCGGTCGCGTTTGTGTCGCGCGCCGGGCTGAACCGTGGCTGTGGCGAGGGGCTGGGCAAGGCGATGATCGCGGTCGAGGGCACGCGCGGCATCGGAAAGCGCGACATGCGGCTGAACGATGCCACCCCGGAAATCGAGGTCGATCCAGAGACCTACGAGGTCCGCGCGGATGGCGCGCTTTTGACTTGCGAGCCGGCGACCGAACTGCCGCTCGCCCAACGTTATTTCCTGTATTGAAGGAGGTTCTGATGCATTTTCTGGCTCATGGCGATGAATTGGGCGTCGCCGTTGCGGTGCTGCCCTCGGATCATGGCCGCAAGGTCGTCGGGCGCGTAGTGCTGGACTATGACGCCCGCTGCCTGCGCCGCAAGCGGCTGGCGACCGAGGGCGGCGCGGCCTTCATGGTCGACCTGCCGCAGACGGTCAGCCTGGACCCCGGCGCGGCATTCGCGCTGGCAGATGGGAACGCGATCGAGGTGGTCGAAGCGCATGAGCCGGTCCTGCGGATCGAGGGCGATCTGCCGCGTCTGGCATGGCATATCGGCAACCGGCATTGCCCCTGCGAAATGGCCGATGACCATCTGATAATTCGGGCGGATCCCGTGCTCGAGGACATGCTTCGCAAGCTTGGTGCGAAGGTTGTGAAAGGCTTCGCGCCCTTCCGGCCCGAAGGTGGGGCTTACGGCCATGGACGGACATTCGGTCATTCGCACTGAAGTCATCCAGCCGGGGGCACGCCTGCTGGCTGTCCAACTGCTGTCCCCGGCCTTTCCGACCGGGGCCTTCGCCTATGCGCAGGGGCTGGAATGGGCGATGGATGCGGGGCTGGTCAGCGATGGTGGGGGGCTGGCGCGTTGGCTGAACGACGTGCTGGAACATGGCAGCGGCTGGTCGGATGCGGTGATCCTGTCGCTGGCGCTGCGCCCCGGCGCGGATCACGCGGGGCTGGACGATCTGGCCCGTGCCATGTGCCTGACATCCGAACGGCTGACGGAAACGCTGGAACAGGGCCGCGCCTTTGCGGCGACCTCGGCCGCGCTGACCGGCACCAGCGATGCCCCTGCCGCCCTGCCGGTCGCGGTCGGCCGGGCGCTTGCCGGGCTGGATCTGGCCCGGGCAGAGATTATCGGGCTTTACCTGCACGGGCAGGCGCTGAACCTGATCCAAGCCGCCGTCCGCTTCATGCCGCTTGGGCAGGCAGAGGGGCAGCGTATCCTTGCTGGACTGTCGCCCGTGATCCTGCGGTTGGCCGCGCAGGCCGCCGACGCGACCGAGGATGATCTGGGCGGCTGCGCCATCGGCGCGGACATCGCCCAGATGCAACACGAAACCATGACAGTCAGGATTTTCCGCACATGAGCACCGGACCCCTTCGCGTCGGCATCGGCGGCCCCGTGGGCGCTGGCAAGACAACGCTGACCATCGAACTCGCTCGCCTGCTGGCCCCGCGCCTGTCGATGGCGGTGGTCACCAACGACATCTATACCCGCGAGGATGCCGAGGCGCTGATGCGCGCGCAGGTGCTGCCGCAGGACCGGGTGCGCGGTGTGGAAACGGGCGGCTGTCCGCATACCGCCATTCGCGAAGATGCCAGTATCAACCTGGCCGCGATTGCCGACCTGACCTCGGCGCTGCCGGATCTGGAACTGGTGCTGATCGAATCGGGCGGTGACAATCTGGCGGCGACCTTCAGCCCGGAACTGGCCGACCTGACGATCTATGTGATCGACACGGCTGCCGGGCAGGACATTCCGCGCAAGAAAGGGCCGGGGCTGGCGCGGTCAGATCTGCTGGTGGTGAACAAGACCGACCTTGCGCCCTATGTCGGGGTCGATGCCGACCTGCTTGAAAGCGATGCGCGCACGGCGCGCGGGCCTCGGCCGGTCGTGATGGCTGCCTTGCGTCAGGGCAGGGGCGCGGCAGATGTCGCGGAATTCATCATTCGCGAAGGCGGCTTGCGCCCGCGCGGGTAAGGATCTGCACCAAAATCGGGCAAACCGACGCGAAAGTGACGTCAAACGCGCCAAATGCCCTGATGGGTGACAAGAACCGCCAGCCCATCATTGCCCAAGCCGCAAGCAGCCGGTTTTCTGCAAGTGCGAAAGGCCGAAAAGGTCAGAGTGTGCGACGGCCAAACGCCTTGGAAACGGGGCCGCCGCACGGGTGCAACATCGTTGCCGCACCGCTTTAGCACCGCGCCCGGCTGCCGGGAAGCGGGCAGATCGGTGCGGCCCGAAAGGGAAGAAGATGCAGGGATTGAAAAGGATACTGGCAGGCTCGGCGCTGGGTCTGGTGCTGGCCGGTGGCGCGTGGGCGCAGGACGACACGATCAAGATCGGCGTGCTGCATTCGCTGTCGGGCACGATGGCGATTTCGGAAACCACGCTGAAGGACACCGTCCTGATGATGGTCGAGCAGCAGAACGCCAAGGGCGGGCTTCTGGGCAAGCAGATCGAGGCGGTGGTGGTCGATCCGGCCTCGGACTGGCCCTTGTTCGCGGAAAAGGCGCGAGAGCTGATTTCCGATCAGGGCGTCGATGCGATCTTCGGTTGCTGGACCAGCGTCAGCCGCAAATCGGTGCTGCCGGTGATCGAGGAACTGAACGGCCTGCTGTTCTATCCGGTGCAGTATGAGGGTGAGGAATCCTCGAAGAACGTCATCTATACCGGCGCCGCCCCGAACCAGCAGGCGATCCCTGCGGTGGATTACATGCGCGACGAATTGGGCGTCGAGAAATGGGCGCTGCTGGGCACGGACTATGTCTATCCGCGCACCACGAACACCATTCTGGAAGCCTATCTGAAGGATAGCGGCACCGCGCAGGACGACATCTTCGTGAACTACACGCCCTTTGGGCATTCGGACTGGTCGAAGATCGTCGCGGACGTGGTGGCGCTTGGCAAGGACGGCAAGAAGGTCGGCGTCGTGTCCACGATCAACGGCGATGCGAATGTGGGCTTCTACAAGGAACTGGCCGCCGCGGGCGTCAGCGCCGATGACATCCCGGTCATGGCCTTTTCCGTGGGCGAGGAGGAGTTGTCGGGTCTGGATACCGCCAACCTCGTCGGGCATCTGGCCGCCTGGAACTATTTCGAAACCGCCGACACGCCCGAAAACGCCGCCTTCATCGAGGAGTGGCACAAGTTCACCGGCAATGAGGAGCGCGTGACCAACGACCCGATGGAGGCCACGATGATCGGCTTCAACGCATGGGTCGCGGCGGTCGAAAAGGCTGGCAGTACCGAAACAGACGCCGTTCTGGACGCGATTGTGGGTGTCGAGGTGCCGAACCTGACCGGCTCGATGGCGACGGTGTTGCCGAACCATCACCTGACCAAGCCGGTCCTGATCGGCGAGATCCGCGACGACGGCCAGTTCGACATCGTCAGCGAAACCGATCCGGTGCCGGGCGATGCGTGGACCGACTTCCTGCCCGACAGCGCCGTTCTGGATGCCGATTGGCCGGGCAAGGAATGCGGCATGTTCAACACCTCAACGAACAGCTGCGTTCAGGTGCAGTCGAATTACTGACCGGTTTGGGGCGGCTGGTTGTGCCGCCCCGTTTCTGACGAACTGAAAGGGCCTCCATGCGCCGTATTTTCCTTTGTCTGCTGCTGATCTTTGCCGCGCCCGCCTGGGCGCAGGATCTGCAAACGGTGCTGGACGCCAATCGCGACCAGATCGAAAAGCCCTCGCGCCAGACCATCGGGCCGGTCATCAATGAGATCGCGGCGAGCGGCGATGGTGCCGTGGCTTTCCTGGAGGCTTGGGCCGACCGCCGCATCGGCATGGCCGAGGACGGGCGCTTCGCGATCATCGACGGCGAGGCGGCCATCGATGCCGTGACCGGCGCAGCCGTGACCGGCGATGTGAAGGCGCTGCGGCCCAATTCCGGCGTGCGCGGGCTGATCGCGGCGGCACTGGTCCCGGCGCTACTGGCCGATCCCGACATATCGCGTCGGCGCGCCGCACTTGATGCGCTTGGCCGCGACGCGACAGCGGAACATCTGCCGGCGCTGCGGGCTTCGCTGGACGATCCGGACCCCGGCCTTGCCGCCCGCAAGGCGCGGCTGGAACGCCTGCTGACCATCCGCTTCGATCCCGATCCCGCCGCCCGTGTCGCCGCCATCAAGGGCTTTTCCGGCGATACCAGCACCGATCTTCAGGCGGCACTGAACCCCCTGCTGGCGAGTTCGCGGATCGCCGCGACCGAACTTCCGGCGGACGCGAATGTTCTGCAGCAGCTTTCCGTCGGCAGCGACCTGACCCGCGACGAGGCTTATCGCCTGCTGGTCGATGCGGGCCTCGCCCGTCCGCGGCTGAGCGATGCCGAGCAGAAAGCCGCGCTTGCTGCCAATCTGGTTGACGGGCAGGTCGGCAACATTCCCGTCGCCAATCTGGACAGCCCCGACGCCCGCGACCGCGCCTATCGCGCGCTTGCCGCTGCCGGAACCGTCCCACCCGCTGCCAGCGCCGAGGATGTTGACGCGGCTCTCGACAGCTACGTCTTCGCGGATGTCTATGTCGAGCCCTCGGCAGAGGTCACAGATGCCGCCCGCGCCACGCTGAACGGCCTTGTCTTTCGCGAGCGTGCGCAGCAGGGGGTGGACCTGACGCTTGACGCGCTGTCGCTGGCATCCATCTATTTCCTGGCCGCGATCGGCCTTGCCATCACCTTCGGGGTGATGGGCGTCATCAACATGGCGCATGGCGAGTTCATCATGATGGGCGCCTATACCGGCTATGTCGCGCAGACATTTATCGCCAACAAGACCGCCTCGCTGATCGTGGCGCTTCCTGCGGCCTTCATCGTCACCGCGCTGGCGGGGATCGTGCTGTATCGCCTTGTCATCCGCCATCTGATGCACCGCCCGCTGGAAACGCTGCTGGCCACTTTCGGCGTGTCCATCGCGCTGCAACAGCTTGCGAAGAACATCTTCGGCACCCAAGCCCGCCCGCTGACCGCGCCCGACTGGCTGGGCGGGTCCATCGGCTGGGGAGAGATCGTCTCGATTTCCACCATCCGCGTTGCGATTTTCGTGTTGGCGCTGCTGTTTTTGTGCATGTTTCTGTACATCACCAAGCGCACGCGGATGGGGCTGAACATGCGTGCGGTCACGCAGAACCCCGGCATGGCGGCCAGCATGGGGATCAACCCCGACCGGGTGGCCATGCTGACCTTTGGCCTTGGCTCTGGCATCGCCGGGATCGCGGGCGTCGCCATCGGGCTGTTCGCGCAGGTCACGTCAGAGCTTGGGCAGGGCTATATCGTGCAAAGCTTCATGACCGTGGTCGTGGGCGGCGTCGGCAATATCTTGGGGACGCTGGCGGGTGCTGCCATGATCGGCGGGCTGCAGAAGGGGATCGAGGTTCTGAACCCCGCCAATACGCTGGCCGCGCAGACCTGGATGATCCTGTTCATCATCATCTTCATCCAGTTCCGGCCTCGCGGCATCTTCCCGACCCGCGGCCGCTTTGTGGAGGGCTGATCCATGCTGATCCGCAAATATCCGTCGGTGCTGATCTTCCTTGCGGTGCTGGCCGTCTTTACGCTGATCGTCACGATCATGTCGCAGGCTTATGGCACCGGCGCGATCCCGACCTCTACGATAAAGCTGTTCGGGAAGACCTTGTGTCTGGCGCTTGCCGCGCTCGCGATGGATGTGGTCTGGGGCTATGCCGGGATCCTCAGCCTCGGTCACATGGCTTTCTTCGCCCTTGGCGGCTACATGATCGGCATGTGGCTGATGTATGCCCGGACCGAGGAGATCGTAACGGCGACACTGGCCAATGCGCCGATCCCGCCGACACCCATCGAGGTGCAGGAGGGCATTGCCGGCCAGATCTTCGGCGTTGTTGGATCGACCGACCTGCCGCTGGCATGGAGTTTCGCGGGCAGCCTGCAAATCCAGCTTCTGCTGGTCTTGCTGGTGCCCGGCATCTTCGCCTTACTGTTCGGCTGGCTGGCCTTCCGGTCTCGGGTCAACGGCGTCTATCTGTCGATTCTGACTCAAGCGATGACACTGGCACTGGCGCTGTGGCTGTTCCAGAACGATAGCGGTTTTCGCGGCAATAACGGGCTGTCGGGGTTGCAGAACATTCCCGGCCTGACCGATCTGCCGCAATCCACGATTTCCATCTGGTTCCTCTGGGCTTCGGCGCTGGCGCTCGGCGTCACCTATGTTCTGGCAAGCTGGCTGGTCAGCGGCAAGTTCGGCAGCGTCATCCGCGCCATTCGCGATGACGAGGCGCGGGTCCGGTTTCTGGGTTATTCGGTTGAGGGCTACAAGCTGTTCATCTTCACCCTGACAGCCATGATCTGCGCCATTGCGGGCGCGCTGTATTACCCGCAGGCCGGCATCATCAACCCGGCAGAGCTGGCGCCCATTGCATCCATCTACCTTGCCGTCTGGGTCGCCATCGGCGGGCGGGGCCGCCTGTATGGCGCGGTGATCGGGGCGATCTTCGTGTCGCTGCTGTCCAGCTGGTTCACCGGCGGCAAGGCACCCGATGTGAACCTTGGTTTCTACACGATCAACTGGGTGGACTGGTGGCAGGTTCTGCTGGGCGTGGCCTTCGTGCTGGTCACGCTGTTCGCGCCGCGTGGGCTGTCATCCATCATCGACGCCGTGGCGGGGCTGCGCCACCCGATGCGGCGCGGCAAGGATCTCGGCCCCGATCTGGGTGCCCTGCGCGAGAAGGAGGCCGAGGCATGAGCGATCTTCTGGAAGTCTCCGGCATCTCCAAATCCTTCGACGGGTTCAAGGCGATCAACAACCTGTCCTTTTCCATTGCTGAGGCGGAACTGCGCGCCATCATCGGCCCGAACGGTGCTGGCAAGACCACCTTCATGGACATCGTCACCGGCAAGACGCGGCCCGACGAGGGTCAGGTCCGCTGGGGTGAGCTGTCGCGATCCTTGCTGCGCATGTCCGAGGCCCAGATCGCCCGCGAAGGCATCGGCCGCAAGTTCCAGCGCCCGACCGTGTTCGAGGATCAGAGCGTCGCCGACAACCTGACCATGGCACTGAAGGCGCCTCGCGGCGCGTTTTCGGTGCTGTTCTGGAAGGCAGGGAAGGCCTCTCGCGCGCGCGTCGAAGAACTGGCGGCCGAGGTAGGACTGGCCGAGCATCTGAACCGCAAGGCCGGAGAGCTGTCCCACGGTCAGAAACAATGGCTGGAAATCGGCATGCTGCTGGCGCAGGAGCCTCGGCTTTTGCTGGTCGATGAGCCGGCGGCGGGCATGACGCTGGCGGAACGAGAGCAGACGACGACACTGCTGAAACGGCTGGCGGAAACGCGGGCCGTCGTCGTGGTCGAACATGACATGGAATTCGTGCGCCGCCTGAACTGCAAGGTGACGGTGCTGCATCAGGGGGCAGTGCTGGCCGAAGGCTCGCTTGACCATGTGTCGGCCAATCCCGACGTGATCGAAGTCTATCTGGGGCGCTGAGATGATCGAAGCTGAAAACGTCACCCTGCATTACGGCGGCAGCCAGATCCTGCATGGCGTGTCCTTGCTGGCCGAACCCGGCCGCGTCACCTGCGTCATGGGCAATAACGGGGTCGGCAAGACCAGCCTGATGAACCTGCTGGCGGGTCGGCATCCGCGATCCGGTGGCGAGTTGCGGCTGATGGGCGAACGCCTTGGCCGCGTCACCGCGCAGGAAATGGCGCGGCGTGGGGTGGGCTATGTCCCGCAGGGCAGGGCGATCTTTCCGCTGCTGACCGTGCGCGAGAACCTTGAAACCGGGTTTGGCTGCCTGCCTTCGGGCACACGCAAGGTGCCGGATGAGATCTATGACAGTTTCCCCGTGCTTGCCGAAATGGCCAGCCGGCGCGGCGGCGATCTGTCGGGCGGGCAGCAACAGCAGTTGGCCATCGCGCGGGCCTTGGTCATCAAGCCGAAAGTGCTGCTTATGGACGAGCCGACCGAAGGCATCCAGCCCAATATCATCGCCCAGATCGGGCGTGTGATCGCGGCCCTGCGCGACCGGGGCGACATGGCGATTGTGCTGGTCGAACAGTATTTCGATTTCGCCTGGGATCTGGGCGACAGCTTCAGCGTGCTGGAACGCGGGCAGGTGGTAATGTCCGGTCCGAAGGCCGATCTGCAACGCGACGTTCTGCACAACCGTCTGGCAAACCTCGCTGCCGCTTAGGGTCAGCCCGCGCGGGGCTTTATCTTGGCGGCAAGCCGGTTCATGCTGGTCGGGTTGAGCCAGAGTGAACCCATGTCCAGCCCGATCCGCTTTCTTCTGAACGATGCCGAAGTGACCCTGACCGAGGTCGCGCCCGACGATACGCTGCTGGATTTCTTGCGCCTGAACCGTCACCTGACCGGCACCAAGGAAGGCTGCGCCGAGGGCGATTGCGGGGCCTGCACGGTGCTGGTCGGGCGGCTTCACGATGGTGCGCTGCGATACGAACCGATCAACGCCTGCATCCGTTTCCTCGCCGCCTGCCATGGCTGTCACGTTGTGACGGTAGAACATCTGGCGCGTCAAGGTGAATTGCACCCGGTCCAGCAGGCCATGGTCGATCATCACGGCAGCCAATGCGGTTTCTGCACCCCGGGTTTCGTCATGGCGCTTTATGGGCTGTGGATGGGCAATCCAGATCCGTCCGTCGTCGAAATCGAGACCGCGCTTCAGGGCAACCTGTGCCGCTGCACCGGATACGAGCCCATCGTGAAGGCCGCGCGCGCCGCCGCAGCCGCAGGCGGGCAGGCGATGGATGCGCTGACGGTCGAGCGTGACGATGTAACCGCGAAGCTGGCCGCGATCCCGCCCGGCGCGGATGTGAGAAGGGACGGCAAACGCGCCATTCTGCCCGCCGATACGGACGGCTTCGCGCAGGCGCTGCTGGACAACCCCGATGCCACCATCATCGCGGGCGCGACCGATGTGGGCCTTTGGGTGACGAAGTTCCTGCGCCCCATCGCGCCTGCCATCTTCATCGGCCATCTGATGAAAGAGGTCGACGTTTCCGCCGACGAAATCCGCCTTGGCGCTGGCGTCACCTATTCGGAGCTCCTGCCAGTAGTCGAAGAAACCATGCCGGAACTGGTCGACTATATCGAACGGATCGGCGGCTGGCAGGTGCGCAATGCCGGCACCATCGGCGGGAATATCGCCAACGGCTCTCCCATCGGGGAAATGCCGCCACTGCTGATCGCGCTTGATGCGCGGATCGTTCTGCGAAAGGGCGATGAGCGGCGCGAGATCTCGCTGGAAAGCTTCTTCATCGAATATGGCAAGCAGGATCGCCAGCCCGGCGAGTTTCTGGAAAGCATCATCATCCCTCGCCCGCCGGGACGGATCGCGGGCTACAAGGTCTCGAAACGGGCGCATTCGGACATTACCGCCGTCGCCTGTGCTATCATGGTCCATGAGGAACATGGCATGATAACCAACGCCCGCATCGCCTTTGGCGGCATGGCCGGCATCCCCAAACGCGCCACAAAGGCCGAAGCCGCCCTGCGCGGCCGCCCCTTCGCCCGCGACACGTTCGAGGCCGCCGCCCATGCCGTGGCCGAGGATTTCACGCCGCTGTCCGACTGGCGCGCCAGCGAAGGCTATCGCAGCGCGGTGGCGGGCAACCTGATCCGCCGCTTCTGGCTGGAACAGGATGGCGAGGATGTGCGCCTGTCCCGCGCCGTGGGGGAATGAGATGAAGGACCGCAGCGAAACCACCACCGTCACCGGCCTCGCCCATGAAGCCGCCGCGCATGAATCGGCGCATCTGCATGTGACCGGACGGGCCGATTACACCGATGATCTGCGCGAACCTGCGGGCACGCTGCATGCCGCGCTCGGCCTGTCGAAATGCGCCCATGGCCGGATCGTGGCGATCGATCTGGATCCGGTGCGTTCCGCCCCCGGCGTGGTCGCGGTGCTGACGGCGGCGGATATTCCCGGCCCCAATGACATCAGCCCGAATGGCAAGGATGACGATCCCATTCTGGCCGACGGTGTGGTCATGTTCTGGGGCCAGCCGATGTTTGCGGTGGTGGCCGAAACCCGCGATCTCGCCCGCCGCGCGGCGGCTTTGGCGAAGATCGAATATGAGCCATTGCCGCATTACCTGGACCCCATCGCGGCGCGGGACGGTGGCATGGATTACGTCACCGATCCGCTGACGCTGAAACGCGGCGATGCGCTGGCGGGGCTGGCAAATGCGCCGCGCCATGTCTCGGGGCGGTTGCGCGTGGGCGGGCAGGACCATTTTTATCTAGAAGGCCAGATCGCCATGGCCGTGCCCGATGCGGAAGGGGTGGAGGTGTTCGTCTCGACCCAGCATCCCAGCGAAGTGCAGCATATGGTCGCCCATTCGCTTGGGGTGGCGTCAAACCGCGTCGTTGTCACGGTCAGGCGCATGGGCGGCGGCTTTGGCGGCAAGGAAACGCAGATGAACCAGTTCGCCTGCATCGCGGCCATCGCGGCGACACGGCTGAACCGCCCGGTAAAACTGCGCCCCGACCGTGACGAGGACATGTCTGCCACCGGCAAGCGCCATGATTTCGTCATCGACTACAAGGCAGGCTTCGACAATGACGGCCGCATTCTGGCGGTCGAGGGCGATTTTCATGCCCGCTGCGGCTTTTCGGCCGATCTGTCCGGCCCGGTCACCGACCGGGCGCTGTTCCATGCCGATAACGCCTACTACTATCCCGATGTGCTGCTGCGCAGCCACCCGCAGCGCACCAACACGGTCAGCAACACCGCCTTTCGCGGCTTCGGCGGTCCGCAGGGCGTCATCATGGCCGAACGGCTGATCGAAGATATCGCCTATGCCACCGGCCTTGACACGTTGGAGGTGCGAAAGCGCAATCTGTATCAGAACGGCCAGCTGACCCCCTATCATCAGCAGATCGAGGACCAGATCCTGCCCCGCATCTTCACCGAGCTGGAGGCGAGCGCGGATTACGCCGCGCGCCGTCAGGCGGTGTTGGACCATAATGCCAAAGGCGGCGTGATCCGGCGCGGCATCGCGCTGACGCCGGTCAAGTTCGGCATCAGCTTCACCGCGACTTGGTTCAATCAGGCGGGCGCGCTTGTGCATGTTTATAGCGACGGCTCGATCATGGTGAGCCATGGTGGGACCGAGATGGGGCAGGGTCTGCATACCAAGATCGCGCAGGTCGTGGCCGAGGCGTTTCAGGTCGATCTTGGCCGCGTCAGGGTGACGAAGACGACGACGGAAAAGGTGCCGAATACCTCGGCCACGGCGGCGTCCAGCGGTACCGACCTGAACGGGATGGCGGCGCTGGATGCCTGCGAACAGATCAAGGCGCGGCTGACGGCCTTCGTCGCGGATGCCAAGGGCGTCACCGCCGATCAGGTCAGCTTCATCCCCAACCATATCCGCGCCGGCACCGAGGACATTCCCTTCACAAAGGCGATCCACATGGCCTATCTGGCCCGCATCCAGCTGTGGTCGGACGGCTTCTATGCCACGCCGAAAATCCACTGGGACCGCGCCAAGGGCACCGGCAGGCCGTTTTATTACTTCGCCTATGGCGCAGCCTGTTCCGAGGTCAGCGTCGACACGCTGACCGGCGAATATGTGATCGAACGCGTCGATATCCTGCATGACGTGGGCCGCTCGCTGAACCCGGCCATCGACAAGGGGCAGGTCGAAGGCGGCTTCGTGCAGGGCACCGGCTGGCTGACCAGCGAGGAGCTTTGGTGGGACGACAAGGGGCAGCTGCGCACGCATGCGCCATCGACCTACAAGATCCCGCTGGCCTCGGACCGGCCGAAGATCTTTAACGTGACGCTTGCAGATTGGTCGGTGAATGCCGAGCGCACCATCAAGCGTTCCAAGGCCGTGGGAGAGCCGCCCTTGATGTTGGGAATTTCCGTGTGGGAGGCGCTTGGCCATGCCGTCGCATCCGTTGCCGATTACAAGGTCGCCCCGCATCTGGACGCGCCCGCGACGCCCGAGGAAGTTCTTAAAGCCGTCGAGCGCATCCGGGGCCGGGCATGATGCTGATACGCGGGCGGGTCCTGTCCTTTCACGCCGACCCGGCGGAGGTAGAGGACAGCTTTATCTATATCGAAAACGGCGCGGTGGTGGTCGATGGGGGGCGCGTCGCGGTGGTGGGTGAATACGCCAATCTGCGGCGTGACGGCGTCGAAGAAATCGACCACCGCCCGCATCTGATCCTGCCTGGCTTCATCGACCCGCATATCCATTTCCCGCAGGTGCAGGTGATCGCCAGTTGGGGCGCGCAGCTGCTGGACTGGCTGCGAGACTATACCTTCCCCGAGGAAGCGCGCTTTGCCGATGCGGACCATGCCGCGCGTATGGCGGGTGCCTTCCTCGACCAGCTTCTGAACAATGGCACCACAACCGCCTGCGCCTTCGGATCTGTTCATCCGGGCAGCGTCGATGCGCTGTTTACGGCGGCAGAATCGCGCGGCATGGCGATGCTTGGCGGCAAGGTGATGATGGATCGCAATGCGATCCCGGCGGTGCAGGATACGGCGCAATCCAGCTATGACGACACCAAGGCGCTGATCGACCGCTGGCGGGGGCGCGGGCGGCTGACCTATGCGATCACACCGCGCTTTGCGATTACCTCGACGCCGGAACAGCTGGCGGCGGCTGGGGCGCTGGCGGCGGAATATCCCGATCTGCCGGTCCAGACTCACCTGTCCGAGAATTTGGCCGAGATCGACTATACGCTCAGCCTCTATCCGCAGGCAAGCGACTATCTGGACGTTTATGACCGGTTCGGGCTGCTGGGGCCGCGCAGCCTGATGGGCCACGCGATCCACCTGTCTGACCGCGAGATCGCGCGGATGGCGGAAACCGGGACAAGGGCGATCCATTGCCCGACCTCGAACCTTTTCCTCGGCTCTGGCCTGTTTGACGAGGCGGGGTTGCGCAAGGCCGGCGTGCTCACGGGCGTGGCGACCGATGTGGGCGGGGGCACCAGCTATTCCATGCTGCAGACGCTGAACGAAAGCTACAAAGTGCTGCAGCTTCGCGGCCAGAACCTGCCGGCGCTGCAGGCTTTCCACTGGGCCACCCGCGGCAATGCCATCGCGCTGGGGATGGAGGAGCGCATCGGTACGCTCGCCCCCGGTAGCGATGCCGACATGGTGGTGCTGGACGCGCGCGCCACGCCGGCGATGGCGCTGCGGGCCGAACGGATCGAAACGCTGGCAGAAGAGCTGTTCCTTTTGCAGATCATGGGCGATGACCGCGCGGTGGTGCAGACCTATGTCGCGGGGCGGGGGATGAAGCCCGGCTGATTATCAGGATTTCCCGATGGCTGCTTCAGCCTGACCGCGGCGCGAAACCTGTTGGCAAAGCGGCATGCGCGCGCTTCACTGGCGTGCCAATAACGCGGAGACCGACATGACCGAGCGCAGCTATTACGCACCAAATGGCGGGCTGCCGCCGCAGACCCAGCTGCTGACCGATCGCGCGATGTTCACCGAAGCTTACGCGGTGATCCCGAAGGGCACGTTCAGCGACATCGTAACCTCGTTTCTGCCGTTCTGGGACAAGGCGCGCTTCTGGGTGATCGCGCGGCCTTTGTCGGGCTTTGCCGAGACCTTTTCGCAATACATCGCCGAGGTACTGCCCGGCGGCGGCAGCGACCGGCCCGAAACCGAGGCAGGCGTCGAAGCGGTGCTGTTCGTCGTCGAAGGCGAAATTACCGTGACCGTCTTGGGCAAGACCGACCGTCTGGAGCCGGGCGGATACGCCTATATCCCCCCCGGCGCGGAATGGAGCCTGAAGAATACCAGCCAAGCCCCCGCGCGTTTCCACTGGATCCGCAAGGCCTATCAGTTTGTCGAGGGGCTGGACGCGCCCGACCCGATCATCGCCAATGAGACCAATATAGAGCCTACGGTGATGCCGGATACGAACGGGGTTTGGGCCACGACGCGCTTTGTCGACCCTGCCGATCTGCGCCATGACATGCATGTGACTATTGTCACCTTCCAGCCCGGCGGCGTGATCCCCTTTGCGGAAACGCATGTGATGGAACACGGGCTGTATGTGCTGGAGGGCAAGGCCGTCTATCGCCTTAACCAGGATTGGGTCGAGGTCGAGGCCGGCGATTTCATGTGGCTGCGCGCGTTCTGCCCACAGGCCTGCTATGCCGGCGGGCCGGGGCCTTTCCGCTATCTGCTGTACAAGGACGTGAATCGCCACATGGCGTTGGCACGTTGATCTGCGATTCATGACAATTGCGAAGCAGTTTTCTGGCAAAGGCGAAAATCGGTTAAACGTCGCCTTTGCCTAAATAACTGAAATCAATAAAATATATAAAGATTTCAGGGTCGCGGAATGCGATCCGAAAAGCAACCTTCAGGCATTAAAGTCGCGTTACACTACTGTGACATAACCGCGCGGATAACCGTCTCTCTGCCTGTATTGGGGGCAGTAGGCGACCCCCTCGGCCCGATATTGCGCCCCATAAGCGCGCGATATCTGGCCAGGATCCCTGTGCGGAGGTGAAAATGACCATGGCAGCCGGTCGGGGCGGCCCAAGAACAAGAAAAATGCCACAGCTCATAACGGGGATACCGCAATGGCAACTGATGTAACGGCGAATTCCGTCGATGAAGTTCTTCCACCGGCCAAGCTGTTCACGCTGGGTTTGCAGCATGTGCTGGTGATGTATGCGGGCGCCATTGCGGTGCCGCTGATCGTGGGCCGGGTGCTGGGCCTGACGCCTGAACAGGTTGCTTTCCTGATTTCGGCCGACCTGTTCGTTTGCGGGGTGGTGACGATCATCCAGTCCTACGGCTTCGGAAGCTGGTTCGGGGTGCGGCTGCCGGTGATGATGGGGGTGACCTTTGCCTCGGTCGGGCCGATGGTGGCGATTGCGCAGCAATATCCGGGCATCGAAGGCGCGCGGATGCTGTTCGGGTCAATCATGGCCGCGGGCGTGATCTCGATGGTGATCGCGCCGCTGATGTCGCGGCTGATCCGCTTTTTTCCGCCCATCGTGACGGGGACGATCATTCTGGTGATCGGCGTCAGCCTGATGCGGATCGGGATCAACTGGATCTTCGGCCAGCCCAATTCCGCCAAGCTGATCAACCCGGACTGGCAGGCCTGGGTCGCGGGGGCCTCGGCGCTGCCCGGTGCGGCTCCGCTGCCCGAGGGGTTCCGCCTGCAGGCGACTGTTGACAGCCCGAACTATGCGACCATGCAAAACATGCTGATCGCTGCGGTCGTGCTGGTGACGATCATCCTGATCATCAAATATGCGCGCGGCTTTCTTGCCAATATCGCCGTGCTGGTCGGCATTATCGTCGGTGCGATCATTGCCGCTGCCGCCGGGCAGATGCATTTCGATCAGGTCGCCTCGGCCGGGTGGTTCGCGCTGATTACGCCGCTGCGCTTTGGCATGCCGATCTTTGACCCGATCATGATCCTGACCATGGTGCTGGTGATGATCGTGGTGATGATCGAATCGCTGGGCATGTTCCTGGCGCTGGGAGAGATGTGTAACAAGCGCCCCACGCAGGCAGAGCTTGCGGCCGGTTTGCGCACGGACGGGCTGGGCACCTTCATCGGCGGGCTGTTCAACACCTTCCCCTATACCTCGTTCAGCCAGAATGTGGGGCTGGTGGGCGTTACGGGCGTTCGGTCCCGCTATGTCTGCGTCGCTGGTGGCATCATCATGATCGTGCTGGGACTGGTGCCGAAGATGGGCGCCTTGGTCGAGGCGCTGCCGACCGTCGTGCTGGGCGGGGCCGGGCTGGTCATGTTCGGCATGGTCGCCGCGACCGGCATCCGCATCCTTTCGGCGGTGGATTTCAAGGATAACCGCCGCAATGCCTTCATCGTCGCGATTTCGCTGGGCATGGGGATGATCCCGCTGATCGCCCCCGACTTCAAGATGCACATGCCCCACGCGATCCACCCGCTGATCGATTCCGGCATCCTTCTGGCCTCGCTGACGGCGCTGGCGCTGAACATCGTTTTCAACGGCGCGCATGCCGTGACCGAGGACGAGCTGCGCCATGCCAGCATGCAGGCAGACGGCGGCCATTAAGGCATCAAGAACACGGAACGGGGCAGGGGGCGCTGCGTCCTCTGCCCCGTTTGGGCTAACAGGGCTTGCCCTGCGCGGGCGATCCACCCACAAAAGAGCGGCAGAAGAACTCCGCCGAGGGAAAAGGGAAGAAGATGACCGAATATGTGCAGAAATCCGGCCTTCAGGTCGCGGCCGAGCTGGCCGATTTCGCCGAAAACACCCTGCTGCCGGGCTCTGGTGTGGCGCCTGCGGATTTCTGGGCCGGGCTGGCCGATCTGGTCGCCCGCTTCGGGCCGAAAAACGCAGCGGCGCTGAAGACACGGGACGAGCTGCAGGCGGCCATCGACAAATGGCACGTCACCCATCGCAACGCGCCCTTTGACGCGGCGGCTTACCGCGCCTTTCTGGAACAGATCGGCTATCTGAAACCCGAAGGCCCGGATTTCAGCATCGACACAGCGAATGTGGACCCGGAAATCGCGCTGGTGTCAGGCCCGCAGCTGGTGGTGCCGGTGATGAATGCGCGTTTCGCGCTGAACGCCGCGAATGCCCGCTGGGGCAGCCTGTATGATGCGCTGTATGGGTCGGACGCCATGGGCAGCCTGCCGGCCAGCAAGGGCTATGACGCCGCGCGCGGGGCCGAGGTGATCGCCTGGGCCAAGAATTTCCTGGATCAAGCAGTGCCGCTGAACGGCGCCAGCCATGCCGATGTGACCGGCTATAGCGTCAAGGACGGTCAGTTGGTCGTCGCGACCGGCAAGGGCGATGTGGTGCTGGCGGATCCCAAGGCTTTTGCGGGCCATATCGGTGATGCGGATGCGCCGGGCGGCGTCGTTCTGGTCCATAATGGGCTGCACATCATCATCGACATCGACCCGAGCCACACGATCGGCAAGGCTGACCGCGCGGGGGTCAGCGATGTGCGGCTGGAATCGGCGATGTCGGCGATCATGGATTGCGAGGACTCGGTCGCTGCCGTCGACGCTGCCGACAAGGTGGTGGCCTATGGCAACTGGCTGGGCCTGATGAACGGCACGCTGGAGGAAACCTTTCAGAAAGGCGGCAAGCCGGTGACCCGCCGGCTGGAGGACGACATCGCCTATACGGCACCCGACGGATCGGCGGCGAAGCTGAAGGGCCGGGCGCTGATGTTCGTGCGCAATGTCGGCCACCTGATGACCAACCCCGCCGTCCTGACCGCTGACGGTAACGAGGTGCCGGAAGGCATTCTTGATGCGTTGTTCACCACCACTGCATCCCTGCACGATCTGAAGGGCAAGCAGCTGAACTCTGCCGCGTCGGTCTATATCGTGAAGCCGAAGATGCACGGCCCCGACGAGGTGGCGCTGTCGGACGAGATCTTCGGCGCGGTCGAGGATATTCTGGGCCTGCCCCGCTATACCATCAAGATGGGCATCATGGATGAGGAGCGCCGGACCTCGGCCAACCTCAAGGAATGCATCCGCGCCGCGCGGCACCGGGCTGCGTTCGTCAATACCGGCTTCCTCGACCGGACCGGGGATGAGATCCACACCTCGATGGAAGCGGGCGTGATGAAGCGCAAGGCGCTGATGAAGAACGAACCCTGGCTGTCCAGCTATGAGGATCGCAATGTCGACATTGCGCTGGCTTGCGGCTTTCAGGGTAAGGGCCAGATCGGTAAGGGCATGTGGGCCATGCCCGACCGCATGCATGCCATGCTGGAAGCCAAGATCGGCCACCCGAAATCGGGCGCGAATTGCGCTTGGGTGCCGTCGCCCACCGCGGCCACCCTGCACGCGACGCATTACCATCAGGTCAACGTCAAGGACCGTCAGGACGAGATCAAGAAGATCGCCCCGCGCCGCAAGCTGGAAGAACTGCTGACCATCCCGCTGGCGCCCTCGAACCTGTACCCCGAGGATGAAATCGACGCCGAGATCCTGAACAATGCGCAGGGTATTCTGGGCTATGTCGTGCGCTGGGTCGATCAGGGTGTGGGCTGTTCCAAGGTGCCGGATATCGACGATGTCGGCCAGATGGAGGACCGCGCGACCTGCCGGATCAGTTCGCAGATGCTGGCGAACTGGCTGCATCATGGCGTGGTGACCGAGGATCGGGTGATGGCGGCGATGCAGAAGGCGGCGGCCATCGTGGACCGCCAGAATGCTGGCGACGCGGCCTATTTGCCAATGGGCGACGGCTCCAATTCGCTGGCCTTCCAGGCGGCCTGCGATCTGGTCTTCAAGGGCCGCGAACAGCCCTCGGGTTATACCGAGCCGCTGCTGCATGCCTATCGCCGCAAGTTCAAGGCCGAACGCGCCGCCTGATCGGGCGCGCCCAACGAAACGCCGCGCCGGCACTGGCGCGGCGTTTTGCTTTGTGCGAAACCGGGCTTAGCCTTTCAATAATATCTGTATGTTGGCATGGCCTACCTGGATAACGTCCGCACCTTCATCCGCGTCTTCGAGCTTGGCTCGATGTCGGCAGCCGCGCGGGATCTGCGCATCTCGGCTGCCGTGGCCTCGTCGCGGATATCTCAGCTGGAAGAACATCTGGGCGTGCGGCTGTTCCTGCGTACCACGCGAATGCTGAACCCGACCGAGCAGGGGCAGATTTTCTACACCGGCGCCATCCGCATTCTGGAAGCCGTCGACGATGCCGAGGCCGAGATCAGCGACGTGACCGAAAACCCGCGCGGGACGTTGTATATTGCGGCGCCCTTGGGCGTGGGTCAGCGGCTGATCGCGCCCGCCGTGCCGAAGTTCCGCGAGAAATACCCGCAGGTGAATGTCCGCCTTCGCCTGTCCGACCGGCGGTTGGACATCACCGCCGAAGGGCTTGATGCGGCTTTCATCATTGGCCAGCCCGAGGATTCATCGCTGCGCATCCGCAAGATCGCCGATTGCGCGCGGATCCTCTGCGCCTCGCCCGATTACATCGCAAGGCGCGGCCAGCCGCGCAGCAGCGCCGATCTGGTGGGCGACAAGCATGACTGTCTGAACCTGCGCTTTCCCGGCGCGCCGGAATTCCAATGGCCGCTGCAAACGCCCGAGGGGGTCAAGCGCATCGCCGTTACCGGCCCGCTGGAATGCGACCATGGCGAGGTGCTGACCAATTGGGCGCTGGATGGCTTGGGGATCGTGCTGAAGCCGGTCTTTGAAGTGACCGAACATCTGCGCGCCCGCCGCCTGATCCCCGTGCTGCCGAAAGAGCCGCCGGTTTCTGTCCAGATGGCCTGCCTTTATGCGCACAGGCGACGGCAGGACCCAAAGGCGCGTCTGTTCATCGACTTCATGGTCGATCACATCCTGCGCGCCCTGCCAGACGCGCCTTAGCTGCCGCGATAGGTCGAATAGCTGTAACCCGACAGCAGCAGTGGCACGTGGTAATGGCTGCCTTCCGACATCGTGAAGCGCAGCGGGATAAGGTCCAGAAAATCCCGCTGGCCCAGATAGTCGCCAGCATGGAAGACCAGCTCGTAAGTGCCAAGGGCGAATTCGGCCTCGGGCAGGATCTGCTGATCGGTGCGGCCATCGGCATTCGTGGTCACGGTCTTCAGCAGGGTGCGGGCGTCGCCCTCGATCCGGTAAAGGTCGATCACCAGCCCTGCGGCCGGCCGCCCTGCCGCCGTGTCCAGCACATGTGTCGTCAGATAGCCTGCCATCGTATCCCCCATTGGTTTGCCCCACTTTGACCGCTTTCGGACCTGACGCCCATAGGAAACCAGCGATAAGCTGCTTTCGCAAAAATGCGAAAGTCATTGCGGCGCGGGCGGGTTACAACCGGTCGAAAGACGGAGGGAAGTTGATGAATCGTTATCCTCGTGACATGCGCGGCTATGGGGCCAATGCGCCAGATGCGAAATGGCCGAATGGGGCGAAGATCGCCGTGCAGTTCGTGCTGAACTATGAAGAGGGTGGCGAAAACAACGTGCTGCACGGGGATGCCGCGTCCGAGGCCTTCCTGTCCGATATTGCCGGGGCCGCCCAATGGCAGGGGCAGCGGCATTGGAACATGGAATCCATCTATGAATACGGCGCGCGGGCCGGGTTCTGGCGGCTGCACCGGCTGTTCACCGGGGCTGATATTCCGGTCACGATCTACGGCGTGGCCTCTGCGCTGGCACGCAGCCCCGAACAGGTGGCGGCGATGAAGGATGCCGGTTGGGAAATCGCCAGCCACGGTCTGAAATGGGTCGAGCACAAGGACATGTCCGAGGCCGATGAACGCGCCGCTATCGCCGAGGCGATCCGCCTGCATACCGAAGTCGTGGGCACCCCGCCCGAGGGCTGGTATACCGGGCGTTGCAGCGCGGGCACCGTGGCGCTGACGGCGGAAACCGGGCAATTCGCCTATATCTCGGATACCTATGACGACGACTTGCCCTATTGGAAGCGGATCGGCGGGCGCGATCAGCTGATCATTCCCTATACGCTGGAAGCCAATGACATGCGCTTTGCGACCGCGCCCGGCTATATCACCGGCGAGCAGTTCTATCAGTATCTGAAGGATGCTTTTGACGTGCTTTATGCCGAAGGGCAGGCGGGCGCGGCCAAGATGATGAGCATCGGCCTGCATTGCCGCCTGATCGGACGGCCCGGCAAGATGGCCGGACTGAAGCGCTTCATCGACTATATCCGCGGCTTCGACGGCGTCTGGACGCCCCGCCGCATCGACATTGCCCGGCACTGGGCCGCGGTGCATCCGCCGGTCGCGTTCGAGCGCCCCTCGGAAATGGACCGCGACAGCTTCGTTGCCCGGTTCGGCAGCATCTTCGAGCATTCGCCCTGGATCGCCGAACGGGCCTTCGAGCTGGAACTGGGCCCCGCCCATGACAGTGCCGTCGGGCTGCACAATGCCCTGGCGCGCATGTTCCGCAGTGCCTCGGAACAGGAACGGCTGGGAGTGCTGACGGCCCACCCTGATCTGGCGGGCAAGCTGGCGGTTGCCAAGCGGCTGACGGCGGAATCGACGGCCGAACAGGCAAGCGCGGGCCTCGACGCGCTGACCGATGCCGAGCGAACCGAGTTCACTGCGCTGAACGACGCGTATGTGGCAAAGCACGGCTTCCCCTTCATCATCGCCGTGCGCGATTACGACAAGGCCGGGATCCTTGATGCCTTCCGCCGTCGAATCGACAACGACCGCGACACCGAATTCGCCGAGGCGGCGCGCCAGGTCGAACGCATTGCTGCCCTGCGGCTTGCGGCCATCCTGCCCTGAACATGCCCATGAACCAGCCAATCACAATCGTCGCCGAACCACTGACCGCCGAAGCCTTCGCGCCTTTCGGCGAGGTATTGCAGATCGCCGGTGCGCCTGACCGGATCATCAATCAAGGTAAATGCGGGCGTTATCACGACCTGGCCGGCATGGATTTCACACCCGAGGCCGGCGGCCGCGCCGGGATCAGCCTGTTTCAGGCCGAGCTGCGCCCGATGCCCTATCTGCTGGACCTGTTGGAACGCCACCCGCTTGGCTCGCAGGCGTTCATTCCGATGTCGCCGTCGCGCTTTCTGGTCACCGTGGCCGAGGATGACGGCGGTAAGCCCGGCCACCCGCGCGCCTTCATCGCCGGGCCGGGGCAGGGCGTGAACCTGCGGCGCAATGTCTGGCATGGGGTGCTGTGCCCGTTGGACGGCACTGGCCTTTACGGCGTGGTCGATCGCATCGGTGAGGGGGATAACCTCGAAGAGCATTGGCTGGAGGACCCGATTACGGTGACTGGGTAGTGCGGCTTATTGCGCGCCGTCCCACCTGCCGCGGTGATTCTTGGTGATTCTGTTTTTGCTTGTGTTTCGCGTGGTTTTTGCTGGGCGGGTTGTTTGGTTTTTTCGTTTAAAATCAGCATGATATGATTTTATTTCGATTTTGTGTCGGAATTGGGTTGCGGGTTTTTTGTGTGGGGCCTAGATACCCGCTCACCGAAACGGACTGGCGGGAACGCTGGAAGGGGACGGGGAGGCGCGAAGGTGCTGCGGACGAAAAAGTTGAGATTGTGTCTTGACGGATTTGGAAGTGGTTCTTA
>NZ_JAAOHY010000006.1 GCF_011308835.1 Paracoccus xiamenensis | reverse complement strand
CATCGATCTGGTCATAGGCCTTGAAGTCACCGAAATACTTGGTGATCGCAGCCGTCAGCGTCGTCTTGCCGTGGTCAACGTGACCAATGGTGCCGATGTTGACGTGCGGTTTCGTCCGTTCAAACTTAGCTTTTGCCATAAAGGCCTCCATGATCGGGGCAGATGGCGGTCCCGTCCCCGGTTTTCGTATCGCGGGCCGAGATAAATTCAGAATCGGGAAAAATCAAGGGGCGCTGCGGAGACTGCTTTTTACCCCCGCGCCGGAACCGCGCGGGAAAAAAAGCGTTCGCTTTCCCAAGCCTGTCGCGCATTCTGCGCCATGGTTCGCTGGAGGAAGTAGCACAATGAGTCTCATGAAATCCCTCGCCCGCGTCGCGGCCGGTGTACTGGTCGCCAAGGGCATGAGCGCAGTCATCAAGAACGCCAACGCACCGCGATCAGGGCAGACTGCCGGGCAGCGCACGGGTACGCAGTCGCGCCGCACCGGTGGCGGCCTTCTGGACCAGATCATGCAGGGCACGCAGTCGCGCGGCGGTCAAGGCACGTCTGGCGGCGGGCTCGGTGACCTGCTCGGTCAGGTTCTGGGTGGCGGGTCAAGCGCAGGCGCGGGCACCGGTCGTCGCTATGGCGGCCCGAACTCTGCCGGGGCCAGCGGCGGGTTGGGCGGCATCCTCGATCAGCTTGGCGGTGGTGCCAACAGCACCCGCGGCAGCCAGTCGGGCGGGCTTGGCGACCTGCTGGGCGGCCTGCTTGGCGGGGCTGCGGGCGGTGCTGCAGGTGGCGCGCTTGCCAGTCGCGGCTCGCAGAAAAGCAACGATGCCTCCTTTGGGGAGCTGCTGAACGATTCCCTTGCCAATAATGGCGAGCCAGAGGTCGCGCCAACGCCGGAACAGAATGCGGTGGCCGGTCTGATGCTGCGGGCGATGATCCAGGCCGCCAAGGCCGACGGCAAGATCGACGAGGGAGAAAAAGAGCGTCTGACGGGCGAGCTTGGCGATCTGGACGATGAAGAACGTCAGTTCATCCGCGAACAGATGGCTGCGCCGGTCGATGCTGCCGCCCTTGCGCGCGACGTCCCAAAGGGGCTGGAGCAGCAGGTCTATCTGATGTCGGTCATGGCCATTGATTTCGACAGCCAGGAAGAGGCGCAATACCTGCACCAACTGGCACAGGCGATGGGTCTGCAACCGCAAACGATCAACCAGATCCACCAGCAGGTGGGCGTCCAGAACCTGTACAGCTGACGAAAAATTCACCGCCGTCCGGGCAGCCGGTCGGCGGTGAGCCGTTGTGCAGGTTTCATTTTATTGTAACCTCCTAGTCCTAGACATATCACACGAAAGACTGAAGATCGGAATATTTACCTTTTATATCAAATGCGTAACCCTGAGTTAAGGAGCCAACCATGCGCCAGCTTTTCATTGCCAGCATTCTCGCCGCCGCCCCCCTTCTCGCTTATGCTGACGCTGCCGACGACGCGATCGAGGCGCGCGCGGGCTATATGAAGATGCTCGCGATCAACATGGGGACGCTGGCGGGCACCGCCAAAGGCGAAATTCCCTTCGATCAGGCCGCCGTGACCGCCGCCGCCAGCAATATCGAGGCGCTGAGCCAGTATAATTCCGTGCCAGCGCTGTTCGTCCCCGGCTCTGGCCCGGCGGATGGCAAGGAAAGCGAAGCCCTGCCCGCTGTCTGGGAACAGCCCGAGGAATTCGCCCAGAAATATGCGGAGTTTCAGGAAGCAGCAGCCGGTGCCGGCACTGCCGTTGCAGCCGGGCAGGACGCGCTAGGCCCGGTGCTGCAAAAGCTTGGAGGCGCCTGCAAAGCCTGCCACGACGACTTCCGCGAGGAATAAACCGTGGCGGATCGCCCCGAACTGCGCGAGGTCAAGCTGTGGGATCCGCTTCTGCGCGGGTTCCACTGGCTGCTGGCCTTCTTCGTCATCGCTGCGTGGCTGTTAGGGAATTACGGGCCAACCAGCATGACCCTGCATTTCTGGTGCGGCTATGCGGTCACTTTCCTTCTGGCCTTTCGGCTGATCTGGGGCTTCGTCGGCCCGGAACCGGCACGCTTTTCCAGCTTCCTGCGCGGGCCTCGGGCGATTTCGGACTATGCGCGACACATGTTCCTGCGCGAGCCGAGCTATTGGCCAGGCCACAACCCGCTGGGGGCGCTGTCGGTAATTGCAATGCTGGCGGCGTTGGTGGCGCAGGTGCTGACCGGGATGATGTCGGAATCCGAAAACTTCATCGATGCCGGCCCATTGGCCAGTTCGGTCAGTTCAGCCACGCGGAAGGCCGCAAAAAGCTATCACGAATTCGGCGCCAACCTGATCCTGGTGCTGGTTCTGCTGCATGTCGGCGTGCTGCTGTTCTATCGCTTCTGGAAGCGCGAAAACCTGATCAAGCCGATGGTTGACGGTCGCAAGCTGGTCCGGCGCGACTGAACTGCCCGAAAATCAGGCAACTTTTGGCAAGGGGCCGCTTTCGCTGCCGTGTGGATTTGATCGAATCGCCGCATCATGACACTATGGTGACAGGGCGCATGACATCGCGCCCCTTACGACCTGACGTGCAACAACCACGAAAGGACGACCGCATGACAAAAATCTTCGCGGCGCTCGCCGCAGCGGTGCTTACGCTGGCTGCGCTTCCGGCTTCGGCCGAATGCACAGGCAAACCGCATGATCAGACTGCCACAACGGATCCACCAACGGAGCCAGTGGTCGTCCCGCCGAAGACCAGCGTCTAGGCATTCGGTCGCCAGTCCGACCGATCGTCGGCGGGCGCAACACGGGAACCCAGTCTCTCGGAACCCCGGAAACGTTTGGGGCGGGTTGAACCCCGCCCCTTTCGCTTGTTCAGTTGAACTTGTTGTCGCGGGGGAAGCCGCGCGGGGCCATGCGGCCCGCCGTTGCCCGCTTGCCGAGCCATTCGGTCAGGTCCGGCTCTGTCCGGGTGCGGCCGCCGCTTTCCTGCCAGCGCAGGCCTTCGGCCAAGGTGATGCAGGTTGCATCGGCCAGACCGCCATCCTTGAACTTTTGCAGGCGCACGCCCTTGCCGCGCGCCATTTCCGGCAGCTCGTCCAGCGGGAATACCAGCATCTTGCGGTTCTCGCCCACGGTGACGACGTGATCGCCCGTAACCGGCCGACACAGCAGCGCGTCGCCGTTCAGCGCCTGCTTGCCCGATTTGGTCTGCGCAAGGATATCGGCCGCGTTGACCACGAACCCATCCCCCGCCTTCGAGGCCAGCAGGTATTTCCGCCCCTCGCGCCAGGGGAACAGGTCGATGATGGCAGCGTCGTTTGGAAGATCGACCATCAGCCGCACCGGCTCGCCCAGACCCCGCCCGCCGGGCAGGTCATTGGCGCTGAGCGTATAGAACCGCCCGTTCGAGCCATAGATCATCAGCTTGTCGGTGGTTTCCGCATGCAGTGCCATGAACGGGCCGTCGCCGTCGCGGAATTTCACCTCGGCATCCAGCGGCTGATGGCCCTTCATCGCCCGGATCCAGCCCATCTTGGACAGGATCACCGTCACCGGCTCGCGTTCGATCATGCTGTCCATGTCCAGCGGCTGAACGTCGACCGAGGCGGTGATTTCCGTCCGCCGCTGCCCGCCGGGCACGGATTTACCGAACAACCCGCGGACCTCGCGCAGCTCGTCGGCGATGCGGGACCATTGCCGGGTCGGATCGGCGACAAGCGCGGTCAGGCCCTGCTGTTCCTCCAGCAGATTGTCGCGTTCGGCCCGCAGCTCCATCTCTTCCAGCCGGCGCAGAGCGCGCAGCCGCATGTTCAGAATCGCTTCGGCCTGAACCTCGGTCAGCCGGGCGCCGCCGCCCCAATCCTCGGCCAGAAGGCCGGCCTTGGGATCGTCATCGTTGCGGATGATCTCGATCACCCGGTCGAGGTTCAGGAAGGCGATGATATAGCCCTCCAGCACCTCCAACCGGGCAGCGATCTTGCCCAGACGGAAGGTCGAGCGGCGCAGCAGCACATCGCGGCGGTGGTCAAGAAAGGCCTGCAGCACCTCTTTCAGCGAACAGACCTTGGGCACCCGCCCGTCGATCAGCACGTTCATGTTCACGCCAAAGCGGATTTCCAGATCCGAAACGCGGAACAGCGCCGCCATCAGCTGCGCCGGATCGACGCTGCGGGTCTTGGGTTCCAGAACAATGCGCACATCCTCGGCGGATTCGTCGCGCACATCGGCCAAGATCGGGATCTTCTTGGTCTGGATCAGCTCGGCCAGACGCTCGATCAGCTTGGATTTCTGGACCTGGTACGGGATCTCGGTCACGACGATCTGCCACACCCCACGCCCCAGATCCTCTTGCATCCAGCGCGCGCGCAGCCGGATGCTGCCGCGCCCGGTGCGGTAGACCTCGCGCAGGGTTTCGGCATTCTCGACCAGCACGCCGCCAGTCGGGAAATCGGGACCTTGCACGAAGTTCAGCAGCGTGTCGTCGCGCGCCTCGGGCGTCTTGATGAGATGCAGGCAGGCGTCCACGACCTCGTGCAGGTTGTGGGGCGGCACGTTTGTGGCCATCCCCACCGCAATCCCCGAGGCACCGTTGCAAAGCAGATTCGGAAAGGCCGCCGGCAGGACCACGGGTTCGGTCAGCGTGCCGTCATAGTTCGGGCGGAACTCGACCGCATCCTCGGCCAAGCCTTCCATCAGCGCATCGCCGGGCTGGCCCAGACGGGCCTCGGTATAACGCGAGGCGGCGGGACTGTCGCCGTCGATATTGCCGAAGTTCCCCTGCCCGCTGACCAGCGGATAACGCATGGCGAAATCCTGCGCCAAGCGCGCCATCGCGTCGTAAATCGCGCTGTCACCATGGGGGTGATAGTTGCCCATCACGTCACCGGTGATCTTCGCCGATTTGCGGAAAGGACCGTTGGGCGCAAGTCTGAGTTCGCGCATCGCATACAGGATGCGGCGATGCACCGGCTTCAACCCGTCACGCGCATCGGGCAGTGCCCGGTTCATGATGGTCGACAGCGCATAGGTCAGGTAGCGCTCGCCAATCGCGCGCGACAGCGGTTCAGAGACAAGATTCTCGGGTTCGTCGGGGATCAGATCATCGGACATGGATAGGATTTAGGCCGCGTCCGCGCCCCGGTCCAGTCGGAAATGCAAAACCACCGCTTAAGCGCGGAACGCCGCAGTGATCGGATGCGTTACGCTTGCCTGTCGTCGTGCAGGACCGCGCGGGCGATGCAGGGATGGGGTTGCATGTTTAAACTGATCTTGCTGACAGTGTTGGCATTTGGCGCAGTGCTGATGTTTCTGGGCGGAGACGACGGGGCAAGGACTGCCGCGCCCCAACCAGCGGCAGCAACGGCCGACACGGCGCCGGTCGAACCTGAGCCCGCCGATCCTGCGCCGACATCTACCGATCCTGCAGCTGCCAGCGCCCCCGTCATCACCGACGTCGCGCAAACGCCGGAACGTCGCCGCGATTTCCCCGGGCCAGAGCTGCGCCCATCGCCCGAATATGCGCAGGACGCCCCGGCCGAGGATCTGGCCGAGGCCCCCAGCGACAGGCTGTTCGTCACCGGCAGCACCGTGAATTTTCGCGCCGGCCCGAGCACCGCCGATACGGTCGTGGGTTCGCTGTCACGCGGCGAGATGGTCACTGCCATCGGCCCCCGCAGCGGCGACTGGATCGAAATCCGCGACGAGCGCGGCCGCACCGGCTTCATGTCGGCGGCCTTCCTGTCCGCCGAACGCCCCTGACGCGAGTCGATCGAACCGGCCTGCCGGATCAGTCCGGCTTCCGGTTTCGGGCTGGCCGGGCCTTCAATGCCCTTAAAGCGCCTGCACCAGGGCGGCGAAATGCTCGCCCCGCTTTTCGAAATTCGGGTATTGGTCGAAGCTGGCGGCGGCAGGGGCCAGCAGCACGGTTTCGCCCGGCTGCGCCTCGGCATGGGCGCGGGCGACGGCGGCCTCCATCGTGTCGACGACCTCATGCGCGGTCTCACCCAGTTGCAGCGCGAAATCGCGTGCTGAATGGCCGATCAGATAGGCCTTCACCACCTCACCCAAATGCGGTTGCAGCGCCGCGATGCCGCCATCCTTGCCAAGCCCGCCAGCAATCCAGCGGATGCGCGGAAAGGCCAGCAGTGCCTGCTGCGCCGCGTCCACATTGGTGGCCTTGGAATCGTTGACATAGCGCACGCCGTCCAGTTCACGCACGGTCTGGCTGCGATGGGGCAGCCCCGCAAAGCTGTGGAACGCGGCCTCGATATCGCGGGGCGCGATGCCGACGGCGCGGCAGGCGGCATAGGCGGCGCAGGCATTCTGGTGATTATGCGCGCCAGGCAGGCCCTTGACCGCGCGCAGGTCGACCGAGGCGACCTGCCTGCCCTTGCGGTATTCGTTCAGAAAACCCTTTTTCGCGAAAACCGACCAGCCGAACCCTTCCAGCTTCTGCCCCGAGGACACGCGGATCACACGGTCATCCTGTGGCCCCTGCCCCATCTGATTGGCAAGATACTGGCCCTCGATCTCGTCGATGCCGATCACGCAGCGGTCAGGGCCGCCTTCGGAAAACAGCCGGCGCTTGGCCGCGAAATAGCCGCCCGGTCCGCCGTGACGGTCCAGATGATCGGGCGAAAGATTGGTGAAGACCGCCACATCCGGCGTCAGCGCCCGGGCAAGGTCGGTCTGATAGCTTGAAAGCTCGATCACCACGACCTCGCCATCATGGGCCGGATCCAGCGAAAGAACGCCGGTGCCGATATTACCGCCTAGCTGGGTCGGACGGCCAACCGATTGCAGGATATGGTAGGTCAGCGCCGAGGTGGTCGATTTCCCGTTCGAGCCGGTGATGGTGATGACGCGCGGGGTTGTGTCGAACTCTGCCCATTCGGAGGTGGCGAAGCTGCGGAAGAACAGGCCGATATCATTGTCGACCGGTATGCCCAGCTCCAGCGCTTTGGAGATGACGCTGTTCGGCTTTGGGTAAAGATGCGGGATGCCGGGCGAGGTGATGAGTGCCGCGACCCCTTCCCATGCCGCGTCCCGGCTGAGATCGCGGACCTCCAGCCCCTCGGTCTCGGCCTGGGCGCGCGCTTCCTGACCGTCATCCCAGACGACGACGCGGGCGCCCCCCGCCTGCAATGCTGCGGCGGTCGCCTTGCCGGAACGGCCGAGGCCCAGAACAGCGATGGTTTGATTGGCAACGCCTTGGACGGGGATCATGTCGCTTCTCTTTCCGGGGCCGTTGCGGGGGCTGTCTGCCCCTGCACCCCCGAGGATATTTGTGCCAGAATGAAAGGCCTCAGCGCAGTTTCAGCGTCGCAAGCCCGATCAGGGCCAGCACCAGCGCGATGATCCAGAAGCGGATCACGATCTGGCTTTCCTTCCAGCCCTTCTTTTCGAAATGGTGGTGGATCGGGGCCATCAGGAAGACGCGTTTGCCGGTGCGTTTGAAGTAGAGAACCTGAATGATGACGCTCAGCGCCTCGACCACGAACAACCCGCCGACGACGGCCAGCACGATTTCGTGCTTGGTAATGACGGCCATGGCGCCAAGGGCGCCGCCAAGGGCCAGTGACCCGGTATCGCCCATGAAGACGGCGGCGGGCGGCGCGTTGTACCACAGAAAGCCCAAGCCCCCGCCGATCAGGGCGGCGACAAAGACCACCAGCTCGTCGCTGCCGGGGACGCGGTGGACGCCCAGATAATCGGCGAAGGTGGCGTTGCCGACCGCATAGGCGATGATGGCGAAGGTGGCAGCCGCGATCATCACAGGCATGATCGCCAGCCCGTCCAGCCCGTCGGTCAGGTTGACCGCATTGGCCGCGCCGACGATGACGATCATGGCGAACGGGATGAACAGCACCGAGAGATTCAGCAGCAGATCCTTGAAGAAGGGAAAGGCCAGCCGCCCGCTGAGCGTGTCGGGGTGCAGATACATCGCCCAGACCGCTGCCAGGAATGCAAGGCCGAGACCCAGCGCCATGCGCACGCGGCCCGAGACACCCTTGGTATTGTGCTTCGACACCTTGGCATAGTCATCCGCGAAACCGATGGCCGCATAGCCGTAGGTCACCATCAGGACGATCCAGACATAGCCATTATCCAGCCGCGCCCACAGAAGCGTGCCGACCAGCAGCGCCGACAGGATCAGCAGCCCGCCCATGGTCGGGGTGCCGGCCTTGACGAAATGGGTTTCCGGCCCGTCATCGCGGATGGGCTGGCCCTTTTTCTGGATCCGGCGCAGCTTCTCGATCAGCGGACGGCCGAACAGGAAGGCGAAGATCAGGGCCGTGAAGAAGGCGCCACCGGCGCGAAAGGTGATGTATTGGAACAGGTTGAAGACACCCTGCCCGCCCGTCAGATCGTAAAGCCAATACAGCATTCGTCACGCCCCCGTTGCGTCGGCCGCGTTCCCGGCCTTGCGCATCGCCTGAACGACGCGGCTGATATATGAGCCCTTGGAGCCCTTGATGAGCACCGTATCGCCGGGCCGGACCAGTTCGTCCAGCCGCAGGGCCAGTGCGTCGGCGGATTCCGCCCAGATGCCCTGCTTATCGGCTGGCAGCGCATCGAACAGATGGCGGATGCGCGGGCCTGCGGCATGGACCAGATCAATCGAGGCCATCACCGGATCGCTTGCCAGTTCGGCATGCTGGGCGTTTTCGTCCGCCCCCAGTTCCAGCATATCGCCCAGAATCGCCACCCGGCGCGCGCCCGGCAGCCGGGCCAGCGTGCCCAGGCCTGCCCGCATGGAGGAAGGGTTGGCGTTGAAGGCATCGTCAATCAGGCGGATCTCACCCAGTTGTTCGACCGCGCCGCGTCCCTGCGGGGGTAGCCACTCGGCAAGGTGCTTCGCCGCCTCGATCACGTCGGCGCCAATGGCGCTGACGGTGGCCAGCACGCCCATGGCATTATTGGCGAAATGCGGCCCGACCGAGCGCAGGGTAAAGTTGATCGGCTTGCCCGACAGCGCGCCGCGCACCCGCAGCACATCGCCTTCGGGCGTCGAGGAAATCAGCCGCGCCTCGCCCGCGTCGCCGAAGCTAAGGATGGGGGCACCGGCATCGTCGGCGGCCTCGCGCAGGATCGGCGTGGTGGACAGGCTGGTCGGGATGATCGCCGCGCCGGCTGGCGTCAGGCCCTGAAAGATCGCGGCCTTTTCGCGCGCGATGCCGTCCAGATGACCGAAGGCGGCGATATGGGCGGGTGCGATGGTGGTGATCAGCGCCGCATGGGGACGGGCCATCTTTGCCAAGGGTGCGATCTCGCCCGGGTTGCTCATGCCGATTTCGATGATGGCAAAATCGGTATCAACAGGCATGCGGGCCAGGGTCAGCGGCACGCCCCAGTGGTTGTTATAGGATGCCTCGGCCGCGTGGATATTGCCCTGCCCAGCAAGGGCCGCGCGCAACATTTCCTTGGTCGAGGTCTTGCCGACAGAACCGGTGACGCCCACCACCTTGCCCGACACGCGCGCGCGACCGGCGCGGCCTAGCGCCTCCAGCCCCTTCAGCACGTCATCGACAATCAGCAGCGGCGCGTCATCGGCCACGCCTTCGGGGATACGGCTGACCAAAGCCGCAGCCGCGCCTTTTTCCAGTGCCTGCGCGACGAAGTCATGGCCGTCGCGGGCGGCTTGCAGGGCGACGAACAGGTCGCCCGGCTGGATCGTCCGGGTGTCGATGCTGACGCCATCCGCCTGCCAGGACTGCGTCACCCGGCCGCCGGTCGCGGCGGCGGCATCTTCAGAAGTCCAGAGCGCCATCAGATCTTCCCGTCCAGAGCGGCCACCGCGACCGAGGCCTGTTCGGCATCGTCAAAGGGGAACACGTCGCTGCCGACGATCTGGCCGGTCTCGTGCCCCTTGCCGGCGATCAGCAGCGCGTCACCCGGTTGCAGGGCGTCCACACCGCGCAGAATCGCCTCGGCCCGGTCACCGACTTCGACGGCTTCGGGGCCAGCACCGGCCATGACCTCGGCGCGGATGGCGGCGGGGTCTTCGGTCCGGGGGTTATCGTCGGTGATGAAGACCACATCGGCGAAGTCGCGCGCCGCCTGTCCCATCAGCGGCCGTTTGCCGCGGTCACGGTCGCCGCCTGCGCCCAGCACGACGATGATCCGGCCCATGACATGGGGGCGCAGCGATTGCAGCGCCGCGATCACCGCGCCGGGCTTGTGGGCGTAATCGACAAAGACCGCCGCGCCATTGTCGCGCTGCGCGACCAGCTGCATGCGGCCACGCACGGTTTCCAGATGCGGCAGCGCCGCCAGAACCTCGCCCGCGTCACTGCCCGAGGCGATAGCCAGACCGGCCGCCGCCAGCACGTTTTCCGCCTGAAAGCCGCCGATCAGGTTCAGCCGCACGAGATGCGTCTGGCCCTTGTAGCTGAAACGAAGCTCCTGCCCGGTGGCATCGTAACGCTGGCCGAGGATCCGGAAATCATCGCCCTCGGCGCTGCCGATGGTGGTCAGGATCAGGTCACGCTCGCGCGCAATATCGGCCATCTGACGGCCGCGTTCGCTGTCGACATTGATGACGGCACCGTCGCCGGCATCAAGGATATGGCTGAACAGCAGTGCTTTGGCGGCGAAGTATTCGTCAAAACCGGCGTGGTAATCCAGATGGTCCTGGCTGAAATTGGTGAAGGCCCCGGCCATCAGCCGCACCCCGTCCAGACGTCGCTGGTCGAGCCCGTGGCTGGACGCCTCCATCGCGACATTGGTCACGCCCGCCTCGGCGGCGGCGGCCAGAATGCGGTGCAGGGTCACCGGTTCGGGGGTGGTATGGGCCAGCTTGGCTTCGTAATCGCCCTGCACGCCCATGGTGCCAAGGCTGATCGCCTTCAGACCCAGAGATTGCCAGATCTGCCGGGTGAAATTTGCCACCGAGGTCTTGCCCGAGGTGCCGGTGATCGCGACCACCTTTTCCGGCTGGCGACCGAACCACAGCGCCGCCGCACCCGCCAGCACCTGCCGGGGGTCTTCGGCCACCACCAGCGCGCCATCCCAGCCGCGCAGGACATCGGCCGCCAAGGCCGCACCGGCGGCATCGGTCAGCACCGCAGCCGCGCCCTGACGCAGCGCGTATTGGATGAACTCACCGCCATGGATGGCCGATCCCGGCAGGGCCGCGAACAGATGGCCCGGCCGAACCGTCCGGCTGTCGACCGACAGGCCGGTAATATCCGGGTCGCGCCCGCCAAATGCGTTCAACCCCAGCAGGGACAGCCGCTTTACGCCCTCGGTCATGCTTACTCCGTCAGTCGTTTGCGGCGACCTTTACCTTGTTTCGGGTGGGCGCTTCAATGTCGGGCAGCGGTTTGGTGCCGACCGGGCGCAGGCCCAGAATCGGGGCCAGCCGGCTGATGACATCACCCGCCACCGGCACCGCGGTCAGGCCCGCAACCCGGCTTTCGCCACCGCCCAGCGTGGCGCTGGGTTCGTCCAGCGTCACCACCAGCACATATTTCGGCGCTTCATGTGGGAATACGGCGGCAAAGTTCGCGACCACCTTGTTTTCGTAGTAACCGCCGCCGGGGCGCGGCTTGTCGGCGGTGCCGGTCTTGCCGGCGATCTGATAGCCCTCGACATCTGCCCGGCGCGCGGTGCCGCGCACGACCACTTCGCGCAGCATTGCCAGCGACAGCTTGGCAGCCTGTGCAGACACGACCTGCTCGCCCACCGGGCGCTTCTTGCCATGCACCAAAGTCGGCGTGACCTTGCGCCCGCCATTCGCCAGCGTCGCATAGGCGGACGCAAGATGCAGCGGGCTGGCCGCCAGGCCGTGGCCAAAGCTGACCGTGGCCGCCGTCACGGCGGGCCAACGCGACGGCACGATGGGCTTGCCGGTCGGGGCCTCGACCATCTCGACAGATGTCGGTGCGAAAAAGCCCAGCCGTCCCAGAAATTCCTTCTGCCGCTCGACCCCGATCATCTGCGCGATCCTGACCGTGCCCACGTTCGAGGATTTGACGATGATATCGGCCACCGACAGGCTGGGCCCGTAATTGTGATAGTCGCGGATGCTGTATTTCCCGATCTTCATCGGGCTGTTCGAATTGATATGCGTGTTCGGATTGACCAGCTTCAGGTCCATCGCCTGCGCAACCGGGAAGATCTTGAAGGTCGAGCCGAGCTCGTACTGCCCTTGCAGGACACGGTTGAACAGCGGGCTGTCGGACGGGTCGCCCTTCAGCGCCGGCTTCGGGCGATCATTGGGGTCAAAATCGGGCAGGCTTGCCATGGCCAGGATCTCGCCCGTCTCGATTTCCATCAGCACGCCGGCCGCACCCTTGGCGTTCATCCGGCGCATGCCCGAGGACAGCACCTCCTCCATCGCGGATTGGGCGGTCAGGTCCAGCGACAGGGTCAGCGGTGCGCCCTCGTTCGCGGGGTTTCGCAGCCAGCCATCAAAGGCTTTCTCCACGCCAGCGGTGCCGATCACCTCGGCGCTGTTCACGCCTTCAGCGCCGAAGGCGGACCCGCCGAGGATATGGCTGGCGATGCGGCCATTGGGATAAAGGCGCATCTCGCGCGGTCCAAACAGCAGGCCCGGCTCGCCAATGTCGTGAACCGCCTGCATCTGTTCGGGGCTGAGCTTTTTCTTCACCCACAGGAATTTCCGCTTCGGATCGGTGAAGTCCTTGAGCATCCGCTCGCGGTCCAGATCCGGGAAGATCCGCGACAGCGCCTCGGCGGCGCGGCGGCCGTCGACCATCTGGTTGGGCTGGGCATAAAGGCTGTGGGTCAGCATGTTCGTCGCCAGCACCCGGCCCTTGCGGTCGGTGATGTCGGCGCGCTGGCTGATGATCTGGGCGCCCGTGGTCTGGGCGCGCGGCTCGGCCGGATCAGAGGCCGCAAGCGCGCCCATGCGGAAGCCCACGGTGCCAAAGGCGACCAGAAACCCCAGCGCCATGAAGACCAGCCGCCCCTCGGCCCGTTTGCGGGCGCGGTCCTGAATCTCGGCATGGCGTTCGGCGCGGTTTTCAGCCTCGATCGCGTCGGGATCCTGCCCGGTTTCACGGGCGCGGAGGATACGGGCCAACGGGCGCAGCGGCTTGCGGATCATTGCGAGGACTCCTGTTCGGAAGGCGTCGGGTCAGCATCGGTGATCGCGCCCTCGGTCGGGGGCACGAAGTTTTCCGGGCGGCGCGGCGGGTATTTCACCGGCGGCGGCGGATAGTCGATCTTGGCAGTATCGACGAACTGGTTCGAAGTGATCGGCTGCAGGTTCAGCTTTTCGGCATTCAACTCCACCAGCTCGCGCAGACGCTCGGGCCGGTTCAGATAGGCCCATTCGGCACGCAGTACGACCAACTGCTCGCGCAGCCCGGCGATGTCGCGCTGCACGCGCTCCATCTCGTTCAGGGCGTCCTGGGTGCGATAGTTTTCACGGTAAGCCCAGAAGGCCAGCCCCATGACCACCATCGCCACCAGCAGGAAGAAGATCGACCTCATCGCCGCCCCCCTTTCACCGGCAGGCGCGGCAGGGCAATGGCGGATTCGTCCAGACCGCGCGGCGGGGCGTCGGTGCGGATGCCGACCCGCAGATAGGCGCTGCGCGAACGCGGATTCGCGGCCAGTTCGGCGTCATCGGCACCAATGGCGCGGCGGTGAGGCATGGTGAAGGTGGGCGCATCGACATGGCCCGCCGGCGCGTGGCGCGACCCGCCCCCGGCGGTGGCCGAACGCGACTGCAAGAAGCGTTTGACCACCCGGTCTTCCAGCGAATGAAAGCTGACGACCGCCAGATGGCCGCCGGGCCTCAGCGCGCGTTCCGCCGCCGCCAGCCCCTCGGCCAGCTGACCGAATTCGTCATTCACCCAGATACGGATGGCCTGAAAGCTGCGCGTCGCCGAATGGCTTTGCCCCGGTTTCGGGCGCGGAAGCTGGGCCGAGATCACCTCGGCCAGTTGCGCGGTGGTCTCCAGCGGGCGCGCGGCCACGATGGCGCGGGCAATCCTGCGCGAGGCGCGCTCCTCGCCATAATGATACAGCACGTCGGCGATCTGCGATTCGTCGGCCGCGTTCAGCAGATCGGCGGCACTGGGACCATCTGCGCCCATGCGCATGTCCAGCGGTCCGTCGCGCAGGAAGGAAAAGCCGCGCTCGGCCTGATCCAGCTGCATCGAGCTGACGCCCAGATCCAGCACCACCCCGTCGACCGGGCCGCCCGCCAGCCGGTCCAGATCGGAAAACGTCCCCTCGACCAGTTGCAGCCGGTCGCCATATTCGCCCGCCCATTCGGCCGCCATCGCAAAGACGCTGGGATCGCGGTCGATGCCGATCACCCGCTCGGCCCCGGCATCCAGCAGCCGGCGCGCATAGCCGCCGGCCCCGAACGTGCCGTCGACCCAGGTGCCGCGCACGGGTGCCACGGCCCGGATCAGCGGGTCGATCAGTACGGGAACATGGGGATCCTTGGCGCTATCCGCGGGGGCCATGGCCTAACCCTCGCGCGGTTCTTGATCGGGCGCGGCAGCCAGGAAGCTGCGCGGATCGAAATCGGCCGGGAATTGCGACATGAACGCCTCCAGCGAGCCGCTGGATTCGGAATAGTTCGCCGGGCTCCAGACCTCGATGAAATCACCTTTCGAGGTGAAGAAGGCGCCATCATCCAGCCCGATCTTGTCGCGCAGCTTCTGAGGCAGGACCAGGCGGCCATCGGTGTCGATCTCGGCCTCGGTCGCCATGCCGTTCATCAGGGTTTCCAGCCAAAGTCGTTCCTGCGACCCGCGTGGCAACTGGTCGATCTCGTCGTCGATACGCTCGGCCGCGTCGACTGTATAGAATTCAAGCTTTTTCCAGCTTTCGGGACCGTAGACGACGATCATGCGTGTCCGGTCAGAGGGCTTCCAGTCAGGATCGCCGGCTTCGAAGATACGGCGGAAACGGGCCGGGATCGACATGCGACCCTTGCCATCCACCTTTACCTCTTCCGAGCCTCTGAACTTGCGCGCCACCGGCCCGCCTCTCCTTCGATCCTGTCGCTTCCTTCCCGGGACCCCGGAAAAGAAAGGCGGACCGGGCCGCTGCCACTGCCCGATCCGCCGCCCTCGTTCCCATCTCTGGGGCCCGCATCGTTGGCGGGCTGGTCCCTGGTGCCACCTTGGGGGAGGTGCTGCTCGCACTTGGGACCATCTTGTTCGGAAGCGGGGTGCCTGTATGAAGCCTGCTATCGCCTTCGGGGTCTTGATCGCCCCTTGAAGCCCGTCTCCGTGACCCCGTGATGACATGGGAATTTATGGGACGCAATGGAAAATCTTGGGCAAGCACCGCGTGAGCGGATGTGAACGGGCGTGAACACCGGGGGAACATCCTCGCGCCGCTGCGCAGCATTGCGCAGGTATTGGCAGCAACCGAACAAATCATACTAAATGTGGTAGTAGATGCAGGGCCGCCACGCTGTCCCAGAAAATCCCATCAGACGATGGTCATGCGCCAAAAATCCGCAACTCGACGGGCAAAAAGACGCCCAGCCGCACAAAATCACGGCCCATCACGCGGCGGTGATTCGGATCAGGGTCGCCTTTCCCATGCATTCCCGGCACTCGAGCGCCCCCCAACCGGGCTGTTCCCACATATTCCCGAAAGCCCTCGCCCCAACCGATGCGCCACGCGTTCCGACATACGGCCCCATGGACCGCAGGCGTTCCCATGAATTCCCGGCTCAGCCGCGTGGCAGGTTCCGGCGCAGGTAGCCCAGGGCCTCCTCGGGGATCTCGCGGATGGGCATGGTGATGAACTGGCTGGGGCCAAAGAAGATCATCCAGCTTTCAGGGCGCTGCCAGACCTCGGTGATGCGGTCCCAGGGTATCAGCGTTTCGCCCAGCTCGGACGCGGCGAAAACGCCCCGCTGATCCAGAACGAAGCGCGCCTCGGGCGCGCGCATCTGGCGCAGCCGGCCCAGCGAGTTGCGACTATAGGAGCTGCGAATCATCGCGACGACGACCGGGGCAACAGCACGAGGACAAGCAGGACCAACTCTGGCCAGCCATGACGTCCGCCGGCAAAACGCCACCCCAGAAACAGCAGCAGGCCGCACTCAGCCAGCCAGAGCCCCTTCTGCTCGCGAAAGCAGCGGTGCAGCACGAATGCCCGGATGGCATCGCGGACGATCCGGCGATCGTAAGACACGGTAAAGCTGTGCGAAGACGCCATGTTTCCCCCTCTTACATTGCCTTTTCGCCGCTGTTGGTAGAAATGTCCATTCACCCTGATAGGACGAAATACCTTTAAATCGAGGTTTTCTCGGCCTAGGGGAGATTGCTGCCATGAACGCCGATTCGAACGCGCATTGCGCGCATCCGGCCGACCACCCAACCGACGCAAGCAACAGCCTGTCCGGGCTGGCGTCTTACCCGAGGTCTGCGACAGGCCGCCGCAGGGAAGGCTTTTCAAGTGGCCCGACCACATGACGCGGCGTTACAATCTCCTTGCTGATGCGAAGCTGCCACTTAAATAGGACAACGCGGCGAACAGGTCGCGAAACCTGCCGGAAACGGCAACTTCTGTCCAGCGCTAACATTCACGCAAAAATAATTTTTGTAACAGTACCGTCACATTACGCGACTGATTTTCGAAAGTCTTGCGTTTGCTGCATAGCAGCATTGACCGAATGTTCGTTGTGCAAGCGCAGCATAGGGGCCATGTTGATCTCAACGGCGCAGATGGCTGCACCGTCCGAACCGAACCGTAAGATGAAGCGATAGTACAATGGCCGCAACGAACACCCTGACCCATACCGCACGCAGCGAACGCGCTGCCGGCACCGGCTTTATGGGCATGATCGTGCGCTTGCAGGAAGCCCGCGCCCGTCGTGCCGTGTATCGCCAGACGGTGAATGAACTGTCCAACCTGTCGAACCGCGAACTGGCGGATCTGGGCATTCACCGCAGCATGATCACCCGGATCGCCACCGAGGCAGCCTGGGGCAAGTAAGAACGCAGATACCCGACCCTCCCTCCTCCCTGGGTCCGGGTTCAGGTGGCGCCTCCCTCCTCCTCCCTGGAGGCGCCACCGCCAAGATACGACGGGACCCTCTCCTCCTCCCTGGGTTCTGTTGGTGCGGCGGCGTCCCCGTCTCCTCCTCCCTCGGGGACGCCGCTTTAAACTGAACACGTCCGCCCCTCCTCCTCCCTGGGTGTGACGTTAGCGATGCGGGCTCCTCCTCCCTGCCTGTGTCGCACCCTATATCCGGCCCCTCCTCCTCCCTGGGTCGGAATATGCGATGCAGGCTTCCTCCTCCCTGCCTGTATCGCAGCTATACGCGGCCCCTCCTCCTCCCTGGGCCAGCGTTGTCGCGGCGGCGCCCCTCCTCCTCCCTGGGCGTCGCCGCTTTTCATTTCAGCAAGCCTGCGGGATAAGGGCGCATGTTGTCCTATCAGCACATCTATCACGCCGGGAACGCGGCCGATCTGCACAAGCACGCGCTGCTGGCCTGGGCGCTGGATTACCTGACCGCCAAGGACAAACCGCTGAGCTATCTGGAAACCCATGCCGGGCGCGGGCTTTACGACCTGTCCTCGGCCGAGGCCCGGAAAACAGCCGAGGCGGATGCCGGTCTCGGACGCGCCGAACGCGGCGCATGGCTGGACGAAGATCACCCGCTGATGCGGGCGCTGGCATCGGTTCGCCGGCAGCATGGCGACCATGCCTATCCCGGCTCGCCATTGATCGCGCAGCATTTCCTGCGTCGCGGCGACAGCGCCCATCTGGCAGAGATGCACCCGGCCGAGCATGCGGCGCTGGCGCAAGTGGCAGGCCGTGCCAAGCTGTACAGCCAGGACGGATTCCAAATGGCCCGCACCATCACCCCGCCCACCCCGCGCCGTGGGCTGATGCTGGTTGATCCCAGCTATGAGGTCAAAACCGATTACACCGAAATTCCCGGCTTCTTTCAGGACATCGCCCGCAAGTGGAATGTCGGCACACTGGCGCTGTGGTATCCGATACTGACCGATGACCGCCAGCGTGGCATGGTCGCGCGACTGTCGCAGGCCTTCCCCGAGGCGCTGAAGTCAGAGGTCCACTTCCCGCCCGCAAAGCCCGGTCACGGCATGGTCGGATCCGGCATGTTCGTGGTCAATCCGCCCTGGGGGCTGGCCGAGGAAGCCGCCAGGATCGAGGCATTGTTTCGGGGCTAAAGCCCGCGAATCGACCCGCGATTCCGCACGATGCGTACTGGCGGCACGCGACCGAACGTCCCCCACACGACCCTGTCAGCCCTTCTGCGCCGGCGGCCTTCCATTCGCATCCAGAATCATCTCTCCGTCCTCTTTGAATAGCGGGCCCTTCGGCAGCTGATCCAGCAGGTCCAGAACCGTCTCGGACGGGCGGCACAGGCGCACACCCTTTCGAGTGCAGACGATCGGACGATTGACGAGGATCGGATGCGCGATCATCGCCTCGATCAGCGCATCATCGGGAATGGCCGGATCGGTCAGGCCCATTTCCTCGGCCGGGGTTTTCGACACGCGCAGCGCCTGCCGCGGCGTCAGTCCCGCCGCCGCGAACAGGCCCAGCAACTGCGGGCGGGTCCATCCCGTCACCTGGTATTCGATCACCACCGGCTCGATCCCTGCGGCGCGAATGATTTCCAGCACATTGCGAGAGGTGCCACAGCCTGGGTTGTGATGGATGACGACGCTCATGCGGTTTGCCTTTCCCTGAACAGCCAGCGACAGCACGGCACCGCGACGGCCGCCCCGATCACCTGCGCCACAATGAAGATGAGGATATTGCCGGGGCTGATGCCCGAAAACGTGTCAGTTAGTCCCCGGGCGATGGTAACGGCCGGATTGGCGAAGCTGGTCGATGCGGTGAACCAATAGGCGGCGGTGATATAAAGACCGACAAGCGCCGGTATCGCCTGCGGGCTTGTGCGCAGCCCCGCGAAGATCGTCGCGACAAGACCGAAGGTGGCGACAATTTCAGACAGGAACTGATCGGCGCCGCCACGATCGGTCTGACTGATCTGCAAAAGTGGCAGATCGAACATGGCATGGGCCAGCACGGCACCGGAGATCCCCCCGCAAATCTGCGCCAGCACATAGCGGAGCGCGACGTTGCGGGACATATCGCCGCCAAGCGCGAAGGCCAGCGTGACCGCCGGATTGAAATGCGCGCCCGAAACCGGACCGAGCAGGGTTATCAACACGAAAAGGATCGCGCCGGTCGGAATGGTGTTGCCCATCAGCGCCATGGCCGTATCGGCGGTCAGCCGGTCAGCCATGATGCCCGAACCGACGACGGCCGCGACCAGAAAGCCGGTGCCGATGGCTTCGGCAACCAGTTGTCGCCCAAGCTTATCAGCAGCAGCCACTTGCGGCACCCTCCTGCGCGGGTGCGCTGCACTGGAAACTGCCATCGCAGCATTCGACCTGTCCGGCACAGCAATCCTCCAGCAGATAGCCCATCAAGCCGCACATGCCGTCCATATCGGCGAAATAGCGGATCACCCGGCCCTCTCGTTGCGATTTTACTAGGCCGGACTGCGTCAGGATCGACAGATGGGTCGACAGCGTATTCTGCACGATCCCGAGTTTCGCGCCGATCTCACCAGCTGCCAGTCCGTCAGCCCCGGCGCTGACCAGCAGCCGGATCGTGTCGAGGCGGGTTTCCTGCCCAAGTGCCGAAAGTGCGGCCAATGCCTGCGATTGGTTCATCGCGGCCCCCTATGATTCGATATATCCAGATTAATCGAATAATTGAAGGAAGCAAGCCCTGACCCGACAAAATGAAAACCCCCGGCACAGTTGCCGGGGGTTTGTCGTTCAGTTGGATTTAATCAGGCCGCCGCGAGGTTGCGCAGCACATAGTGCAGCACGCCGCCATTCTTCAGATAGTCGATCTCGACTTCGGTATCGATGCGGGCCTTCAGCTTGACCGTCTTCTCGGTGCCGTCTGCATATTTGACCTGCGCATCAACGATCTGCAGCGGCTTCACATCGGCCAGCCCCTCGATGGTGATGGCCTCTTCACCGGTCAGGCCCAGCGATTTGCGACTGTCGCCACCCGTGAACTCGAACGGGATGACGCCCATGCCGACCAGGTTCGAACGGTGGATACGCTCAAACGATTCGGCGATGACGGCTTTGACGCCCAGCAGGTTGGTGCCCTTCGCCGCCCAGTCGCGCGACGAACCGGCGCCGTATTCCTTGCCGCCGATTATGACCAGCGGCGTGCCCTGGGCCTCGTATTCCATGGCGGCGTCATAGATCGCCTCCTGCCCGCCTTTCGGACCCTTGGTATAGCCGCCCTCGACGCCGTCCAGCATCTCGTTCTTGATGCGGATATTGGCGAAGGTGCCGCGCATCATGACCTCGTGGTTGCCGCGACGCGAGCCGTAGCTGTTGAAATCCTTCGGCGCGACCTGGCGTTCGGTCAGGTACTGGCCGGCCGGGGTGGTCGGCTTGAACGAACCGGCCGGGCTGATGTGGTCGGTGGTAATCATGTCGCCCAGAACGGCCAGCACGCGGGCGCCCTTGATGTCGCTGATCGCGCCCGGTTCCTTGGACATGCCCTGGAAATAGGGCGGGTTCTGGATATAGGTCGACGAAGCCGGCCAGTCATAGACCTCGCTGTCGGTGGTCTTGACCTCTTGCCAGCGCTTGTCGCCCTTGAAGACGTCGGCATATTTTTCCTGGAACATCTCGCGCGTGACGACGCTGTCGACCATATCCGCGACTTCTTTCGAGGTCGGCCAGATATCTTTCAGGAAGACCGGCTTGCCGTCAGCGGTATGGGCCAGCGGCTCGCTCGACAGGTCAATATTCATGTCGCCCGCAATCGCATAGGCCACGACCAGCGGCGGCGAGGCCAGATAGTTCGCGCGAACATCGGGCGAGATCCGGCCTTCGAAGTTACGGTTGCCCGACAGAACGGCCGTCGCGATCAGGTCATTGTCGTTGATCGCTTTCGAGATATGCGGCTCCAGCGGGCCGGAATTGCCGATGCAGGTGGTGCAGCCGAAGCCGACCAGATCAAAGCCGAGCGCGTCCAGATCTTCCTGAAGACCGGCGGCCTTCAGATAGGCTTCGACGACCTGCGATCCCGGCGCCAGCGAGGTCTTGACCCAGGGCTTCCGGTTCAGGCCAAGCGCGCGCGCCTTGCGCGCCACAAGACCGGCGGCCATCAGAACGTAAGGGTTCGAGGTATTGGTGCAGGAGGTGATCGCCGCAATCACGACAGAACCGTCATGCAGCTTGTAATCCTCGCCTTCCACGACCGCTTCGTGGAAGCCGTCCAGATGGCCCGGCAGATGGTCGGGTGCAGGCGCGCCGCCTTCTTCGTTCCAAGTCTTGGCTTCCTTGCGGGTCGGTTCCTTCAGCTTGCGGTTGCCCGAGACGTATTTACCGAATTCGAAAGCCGCATCGGTCAGCGCAACGTGGTCCTGCGGACGCGAAGGGCCCGAGATGGCGGGCACTACGGTGCTTTGATCCAGTTCCAGCGTCGAGGTGTAGATCGGTGCATAGTCCTTGTCGCGCCACATGCCGTTGGCCTTGGCATAGGCTTCCACCAGCGCGATGCGGTCCTCATCTCGGCCGGTCTGACGCAGATAGCGCAGCGTTTCCTCGTCAACAGGGAAGAAGCCGCAGGTGGCGCCGTATTCGGGGGCCATGTTGGCGATGGTGGCGCGGTCCGCCAGCGGCATGTGATCCAGCCCGTCGCCGTAGAATTCGACGAATTTGCCCACCACGCCGTGCTTGCGCAGCATCTGGACGACCTTCAGCACCAGGTCGGTCGCGGTCACGCCTTCGGTCAGCGCGCCGGTGATCTTGAAGCCGACGACCTCGGGGATCAGCATCGAGATCGGCTGACCCAGCATCGCGGCCTCGGCCTCAATCCCGCCAACGCCCCAACCCAGAACGGCAAGGCCGTTGACCATGGTGGTGTGGCTGTCGGTGCCGACCAGCGTATCGGGATAGGCGACCTCGGCCCCGTTCTGGTCCTTGTCGGTCCAGACAGTCTGGGCCAGATATTCCAGGTTCACCTGGTGACAGATCCCGGTGCCGGGCGGCACGACGCGGAAGTTGTTGAACGCGCTCTGACCCCATTTCAGGAAGGTATAGCGTTCGATATTGCGTTCGTATTCGCGATCCACATTGAACTGGAAGGCGCGGGGCGTGCCGAATTCATCGACCATGACCGAGTGGTCAATGACCAGATCGACAGGGTTCAGCGGGTTGATCTTCTGCGCATCGCCGCCAAGCGCGGTGATGCCGTCGCGCATCGCCGCGAGGTCCACGACAGCCGGCACGCCGGTGAAGTCCTGCATCAGCACGCGGGCCGGGCGATAGGCGATTTCGCGCGGGTTGTTGCCACCCTTCTGCGCCCATTCGGCGAAGGCCTTGATGTCATCCACCGAAACCGTGCGGCCGCTGTCTTCAAAGCGCAGCATGTTTTCCAGCACGACCTTCAGCGCGGCCGGCAGCTTCGAAAAATCGCCTAGGCCTGCTTCGGATGCGGCAGGGATCGAGTAATAATCGACGCTCTGCCCGCCCGACTCCAGTGTGCGGCGGGTCTTGGCGGTATCGGTTCCGGTAACGATGGGCATGGTGGCCTCCCTGTCGGTTGGATGGGTACGGCGGTCGCTTCAAGCTTTGAGATGCCCCATTAGAGGAGTCGTTTCAAGGGGCCGGATCGTTGTTTGTATGCGATTGTATACCATTCATCCGCATGTTGCACAAGCGCAACGCATCGCGTCCTGACGGCCACGTCACATAGCGTTGATTTGGGATTTTCCGGTCAATGTCCTATCCCCTGCCTCCAAGCAGGAAAGGCGATGATGCATCAGGCACGGCAGATACCCTTCGCGCTGCTGGCGCTGACCTTCCTGGCGGTGCCGGCAACGGCCGACACATCCCCGCACGCCTCGCGCCCGGTCCCGTCCGGGGCTGCCATTGCCGCGCCCGTCGCGCCGCGCAGCGCTGCCCGAGGACCGCACGACAGCCTGCAGCGGGTGATGGATGGCTTCGACGCCGCGACGGGTGTGCCCCAAAGGCTAGCGCAATCCGAATTCGGCGGTTCAGAGGATCTTGGTGGCTTCGACAGCCAGAACGATCTGGGCGGCTACGATGCCTCGGACTATGGCGATATCATGGACGATGTGGACGCCGTCATCGACGCCATGCGCGACGAGGTCGCACCCGATGCCCCCCAGCACGATTTCGCTGCAGAGGCCACAGGGTCAGACGAGGCCCCGGCTGCGAAGGAGCCCTCCGGTTCGGACATCTCCCCTGCGCCAACGCCCGCCGGTCCGTCGGCACGCAACCGGCAGGGACCGCATGCGCGCTCTCCGGTGGTGGTAGAGCTGTTTACCTCTCAAGGCTGCATCGACTGCCCCCCGGCCGATAACCTGCTGGCAGATCTGGCGACCCAAGGTGATGTGCTGGCACTCAGCTGGCATGTCGATTACTGGGATTATCTCGGCTGGCCCGATGAATTCGCCCGGCCCGAATTCAGCCAGCGCCAGAAGGGTTACAACCTGAGCTGGGGCGCACGCTCGCTGTTCACGCCGCAGATCGTAGTCGGCGGCGAGACCCCGATTGACCTTCCGCGCCCCGCCGATGTGGCCATGGCCATCGATATGGAGCGGGCCGAGGGCGATCACGTCGCCATCACCCGTCGAGAATCCGGCAACCGCAGCGAGATCGAGCTGACCCCTCAAGGCAGGCTGCCGCCCTCGATCGCGGTGCAATTGGTCCGTTACCTGCCCGAGCGTATTGTCGAGGTGCAAGGCGGCGAAAATCGCGGTCGCAGGCTGGTGCTGCGCAATGTCGTCGCCGCCAGCGAAGTGCTGGCGACCTGGGACGGGCGGGCGCCGCTGCGTCTGACGGTAACGCTTGGCGCCGGCCGCGTGGCCAACCTGCCCGCCGATACCCGCCACGCGCTGATCGTCCAGCAGCTGAACGGCAAACGTCCAGGCGAAATTTTCGCAGCTGTGCTGCTGGACTGAATGGCCGCCGCGCCAGCATCTGGACCTTGGCGGTTTTCGGGATCATGACTTCGGCATGACCGAATGGATCAACCACATTGCCGGCACACCAGAGGGCGCGCGCATTGCCTCGATGCTGGCGTTGTCGGCGGCCTTCCTGCACGCCATTTTCGGGGCGCTGCAAAAAGGCAGGCACGACCCTTGGATCAGCCGCGCGGCCATCGACATCTCGGTCGTCGCCATTGCCCTTCCGGTGGCGCTGTTCATTGCCCCCTGGCCCGAGCCGGCATTGTGGCCGATCTTCGCGGGCGTCGTGGTGATTCACATCGGCTACAAGATGGCGCAGGCGATGACCTATCAGCGTGGCGCCTATACCGTGGTCTATCCGGTGGTGCGCGGCACCGGGCCGCTGGTCACGGTCATCTTGGCCAGCATCGTCTTTCAGGAACGCTACAACCTGACCCAGTGGCTTGGGGTGGCGACGCTGGTCGCGGGGATCCTCGGGCTGGCCGCCTATAATTACCGCAAGCTGGATGTCGGGCGCGAAACCCTGGTCCCGGCGCTGACCTGGGCCGCCATCACCGGCGTTTTCGTTGCCGCCTATACCACCTACGACGCCTGGGGCATCCGGCAGGCGGCGCATCCGCTGACCTTTCTGACCTGGTTCTTCCTGCTCGACGGGTTGCTCATGCCGTTCTTTCTGCGGCGACGGCTGGCTGCCCTGCCTCGCACCGAATGGCGCGGGTTGGCGGTCCGCGGCGTGATCGGGGCCGTGGTGGCCTTTGCCAGCTTCGGATCGATCATGATGGCCACCCGCATCGACGAGGTCGGCCGCGCCGCCGTCCTGCGCGAGACATCAACAGTCTTCGCGGCCCTTGTCGGCTGGCTCGTCCTGGGCGAAAAGGTCGGGCCGGCACGCGCGGCGCTGATGGCGCTGATCGCCGCTGGCGCTGTCATCATGGAATTCGGCGCAGCCTGAACGGAGCAGATATGGAAACCGACAATCGCAAGCCCATCTCGCCGGGCGTCAAGGCAGCGCTGGAATTCGGCCCGCTCATCGCCTTCTTCGCCGTCTTCACGCTGCTGAAAAACCGGACCTTCGTACTGGGCGGGACCGAATATGGCGGCTTCATCATTGCCACCATGATCTTCGTGCCGGTGCTGGCGCTGTCGACCCTGGCGCTGTGGCGGCTCAGCGGCAAGCTGTCGGTGATGCAGGTGCTGACGCTTGTGCTGGTGGTGGTTTTCGGCGGCCTGACGGTCTGGCTGAACGACGAGCGTTTCTTCAAGATGAAGGTCACGCTGATCTACAGCATCTTCGCCGGCCTGCTGGCGCTGGGACTGCTTCTGAATCGCAACTGGCTGGAGCTGGTGATGGGCGAGGCCCTGCCCATGCAGCACGAAGGCTGGGTCAAGCTGACCCAGCGGATGATCGCGCTTTTCGCGGGCCTCGCCATCGCAAATGAGGTAATCTGGCGCAACTTCTCGGATACCGCCTGGGTGAATTTCAAGACCTTCGGCCTGCCGGTCATCATGTTCGTGTTCCTGATGGCCAATGCGGGCCTTTTTTCCCGCTATGGCATCAACAAGGACGATGACGCCTGAACTGATCCGCCAGAACCGGAACGCGCCCCAGTTCTTACGCGCGTCCCCAGTCAGCCTGCCGCCCCGGTAGCTGCAACAGCCGCGACCAGCGCGGGGTCTGCCGGGCAGGCAAATGTGCCCGCAGCAGGGCCAGCGGCAACGCCCAAGGCTGACCCAGCGCCACGCGATAGAAATCGAAAAGCCCGGCCCGCATATAGGGCGACCAATGGCAGGCGCGGGCAGTATCGGCACCAATATCAAATCCCAGCCCGGCCAATGCGCGGCGCGGCTCGGACGCGTCGATCTGAAGGTCCAGCCAGTTCGGGCATGGCTGCGACAGGCCGAACCCCAGCGCCGGGCTGCGCCCGCGGCCGCGCCCGACCAACAGTTCCAAAGCGAAATCGAACAGGTCATTCTCGCGCGAGGTGACGTTGATGACCTCGGCCAGACGACCGGCGGGGCTGGCGATCGCCGCCTCGGCCGCGGGACGCAACTCGGCCGCAGCCATCAGGATGATACGCCCGACACTGCCCGCGGGGGCTGCCGCCAGCGCCTGCAAGGCAACGCGCCCGCCCAGCGAATGCCCGATCATCTGCACCGGGCGCCCCGCCGCATCCGCCAGCCGCCCAAGCGCCGGCCCCAGATCGCGCCCGATCCCCCCGGCCCGATGGTAGACCCGCGCCAGCCCGCCGCGCGCCGGCCATCCAAAGGCGATGCCCAGCCCGCCCGTTTCGTCGCGCAACCCCAGCGCCGAGGGCCAGGATCGCAGCCGCCGCCCCGGCAGCGTCGGATCCAGCGCAAGGATATGGCGATGCGGATCATGCGCCGGGCTGGACGGGCAGTAACGATAGCCGTGGATCATCACGATCAGCGCCGCGCCGGGCGGCAGCGCCCGCGCCGCGTCAAGGGCCTCCGGTGCGTCCGCCCGGTCAGAATTGAGATGCAGCACGGCCATGGCCGGATCCGCTTTGCCAAGGTTCGCGTCCTGATGCCGCTTCAGCGCAACAGGGGTGTGACCGGGGCGCGACATTGCCGTAACAACGCTGGATTTCGGCCGCAAAGCTTGCCATCCGAAAACGGCGGGGGTAACGCGGAACCGCAACCAACGAGGCAAATCATGAACGAACGCAATCTGCACAAACGCAGCCTTGCCGTGCACGCCGGCACCCGTCGCAGCCAATATGGCGAGATGGCCGAGGCGATGTTCATGACCCAAGGCTTTGTCTATGACACCGCCGAACAGGCCGAGGCGCGGTTCCAGAAGGTCGGCGACGACGAATTCATCTATGCCCGCTATGGCAACCCGACCAACCGCATGTTCGAGGACCGCATCGCCGCGCTGGAAGGTACCGAGGACGCCTTTGCCACCACCTCGGGCATGGCAGCCGTCAACGGTGCGCTGATGGCGGTTTGCGAAGCCGGCAGCCATGTCGTCGCAGCGCGCGCACTGTTCGGCTCGAACCTGTATATCCTTGATGTCCTGAAACGCTTCGGGGTCGAGGTCACGCTGGTCGACGGAACCGATCTGGACCAATGGCGCGCGGCGATCCGGCCGGGCACGACGGCGGTCTTCTTCGAATCGGTGTCGAACCCGACGCTGGAGGTGATCGACATCGCCGCCGTCGCCGAACTGGCACATGCCGCCGGTGCGATCGTCATGGTCGACAACGTTTTTGCCACTCCGATCTTCTCTCGTGCGGTCGAACAGGGTGCCGATGTCATCATCTATTCGACGACCAAGCATATCGACGGCGCCGGCCGCGGCCTTGGGGGCGTGATCTGCGGCACGCGGCAATTCGTGCGCGAGGTGGCCGAGCCCTATCTGAAACATTCCGGCGGCGCGATCAGCCCGTTCAATTCCTGGCTGATGCTGAACGGGCTGACCACGATGGACCTGCGCGTCCGCGCCATGGCCGACAGCGCCGCAGCCATCGCGGATGCGCTGAACGGGCATCCAAAGCTGTCGCGGCTGATCTATCCGGGCCGGACCGATCACCCGCAACACGCTCTGGCAATGTCGCAGATGGGTTCCGGGGGGACCATGATTGCGCTGGAGATCGCAGGCGGGCAGGACGCCGCCTTCAATGCCCTGAACAAGCTGGAGCTGATCCTGATTTCCAACAATCTGGGCGACGCGAAATCCATCATCACCCATCCCAGCACCACCACCCACCAGCGCCTGACCGAGGAGGACCGGCTGCGCCTTGGCATCACGCCGGGTCTGGTGCGCCTTTCGGTGGGCCTTGAACATCCCGATGACCTGATCGCGGATCTGCGTCAGGCATTGGAATAACCATATCAGGGCGGCAAGGATTCGGGTCATTTGTCCCGATCCTTGCCGAAAACCCTTTCGATTCCGCTAATCCGGCCTATATCGGAGGCGCGACCAGCCAGGAGCCGCCCGTGAACACGCCGCGCCCGCCGATGATCTATCCCGCGCTTGCCCGCGAATATGACGCGGATTTCCGCGTCGATCCGCAGTACAAGGCCAGCCTGCCCGACCTTCAGAACGGTCCGGCCAGCCTGATCGTGGGCGCCAATGTGCTGATCCAGCATGTCGGCATTTCCAATTTCCGGCTGCCGATCCGCTATCAGACGCAGGATGGCGGCGAGATCACGCTGGAAACCAGCGTCACTGGTACCGTCAGCCTGGAAGCCGACCGCAAGGGCATCAACATGTCGCGCATCATGCGCAGCTTCTATGCCCATGCCGACAAGGATTTCAGCCTTGATGTGCTGCAGGCGGCGCTGGATGATTACAAGGACGATCTGGGCAGCATGGATGCGCGCATCCAGATGCGGATTTCCTATCCGATGCGGGTCGAATCGCTGCGCTCAGGTCTGGCCGGCTGGCAGTATTACGATATCGCGCTGGAACTGATTGAACATCAGGGCCATCGCCGCCGGATCATGCATGTCGATTACGTCTATTCCTCGACCTGCCCCTGTTCGCTGGAGCTTTCAGAACACGCCCGCGAAAGCCGGGGCCGACTGGCGACGCCGCATTCGCAGCGCTCGGTCGCGCGGCTGTCGATGCTGATGACCGGCGAAGGCCGGCTGTGGTTCGAGGACGTGATTGCACTGTGCCGTCGCGCCGTGCCCACCGAAACCCAGGTCATGGTCAAGCGCGAGGACGAACAGGCGTTTGCCGAGCTGAACGCCGCCAATCCGATCTTCGTCGAGGATGCGGTCCGCAGCTTTGCCGAACAGTTGATCGCGGAACCGCGCGTCAGCGACTTCCGCGTCATCGCCAGCCATCAGGAATCGCTGCACAGCCATGACGCGGTAAGCATGCTGGTCAACGGGCCGACCTTTGCGCAGGACAGTCTTGACCCGACCACCTTCGCCAGCCTCCTACATCGCGGCTGACGCTCGGCGCGGGAAGCCTTATTGGCTGTCCTCGGCCGCTTCCGCAGCAGCTTCTGCGGCGGCCTCCGCCGCCTCGACTGCTGCATCCGCCGCCGCGCTGACAGCATCGTCCGGGCCATCCTGCGGTCCCTGCATCTCGGCTTCGGCCTGCGGCTGGATCGACAGCGCATAGATGCCGCCTTCTTCGTTCAGCCCGGTCAGCCGGATGCAATACTGCCGCTCTTCGGCCTCGGGCGCCACCTCCAATAGGCTGTTGGTATCGCTGCCACTGTCGTCATCCGTGGCAAGCTGCACGCCGTTTTCGTCCTCCAACGTCAGGAAGGTGTCGAAGATCGGGCTGCGCGCCATGATCTTTGCACCAGTCCCCGCAGGCAGCGTGAACGCATGATCGACACTGCCGGCCAGCGTACCCGTGGTGATGATTTCCTGACTGTCCGGGCCAAACGCAACCGCAGGCTCTGCATTGCGGATGCAGGCATCGGCCGGCGGCGCGCCCTCGACCGAGACCGGCACCACGACCGGCGCGCCATCAAGCGACCCCAGAACATCAACCTGCGCGCAATAGGCCCCCGGCTCCAGCCGGGCGATAATCCGGGAGGCGTTGCTGTCGCGTTGATCATCATTTGCGGCCACCACGCCACCGCTGCTGTCGAACAGGATCAGCGTGGTATCGCCCCCTTCGAGCACTGTCGAGATGGTCAGCGCCATCGGCGCATTCACCTGCAGCTCGACATAGCGCGGCTCGTTCCGGGTGATTTGGGTGAAAGCGCCGATGACTTCAGCCGGCTGGCGGTCCAGCACCAGCGCCCCGCCATTCAGCGCCGCCGGCTGCCCGCAGGCGCCAAGATCCTGCTTGCCTTGCTGGGCATGAGCGCCAGAAACCGCCAGCATCCCGGCCGCAAAAGTTACAAGGTGAAGATGCCGCATGATACCCCCGGTCATCGCTGTTGATTTTGTTGGCGAATTGCTGCGTCAGAACACTCACACGGTCAAGTCAAGTCGTGAGGATTGACGAAAATTCTGTTGAACAAACAAAGAACACTCCTTCCGCTTCCGAACGCGCTACGCTATCGTCAGCCCATGACGGATGACGATCCCTTTGAACAAGCCGAACGCAAGCTTACCCTATCGCAGCGGGCCATGGGCGTGCCTGCGGGGCCGCCGCCCTATCTGGATGGGCTGAACCCTGCGCAGCGCCGCGCGGTCGAGGCGCTGGATGGCCCGGTTCTGGTGCTGGCAGGTGCGGGCACCGGAAAGACGCGGGTGCTGACGACGCGGATCGCCCATCTGATCGCCACCGGACGGGCGCGACCGGGCCAGATCCTGGCCGTGACCTTCACCAACAAGGCCGCACGCGAGATGCGCGACCGCATCGGCCGCCTGCTGGGCGACGCGGTCGAGGGGATGCCCTGGCTAGGCACCTTTCACAGTGTCAGCGTCAAGATCCTGCGCCGCCATGCCGAACTGATCGGATCTGGCGACCAGCATCTGAAGCCGACCTTCACCATTCTGGACACCGACGATCAGATTCGCCTGCTGAAGCAGTTGATCCTGGCCGAAAACATCGACGAAAAGCGGTGGCCTGCGCGTCAGTTGGCCGGGCTGATCGACAGCTGGAAGAACCGCGCGCTGACGCCCGACAAGGTCTCGCGCGCCGAAGGTGCGGGTTTCGATGGCAAGGGCGTGCAGCTTTACCGCGCCTATCAGGACCGCCTGCTGGCGCTGAACGCGGTCGATTTCGGCGATCTGCTGCTGCATTGCGTGACGCTGTTTCAGGCCCATCCCGACCTCCTGCGGCAATGGCAGGACCGCTTCCGCTATATCCTTGTCGACGAATATCAGGACACTAATATCGCGCAATATCTTTGGCTGCGACTGCTGGCGCAGGGGCATCGCAACATCTGCTGCGTGGGCGATGACGACCAGTCCATCTATGGCTGGCGCGGGGCCGAGGTCGGCAACATCCTGCGGTTTGAGCAGGATTTTCCCGGCGCCGAGGTGATCCGGCTGGAACAGAATTACCGCTCGACCCCGCATATTCTGGCGGCGGCCTCGGGGCTGATCGCGGCGAACAAGGGGCGGCTGGGCAAGACGCTTTGGACCGACGCAACCGAAGGCTTGCCTGTCCGCCTGATACATCAATGGGACAGCGAGGCCGAGGCCCGCTGGATCGGCGAAGAAATCGAGGATTTCCATTCCGGCACCCGCGCCAGCATCGGGCGGCACAACCTGAACGACATGGCGATTCTGGTCCGCGCCAGCCACCAGATGCGCGCCTTCGAGGACCGTTTTCTGACCATCGGCCTGCCCTACCGGGTGATCGGCGGGCCGCGCTTTTACGAACGTCTGGAAATCCGCGACGCCATGGCCTATTTCCGGCTGGCCGTCAGCCCCGTCGACGATCTGGCCTTTGAGCGCGTGGTGAATACCCCCAAGCGTGGCCTCGGCGAAAAGGCGGTGCAGGTGATCCAGACCGAGGCGCGGCAACTGGCCGAGCCGCTGCTGATCGGCGCGCAATCCGTCGTCGCCAACGGCCTGCTGGGCGGCAAGGGCGGCGCGAATCTGCGCGAATTCGTCAATGCCATGGGCCGCTTCCACGCCGACGCGCTGGATTCGACCGTGAACCATGTCGAACTGGCAGAGCGGATTCTGGACGAATCCGGCTATACCGCGATGTGGCAGAACGACAAATCTCCCGACGCTCCGGGCCGGCTTGAAAACCTCAAGGAACTGGTCAAGGCGCTGGAAGAATTCGAAAATCTTCAAGGATTTTTGGAACATGTCGCGCTGGTGATGGATCGCGACAATGACGAGGCGCAGGATGCCGTGTCGATCATGACACTGCACGCCGCCAAGGGTCTGGAATACCCCATCGTCTTCCTCCCGGGATGGGAGGACGGCCTGTTCCCCAGCCAGCGCAGCATGGACGAAACAGGTCAGAAGGGGCTGGAGGAGGAGCGCCGCCTTGCCTATGTCGGCATCACCCGCGCCGAAAAGCTGGCGACGATCAGCTTTGCCCAAAACCGGCGCATGTATGGGCAATGGCAAAGCTCGCTTCCGTCGCGTTTCATCGACGAACTGCCCGAAGATCGCATGGACGTGCTGACCGCGCCGGGGCTTTATGGCCAGGGCTATGGCGCCGCTGCCGTCGCCGCAGGTTCTGCCGATTTCGGCGCCTCGATGCACAGCCGGGCGGCCAATGCCGATGTCTATAACTCGCCCGGCTGGAAGCGGATGCAGGCGCGCGGCGATCAGCGCGCGAAGCCGCGCATGCCCCCTTCGATGGTGATCGACGCCGAGGCCGTGGGCTTCAGCGTCGGCGATCAGGTCACCCATCCGAAATTCGGCGCAGGCACGATCATGGGCATCGCCGAGGACACGCTGACCATCCAGTTCGAGGCCGGGTTCAAGAACGTGAAGGCAGGCTATGTGCAGCCCGCGGGCGCAGAGGACGACGTGCCGTTTTGATCGTTTGTCGTGGACGTTCCCGTATCGTCTTGCGAGGCAAAGTGAGCTTTCGCTGAAAAAGGTTGAACTCTATCGATCAGAAGATAGCAGGGATATCGCTATGTTGCTCAGGCGGAGTAGGAATGAAATACAGTCAGGAATACATGGCGCTGATGGAGCAGGAAGCTCCGCATTTGATAGACCATTTACGCTACCTTGAGGTTTTATCGCAGGAAAGCGACAGGGGCCGAGTTTTGGTGACTGCATCCATGCTTGATGACGTCCTCACTAGGCTACTGCAGGCGCGCCTGATTGAAGGGACCTCCTCGCGGGATATGCTCCGTGGTCGCAACGCGCCGCTTGGCACTTTCTACGCCAAGATTACAGCGGCCCATGCATTAGGCCTCATCTCTGACACATGGCATGCGGAACTCAATCTTCTTCGCGAAATACGCAATATCTTCGCCCACAGCATTTTCAGTACATTCAATGATGAAAAGGTTTTCAATAGATGCAACGATCTACGCCTCGCCGTACCAGAGAAAGCAACAGATGCTAATGGCGCGCTTGAACGATACTGGATGTCGGCATCGGCTATGCTGGTGATATCGCTAGATGCGCTGCACGAAGGACGCATCGGTCGTATCAAGCAGTTTCCGATAGCCTAGTTTCGGCAGGGACGTTAACGGGCATCAACCTGTGGCCAATACTAGCACTTTCTCAAGGGTCTTACCTTGAACAATGGCACCCATCCACTCGGTCGAGAAGCACTCCAACGAGACGGCTGCATGACATGCCAATGAAGAAGGGCGTTCGTATGATCAAAACTCAGAAATTCACCCAAACCGACTGGCAACGCTTCCCCGACGCATGGCGCGGCAGCCTTACGGGCGAGCGGATGGGGACGGACATCACGCTGGTCTTCTATGAGACCGACGAAATCGGCCAGGGGCCGGTTCTGCATACCCATCCCTATGCGGAAACCTTCATCGTGATCGAGGGCAATGGCCGCTATCAGGTTGGCGATCAGGTGATCGATGCCACTGTCGGCGATGTGCTGATCGGGCCGCCCGATATGCCGCACCGCTTTACCAATCTCGGGCCGGGTCGGCTGCGGACCGTGGACATTCACCACAGCCCGGAATGGATCCAGCACAATCTGGAATGACAGCGCCTATTCTGCCGCCAGCGCAGCCTCCAGCTGGGGCAGGAAGCGGTTGGTATAATCCTCGCGCACCAGCGGGCCGGCATGGCGGTACAGGATCTTGCCCGCGCCGTCGATGATGAAGGTTTCCGGCGGCGCGGTCACACCCCAGTCGATCGCCGTGCGCCCGCGCGGATCGGTCGAAACGGCGGCAAAGGGATTGCCGTCCTGCGACAGGAAACGCAGCGCATCTGCCTCATTATCCTTCAGGTCGACGCCATAGACCGGCAGGCGCTTCGACAGCTCCATCAGGGTCGGATGTTCTGCCCGGCACGGTGGGCACCAGCTGGCCCAGAAGTTCACCAGCTTCACGCCGGGTTGGCGCAGCATCTCGTCGGTCAGCTGGGTGTTTCCGGGCAGGGTGGTCTGCGGCACGGCGGGCGCTTCGCGGCCCACAAAGGTCGAGGGCAGACCTTCGGGATCCTCGCGCCCCATCCCCCACAGAAAGGTCAGTGCCAGTGCCAGAAAGACGACCGGCGGGATCAGCATCAGCGGCTTAACGCGCATCGCGGTTTCCTTCCTGCTGTTTCAGCGCGCGCCGGGCGCGGGCATTGCGGGCGAGGCTCTGCCAGATCAATCCGACCAGCAGGGTCAGGCTGACGCCATATGCGATCAGGATGGATTGAGTATATTTGCCAAGTTCGAACATCAGCGGGCCTCGCGGGCTTGCAGGGCGGCGGTGCGGCGGATGCGGATCTCGGTCCGGGTGCGGATCAGCAGCAGCGCCAGGAACATCAGGAAGAAGCCCGCCATACACAGGTAAAGCGGATAGCGGTAGATGGCGCTCATCCGCTCGCCCGAGGCGACGGACAGCGAGGCGCCCTGATGCAGCCCCTGATTCCAGAAATTCACCGCATAGCGCGACAGGACCGCAAAGACCGAGCCGACAAGGCACAGAACGCCGGTCAGGTCGGCGGCGCTGTCGGGGTTTTCCACCGCCTCCCACAGCGCGATATAACCAAGGTAGAACAGGAACAGCACCAGAAAGCTGGTCAGCCGCGGATCCCATTCCCACCACGTCCCCCAGGTCGGCTGCCCCCAGGCCGCGCCGGTCACCAGTGCGATCAGCGTCATCACCGCGCCGATGGGGGCGGCGGCCTTGGCCGCCAGCGCGCTGACATGGTGGCGGCGGATGATCCAGATCAGTGACGCGACCAGCATCATGAACCAGCAGTTGATCGCCATCATCGCGGCGGGCACATGCAGGAACATGATCTTGACCGAGGCGCCCTGCTTGTAATCCGGCGGCGTCAGGAAACCCCAGATCAGCCCGCCAACCGTGCAGGCGGCAGCACCCGCGACCACCCATGGCAGCACCGCGCCAGAGCTGCGCATGAATTTGACGGGGTTCGCATATTCCCAGATCGACATGGGGCGTTCCTAGCGGTTGGCGGGGACCCGGTGAAGACCCTAGCGCAGGTTGATACGTAATGCCGCAGCCGCCGCGAAGGGGATAAGCGCAAGCGTCAGCAGCGTGATGGCGGCCTGAAAGACCAAAGGCGTGATTGCATCCATTCCGGCCGCGCCGCGCCGCACGGCCTCGGCCCCGAACAGCAAGGTAGGCACATAAAGCGGCAGCACCAGCAGCGACAGCAGCAACCCGCCGCGGCGCAAGCCCACGGTAATGGCCGCGCCGAAGGCGCCCAGCATGGACAGCGCCGGCGTCCCGATCAGCAATGAGATCAACAGATAGGGCACCGCTTGGCTGGGCAGGTGCAGCAGCATTCCGAACAGCGGGGCCGCCACGACCAGCGGCAGACCGGTGGCGATCCAATGGGCTGCGGCCTTGACGGCCACGCCGCCTTCCAGCGGCAGGGGCGCGGTCGCCAGAAGGTCCAGCGAGCCATCTTCGAAATCCAGCGCGAACAGCCGGTCAAGCGACAGCAGGCAAGCCAGCAATGCGCCGATCCAGAGGATGCCGGGGGCAATCCGCGACAGCATCTCGGCCTGCGGGCCAACGCCGAAGGGGACCAGCGTGCAGACGATCAGGAAGAAGGCGAGGCCAAGACCGAAGCCCCCGCCCGCGCGGGTCGCCAGTCTCAGGTCACGCATCAGCAGGGCGATCATGCAAATGCCTCATTGAACCCGGCAGGTTTCACGTCCTTGCTGGCGGTCGAGGCGCGCAGCGGCGTCAGGTCCAGCACCTCCGCCTCGGGCAGGCCCAGGTCGATATGCGTGGCCATCAGCGCCGCCCCGCCCTGCCCCAGATGCGCGCGCACGACAGTCGCGAACAGCGCCACCGAATCGGCGTCGAGCGAGACCGTCGGTTCATCCAGCACCCAGACCGGTCGCCCAGTAACCAGCAGCCGCGCCAGCCCAAGGCGCCGTTTCTGCCCTGCCGACAGCGTGCCCGCCGGGCGCTGAGTCAGGTCGCGCAGGTTCATCGCCTCGATCGCGGGGGTAATTTCCGTGCGGCCAAAGACCTGCGCCCAGAAGCGCAGGTTTTCGGTCACGGTCAGGGCGGTCTTCAGCCCGTCGGCATGTGCGGCATAGGCGATTGCGTCGGGGGCGGCCTCGATCCTGCCGCTGACGGCGGGTTGCAGCCCGGCGACGGTGCGCAGAAGCGTGGTCTTGCCGATGCCATTCGGGCCGCGCAGGATCAGCGCCTGCCCCGCATCCAGCGCAAAACTGACGCCCTCGACCGTCCGCATCCCACCGCGCGCGACGGCAAGATCATGGACGGCCAGCAGGCTCATACCGGGATCAGCGCGCAGGCGACGCGCCGCCCCTCGGCCAGCAAGACGTTGAAGCTGCGCGCGGCAGAGGGCGAGGACATGGGTTCGGCCATGACCCCCAGCCCGTCCAGTTCCGCAATCAGATCCGCGGGGGGCGGGGCGATGTCGGCACCCATGCCCAGAAACAACAGATCGACCTTTCCCGCCAGCGCCAACAGCGCGGCGCGGTCGGCGATTCCGCCCCAAGACGACACGCCCGAAGGTGCGACGATGATCGCGCCGACATGGACCTGGCCGCCGACACGGAAGAAACCGGGGCCATAGCCATCCACGGGCACAGCGCCAGACGGATATTCGGCCGCGGTCAGCTTCATCAGGGCGCTTCCGTGAATTTTTCGGGCAGCGCCTCAGGGTCGGGTTTCGACCAGTCCCGCTTGACGCCCAGCCACAGCACGATGTTCTTGGCCACGTAGATCGTCGAATAACAGCCGACGAAGACCCCCAGCAGCATCGCGAAGACAAAGCCCCGGATCACATCGCCGCCAAAGACCAGCAGCGCGGTCAGCGCGATGGCCGTGGTCACGGCGGTCATGATGGTACGCGACAGCGTCTCGTTCACCGTCAGGTTCATCACGTCGACCAGCGGCATGGACTTGAACTTCATCAAGTTTTCCCGAAGCCGGTCAAACACCACGACGGTATCGTTGATCGAATAGCCCAGAATGGTCAGCAGCGCGGCGATGGTCGACAGGTCGAACCTCAGCTGGAACAGCGAAAAAATCCCCATCGTGATCAGCACGTCATGAACGATGGCCACCACGCCGCCGATCGCGAACTGCCATTCAAAGCGCAGCCAGATATAGAACAGGATCCCCGCCGAGGCCGCCAGCACCGCATAGACGGCCGTCTTGATCAGCTCGGCCGACACCTTCGGTCCAACCGATTCGACGGCGGCGAAAGTGACGTTGGGATCGACCTCTTTCAGCGCCGCCTCGACCGCACCGATCTGCTCGGGCGTCATCGCCTCGGTGCCTTCGGTCGCGCCGATGCGCACCTGCGCGACATGTTTTTCGTCGCCGAAGGTCGGATCGAATACCTCGGTAATCGACACATCTTCCAGCCCTAGCCCTTGCAGGGCCTCGCGGTAATCGCCCACCTCGAACGCGGTCGAGCTTTCGGTGCGGATGGTGGTGCCGCCCTTGAAGTCGATGCCGAAGTTCAGCCCCATGGTCAGCAGCAGCACAACCGACAGCGCCATGGCCACGGCCGAGATGCCGAAGGTCACATACTGCCAGCGGAAGAAATTGATCTTGGTTTCGTCGGGGACGAGTTTCAGACGGAATGCCATGATAGCCCCCTTACAGAACCAGCTGCTTCGGCTTGCGCCGTTCATACCACAATACGATCAACAGACGGGTCAGATAGATCGCTGTGAACACGGATGTGACCAGACCGATGGTCAGCGTGACCGCAAAGCCCTTTACCGGACCAGAGCCGATGAAGAACATGACCAGACCGGCGATGAACGTGGTGACGTTGGCGTCGATGATCGCCGACATCGCCTCTTGAAAGCCGGTATCGATCACATTGGCGACCCGCTTGCCCTTGCGCAGTTCTTCGCGGATACGCTCATAGATGATGACGTTGGCGTCAACCGCGGTCCCCACCGTCAACACGATCCCGGCGATGCCCGGCAGGGTCAGCGTGGCCCCGATGGCCGACATGACCGCCAACAGCAGGATCACGTTCACGATCACCGCAGCCGAGGCGAATATCCCGAAGGTGCCATAGCTGGCAACGATATAGGCCACGACGCCGAAGATGGCGATGATCGAGCCAAGCTTGCCCGCATCAATGCTGTCCTGCCCCAGTTCCGGCCCGATGGTGCGTTCCTCCAGGAAGGTCAGCTCGGCGGGCAAGGCGCCCGCGCGCAACAGCACCGCCAGCTGGGTCGAGCCGGCGACATCCATCGAGCCAGAGATCTGGCCCGATCCGGTGGTGATCGCGTCGCGGATGACCGGGGCGGAAATCACCTCGTTATCCAGCACGATGGCGAAGGGCTGGCCGATATTGGCCGCCGTATAGGCACCAAACTTGCGCGCCCCCGAGGGGTTGAAGTTGAAATTCACCGCCGGCTGGCTGTTCTGATCGAAAGCCGGCTGCGCGTTGGTCAGTTCCTCGCCGGTCACGACCGGGGTGTTTTCAAGGATATAGTATACGCCCTGCTCATCCTGCGACGGCAGCAGCACATTGCCCACGCCCGGGCGGGCATTGGCGTCAGTGGTGCGCCCGACGACCGGGTTGAAGGTCAGCTTGGCGGTGGTGCCGATCAGCTCTTTCAGCTCGGCCGCGGAGCCGATGCCCGGCACCTGAATCAGGATACGGTCGGCGCCCTGGCGCTGAATGGTCGGCTCACGGGTGCCCACCTCGTCGACGCGGCGGCGCACGATTTCCAGCGATTGCTGGATCGTGCGGTCGTCTGCGGCCGTTTTCTCGGCATCAGACAGCGCCACCGTCATCACATTGCCCGAGGCGCTGACGACCAGATCCGACTGCCCGGCCCCGGTCAGCGTCACCACCGGCACGGCCATGTCGCGCGCGATCTGGACCGCAGCGGCCATCTGATCGGGGTTCTCGATCTCGATATGCAGCTCATCCTCGGGACTGGCAACGCGGCGCACCGCGCCCACCACATCGCGCTGATCTGCAAGCGCGCGGCGCATTTCCGGCCACAGCGAATCCATCCGCGCCTTATAGACGTCGTCCGTGTGCACCTCTGCCAGCAGATGCGCCCCGCCCCGCAGGTCCAGCCCCAGATTGACCAGCCCGTTGGGCATCCAGCTGGGCCACGCGTCGATGGCGGCCTGTTGTTCGGGGGTGACGAACCCGGCCTTTTCCGAAGCCGCAAGCGCATCGTTATGCGCCTCGACACGGGAATAGAACAGGTTCGGCGAGGCCCAGATCAGGCCGATCGCCACCACGCCCAGAATCAGGACGCGCTTCCAGAGCGGGATATGCATCATGGCGGGAAGGCCTTAGCTGTTGGCGGCGGCGGGGGTGGTTTGGGTCACAACCTGCGCGATGGTGGCGCGAACGACGCGGACCTTCACGCCCTGCGCGATCTCGACCGTGATTTCGTCGTCCTTGACGTCAGTGACCTTGCCGATCAGCCCGCCCTGGGTGACCACCTGATCGCCACGCTTCAGCGCCGACACCATGTTGCGGTGATCCTTCATGCGCTTCTGCTGCGGGCGCAGGATCAGGAAATACATGATCACGAAGATCAGGATCAGCGGAATGAACTGGGCAATAGCCCCGGCGCCACCAGCGCCTCCGGCGGCTTGGGCATAGGCGGGAGTGACAAACATCGGCGATCCTTTCGCGAAATGGGGCCTTGCACCCCCAGAGTTGCGGCGCAACCTAATCTTGAGCCGCACGGTTGGCAAGGAAGCGGCGCGAAAACCGGGGTGAACTCTGCGCGATTCGGGGCGAAAGATGGACTCGGACCGCCACTTGTGGCACGGCTTCGCCAGCGAAGGAGCATGCCATGACCGTCACCCCCGCCCCCCGCCTTGAAGCCGACGCCACCGATCGCGCCCAGTCCGAAATCGCCCGCCTGATCAAGATCATGGCGGCACTGCGCGATCCCAAGACCGGCTGCCCCTGGGATATCGAACAGGATTTCGCCTCGATCTCACCCTACACGATCGAGGAAGCGCATGAGGTCGCCGATGCCATCGCCCGCGAGGCTTGGGACGAATTCCCCGGCGAATTGGGCGATCTGCTGCTGCAGGTGGTGTTCCACGCCCAGATGGCCGAGGAAAAAGGCATGTTCGATTTTGCCGATGTGTCGGCGAAAATCTCGGACAAGCTGATCGCACGGCACCCCCATGTCTTTGGCGACGAATCACGCGACAAATCCGCGGCGCAGCAGATCAAGGACTGGGAGGCGATCAAGGCGGCCGAGCGCGCCGCCAAGGCCGAAAAGGGCGTGCTGGATGGCGTGGCGCTTGGCCTGCCCGCGCTGACCCGGGCGCTGAAGCTGCAGAACCGGGCGGCCCGCGTGGGGTTTGACTGGCCGGGGCCGGAATATGTGCTGGACAAGATCAACGAAGAAACCGCCGAACTGGTCGAAGCCCGCGACAGCGCCGACCACGCCCACCTGACCGAGGAGTTCGGCGACCTTCTTTTCGTGATGACGAATCTCGCCCGCCATCTGGACATCGACCCCGAAGAAGCCCTGCGTGGCGCCAATGCCAAGTTCACCCGCCGTTTCCAGTCGATAGAAGCAGCGCTGCACGCCGAAGGCCGCCGGCCCGAGGATTCGACGCTGGCGGAAATGGACGCGCTTTGGGACGCGGCCAAGGCTGCGGAACGAAAATAATGCCTCCGGCGGGGGTATTTTAACCAGAATGAAAGATTAGGTTCGTAAACGGGTGTTACGGTACAGGCGGGGACGCCGATGACCGTCCAGAGTGAAAGCACCCTGCCCGGCCGCCAGCCCCCAAGGCCGTCGCGGCAGGGTGCCGCTTCTTCATTCTGGTTGAAATATCCCGGGGTCCGGGGCAGCGCCCCGGCGGCGACGCCTCAGACGCGCCGGAACGAGATATAGGTGGCAGCGCGCCCCTCGCGCAGGGCTTTTTGCTCATAGCGGGTTGATGGCCAGTCCGGCCAGGCCTCGGCACGCAGGCTGACCAGCTCGAACCCGGCTTTCGGAACCTCCGCCAGCGTCTGACGGACATAGGACGGGATGTCGGTCGCGACCCGGAATTCAGCACCGGGGGCCATGACGCGATGCAGCGGGATCAAGTGTTCGGGCGTCACGAAGCGGCGGCGATGATGGCGGGTCTTCGGCCAGGGGTCTGGATAATTCAGAAAGGCCTTTGCGACTGTTCCATCCGGCAGCACGTCCATCAGGTCACGCGCATCGCCGGGATGGACGCTGACATTGGTGACGCCGGCCGATTTGATCTTGCCGACCAGCATGGCCACGCCGTTGATAAAGGGCTCGCAGCCGATGATGCCGATTTCGGGATAGGCGGCCGCCATATGGACCATGTGCTCGCCACCGCCGAATCCGACCTCTAGCCAGACCGGGCGGTCGCCTTCAAAGAAACCCGCCGGGTCGACCGGTTCGCGGCCCGGGTTTTCCGCCAGCGTTATGCCGCTCGGGCGCAGCGGCCCGAGGTCATCGGCCAGATAGCCCTTCTGACTGCGCCGCAGGGTCTTGCCGTGGCGACGGCCATAGAAGTTGCGATGGGTCGGGTTCGTATCGAAATTCTTGTCGGACATGGGCGACCTGTGCCCCGGACTGGCCGCTCTGGTCAAGCCCGCATGGGCGTGACAGAAATGCAAACGTGCAGCAGGATGTACCCATGACCCCCGACCAGATTACGCTTTTCGTGATTTTTGCCGTGGTGATGGCGCTGATGCTGTGGGGGCGGTGGCGTTATGACATCGTGGCCTTCGCCGGGCTGATTGCCGGGGTGTTGACCGGCATCGTTCCCGCCGAGGAGACCTTTTCCGGCTTTGCCAATCCCGCCACCATGACCGTGGCACTGATCCTGATCGTGACCGCCGGGCTGCAACGCTCTGGTGTGGTCGCGATGCTGACCCGGCTGCTGTCGGGAGAAAAGCGGTCCGTTCCCGCCCATGTGGCGATCATGGGCGGCGTTGGCGCGGCCATTTCGGGTTTCATGAACAACGTGGCGGCACTGGCGATCCTGATGCCGATCGACATACAGACCGCGCGCAAGGCCGGGCGCAGGCCCGCGCTGACGCTGATGCCGCTGGCCTTTGCCACCATTCTGGGCGGCATGACCACGCTGATCGGGACACCGCCGAACCTGCTGGTTTCGCAATTCCGCGAGGGCGCAGCCGGCGACGGTTTCAAGATGTTCGACTTTCTTCCCGTGGGCGGGGCGGTTGCGGTGGCAGGCGTTCTGTTCATCGCCCTGATCGGCTGGCGGCTGATCCCGCGCAGGGACAACGACGTGCGTGGCGGCGACAGCAGCGAAGCGCTGCGCGATTATGTGACCCAGCTTGTCCTGCCCGAATCCAGCAGCGCCGTCGGCAAGTCGCTGGGCGAGGTCGTCGATAACGCCGGCAACGTGGTGATCCTGGCGGTGGAACGCGCCGGCACGCGTTATTACCGCACCTCGCGGATGATCGTGCTGCATACGGGCGACCGGCTGATCATCGAGGCCAGCCCCGACGCGATGGAGGAGTTTCGCACCGATCAGGGCCTCGCCTATCCCGAGGCCGAAGAAGGCGACGATGACGAGAGCACCGGCGAATCGCGCCGCGCCCAGTTGGATGCCGGCGGCAGGGTGCTGGTCGAGGCAGTGGTGCCGCAGCGTTCGCGCCTGATCGGGCGACGGGCAGACCGGTTGTTTCGCGGCCACGAGGTCGACGGGTTGCTTCTGGGCATCCTGCGCGAGGGCCTGACCCTGCGCGAGAAGCTGAACACCAAGCGCATCCGCAATGGCGATGTGCTGCTGTTGCTGCTGCCCGAGGAGAACGTCGACGCGGCACTTGACCCCCGTGACCTTCTGGCGCTGCAGGGCAGCACGACCCAGGTCACCAAAGAACATCGCCTTTGGGGTTCGCTTGCGATTTTCGCAGGCGCAATTGCGCTTACCAGCATGGGCGTGATCACCATGCCCATCGCGCTCAGTGTGGTTCTGCTGCTGTTCGTGCTGGGCAAGATCCTGTCGCCGGAAGACCTTTACGATCATGTAGACTGGCCCATCATCGTGCTGCTGGGGGCGATGATCCCGCTTGGGATGGCGCTGGAAACCACCGGGGGATCTGCGCTGATCGCGTCGGGACTGGCGCAGCTGACCTCGGGCTATCCAGCCTGGGTTGCGCTGGCGCTGCTGATGATCACGACCATGTTCATGTCGGACGTGCTGAACAACAACGCCACGACGATCCTTGCCGCGCCGGTGTCGATCCAGCTGGCAGGTCAGCTTGGCGTCAATGCCGACGCATTCCTGATGGGGGTGGCGGTATCGGCATCCTGTGCCTTCCTGACGCCGATCGGGCACCAGAACAATACGCTGATCCTTGGCCCCGGCGGCTATCGCTTCAGCGATTACTGGCGGATGGGTCTACCGCTGGAAGTCATCGTGATACTGGTCTCGGTCCCGATGCTTCTGATTGCCTTCCCCCTGTAGCCCCCAGCAAAAGCGCGCCAGCGGCAGCAGCCTTCACAATGGCAGGATGGGCTGACGAGGGCGGCGAACCTCGCCACCCTGCGCATTCGTGTGGCCCCTTACGGCGCCAGCCGGCTGATGATCGCCGTTACCTCGGGCTTCTTGCCGATTTCTTCCATGGCGACCTGGCGGGTGATTTTCTTCACCGCCTCTTCCAGTTTCTGATCGTCGGCGACGGTCTTGGCGTCGGCGCGTTCCAGGAACTCGGCCAGCTCGGTCTCGATCTGCTGGGCCACGGGCGTGTTCGAGCGGCCCTTTTCCGGCAGGCCCATCAGCTCGACCCAGGCATCCGGGAAGGGGCTGTCGTTTTCATCGACGATCACGCTGACAAGGGCACTTCCGTTCAGCGCCATGCGAATGCGGTCACGCACGACCCCGTCCATCGCCCCGATCAGGACCGAGCCATCCAGGTAGATCCGACCGTGATCGACTTCTTCCGTATGGTGTGGCTTGTCGCCGGTAATGTCGATCATCTGACCATTGGTCGCCACGATCGAGGCGATCCCCTTGGCGCGGCCGATATTGACATGTTCGCGCAGATGCATGTGCTCGCCATGCATCGGGATCAGCATCTTCGGCTTCAACAGGTCATGGACCGCTTCCAGATCCGGCCGGTTGGCATGGCCCGAGACGTGATAGGTGCCGTCATCGGGGTCGAACACGTCGACGCCCAGATAGGAAAACTGGTTCATGATGCGGATCACGCCCCGCTCATTACCCGGAATGGTGCGCGAGCTGAACAGGAAGCTGTCGCCTTCGCGCAGCTTCAGCCCCAGATAGCTGCCGCGCGCCAGCTGCGCGGTGGCCGCGCGGCGTTCGCCCTGGCTGCCGGTGGCGATCAGCATCACCTTGTTGCGCGGCAGATCGGCCGCTTCCTCGGGCGAGATGGTTTTGGGGAAGTTGGTCAGGATGCCGGTTTCCTGCGCAGTATTGACCATCTTGCGCATGGCGCGGCCCAGCAGGCAAACCTTGCGGTCAGCGGCAATGGCGGCGTCTGCCAGCGTCTTCAGACGCGCGACGTTGGACGCGAAGGTCGTCGCCACCACCATGTTCGGCTGAGCCATGACGAATTCCAGCAGCGGATTGGCCAGCATCGCCTCTGACCGGCCGGGATGGGTGCTGAAGACATTGGTGGAATCGCAGGTCAGCACCTTCACACCGTCACCTTCGCGGGCGATTTCGTGCCACAGGATCGGGTCGAAGGCCTCGCCCACGACCGGGGTGCCATCCAGCTTGAAATCGCCGGTATGGACGATCCGGCCGGCCGGCGTATCGATGATCAGGGCCGAGCTTTCAGGAATCGAGTGGCTGATCGGCACGAATTGAACCGTGAACGGGCCAGCCTCGACCACCGCGGGGCGTGGTTCATGGATGTTGATTGCGTCGGTCGGCAGGCCGCGTTCCTCCATCTTCATCCGCGCCAGTGCGCCGGTGAACTTGCGGCAATGGATCGGCGCGCCGATCCGGTCCCACAACAGGCCAAGGGCGCCGACATGGTCCTCATGCGCATGGGTGATGAAGATCGCGTCGATGCGGTCCTTGTTCGCCGTCAGCCATGCGGTATCGGCCATGATCAGGTCGATGCCCGGCGTCGAGTCCATGTCGCCAAACGTCACGCCCAGGTCTACGACGATCAGCCGTTCCTTGCCCGGCTGGCCATAGCCATAGACATAGGCGTTCATGCCAATTTCGCCCGCGCCGCCCAGCGGCAGATAGATCAGACGGTCAGACATTCCCCGCCTCCTTGTTGAAATCATAAATAAGCTGCAATCCGTGGACGGTCAGATCCTCTTCGACGCTGTCGAAAACATCCGTCCCCTGTTCGAACAACGGAGCCAGGCCTCCGGTTGCGATAACTTTCATCGGCCGGTCACGTTCACCCCGGATCTTGGTGATAAGCCCTTCGACCAGACCGATATAGCCCCAGAAGATGCCGGACTGGATACAGGCGACCGTATTGCTGCCGATGACCCGTTCGGGACGGGTCACATCGACATGCGGAAGCGAGGCCGCGCCCATATGCAGCGCCTCAAGCGACAGGTTCACGCCCGGCGCGATAATGCCCCCGATATATGCGCCATCGGTATCGGCCACGTCAAAGGTGGTGGCGGTGCCGAAATCGACCACGATCAGGCTGCCGCCATGGCGGGCATGGGCCGCCCAGGTGTTCACGATGCGGTCGGGCCCCACGGTCGCGCCCGCATCGACGCGCGGCAGGGCGGGCAGCAGGCAGTCGGGCTTGCCGACGACCAGCGGGCGGGTGTTGAAATAGCGGTTGCACAGCACCCGCAGGTTGAAGACCACGCGCGGCACCGTGGACGAAATGATGCAGCTGTCGATATCCAGTTCGAAATGGCGCAGCGAGATCAGCGTCTGCAGCCAGACGAAATATTCGTCCGCCGTGCGCTTGTGGTCGGTGGCGATACGCCAATGCGACAGGAATTTCTCGCCGTCCCAGATGGAAAAAACGGTGTTGGTATTGCCGGTATCAATACACAGCAGCATCAGAAGAACACATCTGCGGCCGGCACGGCCTGACGGCCTGCGGCGGTGGTCAGGATCAGCGCGCCGGTCTGGTCGATGCCTTCGAACCGGCCGGTCAGTTCCGTGGTGCCGGTGCGGGCGATGATGGTCTCGCCCAGGCGGGCGGCACGGGCGAGGAATGCCTCGCGAATGGGGCCGAACCCCTCGGTCAGGAAACGTGCCTCCCAAGCCGCGAAGGCAGGGGCCAGCAGGTCCAGGAACTCCTCGGCCGGGATCGTCAGGCCGGTTTCGCCCGCGACGCTGACGGGCGCAAATGCCGCGCCTGGATCGGCGGGTGGGGCGGCTGCAAGGTTCACCCCGATGCCCACCGCCAGCCCCGAGACCCGCGCCCCCTGCCCCGCGCTTTCCAGCAGGATGCCCGCGACCTTGCCGCCATTCAGCAGCACATCATTGGGCCATTTCAGCGCCAGCCGCGCCGCCGGCCCGCAGGCCGCAGTCAGCGCGTCATACAGCGCCAGCGCCGCGACAAAAGAATACAGCGCCGCCTGTCCGGGATCGCCCTCGGGCCGCAGCGCCAACGAGCCGGCGAAGTTCCCCCGCGGCATAGCCCAGGCGCGGCCTCGACGGCCGCGCCCCTGATATTGGTCATGGGTGATGATCCAGGCCTTGCCCGCCATCTGCGCGGTCATGCGCAGCGCCTCGGCATTGGTGGAGGGGCTGCGCGGCAGGACATGCCGCGCTACGCCCTCGGGCCAGAGATGCGGATCAGTCAATGGGTTGGGTCGCGGTGGCAACCGCGCCACCCGCGGGATGCGCATCCACGATCATCAGCGATTCCGCGGCACGCTCCGCCGCCCGGTCGACCCCGAACATGGTAATCGCCCCCAGCAGCACCGCCACCGCCGACGCGATCAGCATCGTATAGGACACCGGGCCCATGCGGCTGCCCACGGGGTCGGTCTCGGCCCCGAAATACATGTAATAGACGATACGCAGGTAGTAGAACGCGCCGATGACCGAGGCGATCACACCCGCCACCGCCAGCCATCCCATGCCCGCATCGACGGCCGCATTCAGCACGCCCAGCTTGGCGAAGAAGCCCAGCATCGGCGGCACACCGGCAAGGCTGAAGAACAGGATCAGCACCGCCATCGCCTTGACCGGCTCGGCCCGTGCGAACTGGTTCAGCGCCGCCAGGTCGGTGACCGGCTGGCCGTCGCGTTCCAGCGACAGGATCCAGGCGAAAACGCCCACGTTCATGACCGCATAGATGGCCATGTACAGCAGCATCGCCTGCACGCCGACAGCCGTGCCAGCGGCCAGACCCATCAGCGCAAAGCCCATATGCGCGATCGAGGAATAGGCCATCAGGCGCTTGATGTTGGTCTGCCCGATCCCCGCGATCGAGCCGAGGAACATCGACAGCAGCGCCAGCACCGCAATGATCTGGCCCCAATCCCCCGGCACCCGGCCGAAGGCATCGGTCAACACGCGGGCCAGCAGCGCCATGGCGGCAACCTTGGGCGCGGTGGCGAAGAAGGCGGTGACCGGCGTGGGCGAACCTTCATAGACATCCGGCGTCCACATGTGGAAGGGCACCGCGCTGACCTTGAAGGCAAGGCCCACGATCACGAAGACCATGCCGAACAGCAGCCCGACCGGCAGCGTGCCGCCCTGCACCACGTCGATGATACCCGAGAAGCTGGTTGTGCCGGCAAAACCATAGATCAGCGAGGCACCATACAGCAGCAGGCCAGAGCTAAGAGAGCCGAGCACGAAATATTTCAGGCCCGCTTCCGAGGATTTGCTGGATTCGCGGCGCATGGCGGCGACGACGTAAAGCGCCAGCGACTGCAGTTCCAGCCCCAGATACAGGGTCAGAAGGTCAGCGGCCGAGACCATGACCATCATGCCCAGAACCGACAGCGCGATCAGCACCGGATATTCGAAACGCAGCGCATTGCGGCGCTGCATGTAATCCGCGCTCATCGCCAGAACGGCGGCGGCGGCGGTCAGGATCAGGATCTTGCAGAAACGCGCAAAGCCGTCAGCGACGAACATGCCGAAGAAGGCGGCGCCCTCGGTCACGCGGCCGACGCCGATATAGAAGGCCAGCACCAGAAAGGCCGCGACCGTGGTCCAAAGCAGCGTACCGGCGATGCGGTCCTTGCCGAAATAGGCCCCTGCCAGCAGCGCCAGCAGCGCATAGGCCGCCAGCAGGGTTTCCGGCATGATGATCGTGAAGTCGAGCGAAGTCATGACGGTCCTCTCAGTGCGCGGCGGCGGCCGTATCGGCGCCGGTCGTTGCCTCGACCACGCGATACGCGGCCGGGTCTTCGGGCATGCCTTCGGTGGCGGCATGCATCTGGGTCAGCATCGCATCGACGCTGGGCCCGGTGATGTCGGTGACGACGCGCGGATAGATTCCCAGCCACAGCGTCATGACGATCAGCGGCACGAAGATCCAGCGCTCGCGCGCGGTCATGTCGGTGATTGTCTTCAGGCTTTCCTTCACCAGCGCGCCCAGCGTCACGCGGCGATACAACCACAGCGCATAACCGGCCGAGAAGATGACCCCCGTGGTCGCAATCAGCGCAACCCACGTGTTTTCGCGGAAGGTGCCCAGCAGGGTCAGGAATTCGCCCACGAAACCCGAGGTGCCGGGAAGGCCGACATTCGCCATGGTGAAGAACATGAACACCAGCGCGTATTTCGGCATCCGGTTCACCAGACCGCCATAGGCGTCGATCTCGCGCGTGTGCATGCGGTCATAGATGACGCCGACCAGCAGGAACAGCGCGCCGGAAATAAAGCCGTGGCTCAGCATCTGGAAGATCGCGCCATCAACGCCGACCTGATTGGCGGCGAAGATGCCCATGGTCACGTAACCCATATGCGCGACGGACGAATAGGCGATCAGCTTCTTCATGTCGGACTGGGCCAGTGCCACCAGCGAGGTATAGACGATGGCGATGGCCGACAGCCAGAAGACGACCGGCTGGAGAAGATCGGACGCGACCGGGAACATCGGCAGGCTGAAGCGCAGGAAGCCGTAACCGCCCATTTTCAGCAGCACCGCCGCCAGCACGACCGAACCCGCGGTCGGGGCCTGAACGTGGGCGTCCGGCAACCAGGTGTGCACCGGCCACATCGGCATCTTCACCGCAAAGCTGGCAAAGAAGGCCAGGAACAGCACGGTCTGCAGCCCGCCGAAGATCGTCCAGCCCAGGAAATGCAGCGGCTCGGAAGAGAAGTCGAAAGCCAGCAGCTGTTCAATATCCGTGGTCCCGGCGGCGCGATACATCACCACCATGGCGACCAGCATCAGAACCGAGCCGAGGAAGGTATACAGGAAGAACTTGAACGCCGCATAGATGCGGTTCTGACCGCCCCAGATGCCGATGATCAGGAACATCGGGATCAGGCCGGCTTCGAAGAACAGGTAGAACAGGATCAGATCCAGCGCCGTGAAGACGCCGATCATCAGCCCTTCCAGCACCAGGAAGGCAATCATGTATTCCTTGACGCGCGTGCTCACATCCCAGGTCGACAGGATGGTGATCGGCATCAGGAAGGTGGTCAGCATGACGAACAGGATCGAAATCCCGTCGACGCCCATCTTGTAGCGCAGGCCCATGATCCAGTTGCGGTCCTCGACGAACTGGAACCCGGTATTGGCCGGATCGAAGCCGAACAGAACCGTCAGCGAAATCAGGAAAGTCGCCGTGGTGGCAATCAGCGCCAGCCACTTGGCGTTACGGTTCGACGCCTCATCATCGCCGCGCAGGAACACGGCCAGGATCAGCGCCGCGACCAGCGGCAGGAAGGTGATGATCGAGAGGATATTGCTCATCTTACATGCTCCCCCGCGCCATGACCCAGATCAGCAGCGCCACGATCCCCAACACCATCGCGAAGGCATAGTGGAACAAATAGCCCGACTGCATCCGGCCAGCGAAACGGGTCAGCCGCGGGATCAGCCCCATGGCCACGCCATTGATCGCGCCGTCGATGACACGCCCATCCCCCCCGGTCCAGAGCGCGCGGCCCAGCCACAGGGTCGGCCGCACGAAGGCGCGGTCGTAGATCTCGTCGAAGTACCATTTGTTCAGCAGGAAATTGTAAAGCGGGCGCTGCGTCGCGGCCAGCTTCGCCGGCGCCTCGGGGTAACGGATATACATCATCCATGCCGTGAACAGGCCGATCAGCATGGCGATGAAGGGCGACACCTTCACCCATTTCGGCGCCTCATGGGCCTCGTGGATCATGTGGTTGTCGGGGTGAAGATAGATCGCACCACCGACCGGCGTGGGCACGTCGGTGCGGACATGGCCGTCAGCCGCGTGTTCGCCGTCAGTGGCGGGCGCGGCGGCATGTTCGCCTTCGGTCGCGGTGTCGGCCACGGCCTGTTCTGCAGGGGCGGCTTCGCCATGTTCGGCCGATGCGGCTTCGCCGGGCGCGGCTTCACCGTGCTCTGCCGGCGCGGCCTCACCATGCTCGGCAGCTTGCGCCTGCGCCCCACCGATATGGAAGAACTGGTTCACCCGGTCGCCGAAGAAATCGCCATACCAGAGCATGCCCGAGAAGATGGCGCCAACCGCCAGCACGCCAAGCGGCACGGTCATCACGGCAGGCGATTCATGGGCGTGGTCATGGGCGTGGTGGTCGCCGCGCGGCGTGCCCCAGAAGGTCATGAACATCAGCCGCCAGCTGTAGAAGCTGGTCATGCCCGCCGCGATCACCAGCATCCAGAAGGCAAAGCCGTTGCCGACCCATGCGCTTTCAATGATGGCGTCCTTGGACAGGAAGCCGGCAAAGCCGATGGTGGTCAGCGGGATGCCGACGCCGGTAATGGCCAGCGTGCCGATCAGCATGGCCCAGAAGGTCAGCGGGATCTTCTTGCGCAGCCCGCCATAGTTCCGCAGATCCTGTTCATGATGCATCGCGTGGATGACCGAACCCGCACCAAGAAACAGCATCGCCTTGAAGAATGCGTGCGTCAGCAGGTGGAACATCGCCGCCGAATAAACGCCGACACCGGCCGCCACGAACATATAGCCCAGCTGCGAACAGGTCGAATAGGCGATGACGCGCTTGATGTCGTTCTGGACCAGACCCACGGTCGCGGCGAAGAATGCCGTGCAGGCCCCGATGATGGTGATGAACAGACGCGCATCGCTGGCAAATTCATACAGCGGCGACATCCGGCAGACCAGGAAAACGCCCGCGGTCACCATGGTCGCGGCGTGGATCAGCGCCGACACCGGCGTCGGGCCCTCCATCGCGTCCGGCAGCCAGGTGTGCAGAAGCAGCTGCGCCGATTTCCCCATCGCGCCGATGAACAGCAGCACACCCAGCAGGTTCGCCGCGTTCCAGTCAGTCCACAGGAAATGCACGTTGGTTTCGGCAATCGCCGGCACTTGCGCGAAGATCTCGTCAAACACCACGGTGCCGGTCAGCCACCACAGCCCGAAGATGCCCAGAAGGAAACCGAAATCGCCGACGCGGTTGACGATAAACGCCTTCATCGCCGCCGCATTGGCCGAGGGCTTCTTGTAGTAGAAACCGATCAGCAGATAGGACGCGACGCCCACGCCTTCCCAGCCGAAGAACATCTGCAGCAGGTTATCCGCCGTCACCAGCATCAGCATGGCAAAGGTGAAGAAGGATAGATAGGCGAAGAAACGCGCCTTGTAATGCTCGGAATGGTCCCAGTTGTCGTCATGGGCCATGTAGCCGATCGAATACAGGTGAACCAGCGCCGAGACGGTGGTGACCACGATCAGCATGATCGCCGTCAGCCGGTCCAGCCGGATCGCCCATTGCGACACGAAATCCCCGGCCACGACCCAGTCCAGCACCGGGATATGCTGGGTGACGCCGTCAAAGCCCAGGAAGACGATCCAGCTGAGCAGGCAGCAGACGAACAGGATACCGGTGGTCAGGTATTGGGCGGCTTGTTCGCCGATGGTGCGCCAGCCGAAGCCCGCGATCAGCGCGCCGATCAGGGGCGCAAACAGGATGAACTGTGCCATGTCTGTCTCAGCCCTTCATCACGTTGACATCTTCGACGGCAATGGTGCCGCGGTTGCGGAAGAACACCACCAGGATCGCCAGGCCGATGGCGGCCTCGGCTGCGGCGACGGTCAGCACGAACATGGTGAAGACCTGCCCCGCCAGATCGCCCAGATGGGCCGAAAACGCGATGAAGTTCATGTTCACCGCCAGCAGCATCAATTCGATCGACATGAGGATGACGATGACGTTCTTGCGGTTCACGAAAATGCCGAAGATGCCGGTGACGAACAAAATCGCCCCCACCACCAGAAAATGCGTCAATCCGATCATCGTATCGTCCCTCGGTTCGTGTTCTGGGGCGCGTGGCCCCGGTCGTTCTTCAGGCGGCTATTGGCCGCCATAATTCTTGCAAGAGCAGGTCTGTTCGGTTTCGCGCAGGGTCAGGATCGCGACGTCCAGGCCCTTGTACAGTGCCTCTGCGGCGCGGCGCACATCGGCAAGAGAGATCGGCTTTTCTTCCTGCACTTTGCTGCGCAGGAATTCGGTCGCGGTCAGCCGCTGCGCGCCGGCTTCGCCGAAGTGGCTGATGGCCAGAAACTCACCGGATTTGCAATCAATCACCCGATAGCCCGAGAACCGAGCAAGGTCGCCGACAGGCACGTCGAGATAGTCATAGACACCATCCGCGCCGGCGTCGTCCTCCAACGCATTGGCATAGTCTTCGGTCGCGAATCCGCTGCCGTAATAGCCGAAGCTTTCGGCATTGCTGACGCGCATCCCGGATTCGATGTCACCGTTGCAGGGCGGCAGGGGCGTCAGCGCAGACGCAGACACAGCCGTCAGGCACAGCGCCAGTGCTGCCCCTGCGGTTCGTCCCATCGCTCGCTTGTCCCTTGTGAAGGCCATTGCCCCCGCTTTCGCTTGCTTATTGAGTCGGGGGGCGGACGCCCGCCCCCGTCTTTTGCCGCTTACTGCCAGAGAAGATCCGGATAGTGAAGCATACACCCGCACCCGAGGCGCGGATTTCCGGTTGCCTCGCGGCGGTCTGATGCCAGCCGGTCAGCAGATTTCAATCCCCGAGGATCCGCGCGATGCATCGTGGATGCTGCATGGATCATTGCCCCTGCCCCCCGCGCGAACCGCCCAATCCCGGATAAAACTGCCCGCAGGCGCAATGCGCATATTCGGCCATTTCCTCGGCATTCCAGCGGGCATTGCTGGCTTGCAGGTAACCGCTCTGGGTCGCGCGGCTCAGCAGCCGCTGGGGCGAGGACATCAGGCCGTCCTGCCGCGCCTGTGTCAGAAACGCCTCGATCGGCGGCAGATTGCCGCGCCCATCGGCATCAAACCCTTGCGCGGCACCGGTGCGGCAATCGTGCAAGCGGTAATAGGCCCGAGGCATGCCGGCAGCGATGTGATCGCCGCCATTGTCATAGGCAAGCCCGACCTTTCCGCCGCCTTCATCGACCGCCGCATAGCGCGTCCAGCCACCCAAAGCATTGGTAAAGGCCGCGCCGCAAGGCGGCAGCAGCGACATGGCATTGGCACTGCCCTCGTCAGGTGCGTCTTTGCCGCACGCGACAAGGGCAAGGCCGGCTGCGGCCAGAGCTATGGCCGCGCGCCCTGTCACAATCCCTGCCCCGGCTTGACGTCGCGCAGCTCCAGCTGCTTCTTGGGGTCGGTCCACATCTGCTTCAGCACGTCCTGCCGCTTGATGTCGCGGCGGTGGCGCATGGTCAGCACGATCGCCCCGATCATTGCCACCAGCAGGATCAGCCCCGCCAGCTGGAATGCCAGGAAGTAACGGTCATACAGAACCCCGGCGATGGCATTGGTGTTCCAGGTGCTGTTGTCGATGGGTGCCGCGCGCAGATCGGCCGCGCCGTCGGCGGTGATCCAGCCGGCAAAGCTCATCCCCAGAACGGTCAGCAGCACCAGCGCGATCATCAGACCGAGCGGCAGGAAGCGGGCCAGTTCACCCTTCAGTTCGGCAAAGTCGATGTCCAGCATCATGACCACGAACAGGAACAGCACCGCAACCGCGCCGACATAGACGATGATCAGCAGCATGGCGACGAATTCCGCACCTTGCAGCACGAACAGACCCGCCGCGCAAAGGAAGGTCAGGATCAGCCACAGGACCGAGTGGACCGGGTTCTTCGACAAGACGACCATAAAGCCCGAAATGCAGGCCACGACCGCGAACAGATAGAATGCAAAGACGCTCACGCCTCGTCCTCCTCGTCATAGGTGCTGGCGGCGATGCTCAGCGCCTTCTGCATGGCGGGCAGGCCCGCGAACATGCTCATCTGATAGATGGTTTCCGCAATCTCGCGCTTGGTCGCGCCCGCTTCCAGCGCGTGCCGGATGGTCAGGCGCAGCTGCGGCTCTGCCAGCGCGCCCTGCACGGTGATCGCGCCGATTGTCAGCAAAAGCCGGGTCTTGGCGTCCAGACCTTCACGGTTGAAGGTGCGGCCGAACCACATTTCAAGCACGTCGGCGGGCATGGTCGGCACCAGCTTTTCAAAAGCCTTGGTGTCGACCTGTTCCAGCGCCGGGTTGAACGCCCGCGCCATGTCCTGCCCCTGCTGGAGCATCTGCTGAAACAAAAGGGCGAATGCGTCGGTCATCGGTAGGGCGCGTCCAATGCGAGGTTGCGGGCGATTTCAGGTTCCCACCGGTCGCCGTTCTGAAGCAGGCGTTCCTTGTCGTAGAACAGCTCTTCCCGGGTTTCGGTGGCGAATTCGAAATTCGGACCTTCGACAATGGCATCGACTGGGCAGGCTTCCTGACAGAAGCCGCAATAGATGCACTTGGTCATGTCGATGTCGTAACGCGTCGTGCGGCGGCTGCCGTCGTCACGCGGCTCGGCGTCGATGGTGATCGCCTGCGCGGGGCAGATCGCCTCGCACAGTTTGCAGGCAATGCAGCGTTCCTCGCCCGAGGGATAGCGGCGCAGCGCATGTTCGCCCCGGAAGCGCGGCGACAGCGGGCCTTTCTCGTGCGGGTAGTTGATGGTTTCCTTGGGGCCGAAGAAATACTTCACCCCCAGACCGAAACCCTTGATGAAATCCCAAAGCAGGAAATACTTCGTCGCCCGGGCCAGATCGAAAGCCATGATCAGCGCTCCTTCAGGCGTTCTGCAACGAAGCGGTCAAAGGCCGCGACAAGGGCGCGGACATGCGCGGAATCGCGGTCCAGCCCGGCGTGATCGGCCAGAAAATGGGCGAATTCTGCCTTGTCGGTCTCGCTGGCGTTCGCAAGGGCATGTGCGATGGTTTGCTCCGACATGGGTATCAGCCTCCGGTAACGGCGGCGCCGATGGGCGCCAGTTGGTCCCAGCGGGCCCAGAAGCCGCCGAGGATTTCATAACGTGCCAGAATCGCGACGATCACGACCCAGGCCAGCGACAGCGGCAGGAAGACCTTCCAGCCAATCCGCATCAGCTGGTCATAGCGATAGCGCGGCACCAGTGCCTTCACCATCGAGAACATCCAGAACCAGAACCACATCTTCAGCACCATCCACAGCACCCCATCGGGCAGGCCGGGGATCGGCGACAGCCAACCGCCGAAGAACAGCAGCGAGATCAGCGCGCACATCAGGTACATGGCGATATATTCACCGGCCATGAACAGCAGATACGGGGTCGATCCGTATTCGACCATGTGGCCCGCAACCAGTTCCGATTCCGCTTCCGCAAGATCGAAGGGTGGGCGGTTGGTTTCGGCAAGCGCACTGATGAAGAACAGCGCCAGCATCGGCAGGTGCGGCAGCCAGTACCAGCTTAGCAGCCCGGCCCCGCTTTGCGCGTTGACGATGGCGGTCAGGTTCATCGACCCTGATGAGATGATGATGCCGATGATGATCAGCCCCATGCTGACCTCATACGAGATCATCTGCGAGGCAGACCGCAGCGAGGCCAGGAACGGATATTTCGAGTTCGAGGCCCAGCCACCCATGATCGTACCGTAAACTTCAAGGCTCGACATGGCGAAGATGAACAGGATGCCCACGTTGATATTAGCCATCACCCAACCTTCCGAGAAGGGCACGGCGACAAAGGCGATCAGCGCCAGCGACATGGCCAGGAAGGGCGCAAGGAAGAAGACGAACTTGTCGGACCCGGCGGGGACGACGATCTCCTTGAAAACGTATTTCAGCGCGTCGGCAAAGGTCTGCAGCAGGCCCCAGGGGCCAACCACGTTCGGACCGCGCCGCATTTGCACCGCCGCCCAGATCTTGCGGTCGCCGTAAACCATGAAGATCAGCGAGACCATCACGAAGGCAATCACCGCCAGCCCCTGCGCCAGCAGGATGATGGCGCTACCCAAACCGGATGCCCAGAACTCAGCCATTCTTTTTCGTCCCTTCCACAGGCCCGGCCGTCAAACGGGCGGGAATTCCGTGTGCCCTGCAATCGCGCAGGGTCTGTTCTCGTTCCATGACCTGCAAGCCAAGCGGCATGGTCTTCGACATGGTGAAGACCGATTCCACCACCTGCGCGCCCTTGTCTTCACCCTTTACGGTACGAACATGGCGTGCGAACGGCGTTTTCGTGGTCTTCGACCAGGCGGCCAGCGTGCAGGTGGCATAGGCAAAGGCGGCGCTGTCGTCCACCCCCTGCCGCAACCGTACCTGCACCATCACCAGATCCGAGGCGGCGTTCTTGCCCGCCGCGACCGGGGTGACGGTGCCGCCCAGAAATGCCTCGCTCGCCGTCGGCGTAATCCGCGCCGGCAGCGCCGAACCACGACGGGCGGCAAATTCTTCCAGCGCGATATCCTGCGCAGTCGGGGGCCTGGGCAATGCCTCTAGCGGCATCGAATCGTCGGCGACCAGAATGCTGGCCAGACTATAGGCCTCATCCCCGCCCTGCCCCAGCGTCTGACGGCCACGCGGCGAATCCAGCTTGGTCGTCGTGACCGAGCCGTCATTTTCCAGGATCATCAGCTCGCCGCTTTTGGTCGAGAGCCCGGCAAGAATCGACGTGTCCTCGGTCGGGCCTTCCAACTGGACCGGCAGCGTCGCGGGCTTGGCGCGCGGAGGCTGTGCCAGCCCGCCGTCAGACGGCGTGCAGCCGGACAGCATGGCCATGGCCGCCGCTGCCCCGATGCCCATATGCCGCGCCTGTTGCCGCATCCTGTCCCCTTACTCCGCAGCCAGCGCGCCGCCCAACTGGGCACGTGCCGCAGCCATGGCCGACAGCTCGCCCATCAGGCTGGATGCGCGGGCAATCGCGTTGGTCAGATAGAAGTCCTTGATCGCATATTGGAAATCGGCCTTGCCCATGTCGCGGACGGGCAGCGGCTGCCATTCATTGACCGGCACCTGATCGACCTGCACCAGCACGGGGGCGGCCTTGACCATCTCGCGGCGCAGACCGGCAAGGCTGTCCCAGGGTTGGGTCTTGCCACATTCCGCCGACAGCGCCCGCAGGATCGCCCAGTTTTCCTTGGCCACGCCCGGCGCGAAATTCGCGCGCATGGCCAGCTGCGGGCGGCCTTCGGTGTTCACGAACAAGCCGTTTTCTTCGGTATAGCAGGCGGCCGGCAGGATGATGTCGGCCCGGTGCGCGCCGCGATCCCCGTGGCTGCCCTGATAGATCACGAAGGCCCCCGGTGCGATGTCGACCTCGTCCGCGCCAAGATTGAAGACCACATCCGCACCGTCGACCGCAGCGGTCAGCCCGCCTTCGGTCACCGCGCCCACATCCATCGCACCTACGCGCGAGGCCGCCGTATGCAGTACCAGCAGTTTCGAGTTGCTGTTTTCCGCCAGCTTCATCGCATGGGCCAGAACGGCCTCGCCATCGGCCTCGCGGATGGCGCCCTGCCCGACGATCACGAGGGTCGGCTTGTTGCGGGTTTCCTCGGTGATTTCGGCCGAGGACAGGCCTTCCAGCGCCGCCCGGTCGTCGCCGACATGGGCATAGTCATAGGTCAGATCGACCGGCGCACCGATCAGCCCGATCTTGGCACCCTTGGTCCAGGCGGTGCGGATGCGGGCGTTCAGCACCGGCGCTTCGCTGCGCGGGTCGGTGCCGATCAGCTGGATCATCTTCGCGCCGTCAATATCCGCGATGCTGGCCGTGCCGACATAGCCAGAGCGGTTGCCGACCGGCAGCTTCGCGCCATCGGTGCGGCATTCGACATTGCCGCCCAGACCCTCGACCAGTTGTTTCAGGCTGAAGGCAGCCTCAACCGGGGCCAGATCGCCGACCAGACCGGCGACTTTCTTCGCGCCCTTCATGGCGGCAGCGGCGGCATTCAGCGCCTCGCCCCAGGTGGCGGGGCGCAGCTTGCCATTTTCACGGATATAGGGCTTGTCCAGCCGCTGACGACGCAGACCGTCCCAGACGAAACGGGTCTTGTCGTTGATCCATTCCTCGTTCACGCCGTCATTGTTGCGCGGAAGGATGCGCATGACTTCGCGGCCCTTGGTATCGACGCGGATATTGCTGCCAAGCGCGTCCATCACGTCGATGGTTTCGGTCTTGGTCAGTTCCCACGGACGGGCAGTGAAGGAATAGGGCTTCGACACCAGCGCGCCGACCGGGCAGAGATCGATGATATTGCCCTGCATGTTCGAATTCAGCGTCTCGTTCAGATAGCTGGTGATCTCGCTGTCTTCACCGCGGCCGGTCTGGCCCATCTGGCTGATGCCCGCGACTTCTGTGGTAAAGCGGACGCAGCGGGTGCAGCTGATGCAGCGTGTCATGTGGGTTTCGACCAGCGGGCCGAGGTTCAGATCCTCGGACGCGCGCTTGGGTTCGCGGTAACGGCTGAAGTCGATGCCGTAAGCCATCGCCTGATCCTGCAGGTCGCATTCGCCGCCCTGATCGCAGATCGGGCAATCCAGCGGGTGGTTGATCAGCAGAAACTCCATCACCCCTTCCCGCGCCTTGCGCACCATGGGCGAGTTGGTCAGGATTTCCGACGGCGCGCCTTCCGGCCCCGGCCGCAGGTCCTTGACCTGCATCGCACACGAAGCGGCGGGCTTGGGCGGGCCGCCCACCACCTCGACCAGGCACATGCGGCAGTTGCCGGCGATGGACAGACGCTCGTGATAGCAGAAGCGCGGAATCTCGATCCCTGCCTGTTCGCAGGCCTGAATAAGGGTCAGGTTGGGGTCGACGTCGATTGCCTTGCCGTCGATCTTGATTGTGCGCAGATCTGCCATGTCGTCAGTCCTTACTTGGCCACCAGAAGCGATCCGGCAACCGACTTGCTTGCGATTTCGGCCCTACCGATACGGCAGAAGGATTCGGCATCCCCCTTACGCGCACCGTTTCGAGTCAGATAGTCTTCGGCCGCGGCATAGATCCGGGCCTTGTCCTGCTTGCTGTCCAGAAATGCGTCGATCTGGGCCGAGGAATAGCCCTGATTCTGCGCATAGCGTTTCAGCGCGCGCGCCTGGCTCCAGGCGTAAACGATGCGCGCGTCGATGGACGGGCATTCACGGCGCACGCGGTCAGCAACCCGCGCGGCGATCAGCCGGTCGTTCACGTATTTTTCCTGCGCCAGCGGCTCCAGCGCCAGCGCAGGCTGGGCCAGTGTCGCGGCGGTCAGGGCGAGTGTGATCAGTTTCTTCATGGCTCGTGCCTCCATTTGTTTATGGAGAATGCCTTACCATAGCAGATTGCCAGCGGCCCGACACGGTGGGGTGAGTTTGATGTGAAGGTCATGGCGAGCAATGCTGGAATTGCCAGACACGGACCGGCATCTCGGCCGATATTTCTACGATCCCACCGGTGATGGGGCGTTCACCCTGCTCTGCGCAATAATATGCTGCCGCTTCACGCGCATCGGCCTCGTCCTCAGCCTGCAAAGAAAGCCCGTCCCGGCGCGCGACGGCCAAGCCTCCCGGAACGTAGATGGGTTCAACTATGGTGACGGTGCCGTCGTCATTTTCCATTGCGGCTACCGGCGCATACATCAGCTCGGGCTCGAAATAGATCTTCAGATCGAGGTCGTTCGCAGTCAAAAAGACGGGGTCAAACGACGTGCCAGAGTCGACCGCGCAGCCGCCCAGCATCGTAACCCCAAAAGACGCGCTGGCCAAAACCGCGCGTTTTCCTGTGAAGTTGGATGGCTTGCGACGATGCATCTTAGCCCCTTACTCCGCCGCCAGAGCGCCCATGCGCCCTGTCTTCTTCGCCTTCAGACGGTCCTCGATCTCGCCTCGGAAGTTGCGGATCAGGCCCTGAATGGGCCATGCCGCCGCATCGCCAAGGGCGCAGATCGTGTGACCTTCGACCTGCTTGGTCACGTCCAGCAGCATGTCGATCTCTTCCGGCTCGGCATCGCCTTTGACCAGACGTTCCATGATGCGCATCATCCAGCCGGTGCCTTCGCGGCAGGGCGTGCACTGGCCGCAGCTTTCATGCTTGAAGAACTTGGACAGCCGCCAGATCGCCTTGATGACGTCGGTGTCCTGATCCATCACGATCAGGCAGCCGGTGCCAAAGCTGGAGCGCAATTCCTTCATGCCGTCATAGTCCATGATGGCGTTTTCGCACTGTTCGGCGGTCAGGATCGGGCAGGACGCGCCGCCCGGAATCACTGCCTTGAGGTTCTTCCAGCCGCCGCGAATGCCGCCGCCATGCTTGTCGATCAGTTCCCGCATGGGGATCGACATGGCTTCCTCGACCACGCAGGGCGTGTTCACATGGCCGGTCAGGCCGAACAGCTTGGTTCCGGCGTTGTTCGGGCGGCCGAAGCTTGCGAACCATTCCGGGCCGCGCCGCAGGATGGTCGGCACGACGGCGATGGATTCGACGTTGTTCACCGTGGTCGGGCAGCCGTAAAGGCCCGCCCCCGCCGGGAAAGGCGGCTTCATACGCGGCATGCCCTTCTTGCCTTCAAGGCTTTCCAGCAGCGCGGTTTCTTCGCCGCAGATATAGGCCCCGGCGCCGTGGTTCACGTAGACGTCGAAATCCCAGCCCGTTTTCGCCGCATTCGGCCCCAGCAGACCCGCGTCATAGCATTCGTTGATGGCGTGTTGCAGCGCCTCGCGTTCGCGAATGAACTCGCCCCGGATATAGATATAAGCCGCATGCGCACCCATGGCGAAGCTGGCCACCAGCGCGCCCTCGATCAGGGTATGCGGGTCGTGGCGCATGATCTCGCGGTCCTTGCAGGTCGCGGGTTCGGATTCGTCGCCATTGATGACCAGATAGGCCGGGCGGCCATCCGATTCCTTCGGCATGAAGGACCATTTCAGACCGGTCGGAAAGCCCGCCCCGCCTCGACCGCGCAGACCCGAAGCCTTCATCTCGTCGATGATCTTGTCGCGACCGCGCGAGATGAGCTCTGCCGTATTGTCCCAGCAGCCGCGCGACATCGCGCCCTTCAGGGAACGGTCGCCCATCCCGTAAAGGTTCTGGAAAATGCGGTCCTGATCCTTCAGCAACATTTAGTTGTCATCCTTCCTTGCCCGGCCGCGCCTTGCGCCGCCAGATACGCCAGGTCACCAGCAGCGACCAGACAAACCCACCCATCGCGGCCAAATCCGCGAGGAACGCATATTTCGCGGGCCAGCCATAACGCTGCCCGGCCCAGTTGGCGATCAGCCACAGGATGCCAGTCGCCGCCATCACGATCGCCGCGAGACGCATCTGCGCCGCATCTTGCCGGGCCTGATCGGCCATCAATACACCTCGCCCTTGTCGACGCGGCGCGAAAACTCGGTCTCTTGGCCCGCAGCCAGCAGTTTCGCCTGTCCGACCCAATCATCCGAACGGATGCGCCCGCCCATGCGGCCGATCACCTCGGCGAAATGGTCGACCGCGGCATCGTCCCAAGCTGCGATCTGGGCAAAGCTGGTGACGTCGTTGTCATGCAGCAGCTTTTCCAGTTGCGGGCCAATGCCCTTGATTTCCTTGAGGTTGTCAGCGCCTGATGCAGGCTTCGCAACCTTCGCTTTCACCTTAGCAGGTGCAACCTCCTCTGGTGCTGGCAAAGGCGTCACCTCGGGGGTCGAGGAGGCTTGCGCGATCTCAACCGCGTCGTCACTGACCTGCGTGTCTTCCTCATTCGGCGCATCCGGCGCGGTCTTGCCACGTGCAGCCAGCGCCCCCATCGCCTCTTTCACCGGCGCGTCGGCAGTTTCCTGACGTTCCTGGATGCGATCACCCAGATCGTCGCCATCTTCGCCACGGTCACTGTCGTCGTAACGCTCGTTCCGCATCTTTTCGCGGTCCTCGCGGGCCTCGTTGCGCATGTCGTGCAGGGCGCCGCGGCCCTTTTCCACGGCCGAGACGGTGCCGGCAGCAAAGGCATTTCCGGCATTGACGATCGCGTCCTCAGCCCGGTCCAGCACACCGCCATCGCCGATGTCATGGGCTGTCGCGCGCTCGCCCAGAACCTCGGCGCTTTCGGTGACGCCGCCGCCGCCGTTGCAGACGAGCCAGATCAGCAGATTGCCCATCAGGAAGAAGGCAATCAGCCCAAGCAGCAGCCCGGCGATGAAGCCGCCAGCAAAGAGGTTGAACAACCACACCAGAAGGCCGGCCACGGCCGCAGCCAGCCAGCAATTCCGCGTGCATTCATTCTTCAGCATCTCTCACCCCCGTGTGGCGTCTGGTTAACTCTAGTCGGCCGTCCCCTTGCGTTCCTTGACAAATCTCTGGGCCTGCTGGACCCATTCGTCCCGCGTCACGCGGCCATGGAAACCTTCAAGATTGGCGTCGACCCAGGCGATTTCGTCCGAGCTCCAGCCAGCAATCTGGTCGAAATGATAGACGCCCAGCTGGTGCAGAAGCTGTTCCAGCTTCGGCCCGACGCCGTTGATTTCCTTGAGGTCATCCGCCTGCCCGTCGCGCGGCGCGGCCAGACCTTCGGGCTTGCGCCCTTCGGCCTGCGCTTCGGCCGCGGCGGCGGCTGTATCGGCAACGATGATCTTTTCTTCGGTTGCCACCTCGGCGCTGGCGGTCTTGCCCAGCCACGGCGTCAGGATCGGCACCTCGGTGCCGTCAATGCGTTTCAGCGTGTCGCCGATTTCCAGCGCCAGCGCGACCGAGGCATTGGCCGCCTCGGCCGGCGGCAGCAGGTTGGTCAGCGCGTTCTGGCCCTCTTTCGCCTCGGACGAGAAGCGTCCGTCCTGCGGACCGGGGCGCGGCACGCCGCCGGCCTCCATCGCGTCGATCAGCTCTGCCAGCTTTTCAGCGGTCAGATCTTCGTATAAATCCTTGCCGATCTGGGCCATGGGCGCATTGGCGCAGGCGCCAAGGCATTCGACCTCTTCCCAGGAAAACTTGCCATTCGCCGACAGGGTATGCGGGCTGGGCGCGATCTTTTCACGGCAGACGCGGACCAGATCCTCGGCCCCGCAGATCATGCAGGTCGTGGTGCCGCAGATCTGGATATTGGCAACCGAACCAACCGGATACAGCTGGAACATGAAATAGAAAGTCGCGACTTCAAGCACCCGCATATAGGCCATGCCCAGCAGGTCGGCGACATATTCCATCGCCGGGCGGGTCAGCCAGCCTTCCTGTTCCTGCGCGCGCCACAGGATCGGGATGACCGCCGACTGCTGGCGGCCTTCGGGGTATTTGGTCATCTGCGCCCGCGCCCAATCAAGGTTCGCTGGCGTGAACTCGAACGAGTCCGGCTGGATGGGGGAAAGGCGGCGCAGCATCAGCGGCAGGTCTCCGTCTTGAGGGTCAGCGGCCCGCGTTCCAGTGCGAACCGCTCCTCGTTAATCCGTGCGGAGGCGACGCCATTGGCGCCCCCCCTGATAAAATTCCGCGCAACCGACGCATCTGCCGGAGGGCGGGGGGCCATCACCGGTCGACCTCGCCGAACACGATGTCAAGCGTCGCGATGAAGGCCGGAATATCGGACAGCATGTGACCCTTGGCCATCCAGTCCATGGACTGCAAATGCGCAAAACCCGGCGCGCGCAGCTTGGCGCGGTATGGCTTGTTGGTGCCGTCGCTGACCAGATAGACGCCGAATTCGCCCTTCGGAGCTTCGACCGCGGCATAAACCTCGCCCGCGGGCAGCTTGAAGCCTTCGGTATACAGCTTGAAGTGGTGAATCAGGCTTTCCATGTCGGTCTTCATGGCCGTCCGCTTGGGCGGGGCCAGCTTGCCGCGCGCCAGCACGTCGCCGGGGGTCACCCGCAGCTTGGCGCAGGCCTGACGCATGATCTTCACCGACTCGCGCATCTCGGCCATGCGGACCAGATAGCGGTCATAGCAGTCGCCATTCTTGCCGACCGGGATCTGGAAATCATACTCCTCATATCCGTCATAGGGCTGCGACTTGCGCAAGTCCCATGCCAGGCCAGAGCCGCGCACCATGACGCCCGTGTAACCCCAATCCAGCGCATCCTGTTCGTGGACGATGCCGATATCGACCAGCCGCTGTTTCACAATGCGGTTTTCGGTCAGCAGCGTTTCCAGATCGTCCAGCAGCTTCGGGAAGCCGTCACACCAGGCCTCGATATCATCGACAAGGCCCGCAGGCAGGTCCTCGTGCACACCGCCGGGACGGTAATAGGCCATGTGCAGCCGCGCACCCGAGGCGCGTTCGCAGAAGACCATCAGTTCTTCGCGGGCGGTGAAGCCCCAGACCGGCGGCGTCAGCGCGCCGATGTCCAGCATGCCCGTCGTCACGCCCAGCAGGTGGTTCAGGATCCGGCCGATTTCGTCGAACAGCACCCGGATGATCTTGGCGCGCGGCGGCGGCTCGATCCCGGCCAGCTTCTCGATCGCCAGACACCACGCATGTTCCTGATTCTGCGGCGAGGAATAGTCCAGCCGGTCGAAATAGGGCAGGTTCTGAAGGAAAGTCCGGCTTTCCATCAGCTTCTCGGTGCCGCGATGCAGCAGGCCGATATGCGGATCGGCGCGCTCGACCACCTCGCCGTCCAGTTCCAGAACCAGACGCAGCACGCCGTGCGCCGCCGGGTGCTGGGGGCCGAAGTTGATGTTGAAGTTGCGGATATCCTGTTCGCCGGTATGGGCGTCCACGGATCCGTCATCATAGCTGTTGACGCGAATATCGCCGTCCATGGCTTACTCCTTTGCTGCGGCGCGCGGGCGCGCGCAGCCCTGAATGGCACGGTGGCAGAAAGGGGTCACTTGCCCGCCTCCTTCGCCTTCTCGTCGCCGGGCAGCACGTATTTCGCCCCTTCCCAGGGCGACAGGAAGTCGAACTGCCGGTATTCCTGCGTCAGCCGGACGGGTTCGTAAACGACACGCTTCAGCGCCTCGTCATAGCGGACCTCGACATAGCCGGTGGTCGGGAAATCCTTGCGCAGCGGGAAGCCGCGGAAACCGTAATCGGTCAGGATCCGGCGAAGGTCCGGGTGACCCGAGAACATGATCCCGAACATGTCGAAGACTTCGCGTTCGTACCAGTTCGCGCCCGGATACAGTCCGGTGATCGTCGGCACCAGCTCGTCCTCGCGCGCGGCGGTTTTCACGCGGATGCGCTGATTGCGATACATCGACAGCAGTTGATAGACCACGTCAAAGCGCGCAGGGCGTTCGGGATGGTCGACCGCCGTGATGTCCGTCAGCGTCGAGAAGCGGCAATTCGTGTCCGATTGCAGGAACTCGATCAGCCGAACCAGCCCCGACAGGCCGACCGTGATGTTCAGTTCGTCAAAAGCGACCTCGGCCGCCTGCACGTCGTCCGCAAAGCGGGTCTGAATCAACTCGGCCAGGTCGGCCAGGGTGTCGAGATCGGGATAGATGGCCATGTCGTCTACCTCGTCAGCGTGCCGGTGCGGCGGATGCGGCGCTGCAATTGCAGGATGCCGTACAACAGCGCCTCTGCCGTGGGCGGGCAGCCGGGGACGTAGATGTCGACCGGCACGATCCGGTCACAGCCCCGCACGACTGCATAGGAATAATGGTAATAGCCGCCGCCATTGGCGCAGCTGCCCATGCTGATGACATAGCGCGGCTCGGGCATCTGGTCATAGACCTTGCGCAGCGCCGGGGCCATCTTGTTGGTCAGCGTGCCCGCGACGATCATCAGGTCCGACTGGCGCGGGGATGCGCGCGGCGCGGTCCCAAAACGTTCGAGGTCATAGCGCGGCATCGAGACCTGCATCATCTCGATCGCGCAGCAGGCCAGACCGAAAGTCATCCAGTGCAGCGAACCATTGCGCGCCCAGTTGATGATGTCTTCGGTCGTTGTCAGCAGGAACCCCTTGTCCTGAAGCGCGTCCGACAGCTCGCGCACCTGCACGTCGCGATCGGGGGCGGCGCTGTTGGCCATGGCCGGCACGAGCGCGCCGGGGCCCGAGACATTCGGCCCGAGCAGCGTCGACTGGGGCTGAATCAGCCCGGTTTTCTGATCGCTCGTCACGCCCATTCCAGCGCCCCCTTCTTCCATTCATAGGCAAAGCCGACCGTCAGCACGCCCAGGAACAGCATCATTCCCCAGAACGCGATGTCAGACAGGCCCTGGAAGCCGACCGCCCAAGGAAACAGAAAGGCGACTTCAAGGTCGAAGATGATGAACAGGATCGAGACCAGATAGAATCGCACGTCGAACTTGGCGCGCGCATCATCGAAAGGCGCAAAGCCGCATTCATAGGCCGATACCTTTTCAGGATCGGGGTTGCGCACCGCAAGAACGGCCGCAGCGGCCATCAGGATAAGTGCGAGGGCCGAAGCCATGGCAATAAACACCAGGATCGGCAGATATTCGGACAGCAGATAGTCCACGAGATTAGGCTCCCTTATGCCGCAACCGGGCCCGGCTGCGTTTGGGTTGGGCTAATGCCCGTTTATCCCCGGCGCATCAGAGGGTCAACTGAGCGGCGCACGATTCAGCCGCTGCGAATTGGCGCAGCCCGACCCTCGCTCAAACCCTAAAATAGCACGGCAAACTGGCATTTCTAAGCCGGTTAACAAATGAGAAACCGTTTATTCACGGAACATTAGGTGGTAAACTGGCGTTGCAGGACAGTCATCGCCACCTTCGCACCGGTCAGGACGCCCCTGCCCGAAGACGGTGGCCAACCCTTATGAGGAAGCGCATGGGTCTTATCATAGCAATTATCGTTGGCGCCATTGCCGGTTGGCTGGCCGGCCAGATCGTCAAGGGCCACGGCCAGGGCCTGCTGGTCAATATCGTCGTCGGCATCGTCGGCGCACTGATCGCCTCGTTCCTGTTCCCGGCCTTGGGCATGGGCGCCGGCGAAGGCACCAACATCATCGGGTCGATCCTTTACGCCACCATCGGTGCGGTCATCCTGCTGGTGCTGTTGCGGCTGGTTAACCGCGCCACCTGATCGTCGCCGCGATCCGGTTGGCCGGCGACAAAGCCCACATCCGATGAATCTATCTGAAGCCCCCGCAAGCACCTTGCGGGGGCTCGTTTTTACCTACAAGTTGACGCAATGCCAGCCTCCGGTTCGACCTTCGCCCCTTTTCGGCACTCCGCCTTCCGCACGTTGTGGACGGCGACGCTGGTGTCGAATTTCGGCGGCCTCGTGCAAGCGGTCAGTGCGGCATGGCTGATGACGCAACTGACCAGCAACGCCACGCTGATCGCGCTGGTGCAGGCATCGAACACCTTGCCGATCATGTTGTTCGCGCTGGTATCGGGCGCGCTTGCCGATATTTTCGACCGCCGCCAGATCATGATGGCGGCAATCGGCTTCATGGCACTGATGTCGACGCTGCTGGCCTTTGTCGCGTGGTCCGGCGCGATCACCCCGTGGAGCCTGCTGGCCTTCACCTTCCTGATCGGGCTGGGACAGGCGCTGTATAACCCGCCCTGGCAGGCAAGCATGGGCGATCTGGTCCCGCGCGAGGACCTGCCGCAGGCGGTGACGCTGAACTCGGTGGGGTTCAACCTCATGCGCTCGGTCGGTCCGGCGGCGGGCGGCCTGATCGTCGCCGCCTGGGGCGCGGCAATGGGCTTCATCGTCAATGCCTTCAGCTATATCCCGCTGCTGGTCGCGATGCTGCGCTGGAAGCCGGATTATCCGCCCCGCACCATCGCGCGAGAGCCCTTCGTGTCCGCAGTGGGGGCTGGGCTGCGCTATGTCGCGCTGTCGCCCAATCTGGTGCGGGTGCTGACGCGCTCGGCCGCATTCGGTCTGTCGGCGGCGGCGCTGATGGCGCTGCTGCCGCTGGTCGCGAAATCCCACCCAGAGGGAGGATCGCTTCTGTTCGGCATCCTGCTGGGCTGCTTTGGCGCGGGCGCAATCATCGGGGCGCTGACCAATACCCGCATCCGCGCCCGGCTGAACAACGAATGGATCGTGCGTGTGGGCATGGTCCTGTTTGCCGCCGCAACGGCCGTGGTCGCGCTGACCGACAATGTCTGGCTGCAGGCGCTGGCGATCTTTCCGGCCGGGATGGCCTGGGTGATCGTGCTGTCGCTGTTCAACGTGACCGTGCAGCTGTCCACCCCCCGCTGGGTCGTGGCCCGGGCGTTGGCGATGTATCAGACCGTGACCTTCGGCGGCATGGCGGCCGGCGCATGGCTGTGGGGCGCGGTCGCGCAGGCCTACGGTTTTGAAGCCGCGCTGCTGGGGGCCTCGCTGGGGCTGATTCTTGCGGCGCTGATCGGGCTGGCGCTGCCGATGCCGGAATTCAGCCAGTCCGACCTGTCCCCCGCCAACCGCTTCCGCGAGCCGGTGCTGGGTCTGGATCTGCGGGGGCGTTCCGGACCGATCATGGTGATGGTCGATTATCACATCGCCCCCGAAGATACCGAGGAATTCCTGCGCCTGATGATCCAGCGCCGCGACATCCGCCGCCGCGATGGCGCGCGGTCATGGGTGCTGCTGCGCGATCTGGAAAAGCCCGACCACTGGTCGGAAAGCTATCATATCGCCACCTGGGACGATTACATCCGCCACAACACCCGCCGCACCGTGACCGATAGCGAGGTCACCCAAGCACTTCATCGCCTGCACCGCGACGAGGGCGACCCGCCAGTCCATCGCCTGATTGAACGGCATGATGTCTCGTCCCATGCCGATGTGCCGCTGCGGGGCAAGATCGACGTGCTATGACACCTGCCGCGCCTTCCCGCGCCAGACGATGAACAGACCCGAACAGACGATCAACGCCGATCCCGTCAGCATGGCCGGCGTCAGCGCCTCGCCAAACAGCAACACCCCAAAGGCAATACCGAACAGCAGGCGGGTATAGCGGAAGGGCGTCACCGCCGACACCTCGCCCGTGCGCATCGCCTTCATCAGGCAAACATAGGCGGCGATCCCCGCCAGTACCGCGCCCGCCAGCCAGAGCGACGCAGTCAGTCCCGGCACCACGAAGGCGCCCCCGCCCCAGGGGACATAGATCGCCCCGGCGATGACAATGGCCAGGAAACCGTAAAAGCCCAAAATCGCCGTGCCCAGCCCGCGCGGCGCGACCCGGCTGGCCAGATCGCGCCCGGCGAAGCCCAACATCCCGATAACAGCAAGGATCGACAGCACAGAAAAGCTGTCCGTTCCCGGCCCGATTATGATGACGACGCCCACCAGCCCGATCAGGATCGCCAACCAACGCCGCGGCCCCACCCTTTCGCCAAAGACCAGAGCCGCCCCAGCGACCACGACCAGCGGCGTCGCCTGCAGGATGACCGTCGCCGCCGATAGCGGCGTCAGCGTGATCGCCAGTGCATAGAACAGACGGCCAACGATCTCGAACAGCATCCGGATGCGCATGACGGGCGACAGAACATCGCGCAAAAAAAGCCGCTGGCCAGTTAACGCCGCAATCACTGCGAACAGCACCGCGCCGCCAAGACCGAACAGGATCAGAATCTCAGCCGTGGGCAGCGTTCGCGCGGCGGCCTTGATGAACACATCCTCGACCGCGAAAGCCGCCATGGCCGCGACCATCCACAGACTGCCAACCAGGTTCGCCCTGTCGTCAGTCGCGACCGTCGGCTGCGTCTTACGCACCTTCAAATTCGGTCAGCGCGTGGACAGGCATACCCATCGCTTCCAGCCGTTTGCGCCCGCCCAGTTCTGGCAGGTCGATGACGAAGGCGCAGCCGATCACCTCGGCCTCCAGACGGCGGCACAGCGTGATCCCGGCCTCGGCCGTGCCGCCGGTGGCCAGCAGGTCGTCGACAATCAGCACGCGTTCACCCGGTTTCAGGGCGTCGTCGTGGATTTCCATCACCGCCTCGCCATATTCCAGCTCATATGCTTCGGAAATCACCGTGCCGGGCAGCTTGCCCTTCTTGCGGATCGGCACGAAGCCCACGGAAAGCTGATGCGCCACCGCCCCGCCAAGGATGAAGCCCCGTGCTTCCAGCCCGACAACCTTGTCGATCTTTTTCCCGGCATAGGCGTGCAGCAACTGATCCACCGCCATCCGAAACCCGCGCGCATCGGCAAACAGCGTGGTCACATCGCGGAAGATGATCCCTTCATGCGGGAAGTCATATATGCTGCGGATGTAATCCTTGACGGTCTTCTGCGTCATTCCGGGCGCTCCAGCTCGAACGTTTCGTGGACCGCCACATAGTCGCGATAGCCCATGCGTGCCAGCCAGCCGTCGCGGGACAGATCGAACCGCCCGTCGCGGATGCAGTCGTCGCGCAGGTGCACGCCGGTGACGACGCCCAGCACCAGCCAGTTCGCCGGCCCCGCCAGCCGCTGCACCTGCGTCATCCGGCATTCCAGCGCGGCGGGCGCTGCCGCCACGCGCGGGCAGTCGATGGTGCTGCATTCGGCGGCCTCGATCCCGCAGGCCTCGAACTCGCTGGTGCCGGCGGGCAGCGTGGCGCTGGAGGCGTTCATCTGGTCGATCAGCACGGCCGAGGCGATGTTGACGCAGAACACGCCCGACTCAACGATATGGGCAAGCGCGTCCTTCATGTTCGGACGGTCGTCCTTCGCCGTGGTCGAAGCGAACATAACCTGCGGCGGCGTATAGGCGACCGCGTTGAAAAAGCTGTAGGGCGCCAAATTGTCGCCATCGCCCCCACGGGTCGAGATCCAGCCGATCGGCCGGGGCGCGATGATCGCGTTGAAGGGGTTGTGGGGCAGGCCATGGCCATTTTCGGGTCGATAGAACATGAGATCTCCTTCGCGCGCGGGCGCATCCTGCCCCCGCCCTGTCGCCGGGTCCACCCCATTCTTGCAACTGCCGGCGTTCATGTTACGCATCCAGCAGCGCGAACAGGGGAATGCGGTGGATATCTGCGAAGAACAGCCCGAGGACTGGCACGAGGTCGAGGCCCTGATGGACCTTTGCTTTGCACCGGGACGCACGGCGCTGTCATCCTATCGCCTGCGCGACAGGGTGGATCCGGTGCGCGACCTGTGCCTGCTGCTGCGCCAGGACGGCACCATACGCGCCGCCATCCGTTACTGGCCAGTACGCGTCGCTGGGCAAGAAGTGTTGCTGCTTGGCCCCATTGCCGTCCACCCCACCGCACAGGGCGAGGGTCTGGGCGCGTGGCTGATGCGCGAAAGCCTGCATCGAGCGGCGGAAATGGGCTGGGCGCGGGTCATGCTGGTGGGCGACGCGCCCTATTATTCCCGGTTTGGCTTCCAGAAACTGGATCACGTCGAAATGCCGCCCCCCACCAACCCCGATCGGGTGCTGGGGCTGGAACTTCAGCCCGGCGCATGGGTTGATATACAGGGTCAGGTCGCGCGCGAGACCGACCCTGACACAGCCCTCGCGCATGAGGATTTGTCCGGCAGGCCCGACTGCCAGCCGGCCGATCCGGCAAAGGAAACGCCGCATGGCTGAACGCCAGCAATATGTCCTGCCCCCCATCACCGACCCCAGCGTGCTGGCCGAGATCGACCGGCTGGCGCATCGCTATATCGCCGCGCGCGGGCTGGGGATGGACATCCTCGACCGCGTCGGCGACGGCGGCGAGGCGCTGATGAAGATAGTTCCCGGCTTCATGCGCAACCGGCTGGACAAGGCGGTTGCGGCAGCGCTGAAGCGCAGCTTCAACGCGGCTTCAGCCTCGCGCAGGGTGGTCGGAAACCGCGGCGACTGGTTCAACCGGCTGGGCACCACCGCCGCCGGTGCCGTCGGAGGCGCGGCCGGGATCGCCGGCACCATTATCGAGCTGCCCGTGACCGTGACTATCCTTCAACGCGCTATCCTGGAAATCGCCGACGAACACGGGTTGGATGTCGACAGCGACGAAATCCGCGCCGAGGCTTTGCGCATCTTCGCCACCGGCGGTCCGTTGGAAGAAGATGACAGCACCGATACCGCGCTTCTGGCCACGCGCGTGGCGATCAGCGGCGGCACCTTGCAGGGGCTGATCACCAAATTCGCCCCACAGATCGCCAGCCGCGTGCTGGCCAAGGCCGGTGCGCAAGTGGTGCCGGTGCTGGGTGCTGCGGCGGGCGCATCGATCAACTATATCTTCGCGCGCTATTATCAGGAACTTGCCCGCGTCCAGTTCGGCCTGCTGCGGCTTGCCAGGGAAACCGGCATCCCGCGCGAGGCACTTGCCGAACGCCTGATCCTGCGAATCGAGACACTGGAAGGCAAGAAACTGGCCGGCAAGCGCAGCGCCTGACCGCCTTCTCCCCGACCTTTCCCCACAGGAGCGCCTCTTGCCCGACAATGATATCCGCCCGACGAGTATGGGGAGGCCGCTGATCATCTATGCCGGGGCGTTTGTTCCGCTGGCGCTCATCGCATATGGGCTGAGGCTCGCCAGCCTGAATTTTCTGGGCGAGGATATCCTGTTGCCATTCGCGCCGATCATCGTGCTGGCAATCGCTGGGCATGCGGCTGGGACAAGCTTTGCCAGGCAGGCCGGCTGCACGGCCACCTGGGGTTATTCGCTGGTCTTCGGACTGATTTCCGCGATACTGATCGTTACCGGAATGCTGGCAGTCTGGCTTTTGGGCGGGCAGGTTCCCTACCTGCCTGAGATCGGCCCCGTTGGCATCAACTCGTCGATGATGGCTCGGGCGCTGTCGACGCTGCTGGTCACTGGCGAGGTCTGCATGCTCTTCACAACAGTCGTCTTCAGGGGGAGCGCCGACGCCGCTCACCGGAAGCGTCGTGCCAAGCTGGCCGCGACTGCCGCGACATAGCGCCCGAACCCTCAGCTCTCCCCTGTTTCGGCCAGCTGCAATTCCAGTGGCGAGGCCGGGACGGTCAGATCCTCGATCCCCAGCGGCCCCGACGGGCGCGCCAGCCGCGCCCGCGTCACCCAGTGCAGGCGTTCCTGCGCGCGGGTGATGGCGACATAGGTCAGGCGTTTCCACAGCGGGATCCCAGCCTCGTTGCGCCCCGACCACGCGGCCGCTGAAATGTCGGGTCCGAAGACCTGCACATCGGGCCATTGCGACCCCTGCGCCTTGTGGATCGTCACCGCAGCACCATGCAGGAAGCTTGCGCCCATGCGGGCGGCGAAGGGGATGAAGGGTTCTTCCTCGTCCGGGGTTTCAATCTTCACGATGCTGGCTGCCGACAGGCGCGGATCCTCGGCCCCAATGACATGCAGCCGCGAAAAGCCGGGCTTCTTGCCGGGGCCGAGATAGATGACCTGCGCGCCCTTGATCAGGCCCCGCGCCTCCAGATCAATGCGTTTGTTGCGGTGCTTCAGGGGCAGTTCCAGCCCGTCGCAGATCAGCGGCTCGCCCGGCAGAAGCTGATCGCCCGGCGCGCCGTAAGCGGCACGAAAGGCGGTGATCAGGCGGATCCTTGTGGCGTTGCGCCAGACCAGCACGGGCGAGCGCGACATCAGGTCGCTTTCGACGCGTTCGGCCCAGATCACCCGGTCGTCGCGGGCGGCGGCATCGCGAACCATCCGCTCGAACCCGTTGAAATCAAGACTGTCATCCGCCAGCGCATGGGCCAGATCCAGGATCGGGCTGTCGCCTGCCTGCCGGTGGATGCGGCTTAACATCAGCCGCTGCGGCGCGGCCAGCTTGTCAAAGACCATCTCGCCCGATTGGCCGACCGGGGCCAGCTGGGCCGGATCGCCAAACAGGATGAGCACCGGAAAGATCTCGCGCAGGTCGTCGAACTGGCGTTCGTCCAGCATCGAGGATTCGTCGATCAGCCCGATATCCAGCCCATCCTCGCGCCGTTTCCAGCCGTTGATGAAGTCTGACCCGCGCAAGCCCGCCGCCGCCAGCGCGCCGGGGATCGAGGCATGGAGGTCATAGAACAGCTTCGCGCGGTCGAGGGCCGCATCGCTCAGCCCCTCGATCACGGGCCGGTCACCGCTGCCGGTCAGCCAATCGGCGATCCTTTCATATTCGGGATCGTAAACCGGCGTGTAGAGGATGCGGTGGATCGTCGTCGCCGGCACGCCCCTCATCCGCAGCACGAAGGCCGCCTTGTTGGTCGGCGCCAGCACCGCGACGGTGCGGCGTTCCTTACGCTTCTTGCCCTCGTAATCGCCGCTGATGATGTCGACGCCCGCCTCGCGCAGGGCCTTGGTCAGGGCGGCGAGGATCATGGTCTTGCCGGACCCCGCCTTGCCGATCACCGCCATGACCCGCGCCTTGCCGGGCTGGGGCGGCATGATTTCCTCGGCCGTCAAGTCGATGCCGGCAGCGGCCAGCACCTCGGACAGGCTGTCCCAGGCTTCGGCCTGATCGGGGGAAAGGGCGGGCAAACTCATGCGCTGTGCCTAGCGCGGGGCGGGCAGGAAGGAAAGGCGCGTTGGCCTAGCGATCAAGGGAACCGATCCGCGCCAGCACGCCGTAATGGTCCGATCCAAGACGCGGGCGGCGTTCCAGAACCGCGTCCGTGCCAGCCGGGACCAGCACATGGTCGATCGGCAGGGGATAGGCCTTCACGAACAGCGTCGGACGGATCGGCCCGGCGATCCGCGTATCCGTCGCCCGCGCGATGCGGCCCGGCGCACCGGCCCAGGGCACCATGTTGAAATCACCGCCAAGAATCATCGGGCGGGCCATGCCGGCCAGATCAGCCATCGCCCGGTTCACCTGCGCTTCCTGACCGAAGGGATAGGGCCAGTGCAGATGCAGCGCGACGGCGGTGAACGCGCCCGCCGGATGCTGGACGCGGGCCGAGGTGAAGCCGGCATTTTCGGCGCAATATTCATCCGACAAAGGATAGACCGACAGGATCGCCACCCGCCCGACGCTATGGGCGGGGCACAGGATCTGATAGCGGTGGCTGTCCCGCATCGCCTCGGCAATCGGCAGATTTCGCTCGCTCAGTTCCTGCAGCAGGATCACTTCTGCGCCCGAGGCGCGAAAATCTTCGATCAGCGCCGTCGCTTCGCCTCGGTTGAACAGCAGGTTTTTCTGGTAAACGGTGATGGCCGGATCGACCGAGAGACCGGGCCGCATCATCCACAGGATCGGGCCAATCGCCGCCAGTCCCAGTGCCAGCACCCCCAAGCGCCACCAGCGACGAAAGGCGAAGGCCAGCACCAGCATCGCCAGCGCCATGGCCGGACGAAACACCGCCAGCGAATCGCCAAGCGGGTGAAACCGCCCGGCATAGCTGGCCGCCAGCGGGATCAGCGTGAGAACCGCAAGAAGCTGAAAAAACAGACGCATCTTTAACCTACATGAACAGAGACAGCCCTAGCCGTGCCAGGCGGCCACGGTTTTGAGCGTGGAGAAGCCGTAAAGCGCCTCGAAACCCTTTTCGCGGCCATGGCCGGATTTGCCTGTGCCACCGAAAGGCAGCTCGACCCCGCCGCCCGCACCGTAGTTGTTCAGGAACACCTGCCCTGCCCGCAGCTTGCGCGACATGCGCAACCCGCGCGGGCCGTCCTGCGTCCAGGCGGCGGCGACCAGCCCGTATTCGGTGCCGTTGGCGATGGCGATGGCGTGATCCTCGTCATCGAAGGGGATCACCACCTGAACGGGACCGAAGATCTCCTCCTGCGCGAGGCGGTGATTGCTGCCTACGCCGGCCAGCAGATGCGGGGCGACGTAATGGCCGCCTGCGGGTGCGTCGGACTGGATCTGCGCGCGGGCGGCGACGTCCAGGTCGCCCGCCTGCGCAAGATAGCCCTCGACAATCTGCTTCTGCCGGGCCGAGATCAGCGGCCCGACCTCCAGATCATCCAGCGCGGGGCCGACGCGCAGGGCACGGTAAGCCTCGGCCATGCGCGCCACAACCTCATCATGGCGCGACCGTTCGACGAGTATCCGCGACGCGGCCGAGCAGGTCTGCCCGGCATTCTGCACGCCCGCGTTGACCAGAAACGGCAGCGCTCGGTCCAGATCGGCATCCGCGAACACCAGTTGCGGCGACTTGCCGCCAAGTTCCAGCGTGACCGGCACCGCGTTCCGCGCCGCGGCCTGCTGAATCAGCGTCCCAACCCCGACCGAGCCGGTGAAGCTGACATGATGCACGCCCGGATGGGACGACAGCGCCGCGCCCGCTTCTTCGCCCAAGCCCGTCACCACGTTCAACGCGCCGGGCGGCAGCCCTGCATCCATCGCGATCCGGGCGAAGGCGAGCGCGGTCAGGCTGGCTTCCTCGGCCGGTTTCAACACCGCCGCGTTGCCCATTGCCAGCGCCGCCCCGACGGACCGCCCGATGATCTGCATGGGATAATTCCACGGCACGATATGGCCGGTCACGCCATGAGGTTCGCGCAGGGTCCAGACGGTATAGCCGTCCAGATAGGGAATCGTTTCGCCCATGATCTTGTCGGCAGCACCGCCGTAAAACTCCATGTAACGCGCCAGCGCCAGCGCATCGGCACGGGCCTGTTTCAGCGGCTTGCCGACATCGCGGGATTCGAGTTGCGCCAACTCCTCGGTACGGTCCAGAACGGCCTGACCGATCCGGGTCAGGATACGTCCGCGTTCGGTCGCGGTCAGCCGGCCCCATTCGCTGTTACGCGCGGCCTCGGCTGCCGCCACGGCCTCATCAATATCGGCGGCAGTGCCGCGCCCGATTTCGGCGAAGCTCTGACCGGTCGAGGGATCTTCGACCGGTAGCGTGGCCCCGGCGCGGCGCCATTGCCCGCCAATCAGGATTTCTGACGGATCAAACCATGGTTTCGTCATGCGGCGCTCCATTCCTGGGGGATTTCGGGCATGGCCTGCATCAGCCTTTGCGTCGTCGGGTGGGCGGGGGCGTCCATCACCTGCGCGGTCGCGCCCTGTTCGACGATCTTGCCTGCCTCCATCACCAGCACGCGGTCGGTGACGCCGCGCACGACGCCAAGGTCGTGGCTGATGAACAGATAGGCGATGTTGTGGCTGCGGCGCAGATCGGCCAGCAGGTCCAGCACTTGCGCACGGACGCGGACGTCAAGGGCGCTGACGGCCTCGTCCAGGACGATCAGACGCGGGCGGATGATCAGCGCGCGGGCGATGGCAAGGCGCTGGCGCTGACCGCCAGAAAACTCGTGGATATAGCGGCGCGACATGGACGGCTCGATCCCCACATCGCTTAGCGCCTGCGCCACGCGGTCCCGCCAGTCATCGGGGCGACCGGTCAGATGAAACGGTTCCGACACCAGCCGGTCAACGCGCCAACGCGGATCGAAGCTGCCGAAGGGGTCCTGAAACACCGCCTGCATCTTGGCGCGCAGCGCGGGCGGCATCGAGAGGCCCGCCGCGACGCTGGTGCCGTCCAGCCTGATCTCGCCCTCGCTGAGCGGATCGAGGCCCAGCACAGCGCGGATCAGCGTCGATTTTCCGCTGCCGGATTCGCCGACCAAACCGACCGATTCACCGTCCTGAATGTCGAAGCTGACGCCATCGACGGCGCGCAGCACCGGATGGGGCGCGAAGGCGGACAGGCGCGGCAGAAGATATTCGCGCACGGCGTTCCTGACCGACAGGATCGGCGTGTCGTCAGGCGCCGCCGCCACCCGCGCCGGAACATGGCGCGAGGCGGCGAACAGGTCGCGCGTATAGGGGTGGGTCTGGCCGCGGAACAGCGCCTCGGTCTCGCCTTCCTCGACGATCTCGCCCGCCTTCATCACCGCGACGTGGTCGGCAATGCCCGCCACCACGGCCAGATCATGGGTAATCAGCAGCAGCGACATGCCCTCGCTTGCCACCAGATCGCGCAGCAGGTCTAGGATCTGCGCCTGTGTCGTCACATCCAGCGCGGTTGTGGGTTCGTCGGCGATCAGCAGATCCGGGGCCTCGGCAATCGCCAATGCGATGGCCACGCGTTGGCGTTGACCGCCGGAAAGCTCGTGCGGGTACAGGGTCAGCGGAAAGCGCGGTGCGCGCAGGCCCACGCGGTCCAGCCGGTCGCGGGCGCGCAGCAGCGCCTGTTCGCGCGGCATGTTCTGGTGGATACGCAGCACCTCGGCCACCTGATCCCCGATATTCATCAGGGGGTTCAGGGCGGTCATCGGTTCCTGAAAGATCATCCCGATGCGGCTGCCCCTGATTCTGCACATCTGCCGTTCCGGCAGATCCAGCAGGTTCTGCCCATCCAGCAGCACCTGCCCGCCCGTCTTCGATCCGCGCGGCAGCAGCCCCATGATCGCCAGCGCCGTCATCGACTTGCCAGAGCCGGATTCGCCCACCAGCCCGGTGATCTTGCCGGGCGCCAGCTTCAGATCCACATCGCGCAGCACCGTATGGCCGTGGATCGTGACGGACAGGTCGCGGGTTTCGATCATGCGCGCATCACCTTCAACCTGGGATCAAGCGCGTCCCGTAACCCGTCACCCAACAGGTTCAGGCCCAGAACCGTCGCCACGATGCAAAGGCCCGGGATGATGGCGACATGGGGGGCGAGGGTCACGAAGGTCTGCGCCTCGGCCAGCATACGGCCCCAGCTGGGCGTCGGCGGCTGCGCGCCAAGGCCGACATAGGACAGGCCGGCCTCGGCCAATATCCCAAGGCTGAACTGGATGGTGCCCTGCACGATCAGCAGGTTCAGGATATTGGGCAGCACGTGTTCCACGCTGATGCGGCTGCGGCCCTTGCCCGCAACCTGCGCGGCGCGGATATAGTCCAGCGTCCAGACGGGCAGCGCACCGGCCCGCGTCACCCGTGCGAAGACGGGGATGTTGAAGATGCCGATGGCGATGATCGCGTTGATGGCGCTTGGCCCGAAGGCGGCGGTAATGAGGATGGCGATGACCAGCGAGGGGAAGGCGAAGATCAGGTCATTGCCGCGCATGATGACCTCGTCCAGCCAGCCGCCCTTATTGGCGGCGGCGATCAGCCCCAAAGGAACGCCAAGGGCGATGCCGATCCCCACCGCCACCAGCGCGACGGCGATCGAGGTGCGCGCCCCCAGCATCACCATGGACAGGATGTCGCGCCCGAAATGGTCCGTCCCCAGCCAATGTGCGGCGGATGGCGGCTGCAACTTGTTGGCCACCGCCATCTGGGTGATGTCGTAAGGCGTCCACACGAAAGACACTGCCGCCGCCAGCACCGCCAGACCCGCCAGAGCGGCACCGATAATAAGGGTCCATCTCATCTGCGACGCAACCTTGGATCGACGGCAGCATAGGCCAGATCGACAAGGAAGGTGACGGCGATAACGGCGGCGACCAGCACCAGCACGGCGGACTGCACCACGATCAGGTCTCGTTGGGTGATGGCCTGAAAGATCAGCCGCCCAAGGCCGGGCAGGTAAAAGACGTTTTCAATGATGATTGCGCCTGCCATCAAAAAGGAAAACTGCATCCCCAGAATGGTCAGCACCGGGATCAGCGCATTGCGCAGGGCATGGCGGCGCAGCGTCTGGCCGCGCGTCAGGCCCTTGGCGCGCGCGGTGCGGATATAGTCTTGGTCCATCGTCTCGATCAGCGAGGACCGCAGCACGCGCGCCAGAATCGCCGCCTGGGGCAGCGCCAGCGCAATCGCCGGCAGCAGCAGCGCGCGAAGGGCGGCGACGGGGTAATCCCAACCGGGAAAGCCGCCCGCAGGCAGCCAGCGCAGCCGCACCGCGAACAGCAGCACCAGCAGCATCGCGAACCAGAAATTCGGCAAGGCGATGCCCACCTGCGTCAGCCCCATCACAGCCGTATCCTGCGGCTGACCGCGCCGGGACGCCGCGTAAAGCCCGACCGGAAAGGCGATCATCACAGCCAGTGCCAGCGCCATCAGCGCCAGCGGCATCGACACCTGCATCCGGTCCCAGATCATCCCCGCCACCGGCGTTTTATAGGTAAAGCTATGCCCCAGATCGCCGGTCAGGACCGCGCCCAGCCAATTGGCATATCGCAGCGGCAGGGGCTGATCCAATCCCAGCTGCGCGCGCAGCGCCGCCAGCGTGTCGGGCTGGGCGCCGGTACCCAGCATGAAGGTGGCGGGGTCGCCCGGAACCATTTCCACCAGCAGGAAAATCACCACCGACGCGACCAGCAGGCCAAGCGCAAGCGAAAGCATCCGGCGGGTTAAATAGCGCAGCATGACCGAAGGCTAGGGCCGAGCCCGCGGGCGGGCAAGCCCCCTCACGCAAGCACCGCGCCGGGGTTCATGATCCCCAGCGGATCAAGCGCCGCCTTGATCCCCCGCATCGCCGCCAGCCGCACCGGATCACCCCAGCGTTCCAGATCACGGACCTTCAGCCGCCCGACCCCATGTTCGGCCGAGAAGGAGCCGCCGCGTTCCACCACCATCTGATGCACGGCTTCCTGCACGGACCCGCGCAGCTCGTCATATTCGGCGCGGTCGCGGCCCTGCGCCGGGAAGACGTTGTAATGCAGATTACCGTCGCCCAGATGGCCAAAGCAGTTGATCCGCATATCGCCCATCGCCGCCAGCATCGCGCCGGCATCGGTTATGAAGCGCGGCACCTCGGACAGCGGCAGAGAGATGTCGTGGCTGGAGATCGCGCCGATGCGGCGGTTGCCCTCGGGGATTTCCTCGCGCAGGCGCCAGAAATCGGCCGCCTGCTGGCCGGATTGGGCGATCAGCCCGTCCATGACCAGCCCCGCCTCCAGCCCGTCACCGAACAGGGTTTCAAGCGCGGTGTCGGGATCGAGACCGTCCGGCAGGCCCAGCTCGATCAGCACCATCCAGTCAGGAGGGGTCTCGAAAGGTTGGCGCAATTCGGGGTAGGTCTCGGCCAGAAAACGCGGCCCCTGCCCCGAAATCAGTTCGAATGCCGTCACGCATTCGCCGAAACGCGCCTGCGCCTGTGCCAGCAGGCGCAGCGCGGCACCCGGATCAGGCACCACCATCAGCGCCACGCCAATACCGGCAGGCGGCTGAACCAGCCGCAGGCTGGCGGCGGTGATGATCCCCAGCGTGCCCTCGGCACCGATCAGCAGGTCGCGCAGGTCATAGCCGGTGTTATCCTTCCGCAGCCGCTTCAGGTCATGCAGAATGCGGCCATCGGGCATCACCGCCTCGATCCCCAGGCACAGGGCGCGGGCGGTGCCGTAACGCAGCGCGTTCACGCCACCCGCATTCGTCGACATGACCCCGCCAATCGTCGCCGTCCCCTGCGAGGCGAGCGACAGCGGAAACAGCCGCCCTGCGCCCTGGGCGGCGTCACGGGCGGCTTGCAGGGTCGCGCCGGCCTCGGCCAGCATGACGTTTTCGTCGGCATGAATGTCGCGGATGGCGGTCATGCGTTCCAGCGACAAAAGCAGGGGCGCAGGCCCGTCAGGCATGACCTGCCCGGCCACCAGCCCGGTCCCGCCCCCAAGCGGCACGATGCCCACGCGGGCCTCTGCACAGGCGCGGACCACGGCGGCGACTTCTTCGACGTTGCGGGGGGCGGCAAGCAGCCCCGCCTGGCCGTGATAACGGCCGCGCGGCTCTTCCAGGTGGCGGGGCTCGACCTCGCGCAGGACGCCTTGCGGCAGCATCGCCGCCAGTTCCGGGCCTGCCGGGTTCAAGCCTTTGCCATCGGTCATCGCTGCTATCCCGCCTCTGTCCTGCCGCGTCTGTCGTTGCGCAAATTGGCATAGAGAACATGCGTACGCCACCGCCCGTTGATCTGCAGATAGCTTTGCGCGACGCCTTCATATTTGAAGCCCGAACGTTCCAGTGCCGCACGCGATGCCGCGTTGTCGGGCAGGCAGGCGGCCTCGATCCGGGACAGGTCCATGGTCGTGAAGGCGTGGCGGGTGACGGCACCGATCGCCTCGGCCATATAGCCCTGACGGGCATGGGGGGCGCCGATCCAGTAACCGATCGTCGCCATCTGCGCCGGACCACGGCGGATATTGTCGATGGTGATCGCGCCCAGCAGCGCGCCATCGACGTTGCGTTCCAGGAAGAACGGAATGGCCGTTCCCGCGCGGCTCGCACGCTGCGCCCAGTAGACGCGATTGGTAAAGGCCTTGCGCGACAGGTGGTCTGCCGCCCAGGTCGGTTCCCACGGCACCAGAAATTCACGGCTTTCCTGACGCAAGCTCGTCCAGGCATTGAAATCGGAATGCTGCGGCAGGCGCAGCGCCATCCGTTCGGTTTCCAGCCGGATCGGACGACGCCGCCCGAACATCATGCGGCGAGCCGGTCGATCAGGGTTTCCAGAGAGGGTGCGCGCTCAACCGGGCCATACAGCGCCATGGCCGGACGACGCGCAATCAGGCTGGCGGCGTAATTGCGCAGATCGTCGCGCGTGACCGCATCCAGACGCGCAGCCGTTTCAGCAGGTTCCGGCACCCGGCCCCAGATCGCCAGCGACCGCGCGATCCGTTCGGTCTGGCCGGAACTGCTTTCCAGCCCCATCAGCGTCCCTGCCTTCAGCTGCGCCTTGGCCCGCGCGATTTCCGCATCAGACAACGTCTCGACCGACCGCTTCAATTCGTCCACGGTCAGATTCGCCAATTCCTCGATATCCTCGGCGGCGGTGCCGGCATAGACGGTCATCATGCCGGTGTCGTCGTGAAAACCCGACTGCGCGAAGATGGTATAGCACAAGCCCCGCTCCTCGCGGATCTTCTGGAACAGGCGCGAGGACATGCCGCCGCCCATCGCCGTCGTCCAGATCTGCGCCGCGTGATAATCCGGCGCCAGATAACCCGGACCTTCGAAGGCCAGCGTGAAATGGGCTTGCTCCAGATCCTTCAACCGCCGGGTTTCCGCGCCATGCCAGCGCGCCCCGTCCCGCACGCGGCGGGTGGTGGCGGGCATATGGCCGAAAATCTGTTCGGCCTGGCGGACGATGGCGTCGTGATCCACTGCCCCTGCGGCGGCAAGGATCATCTGGCCCGCGCCGTAATGTTCGGCGACAAAGCCCGACAGATCGGTGCGGCCGAAATGCGAGACCCGCTCGGCCGGGCCAAGAATGGTGCGACCCATCGCCTGGTCAGGATAGGCGACCTCTTGCAGCCAGTCGAAAATGATGTCGTCGGGCGTGTCCAGCGACTGCCCGATTTCCTGCAGGATCACGCCGCGCTCGACCTCGATTTCGCGCTGATCGAAGGCCGGATTCAGCACGATGTCGGAAATCACATCCAGCCCCAGCGCGGTGTCAGCTTCCAGCACGCGGGCGTAATAGGCGGTGGTATCGCGCGAGGTATAGGCGTTGATATAGCCGCCCACATCCTCGATCGCCTCGGCGATCTGCAGGGCGTTGCGGCGCGCGGTGCCCTTGAAGGCCATATGTTCCAGAAAATGCGCGATGCCGTTCTGTTCGGCACGTTCATCCCGGCCACCGGCATTGACCCAGACGCCGATGGTCGCGGAATGCAGCCCCGGCATCAGGCGCGTCACGATGCGCAGCCCGTTCGGCAGGGTGGTGATGTTGGTCTCGCTCAAGCGGTCCTCCGTTCAAGGATGAGGGACTTAAGCGCCTCAACGTCGTTTTCAACCCGCGTCACGCGCTCGGGCAGATCAAACAGCCCCGCCATATGAGGCGGCAATTCGGGGCGGATGCCAACGGCCTTTTCCACCGCATCGGGGAATTTCGCCGGATGGGCAGTGGCCAGCGTCACCATCGGCACACCCGCGCGCAGGTGATCGCGGGCCACGTGGACGCCGACGGCGCTGTGGGGGCACAGGATCTCACCCGTTTCGGCGCGGATGGTCTGGATGGTTTCCAGCGTCTCATCCTCGGACACGCGGCCACTGATGAAATCTTCCTGCAGGGCCTGCAGCGCGCCCTGGCTGATGGTAAAGCCGCCTGCCTTCAATTCGTCCATGATCTGGCGGATCGCGGACGGATCGCTGCCATAGGCCCAGAATAGCGCGCGTTCAAAGTTCGACGACACCTGAATGTCCATCGACGGCGAGATCGAAGGCTCGACCTGCCCCACCCGGTATTCGCCGGTCGTCAGCGCACGGTGCAGAATGTCGTTCTGGTTCGTGGCAATGACCAGCCTGCCGATGGGCAGGCCCATGCGCTTGGCCACAAGGCCCGCCAGAATGTCGCCGAAATTGCCGGTCGGTACGGTAAAGTCGACCACCCGCCCCGGCGCGCCAAGGCTGACGGCGGCGGTGAAGTAATAAACGACCTGCGCAAGCACCCGCGCCCAGTTGATGCTGTTCACCCCGGCCAGCCCGACCTGATCGCGGAAAGCGTGGTCGTTGAACAGATCCTTCAGCCGCGCCTGCGCATCGTCGAAATGCCCGTCAATTGCCAGCGCGTGGACATTGGCATCCTCCGGCGTGGTCATCTGGCGGCGCTGCACCTCGGACACGCGGCCATGTGGGAACAGAATGAAGACATCGACATTATCCAAGCCCCGGAACGCCTCGATCGCGGCGCTTCCGGTATCGCCCGAGGTCGCGCCGACAATGGTGATCCGCTGGCCCGAGCGTTTCAGCGCAATCTGGAACAGCTGACCGATCAGCTGCATAGCGAAATCCTTGAAGGCCAGCGTCGGTCCGTGGAACAGTTCCAGCAGGTGATGGCCGGGGGCCAGCTGGCGCAAAGGCGCGCGGGCGATATGGCCGAAATTCGCGTAGGCGGCTTGAATGGCGCTGTTCAGTTCGGCATCCGAAAAGCTCTCGCCCAGAAACGGCTTGATGACGCGGGCGGCGACCTCCTCATAAGGCAGGCCTTCAAGTGCTGCGATATCGTCCAGCTGCGGAATCGTCTCTGGCAGGTACAGCCCGCCGTCGCGGGCCAGCCCGGTCAGCATGGCCTGTTCGAAGTTCAGAACCGGGGCTTCCCCCCGCGTCGAGATATAGCGCATTGCCTGCCCCTAATAAGTCCGCCGCCTGATACGCCAGATGAGCCATGCTGTCATCCCTGCGCAAGTCGCCGCGAACAGAAACCACTGCACCGCGTAGGAAAGGTGGCTGTTTGGCACCCCTTCGATGCTGACCGGAATGGGCATGACGCCCTGCGTGTCGCCGCCGACCTCTGCCGCGACCACCAGAACCGGCTCGGTCTTCAGCATCTCGGCCATCGCGGGCACGTCGCGGGCGAACCAGATCCCCGCCTCCAGGTCTGGTGCTGGGGTCGAGCTGCTTTTGTCCTGCGGCCAGTGCAGGTTACCCACCACCCGCAGCGCAGCCGGGGGGCGCGGGGTGCGGCGGTAATCCTGCGTGACAAAGCCGCGATCCAGCAGGATGCGCCGCCCGTCATCGGTTTCAAACCCCGAGATGATGTTATAGCCGCCGCCCAGTTCCTTGGTCCCGGACAGCACCAGGATCTCCTCGCCCGTTGTGCGGCCGGTGACGGCGACGGGCATGTATTTCATCGACGGATCAACCTCGGCCGGAATCGGCTGCGGCGGGGCGTCGATCCCGGCCTGGATCTCGGTCAGCATGGTGCTTTTCCATTCCAGCCGGCGCAATTGCCAGAAGCCGAGGCTCAGCAGGATCGCGGTGGTCACGATGCCAAAGATCAGCGGCGGCAGGATCGAGCGTTGGGTGGGCATGGGCTATCCGTTCAATTTGCCCTGCGATACCCCGCCACGGCGTCGGGACCAAGGGGGCACCGCGACGACCGCGCGGAACCGTGCCGGCGCGGCGTCAGCAATCTGGTCCTTACCGGTTGCCCGAAAGCAGAAACGGCGCGAGGGGTCCCTCGCGCCGTTCGAAATTTCAGTCAGTGCCAGAGGGTCAGCGACCCCAGACGTAGATGGCAAAGAACAGGAACAGCCAGACCACGTCGACGAAGTGCCAGTACCAGGCTGCAGCTTCGAAGCCGATATGCTGCTGCTGGGTCATCTGGCCCCGCATCAGGCGCACCAGGCAGACGAACAGGAAGATGGTGCCGATGATGACATGGAGGCCATGGAAGCCGGTCGCCATGTAGAAGACGCCACCGTAAACCGTATCCGACAGGCCAAAGGCGGCGTGGCTGTATTCATAGGCTTGCAGCACGGTGAAGAACAGGCCCAGCACGACGGCAATGGCCAGCCCGTTGATGGTCGTTTTGCGATCGTTTTCATGCACCAGCGCGTGGTGCGCCCAGGTCACGGCAACGCCCGACAGCAGCAGGATCAGGGTGTTGATCAGCGGCAGGTGCCAGGGATCGAAGGTGGTGATGCCTTCGGGCGGCCAGACGCCGTCCTTGATCGGGCTTTCCGGCCCCATCGGGTACAGCGCGTTCTTGAAGAAGGCCCAGAACCAGGCCACGAAGAACATCACTTCCGAGATGATGAACAGGATGAAGCCATATTGCAGGCCAATCCGTACCACCGGGGTGTGGTCGCCGGTCTCGCCTTCGTTGACGACATCGGCCCACCAGCCGAACATGGTGTAAAGCACGCCGACGAACCCGATCAGGAACATCCACGGGCCGGTGATTGCGACGCCGAAGGCCGAGATGCCCTTCATCCATGCGACCCCACCGGTCAGCATCACAAAGGCGAAAAGCGCGCTCAGGAACGGCCAGAGCGAGGGCGGCAGAATGTGGTAGTCGTGGTTCTTAGCATGCGCCATTGGCTGTCCCCGCTATTGCGTCAGTTCATTCTGGATTCGGCACTGACCGGTGCCACATCAACGGCGGCGGTCTCGGACGTGTCGTATTGGTGGAAAGTATAGCTCAGCGTGATGTCGCGGACCTTATAGGCGTCGCGGTCGGTCACGATGTCAGGTTCGACATAGAAGGTCACCGGCATCTCGACCCGCTGGCCCGGCTGAAGCGTCTGTTCGGTAAAGCAGAAGCATTCGATCTTGACGAAGAAGGACCCGGCGATGTCCGGCGCGACGTTATAGGACGCGCGCCCGGTGATCGGCTTGTCGGAATTGTTCACCGCCTCGTAAAAGGCCAGCCCGTCCTGCCCGATCTTCAGGGTCATTTCGGTCTGCATGGGCCGGAAGCCCCAGGGCAGCTTCGGGTCGGTATTGCCGTCGAAGCGGATGGTGATTTCCTCGTCCAGGATCTCGGCGCCGGGATCGAGGTTTTCGGCGACCTGCGTGGTCCCGGCATAGCCCGTGACCCGGCAGAACCAGTTGTAAAACGGCACGGCCGCCCATGCGAGCGCACCCATCACCAGCACCACGCCGACCAGTTGGACCAGCACGCGCTGGTTCTTGTCTTTGGGAAGCAGGCTCATGGCGCAGTCCTCGCGCCCTGCTCGGCACCCGGTGTGCCGGGGGCGGCGACCGGGTTTTCGCTGGGCTGGATCTCAACCCCGGATTCGCGCGGCAGCAGCGCCGGGCGGACCTGATGGTCAAAGCCTTCAAGGGCCGCGCTGCTGCCAGTCTTTACCTTGACGATGGAGAGCCCAAAGATCAGCGCGACAAAGGCCAGAAGCACGACCAGAAGGCCGATATTGCGCGATTTGCGGCGCGTGTGCAGTTCGTGTTCGATCCGCAAGGCCATCATACGCCCACCCAATGTTGGACCAGCAGCGCCGCGAAATGGGCGAACAGGTAGATCAAAGACAGCTTGAAGAAGCTTTTTTCGGCCTTGTGGCCATCGGCATAGGATTGTTCATCCGTGCGCCGCATCACCTGCCAGCCACGCCAGATGAACAGCGCGTTCAGCACCGCCGCCACCGCCAGATAGATCGGCCCGCCAATCGAGGTCAGCCCGAGCCAGATCGCGAAGGGTGCCAGAACCAACGTATAGGCGAAGATATGGCGCCGGGTCGTCGGGCGGCCATGGGTCACGGTCAGCATCGGCACCCCGGCCTTGTGGTAGTCTTCCTTCATGAACAGTGCCAGTGCCCAGAAATGGGGGGGCGTCCAGAAGAAGATCAGCGCGAACATCAGCAGCGATTCGATGCTGACCCCGCCCGTGATGCAGGCCCAGCCGATCATCGGCGGGAAGGCACCGGCGGCGCCCCCGATCACGATATTCTGCGGGGTCGAGCGTTTCAGCCACATCGTGTAGACGACGGCATAGAAGAAGATCGTGAAGGCCAGGAACCCGGCCGCGAACCAGTTCGCCGACAGGCCCAGCATCATCACCGCGATACCAGACAGGGCCAGCCCCACGGCAAGCGCCTCGTTCCCCGAGACCTTGCCCGAGGGGATCGGGCGCGATTTCGTGCGGTTCATCACCGCGTCGATATCGGCGTCATACCACATGTTCAGCGCGCCCGAGGCCCCGCCGCCAATGGCGATGAACAGGACCGAACAGAAGGCGACCAGCGGATGTACATGCACTGGCGCCACGATCAGGCCGACCAAGGCGGTGAACACCACCAGCGACATGACGCGCGGCTTCAGCAGCGCGACATAATCGCTGAATTCGGCCTCGTTCGGCGCCTGATATGTGGTTGCATCGGTCACGGTTGCTTACGCTTACTTCGCGGCCAACTGGATGGGCTGCGCGTTCAGCAGCTCGGCCGCGGCGAATTCAACCTTAGCACCTTCCAGCCATGCGGCATAGACGTCCGGCTGAACCGCCTTCACCACGATGGGCATATAGGCGTGGTTGATCCCGCACAGTTCCGAGCACTGGCCGAAATAGACGCCTTCCTGCGTGGCGGTGAAGGCCAGCTGGGCGATCCGACCCGGCACGGCGTCCTGTTTCACGGCAAAGGCAGGGATGGTCCAGGAATGGATCACGTCGGTGGCGGTGAACTGCATCAGCACTTCCTGACCAACCGGAACCACGACCGGATTGTCGGCAGCCAGCAGGTATTCGTCCTCGGCATAGCCATTGGCCGCCAGATCTTCCTTGGCCAGCATCAGCGAATCGAAGGCCAGACCTTCGTTCGGGTATTCATAAGACCAGTACCACTGGTGCCCGATGGCCTTGATGACCACGGCGGGGTTTTCCGGAATGGCCAGCTGCCGGAACAGGATCGGAAGCGAGAAGACGCCGATGGAAATCAGGATCAGGATCGGCACCAGCGTCCAGGTGATCTCGATGGGCGTGTTATGGCTGAAACGCGCCGGGGTCGGGTTCGCGCGGCGGTTATAGCGGACGATGCACCACAGCAGCAGACCGCAGACGAATACGGTGACCACGGTGATGATGACCAGCACGTAATGGTCCAGCCATTGCTGGTCCACGGCTTCCGGGCTGGATGCCGGCTGGAAGGCGATGCCTTTCGCGTGGGGGGCGCCGATCACCGGCAGATCGCCCAGCACATCCTGCGCGCGATCCTGTGCCCATGCCATGCCCGACGACAGCAAAACCGCCGCACCCATTCCCGCCGCTGCTACGTGCCGCATCATTGCTGGAGCCACCATCCGAGTATCCCTTGCCATTTCAGACAGCACGCCACACATCCATGCGAGACGGACCGCCACCCTTCCGAGTCAAACGTTTTCCGTTTACAACCACAAAACCCCGCCTGCGACAAGTCGGCACATGCCGGCGCGCGGGCGAAGTCCTCTGACTGAGAGATGAGCGGATCACCCATGAGCAGCACCGAATTCAAGCCTTTTGACACCGATTTCGACCAGGACGCAGCGCTCGCCATCCTGCGCGACGCGACGGCCGGCGCCGATGACGGCGAGCTGTTCATCGAACGCGCCCATGCGGAATCGCTGGTCTATGACGACCGCCGGCTGCGGGGCTCCAGCTATACCGCCAGCCAGGGCTTCGGGCTGCGTGCGGTCGCGGGCGAGGTCACGGGCTATGCCCATTCGACCGAGCTGACCCTGCCCACCCTGCGCCGCGCCGCCGAAACCGTGCGCCTCGCCGTCGGCAATGGCGGGCGCACGCTGGCGCTGCCGCCCGAAGGCGCGATCACGCCCTTGTACATGTCCGAGGACCCGGCAGAGGGCATCGACATCGCCACCCGGATCGAGCTTTTGCGCGAAATCGACGCCTATGCGCGCGGTCTCGATCCGCGCGTGGTGCAAGCCAGCGTGTCGCTGTCGACCAGCCTGCAACAGGTGGCGATTCTGCGCCCCGAAGGCGGGCTCGTGACCGATGTCAGGCCGATGGCGCGGCTTAATGTCGCAGTCATCGTCGAGGATAATGCCCGGCGCGAGACCGGCGGCACCGGCGGCGGCGGCCGTATTCCGCTGGCCGGGCTGATGGACCCCGCACATTGGAAGCCGTTGGTCGACGAATCCCTGCGCATCGCGCTGGTGAACCTGCGCGCCCAGCCCGCCCCTGCCGGTGTCATGGATGTGGTGCTGGGCCCCGGCTGGCCGGGCATCCTGCTGCACGAGGCCGTGGGCCACGGGCTTGAAGGCGATTTCAACCGCAAGGGCCATTCCGCCTTTGCCGGGCTGATGGGGCAGCGCGTGGCCGCGCCCGGCGTCACGGTGATCGACGACGGCACAATCCCCGATCGGCGCGGCTCGATCAGTGTCGATGACGAGGGCACCGCCCCCGCCCGCAATGTGCTGATCGAGGACGGTATCCTTGTCGGCTACCTTCAGGACCGCCAGAATGCCCGGCTGATGGGGGTGGAGCCAACCGGCAATGGCCGGCGCGAAAGCTATGCCCATGCGCCGATGCCACGCATGACGAACACCTTCATGCTGGGCGGCGATGCCACGCCCGACGCGATCCTGTCCGAACTGAAGGACGGGATCTATGCGGTCGGCTTCGGCGGCGGACAGGTTGACATCACCAATGGCAAGTTCGTGTTTTCCTGCACCGAGGCCTACCGGGTGAAGAACGGTGTGGTTGGTGATCCGATCCGCGGCGCCACGCTGATCGGCGACGGCGCGACCGCGCTGCAGCAGATCCGCGCCATCGGCAATGACATGGCGCTGGATCCCGGCATGGGGACCTGCGGCAAGCAGGGCCAATGGGTCCCGGTCGGGGTGGGCCTGCCCTCGCTTCTGATCGGCGGGCTGACGGTTGGGGGATCCGCGGCCTAAGCCGCCTTCCTCAGTAATTGACGTAATGGCTCTGGATCACCGGGTTCGGCGGGCCGCTGCGCGGCATCTTGCGCACGACATAATTGATGAACTGCGGCACGTCATAGCGATGCTCGGCCCCGCGCGGCATGCCGGTGGGGTCGGTAATGACCCGCGGTTCGTCCCAGCCCGCGCGCGAGAAGGTCCAGACCCCCAGCACCTCATAGCCGAGACTGGCCCCCCAGTAACGCCAGGGAATATCCGGGCCGACCTGATAGAAGCCATGCCCGAACCAGCCGTCGGTGCCGACATTGGACACGAAGATGCCGCCCTCGGCCAGCATGGCGTCGACGTTGCGAAAGCTCTGGGCGATATCGAAGACGTGTTCGGTGGTGCCGCCGTCGTAGATCAGATCGAACCGCCCCTTCAGGTCATCGCCAACCGGCTCTGACAGGTCATGAATGAACTCTGCCCCCTCGATGTCCGAAAAATCCAGACTTTGCAGCGGCGGCCAGCCGATCGCGGATAGGTAGCGCTCGCAAAATCCGTCCTCTTGGAACAGATCCTCGGCAGTGACGATGACACCCTGCCGCGCCAATGCCTTTATCAGCCGAGGGGTCCATCGTGGGCGCCGAAAATGCATCTTCTGCCGACCAAGCATGATGCCATTGCAGCATCCTGCCAGCAGCGGCGCGATGCGGGCCATATGCATTGCAATGTTGATGCTGATGCCCATCCGGTCGCCCTCATTGATTTTTTGCCAGTTGCGACCGAAATCCCGGTGAAAACAACCCCCTGCTTCCCGGTGACGGGCGCAGGTTTCGAAAAATTCTGCATAGGCGCTAACCCTTTCTTAACCAATGGCCTGCCATAACACCCTCGAATGAGGCGGAGAGGTCGATGAGGTTGTTTTCGTTCAACACCCCCCACACCCCACTCACCGCGAAGGAAGACGATCTGACTTTCCTCCGCCTCATTCGATCGCGCCGGGTGGGGCCTGCGACGTTTCACCGGCTGATCTCGGAACATGGCAGCGCCGCGGCTGCACTGGACGCTTTGCCCGACATCGCCCGGCAATCGGGAATTGACGACTACCAGCCCTGCCCCGAAGGCGTGGCCGCAGCCGAGCTGAAGGCAGGCATGAAGACAGGCGCCCGGCTGATCCGCTGCGATGCGCCCGACTATCCCGCCTTGCTGCGCGAAATCTCTGACGCGCCGCCGGTGATCTGGATCAAGGGCAATATGGCCGCGTTGTCCCGGCCCACGATCGCGGTGATCGGGGCGCGCAACGCCTCGTCACTGGGGCTGCGCATGGCGCGCGGAATGACGGCGGGACTGGCGAAAGCGGGCGTGGTGACGGTGGCCGGGCTGGCGCGCGGGATCGACAGCGCTGTCCACGAAGCCAGCCTGAAAAGCGGCACCATCGCTGTCATGGCGGGCGGCATCGACAGCATCTATCCGGCGGAAAACAAGGTGCTGGCCGCGGCAATCTGCGATCAGGGCTGCCTGATCACCGAACAGCCGCCGGGCACCGAACCCATCGCCCGGCATTTCCCGCTGCGCAACCGCATCATCGCGGGGCTCAGCCACGGCGTCGTCGTGGTCGAGGCGGCGGTGAAATCCGGCAGCCTCATCACCGCGCGCGACTCGCTCGATCAGGGGCGAGAGGTCATGGCCGTGCCGGGGCATCCGGTCGACGGGCGCGCCGGGGGCTGCAATCAGTTGATCCGCGATGGCGCCGTGCTGGTGCGCAGCGCCGAAGACGTGATCGAAGCGCTGCCGATCTTGCGTGATGCCCTTGCCGCCGGCGACCCCGGCAGCGGTGTCCCGCCCGGCACGGCCCCGCGCGGCACCCCGACCAAGGCGTCGCCGAAAAACACCACCCGCGCCGGAAACGCCGCCCCTGCGAATCGCCCGACCGCCTCGCAGCCGCGCCTGCCCCTGCCCCATCGCGGCGAAACCATGGCCCAAATCGAATCCCGCGTGCTGTCGCAGCTTTCACCCAGCCCGACAGAGGAAAACGTCCTGATCCGTGACATCGGCCTGCCCGCAGCGGTCCTGACGCCGGTTATTCTGCGGCTGGAACTGTCGGGCCAACTGACGCGACTGGCGGGTGGCAGGCTGGCGCTTTCCTAGGCTGCCGGACGGAGCAGAGCCCCACATTGCGGCGTCGGTCTTGCGGCGTCCACCCGGCATCAGTCGCGCACCAGCGCCAAGCGACGGCAGTAGAGAAAAGCCGAAACGGACGCACGCCCACCGCGCCGCCCGATGTAACGGGCGCGCGGCGTTTCGGCTAACCAGCCCGTCTGTCTGGCGATGGTCGGTCCTTCGACAGCACACACGAGGGGCCGCTCGGGCCCTTGCGAAGTCACAAAAACCGCAACCGATCCAGCGCGCCTTGCAGGATATAGCCCGCCGCGACCTGGTCGATGACCTCGGCGCGGCGCTTGCGCGATGTGTCGGCCTCCAGCAGCGCGCGTTCGGCGGCGACAGTGGACAGGCGCTCGTCCCAGAACGTGATCGGGATCTCGGTCAGGCGCGAGAGGTTGCGCGCAAAGGCGCGGGTCGACTGGGCGCGCGGGCCTTCGCTGCCGTCCATGTTGCGCGGCAGCCCCAGCACCAGCCCGACCAGCCCGCGCTCGGCCACGATCTTCAGCAGCGCCTGCGCATCGGTTGTGAACTTCTCGCGCCGGATCACGGTGATCGGAGATGCGACCTGGCGCAGCCCGTCGCTGACCGCCACGCCGATGGTCTTGGTCCCCAAGTCCAGCCCGGCAATGGCACCAGCGCGCGGCAGCAGGGCAGCGAAATCGGCGATATCTTCCTGGATCACGGGCCGATCCCCACCGCTTCGGCCGCCTCGTTGAACTCGGCCAGCGAGGCAGGGTCGTCGGCAAAGCGTGTCCGCGCCTCGGCCGCGATCTCGCGGGCGCGATCATGTTCGCCCACCACGGTCAGCGACGAGATCAGCCGACCCCATTCCGCAGCGGTGCCGCCCTCGGTCGCGAGACGCGATTCCAGCCGGTCCACCATGCTGCGGACGAATTCTTGCCGCTCTTCGGGGGTCATGTCGCCGGCCGCCGCCATCTGGTCCGCATCGGGGCCGGGCATGGTCGGCGCGGCGTTGGTATCGGTGGGCTGCGGGGGGATGTATTCGGGGCGCCCCGCCAGCCAGGCGATATCGCCGATGACCTGCCGGATGGCGATGTTCCAGGGCGATTCGGCGGGTGTTTCTTCCAGCAGGGCGACCCAGACCGGGAAGGCGCGATCCGGGCGGCCGTTCTGCGCCTGCAGCAGGCCGGTCATGTAACGGGCCTGCGCATTGCGCGGGTCAAGCTGCAGCGCAACTGCGATTTCCCGTTCGGCTTCGGGGGTGATGACGCCGCCGGCGGCCTCGGTCATCAGGCCGGCCAGAAAGGCGTGATCTTCGGCCGTGGCGTCCGCGCCACGGACCTCGACCAGATGGGCCTGCGCGGTCTTGGCGGCAAGCGCATTGCCCAGCCTTGCTTCGTTCCGGGCCAGCAGCGTCAGGCCCTTGACGTCATCGGGCCGCTGCTGAACTGCGGCGCGCAACTGGTCCATCAGCTGCATGAAATCGGCATCGGGTGCAGGCAGCGCCGGGGCGGGAAGCGCTGCCATCGCCGCCTCGGCCTCGGCCTGGCTGGGACGCGAGGCATAGCGTGCCTCGGCCGAGGCGATCCGGGTCGTCAGCGCCATGTCAGGCTGCCCCGGCGTGCCGATACGCAGATAAAGCGCCCCACCCGCAGCGATCAGCGCCACCAGAACTGCCGTGGCGATCACCCTGTGACGGGCGGTGACGGGACCGGCTGCGGCATCGCGCGCCAGCGCCTTATCCGCCCCCAGAACCTTGCGCCCGATTTCGGTGCGCAGGCGCTCGGCATCGGCCGGGTCGATGATACCGCGCGCCAGATCGCGGTCGATTTCCGCCAACTGGTCCTGATAGACCCGCAGGTCATAGGCGGCCGCGGGTTCAACCGGCCCCGAGCGGGCGCGCCAGAAGGGCCACAGGATGGCAAGGGCGGCGATCAGTGTCAGTGCGGCGGCGAACAGCCAGAACATGTGGGCTCCTTTCGGCTGCGCCCTAGATAGGCGTTTCCGACGCCCGGCAAAACCCCGCCGAGCACGGACATGGCATGACTTTCCGGCAAAATCCTGCGTCAGATTGATGCATCATATGGATCCAAATGCGCAGTTGCGCATTGTTACCCCGATATGAAACCCAACTCGGAGTTGACACTTCATGGCTATCGAACCCCGGAGCAACAACAACCTCTATTTCATCGTCGGCGCGCTGGTTGTCGCCGTCCTGGTGATTTTCTGGCTGATGAGCGGCGGCGATGACACCGCGGCCGATGCCGGCGGCGACGCCGTCGTGACGGTCGAAGAAACCACCGAAGCCCCCGCTGATGCCCCTGCGGTTGAAGCTCCGGCCGCCGAAACCGCGCCAGCCGCTGATGCCCCGGCTGCTGAAGCTCCGGCGCCGGCCGCCAACTGATCCCATTTGCAGGATCGCAGGACAGCCCCGGGCATCGCCCGGGGCTTTTCTTTTTCGTTTCCGGGCTTTTTCCCAGTCAGCAGCATATGTTAAGCCTGCGCCCGGAACCCGCGTCGACAAGGTCGCGTTGCGTGGGTGACCGCACCCGTGCGGGCAACCGCCCGCCCAGAAAAGAGGATGAGACCATGGCCTTTTCGCTTCCCGATCTTCCTTATGCCCATGACGCGCTTGCGCCGGCCGGTATGTCCAAGGAAACGCTGGAATATCACCACGACATTCACCACAAGGCCTATGTCGACAACTTGAACAAGCTGATCGAGGGCACCGAATGGGCCGACAAATCGCTTGAAGACATCGTCACCGGCACCTTCCAGAAGGGCGCCGTGGCGCAGAACGGCATTTTCAACAATGCCAGCCAGCACTGGAACCACAGCCAGTTCTGGGAAATGATGTCGCCCAATTCCGGCGAGATGCCCGAAGCGCTGAAAAAGGCCATCGTCGACAATTTCGGCTCGGTCGAGAAGTTCAAGGAAGAATTCGCCGCCGCAGGTGCGGGCCAGTTCGGTTCTGGCTGGGTGTGGCTGGTTCAGAACCCCGACGGTTCGCTGGCGATCACCAAGACCGAAAACGGCGTCAACCCGCTGTGCTTCGGCCAAAAGGCGCTGCTGGGCTGCGACGTGTGGGAACATTCCTATTACATCGACTTCCGCAACAAGCGCCCCGGCTATCTGTCGAACTTCCTCGACAAGCTGGTCAACTGGGACAATGTCGCCTCGCGCATGTAATCGCGGCGATTTGTGCAGATGCGGCCCGTCGGAGAGATCCGGCGGGCCGTTTTCATGCCGCCCGCCTAGGACTGTCGATCAAATCGCGCCCGGCTGAGGATATTGCCCGCCTCGTCCACCGTCAGGCGCAGGGTGTGGCCGCGATGGAAAAAGGACAGCCGATAGCGGCCGGCATCCTCGCCCTCGCCGCGCTCGAACCGCGTGGTGATGGCACCGGTGGACATGGCGCGGGCGATGGCGTGTTCGGGCAGGCCCAGCCCTTCGGCGATGATCTTGGCATCGACGGTGAAGTCCTCGCCATTGCGGATAATGCCGGACATTCCGCGCCCCCTTGCCAAGCCGCCACTTCGGGGCGCAGCATCGCAGGCGTGATCCAACTTCTCAACCCGCACGAGACATGAGCGACGAAAACCCCAAGGACTACGCCTCGCCCGCCTGTCTGGCCGCCGAGGTGGCGCCGGATTACTTCGACCCGCTGGCCACCGATCCGGTGGCGGCGGCGGATGCGGCGCGCTGGCGTAAGGCCGCGCGGGCGCAGCTTCTGGCGGCGCGCGGCGCGCGCGATGTGCAAGCAACAGACGCGGCCATCGCGGATCAACTGGACCGGCTGCTGGCACAGCAGTTTGGCGGCGGCCCGGGGCTGATCCTCGCCGCATATTGGCCGATCAGGGGCGAGCCCGACCTGCGGCCCTGGATGGCGCGACAGTCGGCGGCGGGCTTGCGGATCGCCCTGCCCGTGGTCACGGCCCCCGATCAGCCGCTGGTGTTCCGGCCATGGTCCCCCGACGCCCAGATGCGCCCCGGCCGCTGGAATATCCCCGAACCCGCGACCACGGCGCAGGTTCTGCCGCAGATCGTGCTGGCGCCGACGGTGGGCTGGGACGCCGGGCGTTTCCGGCTGGGCTATGGCGGCGGGTTTTACGACCGCACGCTGGCGGCGCTGCGCCCGCGCCCTTATGCCGTCGGCATCGGGCTGGAATCGGGGCGGCTGCCGACCATCTATCCCCAGCCCCATGACGCAGCACTCGACCTGATCGTGACCGAGGCCGGCTTCAGGCCCTAGTCGTCCGCACGCAGGCTTTGGCGCGCCAGCGCCGCGATCAGGTCGGTCTGGGTGACCACGCCGACGATACGGCCCCCGTCCAGTATCGGTACCGCATCCATCCCCCCCGCCAATTGCGGCAACAGCGCAGCGATGGGCGTGTCCGGGCCGGCGCTGCCGGGGTTGGGATCCATGATCTCGGTGGCGACAGCGGCGCCCGAGACTGCCAGCGGCGGCGGATGGCCTGCGGTCAGCTCGTGGTCGGGACAAGCGGCGGCGATGATCTGCAACTGAAAGATCACGCCCATAAAGCAATCCTCGGGGCCGACCACCGGCAGCGAGGTAAAGCCGTGGCGCAGGAACAGGGCCGCAATCTCGGACATGGGGGTGTCGGGGGCCACGGTGACCAGGTCGCGCGACATGATCGCACTGGCGGTCTGGGGGCCGGTCATATGGCTGGCAGCCTGCATCTCTGCCGCGCCGATCAGCCGGGCCAGATCCTCAACGCCAAGGTTCAGCGATTGGCGATAGCGTGACAGGATATCGGTCAGCTCGGCCTCGGTCAGGCCCAGCCGCTCGACCGGTGCGGGGTCATGGGTGCCTTGCGGGTTCAGCTCGCCAAACTGGCGGAAGGGATAGCGCCGGCCGGTCAAACTGGCATAGATCGCCGCCGCGATCACAAGTGTCAGCGTCCCCACCGCCACCGGCATCAGCGCGAAGCCCATGCCATGGGGCAGGATGCGTTCGGCACCCAGCGCAACAGTCATCGCCACCGCCCCGCCCGGCGGATGGGTCGCGCGCAGCGCTGCCATGGCCAAAATCGCCAGCCCGACGGCAAGCGGCACCGCCAGCAGTGGCTGCGGCACCAGCCGGCACAGCGTGATCGCCACCAGCGCCGAAACGGTATTCCCCACGATGGCCGGCCAGGGCTGCGCCAGCGGGCTGTTCGGCGCGGCAAAGACCAGCACCGCCGTCGCCCCGAACGGCGCAATCAGATACAGCGCCAGCCAGCGGTCCGGCGACAATGCGAAGGCCACGCCTGCGGTGATCAAAAGGCCCAGAAACGCGCCAAAGCCCGCCCGCAGCGCCTCGGCCGCGGGAACCGAGGCCACCGGCCCCAGCGACCGGATGTGCAGTAATCCCAGCAAATGAGCGATGGCGCGCATGAATACCTCCGGCGGCGGGCGGGTCTGACTATGTCCGCCTGCGCGCAAGGGCAATGGGGGCGCGCGCAAGTCGAAACAGTCCTGCGCGATCTGCACAACCTTCAGGAAATAATGCTATTTTTCAGCAGAAAAGGGGGCCGATTGGCCCCCTTTTTACGGTAATCCCATGTCGAGGGGTCAGACCAGCGTGGCCTCGGTCGCGGCGCGGAACTCTTCCTCGGTCACGCCATCGGCCAGTTCCACGATCTTCAGCCCGCCCGGCACCACGTCCAGCACGCCCAGATTGGTGATGATGCGGTCCACGACGCCCCGGCCAGTCAGCGGCAGGGTGCATTCTTTCAGCACCTTCGATTCGCCGTGCTTGTTGGTGTGATCCATCACCACGACGACGCGGCCGACGCCCGCGACCAGATCCATGGCGCCGCCCATGCCCTTGATCAGCTTGCCGGGAATCATCCAGTTCGCCAGATCGCCGTTTTCGGCAACCTCCATCGCGCCCAGGATCGCGGCGGCGATCTTGCCGCCGCGGATCATGCCGAAGCTGGTGGCGCTGTCGAAATAAGAGGTGCGCGACAATTCGGTGATCGTCTGCTTGCCGGCATTGATCAGATCGGGGTCTTCCTCGCCTTCATAGGGGAAAGGCCCCATGCCGAGCATGCCGTTTTCCGATTGCAGCGTGATATCCTTGTCGCCGACATAGTTCGCGACCAGCGTCGGGATCCCGATACCGAGGTTCACATACATGCCGTCTTCCAGTTCCTCGGCCGCGCGGGCGGCCATTTGGTTGCGGTCCCAGCCAGCCATGCTCAGGCCTCCTCACGCTTGCGGGTGGTGCGCTGTTCGATGCGCTTTTCGTGCGGTCCCTGGATGATCCGGTGGACATAGATGCCCGGCAGGTGGATATGGTCGGGGTCGATGCTGCCGCGCGGCACGATTTCCTCGACCTCGGCCACGCAGACCTTGCCGCACATGGCGGCGGGCGGGTTGAAGTTGCGGGCGGTCTTGCGGAAGATCAGGTTGCCGGTGTCGTCGGCCTTCCAGGCCTTGACGATGGAGAGGTCGGCGAAGATGCCCTCTTCAAGGATATAATCCTCGCCGCCAAACTGCTTCACTTCCTTGCCCTCGGCGATCACGGTCCCGACGCCGGTCTTGGTGTAGAAACCGGGGATGCCCGCGCCGCCGGCGCGCATGCGTTCGGCCAGCGTGCCCTGCGGGTTGAATTCCAGTTCCAGTTCGCCGCTGAGATACTGGCGCATGAACTCGGCGTTTTCGCCGACATATGAGGACTGCATTTTCTTGATCTGCTTGGTGTCCAGCAGCTTGCCAAGGCCGAACCCGTCGACGCCGCAATTGTTGCTGGCGATGGTCAGATCCTTGACGCCGCTGCGCACCAGCGCGTCGATCAGCAGTTCGGGAATGCCGGAAAGACCGAAACCGCCAGCCGCGATATGCATGCCGTCAAACAGCAGACCTTCCAGCGCGGCATCCGCGTCGGGGTAGACTTTCTTCATCACGTCCTCCGAATTGGTTGACGAGTTTGTCGCAACGGGCTGGCCCCGTGTCAATCGACGGTAGCGTTAGCAGTCAGCCGGGCGGCGATTTCTGCGGCGGTGAAGACGGCGATCAGCTCGGGCCGCTTGTCGGCGGAAAAGCCCGCGCCGATCGGGCAGGTCAGCCCGGCGGGGTCGATACCCTGCGCCCGCGCGTCGCGGTTGAAACGCGCCCGCTTGGTGGCGCTGCCGATCATGCCGACATAGGCGGCATCGCCACGTTTCAGGGCCTCGGCGGTCAGCATGAAATCCAGCGCGTGATCGTGGGTCAGCACGACGAAGGCCGCGCCCGGACGCGCGGCGCGGATCGCGGCCTCGGGCAAGGCGGTCAGGACGGCATGAGTTTGCAGCGCCTTGGCCAGTTCGGCCTTGCGGTCGTCATACAGCGCCACCTCGAAGGGCAGTTTCGACATGATCCGCGCCAGCGCGCGGCCCACATGCCCGGCCCCGAAGATCAGAACCTGTGGGCGCGGGGCCGGGGCAGACGGCGCGGCGCGTTCCAGAACCACCTGCATACGGCCGCCGCAGCACTGGCCGGTGTCGGGGCCGAGCACGATGGTCATCACCGCCCGCCCCTCTCCCGAGGCGAGCATGGCCCGCGCTTGCGCCACCACGTCATACTCCATCCGCCCGCCGCCGATGGTGCCGGTGATCTGATCCGGCGTCACCAGCATTTCGGCCCCGGTTTCCCGCGGTGTCGATCCTTCGGTTCCGGTGACGCGCACGCGGATCATGGCGGCTCCTGTCTGGCTTGGGACGATGTTACCGCCTTAATCGGCGCCTGCAAAAGGGGTCTGGACCGGCATCGCATCGGGGTGAAAGTCACCGGCAAATTCGGCGCTTGGCGGGATCGGCGTGATGATGTCGATCAGCACCCCTTCGGGGCCTTGCAGGATGAAATGGCGCTGCCCGAAATCCTCGCTGCGAAGCGGCTGGATCGGGGTCAGCCCCTCGGCCAGCAGGCGGGCGTGTACGGCGTCGACATCCTCGACCTCGAAGTTCAGCAGCAGGCCGGCGGCGCGGCCACGGCCCTGCGCGGGAATGGTGTAGTGCTGCCCATCAAGAATCGCCAGGTTCACGCCGGGATCCTCGGGCATTTGCAGATGCACGTACCAGTCGGTTTCGAACATCGGGACAAACCCGAGGTGACGCTTGAAATAGGCGGCGGTCGCAGGGACGTCGCTGCTCATCAGGACGGGATAGACTTGGGTGCATTTCATGGTTGGCCTCCGTTCTGCAATGTTACATACTTGGTGTATGTAACATAAACATACACGGTGTATGTATGCAAGAAAAAACGACCCGCAGTCAGGCAGAGCGCCGCGAGGCGACGCAGTCATCGCTGGTTTCGGCAGCGCGCGAGCTGTTCGCCCGACATGGCTTTGCCGGCGTCGGCGCGCCCGAGATTGCGCAGGCGGCAGGTGTCACGCGCGGCGCGATTACCCATCATTTCAAGGACAAGACCGGGCTGTTTCAAGCCGTCGTCACCGCCGAGGCAGAGGCGGTGGGCGCGGCGCTGGCGGACTGGCCCGCAGGCGATATGGCAGGGGCCGTGCGGCATTGGTTCGCGGTGATGGAAACACCGGGCCGGGCGCAGATCCTGCTGATCGACGGTCCAGCGGTGCTGGGCGTTGCCGAGATGGCGCGAATCGATGCGGCCAGCGGTGCTGCGGAACTGGGACAGGGCCTGGCCGAGACGCTGCCGGGCATGGATCCGGGGCAGCTTGCCGTGCTGGCTGAAATCCTGTCGGCCGGCTTCGACCGCGCCGCCCTGCGCGTCGCCGATGGTCAGGCGGCAGAACCCTATATCACCGCCCTGCTGGGCTTGATCGAGGGGCTGCGCCCGGCCACCGGATAGGTCGGCGCAGAGATCATCCGCGCCGAACCGGGCCTTATTCGTCCGCCTTCGTGTCCGAAGCCGCCTTTTTCGTCGCCGTCTTCTTCGCCGTCGCTTTGGCGGCCGGCTTCTTGGCAGCGGTCTTCTTGGCAGCCGGCTTCTTGGCGGCCTTGGCCTCGCCCGCCTTGGCCGTGGCCTTCTTCGCAGCGGGCTTTTTCGCCGCAGCCTTTTTCGTCGCAGCCTTTTTCGGCGATTTCGCGGCCTTGGCGGCGATCAGTTCCAGCGCACGATCCAGCGTCAAATCGGCGGGCTCGACATCACGCGGCAGGGTCGCGTTGATCTTTTCCCACTTCACATAGGGGCCATAGCGCCCGTTCATCACGCTGATCTTGCCGCCGTCGGGGTGGTCGCCCAACTCTTTCAACGGTGCCGCCGTTGCCCCCCCACGGCCCCGCGTGGGTTTCGAGGCCAGCACCTCGACCGCACGGTTCATGCCGACGGTGAAGACCTCCTCGACATCGGGCAGGTTGGCGTATTTGCTGCCATGCTTGACGTAAGGGCCATAACGCCCGATTCCGGCCTCGACCAACTCGCCATCTTCCGGGTGCGGCCCGATCGGACGCGGCAAGGCCAGCAGCGCCACCGCACGATCCAGATCCAGCGTTGCCACGTCCCAGCCCTTGGGGATGCTGGCGCGGGGCGGTTTCGGCACCTCCTCGGTCGCTTCACCGCGTTGGACATAGGGGCCGAAGCGGCCATTCTTCACGCTGATCTCGTCATCGGCGTCAATGCCCAGCACCCGGTCACCGGTCGGTTCGCCATCACCGGGCGCGGAAAGCGGCCGGGTAAAGCGGCATTCGGGATAGCGCGCGCAGCCGATGAAGGCCCCACCCGAGCGCGCGGTTTTCAGGTGCAACCGCCCCTGATGGCACAGCGGGCATTCACGCGGATCGCCGCCATCGGCGCGCGGCGGATAAAGGTGCGGTGCCAGCGCGTCGTCAATCGCGGTCAGCACCTCACCGATGCGCAGATCGGTGGTGCCGGAAAGCGCTTCGGAAAAATCGCGCCAGAAACGCCGCAGAACCTCGCGGTAAGCGCGGTTGCCCGAGCTGATATCGTCCAGCTCCGTCTCCATGTTGGCGGTGAAATCATAAGAGACGTAGCGCGGGAAATACTTGACCAGAAAGGCCGTGACCAGCCGGCCCTTGTCTTCGGGGATCAGCCGGTTCTTGTCCTTGCGGACATATTCGCGATCCTGAATCGTGGTCACGATGCTGGCATAGGTGGACGGCCGGCCAATGCCCAGTTCTTCCATCCGCTTGACGAGCGTCGCCTCGGTATAGCGGGGCGGAGGCTGGGTGAAATGCTGGCGCGCGGCGGCGGTGCTGCGGTCATCGACCAGCACGCCTTCCTCGGCGGCGAAAGCGGCAACCTTGCGCGCGGCCTCGCCTTGGTGGATCAGCGGCAGGCGGGCGCTGTCTTCACCATCATCATCGTCGCGGCCCTGATCGTAGACGGCCAGAAAGCCGTCGAACAGCATCACCTGACCATTGGCGCGCAGCCCGACCTGGCCATCGGCACTGCCGATCTCGACCGTGGTGCGTTCCATCCGCGCGGCTTCCATCTGGCTGGCCAGCGTCCGTTTCCAGATCAGATCATACAGCGCGCGCTGATCCTTTTCCGAGGTCCGCAGCTTGTCAGGCGACAGCGACATATCCGTCGGGCGGATACATTCGTGGGCTTCCTGCGCGTTCTTGGCCTTGTTCTTGTACATGCGCGGCGATTTCGGCAGGTAATTCTCGCCGAAGCGCGACTTGATGACGTCGCGGGCGGACATCACCGCCTCGGGCGCCATGTCGATGCCGTCGGTCCGCATATAGGTGATCAGCCCGGCCTCATACAGGCGCTGCGCGGTGGACATGCAGGCGCGCGCGCCCATGCCCAGCTTGCGACTGGCTTCCTGTTGCAGGGTCGAGGTCATGAAAGGCGGCCAGGGGTTCCGGCTGGCAGGTTTCGAGGCGACGCTGGTGACGACCAGATCGCGCGCGTCGATGGCCGACAGCGCCAGACGCGCCTTTTCGGCGGTCGGGATGTCGAAACGGTCCAGCTTGTCACCGGCAAGGCTGACCAGCGTGGCGTCATATTCTTCGCCCGAAGGCGTCGCTAGGCGCGCATGGACGGACCAGTATTCGCGCGGCTTGAAAGCCTCGATCTCCATCTCGCGTTCGACGATCAGGCGCAGGGTCACCGATTGCACCCGGCCGGCCGATTTCGCACCCGGCAGCTTGCGCCACAGGACCGGCGACAGATTGAAGCCGACCAGATAATCCAGCGCCCGACGCGCCAGATAGGCATCGACCAGATCGCGGTCGATTTCACGCGGGTTGGCCATGGCCTCGGTCACGGCGTTCTTGGTGATGGCGTTGAAGGTGACCCGGCTGACCGGCTTTCCCTTCTTCAGCGCCGGCGCCAGCGCCTCCAGCAGGTGCCAGCTGATCGCCTCGCCCTCGCGATCGGGGTCGGTGGCGAGGATCAGCGCGTCATCGCTTGCCAGCGCGTCCCTGATCGCCTTGAGGTGCTTTTTCGAATCCGACGCGACCTCCCATTTCATGTCGAAATCGGCTTCGGGATCGACCGATCCGTCCTTGGGCGGCAGGTCGCGAACATGGCCGAAAGACGCGAGAACAGTATAGTCGTCGCCCAGATATTTGTTGATCGTCTTGGCTTTGGCCGGCGATTCGACAACGACGACTGGCATGTTGGACCTCATGGCGGATTCGGGGCCGGAACATGGGGGCGCAGAGGGGGCGTGTCAACGGGCGTTGGAAAAACATGCCGTCATCGGATCGCGGCATTTTCCGCGCAGGCGCCTGTCTTTTGCCGGCCCGAGGGGGCAAACTCCGGGTGTCATCCCCGCGCGGCCCAAGGGAAAAGGCGGGACCTCTGACCCGCCTTTTCGCCAATTTCAGGTCGCGGCTTTTCAGGTCGCGGCGCGCGGGGCAATGGTGATGCGGTTGCCCCAGGGATCGGTAAAGCCCGACGCCCCCAGCGCCTGCGCCCGGTCGGGATCGGCGGACAGCACCAGCTCGGTCAGGCCGGCGCTGTCTGCCGCGCGAGGCCCTGCCCCACGGCTATGCCAGATATTCGTGGCCAGGTGGTGGTGATAGCCGCCGGTGGCATAAAAGCTTGCCGAGGGCATCGTGGTGGTCACATCAAAGCCCAGCGTGCCGGCATAGAATGCCTCTGCCTTGGGAACGTCACCGACCTGCAGGTGGACATGGCCGATGACGCTGTCCTGTGGCGCGCCGCGCCATTCGCCGGAAACGCGGACCAGTTAGGCCAGATCCAGCGCTTCGGTCACCATGCGGACGCGGGTGCCGTCGGTCTGCCATTGATCGCGTGGGCGGTCGGCATAGATCTCGATCCCGTTATCCTCGGGGTCGCGCAGATACAGCGCCTCGCTGACCGCGTGATCCGAGGCCCCGTCAAGCCGTACCCCCAACCCCGCCGCATGGCGCAGCCAGCGGCCAAGATCGGCACGGTCGGGCAGCAGAAAGGCGGTGTGGAACAGCCCCGCGCCCGTCGGATAGGACCGTGCGGCAGGGTCGCGGCGCAGCTCGACCAGAGGCAGATCGCCCTGCCCCAGCAGCAGGGTTTCGGCATCGCCGGCGATCCGGTCAAGCCCGATCACCCGCTGATAGAAGTCGCCCACCCGGTCCAGATCACGCACGGTCAAGGCGACGCGGCTGACGGAAACGGGGGCATCACTGGTGGCCATGGCAGTCTCCTTTTCAAGAACGGATGGGGCGGTGGATCAGTCTTTGGTCACGGCGAATTTGCCACCGCCAAGAAGCGATTGCACCAACAATGCCAGCGCCCAGAACGCCGGATATTCCCAGCCGCCGCCTTCATTGCTGAACCAGAACCCGTTCGGCCCATGGGCCAGCACCGCCGCGCCCAGCAGCACCGGCACCAGCGCCAGCGACACCAGACTGGTCTGGAAGCCGACGATCAGCGCGATCCCGCCCAGCACCTCGGCTGCGATGGTCAGATAGGCCAGCCCACCGGGCAGCCCGAGCGAGCCGAAATAGCCCGCAGCGCCTGCCGGTGTGAAGACGAAGATCTTCAGGCCCGCATGGGCCAGGAACAACACCCCCAGCGACACCCGCAGCAACAGCGCGGCCGTCTGGCCCGCATCGTCGCCACCAAAGCCGAAGCCTTTCAGAACATTGGTCATCCTGTTTCTCCTGTTCGAATTTCCTGACCAACAGTTAGCGCTTTGCCGGCATCGCCAGAATGGGTACAATTGCGGAATAACTATCCCCGGATTGGAGAGAATGATGGACCTGGCCGACGGCATCCGCGCCTTTCTGGCGGTGGTCGAGACCGGCTCTTTCACCGCCGCAGGGCAGCGGTTGGGGGTGTCCAACAAGCAAGCCGGCAAGCAGGTAGCCGCGCTCGAGGCACGGCTGGGCCAGAACCTGCTTTACCGCACCACCCGCGCCGTGTCGCTGACCGAGGCGGGCGAGGCCTGGCTGCCCCATGCCCGCAAGGTGCTTTCGGCGATGGAAGACGCCGAAGACGTATTCGCGGACCCTGCCGGCGGCCTCAGCGGGCGGCTGCGCATCACCTGCGGCACCACGATGGGAGAGCTTTGCGTCGCCGAAGCCGCCCGCAGCTTCGCCACCGAACACCCCCGGATGCGGGTCGAGCTGCATCTGTCGGACGAGCTGACCGACCTCGCGGCGGGCGGGTTCGACATGGCGGTGCGCATCGGCATCCCGCGCGATTCCAGCCTGCTGATGCAGCGGATCGGTGCGACTACCCTGCGCGTCGCCGGCAGCCCCGACTATCTGGCGGCGCATGGAACGCCCGCCCATCCGCGCGATCTGGCCGATCATGTCGCGATCATCGACCTGAACGGACAGCTGCCGGGCCGCTGGAACTTCCGCGATGCCGATCAGCGGATCACCATCGCCATGCAGGGCCAGATCGCGGTCAACAGCGCCGCCATCACCATCGGTCAGGCCCTGAAAGGCGGCGGGCTGGTCTGCGCGCCCGACATCTTCCTGGCCCCCTATCTGGACAGCGGCGCATTGCGCAGCGTGCTGGACGATTTTGCCACGCCTGCGCTGCCCATCCATATCCTCAGCCAGCCCACCGCCTTCCGGCAACGCAAGATCGCCGCTTTCGGTGCGGTGCTGCGCCGCCATCTGGACCAACTCGGCCGGGCCTAGCGCGCCCGCACATGCCGCGCTATGGGTAGCGGCATGAGCGAACAGCCCTCCCCCTCTCGCGTCCTCGTCTGTATCCTGATCCTGTGGTTCGCCGGGCTTGGGGCGGCCGGGCAATTCGCCAAGATCGGCGTACCCTTTGCCGAGATTCAGGCGATGTTTCCGCAGGCCGGGGCCTCGGTCGGGCTGCTTTTGTCGCTGGTCAGTCTGGTCGGGGCGGCCTTCGGCATGGTCGCCGGCGTGCTGGTCACCGGGATCGGACTGCGCCGGGCGCTGATCTTTGCGCTGATCTTCGGCGGGCTGGTATCGCTGATGCAGGCGCAAACGGACAGCTTGCCCGTGCTGCTGGTAAGCCGCGGGTTCGAGGGGCTGTCACATCTGCTGATCGTCGTCGCGGCGCCCACATTGATCGCCCAGCTCGCTCCGGACCGTTTCCGCAGCTTCGCAATGACGCTGTGGGCGACCTTCTTTGGCGTGGCCTATGCGCTGACGGCATGGCTGGGGATGGATCTGGTGGCGCGCGCGGGGCTGGCGGGACTGTTTCGTGCCCACGGCATCTATATGCTGGTCTGCGCGGCGGCACTGGTTGTGATCCTGCCCCGCGCATCTCGGCAGGCAGTGCTGCACCTGCCGACGCCACGGCAATTCGTCGCGACGATGGCGCGCGCCTATGGCTCGGCCCGGATCGCCGCGCCGGGGTTCGGCTGGCTGTTCTATACACTCACCTTCGTGTCGCTGCTGGCCATCCTGCCGGCGCTTATTCCGCCAGAACGGCGCGAGGCGATGATCGCCACCCTGCCCCTGATCAGCATCGCCTCTGGGCTGGCGGGCGTGCCGCTGCTGCTGCGCTTCGTGCCGCCTGTGCGGCTGATCCAGTTGGGGTTCGGCATGGCCGCGATCAGCGCGGCGCTGATGGCGCTGGCGGGGCCGATCCTGCCGGCGATCGGCCTTTACGCGGCGCTTGGGATCATTCAGGGCGCAAGCTATGCCGCCGTTCCGGTCCTGAACCACAGCGCCGAGGATCGCGCCTTGGCCAACGGGCTGATGGCGCAGATGGGAAATCTGGGCAACCTGCTGGGCACGCCGCTGCTGCTGGTGCTGCTGCACCATAGCGGCATCGGCGGGCTGATCGCCGCGATTACCGGCTGTTATCTGCTGGGGATCCTGTGCCACGTCTGGATGGCCGGTCGGCGCGAGGCCGGGGTCTAGGACGGCAGCAGCGCCTCGATCTTCGCGCCGGGGAAGCGCGCCACAAGCGCCGCCACCTGCGCGTCATCGCGGGCCAAGCAGGCCGCCGTGGACAACGCGTCAGCCAGCCCCGCGCTGCTTGCGCTTATGCTGACGCCCCCGAAGGCGCCCCGCACCGGCAGACCCGTTTCGGGGTCGAGGATATGGCCCTGCATCCCCGCCGCGTCAAAAACCGTGCCGCGCGGTGACGAACTTGCCAGCGCCCTATCCGACAGCGTCAACCGCTGCCCCCCGCTTAACGTCACGGGCCAATCGCGCCCCTCGGGCGCGTGTCCACGGGCGGCGATCTCGCCAGTATCAACCAGCACATCGGCCAACCCCTCGGCGCGCAGCAGATCGGCCACGCGGTCGGCGATCACCCCTTGCGCGACCCCGTTCAGCGTCAGCGCCATGCCCGGTCGGGTCAGCCGGATTGCATCAGGCTGGATCGAAACCCCATCCCAGCCGGTCAGCGCGCGGGCCTGCGCCAGCCGCACAGGATCGGGCGCAGCACCTCGCGACCAGCTTTCGGCATGCGCCTGCCACAGGGGCTGCACAGTCGGGTCGAACCGCCCATCGCTGGCCGCGTGCACCCGGCCACACAGGCTGAGACAGTCCAGCAATTCAAAGGGCGGATTATGCAGCATCCCCTCGACGTTCAACCGCGCCAGGGCGCTGTCGGTCCGGTAGAGGCTGAAGATGCCCTCCAGCCGGTCGATCTCGGCCAGGGCCAGCCCGATCAGCCGGTCGGCCTGCGGGTGATCCAGCGCGATGGTCGCTGCCGAACCCAATGCCACGCCATGCCATTGCCGCAGCCGCTGCGGCTGCGCGCCGAGGGGAGATGCCAGCGCAAGGGTCGAGGCAGCGGTGATTGTCAGGAAGCGGCGGCGGTTCATGGCTGAGGCTCCGCAGGTTGGGAAAGGGCGCGCAAACGGGCAGTATAGTCGTCCGGGCCGGCGGGAACGGTCGCAGGCTTGTCAGTGGCCAGAAGAATGTCGGAATCGGGAATATCGGCCAGATCCACCACCTGCCCGCCATATTCGGCGGCAAAGGCCTGCGCGGCAGCCCTGTCGGAAAACGGCACCGTTTCCGTGGCCCCCATACCGCCCGCCCGCGACGAGCCGGTGACGAAAACCGCCCGATCCAGCGCCACCCAGTTTTCCGCGCCGGGCTGTTCCCAACTGCGCGCATGCGCCATGTCGCTGACATAGATGGCGGCGATCTCGGCCGCCTGTTCGGGCATGCGCTGATAGGCGATGGCGTCGCGGACCTGGCTGAAAAACAGCGGATCGAGCACATCCTTCAGATGCACCTGTGCCTTGGGGCCGGCATGTTCCAGCACGTTCATCTGGCAGTAATGGCCCACTGATTCCGGCGTCATGGCGATGGGTGGCGGGGCCTCGGGTTCGGTCCGGCAGGCGGCCAGCAGCAGGGCAGCAACAAGAAGGCGCTTCATGGCTGCAACCTCCGAAACGACGCAAGCGCCAAGCCAAAGGCCAGCACCGGCCAGATCAGGATCGACCCGAGCGCCGCCACGCCGGAAACGGTCTTGGCTGCCGCCCCCAACCCCGAGGCCGCCGCCGTCGCCTGACTGGCCGACAGGTTGAACAGGCGGAAGGCATCGGCAGGGTTCGCCAGCAGCGCCACCGGCAGCGCCTGCGTGGTCAGCGCCCCGCCATCGTCGGCCACAACCACCGCCAGCAGCCCCAGATCATACAGCACCACCAGCACCACCCACAGCGCGATTGCCAGCCCCGCCGCCCCGGACGGTCGCCCTGCCAGCGAAGACAGCGCATAGCCCGCGCCCAGGAAGGTGATGCCCAGCAGGATCGAGCTCCACCCCAGCCGCCACAACGCCGGCAGCCCCGCCAGTGCGGCCCGGTCGCCAAGGATCGCCACCACGGCGGCAAGGCCGTAACCCGCCAGCAGCGCCAGCGCCAGCACGCCCAGATGCGCCAGCAGCTTGCCCGCCAGCGCCTCGGCGCGCGACACGGGATAGGTCAGCAGCAGCGGTAAGGTGCCGCGTTCGACCTCGCCCGCGATGGCGTCAAAGGACAAAAGCAACGCGATCAGCGGCACGACATAGACGGCCAGACTGGTCAGGCTGGCCACCACGACCGACAGCCGGTCGGCGGCCAATGCGCCGGAGGGTGCCGATCCGGCGGCGGTCAGCACCAGTGCGAAGATCATCATCATCAGCGCCGAGACGGTGACCCAGCGGTTGCGGCGGGCGATGCGGAACTCGGTTCCGGCAATGGTCAGGATGCGGCTCATGCGGCCTCCGCCTGTCTGGGTTCAGCGGCGTCCGGTGGGGTCGCATGGCTGAAATGGGTATAGATGTCCTCAAGGCTGGGCGGGGCGATCTCGACATCGGCGACCTGGCCGCCAAGGGCGGCAACACGCGACAGAAAACCCATCTTGGTGGTCACCGGCAGCGCCAGACGCGCCTGCCCGTCACGCCAATCCGCATCGGGCGGCAGCGCCGCGCGCACGGCAGCAATCGCCCCCGGCGCGGGCGTCACCGTGGCGCTCAGCGGCAGGCCCGCGCGCGCGCGCAGGTCGCCCAGCGTCCCCGCCGCGACGATGCGGCCGCGCGACAGGATGACGAGGCGGTCGGTCCGCGCCTCGACCTCGGTCAGGGCGTGCGAGGACAACAGCACCGAGGCCCCGGCATGGGCCAGATCGTCGATCAGCGCATAGAACTCGCGCCGAGACACCGGATCGAGGCCCGAGGTCGGTTCGTCCAGCACCATCAGCGCCGGCTGGCCGATCAGCGCCTGCGCCAGCCCGACCCGCTGCCGCATCCCCTTGGAATAGGTGCCGATGCGGCGGTCGGCGGCATGGGCAAGGCCCACGCGGTCCAGCAACGCGCCCGCCTGCGCCCCCGGCTGGCCGCGCAGGCGCAGATACTGGCAGACCAGCTCGCGCCCGGTCAGCGCCGGGTGGAAGGCGGCGTTTTCGGGCAGATAGGCGGTCATGCGGCGCGCGGCGGTACTGCCGGGGGCCGCACCTTCGACCGAGACGGTGCCGCCATCAAAGCCGATCAGCCCAAGCACGATCTTCATCAGCGTGGATTTCCCGGCGCCGTTGTGTCCCAACAGCGCCACCCGCTCGCCCGGTGCGACCGCCAGCGAAACATCGGTCAGCGCGTGGACATCGCCATAGCGCTTAGTGAGTTGTGAGAGGGTCAATCGCGGCGTCATCGTAACCTTCTTGCAGCCATGCGGGCCGCGCTTCGGCCGCCATGGCGGCCACGTCTTCGGGGATTGCGATCTGCGGGGCGGCGATCAGCGGAAAGCTGTCGACAACACCGCCCGGCATGGTCGCGGGAAAGCTGGACTGCGCCCAGCGGATCAACTGCACCGCGGGCGAACCGATCAGCGCGCCGGCCGCCGGCTGCGACCACAGGATGCGATCCATCAGGTCGTTGGGGCGGAACGGGCTGTCGGCGATACCGTCGCCGTTCAGATCGAAAGCCGGGTGATCGGACCAGGAATTGCCGCGGCCCTCCAGGCTCCATTCCACATCGCGGGAACCGACATATTTCACCTGCTCGCGATTGCCGATGAAGGCATTGCCCGTGATCGCATTGCGTTCCGATCCGGCGGTGAAATGGATGCCGATATCGCAGCCCTCGAAACGGTTGCCGGCGATCAGGTTCTTGTGGGCGTTATAGATGAAGGTACATTTCTCGGTCCCGCCAGCGACCAGATTGCCGGCCACGTCGGAACTGTTGGCATAGTTCAGCATGACCCCGTGGCTGCGATCCTTCAGCGAGATATTGTTCAGCACCTTCACCCGGTCCGAATACATGATCGCGTAACCCAGATGATTACCGATCGAGACATTGCCCGAAACCTCGCTGTCATGGGTATACATATAGTGCACGGCAAAGCGCAGATCGCGGAAGGTGTTGTTTCGAAAGATGTTCTTGCGCGATGTGTTGGTGAAAATACCGTCGCGGCCAAAGCGGATATCGTTGCCCTCGACCACGGCACCCGGCGCGTTCCAGACATAGACGCCATTGCCCCGGTCGTTCATCCGCCGGTCCTGTCGCCCGATGATGGTATTGCCACGCACGATGCTGTCCTTCGCGCCATGAATGTCGACGCCGTAAAGATTGCCTTCGATGCGGTTGTCCTCGACCAGCACGCCGCTGGCCTCGCGGGTCATCAGCACGCCGGAATCGATGTCCTGATGGGAATTGCCCGATCCGGTGAGGGTCAGGCCGCGGATCACCACGTCCGCTCCGGTGACCTTGATGACAGAGCCCTGCCCGCCCGCGTCGATACGGGCCTTACCGCCGCCATCCAGCGTCAGGGGCTTGTCGATCACCACCGGCCCGCCATGCAGGCCGGGGGCAAGGATCAGCACATCGCCGGGCGCGGCCACGGCGATGGCTTGCGCCAGCCCCTCGCCTGCGGGCACGGCCCGTTCCGCCGCAAACAGCGGCGAGGCCAGACACAGGCAAAGGGCAAGCGCGCGGATCATCAGGCCGCTTTCGGACGCACGAACATACGGCCGCGCATTTCCATGTGCAGCGCATGGCAGAACCACTGGCAGTAATACCAGTAGACACCCGGTCGCGCCGCAACGAAGGTCACCGACGAGGTCGCCTGCGGCCCGATTTCCATCGCCACGCCGTGGTTGCCCATGGTGAAACCGTGGGTCAGGTCGTCGATGTCATCGAGGTTGGTGATGATGACGGTGACCTCATCGCCTTCGTCCACCTCAAAGCTGTCAAGCGCGAAGGTCGGCGCCTGCGAAGACATGTAGACGCGCACCTTGGTCGGGTCGTCCTTGTCGCGGATGACCGTATCCTGCCAGTCGTCCAGATCGATGCCGTCGGCCTCGGCCTGGGCGCGGGTATCGGCCCACATCGGATCCTGACGATCCCAGACCGATTTGATATTGGCCATTTTCGAGGCATGGACACCGATGGCGTCATGGGGTTCGGCAAAGTTCGGGCCGTCATGGACCACGACCATCTCGTCCTTGGAAATGTCGATCAGCTGATCGTTTTCCGGCTTCAGCGGACCCACGTTCAGGAACCGGTCCTTCGAGAATTTGGACAGGCAGACCAGCCATTTGCCATCCGCTTCCAAGGTCTCGCCCATGGTCGTTTTCAGGTGGCCCGGCTGATACTGCACATCGACCTTCGAGATGATCGGATCGACCGCCTCGCCGTTATGGGCGGCAATGGCGCGTTCGATGTTCCACTTCACCACCTGGCTGTCGAGGAACAGAGAGGTAAACGCGTTGCCCGCCCCGTCAAAGGCGGTGTGGAGCGGCCCGAGGCCCACTTCCGGCTGCGCCACGATGACCGATTCCGGCGCGGCACCGTCGTTGAAGACGGCGTCAAGCTTGGTCACGTCGATGATGGTGACCGTGGGCGACAGCTTCCCCGCAATGCACAGGTGCTTCTTGTCGGGCGCCATGTTGCAGCCGTGCGGGTTGTTCGGCACCGGAATATAGGTGGTGTATCTCTTGGCCGCGTTTTCCTTGCGCCCGTCGAGGATCTTGACCCCGTTCAGTTCCTGAAAGTCGCCGGCCGCGATCCCCGCCTCGATATTGGCAAGGTTGAAGACGACAACGTGATCCAGCTCGGCCGAGGTCATGTCGGCCTGGGTCATCCCCATTTCCGAGTTGTAGCTGGTCGAGAAGGCATATTTGCCTTCGTAATCGGCATCGGTATTGTCCAGATTGCCCGACACGATGATTTGCCATGCAACCGTCATCGTCTCGGTATCAACCGCCGTGAACAGGTTCACATAGGTCGACGGGTCGTCCATGGTCGAGCCGTCATTGACCAGCGGCGTCTCGTCCTCGCCATTGCAGAACAGGTATCTGGACGAGGGCACCTTTTGCGGGCGCATCCCGTGCATGGCCTTGGCATTGGGGATTTCCAGGATCTTGTCGCATTTCATCACGTCGCAGCGCACCCGGGCGACACGCGTATTCGCCTTGTCCTGCATGAACAGATACTGGCCGTCATAAGTCCCGTCGGTATAGGACATATGGACGTGGTGCAGGTCGCCATTATCATGGACCTTCTTGCCGTTCGCCTCCAGATAGGCCTTGGTGTCGGGCAGCATGGTCTCGGTCATGATCTTCAGCGACTCGTTGGTCTGGCCCCAGCCCGTGGCCGAGCAGCGGTTGAAGACCGGCACCCGCATCAGTTCGCGCATCGACGGCACGCCGAGGATGCGCATCTCGCCGGTCTGGCCCGAGGACCAGAAGCCGTAATATTCATCCAGATCGCCCGGCTTCAGTTCCCAGCTTGCACCTTCTGATGCGCCTTGCGCGGCGGCGGGCGTGGCCACGCCACCACCTGCCAGCAGCGCCGTCGCGCCGCCAAGGCCCATGCCGCCGATGGCGACCCCGCCCGCTGTCGCGCCCAGAAGGCCGCGCCGGCTGATGCCGTGTTTCGTTTCGTCAGTCATGTCAGACTCCTTCGCCTTTGACTTTCAGATTGGGGTGGTTGGCCAGCCCGTCCCGAGGCTTCAGATCGGGGGCGGAGTTGGCGGAAATGCTGGCCCGGCGCTTGTCGCGTTTGATGACCACCGGGCATTTGGAATGGCTGTGATACAGGACCTGGCAATGCATGCAGTTCAGGCACTCGTTCGGGTTGATCTCTCCCGTCGGGTGGATCGCCTGCACGAAGCACTCATTCGCGCAGGTCTGGCAGGGATTGCCGCATTCCTTGTAGCGCTTGAGCCAGTCGAACATGCGGATCCGCGCCGGAATGGCGAGGCCCGCGCCAAGTGGGCACAAATAGCGGCAATAGAAACGCTCGACGAACAGTCCCGCCATCAGCAGGCCTGCGGCATAGACGACGAAGGGCCAGGCGCGGACGAATTTCAGCACGATGGCTGTCTTGAAGGGCTCGACCTCGGCCAGATGCTCGGCCTGTTCCAGCGAGGCCAGCGAGACCCCGAACAGCCCGAGGAAGATCATGTATTTGATCGGCCACAGGCGTTCATGCAGGCCCCATGGCAGGGTAAACTGCGGGATGCCCAGCCTGCGGCCGATCTGGTTGGTCAGTTCCTGCAACGCGCCGAAGGGACACAGCCAGCCGCAATAGGCACCCCGACCCCAGAAGATCAGCGCAGCGGCGACCGCGAACCACAGGATGAAAGTCAGGGGATCCAGCAGGAAGGCCTGCCAGCTGAAGCCGGTGGCAAGGCTGTTCGCCAGCGCCATGATGTTCACGACCGACAGCTGCGCGTTCCACATCCAGCCCAGCACCACCAGCACCACGGTCAGGAAGGACATGCGGAACCAATAGACCGCGCGTTCCGACCGGGTCAGGAACTCCTGAAAGAAGAAGGCCGCCGTCAGCACTGTCAGCAGCACCAGCAGGGTGATGACCTGCGGCGTCTTGGCGTCCCAGATACGTTTCCACAGCGCGGCCTGCGCGGCGCTTTCGTCCAGATCGGGCGCGACCTCGACGGGGGTTTCCGCCACCGGCGCGGGCGGCGGGGCAAGCAGGTAGCTTTCCGGCAGCGCATAGCTGAGATCAAAGGTGGTAAACAGCTTCTCGATCGCGGCCACATCGCGATGGACCAGCAGCTGGACGCGGAAAGGCTTGGCCGGATCGAAGCCGCTGTCCGCAGGGATCTTGAACAGGTCGACTTCCGTGAAGTTCGGCGCCCCCGTCAGCGCAATGGCCGAACGGCGATGCTGGCGGTCGCGGAACCGCACCGAAATATCGTCCTGGATCAGCTGGATACGGTCAAAGATGCCGCCGCGCACATAGCCCGAGCCCTTGAAGCTGTAGATCCCCTGCCCCGCGATCAGCACCGCCTGATCGCCCTCTTCCAGCCAGCCGTCCAGATTGGCGAATGCCGCATCGCCCAGCACCGGCTTGCCGATCCCCGGCACGCTGACCAGCGTCGCCTGCATGTCGATGAAGGTGGTGTCCGGCGGGTCGGTCAGCGCGCGGGCATCGGAGCGCGGATCGCCAAGTGCCGCGAAGGCCTCATTCACCTCGCCCGTGGTCAGGCGCAGGGCGCGGATGGTGCCATCACCCAGAAGCGTGTTCCAGTCGCCCGTGGCCATGGCCTCGGGGTTGATCTGGCGGGGCGGGGCGCCAGCTTCTTCGCCCGCCAGCCCACCAAGGCCCAGAATGCGCGCCACCTTCAGCCCGGCGCGCACGATGGAATCGTCGATCACCATGACCGTGACCGTCGCGCCTGAAATGATATTCAGCTCATGCGCTGACCCGCCTGCCTCGGCCTCTGCGACCAGATCGAGACCGACATAACCCTCGGCAACGGCCTTCATCTTGGCCTCGGGGATGCCGATCAGGACGATGGGCTCGGAATGCTTGACCAGTTGCACGCCCAGCACCTTCGCCTCGGGGCTGACGGCGACCATGGTGTGAATGGGCTTGCCGGAATAGCCGGTGGTGCCAACGAAATCCGAGGTGATGAAGGCATAGCCCAGCAACGTGTCGCCTTGCAGCACCGGGGCCACGGGCGCGTCGTCGCGGATCGGCCCATAGGCGTCGGCACCGGGCACCAGATCGGCTGGTGCGACCTCGGCCAGATAGGTCGACAGAACGTCGTCGGCAGATGCGGCGGGCTGGGCCAGCCCCTGCGTCGCAAACAGGCAGGCCCCGATCAGCAAGGTCCAGACAGACAGGAGGATGCGGTGGAGGCTCATTTCATCCCTTTCGGGGGTGGAGGGCCACGGGCCAATTGATGCGACCAAGGCGTGCGCAGTGGGCTGAAGACTTTGGGAGTGGCCAGATGCGGGTGTGCGTGACGTGACAGGCTCGCCACCGTCGCGACCATGGGCAGCAGCGCCAGCGCCGGGACGGCGCAATGCTTGCAGGCCGCGCAATCGCAGATCGGCGCGGACGGAACCTGCCGGCCCTGCGCGTCCACATAGATGATGGTGATCGCATTCTCGGCGCAGATCTCGATCGCGCGGGCATCATGCACGCCCGCACGCCCCGCCTGCCCACCGGTAAGGATGGATATCGCGGCGATCAGCACGAAAACGAGAAGGCGATTCGCAAATCTCATGCTGACTTCTTAGGCGCCACCCAGATCGGCACCTTGACCGATATCAGACGCACCCGCGCGGCACGTTGGCCATGGCAGCAGCAGTGTCGCAGGGGGCCGGGGTCGTTGTCCGTACGCGGGCATGGCTTTGGCCGCGCTGATTGCGCAAACCTGTTGGCATATGGCGCGTGTTGGGGTTAAGCCCCCCTAGCCCCGATCCGCTTCAACCGAAAGGCAAGAACCGAGATGAGCGCAACCCCCGACCGCCAGCGCCAGCTGATGCCCGTCGATATTCGCCAGCTGAAGGGCAAAAGCCCCGTGGTTTGCCTGACCGCCTATACAACGCCCATGGCCCGACTGGTTGATGAGCATTGCGACGTGGTGCTGGTCGGCGACAGTCTGGGGATGGTGCTGCACGGCCTGCCGTCGACCGTGGGTGTCACGATGGAGATGATGATCCTGCACGGTCAGGCCGTGGCGCGCGCGACCAGCCGGGCCTGCCTGGTGGTCGACATGCCATTCGGCTCTTACGAGGAATCGCCGCAGCAGGCCTTTCGCAATGCCGCCCGGATCGTGGCCGAGACCGGCTGTCAGGCGGTCAAGCTGGAAGGCGGGCAGCATATGGCGGGAACCGTGCGCTTCCTGGTCGATCGGGGCATTCCGGTCATGGGCCATGTCGGGCTGACCCCGCAATCGGTCAACGCCCTTGGCGGTTACAAGGTGCAGGGCCGGGGCGAGGATGCTGCACGGGTCACGCAGGACGCCGCCGCACTGGCCGAGGCCGGGGCTTTCGCGGTCGTGCTGGAAAAACTGCCCGAAGATCTCGGCGCCCGGATCACTGCCGAAATCGGCGTGCCAACCATTGGCATCGGCGCGGGCGTGGGCTGCGACGGGCAGATCCTCGTGCTGGATGACATGCTGGGGCTATTCGCCGATTTCCGCCCCAAATTCGTCAAGCGCTACGCCGAGATGGGCGCAAATGCCGCCCAGGCGATCGCGGCATATGCCGCCGATGTCCGCGCCAAGCAATTTCCCGGCCCGGAACACAGCTTTGCCACAGAAGGCAAGGCATGAGCGCGCCCATTGTCACCAGCCTGGATGAGTTGCGCCGGGCCACGCAAGCATGGCGGCGCGCGGGTCAGCGGGTCGGCGTTGTCCCGACCATGGGCGCGCTGCATGACGGCCATCTTAGCCTTGTTCGCGCGGCAAAGGCCGAATGCGACCGCGTCATCGTGACGCTGTTCGTGAACCCCAGACAGTTCAACTCGGCCGAGGATTACGACAAATATCCCCGCACCGAGCTGGCCGATGCCGAGCTGCTGGGCCCCTTGGGGATCGACGCGCTGTTCGTGCCGGATGGGGCGCAGGTCTATCCGCCCGGTCATGCAACCACGGTTTCGGTCTCGGGCATCACCGACACGCTGGAAGGCGCGCATCGCCCCGGCCATTTCGACGGCGTGGCGACGGTCGTGACCATGCTGTTCAACATGACGCAGGCGGATCGGGCCTATTTCGGCGAAAAGGACTGGCAGCAACTGCAACTGGTCCGGCGTCTGGTGGCCGACCTGAAACTGCCGGTCGAGATTGTCGGCTGCCCGACGGTCCGCGCCGATGACGGGCTGGCCATGTCATCGCGCAATCAGCGGCTATCGGTCACGGCGCGACAACAGGCGCGCGCCCTGCCCGAGGCGCTGCTGGCGGCGGCCGCAGCCATTGGATCGGGCGCGAATGTCGACGATGTCCTGACGCAAACCCGCGAGACACTGGCGCAGAACGGCATCGGACCGGTCGAGTATATCGAACTGCGCGACAGCGAATCCCTGCGGCCCCCTCGTCCCTGCCATCCACGGCGGCTGCTGGTCGCCGCATGGCTGGACGGGGTACGCCTGATCGACAATGTCGAGGTTCCGCCCGCCAACTGACGACAGTCAGGCGCGGCGCGTTCCTGACCTGCCGCGTCGGGCCATCTGGGAGGCTGCGCTAAAAATGGGAGACGCGCGCGGCTTTCGGCACACTTATTTCTGTTGTGAAGTGGCGCACCCGACACGATTCGAACGTGTGGCCTTTGCCTTCGGAGGGCAACGCTCTATCCAGCTGAGCTACGGGTGCGTGGGGGCCTGATTACCCGCAAACGCAACGGCCCGCAATGGGCTGATGCCAAAATTGCGGGCCGGGTCGATTCAGGGGTGCATAGGCTCAGGCAAACAGCTCTCGGCTGAATTGCAGGCCGTCGACAAGGGCGTCCACCTCGGCCTTGGTATTGTACATGCCAAAGCTGGCCCGCGCCGTGGCGGTGGTGCCAAAGAAATCCATCAGCGGCATGGCGCAATGGCTGCCGGCGCGCACGGCGATGCCGCGCTTGTCCAGAATTGTGGCCACGTCATGGGCATGCGCGCCGTCCATGGTCATCGAGAAGATCGCCCCCTTGTCGGGCGCATCCCCCTGGATATGCAGCCAGTTCAACTCGCGCAGGCGCTCGCGCGCATAGTCGCGCAGAACCTTTTCATGGGTGGCGATGTTTTCCATGCCCAGACCCATCATGTATTCCAGCGCCACGCCCAGACCGATCTGGTTGACGATGCCCGGCGTGCCGGCCTCGAATTTCAGCGGCGCATCGGCATAGTCGACGCCGTCACGCGTCACCGTGCGGATCATGTCGCCGCCGCCCATGAAGGGGCGCATCTCGGCCTGCCTTTCGCGGCGGATCCAAATCGCGCCCGAACCCGAGGGGCCGTAAAGCTTGTGGCCGGTAATGGTATAGAAATCGACGCCAAGCGCGCCCACATCCACCGGCAAATGCACCGCCGCCTGACTGCCATCAACCAGCACCGGAACATCGGTTCCGCGTGCGATCGCGCCCACATCGACGACCGTGCCGGTCACGTTCGACATATGCGTGACCGCGATCAGCTTGGTCTTCGGCCCCACGGCGCCCAGTACCTTTTCAGGCGGAAGCGAGCCGTCGGGTTCGGGCTCGACCCATTTCAGCACCACGCCCTGCCGTTCGCGCAGGAAGTGCCAGGGCACGATGTTGGCGTGGTGTTCCAGAACCGACAGCACGATCTCGTCGCCGGGCTGAAAACGGGGGCCCGCCCAGCCATAGCTGACCAGATTGATCGCCTCGGTCGCGCCCGAGGTAAAGATCACCTCGTCCTCATGCGGGGCGTTCAGAAAGCGGGCGATGATGCCGCGCACGGCTTCGTATTTTTCCGTCGCCAGGTTGGACAGATAGTGCAGGCCTCGATGGACATTGGCGTATTCGCCCTCATAGGCGCGGGTGATGGCGTCGATCACCACCTTGGGCTTCTGGGCACTGGCGCCATTGTCCAGATAGACCAGCGGGCGATTGTTCACCTGCCGCGACAGGATCGGGAAATCGGCGCGAACGGATTCGACATCGAAGCTCATGGGGATACCTCTGCGGGCAGTTCCGGCATCAGGCCGAGGGCACCGGCCATTACCGTCAGGAAGATCAGCGTCACCAGCGTCGCGCCCAGAAGGCCCAGAAAGACCAGTGCCGCGCTGGAAAAACCATGCAGCGCCTTGATCATCTGAACGCTCAGCCAGACGACAAGGACAAGGGCCACGATGCCCAGAATGCTGCCAAGGAAGGGGAAGACCAGCATCAGGACGATCTGCGCCGCCTGCGCGGACATCAGCAGGAATTCAAGCCAGATGACGATCAGCAGCGCGTCCGGGAAATCGCCCACCCCGCCAAAGCTGCGGCCCACGGTGGCGATCAGCCAGGCGGTCAGCACCATGCCGGCCGTTTGCAGCGCCACCCGTGCCATCGGCGACAGGACCGGGATGCTCAAACCGCCATCGGCCAATGCCGGGAACAGCCGCACCGCCAAGGTGCCGAGGATCGCCGACAGCGCCACCACGACCAGCAGCGCCATCCAGCGCGCCTGCATCGGCAGGTCGAGCGATTGCAGCTGACGCACCGCCAGCGCCGGATTGCGGACCGAGTTTTGCGTCAGGATCAGCAGATCATTCAGTCTCATGCCGGCCTCGAAAGGGCGCGCAGGCCCGCGCCCCAGATGAACAAAAAGCCCAAGCCCGCAACCAGGCGGGTCAGGGACAGCGGTGCACCGGGGCCGATCAGCCCCTCGACCAATCCCGACAGCAGCATTGCGGGCGAGATTGCCAGCAGCGCCCAGAACAGCGCCAGCCGCGAATCCTCGCCCTCAAGCCGCCAGGGTGTCAGCCGCGACGCAAATGCCACCAGCGAAGCGACCGCATAGGCCACCAGCGGCATCATCAGCAGCACCGCTGTCAGCGCGCCGGCCATCCGGCCGGCCATCGGCACGGCCGGATCCAGCGCCGCGGCGCGGGCGTGACCGGGGGCCTGCGCGATCAGGAAGACCAGCATCGCCCCCATCAGCACCGCCAGCATGGCGCCTTCGGACATTGGCGACAGCTCGCGCACGACCTGTCCGGGCCGGCGCCAACTGGCCAGAACGCGGGGCGCGATCCCCGCGCTTATGCGTGCCTTGTCAGCCATGCGTCCAGACGTTCGCTGATCTGTTCGCGCAGGCTTTCATCCTCGACCTCGGCCAATGCGTCCGCGAGGAACGACAGCACCATCAGCACAATGGCGCGCCCCTTGGGCACCCCGCGCGAGCGCAGGTAGAACAGCACCGTTTCGTCAATCGCGCCGGTGGTCGAGCCGTGGCTGCATTGGACGTCATCGGCATAGATTTCCAGTTCCGGCTTGCCCAGAAACTGGCTGTCTTCGTCCAGCAGCAGCGCCTGGCTGATCTGATAGCCGTCGGTTTTCTGCGCGCCGGGCTGGACCAGAATCTTGCCCTGGAAAATGCCCTTGGCGCCGTTTTTCAGCACCTTTTTGAAGACCTGACGCGATTCCCCGCGTTCGGCCCCATGGGTGATGAAAACGGTGTCGTCATGGGCGAAATCGCCGTTCTTGCCATCGCCCAGCACCGCGCCCGCGATATGGGCCACAGCGTCATCGCCAACGATGTCGATCACCGCCTCGTGGCGCATCAGCGTACCGTTCAGCGACAGGTTGAAGGACTTGAACAGCGCCTTGGCGGCGACGCGGGCAAAGATCCCGCCCCAACCCAGCTTCTGATAGCCCGCGCGCTTGGCGGTGATATGGTGGAAGCTGCCGCCTTCGCGCACGTCAACCTCGATCACATAGTTCGAGCGGGCGCCGGTCATGCCGGTTTCCAGAACCGTGACCTCGGCCCCCGGTTCGACCACAATGACGTGGTGGAAATAGACATCGGCGCTGTCATCGGCGCGGCGGTGGATCAGGTGGATCGGACGCGAGGGCTTGCCGGTCACCCGGATCAGCGCGCCATCGCGCGCCACAGCCGTGTTCAGCGCGCCGAAGGGACGCGCCACGCGGGTCTGGCCTTCGGCCTCCAGCGTGCCATAGACATCGGCCGCCCAGTGCCCGGCCTGCCCTTCGGCGGCGGCCAGCGTGTCGATCTCGACGCCTTCCAGCGCCAGATCGTCCGAGGCAGCGGCGTCAAACACCCCGTCCACGAAGACCAGCCGCAGCCGGTCCAGATCCTCGAACAGCGGCCCGTCCGGCCCGCTATCGGCGATGTCCATGGGCGCAGGCACAGCGGCGTTGAAGGCCGACGGGTCGGTATAGCGCCAATATTCGTCGCGACCGCGCGGCAGGCCCATCTTTTCAAAGCGTGCCAGCGCCGCCTTGCGCGCCGGTGCGGTAAAGCCGCCCGCCGGCAGATCCAGCGCCCCCAGCCGGGCGGCAAGGCCCGGATCGGCCGCCCCCGCCTCGTGGGTCAGAACTGCGGTATCCGCCATCAGCCTGCCTCCGCCGCGAGGATGTCGGCATAGCCGTTCTTTTCGACTTCCAGCGCCAATTCAGGCCCACCGGTGCGGACGATCCGGCCATCGGCCATGATATGGACCACGTCGGGCTGGATATGGTCCAGCAGGCGCTGATAGTGGGTGATGACAAGGAAGCTGCGATCAGGCGCGCGCAGAGCGTTCACGCCCTTGGCCACCAGCCGCATCGCATCGACGTCCAGACCGGAATCGGTCTCGTCCATGATGCACATCTTCGGCTCCAGCATGGCCATCTGCAGGATCTCGTTGCGCTTCTTTTCGCCACCTGAAAAGCCGACATTGACCGGACGCTTCAGCATATCGGCGTCGATATCCAGCGATTTCGCCTTTTCGCGAACGACCTTCAGGAAATCGGCGGCGGACAGTTCTTCCTCACCCCGCGCCTTGCGCTGTGCGTTCACGGCGGTGCGCAGGAAGGTCAGGTTGCCGACGCCGGGGATCTCGACCGGGTACTGGAAGGCCAGGAACAGGCCGGCGGCGGCGCGTTCCTCGGGCTCCTGCTCCAGCAGGTCCTCGCCGTTCAGGGTCGCCTCGCCCTCGGTCACCTCATAGCCGTCGCGGCCCGAAAGCACATAGGACAGCGTAGATTTGCCTGAGCCGTTCGGCCCCATGATGGCATGAACCTCGCCCGCCGGAACTTCCAGCGTAACACCCTTGAGGATCTGCTTGCCCTCGTCTTCAAGCTTGGCGTGCAGGTTTTCAATTTTCAGCATTTTGTTCCTCAGTCGATCGTGACGGCGGTGCCAGAGGCCGACACCATCAGCATGTTGTTGATGACCTCGTAATCGAGATCGACGCCCACGACCGCATTGCCACCAAGCGCGGCAGCGCGGTCTTGCATTTCGTTCATCGCGGTCGAACGGGCTTCAGCCAAAGCGCCTTCGTAGCTGGCCGAACGCCCGCCGACGATGTCGCGAATACCTGCGAACAGGTCACGAAAAATATTCGCTCCGATAATCGTCTCGCCGGTGACGACGCCGTGATAGGCGGCGATCCGGCGCCCCTCGACGCTGGGGGTCGTGGTGACGATCATTGACGACCTCTGGCAAGAAGCCCCGCAATAAATTCCGCCAGCAACGTGAATACCAAGGCAGCCAGCCCTCCCTTGAAAGCAGTATAGCTTCCTTGGGCCCAGAGACCGGCGCTTGCATAGACGCCTACCGCAGCCATGGCGGGGACGATCAGCTTTCGGAGATTATCCCGCCTCATCCGACGGAGCCTTCCAGCGAGATCGCCACCAGTGACTGCGCCTCCATGGCGAACTCCATGGGCAGGGCCTGCAGCACGTCGCGCACGAAGCCGTTCACGATGACCGCGACCGCCTGTTCCTCGTCCATGCCGCGCTGACGGCAGTAGAACAGCTGTTCGTCATCGACCTTGGAGGTCGTCGCCTCATGCTCGACCCGGCTGCTGTTATTCTTCACCTCGATATAGGGCACGGTGTGGGCACCGCATTTATCGCCGATCAGAAGCGAGTCGCATTGCGTATAGTTGCGGCTGTTGGTCGCGCGCGGGTGCATCGACACCAGCCCGCGATAGGTGTTCTGCGCCTTCCCGGCCGAGATTCCCTTGGACACGATGCGCGAACGCGTATTCTTGCCCAGATGGATCATCTTGGTGCCGGTATCGGCCTGCTGCATGTTGTTGGCGATGGCGATGGAATAGAACTCGCCCGAAGATTCCTCGCCCCGCAGGATGCAGGACGGGTATTTCCAGGTGATCGCCGAGCCGGTTTCCACCTGCGTCCACATCACCTTGGCGCGGGCCTCGCGGCAATCGGCGCGCTTGGTGACGAAGTTGTAGATGCCGCCCTTGCCTTCTTCATCGCCGGGGAACCAGTTCTGGACGGTCGAGTATTTCACCTCGGCATCTTCCAGAATCACGATCTCGACGACGGCAGCGTGCAGCTGCGCAGTGTCGCGCTTGGGCGCGGTGCAACCTTCCAGATAGCTGACGTAAGACCCTTTATCTGCGATGATAAGCGTCCGTTCGAACTGCCCGGTATTTTCCGCATTGATGCGGAAATAGGTCGACAGTTCCATCGGGCAGGTCACGCCCGGCGGGATATATACGAAGCTGCCATCCGAAAACACGGCGCTGTTCAGCGTCGCATAGAAGTTGTCGGTCGGCGGCACGACGCTGCCCAGATATTTCTTCACCAGATCGGGATATTCCCGGATCGCTTCGGAAATCGAACAGAAGATCACGCCCGCTTTCTTCAGCTCGTCCTTGAAGGTGGTGCCGACGCTGACCGAATCGAAAACCGCGTCGACGGCGACCTTGCGGCCTTCGGACGGGGTTTCGCCAGCACCTTCGACGCCGGCCAGAATCATCTGTTCCTTCAGCGGAATGCCCAGCTTTTCATAGGTCGCCAGCAGCTTCGGGTCGACCTCGTCCAGCGATTTCGGCTTTACTTCCATGCTTTTCGGACGGGCATAGTAATATTGTTCCTGAAAATCGATTTCAGGATAGTTCAGCATCGCCCATTTGGGTTCCTGCATGGTGACCCAGCGGCGATAGGCCGCCAGACGCCATTCGGTCATCCATTCGGGCTCTTCGTTCTTCTGGCTGATCAGACGGACGATATCTTCGGAAAGGCCCTTGGGGGCGTATTCCATCTCGATTTCCGTGTCCCAGCCATATTTGTAGCTGCCCATATTGGCGACGGTCTCGACCGTCTCACGGTCAACACCCTCACGCACCTCAAGATCGGTGGTCACGTTCATCCTTTGTCCTTCCTTCGGCTGGGCAGTAGCCTAGCCATTCCTGCCGCGCCAGCGTGAATACGCGGTTTCCCACGCATCCGCAAATCGGTTGATCTGATCGTCACCCAAAGCCGGGCTTATGGATACGCGGATCGCCGATTGCGCGGTACTGTCATCAAAACCCATCGCCTGAAGCGTGCCGCTGGCCCGGATCTTGCCCGAAGAACAGGCCGATCCCGCTGACACCGCAAATCCTGCCAGATCCATCTGCATGACCTGCGTTTCACCCTTCCAGCCCGATGTAAGAATGCAGGTCGTATTCGGCAAGCGCCGTGCATCTTTTCCTGCAATGACGGCACCGGGGGCCGATGCCAGCAAACGCGCCTCTAACGCGTCGCGGCGGGCGGCGACCTCATCCCACAGACCGGCTTCCAGATCGCGCTGCGCGGCAACGGCTGCCGCCGCGAATCCCATGATCCCGATCATATTTTCGGTGCCGCCACGGCGACCCTGTTCCTGTCCGCCGCCGCGGATCAGGGCGGGAACCTCTGTCCCTTTCTTCACGATCAGCGCGCCGATACCTTTCGGGCCGCCCAGCTTATGCGCGCTGACGAAACCGGCGGTAACACCCAGCCAATTGAACGCAAAGGGAATTTTTCCGAACGCCTGCGTCAAATCGCTGGAGGCCAGCCCCTCGGGCAGCGACTGAATCACCCCGGTTTCGTTATTTGCCAGTTGCAGGCTGGCGCGGCTGGGGTCCGGCACGGTCACGATCCCATTGCCGTCCACGGCCAGATCCGCGTCACACCATGCCTTGATGGCGCTGTGTTCGACCGCCGCGCAGGAAACGCCCTGCCCGGCCAGAACCATCGCCGCCGCCTCGGTCGCGCCCGAGGTGAAGATCACATCCGCCCCTTCCGCGCCAAGCGCCACGGCGACCTGTTCGCGCGCGCGTTCCATCGCCATCTTGGCAGCCCGCCCTTCGCTGTGGACGGACGAGGGGTTGCCCTCCATCTCCATCGCGGCGCGCATCGCTGCCTTGCTTTCTTCGCGCAGCGGCGTGGTCGCGTTCCAGTCCAGATAGGTTCTCACCGCAAGGCCTCCGCGATTCGCCCGGCCAGCTTCTTCGCTACCTCGTCCTTGCCCATGCGGGGCCAGCTTTCCGCCCCCGCATCCGAGATCAGCGTGACCGTGTTGTCCTTGCCGCCAAACGTGCCGCTCCCGGTCGAGACGTCATTGGCCACGATCCAGTCGCTGCCCTTGCGCTTGCGCTTGGCGGTGGCATTCGCAACGACGTCATTGGTTTCCGCCGCAAAGCCCACGACCAGACGCGGGCGTCGGGCGGCCAGTTTGCTGATCCATGCCAGGATGTCCGGGTTTTCCGCAAATTCCAGCGTCGGGAACTGGCCGCTGGTATCTTTCTTGATCTTGCTGCCGGCGGCATTGGCGACTTTCCAATCCGCCACAGCCGCCGCCATCACCGCCGCATCAGCCGGCAGCGCGGCCTCGACCGCGGCGCGCATTTCGTCGGCGGTTTCAACCGGGATCACCGTCACGCCCTCGGGCGGCGCAACGCTGGCCGGGCCGGTGACAAAGCTGACTTTCGCACCCAGATCGCGCAGCGCGGCCGCAATCGCCGTCCCCTGCGCGCCCGATGAACGGTTCGAGATATAGCGCACCGGATCAATCGCTTCCTGCGTCGGCCCCGAGGTCACCACGACATGCCGACCGCTCAGCGGTCCCACCGCGACATTCGGCCCAAGGCGCAGCGGCGCGGGCCGCGCGGGGTTGGGTGACGTCTCTGGCAAGGTCAGCGGCCGCGCGCCGCCTTCGGCCGCCAATGCCTCGCGAATGGCCGCGACAATCGCCGGCGGCTCCGCCGCGCGACCGGGGCCAAACTCACCGCAGGCCATATCGCCGTCATCGGGCCCCACGACCAGAATGCCGTCGCCCTTTAGAACTTCCAGGTTCCGCTGCGTCGCGGGATGCAGCCACATGCGCACATTCATCGCCGGCGCGATCAGCACCCGCTTGTCCGTCGCCATCAGCAGGGTCGAGGCCAGATCGTCCGCAATCCCATTCGCCATTTTCGCCATCAGGTTCGCCGTGGCGGGCGCCACCACCACCAGATCAGCGTCGCGCGACAGCTGGATATGGCCCATCTCTGCCTCGCGCGTCAGATCGAACAGGTCGCGATGAACGTCCTCGGCCGCCAGCGCCGCCACCGAAAGCGGGGTCACGAATTCCTCGGCCGCGCGGGTCAGGACCGGCACGACGCGACACCCCTCGCGCCGCAGATCGCGGATCAGGGTCAGGGACTTATAGGCCGCGATGCCGCCGCCAATCACCAGAAGAATACGGCTGCCCTGCATCGGCGCCTCCATGACTGCTGTATCCCGCAGATATGCGACCAAACCCCGAACGGCAAGGAAACCCGTCCATGCAGATGTTAACCATTCTTTAAGCAGGCGCGGCCTAGCTTGCCCCGAAAAGAGGTTAACATGGTCGCCATCGCTTACACGGTCGCCTTCGAGGGGGTCGAGGGCCGTCTGGTCGAGGTGCAGGCCTCGGTCGGCGCGGGGCTGCCGGGTTTCGCGATTGTGGGCCTGCCCGACAAGGCCGTGTCCGAGGCGCGCGAACGCGTGCGTTCCGCCTTTGGCGCGCTGGCAATCGCGCTTCCGTCAAGGCGGATCACCGTGAACCTCTCGCCCGCCGATCTGCCGAAAGAAGGGTCGCATTTCGACCTGCCCATCGCGCTTGCGGTGCTTGCGGCGCTGGAAATCCTGCCGGCCGAGGCGCTGTCGGATCTGGTTTCACTGGGCGAGTTGGCCCTTGATGGCCGGCTGGCCCCGGTCACCGGCGCCCTGCCCGCCGCCATGACCGCGGCCGAGGACGACCGCGCCCTGATCTGCCCGGCAGCCTGCGGCCCCGAAGCCGCATGGGTCGGCACAGTGCCCGTCTTCGCCGCCAGCCACTTGCGCCACGTCATCGACCACCTGACCGACCGCACGCCCCTGACCCGCGCCCAGCCGGGGCAGGCTGCCCAACCCGCATCCCGCAGCGACCTGCAAGAGGTGAAGGGCCAGGAACGCGCCAAACGCGCGCTGGAAATCGCAGCGGCAGGCCGGCACCACCTGATGATGGTCGGCCCACCCGGCGCCGGTAAATCCATGCTCGCCGCCCGCCTGCCCGGCCTGATGCCGCCGCTGACCCCGGCCGAGGCGCTGGAAACCTCGATGATCCATTCCCTCGCCGGGCTTCTGAAGGACGGCGGCATTCCGCGCCATGCCCCCTATCGCGACCCGCATCACACGGCCTCGATGGCCGCACTTGTCGGCGGCGGGCGCGGCGCGAAACCGGGCGAAATCAGCCTCGCCCATAACGGCGTGCTGTTCCTGGACGAGTTTCCCGAATTCTCGCGTCAGGTGCTGGACACCCTGCGCCAGCCCATCGAGACCGGCGAAATCACCGTCGCCCGCGCCAACGCCCATATCCGCTATCCTTGCCGCTTCCTGCTGGTCGCTGCAGCCAATCCCTGCCGCTGCGGTTACCTGGCCGATCCGGCCCGCGCCTGCGCCCGCGTCCCCAACTGTGGCGAGGATTACCTCGGCAAGATCTCCGGCCCGCTGATGGATCGCTTTGACCTGCGGATCGAGGTGCCCGCCGTAAGCCTCGACGACCTCGACCTGCCGCCGGCGGGCGACCGCTCTGCCCAGGTCGCAACGCGCGTCGCCGCAGCGCGGGACCGCCAAAGCGCCCGATTCACCCGGTTCGACCTTGGCCCGACGGGGCCGCGCTGCAATTCGGAAACCCCACCCGCGCTGCTGGAACAGATCGCCCAGCCCGACCCCGACGGCCGCGATCTGATTCGCCGCGCGGCTGATCGGCTGGGCCTGACCGCGCGCGGCTATCACCGCGTTCTGCGCACCGCGCGCACCATCGCAGATCTGGACGAAAGCCCTGACGTGCGGGGCGAACATGTCGCCGAAGCACTCAGCTATCGCCTGCCTTTTGTCGCCGGCGGGTGAGGCGGTGAAAGGATAGAAGGGGGGGGACACCGACACTGTGCGGAGTCATTTCGCCCGCATCACTAAGCACTGCGCCTGCGGAAAGGTAATAGCTGCTCGGGGCCATATCGACACCAGATGCCCTTTGCCCACGTGCCGCAGGACGGAGAAACTCGCGCAGCACCAACCGCTGTCCGAGGCGCCAGTCGAGCGCAGTCAACTGTATATGCTGATCGTCGCTGCCACCCGATGCAGGACCACAAAACACTTTTTTCGACCAGTCGTCAGGACACCACGACCCGCGAGGTTCGTATTTGCAGCCGATTGGACTCGTCACCCTGCAATTCGGCGGACCTGAACCGCCCGTCTCAATTGCGTCGCACTGCATGAGCCCCCTCCACCGCACGGGCAAGAGTGGCCTTCAAATGAGAGAATAACCAGAGTGAACCGCTGACGCGCGCGAGTTGGGTGACGTCAGAGAGCGCCGCCTCAAAGCGAACCGCTCGGATGCACAGCTGCAACAGGGCGAATGCGGCAGCCTTCGCCCTGCTCAATGCAGCTTAATGCCTATCAGCCCTGCCGCGCGGCAACCTTGCGCTCAATAGCATCCCAAATCGCTGCAGCGCCGTTCACACCGTCGAAACGCTCCAATTCCTGCAGGCCCGTTGGCGAGGTGACGTTGATTTCGGTCAGCCAGCCGTCAATCACGTCGATACCAGTGAACAGCAGTCCCTTTTCGCGCAAGGTTGGACCGATTGCGGCGCAGATTTCCCGCTCGCGCGGTGTGAGCCCGGTCTTTTCCGGTCGGCCACCGACATGCATGTTCGACCGCGCCTCGCCTTGGGCGGGGACGCGGTTGATGGCGCCGATCGGCTCCCCGTCAACCAGAATGATGCGCTTGTCGCCGCTCTTGACCTCCGGCAGGTAACGCTGTGCGATCACCGGCTCGCGATTGATCCCGGCGAACTGTTCCATCAGCGAGGACAGATTCGGATCGTCAGGACGCAAATGGAACACCCCCGCGCCACCGTTTCCGTAAAGAGGCTTGACGATGATATCGCCATGGGCCTCGCGGAAGGCACGGATCTCAGCCACGTCACGCGTGATCAGGGTTTCGGGCGTGAGATCGGGAAAATCCAGCACCATCAGTTTTTCGGGGCTGTTGCGAACCCAGAACGGATCATTGACCACCAGAGTGTCGTCGCGGACCCGGTCCAGCAGATGGGTCGAGGTGACATAGCCCATATCGAAGGGCGGATCCTGACGCAGCCAGACGACATCAAATTCTTTCAGATCGACAACCGCCCAGTCGCCGAAATCCACGTGATTGCCCTGCTCGCGGCGAAGGGTAACCGGGCGGCCACGCGCATAAACTCGGCCCGCGCGATAGGTCAGCCGATCAACCGTATACTGGAAAAGCCTGTGACCGCGCGCCTCGGCCTCAATGCCGATGCGAAAGGTGCTGTCTGCATCAATGGCCACATCTTCGATCGGGTCCATCTGCAGGGCGACATAAAGGCTCATGGCGGCATCCTCTGTTTTGCCGCGTTGTCGGACGTTATGCGCCGCAGATCAAGCCGCGATGGTGCCGGCCCTATTGCTCCCAAAAGGCATTCTCGATGATTTCGATCCGGCCGAACTGGTCAACCAATGCCGCGTCCAGTCGCATGTCCGTCAATTGGCCAGTCGGCAGAGTGCCACAGAACTCACAGGCGGCTCGACAGATTCGGTCCATCTGGCGTCGCGTCAGACGATCGGCGGCGCGGGAAAAATCCCGCGATGCCTTTACCTCGACGAATATATACTGGCCGTCGCGCCGCAGGATCATGTCGATTTCCCCGGCCTTGCCGCGCCAGCGCATCTGAACCAATTCATATCCGGCACGCCGGTAATGATCGGCGACCGAAGCCTCGGCCATCAGGCCCGCCTGATATGCTGTCCGACCACGAGCACGACGCGCATTAGAGACGCACGGCAAGGATTGTGCAGGCGCAGTCTGCGGAAGCACCACAGGTGTGACGGGAACCCGATCGAAATCAAAGCAGAGCTGCATCAGCGATCCTTTCCCAGCGACAGGGCCAGTTGATAGGCATCCCGCCGCGCAATTCCGAACTGGTCCGAAACGACGGCGGCGGCGTCGCGAACGGACATTTCTTCCAGCAGCGCCGCAAGCGCCGCTTCTACATCGGCCTCGTCGACGACCTGCGCGGCCGGCCGGTCCAGCAGCAGGACAACTTCGCCCTTAACGCCACCATCTGGAATGCGGGCGGCGATTTCAGCAGCGGTCCCCCGCATGACTTCTTCGAACTTCTTGGTCAGTTCCCTACACAGGACAGTATGACGATTCGGATCAATCTCGCATAAAATTCCCAAGGTTTGCTTAACGCGTCTGGGGCTGTCGAAGATAATCGCGGTCGCGTCGGTGGCGGCGACCTCGGCCAGCCAGCTCCGGCGGGCACCCAACGCCTGCGGGGCGAAACCCGCGAACAGAAAGCGATCACTGGGAAGGCCTGCAGCCGTCAGCGCCGCCAGCGCGGCAGACGCGCCCGGGACCGCGTGCACGCGTCCGCCTGCCGCTACGGTTTCACGTGCCAGGCGAAATCCCGGATCGGCAACCAGCGGTGTTCCCGCATCCGAGCAATAGGCAACAGATTTGCCGGCACCCAGCGCCTCGACCAGCGGTCCACCCTGACGGCCCTCGTTATGGTCGTGATAGGCGATGATCCGCCTGCCACGCAGGGGCACGCCGTGAATGTCCATCAGGTGGCGCATGGTCCGCGTATCCTCGGCCGCCAAAACGTCCGCCGCATTCAGCACATCCAATGCGCGCAGGGTGATGTCGCGCGCAGCGCCGATCGGGGTCGCAACAAGATACAACCCCGGATCAAGCCGGGGCGCCTCGATCCGGGCGGGAAGCGGTCGGGGGGCGTCGCTTTGGTCGGTCACGTCAGGCTCGCTTGGTTGGCCCTGCGTTGCCAAGGCAGGGTGTTGTGAATAGGCTGCGGCGCAAAGCCACAACAACCTGACAATAGGGAATCAAAGTGATGTTCACCATTGCCAAGCGAATCTCGCGGCGTGCCGCGCAGGCGGGCATCGTGGCAGCCGGTCTTGCGGTCGCTGCCTGCCAACCCACCAGCCTCGGCCGTTCGGGACCCGCCATCGGGCCACAAATTGACCCCAGCCAGCCTGTGCAGGTCGCACTGCTGGTGCCGGGCGGCACCGGGAATGCGGATCTCGACTGGCTCGGGCGTTCGCTGGCCAATTCGGCGCGGATGGCGGCATCTGATGCGCGCGGCGCGCGAATCGACCTGCGCGTCTATACCACCACCCCGGCCGAAGCCTCTGCCGTCGAGGCCGCAGAAAAGGCAGCGGCCGAGGGCGCGAAGATCATCCTAGGTCCGCTGTTTGCCGATTCGGCCAATGCCGTCGGCAATGCGATGAAGGATAATAACCTCAACGTGCTGTCCTTCTCGAACAATGCCGAAATCGCGGGCGGCAACGTCTATGTTTTGGGGAATACTTTCCAGAACGTCGCCGACCGGCTGGTCGGCTATGGCGTCAAGCAAGGCTTGCGGCGCTTCCTGATGGTCTATGAAAACGACCCGGCCGGCCAGATCGGCGCGGGCGCGATCGAAACTGCCATCGCCCAGAACCGCGCCACCCTGACCGGCAAGCAACAGCACGCGCTGTCGCAGGATGGTATCGACGCGATCATCCCGGCAGTTTCCGAGGCGGCAAAATCGGGGCGCATCGACGCCATCTTCATGACTGCCAACCAACAGGCCGTGCTGCCCTATCTGACGGACAAGCTGAATGCCGCCGGTGTCACCTCGGCGCAGACGCAGTTCATGGGCCTGACTCGCTGGGACATCCCGGCCGCGCGGCTGTCGCTGCCAGGTGTCCAGGGCGGCTGGTTTGCACTGCCAGACACCACGCTGCAGGGCGATTTCATCAACCGCTACCGCGGCGCTTACGGCGAAGCACCGCATGACCTCGGCTCGCTGGGTTACGACGGCGTGGCCGCAATCGCCGCGCTTGCCGGCTCGGGCAATAAGAACGCGGTGAACACCATCGGGCTGACCCGCTCGGCCGGCTTTACCGGCGTCAACGGCGTCTTCCGCTTGCGCCCGAACGGCACCAATGAACGCGGCATGTCGATCGCCACGATCAACAATGGCAGGGTCGTCATCATCGACCCCGCCCCGCGCAGCTTCGGCGGCGGCTTCGGGCTCTGACTTGAGCTCCGCCGGCGAAACCCTGCCCCAAAGCGCCCCGGCATTGCCCGGGGCGCATTCGATATTCGATCCTGCAATCTTCCTGCCGGACCTGGATGCAAGGCTGAAATCTGCCCCTGATGCCCGTGCGGTCCGCGCTGAAACGGTGGCCACCCTGCAGGCCGCGCGCACAGCCGCGATGGATGACATCATCGCCGGCTTCGACACCCACCCGCGCGCCGCGCGCGAGACGGTGCGCGCCATTGCCAGCCTGACCGACGCCATCGTCACCACGGTTTACCACGTCGCCACCACCCACCTGCACCCGATCCTTTCGCCCACCGAGGCAGAGCATCTGGCCGTGCTGGCCGTCGGCGGTTACGGCCGGGCCGAAATGGCCCCGCAATCCGATGTCGATCTGCTGTTCCTGACGCCGTACAAGACCTCTGCCTGGGCCGAGAGCGTGGTGGAATCCATGCTATACATGCTGTGGGACCTGAAGCTGAAGGTCGGCCACGCCACCCGCAGCATCGATGACTGCCTGCGACTGGCCGCGCAGGACATGACCATCCGCACCTCGATGGTGGAACATCGCCCGGTTGCGGGCCAGATCTCGCTGGCGGAAACGCTGCGCGACCGGCTGTGGGCCGAGCTGTTCGACCGCACAGTCCCCGAATTCATCGAGGCAAAGCTGACCGAGCGCGACCAGCGTCATACCCGGCAGGGTGGACAGCGCTATGTCCTTGAACCCAACGTCAAGGAAGGCAAGGGCGGGTTGCGCGACCTGCAAACGCTGTACTGGATCGCGAAATACATTCACCGGGTCGAACGCGCCGCGCAGCTGGTCGATCTTGGCTTCTTCTCGCGCGAGGAACACCTGGCCTTCTGGCAGGCCGAGGATTTCCTTTGGGCCGTGCGCTGCCACCTGCACCTGATCGCAGGGCGGCCCGTCGACGTGCTGTCCTTTGACATGCAGGTCGAGGTGGCGCGCCGCATGGGCTATCACGACCGCCCCGGCAGGCGCGGGGTCGAGCTGTTCATGCAGGACTATTTCCGCCATGCCACCCGCGTGGGTGACCTGACCCGCGTCTTCCTGGCCGCGCTGGAAAGTCGCCACGTCTTTCAGCAACCGCTGCTGGAACGCATCTTTCGCCGGCGCAAGAAGATGCGGCCGGGCTTTGCCGAAAACGCCGGGCGCCTGACATTTTCCGATCCCGATACCGCGCTGAAGGACCCGCTGAACATCCTGCGCCTTTATGAAGAGGCGCTGCGCACCGGCATCCTCATCCATCCCGAAGCGATGCGGCAGGTGGCATCGAACCTCGATCTGATCGACGAGGACATGCGCGAAAACCCCGAAGCGGTGCGGATCTTCCTTGACCTGTTGCTGAAACACGGCAACCCGGAACGCGCCCTGCGCCGGATGAACGAATTGGGGGTGCTGTCCGCCTTCATCCCCGAATTCGAACCCATCGTGGCGATGATGCAGTTCAACGTCTACCACCACTACACGGTGGACGAGCATACCATTCAATGCATCGTCGCCCTGTCGGAAATCGAACAGGGCCGTGAGGTCGAGGATCTGCCGATCGCCAGCCGGATCATGGCCGGCGAGATCAACCGGCGGGTGCTGTATCTGGCCACGCTGCTGCACGATATCGGCAAGGGCCGGCCCGAGGATCACTCGATCATCGGGGCCCAGATCGCCCGGCGTGTGACGACACGGCTGGGCTTTTCCCCCGATGAGATCGAGACCGTGGAATGGCTGGTCCGCAACCACCTGCTGATGTCGGATGTGGCGCAGAAGCGCGACATCTCGGACCCCCGGACCATCCGTGACTTCGCCAAGGCGGTGAAATCGCGCCGGCGGCTTGACCTGCTTCTGGTGCTGACCGTTTGCGACATTCGCGGCGTCGGCCCCGGCACCTGGAACAACTGGAAGGCCGTGCTGCTGCGCCAGCTATACGAACAGACCGCCACCGTTCTGGACAGCGGGATGGAGGCATTGAACCGCGATCAACGCCGTGATGAGGCCAAGCGGTCGCTGCGCCATTACCTCGCCGCCCAAGGGTGGGAGGGAAAGGCCATCCGGGCCGAAACCGCGCGCCACTATGCGAATTACTGGCAAGGGCTGCCCACGGAAACGCATGCCGTTTTCGCGCAGCTGCTCAAGGGCATCTCGGACAACGAAATCCGCATCGACCTGCACCCCGATGCCGACCGCGATGCCACGCGGGCGGCTTTTGTACTGTCCGATCATCCGGGCATCTTCTCGCGGCTGGCGGGCGCGCTGGCTTTGGTCGGGGCGAACGTCGTCGATGCGCGCACCTATACCTCGAAAGACGGATTCGCGACCGCCGTATTCTGGGTGCAGGATGCCGAGGGCCACCCCTATGACATCGACCGCCTGCCGCGTCTGTCGAAGATGATCGACCGGACCCTGAAGGGCGAGGTGGTGGCGCGCGACGCCTTTGCCGACAAGGACCAGATGAAGAAGCGCGACCGCGCTTTCAAATTCCCGACCCACATCACCTTCGACAATGAGGGTTCGGAAATCTATACCATCGTCGAGGTCGACACCCGCGACCGTCCGGGCCTGCTTTACGACCTGACCCGGACGCTGGCCGCAAATCACATCCAGATCGCCAGCGCGGTCATCGCGACTTATGGCGCGCAGGTGGTCGACAGCTTCTATGTCAAGGACGCCTTCGGGCTGAAACTGCATCAGGCAGGCCGCCGCGAGACACTGGAAAAAAGGCTGCGTCAGGCAATCCGTGAAGGCGCCGAGCGGGCAGGAGCATAAGCATGAAGAAATCAATGGTGGCCGGGTTCATCTCGGTCGGGCTGTGGACATTTCTGTCCCGCATCACCGGCTTTGTCCGCGACATCCTGATGGCGGCATGGCTGGGCACCGGTCCCGTGGCCGAGGCGTTTCTGGTCGCGCTGTCCCTGCCCAACATGTTCCGCCGCTTTTTCGCAGAAGGGGCCTTTAACACCGCCTTCGTGCCGATGTTTTCCAAGAAACTGGAAGGCGGCGACGACCCGCAGGGCTTTGCGCGCGACGCCTTCGCGGGGCTCAGCTTCGTGCTGATGATCTTTTCTGCACTTGGGATGATCCTGATGCCGGGGCTGGTCTGGCTGATGGCTGCGGGCTTTGTCGGCGATGAACGATTCGATCTGGCGGTCGAATATGGCCGCATCACCTTCCCCTATATCCTGCTGATCTCGCTGGCCTCGATGGTGGGCGGGGTGTTGAACGCGAACCACCGCTTTACCGCCGCCGCCGCCGCCCCGGTGCTGCTGAACCTGCTGTTCATCATCGCCATGTATCTGGGCCGCTGGTTCGGCTGGGATCTGGGCCTGACGCTGGCATGGGCGACGCCGATCACCGGCATCGCGCAACTGGGGCTGGTCTGGTGGGACGCGCATCGCACCGGTTGGACCTTCCTGCCCCGCCGACCGCGCCTGACCCCGGACCTTCGCCGCCTGCTGGCCATCGCCCTGCCCGCCATGTTCGCGGGCGGCGTGGTGCAGATCAACCTGCTGGTCGGTCGTCAGGTCGGGTCGTTCTTCGACGGCGCAATTGCCTGGCTGTCCTATTCCGACCGGCTGTATCAGCTGCCGCTTGGCGTCGTCGGCGCCGCCGTCGCCGTCGTTCTGCTGCCCGAACTCGCCCGCCGTCTGCGGGCCGAGGATCACGAAGGCGGCCAAGCCGCCTTTTCGCGGGCGCTGGAATTCGGGCTGTTCCTGACCCTGCCGGCCGCCTTTGCGATCAGTGTCATCGCCGTTCCCATGGTCTCGACCCTGTTCGAAAGGGGAGAGTTCAGCGCCTTTGACACCCGCCAGACGGCCAATGCCCTGATCGTCTATGCCCTTGGGCTGCCAGCCTTTGTGCTGCAAAAGATCCTGCAACCGCTGTATTTCGCGCGCGAGGACACAAAGACCCCCTTCCGCTACGCCGTCATCTCGATGGTGGTAAATGCCGCCGTGGCCTTTGGGCTGATGGGCGCGGTAGGCTTTCTGGCGGCGGCCATCGGCACCTCGGTTGCGGCGTGGGTAATGGTTGCGCAGCTGTGGCGGGGAACGCGCGGCATGGGCCAGTCGGTGCAGGCCGATGCCCGTGTGCGTCGGACCGCGCCGCGGATCCTGCTTTCCTCGGCTCTGATGGCGGCGGCGCTGTGGTTCATCAATGGCTGGACCGACCGCATCGGCATGGCGCGCCTGCCGGAACTGGCGCTGCTGGTCTTTGGCGGGGCGGCAATCTATTTCACCCTCAGCTTCGCAACCCGCGCCATCACGCTGGCCGACCTGAAGCGGAACGTGAAGCGCTAACCCAGCGTGGCAAGGCCGGGGAAGGTTTCCAGCATCCAGTAAGACAGGGCGGCCATACGTCCGCTGATCAGCATCAGCCCCACGCCGATCAGCAACACGCCCATCACCCGCTCAATCGCTTTCATATGCGGCTTGATGCGGTTCATCAGCCCGATGGCGCGGTTGATGAAGATCGCCGACAGAAGGAACGGGATGCCCAGCCCCAGCGCGTAAACCGCCAGCAGCGCGGTGCCGCGCGTGGCATCGGCATCGGTGGCGGCCAGCGACAGGATCGTGCCCAGCAACGGCCCGATGCAGGGCGTCCAGCCAAAGGCAAAGGCGAGGCCCAGAACGTAGGCCCCAAGCGCCGATCCGCCTTGATCGCCGGTCTCCAGCCGTGCCTCGCGGTCGAGGATCGGGATGCGGAAGACATGCAGGAAATGCAGGCCCATGATGATGACGGCGACGCCGGCGATCCGGGCCAGCCAGACCTGATATTCCAGAAACGCCCGGCCAAGCGCGGATGCCGCGAAGCCCATGACCAGAAACACCGTCGACAGACCCAGCACGAACATCAGCGCCGCCGGCACCGCGCTGCGTTCGCCCGTCTTCAGCCCGTTCACCCCCACCCCGGTCATATAGGCCAGATAGGGCGGCACGATGGGCAGCACGCAGGGCGACAGGAAGGACACAACCCCGGCCAGCAGGGCGACAAAGGCGGCGGGCAGGAAGCTCGCGTCTATCAGATCAATGCCAAACATGCGGAGAGACTAGAGATTTTCGCCGCCCGCGCCAGTGGACAGCCTGTCACAGTGTCGTCAGCCCACCGCGTGCAGGCCCGCTGCATCCAATGCAAAAGGCCCGCCATGTGGCGGGCCTTTGCTGTGCGTGTGCGGGACAGGGTCAGCCGATCGACCACCAGCCGCGCCGCTTGGGCCGTGCCGGGGCGGGTTCGGCCTCTGCCGCGGCAACCGATTCGCCGACCGTTTCCGCCACCCGCTCGGGCTCGGGCTCGGGTTCGGGCGCGGGCACAGCGGCCTCGGCCGAAGGCGCGCTGTCTTCGCTGACGATTTCGGCCTGTTCCACTGCGGCAGCGGTAGCATCCGTTTGGGTTTCAGGCTGATCGGCGACAGGCGCTGACGCGGTATCATCGCCCAACGGGCCGGCCTCGGTTTCCAGCAGCGCATCGGCTGCAACCGGGTCTGCAACAGCCTCGACCACCGTTTCGGCGACCGGGGCGGGTTCTTCCGCCGCGACTGCTTCGGCTACGACCGCTTCCGCCTCGACGGGTTTGCGCCGCGACCGGCTGCGCGAGCGGCTGCGGGTTTTCGGTGCCTCGGGCGCGTCCTCGGCGGGCGCGGCTTCGGCGTCGGTTTCCTCGACCGCCTTCACCATGACCGGCGATTCCGAGGTCTCGTCCTCGTCCTCGCCATTCTGGGCGTCGCGATCCTCGCGGTCCTTGCCACCCCGGCGACGGCGGCGGCGGCGGCGCTTGCCCCGACCCTCGCCGTCGGATTCGCTTTCAGCACGCGCATTGGCCTCGTCATCCGCCTTGATCTCGGCGGCGATTTCGGCCTCCATTTCCTCGGCTTCTTCGACGACGTTTTCGTCCTCGTCGATCTGCGCCATCAGCTGCGCATCGACCGACAGCACCGGGGCGATCACTTCGGGAACGGCACGGGTGGCGGTCTTGAACTTCTCGATCGCGTAATCGGGCGAGGTCAGCGAGGGATCGGCTTCGACCCGCACCGACATGCCGTAACGGCTTTCAATGGTGGCGATATGTTCGCGCTTGGCGTTCATCAGGAAGTTGGCGACGGCGATGGGCGCACGCACCAGCACCTCGCGGCTCCGCTTGCGGGTCCCCTCTTCCTCGATGGCGCGCAGGATGGTCAGCGCAAGGCTGTCATCGGAACGGATCAGGCCCGTGCCGTGGCAATGCGCGCAGGGCTGCGTGGTCGATTCCAGCATCCCCGGACGCAGCCGCTGGCGCGACATCTCCATCAGCCCGAAGCCCGAGATCTTGCCGACCTGGATCCGCGCGCGGTCGGTCTTCAGCTTGTCCTTCAGGCGCTTTTCGACGGCGGCGTTGTTCTTGCGCTCGTCCATGTCGATGAAGTCGATGACGATCAGCCCGGCAAGGTCGCGCAGGCGCAGCTGGCGGGCCACCTCGTCGCAGGCTTCGAGGTTGGTCTTGGTCGCCGTATCCTCGATCGAGCCTTCCTTGGTGGCCCGGCCAGAGTTGACGTCGATGGCCACCAGCGCCTCGGTCACGCCGATGACGATATAGCCGCCCGATTTCAGTTGCACGACCGGGTTGAACATGCCGGCCAGATAGCCCTCGACCTGATAACGCGCAAACAGCGGCATCGGGTCGGTGTAATGCTTCACGTTCTTGGCATGGGACGGCATGATCATCTTCATGAAGTCCTTGGCCACGCGGTAACCGCGATCGCCCTCGACCAGCACCTCGTCAATCTCGCGGCTGTAAAGGTCGCGGATCGTGCGCTTGATCAGATCGCCTTCCTCATAGATCGGCGCCGGCGCGGTGGATGCAAAGGTCAGTTCGCGGATCTGTTCCCACAGCCGCATCAGATATTCATAGTCGCGCTTGATCTCGGTCCGGGTGCGCTGGCTGCCGGCGGTGCGGATGATCAGACCCGCACCCTGCGGCACCTTCAATTCGCCTGCGATGTCTTTCAGCTTCTTGCGGTCGGCGGCATTGGTGATCTTGCGGGAAATCCCGCCGCCGCGCGCGGTGTTGGGCATCAGCACGCAATAACGGCCTGCCAGCGACAGATAGGTGGTCAGTGCCGCGCCCTTGTTGCCGCGTTCCTCCTTGACCACCTGCACCAGCATGATCTGGCGGACCTTGATGACTTCCTGGATCTTGTAGCGGCGCGCACGCGGTTTCTTCGGCGCGCGGATTTCTTCGGTCACGTCCTCGTCGGCGACCGATTCGATGCTGTCATCCTTATCGCCGGCTTCGCGCTCGGCACTATCGTCAGAGGCATCGACCTCGGCCGTTTCCGCCGCAGAGGTGTCGGCTTCAACGGCTTCGGCCTCCTTGGCAGCGACCTCGCCCTCGGCCGCGCCCTCCTCGGCGTGATCGACGACCTCCATCCCCGGAATCTCGTCCGAGGCGACGGTCTCGTCACCCGATTCGACCTTTTCGGCACGGGCCGGACGGCGCGACTTGCGGCCCCCGGATTTTTCGCGCGCGGCTTCCTCGGCGGCGACGGCCTCGGCATAGGCGCGCTCTTCCTCCATCAGGGCCTGACGGTCGGCGGCGGGGATCTGGTAATAATCCGGGTGGATTTCCGCGAAGGCCAGAAAGCCGTGGCGATTGCCGCCATAATCCACGAATGCGGCCTGCAGCGAGGGTTCAACCCGCGTTACCTTGGCCAGATAGATATTGCCCGCAAGCTGGCGCTTGTTGACGGTCTCGAAATCAAATTCCTCGACCTTGGTTCCATCCACCACGACGACGCGGGTTTCTTCCGCATGCGTGGCGTCGATCAGCATTTTCTTTGCCATAGTTGATTCTTTCGCGCAGCCTGACACGCCTGCTTGCGGCAGGACGCTGGTCAGGGCTGCGATATGATGGGGACGCGGGCGCGGCGACGCAGGCGTATGCAGGGGTTGGTCCCCGCAGCAATTCCGCCTTGAAAAGTCGCGCGCGTTGCATCGCGTCTGTTACCTCTTGGCCCCGGCCATGGGCTGAGGGGCAGCGAATGACAGCCCTCGCACTGAATGCGCCGCAGGGCGGTTTTCTTGGCGGATGACGGCCACCTTCAGGCGGGCCAGCCTCCGCTGCGAAACTGATGGCGCGCTCATCCCGGAACGGATCAACCGACAGTTGAATGACCGCGCATATGTTGAACATAAGGGCGGCGGGGCCGAAAGTTCAATGGGAAACTGATTACGCCCGCATGATCGGCGGTCAGTCGAACCAGCAATCCGGGGCGGCATCGCGCCGTCGAGGCACGACGCCGACCAATCACAGATAGTCGCCGCGGCTCAGCCCGTATTTCGCCATCTTCTCATTCAGGGTGCGGCGCGGCAGGCACAATTCGTCCATCACCGCCGCGATGCTGCCCTTGTGGCGGCGCATCGTGTTGTCAATCAGCATCTTTTCGAAGCTTTCGACATATTCCTTCAGCGGCTTGCCCTCGGTCGTGGTGGCCTGGGCCTGATCCTCGTCGCCTTCGGTCATCAGCAGCGAGGTGATCGAGCCGGAACCGCGCCGGTTCTGCAACACAGCGCGTTCCGCCACGTTGATCAGCTGGCGGACGTTACCGGGCCACGGGGCCTGCAACAGCTGCGCCGCTTCCTGCGCGTTCACCTGTGGCGGTTCACAGCCATATTCATCGGCGAACTGTTCGGTCATGCGGGTGAACAGCGCCAGAATATCCTCGCCCCGCGCACGCAAGGGCGGCACGGTGATCTGCAAGGCCGACAGGCGATAGAACAGGTCGGGGCGCAGCAGATCCTCGGGCCGGCGGCCGTCGCCGCGGGCGTTGGAAATGGCGATAATGCGGGTTTCGGCCGGGCTGCCCTGATCGGCGATAAAGCCCAGAAGGCGGGCCTGCAAGGCATCCGGGAGCGCCTCGATATCTTCCAGGCACAGGGTGCCGCCGCGGGCCTCCTCGACCGCGGGGATGCCGTCTTCCATCGGGCCGAACAGCCGAGAGGTCAGCCTGTCGGGATCGAAGGCCGCGCAGGCCACCGGCACGAATTTCTTCGAGGCGCGCGGCCCGACCGCATGCAGCGCATGGGCCACCAGCGTCTTGCCGGTGCCGGTCTCGCCGTCGATCAGCACATGGCCATCGGCCTGACCCAGATCCAGAATATCCTCGCGCAGGCGTTCCATCGCCGCTGACTGGCCGACCAGCTTTGACATCACCTGCTGGCCTTCGGACAGGTCGCGGCGCAGGGCGCGGTTGTCCAGGGTCATGCGGCGCATCTGCGTGGCTTTCTTCGCCAGCTCGGTCATACGGTCGGGCTTGAAGGGCTTTTCCATGAAGTCCATGGCCCCCATCCGCATCGCCTCGACCGCCATCGGCACGTCGCCATGGCCGGTGATCATGATGACCGGCAGCGCGCTGTCGATGCTCATCAGGCGTTTCAGGAAGGCCATGCCATCCATGCCGGGCATGCGGATGTCGCTGATGACCACGCCGGGCCAGTCGCTGCTGATCTCCTTCAGCGCATCCTCGGCCGAGGCGAAGGTGACCGTGTTGAAGCCCGACAGAACCAGCCACTGGCTGATGGATTCGCGCATATCGGGCTCGTCATCAACGATGGCGATTTGGAGCGTCTTGCTCATACTCATTCATTCCTTTTCATTCCGCAGCCAGCGGGGCGTTGGCTCGCCCGCCGTCGGGATCGTAGATCGGCAACGCCATTTCGAATACGGCGCCGCTTCCGTCCTCGGCATTATGCGCGGTCAGGCGACCGCCGAAATCAGCAACGATACCGGACGAGATCGCCAGCCCCAGGCCGGTGCCCTCGCCGGGCTTCTTGGTGGTGAAGAACGGTTCGAAGAGTTTGTCCAGATCACTAACCCCAGGTCCGTTGTCACGCACGGTCACAACGGCTTGAGCCCCGGTTTCGATCCCGATCTCGATACGTGGATCTTTCGCCGTCTTGGTGGCGTCCAACGCATTGCGCAGCAGGTTGATCAGCACCTGTTCCAGCCGGATACGGTCGCAGTAAACCATGACCGGCTTGCGCGGCAGGTTGCGGATGATGCGGACGGGGCGCGCGCGCAGTTGCGGCTCCATCATGGTCAGGGCACTGGACAGGGCAGCGCGCAGATCGACCGGCTCGAACGCCTCACCGCCCTTGCGGGCATAGGATTTCAGCTGCCGGGTGATGGTCCCCATGCGGTCCACCAGATCGTCGATTCGCTGGAAACTGGACAGCGCCTCGTCCGAGCGGCCCCGGTCCAGCAGCAACCGCGCGCCGGCCAGATAGGTCTTCATCGCAGCAAGCGGCTGGTTCAGCTCGTGACTGACACCGGCCGACATCTCGCCCAGTGCCGCCAGTTTTGAAGATTGCTGCACGGTCTGCTCGGCCACCCGCAATTCGCGCTGCACCCGCTCGCGTTCGGCAATCTCGCGGGTCAGGCGCACGTTCAGCGCCCGAAGATCCGCCGATTCGCGCATATAGACGACCGAGCGGCGCTGCGCCCGCCGCGACAGCACATAGAAGATGGAGGCGGCCAGAACGGCGAAGAACGTGGCCTCCATCCCCAACACGGCAAGGACGCGTTCGCGAATGGATTCGTAGGTGGTGAAGTTATACATCCGCCAGCCCCTGAAGGGGATGCGGGTTTCGGTCTGCATCACCGCGCGGCCCTTGATCCAGGCATCGACGGGGGTGTTCGACCAGTCATTGGTGACCTGAAACGCGCGTTCGATCGCCGAGGGCGCAGGCCGGATCGCCAGCGCCTCCTCCAGCGGCAGGCCACGCCAGCGGCCTTCGGTGGTCAGGATCACCTGGCCGGTGGAATCGGTAACGGCAACCGCGTCGCTGATTCCGGCCCAGCTTTGTTCCAGCCGCGTCAGGTCGGTGCCCACCACGATAACCCCCAGCGTGCGGGTGCTGTCGGCGATGGCGCGGGAATAGACGAACTCGAACCCACCACGTTCCGAGGACGCGACCGTAAAGACGGTATCGCGCGCCCGCATGGCATCAACGAAATAAGGCGCGGCAACATAGTTCGTGCCCAGCAGCTGGCGGTCCGTCGCCGCCACTGTCCGCCCCGAGGCATCCAGCAGCCGGATCGAGGCGGCGCCGATATCCTTTTGCGCCGTAATCAGCCGCGCCGAGGTCGTGGCGAAATCGCTGGAGGACAGCGCCGAGATCAGCGCCGGGTCACGCGCCAGCATCATCGGCACCACCGAATTGCGCTGCAGTTCCGATTGCAGCTGCCCGGAATACAGCGTGGCGCGCAGTTCTGCCCGGACGCGGGTGTTTTCGGAAAAGCGTTCCGTCAGCCAGATATTCGTGGCCCAAAGCACCAGCGCCGACAGGCCCAGCAGCAACACCAGCGCCACACGCAGGATCCACGGATTGACGGCGGTATCGCCATCAACCGCGCGCGCCACGCGTGCGGGGCGGTCGTCTTCGGGCGTGTTCAGGTTCAAATGCCGGTTTCCGCTGCGATTGCCGATCAGGACAATCTAGGCAAGCCCGTGCCTTCTGCCAAGAAGCGCGTTGTCACGCCGCCAGCAAGGCACCGGCAAGGCTGGCAAACATGGCCCAGCCATCGGTGCCGCCATGGGACGGGTCAATGGCGCGTTCGGGATGCGGCATCATCCCCAGCACGCGGCGGTTTTCCGACAGCACCCCGGCAATATCCGCCACCGAGCCATTGATCGCCGGCGCATAGCGGAAGGCGATGCGGTCCTGATCGCGCAGCGCGGCAAGACCCTCGGGGTCGATCTGGTAATTGCCGTCATGGTGGGCAACCGGGATTTGCAGGATCTGACCGGCGGCATAGTCGGCGGTGAAGGCGCTGTCAGTGGTGGTGACTTCCAGCCCCACTGGCTTGGCGATAAAGGTCAGCCCGGTATTGCGCATCAGCGCGCCCGGCAGCAGACCCAATTCGGTCAGCACCTGAAAGCCGTTGCAGACGCCCAGCACGAAGCCGCCGCGTTCGGCATGGGCGCGGATCGCCCGCGCGATGGGCGATTGCGCGGCAATGGCACCGCAGCGCAGATAGTCGCCAAAGGAAAACCCGCCCGGCACCGCCACCAGGTCGGTGCCCGCAGGCAGCGCGTCATCCTTGTGCCAGACCTGCGCCACATCGGCGCCCGCCTCGCGCAGGGCCACCCGCAGGTCGCGGTCGCAATTCGATCCGGGGAAGGTGATGACGGCGGCTTTCATGGCGCGGGCTCCGGTCTGGCTGGGAATGTGGGTCAGATAGCGCTTGTCGAGCCTCAGGGAAAGGGGGCGCGGCCCCCTTGGTCGCGTTGCGCCCGTCCCCCGGCGCATTTGGGCGCTCGGGATAGCAGAAAGCCGGGCGTTGGGGCCCGGCTTTCGCGTCTGTCGATCAGGCGAGCGCCTTGTTCAGGTACTCATCGACCTTTTCCAGATAGCCCATGGTCGACAGCCATTTCTGTTCCGGCCCGACCAGCAGCGCCAGATCCTTGGTCATATAGCCGTCTTCCACAGCCTGCACGGTGACCTTTTCCAGCGTCTGCGCGAAGGTCATCAGCGCATCATTCTGGTCCAGCTTGGCGCGGTGCTTCAGCCCGCCGGTCCACGCATAGATCGAAGCGATGGAGTTGGTCGAGGTCTCCTTGCCCTTCTGATGCTCGCGATAGTGGCGGGTCACGGTGCCGTGGGCTGCCTCTGCCTCGACCGTCTGCCCGTCAGGGGTCATCAGCACCGAGGTCATCAGGCCAAGCGAGCCGAAGCCCTGCGCAACGGTATCCGACTGCACGTCACCGTCGTAGTTCTTGCAGGCCCAGACGTAGCCGCCATTCCATTTCAGCGAGCTGGCGACCATGTCGTCGATCAGGCGGTGCTCGTAAGTCAGGCCGGCCTTCTTGAACTTGTCTTCGAATTCTTCGTCGAAGATCTGCTGGAAGATGTCCTTGAAGCGCCCATCATAGGCCTTCATGATCGTGTTCTTCGTCGACAGATACAGCGGATAGTTGCGCTGCAGCGCATAGTTCATCGAGGCGCGGGCGAAATCGCGAATCGAGTCGTCGAGGTTGTACATCGCCATGGTCACGCCAGAGCCGGGCGCCTGGAAGACCTCATGCTCGATCGTCTCGCCATCGTCACCGACGAACTTGATCGTCAGCTTGCCCTTGCCGGGAAAACGGAAATCGGTGGCGCGGTACTGGTCGCCGAATGCGTGACGGCCGACAATGATCGGTTTGGTCCAGTGCGGGACCAGACGGGGCACGTTGCGGGCGATGATCGGCTCGCGGAAGATCACGCCGCCAAGGATGTTGCGGATGGTGCCGTTGGGGCTGCGCCACATCTTCTTCAGGCCGAATTCCTCGACCCGCGCCTCGTCGGGGGTGATGGTGGCGCATTTTACGCCGACGCCATATTCCTTGATCGCGTTGGCCGCGTCGACGGTGATCTGGTCTTCGGTGCGGTCACGCTCTTCGATGCCCAGGTCATAATATTTCAGGTCGACGTCGAGATAAGGCAGGATCAGCTTTTTCTTGATGAAGTCCCAGATGATCCGGGTCATCTCGTCGCCGTCGAGCTCGACGACAGGGTTGGCTACCTTGATCTTCGACATGGGGCATCCCTTCGGTTGGATTTCGATTTGGCGGCGGTATAGCGGCAATCGTTCGGGAAAGGAAGGCGGTATGCCTTCGCATACTGACCCAGACGCTTGCCGCGCCATCCGTTCCGGTCAGTCGAAGAAGGCCTTGACGCGGGGCAGCAGCCAATCCCAGACCGCCGGCAGGCCACGGGCGATCTTGCGACCCGCGCGCTGTTCAAGATCGGCGAAGCTGACATTGTAGTCCCGCCAGCCCGCCCCGCCCGAGGCGATGTTCTGGATCGCCGGCTGGGTCCGGTCCAGCGACTTGGCGAAAACGGCGTCGGGGGTCTGGTTGGCCTCGAACTCTTGCCAAAGCGTCAGGAAGGCCGCGCCCTGCGCGGCAGGCAACAGGCCGAAGATGCGGCGGGCGGCTTCGGCTTCGGCCTGCTGGATCTCGGGCGAGTCGTGCGCCTGCCCACCGGCCGAATGCAACGGCACATCGCCCACGTCGATTTCCACCAGATCATGCAGAATCAGCATCTGGATGACCCGACCCAGATCGACGCCGGGGGCCGCCTGCCCGGCCAGCACCATCGCGTAAAGCGCCAGATGCCAGCTGTGTTCGGCGCTGTTTTCGTGCCGCGAAAGGTCGATCAGGGTGTTGGCCCGCATGACAGATTTCAGCTTATCCGCCTCGGCAAGAAAGGCGAATTGGGCATCAAGATCGGGCTGGGTCATCAGGGCCTCCGTTTTGTGCGGAGTATTAGCCTGCCTGTCCCCACGCCGCCACTTGCATCTGATCCGCACATGAAAAAGGGGCCGCGCGGCCCCCTTCACTTTCCGGTTGCAGCGGCTCAGCCGCTTGATTCGGTGACAGCCACAGCACGGCAAGGATCACCGCAGTGCGATCAGCGCGTGCCCTCGGTCAGACGGCGGCGGACATATGTCTGAACCTTGTCGATCATCGGGTTCATATGCACCTCATCGTCGCGGAAGAAGTGATCCGCACCCTCGATGACATCATGGCTGATGGTGATGCCCTTCTGCTCGCGCAGCTTGGACACCAGACCCTCGGTATCCTTCGGCGGGGCCACCCGGTCGGACGAGCCATTGATGATCAGCCCCGATGCCGGGCACGGCGCGAGGAAGCTGAAGTCATACATGTTGGCCTGCGGCGCGACGCTGATGAACCCGGTGATTTCCGGCCGGCGCATCAGCAGCTGCATCCCGATCCAGGCACCAAAGCTGAAGCCGGCAACCCAGCAATGCTTTGAATTCGGGTTCATCGCCTGCAGATAATCCAGCGCTGCTGCGGCATCCGACAGCTCACCAATGCCCTGATCGAACTCTCCCTGGCTGCGGCCAACGCCACGGAAGTTGAACCGCATGACCGTAAAGCCGATCTTGTGGAAGGCGTAATGCAGGTTATAGACGACGCGGTTGTTCATCGTCCCGCCATATTGCGGATGCGGGTGCAGGATGAGGGCGATGGGCGCATCGGGCTTGGGCTGGGCGTGATAGCGGCCTTCAAGGCGGCCATCGGGGCCGGCAAAGATCAGTTCGGGCATGGGATCCTTCGCGAAACGGTTTTCTTGACGCAAGCAAGGGCGACAACTATTCCAAGCCCGGTAGATGTGGGCCAGGACCGGCCTGCGCAAGGGCTGCCGGGACCGGGGCAGTTAGCCCAAGCCCCGCGCGTTCGTCAATCTTTACCGGGTGCCGCCACCGCCACACCCGACTTCAGCGCGAGGGGAAATCGCATGAAACTTTCCACCAAGGGCCGCTATGGCATGGTGGCCCTGGTCGATCTGGCACTGCAGCCGGCCGGTTCACTGACTTCGCTGGCCGACATCGCCGAACGGCAGGATGTCTCGCTGCCCTATCTCGAACAGCTTTTCGTTCGACTCCGCCGGGCCGGACTGGTCGAATCCGCACGCGGACCGGGCGGCGGCTACAAGCTGTCGCGCCCCGCGACCGAGATCCGCGTGGCCGACGTGCTGGCCGCGGTCGACGAAACCGTCAGCGCGCTGCATATCGGGGCCGGCGCGTCGGGCGGGGTGTCGGGATCACGGGCGCAGACGCTGTCGAACCGGCTGTGGCAAAGCCTTTCTGCCCATGTATATGTCTTCCTGCACAATGCGACGCTGGCAGATGTCGCCCATAACCGCCTTCTGCCCTGCCCGGCGGTGCCCGATATCCTGTCGGTGGTGGACGATCAGTCCTGATTGACGGGCCCGGCGCAGCAAGCTGGCCGTCGCCGCAAGCGCGATACAGGAAACGGTCCCTCGGACAGACCTCGACCTTACAAGAATTTCCTTATCCAGCCAGACCCCCTGCCGCAAATGCGGAAATTGTTCTAGAACTGCGGATTGAATCACTCTGGCCGGGACAATATGCCGCCGCAGCTGGACTTCAATGACGGGCCGCCATGCCCTAGATGACGCAGGATCGCTTATGACACTGGATATCGCCGTGAACGACGCCGCCCCCGCCCCGAATCGTGAAAAGCCGACCCTGCCCGACGCGCAGACGGTCACCGCCGTCAAACACTGGACCGACCGGCTGTTTTCCTTCCGGGTGACCCGTCCCGCCAGCCTGCGCTTCCGCTCGGGCGAATTCGTGATGATCGGGCTGCCGGGCGATAACGGCAAGCCGATCCTGCGCGCCTATTCCATCGCCTCGCCCAACTGGGACGAGGAACTGGAATTCTACTCGATCAAGGTGCCGCACGGGCCGCTGACCTCGAAGCTGCAGCATATCAAGGAAGGCGATCAGATCATCCTGCGCCCGAAGCCTGTCGGCACGCTGGTGCTGGATGCACTGCTGCCCGGGAAACGGCTGTGGTTCCTGGCCACCGGCACCGGGCTTGCCCCCTTTGCCTCACTGATGCGCGATCCTGAAACGTTCGAGCGTTACGAACAGGTCATCATGATGCATACCTGCCGCACCGCAGATGAACTGAACTATGGCCGCGAGCTGGTCGAAAACCTGCGCAACGACGAACTGCTGACCGAACTTTACGGCGACAGCTTCGCCGAGCGTCTGCTGTATTACCCCACCACCACGCGCGAGGAATCGCCGCTGATGGGCCGGATCACTGACAACATGACCTCGGGCAAGGTATGCGCCGATCTGGGCTTGCCGCCGATCAACGCGCAGGAAGACCGCGCCATGATCTGCGGCAGCCTGGCCTTCAACGTCGACGTCAAGGCGGTGCTGGAAGGCTTCGGCCTGCACGAAGGCGCAAATTCCGAACCCCGTGAATTCGTGGTCGAGAAGGCCTTCGTCGGCGAGGGGATTTGATCCCCCGCGCGGCGGCCCGGCAAGCCATGTGCTTTATCTGCTGATCGAAATGCCGCTGCTGCGGTTGTTGAGGCGAAAGCCCGCGGCCCCGCCCGCATAGGGGCCTTGCCCCTCTGGCCTGCGGCCATTCACCCCAGGATATTTATCCCAGAATGAAATACGCTTTCGCTCTGGCCGAAATATCCTCGGGGGAGTCCGAAGGACGGGGGCAGACAGCCCCCACCCTTTTGGCGCGGTCCTTTAGAAAAACGCCTGCAGTCCGGTAATTGCACGGCCGAGGATCAGGGCATGGACGTCATGCGTGCCCTCATAGGTGTTCACCGTTTCCAAGTTCACCATGTGGCGCATGACCTGGAATTCCTCGGAAATGCCGTTGCCGCCATGCATGTCGCGCGCCCAGCGAGCAATTTCCAGCGCCTTGCCGCAATTGTTGCGCTTGACGATCGAAATCATCTCGGGCGCGGCCTTGGCTTCGTCCAGCAGCCGGCCGACACGCAGACTGCCCTGCATGCCCAGGGCGATCTCGGTCATCATATTGGCCAGCTTCAACTGATGCAGCTGGGTCTGGGCCAGCGGCTTGCCGAACTGGTGGCGGTCCAGGCCGTATTGGCGGGCGGCGTGCAGGCAGAACTCGGCCGCACCCAACGCCCCCCAGCTGATCCCATAGCGCGCACGGTTCAGACATCCGAACGGACCTTTCAGACCTTCGACATTCGGCAGCAGGGCGTCTTCGCCGACCTCGACATCGTCCATGACGATCTCGCCAGTGATGGAGGCACGCAAGCTCAGCTTGCCGCCCACTTTCGGCGCCGAAAGCCCCTTCATGCCCTTTTCCAGAACAAAGCCGCGGATCTTGCCACCATGGGCTTCGGATTTGGCCCAGACGACGAAGACATCGGCGATGGGCGAGTTCGAGATCCACATCTTGGACCCGTTCAGCACATAGCCATCCGCGGTCTTCTTCGCCCGCGTCTTCATGCCCGCCGGGTCCGAACCGGCATCGGGTTCGGTCAGGCCGAAGCAACCGATCCATTCACCGGATGCCAGTTTCGGCAGATATTTCTGGCGCTGCTCCTCCGAGCCATAGGCATAGATCGGGTACATCACCAGCGAGCTTTGCACCGACATCATGCTGCGATAGCCGCTGTCGACGCGTTCGACCTCGCGCGCGACCAGACCGTAGGCCACGTAGGATGCGCCGATGCCGCCGTATTCTTCAGGCACGGTGACGCCCAGAAGGCCCATCTCGCCCATTTCGCGGAAGATCTCGGGGTCGGTCTGTTCGTCGCGGAACGCGTCGATCACGCGCGGTTGCAGCTTGTCCTGGGCATAGGCGCGGGCGGCGTCGCGGATGGCGCGCTCTTCCTCGGTCAGCTGGTCTTCCAGCCGGAACGGATCTTCCCAGTCGAAACGGCCCAGATCCGGGGCATCCTTCGGTTTCAGTGCCATTTTCGGCCTCCCTTCCGTTATGTCTGTCAGGGGATAGGACGGCGCGCACGGTCGCGCAAGCGTTACGGCCCGTGCAGCCCCGAATATGGAACGATGAACCGTTCCGTCCGTTATGCTGCCGACAGAAAATCAGACCGGGAGAGGATCACATGCCCCGTTTCACGGCCAATTCTACCGCCCTTGCGGCACTGCTTTCGTTGGGTTTAGGCGTGCCCGCAGCGGCGGAGATCGTGCTGCCGGATGATGCCGCGAAGACCCGCGGCGCCGAACGGGCCGAGAGTCTGCCCGGGCTGAGCGCGCTGCTGACGGCGGAACGCGCCGCTGGTTTGCAAAACGCAGACCTTTCCTGCCTGGACGGCTCTGCCCGGCCCTGCGCGGATGACATGCCGCTGGTGACGCCCGCCGGCGTCGCCGTGCAGCTCAGCGAAGGCGGCGAGATCATTCTGGCCCCGACGGCGCAGCAGCCCTTCCGCATCACCAACGGGCAGCCCGTGGTGCGCGACAGTGATTTCAGCGCCCTGGCCGAAGCGCGGCTGGCCGATGCAACAGCACAGGCGGCACAGCTGCTGGGCGAAGCTCCGACCGCCGAGGATGAGACGAGCGAGGCAGCCGATGCCAGCGCAACCGATGAAGTAACCGATCAGGCCGAAGCGGTGAACGAGACCGAGACGGCTGAAGCGCCTGCGAAGCTGGAAGAACCCGCCGCCGAGGCAGCAACTGAGGAGCAGGCCGAAACTGCCCCCACAGAGGCCGCAGAGGCCGCACCGGAAGCCGAGCCGCCGGCAGAGGTTGAGACAGCCGAGGCACAGCCCGCCGACGCAGAGGACCAGCCGGAAGCCGATGCACTGGCGGAAAAGCTGACCGAGGCGAAGGAAAAGGCAGAGGCCGCCCTCAGTACCGAGGCGGATCCGGCGCAGGATGAACTGGCCAAGCAACTGGCTGCTGCAGCGGCTGGCGAACAGCCGGCCGCCGCACTGGTGGCGACCGAGGACAGCCATGCCGGCGATGAGCCGCGCATGTCAGCCGCCGAAATCGAAGAACGGCTACCGAACCGGGTCGCCGCGATGCCGGGTCTGAACGCGGTCCTTCAGGCAGAAATCGCCGACGGCCTGACGGCGGACGGCTTGGCCTGCATCGACGGCACCCCCCGCCCCTGCGCCGAGGACGTGGCCCTCGTCAGCCCCAAAGGCGTGGCGGTAAATGTGGGGCCTGAAGGCCAGATCATCATCGGCCAGCTTGGCCAGCAGCAATATACCGTCGGCGAGGATGGCAAGCTGCGCGCCCGTGGCTCAAACACCGCCGCGGCGAAGGAAGCGGCCGAGGGTGCCAAGCCCAAGGCGGCAGCGCTGGATGACAGCGACGCGGCAGATGCCGAGGTGGTGACCGAGACGCTGACCGAGGACAGCGTGCGCAGCTCGGATCAGGATTTCGAAACTAAGATCGCCGATGCGATCAAGACGGCCAACGCCCTGCAGGGCTCGGGTGACAGTGGGGATGATGGCGGCAGCGATCTGGCCAGCATCGCATTGGCGGGCCTTGGTGCGCTGGCGGTGGGCGAGATCCTGCAAGGCAATCGCGAGGTGGCGCTGAACACCGGCGACCGGGTCATCGTCACCCGCAACGATGGCAGCCAGCAGGTGCTGAAGGATGACAACATGCTGCTGCGTCAGCCCGGCAACGAGCTGCGGACGGAAAACTATGCCGACGGCTCGTCGCGTACCGTGGTCGTGCGGCCCGATGGTTCGCAGATCATCACCATTCGCGGCGCCGATCTGGGCGTGCTGCGCCGGATCCATGTCGCGGCGGACGGGACCGAAACCGTGCTGATCGACGAAGCGGTCGAGGTGCCGCCGGTGCAGGTCTCGGATCTGCCGCCTGCGCCGAAGCCGGAGGCCACAGCACCCACGACCGAGGCCGCGCTGCGCGAGGCACTGGCGCGCGAGGCCGCCGTCAACCGCCACTTTACACTGGGCCAGATCCGATCGATCCCCGAGGTGCGCAATCTGGTTGCCCCGGTCGATATCGACGCGATCACCTTCGACACCGGTTCAGCCGCAATCAACCCCGATCAGGCGCGCCAGCTGGCGACGCTGGGCACGGTGCTGGAAGACGCCATCAAGACCAATCCGCGCGAGGTCTTCCTGATCGAAGGCCATACAGATGCGGTGGGTTCAGCCACCTATAATCTGGCCCTGTCGGACCGGCGCGCGGAATCGGTGGCGCTGGCACTGGCGGAGTATTTCGACGTGCCCCCGGAAAACATGGTCGTGCAGGGCTATGGCGAGGAATACCTGAAGGTCCCGGTCCTGACCGACGAACGCGACAACCGCCGCGCCTCGGTCCGCCGGATCACGGATCTGCTGGCTGCAGCGCAGTAGGAACTCAGCAGCGCGAAAGCACAATGGCCCGGCATTTTTGCCGGGCCGTTTTTTTGTCCGCCTTTTTGTCCACGAATGACCGCCCTTTCGGGCGGGTCCGGCCAGGCACGCTTCGACCGGCGAAATTCAGCTGGCCTGATGCGGCAGCAGCACTATCATGCAGTGGTCGAGAGGGTGGAGGGGGCAAATGGAAAACCGGCTAAACATCGTTCTGGGCGGGCATGCGGAAAATGCCATGATACGGCGCTTTGACGAAACGGTCATGCCCGAACGCAATATCAGCCAGCACCCCTACTATGTCGCATTGAACAGGTTCGTCGATCCGCCCAGCTTCGGCTGCGCCGACACCTTCCTGGCAATCTCGGCCGCGACTTTGGTTCCCAGCGCCGATTGGAACATGCCTTACGGCAATGACTACGGCAGCTTCAAAGTGGCCGATTTCGGTATCCGCGATTCGCGCCCGGATGGCCATTCCGACATTCGCCAGTTCGCCGGCCTTTTGCTGCAAAACAACGCGCTGTCCCCGACCAGCCTCGCCCGCGCGGGCCGACTGGACTTTGCGCATTATCCGCCCGAATTGCAGGCAGAACTGGCGAAAGATCACAGCGACTATGTAGAAAATGCGCGGCTGATGTATCTTGACCGGCTGCTGTCTCAGGTCGAGACGGCGCAGCGCGAGCAGGCAAAGCTGGTCCTGCCCGAGGCCGATATCGCCGTACTCAAGGACGTCGTGTCCTTCGTTGCCCGTACGTTCTGCCCCGCACCAATCGATCTGCCCGACATGACCGGCATTGACCCGCTGCGCTATGAACCCATCGGGGCGCTGATCCGCTTTCAGGCAACTGACGCCGACGAATTGCTGGCTGTACGGAAGGACCGGACAGTCGCCGACTATTCCAAGCAGATCGGCGAAATTCTGTCCTCTGCCCCCAGCAAGGATGCAGAGCGGCAGCTGCTTCAAGCCATGGCTGGGGCGTGCCAACGACGTCAGGGCGACCTGAAGGCGAGGCGCGCCTATGAAATCGGTGGCTGGTTATTGCGGCCACTGCACTACATCCCCGTCATTTCGCAGGCAATCACCGTCGCCGAGGATATCCGCGACCTGCTGTTGTCCTGGGTGACGGGGCATCAGAAAAAACGCAACGACTGGTACCTGATCGGGACGCGGATGCACGAAGTCTCGACCGAGGACTATTTAAGGAGCAAGCACAATCAGCTCTGATCCGGCTGCGGCAACCCAAGGACGAAAACTGATCTGCGTATGATACCATCGCGTGAACGACCCTTTTACGACCGCACGCCCTCCCTGCCCTTCGCCAACCGATAATGCGCCCACAGCGCACGCGCGGCGACAGATCGCCATGGGCGCCACGGCTCGGCGAGTTCGATCAGCGCCTTGGGGCTGGGGCGTTCATCTAGCCCGTAAAGCAGGCGGGCGGATTCCTGCAGGGCCAGATCGCCGGCGGGGAAGGCATCGGTGCGGCCAAGCGCGAAGGCGAGGTAGATCTCGGCCGTCCATTGGCCGATCCCCGGCAGCGCGGTCAGCGCAGCGATGACATCGGCGTCGGGGGCATCGCGCAGCGCGACCCAGTCGGGTTCATCGGCGACGATGCCCAGCAGATAGCGGATCTTCGGGCGCGACACGCCGCAGGCTTTCAGCCCCTCCTCGCCCGCCTGCCGGATCGCTGCGGGTTCGCTCAGCCCCGCGGCTTGCAGCCGGGCCATGATCGCCCCCGCAGCCGCGATGGAAATCTGCTGGCCGATGATCGCATCAAGGATCGCCGCAAATCCGTCATCCCGGCGACGCATCGGCAATTCCAGTTCCGGCAGCGCCCCCGCCCAGACGGGACAGACGGCGGCCAGATGGGCGCGGCCCTCGGCCAGATCGTCGGGGGTTTCGATGATCCTCATGGCTCGCGCCGGGCGTCCTCGCGCAGGCGGGTCTCGAAGGCTTTCGAGATATGCGCCCGCAGCGCCGCATCCGCCGCCGCACCGTCGCCAGATACCAGCGCATCAACCACCGCCTGATGTTCCGCCAGCGCCGCACGGTCGCGCCCTTCGGCGGCCAGAGAGGTGCGCGCCATCAGCGCCATGTTGCGATGGACCATGTCCAGCTGCTGCACCAGATAGCGGTTATGCGAGGCGAGGTGGATCTGATGGTGAAAACGCCAGTTCGACCGCGCCAGCGCCTCGGGGTCGCCAAGGACCTTGCGGTCATCCTCGATCATGGATTGCAGGACGCGCAATTCTTCGGGCGTGGCGTGGCGGGCAGCAAGGCGGGCGGCCAGAGCCTCTAGTTCTGTCCGTACGGTATAAAGCTCGGACAGTTGGTTATGGTCCAGCGTCGATACGATCAGCGAACGACCGTCGCGCTTGACCATGGTCTGGGTTTCCAGCCGCTGCAGCGCTTCGCGCACGGGCGTCCGCGACACGCCGAAGCGTTCCGCCAGTTCCGATTCGACCAGACGGTCGCCGGGCTTGTAGATACCGTCGTCAATCGCCTCGACGATGAGGGCATAGGCGTCTTTCATGGCGACAGTAGCCGTGATGCGCCGCCGGAATGCAAGCGCGAAGACCGGGCGTTGCAACCCGCAACCCTCGGGCCTATCACGCGCGCATGGATTTTTCGCATGTCACCACCTGGATCTTCGATCTGGACAATACGCTGTATCCGCCGGAAGCCGCGCTGTTCGGCCAGATCGAGGCTCGCATGGTTGCCCATGTCCAGAACCTGCTGGGCGTGGAAGCAGCCGAGGCCGACCGTCTGCGCGCCCATTACTGGCGCGATTACGGCACCACGCTGGCCGGGCTGATGGCCGAACACAAGATCGACCCGGAGGCCTATCTGCTGGATGTGCATGACATCGACTTTTCGGTGCTGACCCCCGACCCGGCGCTGGCTGACGCGATTGCCGCGCTGCCGGGGCGCAAGATCGTTCACACCAATGCCGATGCGGCCTATGCGGTCAAGGTGCTGAGGGCGCGGCAGTTGCCCGTCTTCGAGGCGATCTATGGGATCCAAGAGGTGGACTTTCACCCCAAACCCGATGCGCGCGCTTATGCCGCAGTCATCGACGCCCACCGCTTCGACCCCAGCGCCGCGGCCATGTTCGAGGACGACCCGCGCAACCTGGAAGTGCCGGCAAAGCTGGGCATGCGCACGGTTTTGGTCGGTCAGGGACGCCACGGCCCGGACGAGCTGACGGCCGATTTCAGCCTTGGCCCGCATGTCCAGCACCGCACCGACGACCTGACGGGCTTCCTGCGTTCGCTTGTCTGAAAGCGCCGGCTCTGGCAAAGTCTGGGGAACCCCGGACTGGAGAAATGACATGGCCGAAGCCCTGATCGACGACCCGCAAGCCACGAATGCGGAAAACGCGCTTGCCGCCCGCATCCTGCTGATCGTTGCCGCGCTGCTGGTGATCTGCGCGGTGATCGTGGTGCTGTTCGGCCTGCCCGCGCTTGGCATTCTGGGTCTGGTCGGCACTGCCGTTATCTGGGCGGCGCTGCTGTCGATCATGGCCGGAAACTGACCCCATGACGATCACGGAAGACACGATACCGACCGACATCCTGATCTCGGGCGGCGGTATTGCCGGACTTGTTGCCGCCGCCGCCTTTGGCGCCGACGGCCATCGCGTCATCTGCGTCGACCCCGCCCCCCCGGTGACCGAGGAAGCCGCTGACGGGTCGGACCTGCGAACCACGGCCTTCCTGCAACCCTCGATCCGGCTGCTGGAACGGGCCGGGCTGTGGGATCTGCTGGCGCCGCACGCCACGCCCTTGCAGATCATGCGGATCGTCGATGCCGGCGGAGCAGAGCCAGAGGCCCGGTTGGTGCGCGATTTCAACGCCTCGGACATCTCGGACGCGCCATTCGGGTGGAACCTGCCCAACTGGCTGCTGCGCCGCGAAATCACCGCCCGCCTGTCGGCGATGGAGAATGTCGACTTCCGCCCCGGCACAGCGACGCGCGGGCTGACCGCGCGAGACGATGCCGCAGTGGTAACGCTGTCGGATGGCAGCCGGGTCGCCGCGCGGCTGGTGGTGGGTGCGGATGGGCGCGATTCGGCCATCCGGCAGGCGTTGGGGATCGGGGTGAAGACGACGCGCTACGGCCAGAAGGCGCTTGCCTTTGCCGTCACCCACGAAATCCCGCATCAGAATGTCTCGACCGAGATCCACCGATCCGGCGGGCCGTTCACGCTGGTGCCGCTGCCTGACCGGGACGGCAAGCCCTCCTCGGCCGTTGTGTGGATGGAACGCGGCCCCGAGGTCGCGCGCCTGATGTCGCTGCCCCCGGATGCGTTCGAGGCAGAGCTGAACGCCCGCTCGACCGGGATCCTCGGGCATCTGAGCCTTGCGACCCGGCTGACCGCCTGGCCGATCATCAGCCAGCTTGCCGACCGCTTCACCGGTCCGCGCGCCGCCCTGATCGCCGAGGCCGCCCATGTCGTGCCGCCCATCGGCGCGCAGGGCCTAAACATGAGCCTGGCCGATCTGACGCTGCTTCTGGACCTGTCGCGAACCGATCCCGGCAGCCGCGAAAGCTTGGACGAATTCCAGCGCCGCCGTTGGCGCGAGGCGCGGTTGCGTATCGCCGGCATCGACCTGCTGAACCGCGCCAGCATGATAACGCCCCGGCCGCTGCGCGACCTGCGGGCAGCGGGGCTGGGCGCAATCTACGGCATCGCCCCGGTCCGGCGGCTGATGATGAAGGCGGGGCTGGGCGTCAGCTAGGCCGTCTGCCCGCTTATATACGCGCCTTGATCCGCAGGCGCGGCGGACCGATGATGGCGCATGCCCCCGGAACCGGAGCTTTGCCATGCGTGCGATTCTCTGCCTGATCCTGCCCTGCGCCCTTGCCGCCTGTATGGAGGCCACACCCCCGCCCGATGACCTGCGCCAGCGGCAAGAGACCGCCTGCGCCAATGCCATTGCCGCGCATGTGAACCGCCCGACCGCTGAGGTCCGGCCCCGCTGGCTGTCCGAAGCGGGCGGGCTTGCCACGGTGGAAACATGGGACGGCGGACGCCGGCATCTGTGCACGGTGGACGGCTCTGCCCGGGTGACGGGCTACAGCCACCCGCCCGCGTGATCCGGCTTGCCGGTGCCGACCCATCTGCCAATATGACGACGCGCCCCCCAGCAGCGACAAGGCAGAACCCATGGAAATCCGCGACGCCGAAGACCGCGACCTTCCCGAGATCATGGCGATCTATAATGATGCCGTCGCCCATACGACGGCGATCTGGAACGACACGCCGGTCGATCTGGCCAATCGCGCCACCTGGCTGGCCGACCGCCGCCGCGCCGGCTATCCGGTGCTGGTCGCAGCGCGGGATGGGGCGGTGCTGGGCTATGCCTCTTTCGGGGATTGGCGCGCCTTCGACGGCTATCGCCACACGGTCGAGCATTCCGTTTATGTCCGCGCCGATCTGCGCGGCGGCGGCATTGGCTGCGCACTGATGGAGGCCCTGATCGCCCGCGCCCGCGACCTTGGCAAACATGTCATGGTGGCGGGTATCGAGGCCGGCAATACGGGTTCGATCCGCCTGCATGAAAAGCTGGGTTTCACCCAGACAGGGCTGCTGCCGCAGGTCGGGGTGAAATTCGGCAGCTGGCTGGATCTGGCCTTTTTGCAATTGCGCCTGGACGACCGCCCCGCGCCCTGATCCCGACCAACGCATAAGGCCCGGCATCGCTGCCGGGCCTTTTCAACCTTGCCGGATCGATCAGCGCCGATCAGGACTCGTCGATCAACTGCTGGCGGGCCACTGCCACCAGCTCTGCCATCTTGGCGCGGATGGCGGCCTCGTCGGCCTTGCCCTCAAGGTCTGCGGCAATCTTGCGGAACACGTCGTCATCACCCGGCTCTTCGAAATCCGAGGTCACGACAGACAGCGCATAGGCCTTGGCATCTTCGCCCGACTTGCCCAGCAATTCGGCCGCCCATTCGCCCAGCAGACGGTTGCGGCGTGCCTCCGCCTTGAACTGCAGATCGGCATCGCGGGCAAACTTCGCCTCATAGGAACGTTCGCGGTCGTCAAAGGTGGTCATTCATATCTCCTGAATCCCTGTTGTCAGATATGCCCATACCACCTTTATATCACAACCCTGTATTGCAAGGGGCCTGCCCAGTATTGCCGCGCCGGAGCATCTTCTTTATAGCCGTCCCATATTCATCCGGCCCTGAAAGGACGGCGCATTCCATGGCACCCCGGCGCAAGAAGATCTACGAAGGCAAGGCCAAGATCCTTTATGAAGGCACCGAACCCGGCACCCTTGTCCAGTATTTCAAGGATGACGCGACCGCCTTCAACGCCCAGAAGAAGGCGACGATCGAAGGCAAGGGCGTCCTGAACAACCGGCTGTCCGAATTCTTCATGAACGGGCTGACCAATATCGGCGTGCCCAACCATTTCATCCGCCGCATCAACATGCGCGAACAGCTGATCCGCCAAGTCGAGATCATCCCGCTGGAAGTGATCGTGCGCAACTTTGCCGCCGGTTCGCTGTCCAAACGGCTGGGGCTGGAAGAGGGCACGCAACTGCCCCGCCCGATCGTCGAATATTCGTTCAAGAATGACGAATTGGGCGATCCGATGGTGTCGGAAGAATACATCATCGCCTTCGGCTGGGCCTCTCAGCAGGATCTGGACGACATCGTGTCGCTGGCCCTGCGTGTAAACGACTTCCTTTCGGGCGTGTTCTTCGGCGTCGGCATCAAGCTGATCGACTTCAAGATCGAGATCGGCCGGATCTGGGACGGCGACTTCATGCGCCTGATCGTAGCCGATGAAATCAGCCCCGACAGCTGCCGGCTGTGGGACGTCAAGACCGGGCAGAAACTGGACAAGGACGTGTTCCGCCGCGACCTGGGCAGCCTGACGGACGCCTATACCGAGGTCGCGCGCCGCCTGGGCCTGATGCCCGCCAGCGCCACACCGATGAACAAACCTACCCTGATCAACTAAGGACTACGCCGATGAAAGCCCGTGTGACCATCATGCTGAAGGACGGCGTTCTGGACCCGCAGGGTGAGGCGATCCGCCACGCGCTTGCCGGTCTTGGCCACAAGGGCGTGGACGGCGTCCGCCAGGGTAAGGTGATCGAGCTGGACCTGACCGCCACCGATCCCGCCGCCGCCACGACCGAGGTGACCCGCATGTGCGAAAGCCTGCTGGCCAATACCGTGATCGAAAAATACTCGGTCGAGATCATCTGAAGCAGATGGCGCAATCTGCGCCATCCTTCTGCATCTATGCCACCAAATCTGTAATTTCCCGCATTTGATTGGCTCATCCAGATTCATGCAGTTGCATGATCGAGCCCTCTCTGATAGCTGAAAACCAGCCAAGGGCCCAAGCCCCAGCCATTTTCACCCGCTGGAGATTGAAATGGCCCTGAACCGAAAACTCATGGCATCGCTGCTGCTTTCTGCGATGCCGCTTCCCATCATCGCCCAGGAACTGGATCAGCCGATCTTGCTGGATCCCATCGTCATCCGCGCCCGTGACGATGACGGAAACGCGGCTGATCGCGGGACGAGCGAGTATGTCGCCGACGCAGAACTCGATCGCGCCCGGATGGGGGATCTGAAGGACCTGTTCAGCGGCATCGCATCGGTCTCGGTCGGCGGGGCGATCCCGGTCGCGCAGAAGATCTTCGTGAACGGCGTAGACATGCTGAACCTGGCCGTCACCGTCGACGGGGTGTCGCAGAACAACCGCATCTTCCACCACGTTTCGGCCAATGCCTTCGATCCCGGCCTGATGAAATTCGTGCGCGTCGATGCCGGCATCGCGGCGGCCGATGCCGGGCCGAATGCCATGGCCGGCGCGGTGGTCATGGAAACCGTGGACGCGGGGGATGTCCTGCTGGACGGCCAAAGCTTTGGCGGCAATATCCGCCTCTCCTATGCGGAGAATGGCAATACCTTTGGCCGGTCGCTGACGCTCGCAGGCAGACATAACGGCTTCGAGGTGCTCGGCTACGCAAAATCCGCAACCGGCGACGATTACGAGACCGGCGCCGGCAAGGACGTGGCCGGCAGCGCTGCCGATCTGCAAACCGGGTTGCTGAAACTCGCTTACGAATCCGACGCAGGCCACCGCTTCGAACTTTCCGGCCAGCGCATGAAAGATGACGCGTTGCGCCCTTACCGCGCCAATTTCGTCGATGACGGTCGCGGCTTCCCGCTGCGCCGCTACGAAACCGACCGCACCACCTATGCGCTGTCCTATCGCAATATGCAGGCCGAGGGCATGTGGGACCCGCGCGTCACCATTGGCTGGTCCGAGGTCGATATCGGCGTCGCCCAGCCGCTTGATGTAGCATATGGCACCAGCCGCGGCCTGAACAAAACATTCTCGGTCAAGGCCGAGAACCGCTTTCACCTGAACGGCACCGACAACATCACCGCCGGGGTCGATTACCACGACCGCGAAAGCCGCTATCGCGACGCGCAGAACGACGGCACGACCGAAAAGTCGCAAAACGTCGGCATCTATGCGCAGGCGCGGATGGAACCGACGGACCGGATCGCCGTATCGTTCGGCGCGCGTTGGGACCGGCAGGAATTCGAAGGCACCAATGGATGGGAAGACAGCTTCTCTGGCTTCAGCGGCAATGGCTCGGTGTCCTATGCGGTGACCGACGCGCTTAGCCTGCGGGCGGGAATGTCTACCGTCTTTGGCGGGGTGATGCTGGAAGATAACTTCATCTTCAACCCGGCATGGGACTATGAAGACCTGAAAGCGTCGCGTTCGCGCAACTATACCGTCGGCTTCGACTACGAATCGGGTGATCTGCGGCTGGACGGTGAAATCTTCCGCACCGAAATCGACAACCTGCGATTCAGCAGCTATCGCGCCAATAGCAACGCCGACATGACCAGCCGCGGCTTCAACCTTGGCCTCGGTTACGGCTGGCAGGCAGGCTTCCTGCGCGCGTCCTATTCCTACAGCAAGGTCGAGGTGAACGGCGCCGGCACCGACAGCTACACCGCCGTTGATCTGGGCACGCCCCTTGGCGGCGTCTTTGCGATCGAGGCTCAGCATGAGCTGGACGCCTATGACCTGACTGTTGGCGGCAGTATCGAGGCCGCGCAGCGCTATTCGGATACCGAAGTGGACGCCGACAGGGAAATCCCCGGCTATGCGGTGCTGAACCTGTTCGCGGAATATGCGCCGCGTTCGCTGGACGGGCTGGTCATCCGGGGTGAAATCGACAACGTGTTTGACAAGAACTACGCCGACCGGGCGACCTATGGTCAGGACTTTTCCTCGGTAGAGCCGCTGTATGAACCGGGCCGCAATATCTCGCTTGTGGTGAGCAAACGCTTCTAATCGTCACCGTAAAGGCGGTTCAGGATACGGACGAGGTCATAGGCCTCGTCCGTTGTCATTCTGGGGCCGATGGCGTCCTGAATGTGCCGGACATAGACCTCCCAGACCTCGTCCTGCAAACCCACCGAGGCCTCGGTCAGGTGCAGGCTTTTCGCACGCCCGGCCCCCGGCAGCGGTCGCCTGACGATCAGTCCAGCCTTTTCCATACGGTCGACATGGCGCGACAACGCATATTGCGGGACCGCCAGCCGCTGCTGCAGATCCAGCATCTGGATACCATTCTGGCCGGCCTGCTCGACCGCATAGAGGATTTCGTACCAGATCGGGTGCCGGATTCCGAACTTGGTCAGGCTTTTCTCGATCCCCGCCATGAGACTACGCTGCACACGCAGCAGCGCAAAGAAGACCCGGTTATAGGCAACGCGGGGATCGCAATCGTCGAATTGCGGGGCGTTAGCGCCGCCAGTTTGGAATGCCGTCAAATGCGCCCCCTCGTGAAGGCGGCATTCTAGGGCGGTGCGCACCCGGATGCCAACCCCACAGCAATGGTCTTACAGGGCCAAGGCGGCCACATCTGGGATCGCTAGCGGCTTATACCTGCCCCGTGCGAGGCGACTGCAACGCGGCAGAAGAAAGGTGACCGCAGCGCTGGCGCACGGCCCAAGCTTCGCATTGCCCGACCGCAAACAGAAACGGCGATGGTTTCCCATCGCCGCATCGCGTGTGCAGAGTGGCCGGATCTTCAGAAATCGAACAGCTCGCTAAGGAAGCTTTCGCGTTTCTTGCGCTTGCCCTTGTAGTAATCATCATCGTCATAGCGCCGCCGGTCATCATACCGCTGGCGGTCGTCATAGCGCGGCTCGCGGCGGTCCTGGTATTGCGGTTGCTGATATTGTGGCTGCTGGTATTGCGGCTGCGGTGGGGCCTGGTTGACCGCGGCCGGCTGCGCCCCCTGCGGCGGGGTCAGCGGCACGGCTGGCGTGGCAGAGCCAATGCATTTTTCGATGATCTTGTCCAACTCGCCCCGGTCCAGCCAGACACCCCGGCATTTGGGGCAATAATCGATCTCGACCCCATCGCGTTGGGTCATAAGCAGGGTTTCGTCATCGACGGGACATTTCATCGGCGGGCTCCTTGGCAAATAGCGTTCGATATCAACATGGGAATCCCCCGCGCGATGGCAAGGTCGGCGACCGCTGAAACAAGGGCCTGCGGCGCGATTCTGCCGTCGCTTCGGCTGCATTGCGTGGACAGCATTCGCGGCAATGAGTTGCGGGCCGTCCCCGCCCACCTTATCTGTCGACGCCAAGCGCCCCTGATGCAAAGGATCCTGCCATGACCCGCGCCCTGAAGTCCGACCGCAAAGGCCCCGAAAAGGCGTCTCGGGTTGTCGTGTTCCTACATGGCTATGGTGCCGATGGTGCGGACCTGCTGGGCCTGGCCGATGTTCTGGCCCCATATCTGCCCGACCCGGCGTTCTATGCCCCCGACGCCCCTGAACCTAACGGCGGCAATCCCTTTGGGCGGCAGTGGTTCCCGATTCCCTGGCTCGACGGATCCAGCGAGGAACAGGCCCGCGCATCGATGGGTCAATCGGCGCAGGACCTGAACGCCTTTTTCGACAAGGTGATCGCGGATGAGGGAATCACCCCCGACCAGTTGGCAGTCGTCGGCTTTTCGCAGGGCACGATGATGGCGCTGCATGTGCTGCCGCGGCGCGACAAGCCGGTGGCGGCAATCGTCGGCATCTCGGGCCGTCTGCTGGCGCCGGAACTGCTGGCGGCCGAGGCGCGCGTCAAGCCGCCTGTCCTGCTGATCCATGGCGACGAAGACCCCGTTGTCCCCTTTGCCGATCTGGGCCTGGCAGCAGATGCGCTGGCTGCAGCCGGGTTTGAGGTCTTCACCTACGTGATGAAAGGGACCGGGCACGGAATTTCGCAAGACGGGCTGGGCGCCACCCTGCAATTCCTGCGTGATCGCCTGAAGGCCTGACGGTCTCGGCGTGTTGCACAGGCGCCGTGCCGGTCAGGCGCGGCGCATCACTTGCGCCCGATTCGCGCGCTGAGCGTGGCAGCCTGTCCGACCAGTAACTCACCACTGCCAGCGGCCCCCGACGACGCGGCCTCGGCATTCCCCTCCGGGCTGGCTTCGCGCCCCTTCGACAGCGCGTCCATTGCAGCCGTCAGTTCGGCCTGCATCTGCCGCAGCACCGCCGCCACGTCAGAGCGGGCGCCGCCAATCGCCACCCTCAAAGCCGCAGCAGCGCCGCGCAGTTCGGCCATCCGGGCCTCGGCCGCGGCGGCGGCGGCATCTTCGGGCGTGGGAACGCTTGCGCGGCCCCGCGACTGGTGCAGATCTTCGGCGGCGCCCGAAAGGCGGGTATCCAGATCCGAAAGACCGGCCATCTGCCCGGTCATACGTCGCCGCACCCGCACGGCCGCATAGCCGGCTTCCAGCGTGCTGATTTCTGCCCCGCGGTCGATTGCCGGAACAAAGCGGCTGATGGCTTCGGCCGGGGCGATCGCGGCATCGGGCGCCGGGGTTACACGGGGCGGCGCCGAGACATTGGAGACGGTCACCGTTTGCGTCAGCGGGTCCATACGGGTCATCGCATTCACCGATCCTTTCCCGACCAAATTATGCCTAACCCAGCGGTATCGCCGAGCACATAGTACCTAAAATTTTACCCTCGCCCGAAATGTCACGCCGTCGTCACCTGAATTGGTTAGGGCTCTGCCATATTCTGGGGCTTGCCTGTACCCGGCCCATATATATAGTCGGGGGCAGGCGAACCGGTTAATGACCGGAAGGGCGGGGTTGCGAATGCTCGACGACCACCATCACGCGGATTTCCGAACGCAGTTCGTACGCGAACCGGCGGCGCTGCGGCGCTTTCCGGCGCTGGTACTGAATGCGGATTACCGGCCGCTATCCTATTATCCGCTGTCGCTCTGGCCCTGGCAGGAGGCGATCAAGGCCGTGTTCCTCGACAGGGTCAGCATCATCGCCGAATATGACGAGGAGGTGCGCAGTCAGCGGCAGGCCTTCCGCATCCCATCGGTCGTAGTCCTGAAAGATTTCGTCAAACCCCAGAAGCGCGTGGCATTCACGCGCTTCAATCTTTTTCTGCGGGACGGTTTTGAGTGTCAGTATTGCGGATCGAAAGGCGATCTGACCTTCGATCACGTGGTTCCCCGGTCCCGGGGGGGCGTTACCAGCTGGGAGAACGTGGTCGCGGCCTGTTCTCCCTGCAACCTGCGCAAGGCCAACCGGTCGCTGCGCCATTCGGGGCTGAGCCTGCGCCGCGCGCCGGGCCGCCCCTCGGCCGAGGACATGCATGCGATGGGCCGGCGCTTTCCGCCGAACCATTTGCATCAGACCTGGATGGATTTCCTGTATTGGGATGCCGAGCTGGAAAGCTGAGGCCGGTCGTCTGGCTTAGTGCTGATTGTCGTGCCGACTGTAATGCACCACGCCCGCCGCGATCAGTGCAGCCAGCGCCAGCGCCACGATCGGCACTCCATGCGACAGGCTGACCCAAAGCGTCGCCGCGGCCGCCAGAATGACGGCGGCCATCAGCATCAGAAATTGCGGAAGTGGCATGATGCGTTCCCCCTTATGTCCCTAATATGGGATGCTGGCGCATGATTCGGAACCCCTGAAGGCATTTGAACGGGAAACTGGACAATGTTCTTTCTTTGTTCTAGCTTTTCGGGATGCTGCCGCCCCGCGACCCCGATGAGATTCTGAAAGCCCGCGGTGCCGAAACGCGCCCGGCGAACCGCTTTGACCGGCTGGCCACCATTCGCGAAAGTGACGGCTGGGAGCTGCCCGAGGAAACCCACCTGCTGCGGACCGAGGTCACGGACGAGACTCCGCGCGCGATCATTACCCGCAACCGCTCGCCCGATGTGCCATTCGACCGCTCGATCAACCCATATCGCGGCTGCGAACATGGCTGCATCTATTGCTTCGCCCGGCCCAGTCACGCCTATTGGGGCCTGTCGCCGGGTCTGGATTTTGAAACCAGGATTACCGCCAAACCCGAGGCCGCGCGACTGCTGGCAGCAGAAATCGCCAAGCCGTCCTACCGCGTCGCCCCCATCGCCTTCGGGACCAATACCGACCCCTATCAGCCGATCGAATCGAAGCGCGCCATCATGCCCGGCCTGTGGCAGGTGCTGCTGGACTGGAACCACCCCGCCAGTCTGGTGACGCGCGGCCAGACTGTGCTGCGTGACCTGCCGCTACTGGCCGAAATGGCGGCGCGTCAGCTGATCCATGTCGGGGTTTCCATCACCACGCTGGACGCGGGTCTGGCCCGCGCGCTTGAGCCCCGCGCGCCCGCCCCCGCGACCCGGCTGCGGATGATCCGCGAGATGTCGGCGGCGGGCATTCAGGTCCGCGTGATGGTCGCCCCCGTCATCCCGGTCCTGACCGAGCCCGAGATGGAGCGTATCATGACCGCCGCGCGCGAGGCGGGTGCAACGCATGCCAGTTCCATCCCCCTGCGCCTGCCGCTGGAGGTCGCGCCGCTGTTTCGTGACTGGCTGGACCGGCACCGTCCCGACGCGGCAAAGCATGTGATGAACCGCGTGCAGGCCATGCGCGGCGGGCGCGACAATGATCCACGTTTCGGCAACCGAATGCGCGGCGAGGGGGTGGAGGCGGAACTGCTGCACAAGCGCTTTCGACTGGCGAAGAAGCGGCTTGGCTTTGCCGAAACGACGCCGCCGCTGGACTGCTCGCGCTTTTGGCCGCCTGCACGCGCGGGCGATCAGCTGTCGCTGTTCTAGGGTGCGGGCCAGCCGGGCCGGTCATCTATGGGTGCTGCCAGCGAAAGCCCATCGCTGCTGTCGGCATTGCGCTGCAGCGTGTCGATCAGCGTCGCCGTATCCGTCAGGATAAGCAAACGGGTCATCTTCCCCCATCGAAGATGCACGACATGGACACCCTTGTTCTGCGCAGGAATGCCATCGGTGGCGGTATTGGTTTCGGTCCACTCGACGCTTGCGATCGTGTTCCATGGGGTGCCGGCAACATCGATGCGGTGCAGCTCAAAGCGGATATCCGGCGTCAATTGCCGCAACCGGTCATACCACGCGCGGATCGACGCCTGATTATTCCTGCGCCCCGCCAGCGCGTGGTCGTCCCCGATGAAAATGTGCTCGCCACCTGCGGCGAAAGCATCCAGGACAGGTTCCGCATCGCCACGACTGATAGCTTCGAAAAGCGCGCGGATGCGACGTTTTACAATGGCGTGATACATCAAAAAACCTGAACATGACGGTTAATGTGATAAGCATTAACATATCCGGCAGGATACGCAAATTGAACCGTCACCCAAGCGGCCCCGGTCGGCGTTCTTCCGACAACATCACGTTTGCCTCGACCTGACCGAGGCCGGGCAGCGTCATGATCCTTCGCCGCAGGATGCGTTCGAAATCGGCGATGTCGCGGGCGACGATGCGCAGGCGGTAATCGAACTGGCCAAGGACGTGCTGGACCAGTTGCACCTCGGGGATGGCAGTGACGGCGCGTTCGAATTCTTCAAGGCTGGTGCGGCCCTTGGTCGCCAGCCGGATGCCAAGGAAGACGGTGACGCCAAAGCCAAGGGCGGCATTGTCCAACACCACGCGCTGCCCGGCGATGACGCCTTCGTCCTGCAGGCGCCGGATCCGCCGCCAGGTTGCGGGTTGCGTCATCCCAAGCGCGCGCCCGACCTCTGCCGCGCCAAGGGTTGCGTCCCGCGTCAGCAGCCGCAGGATCGCCAGATCGGTCGCATCGGGGGTAAAACTCATAGCGGCAACTCGACACTGTTCTTGATGGTCGACACCAGCATCAGCGCCTCGCTGGTCTCGACATGGGGCAGCGTCAGGATGCGCTCGCGGTAGAGCTCCTGCCAATGCGCCATGTCGCGGGCGATCACCGACAGGCGGAAATCGACGCTGCCGAGGAAGGTCTGGATCTCGATCACCTCGGGCACCTCACGGGCGGCGGCGGTGAATTCATCGAAGGCGCGCGGGTTGGTCTTGTCGAGGGTGAAGCGCAGGCTGACCTCAACCTCATATCCCAGCTTGCGCCAGTCGATCAGCGCCTGCTGGCCGGCAATGGCGCCACTGGCGCGCAGCTTTTCCAGCCGCCGCCACAGGGTCGCGGCGGTGACGCCGGCGCGTTCCGCCAGACGAGCGGCGGGCTGGTCGGGATCGGCCAGAAGCTGGCGCAGTATTCGGCGGTCAGTGGCATCAGGCATGATTATCACATATTACAGCCACAAATCGGCATGATTATTTCATTCATACTATAAAATTTGAGATGATTGAACTGATCACGAGCGGTTATTTTCGTATCAACGTATCAGACACATATGAAAGGACCGCAGATATGCGCGTTTACTACGACCGCGACGCCGACGTGAACCTGATCAAGGACAAGAAGGTCGCCATTCTGGGCTATGGCAGCCAAGGCCACGCCCATGCGCTGAACCTGCGCGATTCCGGCGCCAAGAACGTCGTGGTGGCGCTGCGCGAAGGCTCGCCCTCGGCCAAGAAGGCCGAAGCGGAAGGCCTGAAGGTGATGGAGATCGCCGAGGCCGCCAAATGGGCCGACCTGATCATGTTCACCATGCCCGACGAGCTGCAGGCAGAGACCTACAAGAAGTACGTCCATGACAACCTGCGCGAAGGCGCCGCGATTGCCTTCGCCCACGGTCTGAACGTGCATTTCGGCCTGATCGAGCCGAAGCCCGGCGTCGATGTCATCATGATGGCCCCGAAAGGCCCCGGCCACACCGTGCGCGGCGAATATCTGAAAGGCGGCGGCGTGCCTTGTCTGGTCGCGGTCCATCAGGACGCGTCCGGCAAGGCGATGGATCTGGGCCTGTCCTACTGCTCGGCCATCGGCGGCGGCCGCTCGGGCATCATCGAAACCAACTTCCGCGAGGAATGCGAAACCGACCTGTTCGGCGAGCAGGCAGTTCTGTGCGGCGGTCTTGTCGAACTGATCCGCATGGGCTTCGAAACGCTGGTCGAGGCCGGTTACGAACCCGAAATGGCCTATTTCGAGTGTCTGCACGAAGTGAAGCTGATCGTCGACCTAATCTATGAAGGCGGCATCGCGAACATGAACTACTCGATCTCGAACACGGCCGAGTATGGCGAATATGTCAGCGGCCCGCGCATCCTGCCTTACGTGGAAACCAAGAAGCGCATGAAAGAGGTTCTGACCGACATCCAGAACGGCAAGTTCGTCCGCGACTTCATGCAGGAAAACTCGGTTGGTCAGCCGTCCTTCAAGGCGACGCGCCGCATCAATGACGAACACCAGATCGAGCAGGTCGGTGCCAAGCTGCGCGAAATGATGCCCTGGATTTCCAAGGGCAAGATGGTCGACAAGGCGCGGAACTGATTTCGCCGACGGCAAGATAAGACGGTCCGGGACAGCATGTCCCGGGCCTTTTCTTTATCCGGCCCTAACCGCTGCGCCCGGACAAGCCGGGAAAAGACCGTGCAAGCATTTCAATAAGCCTGTCACCGTCACAGTGCCGCGCTAGCCTCTCATCATTTACCCGGCACGGAGCCATGACATGAACCTCAGATTACCCCTGTTCCTTATGCTGACTGCTGGGCCCTGCCTGGCCGATCAAGCAGCAGGTATCGCCTATCTTACCGGCGAATCCGAGGAAGGTCGAAATATCGCGCTGTCGATCTGGTACCCTTCCGACGAACCGCCATCCGCCGAAATCGGCGGCAATGCCGTCTTTCTGGGCGTGCCAGCCGCGCCGGATGCCGCGCTGCCAGAAGCCCCGCTGCCCGTTGTCATACTGTCACATGGCGGCCTGCGCTCTGCCGCTGATTCCGGGGCTTGGCTAAGTTCGTCAATCGCACGGGCAGGTTTCATCGTAGCCGAGATCAATGCCCCGCGCCCCGAAAACGGGGCTGCCGGGATCAACGAAATATGGCGGCGGCCTCAGGATATGCGTCGCGCCATTGATTTGATGCTGGATAGCGAGGACTGGGGCGGGCGGATTGATCAGGAAAACATTTCCGTCGTGGGATTTGCTCTTGGCGCAACTGCGGCGCTCTCGGTTGCAGGCGCAGGGCTGAACGTCGATCACTATCTGCAATCCTGCGCCCCGGATGATGGGGCCGCCGGACCAGACTGCGGTTGGTATGCCGCACAGGGCGTCTCGCTGGCGGAAACAGATATGGAAGCCTTGGCGGGACTGCAGCGCGATCCTCGTGTGTCTTCAGTCGTTGCGATTGAACCGGAATATCCGGCGGCGCTGAGTGCCAGTTCCGTTGATCTTGCCGGATTGCTGGTGTCGCTTGGCGAAAAGGCGCCTGCATTGCAGGACGGGGCCAATCCAATCCAGGTCGAGACGGTTCCACAGGCCACTGTATTTGATGCATTCGCGGCCTGCACGGAGGCTGGTCCGAAGATCCTTCTCGACGAGGAGGGCGATGCCTCACTTTGCGGCGAATCCGCTGACGCGCGACAGCGGATTCACGCGGATATGGCCAAAACGATCACCTCATTCCTCGGCGCGACGGGCAAATAGCGCCAGCGGTCTATGCCCATGGCAAGGCGCCACCGACAGACCGCTTCCCCCGGCGCCGAACAAGGCGCATCGCGTCGGCGGGCTGGCGCATTGGTGACATTGGTTCTGTAGCGCTGCCGAAGGATGTGGGCTGCGCGATAAGGCGCACAGCAATGCCGTTATTGCGACATCCCACGGGTCGGAACTTGCCCTCTGCCGTATCTAACTCGCAGCGAGAGGGGGCGCTTACGCGCCCGCCTCCACCTTATCCTGCGTCCGCGTCTCGAAATCCGACGCATCATGCCGCTCCCACAGCTGCCCGGATGGCTCGCCCGAGGTGCGGTTGACCATCAGGCCGCGCTGCACGGCGGGGCGGGCGGCGATTTCGTCGTTCCAGCGGATGACGTTCTTGTAGCTCGCGCCGTCAAGGAAGGTCGCGGCATCGCCGTAAGCGCCCCCGGTGGCGATGCGGCCGTACCAGGGGAAGATCGCCATGTCGGCGATGGAATATTCCTCTCCGGCCATGAAACGGTGATCGGCCAGATGGCGGTCCAGCACGTCCAGCTGGCGCTTGGTTTCCATCGCATAGCGGTCGATGGCGTATTTGATTTTGACCGGTGCATAGGCATAGAAATGCCCGAAGCCGCCGCCGACAAAGGGGGCAGAACCCATCTGCCAGAACAGCCAGTTCAGCGCCTGCACCCGCGCGCGCGGGTCTGCCGGCAGGAATGCCCCGAATTTCTCGGCCAGATACAGCAGGATCGAGCCGGATTCGAAAACCCGCTGTGGCGGGTTGACGGAATGGTCCATCAGCGCCGGGATTTTCGAGTTCGGATTGACCTCGACAAAGCCGCTGCCGAACTGGTCGCCATCGCCGATACGGATCAGCCAGGCGTCGTATTCAGCGCCCTTGTGGCCGGCGGCCAGCAGCTCCTCCAGCATGATGGTGACCTTCTGCCCGTTCGGCGTCGCCAGCGAATAAAGCTGGAGCGGGTGCTTACCTACGGGCAGCGCCTTATCATGGGTGGGGCCAGCGATGGGGCGGTTGATGCTGGCGAACTCACCACCATTCTTCTCTTCCCATTTCCAGACCTTTGGCGGGGTGTAATCTTCGCTCATGACGCGATCCTGTCCAGATAACTTCCTGTCAGGAACCTGTATGCGAGTGGGGCAGAGTTCAACCTCTTAAGAACTTTCGCGCAGGCGACTGCGCCAAAAGCGTCCGTCGATCAAGCGACAGGCCCCGCCGTTAAGGAAATAGCTATTCCTCGATCACATCCAGCACACCCGGAACCACCCGCAGCCGCTGACGGGCGGCGGGACCAACCGGGGCGTCGGCGCAGAGTTCGACGTCATAGACCTCGTCATCCTGGTGGACACGCAGGACCAGCTTGCCGGGGCGACCCTTGCGGTCGGCGCGCAGCGTTTCCACCGTTTGCGACAGGTCGGCGATGTCGGCCCCATTCGCGACCGAGATCGCCAGCACCGCCGGCCCGACATTGGCAATCGCCTGTTCCATCGGCTGAACGGAACGGATCAGCATCTTGACCTCGTCGCCCTGAGGTTCGGCCTGGACCTGCATGACAACATTGCTGCCGGTTTCCAGAAACTCGCGGCAGGCCTCTAGTGTGTCGGAGAACACCACCGCCTCATACAGCCCGGTGGGGTCGGACGCGCCGACAAAGGCGAAGCGGTTGCCCTTGGCGGATTTCTTTTCCTGCCGGGACGAGATGGTGCCGGCGATATAGGTCACCAGCGGACCGGACGCGGCGGCGGCCTTTATTTCCGCCAGCGTATTCACGTCGATCCGGCGCAGCGCGGGCAGATAATCGTCGATGGGGTGGCCCGACAGATAGAAGCCAATGGCCTGATGTTCCTGCCCCAGCTTTTCCATCGGCAGCCAGACCGGCGCCAGCACCGGGCGCGGCGGCGGCAGATCCTCGCCCCCGCCGAACAGCGAGGACTGGTTCGAGGCCGCCTGATCGTGGGTTGCGCCCGAAAACGCCACCAGCCCGTCAAGGCTGGCCAGCACGCGGGCGCGGTTGTCATCCAGCAGATCGAACGCCCCGGCCTTGGCCATCATCTCCAGCGCCCGCTTGCCCACCCGGCGCAGATCGACGCGGCGGGCGAAGTCGACGATGCTGGCGAAGGGCTGATCGCCGCGCGCGGTGACGATGGCCCGCATCGCCTCGACGCCCACGCCTTTCAGCGCGCCAAGCGCATAGTGGATGCGCCCGTCATGCACGGTGAAGGTCGCGCCCGAACGGTTGACGCAGGGGGGCACCACCTCGATCTCCATCCGGTCGACTTCGCGCTTATAGACGGCCAGCTTCTCGGTCAGGTGAATATCGCAGTTCATCACCGCGGCCATGAACTCGACCGGGTGGTTCGCCTTCAGCCATGCGGTCTGATAGCTGACCACAGCGTAAGCCGCGGCGTGGGATTTGTTGAAGCCGTAATTCGCGAACTTCTCCAGCAGGTCGAAGACTTCGCCCGCCTTCTTCGCATCGACCCCGTTCGCGACCGAGCCGTCGACGAATTTCGGCCGCTCCTTGGCCATTTCCTCGGCGATCTTCTTACCCATGGCCCGACGCAGAAGGTCGGCGCCGCCAAGGCTGTATCCCGCCATGACCTGCGCGATCTGCATCACCTGTTCCTGATAGACGATGATGCCCTGCGTTTCTTCAAGGATATGGTCGATGGACGGGTGCAGCGGTTCCAACTCGCGCTGACCGTTCTTCACCTCGCAATAGGTCGGGATGTTTTCCATCGGGCCGGGGCGATACAGCGCCACCAGTGCGACGATATCCTCGATACAGTTGGGCTTCATGCGCCGAAGCGCATCCATCATGCCCGAACTTTCGACCTGAAACACCGCCACCGTGCGCGCGGAAGCAAACAGGTCGTAACTGGGCTTGTCGTCCAGCGGGATGGCGTTGATTTCGTCGATGGCACCTTCAGGCGGTTCGTAAAGCTGGGTGCCATCCGGCCCGATATGCAGATGCCGCCCCGAGGTGCGGATCAGGTCGACCGCGTTCTGAATGACGGTCAGGGTCTTCAGGCCCAGAAAGTCGAATTTCACCAGCCCGGCCTGTTCGACCCATTTCATGTTGAACTGCGTGGCCGGCATGTCGGACGCCGGATCGCGATACAGCGGCACCAGCTGATCCAGCGGCCGGTCCCCAATCACAACCCCGGCGGCGTGGGTCGAGGCGTTGCGGTACAGCCCTTCAACCTTCGCCGCATAATCCAGCAGGCGGGCCACCACTTCCTCGGCATCGCGGGCCTCGCGCAGGCGGGGCTCGTCGGCGATGGCCTTGGTCACGCTGACCGGCTTCACGCCTTCGACCGGGATCATCTTCGACAGCCGGTCCACCTGCCCGAAGGGCAGTTGCAGCACCCGGCCCACGTCGCGCACGGCGGCCTTCGACAGCAGCGCACCGAAGGTGATGATCTGGCCGACCTTCTCGGCCCCGTATTTCTCTTGCACGTAACGGATCACTTCTTCCCGCCGATCCATGCAGAAGTCGATGTCAAAGTCGGGCATGCTGACCCGTTCAGGGTTCAGAAAGCGTTCGAACAGAAGGCTGTAGCGCAAGGGATCAAGGTCGGTGATCGTCAGCGCATAGGCCACCAGCGAGCCCGCGCCCGAACCCCGGCCCGGCCCCACCGGAATGCCGTGATCCTTGGCCCATTTGATGAAATCGGCGACGATCAGGAAGTAGCCCGGAAAGCCCATCTGTTCGATGATGCCCAGCTCGAAATCCAGCCGCTTGTGATACTCCTCGACCGGCACCGCATGGGGGATGATCGCCAGCCGCGCCTCCAGCCCGTCACGTGCCTGACGGCGCAACTCCTCAACCTCGTCATCGGCGAAACGCGGCAGGATCGGCTTGTGCTTCGACACCGCAAAGGCGCAACGGCGGGCGATTTCCACGGTATTTTCGATTGCCTCGGGCAGATCGGCGAACAGGACCGCCATTTCCTCGGCCGATTTGAAATCATGGTTGGGCGTCAGCCGGCGGCGCGGCTGGGACTGGTCGACATAGGCGCGTTCGGAAATGCAGATCAGCGCGTCATGGGCCTCGAACATCTCGGGCTTGGGGAAATAGACGTCGTTGGTCGCGACCAGCGGCAGTTCCAGCGCATAGGCGAGGCGTATCATCTCGTCTTCACTGGCGGCCTCGGCCTCCATCAAACGGCCGGCTTCGTCCTTGTGGCGCTGGATCTCGACATACAGGCGGTCTGCAAAAATTTCGTGCAGACGGCGCAATCCCGCCTCTGCCCCGGCCACATCGCCCGCGCGGATCAGCCGACCCAGCGGGCCTTCGGCCCCGCCGGTCAGCACGATCAGCCCGTCCGAGCGTTCCGCCAGTTCGTCAACAGTCACATGAACCGGCTGGCCATCCTTGCGCAGATACATGCTGCTGGACAGGCTCATCAGGTTCAGCCAGCCGGCCTTGTTCTGCGCCAGCGCCACGACGCCGCCCTTGGCACCGCCCAGTTCCAGCGTGATCTGGCAGCCGACGATGGGCTGCACGCCCTCATCCAGCGCCTTCACGCTGAATTCCAGTGCCGCAAACATCGCATTCGTATCGGTCAGCGCCACGGCGGGCATGCCCGCATCCTTGGTCAGCCCGATCAGTTTCTTGACGGGAACGGCACCCTCAAGCAGCGAATGCTCGGAATGCGTGCGAAGGTGGATGAATCGTGGCTGATTTTCTGGCATGGGCCGGAAGCTATGCGCGCCTGCCTGAAAGCGCAATTGCCGTGCGCGAAGTTATCTGTCTAAATCACAGGCAATAACAACAGGGACCAAGACTTGAGCGATAACGCCATTTTCCGCGCCGAAGGTCTGAGCAAGACCTATCCGGGCGTCAAGGCCAATGATGCCATTTCGTTCGAGGTTCGGCCCGGCGACATCCACGCACTTCTGGGCGAAAACGGGGCCGGTAAATCGACGCTGGTCAAGACGATCTATGGCCTTGTCCGCCCCGATGAGGGCCGGATGTGGCTGGACGGCCAGCCTTTCGACCCCGCCGATCCTCACGCTGCCCGCGCCGCTGGCGTGGGTATGGTGTTCCAGCACTTCAGCCTGTTCGATGCCATGTCTGTCGCGGAAAACATCGCGCTTGGCCTTGACCACCCCCCGCCCCGGCGCGAGTTGGCCAGCCGCATCGCCACCCTGTCGGAAGAATACGGTCTCCCCCTGAACCCCGCCCGCCGCATCGCCGATCTGTCCGCGGGCGAGCGTCAGCGGGTCGAAATCATCCGCGCCCTACTGGGCAATCCGCGCCTGCTGATCATGGACGAACCGACCAGCGTGTTGACCCCGCAGGAAGCAGAGATTCTGTTCGCCACGCTAAGGAAGCTGGCGGCGAACGGCACCTCGATCCTGTATATCAGCCACAAGCTGGAAGAGATTCGCGCCAATTGCGATCATGCGACGATCCTGCGCGGCGGGCGGGTCATCGACAGCACAGACCCGCGTGCGCATTCGGCGCGGGAACTGGCAGCGATGATGGTTGGCGGCGAGATGCGCGAGATCGACCGTTCAGGCCGCAGCCCTGGTGCAGAACTGCTGGCGGTCCGCGACCTGACCCTCGCCGCGCAGTCGGTTGATGGCACATCGTTGAAATCCGTCTCGCTTCAGGTCCACGCGGGCGAGGTGCTGGCCATCGGCGGTGTCGCCGGTAACGGGCAAGAGGAACTGCTGTCGGCGCTGTCGGGCGAAATACCTTCGCCTGCCGGAACGGTCACGCTGGAAGGTGCGGACCTGGCGCGCATGGGGCCGAAACAGCGCCGCCGCGCGGGCCTGCTGGCCGCGCCCGAGGATCGGCTGGGCCATGCTGCCGTCCCCGGCTTTTCGCTGACCGACAATGCGCTGCTGACGGCGACTGTGCGGCAGGGCTTGGCCCCCGGCGGGATGATCCGGCACGGGGCTGCCCGCGACTTCACGCAGAAGGTGATTGCAGAATTCGACGTGCGCACGCCAGGGCCGGATACCGCCGCGCGTGCGCTGTCGGGCGGTAACCTGCAAAAATTCGTCATTGGCCGCGAGGTCTTGCAAGCCCCCCGCGTGCTGGTCGTGAACCAGCCGACTTGGGGCGTCGATGCAGGCGCCGCGGCGGCGATCCGGCAGGCGCTGCTGAACCTCGCCGCTGGCGGCGCGTGCGTGATCGTCATCAGTCAGGATCTGGACGAGCTGCTGGAACTCGGTGACCGCTTCTGCGCCCTGAACGGGGGGCAGCTTTCCGATCCGCGCCCGGTCGAGGGGCTGAGCCTTGACGAGATCGGCCTGATGCTGGGCGGCGCCCACGGGACGGAGGTCGCCCATGTGGACGCTTGAGCCGCGCAGCGACGCCCCGCTGCTGTGGCAGCTGGCAACCCCGGTCATGGCCGTCATCGCGACCATGCTGACCGGCGCGTTGCTGTTCGGGCTGATGGGCTATGACCCCGTCGCCGCCATCCGCACGATTTTCTGGGATCCGCTGTTCGGCGCCTCGGCCGGATACTCGCGCCCGCAATTGCTGGTGAAGGCCGGGCCGCTGATCCTGATCGCCTGCGGTCTGGCCGTGGGTTTCCGCGCCGGCATCTGGAATATCGGGGCAGAGGGTCAATACATCATGGGCGGCATCGCCGGGGCCGCCGTGGCCCTTGCCGCCTATCCGGCCGAGGGCTGGTGGATCTTTCCCGCCATGATCGTCGCCGGTGCGGCGGGCGGATGGGCCTGGGGGATGATACCCGCGCTCCTGCGAAACTGGTTCGGCGCGTCAGAGATCCTCGTGTCGCTGATGCTGGTCTATGTCGCGCAGAAGATCGCTGCATGGATGGCCTTCGGGCCGATGCGCAACCCTGAAGGCTTCGGCATGCCCGGGTCACGCAACCTCAGCCAGTATCCGGCCGCGGCAAACCCGGAAATGGTTCCGGGAACGGGCATCCATTGGGGCGTCATCGCCGCCGCCTTCGCCGTCTTCGGCGTCTGGGTGCTGATGTCGCGCCATATCCGGGGCCTGCAGATCCGCGCCGCCGGAGAGGCCCCGCGCGCCGCCCGCTTCGCTGGTGTAAGGCCCTCTGCCCTTGTCGCGTTTTGCCTTGGCCTGTCGGGCGCATTGGCTGGCATGGCGGGCCTGTTCGAGGCCGCCGGTCCCGCCGGCCAGATCACCGACAGCTTCGGATCCGGCTATGGTTTCACCGCGATCATCGTCGCCTTTCTGGGCCGCTTGCACCCGGTCGGCATCGTGCTGGCGGGGCTGTTGATGGCGCTGACCTATATCGGCGGTGACATCGCGCAGTTGATGCTGCAAATGCCCGCCGCGACCGTGCAGGTGTTTCAGGGGATGCTGCTGTTCTATCTGCTGGGCTTCGATCTTCTGACCCGCTACCGCATCCGCAGAAGGATCACGGCATGAGTTACGCTGAAGCATCTGCGACCATTTCGGACTGCGGCCTCTATAGATACAGCCTGACCAGAAGATGGGCCGATGGCCCTACCGCACTGTTTATTATGCTTAATCCGTCCACTGCGACCGCCACGGAAGACGACGTTACTCTCAGGCGATGCATCGGTTTTGCCAAGCGTGAGGGTTGCGGCGCTCTGCGCATCGAGAATCTTTTTGCTTTTCGGGCAACAAACCCTTCACAGATGTTCGCCTTGGGGGAAATCGCTGTTGGTGATAGCGATCGATACATTGATGAAGCTCTGTCTGCATGCAACGGCCCAGTGATCGTAGCATGGGGCGGAAATGGTCGCGCTGCATCACGGGCTGCTGAGGTCATGTCGCGGCTGGCGTCAATCGGTGCTGAGCCAAAGTGCTTGGGAACGACGCAATCGGGTGCTCCTTGTCACCCCAGCCGCTTGCCGAATGACAGACCGCTTATCAGTTTCCCCAACTATCCGCAGGTCACGGCATGATCGACCCGACCACTCTGATCGTGATGATCCTGTCGGGGGCAACGCCGATCCTGTTCGCCGCATTGGGCGAGTTGATCGTCGAACGCGCGGGCGTGCTGAACCTTGGCGTCGAGGGCATGATGATCGCCGGCGCACTCGCAGGTTTTGCCGCCGCCCACGCAACCGGCAGCCCGGCCTTGGGCTTTGCCGTCGCGGCCATTGCGGGCGCGGCGCTGTCGATGCTGTTCGGGCTGCTGACCCAGTTCCTGCTGACCAATCAGGTTGCCACGGGTCTGGCGCTGACCCTGTTCGGGTTGGGGCTGACGGCGCTGTTCGGCAAGCCCTATGAAGGGGTCAAGGCGCCCTCCATGGGTGCGGGGATCATGGGGCTGAACTGGGTGGTCTGGCTGGGGCTTGCGATGGTGCCGCTGCTGTGGTGGTTCCTGAACCGCACGCGCGGCGGGCTGATCCTGCGCGGCGTCGGTGAGAACCACCATGCGGCCCATGCGCTCGGTCACAAGGTTCGCGCGGTCCGGCTGTTGGCGATCGCCTTTGGCGGGGCCATGGCCGGGATCGGCGGGGCCTATATTTCCATCGCCACCGTCCTGCAATGGACCGAAGGGATGACCGCGGGCGCGGGCTGGATCGCGCTGGCGCTCGTGGTGTTTTCCGGCTGGCGCGCGGGCGGCGTGCTGGCCGGCGCGTGGCTTTTCGGCGGTGTCGCGGTCCTGCAATTGCGGCTGCAGGCGGCGGGCGTCAATGTGCCTGTCCAACTGCTGGCGATGGCCCCTTATCTGGTCACCATCCTCGCACTCGTGGTCATTTCGGCCCGGCGGCGGGGCAGCGCGGCCCCCGGCTCGCTCGGGCAGATTTTCCATACAACAAGCTGACATAAACAGGGAGAATATCCATGCAGCGCAGAACGTTCCTTATCACAACCGCGGCCGTCGCTGCCCTGTCGGGTCTTCCGGCGATGGCGCAGGACGCGGAGAAGCTGAAGGTCGGCTTCATCTATGTCGGCCCGGTGGGCGATGGCGGCTGGACCTATCAGCACGATCAGGGCCGTCAGGCGGTCGAGGCCGAATTCGGTGATCGGGTCGAGACCACCTTCATCGAAAGCGTCCCCGAAGGCGCCGATGCCGAACGCGCCATCACCCAGCTGGCACTGGCCGGCAACAAGCTGATCTTCACCACCAGCTTCGGCTTCATGGATGCCACGATCAACGTGGCGCAGAAGTTCCCCGACATCAAATTCGAACATGCCACCGGCTACAAACGCGCCGACAACGTCTCGACCTATGACGCGCGTTTCTATGAAGGCCGCGCCGTCATGGGCACCATCGCCGGTCGGATGACCGAATCGAACAAGATCGGCTATATCGGTTCCTTCCCGATCCCCGAGGTCATTCAGGGCATCAACTCTTCCTTCATCCACGCCCGCAAGGTGAACCCGGATGTCGAGATGAAGGTGGTCTGGGCCTATAGCTGGTTCGACCCCGCGAAAGAGGCAGACGCGGCGGCCGCCCTTCTGGCTGAAGGCGTGGACGTGATCCTGCAGCATACCGATTCGACGGCACCGCTGGCCAAGGCGCAGGAAGCCGGCGCCATCGGCTTCGGTCAGGCCTCGGACATGGCGGCCTTCAAGCCTTCGCCGCGGGTGTCGTCGATCATCGACAACTGGGCGCCGTATTACATTCAGCGCGTGGGCGCGGTTCTGGATGGCACCTGGGAATCGAAAGCGACCTGGGCTGGCATCGGCGATGGCGAGGTCGAGATCGGCGAAATCACCGACGCCGTCCCCGCCGAGGTGAAGGCCGAGGCCGAGGCGCTGAAAGAACAAATCGCCTCGGGCGCATATCATCCCTTCACCGGCCCGCTGAAGAAGCAGGACGGCAGCGACTGGCTGGCAGAGGGTGCCACTGCGACGGATGAGGAACTGTCGCAGATGAACTTCTATGTCGAAGGCATCACCGCCGAGATCCCGAAGTAAGGCACTTCGCCACAACATCGCACCGGGGCTTTGGCCCCGGTTTTTTCATGCCCAAGGCATCCGCCAACGGCGGGTGACCGGGTCAGGCTTCCTTGGACCCAAGGATCCCCAGCAGATAGTCACGCGGCAGCTTCAGCAGCATCGCCGGCGCAGAATCCGACAGCGCCTGCCGCAGATACACACCGTCGATCAGCGCCCCCAGCGTTTCCGCCACCTCGACCGCGCGCACGCCCAGCAAGGGCCGCAGGTCGACCAGCAGATTGCTGCGCAGGCGGCGGTGATAAACCCGCAACAGCCGCGCCGCTTCCTCGTTCTGCTGGGCAAGCGCATAGAAGGTCAGCCAGGCGCCCACCGTATCGGCGTCGAAATGTTCGGGCCCAAGGCTCGCATCAAGCACCGCCAACAGCCGCGCGCGCGGACCATCGGCGGCAGACACCGCCTCACGCACGATCAGACCATAGCGGCGTAGGATCTCGCGCATGGTGGACAGGAACATCTGATCCTTGGAACCGAAATAGTGATGCGCCAGCGCAGGAGACATGCCCGCCTGCCGGGCAATATCGGCGACCGTCACGTCAAGCGTGCCGGAACGGGCAATGGTCTGGATTGCCGCATTGATTAATTCGGTTTTTCGAGTAGTCTGCCGGGCACGCTTACGCATCCGCGCACCTCGCGGTCGGTTTGCCCACCAATAACCCGCGTTGATTGACTGGTCAATCAATAAAATGCCTGAGGAGAAGACATGAACCGTATCGCCGCGTTGCTGCTGACGACCGCCGCCCTTGCCCTGCCCAGCCTGCCCGCCGCCGCGCAGGAACCGGCGGACTGCCAGACGGTCACCTTCTCGGATGTGGGCTGGACCGACATCACCGCGACCACGGCCGTGGCGACCACGATTCTGGAGGCGCTCGGCTATGACACCGATATCAAAGTGCTGTCGCTGCCGGTGACCTTCACGGCCATGTCGACGGGCGACGTCGACGTGTTCCTGGGCCTGTGGATGCCCTCGATGGAAGCTGACATCGCCCCTTATCGCGATTCGGGTACCATCGACATCCTCCGCACCAACCTGACCGGGGCGAAATACACGCTGGCCACCAACAAGGCCGGGGCCGATCTGGGCATTACCGATTTCGCCAAGATCGCCGAGCACAAGGACGCGCTGGAAGGCAAGATCTATGGGATCGAGCCGGGCAATGACGGCAACCGGCTGCTGATCGACATGGTGGCGCAGGACAAATTCGGGCTGGGGACGTTCGAGATCGTCGAATCCTCGGAACAGGGGATGCTGGGTCAGGTGGCGCGCGAAACCCGCGGCGAAAAACCCATCGTCTTCCTCGGCTGGGAACCGCATCCGATGAACAGCAGCTTCGAGCTGACCTATCTGACCGGCGGGGACGACATCTTCGGCCCCAATCTGGGCGGCGCCGAAGTCCAGACCACGACCCGCACCGGATATGCGGCGGAATGCCCGAATGTCGGCAAGTTCCTGCAGAATCTGGAATTCACCCTGCCCCTGGAAAACGAGATCATGGGCGCGATCCTGAACGATGGCACTGCCCCGGACGAGGCCGCGAAGGCATGGCTGAAGGCAAATCCCGACACCGCCACCGCCTGGCTTGACGGTGTGACCGCGCAGGACGGCCGTGACGCGGTCGAACTTCTGACCGCCGCGCTGGAGGGCTGAGCCAGCCTTGGACCAACTTCTCGATCTGGTCACAAAGACGAAGATCCCGGTCGGCCGCGAGGCTGGCCGGGTCTTTGACTGGCTGATCACCCATGCCAGCGCCTTCTTTGACGCCGTGGCCGACGGAATGGAATCGCTGATCGACGGCGTGTTGTGGCTGTTGCTGACGCCGCATCCCTTTGTCATCCTCGGCCTCTTCGCGGTGCTCGCGCATCTGCTGCAACGCAGTTGGCCCACAACGCTGGGGATCGTGGCGGGGTTCTTGTTCATTCTGAATCAGGGCTATTGGGAAGAAACCATGCAGTCGCTGACGCTGGTCCTGACCGCCTGCGCCTTCTGCATGGCCATCGGCGTGCCCATCGGCATCGCGCTTGGGCACCGGCCAAAACTGTATGAATGGGTGCGGCCGCTGCTGGACCTGATGCAGACATTGCCGACCTATGTCTATCTGATCCCGGTCATCGTCTTCTTCGGCGTCGGCATGGTGGCCGGGCTGATCGCCACCGTGGTCTTCGTGCTGCCCGCGCCGATCCGGCTGACCCAACTGGGCATCGCATCGACCCCGCGCACCCTGACCGAGGCCGCCACCGCCTTCGGCGCCACGCCGCGTCAATTGCTGTGGAAGGTCGAACTGCCAAGCGCCCTGCCCCAGATCATGACCGGGTTGAACCAGACCATCATGCTGTCGCTGTCCATGGTGGTCATCGCCGGGCTGGTCGGTGCGGACGGGCTGGGCGTGCCGGTGGTGCGGGCGCTGAACTCCGTCAATGCCTCTCTTGGTTTCGAATCCGGGCTGGTGGTCGTCGTGGTGGCGGTCATGTTGGACCGGCTGCTGCGGGTAAGGAAAAAATCGTGACCGATAACCGGAACGCCATCGAATTCGACGCCTGCTCGATCATCTTCGGCAAGCGCCCCGCCCACGCCCTGCGGCTGGCCGATGAAGGTCTGGACCGCAGCGCCATCGAGGGCGCAACCGGCAAGATACTGGGCGTTCACGATGCCAGCCTGAACGTGGCCGAGGGCGAAATCGTTGTGCTGATGGGCCTGTCCGGTTCCGGCAAATCGACGCTGCTGCGGGCGGTCAACGGGCTGAACCCGGTGGTGCGCGGCGATGTGCGGGTGCGGATGGACGGGCAGATGGTTTCGGTCCCGCAGGCCGACGCGCGGACCCTGCGCCAGTTGCGGCTCAACCATGTCTCAATGGTATTTCAGCAGTTCGGGCTGCTGCCCTGGCGCAGCGTGGCGGATAATGTCGGGCTGGGGCTGGAACTGGCCCACACCGCGCCCGAAACGCGACGCACCCGCGTAGCTGAGCAGCTGAAGATGGTCGGGCTGGATGGCTGGGCCGACCGGCCTGTGGGCGAGCTTTCGGGCGGCATGCAGCAGCGCGTCGGACTCGCCCGCGCCTTTGCAACCGAAGCGCCGATCCTGCTGATGGATGAACCCTTTAGCGCGCTGGATCCGCTGATCCGCACCCGCCTTCAGGACGAGCTGCTGGAGCTTCAGCGCGAATCGCGCCGCACCATCCTGTTCGTCAGCCACGACCTTGACGAGGCTTTCAAGCTGGGCAACCGCATCGCCCTGATGGAGGGCGGCCGCATCGTCCAGACCGGCACCGCGCGGCAGATCCTCGCCCACCCGGCCAGCCCCTATGTCGCCGATTTCGTGGCCCATCTGAACCCGCTGGAGGTGCTGACCGCCTCCGATCTGGCCGCCCCGGGACAGGCGGACGGCCCCGCCTTGCCCGGCGACCTGCCACTGAAGCAGGTGCTCACCGCACTTTGCGGGGCCGAGGCGCGCCCTGTCGCCAGCGGCGGGATCGTCACCCGCGATCAGGTCCTGCAACGCCTTTCAGCCTGATCCAGACCGACCTGTGGCCGCGCCGCCACAGCGCGACTTTTCGTCACCCGCAGGCTTGATCGGCGGCAGGTCTTGGCTAGGCTTGCCGTCATTGCGACACCCGAAGCAACATAGAGGGGGGAGAATATGGCTATCACGCTCGCTGCCCACCTGTGCTGGCGATGGGTGCATTTCACTGGGACCGCTTCGCGCCGCGCGCTGTAAGCCCCTCCCCGGACTGCTTTCCAGGACCTGACCCGCCGATGCCGGCTGCCATTGCAGCCGCGTCCGCATCCCATTTTTCCGTTTCAACGCCCGCGCCATTCGCGCGGCGCGGATTGAGGTTACCGATGAATATCATCATCCGTCCGGGGCGGTCCGTCCCACAAGATCATGTTGAATGGCTGGTCGCCCGCTATGGCTGGCGGCGGATGGCGCTTGCCTTGCTGTCCCATGCGCTGCGCCGCAAGCGGCTCGGGCTGAAGCGTGCGCGGAACACAAAGCCCGGCAAGCCGCCGCAGACAGGATACCTGCGCCGCGACATCGGCCTGCCGCCCGAGGCGCCAAGCCCGCGCTATTGGGATCTGCGCTGAGGGGGCGCGGCGTTCAGCCGCGCCTCGCGCCAGGTGATATAACTGATGGCGGCAATCATCATGGTGCCGCCCACCAGCACCATCGGGTCGAACGGCTCGGCGAACAGGGCCACGCCCAGCAGGCTGGCCCAGATCAGTTGCAGGAAGGTAACCGGCTGCGTCACCGCCATCGGCGCGACCGCGAAGGCGCGCGTCATGGTGTAATGCCCGACCGTCGCGAAAACAGCGACCAGCCCCATGCCAAAGACCTGTTCCCATGTCGGCGGCACCCAGACGGCGAGGGCCAGCGGCGCCAGTCCGATCGTCACGGTCAGCGCCATCATCGCCACCACCACATCCGCAGGCGCGCGCTGCGCCAGCTGCCGCGCCAGCAGATAGGACAGGCCGAACCCCAGTGCCGCGCCGATCTGTGCCATATGCCCCGGATCCAGCGCACGCATTCCCGGACGCAGCACCACCAGCGCGCCCAGCAGCGCCACCCCGATTGCCAGCCCTCGCCGCCATGACAGCGTCTCGCCCAGCAGCAGGGCCGCGCCGACCGTGGCGACAATGGGGTTCAGAAAGCCGATGGCCGTCACCTCGGCGATGGGGATCCGCGTCATGGCAAAAAACCACAGCATCACCGCCAGCGAATGCAGCGCACCGCGCAGCACGAACGGCCCGATCAGGCTGCGCGGCAGCCCTCGCCGCACCACGCCGATCAGTGCCGGGCTCAGAAAGGCGACCCCGAACAGAAATCGAATGAAGGCCGATTGCGCCGCCGGAAGCCCTTGGCCGTAGATCTTGACCAATGCGTTGACGGCAACGAAGCACAGGCCCGTCGCCACCATCCACGCCACACCGGCAAGGTCATTTCGCGGCTGGACGGCCACCGTCACCCCATGATCAGCTTTGCAGCGATAGACCACATTACCAGCGCGATGACCATATCCAGCACCTGCCAGGCGCGCGGCCGCGCGAAGATCGGGGCCAGCAGTCGCGCCCCATATCCCAACGAGAAGAAGAACAGGAAGGACCCGGTCACCGCCCCCGCCGCGAAGGCCTGCTTGTTGCTGAAATCGGCCGAGACCGCCCCCAGAAGCACCACCGTATCCAGATAGACATGCGGGTTGGCCCAGGTCAGCGCCGCCACCGTGCCCATGGCCGGCCAGAACGCTTGCCCCTGCCCGCCCGTCCGCAACCCCTCGCCGCCAGCAATTGCCGAACGCGCGGCCTTCAGCCCGTAGAAGATCAAAAAGGCTGCGCCGCCCCAGCGCATCACCTCGGTGAACCATGGCGCGATTTGCGACAGCTGGCCTGCCGCGAAGACGCCAAGCGTCACCAGAATTGCATCCGATAACGCACAGAACAGCCCGACTGCAAAGACATGGCTGCGCAACAGGCCCTGCCGCAGCACAAAGGCATTCTGCGCGCCAATGGCCACGATCAGCGAAAGCCCGGTTCCCAGTCCGACAAGATAGGTGTGCATGTTTGACCCCGATTTATCTGTCCGGGTCTTGCCTGAGGACGACGCATAATGGAAATTCATTATGATTAACTGTGATAAGACGTATTTATGATCGACTACCCCGCCCTCGCAGCCCTGGCTGAGATCGCCCGGCGCGGATCTTTCGATGCCGCCGCCCGCGCGCTTGGCATCACCCAGCCCGCCGTGTCCCAACGCATCAAGTCGCTGGAGGCACGGATGGGTCAGGTCCTGCTGGATCGCGGCCCGCCGGTGACCCCGACCGAGGCCGGGCTGCGACTGATCGCCCATTGGGGCCAAGTGCAATTGCTGGAGGCAGGGTTGGCCATCACCCCGGCGGCGCGTCCAACCATCCGCATCGCGATAAACGCCGACAGCCTGGCCAGTTGGGCGATTGCGGCGCTGCCGCAGGCACCGGGGCTGGTCGATCTGGTGATTGACGATCAGGATCACGCGGAAAGCTGGCTGCGCGCGGGTCTGGTCAGCGCCGCCATCACCGGGCAGCGCGGTCCGGTGCCCGGATGCGACAGTTTCGAGCTGGGGGCGATGCGCTATCTGGCGGTGGCGCGCCCTGATTTCATTGGCCGCCACTTCGCCGAGGGCATCACCGCAAAGGCGCTGGCTTCGGTGCCGGCGCTGATCTTCAACAGCAAGGACGGTTTGCAGGATCTGTGGGTGCGGCAGCATTTCGGCGACAATATCGCCCTGCCCTGCCACATGATCCCCAATGCCGAGGCCTTCGTTCAGGCGACCCGGCTGGGCATGGGCTGGGGAATGAGCCCCGAATTGATGATTGCCGACGACCTGCGCGATGGCCTGCTGGTACCCCTGAGGGCGGATGCAGCGCTGGATGTCAGGCTTTATTGGCAAATCGCCCGCATCATGGCGCCATCGCTGGCACCGCTGACGCGGGCGATCCGACGCGCCGCCGCAGCGGCGCTGATTCAGTAATTACAGCTGCGCTGCCACGTCTTCGGACAGGTCGAAATTGCCGGTGACGGTCTGCACGTCATCGTCATCTTCCAGCGTGTCGATCAGCTTCATGAGCTTCTGCGCGGTTTCCAGATCGGTGATCTCGGTCGGGGCCTGCGGCTTCCAGATCAGCTTCGTCGTCTCGGATTCGCCCAAGGCCGCTTCCAGTGCTGCGGCGACCTCGTTCAGGTCGGTGTCGCTGCAATAGATCCAGTGGCCTTCCTCGTCCGATTCCACGTCATCGGCGCCCGCCTCGATCGCGGCCATCATCACCGTGTCGGCATGGCCGACGCTGGCCGGGTACATGATCTCGCCCTTGCGGTCGAACATGAAGGCGACGCTGCCGGTCTGGCCCATATCGCCGCCCGACTTGGTGAAATAGCTGCGCACGTTGGAGGCGGTGCGGTTGCGGTTGTCGGTCATCGCCTCGACCATGATGGCGATACCGTTCGGGCCGTAACCTTCATAGCGGATCTCGTCATAGTTTTCGGCGTCACCGCCGATGGCCTTCTTGATGGCGCGGTCGATCACGTCCTTGGGGACAGAGTTCGATTTCGCTTCCTTCACCGCCAGACGCAGGCGCGGGTTCTTGTCGGGATCAGGGTCGCCCATCTTCGCGGCGACGGTGATTTCCTTCGCCAGTTTCGAAAACAGCTTCGAGCGGATCGCATCCTGCCGACCCTTGCGGTGCTGGATGTTCGCCCATTTGGAATGGCCAGCCATGGCGTGCTCCTTGGGGAGTTTCGTGATTTATTCTTGTGACGGAGCGTCTATAGGCACAGCCAGCCGCTCAGGCAAGCCTGCGCCGCCCATAGGTCCGCAAGATCCAGCCCGTGACGTTCCTAGTCGTCGTGTTCGCGGAACACTTCTTTCCAGTTGCGCGAATCGGGCTTTTCGAACCGCTTCACAAAGCCGTCCGGCTTGATGATGTAGATGTCGGCATAGGGTTCGGTAATGGTATCGGGGAAGTATCCCGGCCGGTCCATCAGGATGTCATAGCGCGCTGACACCGGGCAGCCGGTCATCTCTCCGCTCAGCCGTTGCGAGATATTGTCGACCCGGCATTGCATTCCGTTGGAAAAGATCACCGTTAGCCGGTCGTTCAGCAGAAAGACCCGGTCGGCCACGGCTTGTTCCGGGGTGATGGCGCATCCGCCCAGCAAGGCAGCGGCCACACCGGCAGCGATCATCTGTTTCAGTGCCATGATTTGACTCCCTACAGAGGCCAGAAGATGGGGATTACCAGCGCCGCGGTCAACGCCATCAGAAGGTTCAGCGGCAAGCCTACACGGATAAAATCGGCGAAGCGATAGCCGCCGGGCCCGTAAACCAGCGTATTGGTCTGATAGCCGATCGGCGTGGCAAAACTGGCCGAGGCGCCCATCATCACCGCAATGATCAGCGGCCGCGGGTCGACCCCCAGCGAATGCGCCAGCGAAATCGCGACGGGTGTCACGATCACCGCAACCGCGTTGTTGGTCACAGTTTCCGTCAGTGTCGTCGCCAGCAGATAGACCGCCAACACCAGCCCCCAATGCGGCAGATCCGTCAACACCGGAGCGATCCAGCTGACGATCAGTTCGACCGCGCCGGAATTGTCCAACCCCGATCCGACCGCCAGCATCGCAAAAATCAGCGCCAGCAGGCGCCCATCGACAAAGCTCAGCGCTTCGTCGGCGTCGATGCAGCGCGTGCCCAGAACAATGGCCACGCCGATAAAGGCCAGCAGCAGGATCGGTGCGACCTCAAAGGCCGAAAGCGCGACCACTCCGGCCAGCACGGCCACGACAATCGGCGCATGCTTGCGGCGAAAGGCGCGGTCCGAAGGCGCGCTGACCTCGACCATCTCCATGTCGGCGGACAGACGCTGAATATCGGCGGGCGCGCCCTCCAGCAGCAGCGTATCGCCGACGCGGACGACCAGATCGTCCAGTTGCCGGCCGATATTCTGGTTCTTGCGATGGGCGGCCAGCACATAAACGCCATAGCGCCGCCGCAGGCGCATCGACCCCAGCGACCGGCCGATCATGTGGCAGCCCGGCGTAATCAGCACCTCGACCGTGTTGGTCTGGACAGAGCTGAGCTTGTCGACCATTCGCAGGTCCTTGTTGCCCTGCAGGCCCAGCACCTCGGACATGGGCGTGCGCAGAACGACCCGGTCGCCCGCTTCCAGCGTCACCGCCGCCAGATCGCGGCGCAGCGAGGCGTCGCCGCGCAGCACGTCGATGACGCGCGCGTTCTCGCGGGTAAAGATGTCGACCTCTTCCAGCTTCTTGCCGATCAGCGTGCTGTCTTCGGGGATGGCGACTTCGGTGAAGAACTTCATCTTGGATTTCGACGACGACATCAGCGCCGACATCGAATCACGCACGGGCAGCAGCTTTGGCGCGACGAACAGCAGATAGGTCAGACCTACCATGGCCATGGCCAGGCCTACGGGCGTGATCTCGAAAATACCGAAGGCGGGCTCTCCGGCGGCGCGGGCAACGCCGTCGACCAGCAGGTTGGTCGAGGTCCCGATCATGGTGACCGTCCCGCCGAGGATCGACAGGTACGACAGCGGCATCAGCAGCTTTGAGGGCGCCTGATCCAGCTCGCGGGCCAGCTGCATGAAGATGGGCATCATCACCACGACCAGCGGCGTGTTGTTCACGAATGCCGACATCGCCAGCACCGTTGCTGACAGGCCCGCAAGCGTTACAAAGGGCCGCTGCTTCGCGTGCCGCGCTGCGTGCTGACCGATCCAGTCAAGCGCGCCTGTGCGCACCAGGCCGCCGACGATGATGAACATGAAGGTAATGGTCCAGGGCGCCGGGTTCGCCAGCACCTTGGTGACATCGTCGGCCGGCATGATACCCAGCACCAGCAGCACCGCCGCACCCAGGATGGCTGTCACTTCCGGCGGATAGGTCTCGCGGACGAACAAGGTCAGCATGCCGACGATGATGAGCATCGTGGCGATTGCCGAGGCGTTCCCGGTCAGTTCGATACCGAACATTCAGTCCTCAAGCTGGCGGCCGGTGGTCCGGCCAATCCGCGCATCTTTGGACGAAGCGCGCAGGCTGCGCAAGGTGGCCGGAGGCCTCAGGCGGTTTCGGGCGGCATCGCGGTTGCCAGCCTGCCACCATCGCGGATCGGCCAGACATTGCGGGCCAGGCCAGTGCGATCATCTGTCTCGACCATCACGCCAGACAGCGTGACCGCGCCCTCGGCCGGAGCGAAGCGGTCACGGGTCATGCCGGTGACAAAACGGCGCATCGGCTCGGCCTTGTCCATGCCGATCACGCTGTCATAATCGCCGCACATCCCCGCATCGGTCAGATAGCCGGTCCCGCGGTTCAGGATCTGCGCATCGCCGGTTGGCACATGCGTATGGGTGCCGACGACCAGACTGGCGCGCCCATCGCAGAAATGCCCGGCCGCCATCTTCTCGGACGTCGCCTCGGCATGAAAGTCGACCATCGCCGCCTGAACACCCGCCATCGCCCCCATCGGATGCGCGCGCAAGATCCCGTCCAGTGCCGAGAAAGGATCGTCGAAGGCGCGCTTCATGAAGACATTGCCCAGAACCTGCGCCACCATGACCTTGCGCCCGCGCGAAGCCTCGAAAACGCCGGCGCCACGCCCCGGAGCATCCTTGGCGAAGTTGATCGGGCGCAGGACACGCGGCTCTTTTTCGATGAAGCCGATCATATCCTTCTGATCGAAAGCATGATCGCCCAGCGTCACCACATCAGCGCCCGCCGCCAGCAAAAGCTGGGCATGGCCGCCCGAAAGCCCCATCCCGCCCGAGGCGTTTTCCCCGTTCACGACACAGAAATCCACCCGCAGCGCCGATTTCAGCCCGGCCAGACGCTCGGCCACCGCGGTGCGCCCCGCCCGTCCCATCACGTCGCCCAGAAACAGAATTCGCATCATACCGCCTTTTCAGATCCGCGCCTGTTTACCCGGCACGCATGAACGAAGTCTAGCAGCTTGGCCGCTTACCATCAGCGGACCGATTGCGATTAGATAAAATGCAGAAGCATCAAGCCGTTCTTAATCTTTGCTGCCTATAGGTCGTTGCAGGATCAGCAACGAGGACGGCGATGACCGAACCAACACGACTCACGGACTGTGATCGCATCAAGGCGCTCAGCCGCGCCCAGGCGATGATCGAATTTACACTCGATGGCACCATTGTCGACGTAAATGAAACCTTCCTGCATCTGATGGGCTATCGACGTGATGATATCGTCGGTCGGCATCACCGCATCTTTGTGCGGCCGGATTTCGCCAACACCGTCGAATATGCCGATCTTTGGCGTCAGCTCGGCTCTGATGTGGCTGTCACCGGCGAATTTGAACGCGTGACTCGCGACGGCAAGACCGTCTGGATCAATGGCAGCTATGTGCCGCTGAAAGAGGCTGACGGCACGGTCTCGGGCGTTCTGAAAATGGCGAACGACATCACCGCTGAAAAGGCGGCGATCACCAGCTTCATCCAGGGCCTGCGCAAGCTGACAGAAGGGAAACTGAACTTTCGAATGACCGGCGATGTGCCCACCGAATTTCGCATGGTCCGTGACCGGTTGAACCACACGATCGAGAGTTTAGCCATTATGGTGAACGAGATTCGCGAACGTGTGGTGATGATTCACAAGGAAGCTTCGCAGATCGCTCAGGGTGCAGACGACTTGGCGCGCCGCGGCGAAAGCCAGGCCGCCTCGCTCGAACAAACCGTCGCCGCGGTCGAGCAAATCTCGGGGAACACCTCGATGACCAGCACCGCAGCGCAAGAAGTGAACCGCGCCGCGCAAGAGGCCGAAAAGGTTGTCACACACGGCAACGACGTCGTCGCCGATGCAGTGGCCGCAATTGGGCGGATCGAGCAACATACCAAGAGCATGGGCGAATTCACGCGGGTGATCGAGAATTTCGCTTTTCAAACAAACCTGCTGTCGATCAATGCCGCCGTCGAAGCCGCCCGCGCCGGCGAAGTCGGTCGAGGCTTTGCGGTTGTCGCCCAGGAGGTCCGCAACCTCGCCCAGCAATCCGGTAAGGCCTCGCAAAGCATCGCCGAACTGATCGGCAAAAGCGAAGCAGAAGTTCAGGCGGGCGCGGCACTGGTGCGTCAGACCGGCAGCGCGCTGAACGAAATCCAGACTGCCGTACGCGGGGTTGTCGACAACATTTCTGGCGTCGCCCACGCGACGGCCGAACAATCGACCGGTGTGCAGGAAGTGTCTTCCGCGCTTTCGCATCTGGACAGTGTAAACCAGGCCAACCTGTCAATGTCGGAAAGCTATGCCACGGCGGCCGCCTCGCTTTCGGCGCAGGTGAGCGAACTCACCCAGCTGCTGGGAAGATTCGAAACCGAAGCGGTGCAGCCGGGTCGCTCGGGCCTGTCACGCCAGGTCGCCTGACCTGCGACGACAGCCGCGCTCCGCCCGGTCAGCTCGCCGGGCGGCTTCTTCCTCCCCCCTCCGATGAAAAATTCAGGCCTTAACGGCAGCTGCTCGGCGGCCTGCATGCTGCTCCTCTGTAAAACAGTCACAATCCGCGCTTATATCGCTTGAGCCGACCTGGAGGAGCGCATGACCAACGAACCGCAAGACTGGCTCGAGGCCGAGCTGCAGGACTCGCTTGACGAGGATTACGAGCTGGAGCTGGAGGACGCCGTCCTCAGCCGCGAAATCAAGCAGATCTATCGCGACACCCATCCCGATCAGATGGATCGCAAAAAGTACTTCAAGGACCTGCTGCAGCTGCAGTCCGAGCTGATCAAGCTTCAGGACTGGGTCAGCCACTACAAGGAAAAGGTCGTCGTCATTTTCGAGGGCCGCGACAGCGCCGGCAAGGGCGGCGCCATCAAGCGCATCACCCAGCGCCTGAACCCGCGTGTGGCCCGCGTGGTGGCCCTGCCCGCCCCTTCGGATCGCGAAAAGACCCAATGGTACTTCCAGCGCTATGTTCCCCATCTGCCGGCGGGGGGCGAAATCGTCCTGTTCGACCGCAGCTGGTACAACCGCGCCGGGGTCGAGCGAGTGATGGGTTTTGCCAGCGAATCCCAAGTTCAGCAGTTCTTCGACGACGTGCCCGAATTCGAACGCATGCTCGTCCGGTCAGGGATCCGGCTGGTAAAATACTGGTTCTCTGTCACCGACGAAGAACAGCAGATGCGCTTTCTGATGCGCATCCATGACCCGATGAAACAATGGAAACTGTCGCCGATGGACCTGCAATCGCGCATCCGCTGGGAGGCCTATACCAAAGCGAAGGAGGAGATGTTCGAGCGCACGAACATCCCCGAAGCGCCCTGGTACATCGTCCCCGGCAATGACAAGCGACGCGCGCGGCTCAATTGCATGGACCACCTGCTGTCGCTGATGCCCTATACCGAAGTCCCGCACGAGGACATCGCGCTGCCAGAACGTGTCTTCAACCCCGATTACGAACGCGATGTGCTTCCCCGAGATCTCTATGTCCCACAGAAATACTGACACGACCGGCAGGTTCCCGCCGCCGATACCGGCGGCGGCTATCCGCCTGACGGCGCGTAATGTCGGGCCGATACGTGTTGTTATTTCAATGCCAAAGCGTATGATTTGCCAATGTTCCGCAATCTGATGTCCCGCCTATTTGGTCAGGAAGCCCCGTCCGCCCCGTTGAGGGGCCAGGACGCCGAGGTCGCCTTGGCTGCACTTCTGGTTCGTATCGCCCGTGCGGACGAACGCTATTCGCAGGCGGAGGTCGCGCGAATCGACCAGATTCTTGCCCGCCGTCGCGGCCTCGATTCGACCGAAGCAGCCGAGCGGCGCGCCGCCGCCGAGATGATTGAGGCAGAAGCCCCCGATACCGTGCGCTTTACCCGGCTGATCAAGGACCGCATCGCGCTGGAAGATCGCAGCGATATCATCGCCGCGCTTTGGGAAATCGCCTATGCCGACGGCGCCCGCAGCGCCGAAGAGGAGTCGCTGGTCCGGCTGGTCTCGGGCCTTCTGGGCATTAACGACCGCGATTCAGGCCTGATCCGCCAACGCGTGATGGCAGACCTGGGGCTCGCAGAAAGCTGACCCGGCGCAGGTCCCCGATCCGCCATTAACCTGCGGACATGGCGCAAAATTTTCCTCTGACACCCAAGCGGACAAATGGCGCGGCCCTTGCCCGCCGGCATCCGGACAAACAGCGCCCCGGATGCCCGCCCGCTTCACACCGCTGCGCCGTTGTCTGGCACGCGTTGAATGTCACACCGGCGCAGGGCCGCGCACAGCATCGCGCGCCCCCTCGGGTCAGTTGAGTTTGACGAACAACAGGCGTATCAGCGGATAACTGATCGTTCGGCAGATCTGGGCGCATCACCGAAATCTAGCGGAATCCAAGCCAGAATGCGCCAATACCTCTCCAAGCTCAAATCCGCGTCGCGCAGCCTTCTGGACGGCAATCTGTTCGGCCTTCCGAAGCGGGATCTGGAAGCAGGGCTGCTGGGACAGAAGCCTTTCATGCTGACGGTGGAAGATGGCGTCGTCCCGCTGAGCTTTCGCCGGGGCACCACCGACACCCTGATCGTCAATTTTCACGGTGCGGTCGACAAGACCAGGCGCACGCTTCCGGTTTTTCCACAGCATAACCGTTTTAACGCACCATCCCCGCATCAGCTGGCGATTTCGGATCCGACAATGCTGGTCGAAGGCGATTTCGGCGTCTGCTGGTATGCCGGCCATGAAGGCTTCGACACCCAGGCCGCGATCCTGCGGATCATCGCCGATTGCCTGCCCATCCTGAAGGTCCAGCAGGTGATTTTCATGGGTGGCTCGGCTGGCGGGTTTGCCGCGCTGCATGCCTCTTTCCATTTCGCGGACAGCTATGCCGTTGTTGCCGGCGCGCAGACCAATCTCGACCGATACAGCCTTAGCCGGAAGCCCGGCTATCGCAAGGCAGTCTGGCCGAGCCTGCCCCCGAAATCGCCGCTGGCCGAGGTAACAGGGGCGAACCTGTGCAAGCTTTACGACACGCCAATGACGAACAATGTCGTCATGCTGTATTCGGCCGGTGACAGCGTCCATGTTGAAAAGCACATGCTGCCCTTCGCGGCCGTCATGGCGCGGCACCCATCGGACCGCTTTGTTCTGGAATCCGGCTTTTGGGGGGTCGAGGGGCATTCGGGCGCCGTCCCACCGCTGTTGTTGAACGATTGGCTGCGCGCGATCATCCGCAACCCCGGCGCCTCGCCCACCAGCCTTTTGCCCTATGTCCATGAGATTCGGATCGCGCGCGGGGTCGCGCCCGGCGAAAAGGGAAGCTTCGTCATCAGCGATGATCCCGAAGAAGCCAAGCCCGCCGCGCCCCCCCCCAAGGCTGCCGCCGGCTTTGCACAGCGCGATGTTGAAACCGCGGCGCGGCTGGCGAAACTGATGGCGGGGCCGGGTGGACCCAAATGACGACCTGCTCTGGCGCAGCGGCCGGCCTGCCGAACCTTCTCCGCACGCCTGAAACCAGAGGCCGCATGCCCGATGTTTGACCGTTCCCGCAAGAACCTGATCGATAGCGGCCAGTTCGATGCAGAGTGGTATGGCAGCATCTATCCCGATGTCAGACTGTCCGGCATCGACCCCGCGCGGCATTTCCTGCGCTATGGCCAGCGGCTTGGCCGCGATCCCGGGCCCGGCTTTTCGACAAGCTTCGTGCGTGGGGTCTTCCACCTGCCCGAACGACATGATCCCGTGGCCGCACTTGCCCGTGCGCGTCTTTCCGATCGCAAGGCGGATGGCGACGTAATCCTGCTGGAGGCGGGGCGCGTCGCCGATGACGGACGGCCCGATCTGGCGATTGCGCTGGCGGAAGAATGGCTGCCGCCCAGGTTGCGCGACACCGCCCTGCTACTGCGGGCCAATGCTGCATTGGACAATGGCGATCGCGACGGCTGGCTGATCCATCTGAATGATTATCTGCGAGGACAGGATGTCGCCCCGCTGCAACTGACCGGAACGGGCGCGTTGTTCGACCAGTTCCGCGCCCCGGTTCCGCGTCCTCCGGTGACCGATGGGCCGCTGGTCTCGGTGCTGATGCCGGCCTGGAATGCCGAAGACACGATCGAGATGGCGGCGCGGTCGATCCTGGCCCAGACTTGGCAGCGCTTGGAGCTGCTGATCGTGGACGATGCCAGCACCGACGGCACCTGGGCCGTTCTGCAACGCCTGGCGGCCGAAGATCCCCGCGTTCGGGTTTTCCGCAGCGAGGTCAATGGCGGCCCTTACCTATGCAAGAACATTGCCCTGACGCAGTCGCTGGGCGCATGGATCACCGGGCATGATGCCGATGACTGGGCCCATCCCGAACGGATCGAGCGGCAGGTGCGTTACTGCCTCGACAACAACACACCGGCCTGCATGTCAGGCATGTTGCGGATCTCGGGCGATGGCCGGCTGGTGCGCTTCAACCCGATCGGCGGCAACGTGATCGACGGGGCGCTGCGCAATGCCTTCATCTCGTTGATGGTCGATGCGCAGGTCATGCACGGGGCCTTGGGACACTGGGACGAGGCGCGCGTCGGCGCCGATTCCGAATTGCTGCACCGGCTGCAGCATATTCGGGGCCGAGATGTGCCGACGGTCCCGAAGGTGACCATGTTGTGCTATGACAACCCCGCCGGGCTGACCAACAACGCGACGCTGGGGCATTCCGAAACCGGGGGCGTTTCGCAGCATCGCCGCAAATACAAGAAATCATTCATGAAATTCCACGCGACCCTGACACCGGACAATGCTCGCCTTGAATTTCCACAGGCGCAAAGGCGGTTCATCGCGCCGTCGGAAATCCTCAATGCAGGCGGCAATGTCGCGGCGATGGTGCAGGCGCATCTGGCGAAGGGGCTGCGGCTGCGCCGTGATATCGAGGCCGATGTCGTCGTGATCACGAATCTGGCCTTCAAGGGCGGAAACACCTCATCGACGCTGGACGAGGTAGACTGGCTGCTGGCACAGGGCCTGAATGTAAAGATCATCCACGCGCCCACCCCTCGCGACGCCGCCCGCAGCTTGGCCGAACGGGCGCGCGCCTATTCGGACCTGATTGTGAACTGGGCGCGGGTCGGCGATGTGCGCGCGCATGTGGCCATTGTGCGCCACCCGGTCGCCGCCACCTCGGCCGCGTTCAGGTCCATGGCGGATCGTGTCACCGCCGATCACGCCTTTGTGGTCATCAACAACTCGTTGAAACTGTCGGATGGCCGGCCCGCTTACCGGCTGGACCAATTGGTCGAAAGCGTCGGCCGCATGCAGGCAGGCAGCCTGGAATTCTGCCCGATCAGCGGCGTCATCCGCGATGAGATGCGTGCCGAGGCCGACCAGCTTGGCATCACCCTGCCGCTGTCGCGGCTGGACTGGCTGCCAACGATGGATGCCGCGCAATATGGGCGGCCGCTCAAGCCGGTTTCGGCGGCCCCCTTCATCATCGGCCGCCATGCCCGCGACGGCGCGGAAAAATGGGACCCGAACCCCAAGGCGCTGCGCGCCGCCTATCCCGACAGCCCGGATTTCAGGGTCGAGATCCTAGGCGGTGCCGGTCACCCCCGCAAGATCCTGGGCGACCTGCCCCAGAACTGGACGGTGCATCCGTTTGGCAGCATCGCCCCCGAGGATTACCTGCCGGGCCTGGATGCCTATGTCTATTTCCCGCATCCCGATCTGGTCGAGGCCTTCGGCCGTTCCATCGCCGAGGCGATGCTGGCGGGCGTCCCCGTCATCCTGCCGCCGCAATTCCGTTCAACCTTCGGGGATCTGGCCTTCTATGCCGCGCCCGATCAGGTTGCGCCGCTGGTGCGTGCGATGGCTGCTGACGGCGCAGGCCGGGCCGCGTTCCTGACCGCTGTGCGCGCCACCTGCGCCCGGCGGCATGCCCGCGAAGGCATCTTCTGGCGTCTGGCGGGCACCCGCTTCGGGGCCGAGGCCGGCACCGAGGCCGATCCTGCATTGCAAGGCAGCCTTCCGCCCGAGGCCGCAGCCTGGGCCCAGGCCGTCAGGTCGGCGGTGGGGCCAGCCTAGTCTGGCCTAGCCTTCCTCATCGTAATCCGGCAGGTCCTCTGGCTCGGCATCGACACCCATATTCGTCAGGTGCTGCTGGATGGCGTCATTCAGCCGCGAATAATAGGTCAGCTTGCCGTTTTCCAGCACCGCGCCGGAAATGCACAGCCTGCGCAACCCACTGATGGAATGCGACACCACGATGGCAGAGGCGGTTTCCAGCCGCTCGGCCAGCAGCTCGTTACAGCGTTGCCGGAAGGCAGCATCGCCGACCGCGGTAATTTCGTCGATCAGATAGGTGTCGAAGGGCACCGACATCGAACAGGCGAAGGCCAGCCGCGACCGCATCCCCGACGAATAGCTGCGATAGGGAAGCCGGAAATGTACGCCCAACTCGGCGAATTTTTCTACGAAATCACAGACCTCCTCGGTGTCCAGCCCATAGATCCGGGCAACGAAGCGGACGTTCTGTTCACCCGTCAGGTCGCGGTGGAAGGATCCGGCAAAGCCGACCGGCCATGAAATGCTGCCGGTCGACAGGATGCTGCCCGAGGACGGCTCGATCCGGCCTGCGATCATGTTCAGAAGCGTCGACTTGCCGGCACCATTGCGGCCCAGCAGGCCCACCGCGCGACCGGTCGGAAAGGTCACGTTGATGTCGTTCGCAACCACCTTCGAGCGGCCGTTCACATGGAAGGTTTTGTTCAGGTTTTCCAGACGAACCATGACGGGAACTCAGCGGCGGTCACGGATGCTGTAATAGGTCATGACGCCGATCAGCCAGGTCAGCAACAGGAAGCCCGTGACCAGCCCCAACAGCTTTGCCCGTTCGGGATATTCGGGCTCTACCGCGATGGTCGGGGTGACATACTGGGCCAGATACAGCGTCTGGCGGTCGGATTGCGCCCGCGCCAGATCATAGGCGGATTTGGCCACCGCATAGGCGCTTTCGGCATATTGGCGATCGACTTCGAGGATCTCGTAACGGCTGACGATATTCGCCGTCGAGCTGCTGTCGGTCGAGCTGCTTTCGTCACCGATCTTGGCGCGTTCCTCGTCGATCTGCTGGTTGATGATTTCGACGCGCAGTTCAGCCTGCGCAATGCGCGGATCCCCCGATTGGGCATTGGCCTTCAGCATGCCCGCCTGCACCATTGCATCGGCCAGCTGCTGTTGCAGCGAGGTCAGCACCCCTTCCTGTCCGCCCACAAAGGCGGTTGGGTCGACGATATTGTTCTGCGACCGGAAGGTCTGCACGGCGGCACGCGCCTCTTTCAGGCGCTGCAGCGAGTTGTTCAGGTCTTCTTCGGCATAGCGCAGGGTATCGCGGCGGGCGACGGCGTTCAGCTGGTTGATAACGCGCTGGCTTTCGTCAATGATCGTCTGCGCGATCAGCTGCGCGTCGACCGGGTCAAAGGCCGTGACCCGCATGTCCAGCATCCCCTGATCGTAGAACAGCTTCACATTCTGGTTCCAATAGCGCACCAGATCTTCGGGCGTCGGGCCGTCATTATAGCTGAAAACCCAATCCTGTGGCTGCTTGGACCACAGCTCGCGCAGGTTCACACGTTCGTTGACGCGGTCTACCAGACTGCGGCTCTGGATGAACTTGTACAGGATATTGGTTTCCTGACCGTCACCCTGCACCATGGACAAAATCCCGCCGATCCCTTCGGTGGGCATGCCGACAGTCGACTGTTCGCTGCGGACCAGAAAACCCGCATAGGAGGCGTATTTGTCTGCCGCCACCCCCCACAGGTAAGAGGCGGTTACCGCAACAGGCCCGACCACCCAAAGCACAAAGCTGAGCGCGACCAGAATGTGACGCGTGCGGAAGCGTGCAGCACCCGGACGGCCGAAATGTGTCGTACCGCGTTGCAGGCTTTTGGCCAGCTTGTTCTTCGTGTTTGGCGCGGTCGCGGAAGTATCCTGCGATTCGAGATTGCTTGCGGTGCTCATGGTATGCCTGTCAGATGGCCCCAGAACGCGGCCTTGCCTATCCTGCGCCTTTATTAAACTATTGCCCCCGAGATACCAGTCCGCTTGGGCTATCCGCGTTCACACTTGTCTGATAGACCCCCGCACCTACGAATCAACGGCACAGACACGATGTCTTCAACACCGCATCAGGGCGAGCAGGCGCTCAAGCCTGTCAATACGATCAGTCGCCGCTTTCCGACCTTCCGGTCGGTCACCGCGCTGATGATGCGCGAGATGTCGACAACCTATGGCCGCAGCATGGGTGGCTATATCTGGATCGTCATCGAGCCGGTTGCCGGGATCATCCTGCTGACGCTGCTGTTTTCCGCCGTACTGCGGACGCCGCCGATCGGGGTGAACTTTGCCATCTTCTACGCGACGGGGATGGTGCCCTTCATGTATTACAACAGCCTCGCGGGCAAGATCGCGCAGGCGATCCAGTTCTCGCGGCCGCTGCTGGTCTATCCGGCGGTGACGCTGATCGACGCGTTGATCGCGCGCGCGATCGTCACCTGCCTGACCGGGCTGCTGGTCGGCTATGTGATCTTCTTCTCGATCATGACGCTGAACGAGACGCGGACCAATCCGCAATTGCTGGTGATCGGGCAGGCCTATCTGATGGCCACGGTATTCGGGCTGGGCGTTGGAACGATGAACAGCTTTCTGTTCGCGCGTTTTCCCAGCTGGCAAACCATCTGGTCCGTCATCAACCGCCCGATGCTGCTGATTTCCTGCGTCATCTTTATCTATGACGACGTGCCACAGCCCTATGACGACATGCTGTGGTGGAACCCCATCGTTCATATCGTGGGCGAGATGCGGCGTGGCTTCTATCTGAATTATCCCGGTCAGTATGTCAGCCCGCTCTATGTCTATTCGGTCAGCTTCATTCTGCTGACGTTGGGTCTGGCACTGCTGCTGCGATATCATCGGAAGATTCTCTATGAATGGTGATCGCCCCAGTTCCCAGCCCGTCGGGGCAAGCGGCGGCGCGCCTGAAACCGATCCGCTTCAGGCCGAGGTCGAGGCTCTGCGCGCCGAGGTTCTGCGCCTGCGCCGGCAGGAACGCCGCCACCTGCAGGAACTCGCCCAGTTCGCCCGCATGGCCGAAGGGAAACGTCTCGGGATTCCGCAGATCCGCACCTTTTTCGGCCGCCTCCGGTCGCGGGCGGTCGCATTTGCGAAGCGTCTGCGGCGTGCGATCGTGGCTCGGCTGCCGGGACGGCTGAAGGCAACGCTGCGCCGGCTGCAGACGCGTTACCTTCCCTGAGCCGACACGCAGATGAAGAAAGCCATCGGCAAATCCCTGCGGATCCTGCGCTATGAAGGTCTGACCGGGCTTTTGCGGCGGCTGCGCTATCGCCCCAAGATCAACCCCGACGACATCCCGCCCACGCCCCAGTTGGCTGGGACTATCGGCCTGATCGACCACGGCTATCCGGCCCTTACCGCGATGGTCACCCGCTTCCTTGCGTCGCATGGGATCACCGCCCAACCGGACCCGGTCGCCGAACAGCCGACGCTGCATATCGGCTGGCCCACCGCCACGCCCGAGGCGATCCGCCAGGGCGATATCTTGCTGGCGGGGCCGGACGACCACGATCTGCCGATGGATGCGCCCGAAATTGCGCTTCTGGCGCTGATCCTCGACCATGATCCCGACCGGATCCGGCAATGGGAACAGCGCCCAACCGGTTATCCCCATCGGATCGTACTGCCACCACTGCCCCCCGCCGCGGCAGCGCCGCAGGCCTGGCAGGACTATGCCCAGCACAACGATCTGGCGCTTCGCCGCTGCCTGTTCTTCTGCGACTGGATCCCCGCCGACCAGATCGATTTCACCCCCGTCCTGCGCTCGGCCCCCCTGCCCTTGCAGCTGTGCCTGAGCCTGCCGGAAACCCCCAGCCGGACCGCCGCCTATCGCGCCAGCGCCAGCAGCGACGACCTCGTGATCGATGCGCTGCTGCGGCTGCCGGGCTGGACGGGAACGGCCTATAGCTATCAGCGGCTGGCGCGGGCGGCGCTGGATCTCGGGCATTCCGAGATGCTGGTCTTTCAGGACGATTGCGCCTTTGACGACCGCCTGCGCGATCTGCTGCCGATGATCCGAGAGCTGATGGCCGAAACCGGTGCCGACATGTTTGCGGGCATCGTGACCGATGCGGACGCCTCGGTTCGGGTCCGCAAGGTGATCCGGCGCGACGGGCTGGACTTTGCGATCCTGAACAAAAGCGTTGGGCTGACCTTCAATATCTTCGGCCGCCGAGCACTGGAACGGCTGGCGTCATGGGACGAGGTGACCCATCGCGGCCAGACCATCGACCGCTTCCTGTCCCAGACCCAGGACCTGACCGTCCTGACTTCGGTGCCCTATCTGGCCCGGCATCGCAGCGATCTGGTTTCGACGCTGTGGTATTTCAGCAATGCACGCTATGACCGTATGATACACACCAGTGAACGGCGGCTGCGCCGGCGCATGAAAGACAGCCGGAAAACGGGCGGCGCGGCCTAGCCCGGCATGCGGCCTTGCCGCGCGTGCCCCGGTTGATCTTAGATTAATCTGTCAAACCTGCAGATGCAGAAAAAGCGCAGCGGCAGCGTCACGCCGTCCCGGTCTTGCCTGGGTCAATCCAACAACCAACACGAAATTACAAAGACTTACCAACATAACTTGCCCTGATACCAAGCTGGACAGTATATGTTGGCCTTACGGCCGTTAGCCGCTGGTCAAAGGCGGTGCCCGCGCTGGCGGGTTGCCAACCTTGCGCCGTGGGTTTACGCGAATCCCAGCAACAAATCAGGGCTTAGACTAAATGAACATCGAAGACGCCCGTATCGCCGTGATCGGCCTCGGCTATGTCGGCCTTCCGCTCGCGAACGAATTCGGCAAGGTCTACCCAACCGTGGGCCTCGACACCAACAAGACACGCATCGAAGAACTGCGCCGCGGCATCGACCGGACAGGCGAGATCGAGAGCCTGGCAGATGCCAAGCACTTGACCTTCAGCGCAGATGTCGAAGACATCCGCGACTGCAACGTCTACATTGTGGCAGTACCGACGCCGATCGACGCCAACAAGCTGCCGGACCTGTCGCCGCTGATCGGCGCCTCGGAAACCGTGGCCAAGGTGATCAGCCCCGGCGACGTCGTCATCTATGAATCGACCGTCTACCCCGGCGCCACCGAGGAAGCCTGTCTGCCAGTGATCGAGGCGCGCACCGGTATGGTGTTCAACCGCGATTTCTACGCCGGCTACAGCCCCGAGCGTATCAACCCCGGCGACAAGGACCGCCCGATCAGCAGTATCCTGAAAGTCACCTCGGGCTCGACCCCCGAAGTGGCCGATTACGTCGATGCGCTGTATGCCTCGATCATCAAGGCCGGTACTTTCAAGGCCAGCTCGATCCGCGTCGCAGAGGCCTCGAAAGTGATCGAGAACACCCAGCGCGACGTTAACATCGCCCTCATCAACGAGCTGTCGATCGTCTTCTCGCGTCTGGGTATCGACACGGCCGAGGTGATCGCCGCCGCCGCGACGAAGTGGAACTTCATGCGCCTTCAGCCCGGTCTGGTGGGCGGTCACTGCATCGGCGTCGACCCCTATTACCTGCTGCACCGCGCCTCGAAGGCGGGGCATATCCCCGACATCATCCGCATCTCGCGCGAGATCAATGACGGCATGGCCCGCAACATCGCGCAGCGCCTTGTCCGCGCGATGGGCGCACGCGACATGAAGTTCAACGGCGCGAACGTGCTGGTGCTGGGCGCCACCTTCAAGGAAAACTGCCCGGACATCCGCAACACCAAGGTTGTCGATCTGGTCAACGCGTTGCAGGAATGGAACCTGAATGTCGACCTGCACGATCCGCATGCGAGCCCCGAAGAAATGACCGAGGAATATGGCGTCACCTTGGCGGAACCCCGCAAGGGAGCCTATGACGTGGCCATCCTGGCCGTGCCGCACGCCGAATTCGTGCAGGGCGGTGCCGATGCGATCCGCGGCTATCTGGCGCCCGGCGGCATATTGTTCGACATGAAGGCGGTGTTCCCGAAAGAACAAAGCGAGCTGCGCCTGTAAGGCGCAGCAAGACGTCGGACAGGCAAAATGCAGAGCGATGTGAAACTGTATCGCGAGATAACGTCGGAGGCACAGGCAGCCCTTGCCGAGTCCGGCGTCTTCGACGCCACCTGGTATAGCGACCGCTATCCCGATGTGGCGCTGTCGGGAATGGACCCGTGGGACCATTTCCGCACGGTCGGTTTCATGCTGGGCCGCGATCCGGGACCACGGTTCAGCGAAAGCTTTCACCAATTCGCCAATCCCCGGCTGGCCAAGTCAAAGGCCAGTGCGCTTATGCAAAGCCTTGGCGGCACGCCGGCAGAGGTTGAACAACGCCGCATATTGCAGGCGGCCAGCCATCTGCAAGACATCGGCGAGGCTGATCTGGCCGAGAAGTTGCTGCACAAGCACCTGCCCGCGGAGCTGGCCTATTCCGCCGCGATCCTGCGCGCCAATGCGGCGCTGGCAACGGGGGACGAAGACAGCTGGCTGCAGCATCTGAACGCCTATCTGCAGCACGACAGCGGCATCGCACCGCTGCGCCTGACGCCGGGCCTTGGGGCGATGACCTCGCGGCTGGCCACGGCCGAGTTGCGCAAGCAAAGCGGTGGCCCGCTGGTCAGCGTCATCATGCCGGCCTGGAACGCGGCCGCGACCGTCGAAGGTGCGGCGCGCTCGATCCTGAACCAAACCTGGCAGAATATCGAACTGCTGATCGTCGATGATTGCAGCAGCGACAACACATGGCAGGTGCTGCAAAAGATCGCGGCGTCGGACGACCGGGTGAAGATCCGCCGCAACACCTATAATGTCGGCCCTTATGTGTCGAAGAACTTGGCGCTACGGGATGCGAAGGGGGAATGGGTCACCGGGCAGGACGCCGACGACTGGTCGCATCCGCAGCGCATCGAGCGTCATCTGGGCAAGTTCCAGAAACTTGGCCGCCCAGTCCTGGCCGGGCTGACCTATATGATCCGCATCCTGCCTTCTGGACGGTTCGGCCATATCGGGCCGATCAGCGGCTTCTCGGTGGACGGGGTAAAGCGGAAGTCCTCGATTTCTTGCCTTTTCCACCGCGCGACGATGATGGATAGGCTGGGCTATTGGGATTCGGTCCGCTTCGGCGCTGACAGCGAAATGATCGCACGAACCATGCAGCTGCTGGGCGATGCCTATGCCGACCTGCCGATGATCTCGATGGTCTGCCTTGACCTCGAGACCAGCTTGACCAACCATGCGGAATTCGGTGTCAGCAAGACCACCGGCATCTCGCCCGTGCGGGCAAGTTTCCGCGATGCCTGGGACAGCTGGCACAAGTCCAACTTCGCCGAGAGCGGGCCCTATGTCCCGTTCCCGATGGTCAATCGCCGCTATGCCGCACCGGCAGAAATGGTGGTTCCGCTTGCTCATGTGGAGGGCAATCTGTGAACGTAAGGCCTGAACGCCCCCCGCTTCCGCAGCTTCCGCTGGAACAAGGGCTGGACAGCCGCCAGCCTTTCTATTGTACCGATGCCGGCGGCAAGGTGCCGATGCGTCTGGCGCGCAAAACCGGGTCAAAGACGCTGTATATCAGCTTTCACGGCGCCATCGACCGCGCCAAACGTGCGACCCCGATCTTCATGCCGGTCATGCCGATGACGGGCGAGCCAGCAAACCAGCTGATGATCGCCGATCCGGGGATGGAGGGCACGGGCAATTTCACCCTTGCCTGGTATGCCGGTTACGAAGGCTTTCCCGCGCAAGAGGTACTGCTGGACCTCATCAAGCGCGCGATCGCCTATCTGGATATCGAACATGTCGTCTTCATGGGCAGCTCGGGCGGCGGTTTCGCCAGCCTGTTCTATTCCTGGCATATTCCCGGCAGCACCTGCCTCGCCGTTTCCCCGCAAACCGACATCCGCAGGTACTATTCGGGTCATGGCGGCCGATACACCGCCGCCTGCTGGCCCTCTCTGCCCGGCGTCGAAGCACTGGGAGAGGTGATTTGCGCCGATGTCGTCGCACTTTACCGGCAGGCGGTGCCGAACACGGTGGTTCTGCTGCATTCGACGGGAGATCAGTTCCACCTGAAGCAGCATGTGGCGCCGCTGGTCGACGCCATTTCTGCGCACGGCAAATCCCGCCTCATTCTGCAATGCGGCTATTGGGGGATCCCGGACCATTCCAATTCCGTGCCAGTCGCTTTGGCGACACAGTGGCTGAACACCGTCATCAACAACCCCGGCGCATCCGTCCCGGAACTGCTGACCGCCTGGCATGCCGAATATGGCACCGCCCCTGCCGCGTCAGGGCCACCGGCCGCTGCACCGGCCGCCGCACCGGCCAAACCCGGCCCGGCCAAGACCTTCGGCGGCGACGACTTGCGTCTGGCGAATGCGCTGACCACATCCATGCTGGCAGAGAGGTGAAGACATGAACCCCTATACGTCACAACCCGACCGCGCCTATTGGAAACGCGGCGTTGGCACCGTCCATTATTCCAAGCTGTTCGACATGTGGCAGCCGATCACGCTGTCACGCAGCGACCGGATCGCCACTGCCGGCAGCTGCTTTGCCCAGCATATCGGCAATAACCTGGCCCGGCGCGGCGCCAGCTATATGGATATGGAGCCCGCCCCCATCGACTTCGCCGATGAGGCCGAGGCGCGGCGTTGGGGCTTTGGCGTGTTTTCCTGCCGCTATGGCAACGTCTATACTTCGCGCCAACTGATCCAGCTGTTCCACGAGGCGCATGGCAACCGTACGCCGCTGGATGCGGTCTGGGAACGCAATGGCCGCTTCTTCGACGCCCTGCGCCCCGGCATCGACCCGGTTGGTCAGGCCAGCCCCGAGGAAGTGACCGCCCTGCGACAGCGCCATCTGGCGGCGGTGCGCAAGATGTTCGCCGAACTGGACCTGTTCGTCTTCACCATGGGCCTGACCGAGGGATGGGAACATCGCGTGGACGGAACCATGTACCCGATGGCCCCCGGCACCGTCGCCGGCGAATACGACCCGCAGAAGCATGTCTTCCGCAACCTGCGCTATGGCGAAGTGATGGCCGACATGACCGAATTCTGGTCGGCCCTGCGCGCGGTCAACCTTTCGGCGCGGATGCTGCTGACCGTCTCGCCCGTGCCGCTGGCGGCAACCGCAACCGACAATCACGTCATGGTTGCGACCAGCTATTCCAAATCGGTGCTGCGGGCCGTCGCGGGCGATCTGGTGGCGGAACTGGACGGCGTCAGCTATTTCCCTTCATACGAGATCATCAGCAGCCATCCGGCGCGCGGCATGTATTTCGAGCCCGACCTGCGCAATGTCAGCCAATATGGCGTCGATTATGTGATGTCGCACTTCTTCTCGGGGCCGATGGCAACGGAATTTGCGCAAGGCGAAGCCGAACCAGAACCCGCCGAGGAGCTGGAGCTGATTTGCGACGAAAGCAAGCTGGACGCCTGAGTACGTCGGCCAAGACGGAACCGAAAAAGGCCCCGGTAATCGCCGGGGCCTTTTGCATGACTGGCAGTCGGATCAGACGTTCAGCAGCAGGTGTTCGCGTTCCCAGGGGCTGATGACCTGAAGGAATTCCTTGTATTCATTGCGCTTCACCGATTCATAGACATTGATGAATTCATCGCCCAGAACCTCGCGCATGGGGGCGCTTTCGACCATCAGGTCAAGCGCGTCACCCAGCGTCAGCGGCAGCTCGTCTTCGGAAATATAGGCATCGCCGATGCATTCCGGGCGCGGATCCTTGCCCTCGACCAGACCCAGATAGCCGCAGGCAAGGCTGGCGGCGAGGCCCAGATAGGGATTGCAGTCCATCCCCGCCAGCCGGTTTTCGACGCGCCGCGCCTCTGGCCCGGAAATCGGCACACGAAGCCCGGTTGTACGGTTGTCGCGTCCCCATTCCAGATTGATCGGCGCGGCGAAGTCGGGGACATAGCGGCGATAGCTGTTCACGTAAGGCGCAAGCAGCGCCACGGCGGCCGGCAAGTGGTTCTGCATCCCAGCGATAAAGTGCAGGAATTGCGGGGCCTCGGCACCCTTGGGATCCGAAAAGATGTTCTGCCCCGTCGCCAGATCCACGACTGAATGATGGATATGCATGGCCGAGCCCGGCTCGCCCTCGATCGGCTTGGCCATGAAGGTGGCATAGCAGTCATGGCGCAGCGCCGCCTCGCGGATCAGGCGCTTGAAGAAGAAGATCTCATCGGCCAGCCGCACCGGATCGCCATGGGCCAGGTTGATCTCGATCTGGCCCGCACCGCCTTCTTGCAGGATGCCGTCGATTTCGAACCCCTGCGCCTCGGCGAAGTCATAGATGTCGTCGATCACCTTGCCGTATTCATCCACCGCCGAAAGCGAATAGGCCTGCTTAGCGGCGGCCCGCCTGCCGGACCGGCCCATCGGCGGGATGATCGGCTGGTTCGGGTCGGTGTTGCGGGCGACCAGAAAGAACTCCATTTCCGGGGCGACGATCGGGCGCCAGCCCTTGGCCTCGAACATGCCGACAACGCGTTTCAGCACGTTGCGGGGTGCCACCTGAACCGGCTGGCCCTGCTGGTCATAGACATCGTGGATGACCTGAAGCGTATAGTCGGCCGTCCAGGGTGCGGCGGTGGTGGTCGAGTAATCCGGGGTCAGGATCATGTCGGGTTCGGTGAACGCGCCCGAGGGGTTGTCGGCCCATTCACCAGTGATCGTTTGCAGGAAGATCGAGTTGGGCAGGAAGAATTTTTCCTGCCGAGCGAATTTCGACGCGGGCATCGCCTTGCCGCGCGCAACGCCTGCAATATCGGCGACGATACATTCGATTTCGTCCAAGCGGCGGCCAGCGACGAAATCCTGCGCCGCTTTCGGGGTCTGTTCCAGCCAATCGGGGGTCATATGGTTCCTGTTGAAAGGGCGGCATCGGCAAGGCTCGGGTGGGTCGGGCCAAGCGCCCTTGCCACACCCTCGCGGTCGGCAGGGCCCCTGTTCTGGCCCGCCTTCCATTTGCCGCGCATGTCGGTGATGTCGATTTCCACCCCGACAATGCCGCGAAGTTGGGCATTTATGTATTTTTCCGGCGCGTCCGAGACTTGCCACGGCTCGGGCCGGGTTTCCTCCATCTGTTGGGTCAGCGCGTCGATCTGAACGCGCAGCCAGTCGGCATCGGCGGTCAGGCGCGGGGTGCCGCGCACCTGCACCATCAGATAGTTCCAGGTCGGCACGACCTTCCCCGTCTCCGCCTTGGTCGCATACCATTCAGGCGAGACATAGCTTTGTTCGCCCTGGAACACGACCAGCACCGGGGTGCCGGTTTCCAGATCGGCCAATTGCGGATTGGCGCGTGCAAGATGGGCGCGCAACTGCCCGGTTTCGGTCAGCTGCATCGGCACCGGATTTGCCATCGGCCCCTCTGCCCCGATCGTGATCAGCAGCCCCAGCGGATGGGCGCGGATCAGCGCCGACATCACCTCGGGGCGCGATTCGGCGAAGGCTGGCGGACAATACATCAGGCGGCCCCCTTCCGTGCGCTTTCGGCGGCATGGAAAAATGCGGCGATGCGGCGGGCCAGCACGTCGCTGTCGCGCCTTCCGCCCATACGCGCATTGGCCACCTCCAGCAGCGCGTCAGGCACGACACCGCGGGCGCGGGTGTCGATCAGGCCCTGGATGAAATCATCGCGGAACTCCGGGTGAGCCTGCACCGTGAAGGCGCGCCCCGGATAGATCAGCGCCGCGTTTTCGCAAAACCCGCTGCTGGCGGCGACTTCCGCACCGTCGGGGCGGGTGACGACCTGATCCTGATGCCAGGCGTTCAGCGTGAGCTTTTCATCGCCGAAATCGTAATCCTGCGCGCCGACCGACCAGCCCCCGTTGAATTTTTCGACCTTGCCGCCAAGCGCCTGGGCGATGATCTGGTGGCCGAAGCAGATGCCGACCATCGGCACCGCCGCGCCATAGGCATCACGGATGAACGCCTCCAGCGGCGGAATGAAGGCGTGGTCTTCGTATGCGCCGTGGCGCGAGCCGGTAATCAACCAGCCTTCCGCATCATGGATCGAGGCCGGAAACTCCATCGCCTCGACATGATAATTGCGAAAGCTGAGGCCCTGATCGGCCAGCAATTGGGTGAACAGTTCCGGGTAATCGCCCAGGGCGCCCCGCACGGTTTCAGGGGCTTGCCCGGTCTGTAGAATGCCGATCTTCATGTTTCGCCATCGCTTGAGGTTTCACCCAAATCTAGGCGGCGCACGAAAGCGTTGCAATCCGGCACGAAATCGCGCCACATACGCGTCACCATGAGCGACACTTCGACACACACGCCCGTCATCGAGATCCACGATCTGCACAAGTCCTATGGGCAGCTGGAGGTGCTGAAAGGCGTATCCCTGACCGCACCGCGCGGTCATGTGGTCAGCCTTATCGGTTCGTCAGGTTCCGGGAAATCCACACTGCTGCGCTGCTGCAACCTGCTGGAAAACAGCCAACAAGGCGAGATTCTTTTCATGGGCGAGCCCGTGCGATGGAAGGGTCAGGGCCTTGCCCGGCTTCCGGCCGACCGCGCCCAGGTCACCCGCATCCGCACCCAGCTGTCGATGGTCTTCCAGCAGTTCAACCTGTGGTCGCACATGACCATTCTGCAGAACGTGATGGAATCACCCGTCACCGTGCTGGGACAGAACCCGGCCGAGGTCGAGGACCGCGCCCGCAAGCTGCTGGCCAAGGTGGGTATCGCCGACAAGGCCGACGCCTGGCCCGCGCAGCTGTCGGGCGGTCAGCAACAGCGCGCCGCGATTGCGCGGGCGCTGTGCATGGAACCCAAGGCGTTGCTGTTCGACGAACCCACCAGCGCGCTGGATCCCGAATTGCAGCAAGAGGTGGTCAAGGTCATCAAGGACCTTGCCGCCGAACATCGCACCATGATTCTGGTGACGCATGACATGCGGCTTGCCGCCGATGTCAGCGATCACGTCGTATTCCTGCATCAGGGACGGATCGAAGAAGAAGGTCCGCCCGATCAGGTCTTTGGCGCGCCAAAGACGGAACGTCTGCGCCAATTCCTCAGCGCCACCATGGCTGTCTGAACCTACCAACAGGAGAAACAAGCATGAAAAAACTGATGCTCGCCGCCGCCACCCTGGCGCTGACCGCCGGGATGGGTCTGGCCGCGCCGGTCCGGATCGCGTCCGAGGGCGCCTACCCTCCCTATAACCTGGTCAATGATGCCGGCGAGTTGGACGGCTTCGACATCGCCGTCGGCAACGAGATCTGCAAGCGCGCCGAACTGGAATGCGTCTGGGTCAAGAATGACTGGGATTCGATCCTGCCGAACCTGAAATCCTCGAACTACGACGCCATCATGGCCGGCATGTCAATCACCGACGAGCGCAAGGCCGAAATCGACTTCACCCAGAACTACTTCCCGCCGGCCGCCTCGGCCTATGCGGCGCTTTCGGCTGACGCCAATATCGGCGAAGGTGCCGTTGTTGCAGCCCAGACCGCCACGATCCAGGCCGGCCACGTCGCCGAATCCGGTGCCACCCTGCTGGAATTCGCCACCCCCGACGAAACCGTCGCCGCCGTTCGCAACGGCGAAGCCGAAGCCGTCTTTGCCGACAAGGATTTCCTTGAGCCGGCGGTGAACGAATCCAATGGTGAATTGGCCTGGGTCGGCGAGGATGTTCCGCTGGGCGGCGGTATCGGCGTCGGTGTGCGCCAGTCCGACACCGAGCTGCGCGACAAGATGAATGCGGCGCTGACCGCCATGAAGGAAGATGGCACCCTGAACGGGTTGATCGAAAAATGGTTCGCCGAGGGCGCCGTGTATTTCGGCCCGAATGGCGAGGCGGTCGACAAGGCCGGGGCCAAGATCACCGCAGTCGCCGAATAAGGACAGTGGCCCCGCCGCCGGAAATGGCGGCGGGGCACGCTTGAGATGTTCGAATATTGCGCCGATCCGAAATCGCTGGAAGGTCTGACCTGGCTGTCATGCTATCTGACGTCCGGCACTCATATGCAGTTCTATGCCAGCTTCGGCACGGTGTTGCTGTTGCTGGCAATCACCGCCCCGATCGCGCTTTTGTTCGGCTTTGGCGGGGCGCTGGCGGCGCGTTCACATGTGGCGCCGCTGCGCTGGTTCGGCAAGATATATACCTCGATGGTGCGCGGCGTGCCCGACATCGTCTTCTTCATGTTCGTGCCGATCGCGCTTGATCAGCTGTTCGAATACCTGCGATCACGCGTGTATTGCGACACCTCGGTCCCGGTCCGGCAGGGCAGTGATTTCGTGGTCTGCGCCGCCGCCAAGCTGCCGCGCGCGACCAGCCCGGAATGGGTCCATGACAGCTACGGCATGTTCCTCGCCGTTCTGGCCTTTTCCGTCGTCTTCGGCGCCTTCGCGGCCAATGTGCTGTATGGCGCGATGAATTCCGTGCCGCGTGCGCAGCTGGAAACAGCCGAGGCCTACGGCATGACGCGTCGCCAGATGAACCGTCGGATCCTGATCCCGCAGATGTGGGTCTATGCAGTGCCCGGCCTGTCGAACCTGTGGATGATCCTCATCAAGGCGACGCCGCTGCTGTTCCTGCTGGGGATTGAGGACATCGTTTATTGGGCCCGCCAGTTGGGCGCATCGAAGACGCAAGCCTTCGCCTATCCGCACCCGGACTGGCGGCTGTATTACTTCCTGGCAATTCTGATCTTCTACCTGCTGATGACGGCGATTTCTGAACGGGTGCTGCGGCGCATCTCCCGCCGCCTGTCGTTGGGGCAGGCCACGATGGCGGGCGAAGCCATGCGAAAGGCGGGCGCATGAGCTGCGGTCAAACCATCCTCGACTACGGTCTGCGTTCTATCGGCATCGGCGAGAAGCTTCTACCACGGACTGAATTCGACTTCTGCACGCAGGTCACGCTGATCGGGTCCGGCCTGATCTGGAACCTTTATTTCGGCTTTTTCGCGCTGCTGTTCGGCTTTTTCCTGGCCAATGCGCTGGCGATGGCCAAGGCGTCGGACAGCGCCTGGATCCGCAAGCCGGCCGAATGGTTCATCTTCGTGTTCCGCGGCAGCCCGCTGTTCATTCAGTTCTTCCTGGCCTATCAGCTGTTCGTCCTGCTGCCCCGTTCCGGGATAGAGATCTTCGGCATCACCATCGCCACCAGCTGGCTGACCAAGGCCTGGGCCGGGGCGCTGATCGTGCTGATCCTGAACACCACCGCCTATTCGGCCGAGATCTTCTACGGCGCGCTGCAAACCGTGCCGAAGGGCGATCTGGAGGCCGCTGATGCCTATGGCCTGACCGGCTGGAAGAAATTCCGCCGGGTGGTGTGGCCGACGATGATGCGCCTGGCTTGGCCCTCTTACACGAACGAGGCGATTTTCCTGTTTCACGCCACGACGCTGGTATTCTTCGCCAGCTTCCCGGCCTTCGCCCAGCAGGGTGACGCGCTGTATTACGGGAATTACTTTGCCGACAAGACTTTCAACCCCTTTGTCGCCTATCCGATCGTTGCGGTCTATTTCATCCTGTTGACCCTGTTGCTGACGTCGCTTTTCGGTCTGGTCAATCGGCGGCTGAACCGTCACCTTCCGGGGGCCGCGCGGCGGGTTCGCTATCGGCCGCAACTGATCAGGTGACTTATGGACTGGCTAGCCGAACATCCCGAAGTGCGCACGATTCGCGTGGCCGCAGCCGATCTGAACGGCGTGCCACGCGGTAAGCGTGTCCCTGCCCGCTTCGCCGGCAAGCTGCTGACTGAAGGGACCAAGTTCCCCTATTCCGTGCTGAACATGGACATCTGGGGCGAGGATATCGAAAATTCGCCGCTGGTTTTTGAATCGGGCGATCCCGACGCGCTGCTGCTGCCCACGGAACGCGGCTTCATGCCAATGCCATGGCTTGACGCGCCCTCGGCGCTGCTTCCCTTGTGGATGTTCCACCCTGATGGGCGCCCCTATGACGGCGATCCCCGTCAGGCGCTGGCGCGCGTCGTCGACCGCTATAAGGCTGCCGGTCTGACGCCGGTAGTCGCGACCGAGATGGAATTCTTCGTCATCGACGATTCCGGCAACACCTTGCGGGTCCCGCGCAGCCCACGCTCTGGCAAGCGCAGGACCGGGGCCGAAACGCTCAGCCTGCGGGCGCTGGATGCCTTCGATCGCTTCTTCACCCGACTGTATGACGCTTGCGAGCTGATGGACATTCCGGCCGATACCGCGATTTCCGAAGCCGCGCTCGGTCAGTTCGAGATCAACATGATGCACCAGCCCGACCCGCTGAAGGCGGCGGACGATGCCTGGCTGTTCAAGATGATGACCAAGGGCGTGGCGCGCGAGTTCGGATTTGCCGCCAGCTTCATGGCCAAGCCTTACGACGTCTGGTCTGGGTCGGGTCTGCACATGCATTTCTCGATCCTCGATGCCGCAGGCAAGAACATCTTCGACGACGGCACCGAAAAGGGTTCGGATATACTGCGTCACGCGGTGGGCGGGCTGTTGCGGGCGATGCCCGGCTCTACCCTGATCTTCGCGCCGCATGAGAACAGCTATGACCGGCTGGTGCCGAACGCCCACGCCCCCACCGGCATCGGCTGGGCCTACGAAAACCGCACCGCCGCGATCCGCATCCCCGCCTCGCCCAACGCAGCGCGGCGGATCGAGCACCGCGTGGCAGGCGGCGACGTGAACCCTTACCTGATGATCGCCGCCATCCTTGGCGCGGCGTTAAACGGGATCGAGGACAAGCTGGACACTCCGCCCCCGTTCGAGGGCAACGCCTATGACAAAAAGCTGGATCAGCTTCCCGGCAGCTGGGCCGAGGCAATCGACACCTTCGCCAACTGCCCCGAGATGAAGCGCATCTTCTCGCAGCACCTGATCGACAACTTCGTCATGACCAAGCGGCAGGAACTGCATTACATGGCCGAGCTGACAGATGAGGAAACGATCGAGCTATACCTCGATACGGTGTGATTGGGTTCCTCCTGGGCATGATCGCCAGCGACCAGCCTGCGGCCATCGTCTATCTCGGCTCGAAAAAGGGCATCACCAACCCGCCCGGCAATGCCGCCTACTCGGTCGCAAACGCGGGCATCAAGGCGCTGACCGAGCAGTTGGAGCACGACTTGCGCAACGCAACTGACGGCCGCGTCTCGGCTCATCTGCTGGTTCCGGGTTACACTTTGACGCCAATGAACTTCCCCGGCATGCATGCGGGCGCTCATAAACGGCGAAGCGCTGCAGGAGCTCAGCCATCGTCTGGCGTTCCTCTCACTTCATCCTCACTCTTGCCTCTACGCCAGTAGGAGACGATGAGACTTTCCCCCTTTTTCAGCCCACGCTCCTTGCGCATGTAAGAGCGGATCTCCTTGAAGGCGGAGAATTCGCATCCTGCCCATGCGAATACCGACGATCCGTCTGATGGGAATTCGACGGCGCGCACCGCATCCGGTAACAGCTTCGTCGTGCCAGGAGCGGCGCCATTGCGATGCAGCCAGCGGATTGTGATACCTGTCTTCGTATCGAGCGATTGTTCTTCGGTAGCATCCGCCACCTCAATAAAAGCAATGCCGCGCGCTGCGGCGGGAAGGGTTTCCAGAATACCGGCGATGGCAGGAATCGCCGTCTCATCGCCCGCAAGGATATACCAGTCCCGATCCAGAGGCGCAGAATAGCCACCTGGGCCACTCATGCCGATGACATCGCCCGGCTTTGCGCGGGCTGCGAATGCAGAGCCAGGGCCGGCCTCTTCGTGAAGCACGAAATCGATGTCCAGCGTGCCGGCAGCGACATCGACGTGGCGATAGGTATACTCGCGGATAGCCAGCACGTCGCGAGGAGCATACGAAATAGTCCCGTTCGGTTTGACATGCGGCCACTGCGGGTTGCGATCCTCGGGCCGCGGAAACATCAGTCTCATATGGATGTCGGCGAATCCGGAATAACGGCCGAGGTCGGACCCATGAAACCGAACCCTCTGCACATGAGGCGTCACGCGGAAGGTGTCGGCGACAGTCAGCAAGCAAAACCAGGCGGGATAGCGCTGTTCGCAGCCATCTCCGGACCAGATGATCCTGTCTGCTAGCTGTGGGTGATATTCGATCAGTTGCGAGGTGAGTTCTTCCCTGACAATCTCTATGCCTGTCAGGGTTTGCGCTTCAACTTTCATCGTCGCGCGATCAGCATTTATGGCGATCTCGCCTCTACCGTCATCGAACGTCAGTACTTTGTGTTGGTCTGCTCCGGCAACGACGACACCATGCGAACGAAGATGTTCACAAACCTCGTCGACGATTGATTGCACGCCCGCAACCTCGAAACATGCTTCTGTGAAAAGTGTCGTCATGTGGAGCGACCTTTGTTTTGGATTGCGTCGGGTACTGGGCCGTCCACCATGACGTGCACGCGGCCTCTTGAGCAGCGTTCTACGCGGGCCTCGACGCCGTAGACGGCTGCGAGGACGGATGGAGAAAGGGCAGTCTGCGGCGCCCCCTGGGCCGCGACCGCGCCATTATGCAGGACGACGAGATGATCAGCCCATGTCGCGGCCAATGTCAGGTCGTGGAGTACGACGACGACGATCCGGCCTTCGCGGGCAAGCGCTTGCACGACCATCATAACGTCGAGCTGGTGGCGGAGATCGAGCGCACTGGTCGGCTCGTCAAGCAGGAGGAGATGGGGCGCTCGTGCTATCGCCTGAGCGAGGCTGGCGAGTTGTCGCTGGCCGCCGGAGAGGCGGCCGATGCCTTCCATCGCCAAGTCGAGGATGCCAAGGCTGTCGAGTACATCGATGGCGCGGTGGCGTGCCTGCGGGCCGCTGCCCTCGATATGGCCCACCGGTGAGGCTTTCAGTGCGCCGATCACGCCCTCAAGTACCGATAGTTCGGCGTTCTGCGGTAGCGACTGCGGCATAAACGCAACTCGCTGCGCCCGATCGGTGAGAGCGAGCGTGTTGAGATCGATATCGCCTAGCCGGATAGATCCCGTTGCAGGCACCAGCCCAGCCAAGGCACGTAGCAGGGTGGATTTGCCTGCCGCATTAGGGCCAACCAGTGCCGTAACCTTGCCCGGTTCGAGCGGTGCAAGATTTAGATCCTGCAACACCGGCCGGTTGCGGTAACCGGCGGAGAGTTTTGAAATGGAGAGCGCTAGGGTTTCCTCCATCAGAGGCGCTCCCGACGACGTAAGATCAGCGAGAAGAAAACCGGCAGACCTACCAATGACGTAACGATGCCAACCGGCACGATGACGCCTGGCACGATGGATTTGCTGGCGATGTCGGCCAGCGACATGACGACCGCCCCTGTCAGAACGCTGGCCGGAAGGAAGAACCTGTGATCCTCTCCAATAATAAGGCGGGCGATATGCGGACCGACCAGGCCGATGAAGCTGATCGCGCCTACGAAGGCGACAGACGTGGCGGCAAGAATGCTGATGCGAAGCAGCGAGAAGAAGCGCAGCCGCGTCACGTCGATTCCAAAGCTGCGCGCCCTGTCATCACCGAGGCGCAGCGCCGTCAGCTTCCACGACGCGCCGAGCGAGAAAGGCAGCGCCAGAAGGATGACCACCGCAAGAATGGCAATGGCTTCCCAGCTGGCCCGCGTCAGGCTTCCCATCGTCCAAAAGACAAGTTGCTGCAGCGCATCGGCGGAAGCGACAAACTGGAGCAATCCGAGGAGAGCGCTAAAGGTGAAACCGAGCGCGATCCCGAACATTACAAGGCTGTCGACGCCTGCACCCCGAACCCGCGTCAGGCTCAGCAGAAGCAGCAGCGAGCCGAAGGCAAAGGCGAAAGCGTTGACAGTGATGAGCCAGCTTGTCGGAATGCCGGGAAGTCCCAACCCGAGCACGATGGCAAGCCCCGCCCCAAAGGCCGCCGCCGCTGAAACGCCGAGCGTGAAGGGGCTCGCCAACGGATTGTTGAGGATGGTCTGCATCTCAGCGCCCGCTAGCGACAGGGCCATGCCGACCGGCACAGCCATGAGCGCTGCCGGCATGCGTACGTCCCAGATGATGATCAACGTGTTGTAATCGGTCTCATCCGTCCAGAGGATCGCGCGCACCACGTCGACGAGGCTGAGGCTCGAAGCACCGATTGCCAGATCAGCAAGAACAGATGTGACAAGCGCCGCCACGAGCCCGGCGACGATGAACACGCGGCGCAGGGTGTGCCGTTCATAGGCCGTGAGCACGGCGGCTCTCAGGTTGGGAGCCGGATCATCCGGCTTCAGAATATCTTCTGTCATGGATGCTCATCGTATGGTTGGCCGGCAGGTCGATCTGCGGCGGGATCAAGGCTCGCCCAAAAGGGTCCCTTCATCGGAGTCGTCAGAAAACGCTCGTTGAGTTCGTCCAGCGTGGCTTGTGGATCGAGATCGGCGAACAGATCAGGATGAGCCCACTTGGCGAGGAGTTCCAGCAACAGCACGTTAAACGGCGAACGCATGAGGGAAATGTCGACCACATGAACGCGCCGGCTGCGCATGGCGGCCAGCCCCTGGAATTCCTCCTCGTTTGCAAGCTTCTGAAGTGACGAGACGGCCCGCTCCAAGCTCCGCGGGGTGCCAAAAAAGGATGTGGGGCTTTGGGTTGCGGTGACGGCAACAAAAATTTGTGGATCGCTTGCGATGATATACTCGAGGCTCAGCTCCGCTCCAGGTGATCCCGCGCCAGGTATATCTTCGGCGATGTTGTCCACGCCCACCAAATCGAGATATGCTTTGACGCCTTCCCGCCGCGCCGCGCAGCAACCATCCCATCCCCTTCTCAAGTTCATAATCAATTTCTGCGGCACCGGATGACCGGTTTTGATCCGGCTGGTGATGCGCGCCACATGGCTTTTGTGGAACTCTATAAATTGAGAGGCTCGCTCCTCTTCACCAAAGACGCGCCCGAGAATTTCGATACTTGGAACTGTATTCCGCGCAGGATCGTTGGCGAAATCGACATAGACTATTGGTATTCCTACCCTTTCAAGAACAGCCTCGACGGCCAGCCAATCCGCTGTCCGTGCTCCGTCCGCAATCAGGAGGTCAGGGTCAAGCTCCAAAAACGTCTCTATGGAAAAGGAAGACCCTACCCATCCGACGTGAGGTGTTTTCTCGAACTCCGCCATACCATAGGCACCACTGACACCCATGATCAGGTCGGCGGCATCACTGCGAAGGATCTCAAGCGCCGGAAAGTAATATGGCGCCGACAGTATGACGCGCTGCGGCGGCGCGGCAATCTCGACCTGACGCCCGGCAATGTCCGTTACCAAGATCTGCGCCTGCGCGACACAGGCACCCCAAAGCATGATCCACATTGACAGCGTGAGCCGGCTGCAGGCCAAGAACCCGAAGGCGGAGCGGCGCCTATTGGCCGCTCGCGCCTGCATTTGCCCCCTATACCTCAACATCAGAACTTAAACGCCGTTGAAAGGCGGAAGGTACGAGGCTGGCTCAGAGGCAGGAAACCAGTATCTGCAGTCACCCAGTAGCTTTTGTCAAAGACGTTTTCGACGTCGAAGCGGACGGTAACAGGCTTCTCACTCCACCGAGAATCGAAGCTGTAGCGCGCGCCAAGATCAACTGTCGTCCATGAGGGGATCGTCAAGTCGGGCGTCGTGTTGTCGACCGTCTGATTGCTTGTATAGGTTAGGCGCCCGCTCAAGGTGAGCCCTTCAAGGAAGGGTGTGTCCCATTCGCCGCCGACGACGGCCCGGACCCGAGGCGCACCCCGCGCCCTTTTGCCGTCGAAAGCTCCATCGGCAGTCTTGGTCTGGACAGCTTCGAGGAAGGTGACGCCACTTAGAAGACGCACACCGTCAACTATCTCGCCGTAGGCATTGAGTTCGATGCCTCGATTGCGCTGCTCGCCATTCAAGGCTGCTGTATAGAGGTCAGTTTTGGCATCGTAAGTGTAGAGGACGTTTGGCTGAGCGATCTGGAATGCTGCGAGCGTTGTCCTAACGCGTCCCCAGTCGACCTTGACGCCTGCTTCATACTGCTTGCTGACATATGGGGGAAACACTTCTCCGGCGTTTGCAAAGAAGCTGCTGACAGTCATTCCAGGTTGCAAACCCTGAATGTAGTTGGCGTAAAGTGAGACATTCTCCCATGGCTTCACGACCAGTCCGAAGGCGGGACTCCATGCGTCGCTTTCGTATGTTGCGGTTTCCGCGCTGCCCCAATCATAGTCAAAGGTGGCAACATCCACCTTCTGATAACGCAGTCCGGCCGTGAACTGGACGCGATCGTCCATGAACGACATTGTGTCGGCGATACCGATGCTAAAGCTTTCGGTTTCCACAACCTTGAGAGGATCGCCCGGATCGGTGAGGGACGGCATCGGTGTGACTACCGGATCGTAGATCGTACCACGATCAAGGTCGGGGCCATATGAGAGCGATTGAAAGTGGCTAAATCGACTGCCCGACACCTGCAGATTCAACGCATGATCAATCGGTCCCGTCGTCGCCGTAGCCCTGATCCCGGCATTTGCCGCCAGGCTTCGAAACCTGAGACGCTCCCACGTTGTGTACTGCTGAAACGATCCATCAGCGCCAGTAATCCAGGCTGGACTGATGAGGTTCTGATTATACTCGAACTCCTGAAGACCAATTGCGGCGTAAGCGGTCACGTTGTCGAGGATATCAACCTCTGCCCGTACCATGCCGAGCGTGGACGAGGATGAGATATGGGCGAAAGTTGGTGACGCTTGATCAGGCGGCGACTTGAAGTTGGCGGAGGCCGTCGCGGAACTCAACCCCCTGGATGATCTCCGGCAGACGGTTCTGGCCATCGAGTTTGCGC
>NZ_JAAOHY010000005.1 GCF_011308835.1 Paracoccus xiamenensis | reverse complement strand
CGCTGTAAATCCTCACGCCCTCCCTGCTGACGCAGAAAGGCAATAGGTGGACGACTTTTACGCCGCCCGCAGCAGCACCATGCCGCCGCTAACGTGGACTAATTTCGCACCGCCGTTCTCATTCCAAATCGGTCGACGCACGGGTGCATGTCGCGCGCGACCTGCGCGAGGCCCGCGACCGCGTTGCACGGACAGGCGGTGGGGCTATGGCCTGGACGTCGGTCAGGGCAGACACGGCGATCGCGCCGAGCCCTATTGATCCGGTCGAATGGCACGCGCTGATCCTAATCGAGGTCGCGGCGCTACTCGAAGGAAGGTTGCACCACTACCCGGTTGAGATCGTGGATGCCCCCGAGACAGGCCTTGTGCGAATTGCGGCGCGCACGGACGCGGTGCGAGATCGCTTCCGGGCCACATTCGGGCGCATGGAGGCCGCAGCCGCGCTGCAGCGCGACATACTGCGCGATGACGGAACTGTGGAATGGACGCTAACGGTGTCGGACGCGCTGACCCTTGGCCCTATCGCGCCAAAGCTGTCGCTCGAGGACGTCGTTGATGAAGACGGGCGGCGGCTCTACGTGTTTCGGCACGAGGGGCGCCTGCCCGTAGAGGCGCACGTGCTGCTGCGTCCACGGCCGGACCGTGGTACCGAGACCCAGATTCGTCGGCGCCTCAGGCATGTCGTCGCAGCCAGAGACAATCTTGATCTCCTCCGCGCGATCGGAAATCCGCAGAGCGTCGGACTTGACCCTGCCCTGCGCGCCATGGCTGCACCGGGTGCTCCGCCTGATGAACTCGACCCATCAAAGACCGATGCATGGGAGGCGATCTGCCTCGGCCACTCGATCGATCTGGTTGTCGGTCCACCTGGCGTCGGAAAGACATTCCTCGTATCCCGCCTAGTCAGCAGCATCCTTTCGTCCAACCCGACCGCCCGCGTCCTCATTGCTGCGCAAAACCACGAGGCGCTTGCGGAAATGGAGCGCACGCTGCGTGAACATTTCTCGCAGGCGGACCCAGACCCGATCGTCGTGCGCATCGAACGTCCCATGCCGGACCTGAGTGAAACCCAGCTTCGAGACCAGGCGCGCAAGCTTCTTGATATCTCCGTGCTTGCTGATGCGAGTCCCCTCTCGCGCCGGCGACGGGAAGCTGTCAACCGGATCTTGCGCAGGGCTGGTCCCGAATTCGAGGTGGATCCTGAAGGAGAGGCGATCTTGCGGGACACGGAGCATCTGATCCTGCGCAGCGCAGACGTGACGCTGGCCACAGCAAATTCCTCCATCATCGAAGAAATGGTCTCCGAGGGTGAGCAGTTCGACTGGGTGATCGTGGAGGAGGCCGCGCGAGCGAGCGGCCCGGAACTCATCGGCCCCCTGCTTCTGGGTGCCCGCCGGGTGCTGATCGGCGACCACCGCCAGCTCGCGCCTTTTGATGCCGAGCGCAAAGCACGGCTCTATCGCGACGATGCCGGTGAAGCGCTGCTCGCCGATGCTTCCGAGTTGATCGACGCTGTGTCCGACCTCCCGGATGCGGTCGGCATGTCGCTTGAGGCACTGGCAAGCGATCCGATACTCCGCGCCGACGCTCTCGGGGCAGCGCTTCGACTGGAGCAGCCATTCCGTGAAATCGCGGAAACGGCCGAAGAGGTAGTCTCTGCAAGGGTCGGGCCGGTCTCCATGCTCACCGAACAAAGCCGCATGCACCCCGTAATCTGCAGCCTAGTTTCCGACACATTCTATGGTGGACGGCTGACAACGGTGGAACGCCTTGCGGACCGGCCCTGTCCGATCACTCCAGCCAGCGGTGCGCTGTCAGCCCCGGTTGTCCTGTTCGACCTTCCGTCGTTGAGCCGAGCCCGGGTGAGTGCTTTCGAGACATATGACGGCACCTCGCTCTGCAATTCGGCCGAGGTCACAGCGCTATTCGGGGCCCTTGACCGGTTGGGCCCGACGAATGGAACTACTCCGACGCTCGCGATCCTGTCGCCTTACACGGCACAGTGCCGCGCTCTCAATGCGCGCGTGGCTTCGCTAATCGATTCTGAGACCGGGCTCCTGAACGGCTTCGCCAGCCCCAAGGGTGACGGTGTGTTCGTTCAAACGATCGACAGCTTCCAGGGTGGCGAAGCTGACATGGTGATGGTGAGCACCGTGCGCAACAATCAGAAGATGCGCCGGCATGCACTCGGCATCCTCGGGGACCGCAGACGCATGAACGTGTTGCTCAGCCGCGCAAAGCACAAACTCGTGCTCGTAACGTCGACCGGTTTTCTCAAGAACGCGGTCAAATGGTCCGAATCCGGAGGCGCGTCTGTACATGATTTCGAATTTCTGAGTACGTTGCTGAGACGGATCGACGAGATGGCGGCGCCAGACAACCCGGAGGCGGTGCCGTCAGCGTTGATCATCGCCTGCGATGAAGACGGGAAGGTGCTTCAATGACGCTGCTGATTCCAGCGGTATGGTATCATGCACGTGCTGTCATCGAGCGTCGATGGGGCTGGAGCCCCATCGAAGAGGAGATACTACTTGCCCTGCGTGAGAGACCCGGCACGAGCGCCTCGGTAGCAAACGAACTCGGTATTCCCCACCAGGTGGCGGGAGCAGCAGTGAGTCGGCTGATGCGGTTTGGGTTGATTGAGGTTCGCATCGCACCAGAGCCTGCACTCGCGATGACAGAAGCAGCCCGCGCCCATCTCCTGGCCGGGAGATCGCTGCCCGAGCGGGCGGTGCGTCGCGAGATGACTGTAAGTATCGTATTCGACAAACTGGGGGGGTCGGTGTTTCGCCGTCGCGAGGTGGTTATCAAGCCGGTGAAGAATATTCCTAGAGGAGCAACGATTGTTGACTTTCCGGACGATGAGGCGGAGACAGACTCTTCCATGGAAGAGCGCGTACGCCATTTGTTGAGTTCGTCGCTGCGTCCTGGCGAGGTCTTCGCGATGGTGCGCGCCAACCGTTCCTTGATCGAGAAGCGCTTCATCCACCTTGATCTTGAACGAGCAAGGAACGGTGCGTTTCCCGATGGCGCGAGCCACGCGCTGCGCGCGGCGGTGCGCGAGCATCTCGCTTCTGTTCGTCTTCTGACCGCAAGACCCAGCGAGCCAGCTCGTCCGGCTTGTCTCGATACACCGATCAAGACAACTTTGGCACAGGATCAGATCCTGTTCGGCGGTGGCGATCATCTTGCCCGCCTCGAGAAGGTAGTGGAAGCAGCGCGCAGCGATGTCTTCGTACTCTCGACCTTCGTCGCCGCGCAGGATGACGCGAACGCCGAGTACGGACAGGATCGTGTCTGGACCGCCCTGGAGCATGCTGTCCGGCGTGGGGTCCGGGTTCACCTCTTCTTCGGTTCTTCCCTTGACGATGAGTGCAAGCACACTCGGGCTATGGGGGAGCTCCAGAACAGATTACGCGCTGCTGGTGCGGGTGTCGCAGCCCATCTCGAACCGGTGCATAGCCACGCGAAAATCGTCGTAGCAGACGATGGGGGCGATGGCGCTCTTGCTTTGTTGGGGTCATGCAACTGGCTCCAGTCGCCATTTCGCGCCCACGAACTGTCGATCGAGCTGCGCGACGGCGCTGTCGCCGAGTGCCTCGATCTCTTCGGGGCCATCACGGCAGCGGTACCATCGGCCCGCGGCTCGCGCGATGCCATGCAGGCCATGCGGACAGCTTTAAGGTTGAATCCTAGTCGGCTGCTCGAACCTCTGAAAGCCGAAGGCACGATCCCCGTAAGCCTTAGCATCCTAGCGGCACCCGATCACCTGCCGCTGCTTCGCCGTGCTGCGCATGATGCCGAGGAACGCCTTGTCGTGATGACGCATCGAATGGGGTCGCCAATGATCCAGAACGTCTTCGATCCGGCGCAGTTGGCGTCCGAGCGAATTGCGACCGTTCAGGCGCTTTATTCGGTGCCCTCAGGCGAGGTGAAGAAGCGCGACGTGCGCGCCGCAGGGGAGATGGCCGGCGGACTTATCGACCTTAGAAAGGTCCAGAGCAAGCATGCCATGCTCCACGGCAAGGCTCTGCTCTGGGATCATGACGACATCGTGGTGACGAGCTTCAACTGGGGGTCGCAGTCCGCCTCGGAAGACAAGCCGCTTGATGAAATCGGCCTCCACTTGCACGGTAAAGGCGTTGCAGATCTCTTGCAGGCGGTTCTCGACACGCGCGTTCTGGACGCCAATGTTGGTGGAAGCGCAAGCAAAGTGTAGGCCCCGTAGAATTATCAGCTTGAAGCGGGCTATGGTTCTACGTCAGGTGTTCGTGTTCCTGCTCAATGGAAGCACCTGGGCGAACGCTCCCGTGGATGGCTCGAAATAGCCTTGACTGCGCGAGAGGTTATGATGGCCAAGGTGATCGATGCCGTTGCAGTGATTCAGGCGGGATATTGGCGCTTCACTTCGACGGTGTCTTGATCGTTTGTTCTCGGCCCAAGCGCATCACCGCATCCGTGTCCGGATCCAGAAGCTGCATCGCCTTGACATCCAGCACCGTCGCCAATCGATCCACGACGTCGATACTGGCGTTATAGATGCTGCGCTCCAGCGAGCTTATATAGGTCCGATCGATACCTGCGCTATGGGCAAGCTCCTCCTGCGACAGGCCTTTGGCTTGCCTCAAGATGCGCAGATTGCGGGCGAGTACCTCTCGGATTTCCATGCCGTGGAAAGCACGAGGTTGCAGAGTATTTTGCCACGGAGTATTCTCTACAAATTATTGCCCTACTTGTCATCGCCTCCCGGGCTTCTTTGAATTGGTAAGATTTCCATGCCGCAATGTCCTCACTGTATGACCGAGATCCACGAAGAAGCTTGGGTGTGCCCATCATGCGGCGCAAAGAAGGGAGTTTGGGGGGCAGGCTTCACCCGTCGCGACCTTGAGGTCCGTGCGGCGATTGTGGCGGCGATCGGACTCGTGCCGTTTGCTATCGGGCTAGGCTTTCTGGTCAAGGGCGAAGCGTCCGGCTTCATCCTCCTCGCCGGGCTGTCGCTGATTCCATTTGCCGCCGCCGCCGCCATCCTCGTTGCCTCAACGAGCAAGGAAAAATGGTACCGATAGTGGCCGGAGTAGTGGCATCGCAGTCAGAGCGGCAACTGCGCGCAATGGTTCAGTCCATCATCGAGCCAAGCTGGATCGAGTATGTCTTCGAGCCGCTGACGGACGCAGATCACCGGCGCGCGGCGGCGTTGCTGGACATGCTGGTCGATCTTCTGGTCGAAAGCGGCATCGGCGTGAAGTCTCTGCCGATCCTCGCGGACGATCCGGCTGACTGGTCGCGAAAGCGAAGGCTGCGGGCGCCGATCAATGAAAGCTATTTCGAATTGTCGGTGAACCCCGATGGTGGGATCAATCTACTTATCAGCTTTGAAGACAAAAGCTTCCATGAGCACGGGCTCAGCGTCGAGGCAGTCATCATCCTGATCCACTGCTTTACCAGTCTGCGGCTCGCTAGTCCGTTCCCTCAGCAGTGGAACGCGCATCCGGACTGCTGAACTATGATCAAATTCAGTTTGCTCGATCAGCGTCCCGCCGCTTTCGACAGCCATTGCCAACCTCATGCGATATAGCATGCGCTGCCTTGACGCTCACCTCATGCGACAGCCCGTAGCAAACAGATGCGCTCAATCTGACCGCCAGAAGCCTCGCCTTTGTGAAACAAAAGGCAAACCTTCCTGAAACGCCATACCGGGAAAATGGTCGGAGCGAGAGGATTCGAACCTCCGACCCCCTGCTCCCGAAGCAGGTGCGCTACCAGGCTGCGCTACGCTCCGACCGTGGGGGCGAGGTAGCGCGAGCCGCGCGGGAATGCAAGGGGGGACGGCCGCAAAAAGCGCTCAGTCGCGCGAAGCGCTGCGGCCGGAAAGGATGCGCTGAAGAACGCTGGATTTCGGGGCCGTCACGGATTCCCCCCGCAGCCGCGCCGCGATCACCGGGCGGTTCGAGCCGGCGCCGCGCGACCGTTCCCGCCAGACGATATAAAGCCCCGAGGCGATGATCACGCTGGCCCCGACGATCGTCGGACGATCCAGCGATTCGTTGAAGATGAACCAGCCGTAAATTGTTGCCCAGATCATCTGCGAATACTGCATCGGGGCGACGATGGCGGCCTCGCCCGCGCGGTAGGCGAGGATAGACAGGAAGCCACCCAGCAGACCCAGAACCGCGATCATCCCGGCCATGGCCAGATCCGGAAGCTGCATGGGCGTATAGGCGAGGCTGAGGCCCGCGCCTGTCAGCACCAGGTTGCCCAGCATCGGCCACATCAGCAGCACCAGCGGACGCTCGGCCCCGCCCAGCTTGCGGGTGACGACGGCGGTGGTGGCGCTGCAGAAGGCGGCCAGCAGTGCCGCCAGATGACCGAAGGACAGCGCATCGCCGCCGCCGGGGCGCAGCACGATCAACACTCCGCACAGGCCGAGCGCCACCGCCAGCCAGCGGTGGATGCCGACGCGTTCGCCCAGAATGGGGATCGACAGCAGGGTGATCAGCAGGGGCGTGGCGAACAGGATCGAATAGACTTGCGCCAGCGGCAGCACCGAAAACGCGAAGAAGGCGCAAATGCCCGATCCCATCGCGCAGACCGACCGCAGCGCGACCCAGCCGGGATGGTTGGGTCGCAGCGTGCCGGGCGTGCGTTCCTGCATCAGGATCAGCGAGACCAGCGGGAAGGACAGCAGGGACGAAAAAAACAGTACCTGCAAGGACGGGTAATGCGCGCCGAGCAATTTGATGATGGCGTCATGCGTGGCATAGACGCCCATCGAGATCAGCGCGAAGCCGATCCCCTTCAGATTGTTCGGCGCGGACACTCAGCCCCTCGCCAGCGCGGCGACGATCTTGTCGCCCATTTCACTGGTCGAGACGGGCGTGCCGCCTTCAGGCCCCATCAGGTCGGCGGTGCGGACGCCGTCGGCCAGCACGCGTTCCACCGCCTTTTCCAGATCGTCCGCCGCCTGACCCTCGCCATAGGAATAGCGCAGCGCCATCGCGAAGCTGAGGATGCAGGCGATCGGGTTGGCCTTGCCTTGGCCGGCAATGTCGGGGGCCGAGCCGTGGACCGGTTCATACAGCGCCTTGGGCCGGCCGTTTTCCATCGGCGCGCCAAGGCTGGCCGAGGGCAGCATGCCAAGGCTGCCGGTCAGCATCGCGGCGGCGTCGGACAGGATGTCGCCGAACAGGTTGTCGGTCACGATCACGTCGAACTGGCGCGGGTTGCGGACCAGCTGCATGGCGCCGTTATCGGCATACATGTGCGACAGCTCGACATCGGGATATTCGTTGTCATGGACCCATTGCACTTCCTCGCGCCAGAGGATGCCGGATTCCATCACGTTGGCCTTTTCCATCGAGCAGACGCGGTTGCCGCGCTTGCGGGCCAGCTCGAACGCGGCGCGGGCGACGCGGCGGATTTCGCCGCTGGTGTAGCGCTGGGTATTGATCCCGACGCGGCCGCCTTCGTTGTCGGGGTTGTTGTTGTCGTCATGGATGCCGCGCGGCTCGCCGAAATAGACGCCCGAGGTCAGTTCGCGCACGATCAGGATGTCGAGACCGGCCACGATGTCACGTTTCAGCGAGGAAAAATCCGCCAGCGCGTCGAAGCATTGCGCCGGGCGCAGGTTGGCGAACAGGTCCATTTCCTTGCGCAGGCGCAGCAGGCCGCGCTCCGGCTTGACCGAGAAATCCAGGTCGTCGTATTTCGGGCCACCCACGGCGCCCAGCAATACGGCATCGACCGCCTGCGCCTTGGCCATGGTTTCATCGGCGAGGGGTTTGCCATGCTTGTCATAGGCCGCGCCGCCGACCAGATCCTCGGACACGTCAAAGCGCATGCCGCGATTGGCCTCGAACCAGCCGATGATCTTGCGGACCTCGGCCATGACTTCGGGGCCGATGCCATCGCCGGGCAGGATCAGCAGGGAATAATCGGACATGGTTTCCTCGTATTTTTCGGGATTGAACGTTGGGTAACGCCGGCACTTGACGCGGTCAAGTTCACGGTGAATTGGGTTGCGCAAAGCGCCCTTATCGGGCCTCGTTGCAAATGATGAAGAATTCCGGGGGACAGTTCATGCAGCGCCTTCTTGCCGCATTTCTGGCGGCGATAATCGCCGTCGGGGCAACGACGCTTTCCCTGCGGGCCGATACCAAGGTGGCGGTTCCGATTCCCAACCTTGACGGGATTTCGCAGGCCGATGCGGAACGGCTGCTGGCGGCATTGGCGCAGATCAACGTCGTCACCTCGAACTGCCCCGATTACCGGATCAGTGACGACGAATGGATGCTGCTGACCGGCACCGGCGACATGCTGGCGGCGCGGCTGGGGATCGACCCCGCCACCTATGACCGCAACTATTACGGCCCCGCTTTCCGCATGATGGAGGATCCGGGCGCCTGTGACCGCATCGGGCCGCGCGCGCGCCCCATCATCGATGATCTGATCGCCATGGGCGGGGGCTGGGCAGGCAAGGGCAGCAGCGCCAGCAAGGCCGACAAATAGGCTCATCCGCCGATCTCCAGATCGATCCAGACCAGCTTGTGTGGCGAGGCTGTCGCCGCAGCCTGTGACAGTTCTTGTCCTTCCGCAGGCCAGAACACGCCCGTGTCCGTGACCTTCTGCCCCGCCGAGGGCAGCACATAGGTCACCCGCAGGTTGCCCGGTTCGCCATCAGGCCAATCGGCAGTATCGAGGCTGGGGTCGCCAGTCTGTTCCGCATCTGCCGCCGCGACGCCGCCCTCGCTGCGGGGCAAGGGGTCGGTCAGGCGCGGATCGGCAAGCAGGGCGCGGATCGCCTCGTGCCGGCCGTCGCCATCCTGCGGATCCAGATTGGCATTGCCGGCCAGCACGAAGGGCGCATCGGGCAGGTGCCGCGTCCAGAAAGCGATCTCGTCATGGTTGCGGCGGCCGTTGCGGTCCTCGGGGCCGTCAAAGACCGGGGCGGTGGCGGCGAAAGCCAGAAGATGCAGAGGCGGTTGTGTCAGGATTTCCACGTCCCAATGGCCGTTCGTGGACAGGCGCTGCACGGCGGCGGCCTCGGGCGTCAGGGCCGTGTCGATCAGGTTGCCGGGCTGGTCGCGCCACAAGGCGGCGCTGTAATCGGTGATCTCGCCCAGCGGGATTCGCGACAGGATCGCCATGCCGTTCTGGCCGGTAAAGCTGCCCCAGCCTTGGGAATCGTCGGCCTCGGCCAGCCTGCCATCGCCGTCCAGATCGGCACCGCTGGCCATGCCCCGGTTGGGCTGGGGGCTAAGAAGATGCGGGTAATCCGCGCCGGAGCGGGCCAAAAGCTGGGAAAAGGCGCGCAGGGCGGCGCGGTCATGGTCCCAGTCGAAGCCGGTCAGCAGCAGGACATCGGGGCTCACCCTGGCGATGACCATGGCGGCGGCGAGGATCTGGGGATCCTTGCCGCGCTGGATATCGCGCAGCAGCAGGCCCGGGCCCTTGCGGGTCAGTTCGGGGTCGAAGCTGGCGATGCGAATGGTTTCGGCCGCCGCGGGACTTGCCAGCGCGGCGGCCAGAATTGTCGTCAGAATGGCCCGTTTCAGACCCAAGGGCGGGCTTGGCTGGCCGTCGCCTCGAAGGCGTCAATCGCCGCCCCGCGCTCCAGCGTCTGGCCGATATCGTCCAATCCGTTCAACAGGTTATGCTTGCGGGTCGGGTCCACGTCGAAATGGTATTCGGTCCCGTCCGGGGCCGTCACTTTCTGGTTTTCCAGATCGACCGTCAGGCGCGCGTTTTCGCCGTTGCGGGCGTCTTCCATCAGGGCCTGGACGGCGTCTTCTGGCAGCACGACGGGGAGGATGCCGTTCTTGAAGCAGTTGTTGAAGAAGATGTCGGCGAAGCTTGTTGAAATCACACAACGAATCCCGAAATCCAGCAGCGCCCAGGGGGCGTGTTCGCGGGACGAGCCGCAGCCGAAATTGTCGCCGGCGACGATGATTTCGGCGTTGCGATACGCCGGCTGGTTCAGAACGAAGTCACTGATTTCATTGCCTTCCCGGTCAAAACGCATCTCGTCGAACAGGTTCTTGCCAAGACCCGAACGGTGGATCGTTTTCAGGAACTGTTTCGGGATGATCATGTCGGTGTCGATGTTCACCAGCGGCATCGGTGCGGCCACGGCGGTGAGGGTGGTGAATTTTTCCATATCCTAAAATCCTGTCTGGGGGTGCCCGCACAGCGCGTACACAGCCTGTACACAGGCCGTGCACAACGCGTGCATAGGCGGCCGCCTTACGCCGTTTCCGTTTCGCTCATCACGTCGCGCACATCGACCAGATGGCCCGCGACCGCCGCCGCGGCCGCCATGACCGGCGACATCAGATGCGTGCGGCCCTTGTAACCCATGCGACCTTCGAAATTGCGGTTCGAGGTCGCGGCGCAGCGTTCGCCCGGTGCCAGTTGGTCCGGGTTCATGCCAAGGCACATGGAGCAACCGGCGAGACGCCATTCGAAGCCGGCATCGATGAAGACCTTGTCCAGACCCTCTTCCTCGGCCTGCATGCGGACCAGACCGGAACCCGGCACGACCATGCCGCGCACGCCGTCGGCCAGATGCTTGCCCTTCAGGATGCAGGCGGCGGCGCGCAGATCCTCGATCCGGCCATTAGTGCAGGAGCCGATGAACACGGCGTCGATCTTGATGTCGGTCAGCGCCATGCCCGGCGTCAGGCCCATATAGTCGAGCGAGCGCTGCGCCGCTGCAACCTTGCCGCCTTCGAAATCGTCGGCCGAGGGCACGCGGTCGGTGATGGGCAGCACGTCTTCGGGGCTGGTGCCCCATGTCACGACGGGGGCGATGTCTTCGCCCTTGATGGTGATGACCTTGTCATAATGCGCGCCTTCGTCGCTGGTCAGGGTCTTCCACCAGTTCAGTGCGGCTTCCCATGCGGCACCTTTCGGCGCATGGGGGCGGCCCTTCACATATTCAAAGGTCTTTTCATCGGGCGCGATCAGGCCGGCGCGGGCGCCGCCTTCGATGGCCATGTTGCAGACCGTCATGCGGCCTTCCATGGACAGGTCGCGGATCGCCTCGCCGCAATATTCGATGACATAGCCGGTGCCGCCGGCGGTGCCGGTCGCGCCGATCACCGAGAGGGTGATGTCCTTCGCGGTCACACCGGGGCGCAGCTTGCCGGTGATTTCGACCTTCATGTTTTTCGATTTGGTCTGGATCAGCGTCTGGGTGGCCAGAACGTGCTCCACCTCTGACGTGCCGATGCCGTGGGCGAGCGCGCCGAACGCGCCATGTGTCGCGGTGTGGCTGTCGCCGCAGACGACGGTCATGCCGGGCAGGGTCCAGCCCTGTTCGGGGCCGACGATGTGGACGATGCCTTGGCGGATATCGCTCATCGGGTAGTAGTTGAGGCCGAACTCTTTCGCGTTCTTGTCGAGTTCCGCCACCTGAATGCGGCCTTCGGGGTTTTCGATCCCGTTCACGCGGTCGGCGGTGGTGGGCACGTTATGGTCGGGGACGGCGATGGTCTGATCGGGGCGGCGGACCTTGCGGCCAGCCATGCGCAGACCTTCGAAGGCCTGCGGGCTGGTGACCTCGTGGACCAGATGGCGGTCGATATAGAGGATGCTGGTGCCGTCATCGGTGGTATCGACGATATGGGCGTCCCAGATTTTATCGTAAAGCGTACGGGGTTTTCCCGCGTTGGATGGGCCGGTCATGGCTGTTCTCTTGTTCAGGAATGGCTTGCAAATGCGAAAGGTCATGCGGGGGCTTCCCGCCGCCGATCACAGTCGGGCAGTCACGGACAGGCTTTCGCCGTAAAAGCGGCCCGGCAGGCGGGCGCGGTCGTGAATGTTGAAATAGCGCATCATGGGCCGGGAAGTTACGCCTGTGGGGGCGGCGTGGCAAGGGATTCGCGGCCGGGCGTCAAAAGCAGAGGGCAGGCCCCGACCGAGGTGGGGGCGGGCGGGGGCTGCCCGGCGGTTCCCGCCGGGCGTTGCCTTGACGTCTGGCGCTTGCGAAGGTCGGCGCATAGGGCGACAAGGGCCAATGCTGATCCTGCTGAACAAACCTTACGGCGTCTTGCCGCAATTTACCGATCAATCGGCCAATCCGCGCCCGACACTGGCCGACTATGTCGATGTGAAGGGCGTCTATCCGGCCGGCCGGCTGGACATGGACAGCGAAGGGCTGATGCTGCTGACCGATAACGGCCGCTTGCAGGCGCGCATCGCGGATCCGAAGCACAAGATGGAAAAGACCTATCTGGTGCAGGTCGAGGGCGCGCCGGATCAGGCCCAGCTTGACGCGCTGCGCAAGGGCGTCACCCTGAAGGACGGCCCGACTTTGCCCGCAAGGGCCGAGTTGATCGCGCCCCCCGATCTGTGGCCGCGCGACCCGCCGGTGCGGTTCCGCAAGACCGTGCCCGATGCCTGGATCCGGCTGACCATCCGCGAGGGCCGCAACCGGCAGGTGCGCCGCATGACCGCCGCCGTGGGCCTGCCGACGCTGCGGCTGGTGCGCTGGCAGGTCGGCGACTGGGTGCTGGACGGGATCGCGCCCGGCGACTGGCGGCGGGTTGAGCTCTGAAAATTAACCCTTTCTTAAGAATTGCCGAGAGTCCGGCGGGTGTTTGTTGTATGTTCTGACCTCAGTTGGTGAGGTGTGACATGTTGATATTGGCAGGCGTCCTGGGGGCCATTGCGGCAGGTGCCGCGTTCGAGCTGCTTGGCAATGACGAGGATGGCAGCGAGGATAAAGACGCCGACGAAGGGCTGGCCCAAGAGCGCCGCGATGATGATGTGCCGGATCTTGCCTTGCTGGATGCGGGCCGCGATCAGGTCGCGCCCGAAGTCGAACTTCCCGCCGAAGACGTGCCTCCCCCCGAAGACGTGCTTCCCGCTGATGCCGTGCCAAGCGGGCCTGGCACACCCTTGGGCGAGGTCATCACAGGCAGCGGCGCCGTGTCAGGCGGGACCGGCGATGACGTGATCACTGGCAGCGATGCAATCGACGATCTGGCCGGCGGGGCGGGCAATGACACGCTGAGCGGGCGGGGCGAGGACGACTGGATCTATGGCGACGACGCGCGCGACGCCTGGGGCGACGACCAGCTGGACGGCGGCGACGGGCAGGACACGCTGGCCGGCAATGGCGGCAACGATCTGCTGATGGGCGGCGAAGGCGACGACCGCATGTTCGGCGGCGAAGGCGATGACACGTTGCAGGGCGATGCGGGCGACGACTGGCTGGATGGGGCCTCGGGCGATGATCTGCTGGCCGGTGGCGCCGGGAATGATGACCTTGCCGGGGGCTTGGGCGCGGATACGCTGGACGGGGGCGCCGGTGCGGATTCGCTGCATGGCGGCGCGGGCGATGATCTGTTGATCGGCAGCGCGGGCGATGTGCTGGACGGGAACGAGGGTGACGATACGTTCCGCCTGTCCTATGACAATGAAGAAGGCGTGGCGCTGATCGCCGATTACGCCAAGGGCGACCAGATCGAGATTGCCGTCCACCACCCGCAGGCCGAACTGTCCATCAGCCACGATGCCGACGGCGCTGCCGTGCTGGCGATTGATGGGCAGCCGGTGGCCAAGGTTCTGGACGCACCGGGCCTGTCGCTGGCGGATATCATATTGTTGCGCCCGGCAAGCTGAGGCTTTCTTTTCCTGCGCAAATTTCGTATAGGCGCGCGTTCGCTGGTGAAAATCGGCGTGCATCCTCCATGGGCCAGTTCTGGACGACATCCCGGGCTGTGCCATAACCTGTTGATCCCGAAAGGAGACCCCGATGTCGATCACGGTTGAAGAAAAGAATCGCCTGATGACCGAATTCGCCACCAAGAAAGGCGATACCGGTTCCCCGGAAGTTCAGGTCGCGATTCTGACCTCGCGCATTACCACCCTGACCGAGCACTTCAAAACCCACAAGAAGGACAACCACAGCCGTCGTGGCCTTCTGAAGCTGGTGGCTCAGCGCCGCAAGCTGCTGGACTATCTGAAGGGCAAGGAAGAGGCCCGTTACCAGGACCTCATCAAGCGTCTGGGTATCCGCCGCTAAGATCCGGCCTTGTGGCAGGATCAGCGCCCGTGGCTTCGGCTGCGGGCGTTTTTCGTTGCTGGAAGGGGCGTCAGCGGTCGTTGAAGCCCTTGCCGGCGAGGATTTTCGGGGCTGCCTTGTCGATCCGGGTTTCGCGGGTGGCCACCTGTTTGGCTGTTCCGAAATGCAGCACCCAGGACCGGCGGCGGCCCGGTGTCAGCGCCTCGAATGCCTCGCGGAAATCGGTGTCGCCGTCCAGGCGGCGGACGAGTTCCTGAGGATATTCCAGGTCGTCCTTGGGCAGGTCGACGCTCAGGCCCTGTTCCTCGATCCGCGCGGCCTCGGCGATATAGGCGCGCAGCGTGGGTTTCGCCGCGTTGATCTGATCGAGGTCGGTGAAGTTGATGACGCGAGAGCTGCGCGAATTGTCGCCCGGCGCTTCCAGCAGGCCTTGGGGGTCGGTCATCAGCACGCCCTTGAAGAACCCGATGGCGGCGCGGTCTTTGAAACCCCAGATGATCGCGACATTGCCGCCATGGGCGGTATAGACGGGCGAGGACCACTTGAACGTCTCGGTCAGGCCGGCATCCAGCAGGATCGCGCGCAGGGCCAGCAATTCGTCGCGCCATGTCGCCAGTTGGGAAAAGAAGGCGTCCAGGCGGACGCTGTCAGGCGGCAGGGTCTTGGCAGGTTTGGTGTCGGCCATATCGGTTCCCCGGTGATGCAATCAGAAGATTGGCAAAGGCAGGGATAACTGTCCATACGGGGCAGGCTGTGGCGAAATCCGGAAGCGGGGGCAGCATTCCTCTGCGTTCCGGCGTATGCTGTGGCCATCGATAGAACGAAAAACAATAACGGAGGGACCATGCAAACTGGTGTTTGGATAAGTCTGACGGCGTATTTCGCGCTTATGCTGGCCATTGGCGTTTATGCCTGGCGCAAATCGACTTCGAATTCGGAAGAATACATGCTGGGCGGGCGCAACCTGCCGCCGTCGGTCGCGGCGCTGTCGGCGGGTGCGTCCGACATGAGCGGCTGGCTGCTGCTGGGTCTGCCCGGCGCGCTGTTCGTGTCGGGCCTGTCGCAAAGCTGGATCGGGATCGGGCTGTTCATCGGGGCCTGGGTCAACTGGGTCGTCGTCGCCCCGCGCCTGCGCCAGCAGACCGAGGAATACGACAACAGCCTGACCATCCCCGGATTTCTGGGCAATCGCTTCCCGTCGCAGGCGCGGCTGCTGCGGATCGTGTCGGCCATCGTGATCGTGGTCTTCTTTGCGGTTTACACGGCATCGGGCCTTGTCGGCGGCGGCAAGCTGTTCGTCAGCGCCTTCAACGGCGGCTATATGACCGGCGTGCTGCTGACGCTGGGGATCGTCATGGTTTACACCGTCATGGGCGGCTTTCTGGCGGTGTCGCTGACCGATTTCGTGCAGGGCATCATCATGATGCTGGCGCTGGTCATCATGCCCATCGTGATCCTGACGACCGGGCAGGGCGACGGCATTGCCACCGCCGCCGACCGCCTGCGCGAGGCGGTGGGGCCAGACTATCTGTCACTGACAGCGGGGCTGACCTTCATGGGCTGGCTGTCGGCGGTGGCCTGGGGCCTGGGCTATTTCGGTCAGCCGCATATCATCGTGCGTTTCATGGCCATCCGCAGCGTCAAGGAAGTGCCGACCGCCCGCAATATCGGGATGAGCTGGATGGCGGTGTCGCTGATCGGCGCGATCTCGCTGGGGATTTTCGGGCGCGCCTATGCCGAACGCAACGGGCTGGAGGTCGCGGACCCCGAGACCATCTTCATCATCCTGTCGAATCTGCTGTTTCATCCGTTGGTGACGGGCTTCCTGTATGCGGCGCTGCTGGCCGCGATCATGTCCACGGTGTCCAGCCAGCTGCTGGTCGCCTCGTCTTCGCTGACCGAGGACATTTACCACACCGTCTTCAAGCGTGATGCGACCGACACCGAACTGGTGACGGTCGGGCGGATTGCGGTGCTGCTGGTGGGGCTGGTCGCGGTGGTCATCGCCTCGGATCCCGATGCGCAGGTGCTGGGGCTGGTGTCCAACGCATGGGCCGGTTTCGGCGCGGCATTTGGCCCGCTGATCATTCTGGCGCTGACATGGAAGCGGATGACCGGCGCGGGCGCGGTTGCGGGGCTGATCGTCGGGGCCGTCGTGGTCGGGCTGTGGATCATGCTTGGCCTCAGCAGCGTGCTGTATGAGATCGTGCCGGGCTTTGTCGCCGCATGGATCGCGATTGTCGTGGTCAGCAACATGACGCCCGACCGGGGCGAGTACCGGGCGCCGAAAGCGGTCTGATCCGCGATCCGGAAATCGATCGAAGCTGCGCCCGTCCCGATTGGGGCGGGCGCATTGCGTTCTGCAATAGGCGCTGCCCGCTGACACTTCCCAAAGCCCTTGATTTCCTGTATTGCCCCCCAATCTGTGACGTGACGCCCGGCCCCGGGGCGCCGCAAAGGATCGGGGCGGCGGCAATGGGGCCGCCAAAAACATGGCGCGGCCGGAGGGCCGGTGCGCGCCCAGAGGAAACACGATGTTTGATGAAGTGAAAAAATCCATCCAGTGGGGGCCGGAAACCCTGACGCTGGAAACGGGCAAGGTTGCCCGTCAGGCCGACGGCAGTGTGATCGCCACTTTGGGCGAAACCAGCGTCATGGCCAACGTGACCTTCGCCAAGGAACCGAAGCCCGGTCAGGACTTCTTCCCGCTGACGGTCCACTATCAGGAAAAATACTATGCCGCCGGCAAGATTCCGGGCGGCTTCTTCAAGCGCGAGGCGCGCCCGACCGAGAAAGAGACGCTGACCGCGCGTCTGATCGACCGTCCGGTCCGCCCGCTGTTCGCGCCGGGCTTCAAGAACGAAGTTCTGGTCATGTGCACCGTGCTGTCGCACGATCTGGTCAACGATCCCGATATCGTCGCCATGATCGCCGCCTCGGCCGCGCTGACCATTTCCGGTGTGCCGTTCATGGGCCCGATCGGTGCGGCCCGCGTCGGCTTCGTCGATGGCGAATATGTGCTGAACCCCGAGGTTCAGGACATGGACCAGCTGCGCAACAACCCCGAGCAGCGTCTGGATCTGGTTGTCGCCGGCACCAAGGACGCCGTGATGATGGTCGAATCGGAAGCCTACGAGCTGACCGAGGACGAGATGCTGGGCGCGGTCAAGTTCGGCCATGACGCCATGCAGCCGGTGATCGACATGATCATCGACTTCGCCGAAACCGCCGCGAAAGAGCCGTTCGACTTTCAGTCGCCCGACTATTCCGAGCTGTATGCCCGCGTGAAATCGCTGGGCGAAGACGGCATGCGCGATGCCTATGCCATCGTTGACAAAAGCGATCGCCGCGACGCCATTCAGGTTGTCCGCGAAGGGATCGTGGCGGCCCTGAACGAAGACGAGCTGGCTGATGCCAACCTCGGTTCGGCGCTGAAAAAGCTGGAATCGGCGATTCTGCGCGGTGACGTGGTTGCCAATGGCAAGCGCATCGACGGCCGCGACACGAAGACCGTGCGCGCGATTGAAAGCGAAGTGGGCGTGCTGCCGCGCACCCATGGCTCGGCCCTGTTCACCCGCGGTGAAACGCAGGCGCTGGTCGTGACCACGCTGGGCACCGGCGATGACGAACAGATCATCGACGCGCTGCACGGCAACTTCCGTTCGAACTTCCTGCTGCATTACAACTTCCCGCCATATTCGGTCGGCGAGGTTGGCCGCGTGGGTTCGCCCGGTCGCCGCGAAATCGGCCACGGCAAGCTGGCTTGGCGCGCGCTGCAGGCTGTTCTGCCCGCCGCCACCGACTTCCCCTATACCATCCGCGTCGTGTCCGAGATCACCGAATCGAACGGCTCGTCGTCGATGGCGTCTGTCTGCGGCGGCTCGCTGTCGATGATGGATGCGGGTGTTCCGCTGAAGGCGCCGGTGGCCGGTGTCGCCATGGGCCTGATCCTGGAAGATGATGGCAAATACGCCGTTCTGACCGACATTCTGGGCGACGAGGATCACCTCGGCGATATGGACTTCAAGGTCGCCGGGACCGAGAAGGGCATCACCAGCCTGCAGATGGACATCAAGGTCGCAGGCATCACGCCTGAAATCATGAGCCAGGCGCTGTCGCAGGCGAAAGACGGCCGGATGCACATCCTGGCCGAGATGGGCAAAGCCCTGACCGAAGGCCGTCGTGAGTTCAGCGAGCACGCCCCGCGCATCGAAACGATGCAGATCCCGACCGACAAGATCCGCGAAGTGATCGGCTCGGGCGGGAAGGTCATCCGCGAGATCGTGGAAGTCTCGGGCGCGAAGGTCGACATCAACGACGACGGCACCATCAAGATCGCATCCGCCAATGGCGAGTCGATCAAGAAGGCTTACGAGATGATCCACTCGATCGTCGCGGAGCCGGAAGAAGGCCAGATCTACACCGGCAAGGTGGTGAAGCTGGTCGATTTCGGCGCTTTCGTGAACTTCTTCGGCAAGCGTGACGGTCTGGTCCACGTCTCCCAGATTGCCAACAAGCGTCTGGGTCACCCGAACGAGCTGCTGAAGGAAGGTCAGGAAGTGAAGGTCAAGCTTCTGGGCTTTGACGACCGCGGCAAGGTGCGTCTGGGCATGAAGATGGTCGATCAGGAAACCGGCGCGGAAATCACCGAGTCCAAGGAAGAAACCGCCGAATAATCGGCTTGGCTTCTTGAACATTCAGGCCGGTCCGGGGATGCTCGGGCCGGCCATTTTCTTGGGGAATTCGATGCGCAACACATTGGCGACGCTGTGGGTGGGAGACAGGCTGGGCCCGATCGAGCTGGCCTCGGCCGCCAGTTTTCTGCGCATGGGCAATCCGCTGACGGTTTACAGCTATACGCCGATTGCGAACCTGCCTGCCGGGGTGGAGGGCCGCGACGCGAACGAGGTTTATCCGGCGCGCCAGATCGCCACCTATGCCCGCGAAGGCTCGCCGTCGCTGCATTCGAATTTCTTCCGCTTTGCGCTGATGCGGAACACCGATCACACATGGGTCGATCTGGACATGATCGCGTTGCAGCCCTTCGCGTTCGAGGGCGGGCGGATTTACGGTTATGAAAAGCCCGATCAGGTCAATTGCGCCGTGCTGCGGCTGCCGAAAGATTCGCCGGTGCTGGCGGATCTGTCGAAGCTGGGGCCGGGCACGCGCGGGATCGCGCCGCATATTCAGGGCGCGCGGCGGCTGAAATACCAGATCAAGACGCTGGGGCGCGGGGTGCCGATTGAAAACTGGCCATGGGGTTCGACCGGCCCGCGCGCGTTGACGGCGTTCCTGCGCAAGCATGATGAGCTGCGCTATGCCCTGCCGTTGGAGGTGCTGTATCCGGTCCTGACCAAGGATTGCCGCCGTTTCGTGACGCCGGGCGATCTGCCGGATGATAGCTTCGGGCCGGACACGCGGGCGGTGCATCTGACGGCCAGCAATATCAACAAGATCCTTGCGAAAGAGAATGGCGGCGAGATCCCCGAGGACAGTTTTTTGGGGCATCACGTGGCGCAGGCGCGGGCTGCGGGGTTTTTGTGAGGGGAGGGTTTGAGCCCATTTTGAACGGTGCAGCAGTACGTGTGAGAGGCGGCTTTGCGACTTAAATTGCAAAAGGATGAAAAGCACTGTTCAATTTCACATCAACTCCAAACCTGCCAAGAGCATTTGAAATCGCTTCAAACTTATAGCTTTCTATCCTGCCATCGACTTGAAAATCATCCAATTCTGTGGCGGCGAACGGTACGAAAACATTCGGTGGACAATCTTCAATCTTTGGAGGTCGTGCTGGATGGTCCAAACCTGCCATTGGGTGCGCTTCGTATTCGTCTTTGGTTCGGCCGTCTCGGCGCTGTAACTGAAGAACAAAGCGAACTTCTTGCTCATGTTGATAGCGAATATCTTTCAGCAAAGGACCGCTCAACAGAGGTTCACTGAAGACACTTGCTTTAATTTGTCCATCAGCTTGCAGCCATTTTTCTCCTATATCTTCAATTTCGGGGCCGCCATTCTTGAGAAACCACTTTTCCTTTTCTTTGTTATATTCTAATAGCTGCCTTCTGATTTTCGAGTAAGCCTGTTCGAAGTCAATGTATTTGACCGGACCAACTGCCGGCGGAAGAAAAAGGTCAGTTTGATCGTTCGGCTGGAGTTTGTAGGCGTGCGCGTATGGCCACGCTTGGAAGTGCGCGAACATTGCTCTGCGAAGATTGCCATACGTAGTTCGAACTTGAATGGCGTCCCTTGTCGGTGAGTATAGTGACCAAACTGCGATATTCTGCGGAACGCGCGTCCAGCAAGTCATGTAATGATGGGATTGCGCACTTCGAAACTCGCGTTGTGACTGATCTAGATGTTCAGCGTCAAATGGCGGAGACATTGATCGAGCTATACGAAAGTAGATTCCAAAAAGTTCATTGGGATCTTCCATTCTGCAAACTTGCGACAAACGGATCGAATTGGTGCTAAGAGTGTTGATTAGATCGAAGATGTTATAGATCCGAAATATCGGCGTGTCGTCGGCGAGTTCATTCATTGGATGTCCCCTTTTGGAAAGCACTCTATCGCCCCGCATTTCATTATGGGTGTGTCCATGTGAGGCCATTCGGCATTAGGCCATTGCCACTAAGATTGTAAAAGCGGGCATCCGCCCAAATGCAGATGACGTACGCTTCGTCCCGCAACACGGTCTCCGTAAAAAGAAGAAGGCCGCGCCATTCCGCGCGGCCTTTCCGTATATCACCCGTGCTTCGGATCTTTCGCAAAGCGCAGATAGGGCAGCTTCTTGTCCAGCTTGCCGTATTTCGCCTCGGCCGCTGCGTCGTCCAGTGCAAGCGCCACGATCACGTCCTGACCGGGCACCCAGTTGGCGGGCGTGGCCAGGGGCGCGCCGTCGGTTTGCTGCACGGCGTCGAGGGCGCGGATGATCTCGGCGAAGTTGCGGCCGACGGACATGGGATAGGTCATGGTCAGGCGGACCTTCTTGTCCGGGCCGATGATGAAGACGGTGCGCACGGTCGCCGAATGGGCGGGGGTGCGGCCCTCGGTCGGCAGGTAGAACTCGGCCGGCAGCATGTCATAGGCCTTGGCCACGTTCAGCGCGGTGTCGTCGATGATCGCGAAGTTGGCGGGGACGCCGGCGACGGTTTCGATGTCGCGCTTCCATTTGCCGTGATCCTCGACCGAATCGACGGACACGCCCAGAACCTTGGTCCCGCGCTTTTCGAATTCCGGCACCAGTTGCGCCACGGCGCCGAATTCGGTGGTGCAGACCGGGGTGAAGTCGCGCGGATGCGAAAACAGGATGGCATAGCTGTCGCCGATCCAGTCGTGGAAGCTGATCGCGCCTTCGGTCGATTGGGCGGTGAAGTCGGGGGCTATGTCATTGATGCGCAGGCTCATCTCTGCTCCTCTGGGTTATTCGGCGGCGCAGCATAGCCCGCTGAGACAAAGTTCCAAGGCCAATTCCGGCGCGGCTGTGCTTGCGTGCGGCTGAGGTAAATGCGACCATTCGGTCAATGAATAGGAGGGTCCCATGACCGAGCTTCTGGACAAGCGCAAATTCTACATCGACGGCAATTGGATCGCGCCCGCTGCGGCCCATGATCTGGAGGTGATCGACCCCTCGACCGAGGAGGCGGTGGCGGTCATTTCGCTGGGCGGTCAGGCCGATACCGATGCCGCAGTTGCGGCGGCCAAGCGTGCATTCCCGACCTGGTCGGCGACGCCCCCGGCCGAGCGGCTGGCCCATGTCGAAAAGATCCTGGAGATCTATCAGCGCCGCGCGCCAGACATGGCCTGGGCCATCACCCATGAGATGGGCGCGCCCAGCGACATGTCGGCCGCCGATCAGGTGGAGGCGGGCACCTATCACACCAAGAACTTCATCCGCGCCTTCCGTGACTTCCAGTTCGTGCGCCCGCTGGGCGATCACGCCCCCGGCACCATGATCTCGTGGGAGCCGATCGGCGTTGTGGGGCTGATCACGCCCTGGAACTGGCCGATGAACCAGGTGACGCTGAAGGTGATCCCGGCGCTGCTGGCGGGCGATACGATGGTACTGAAGCCGTCGGAAATCGCGCCGCTGTCGTCGATGGTCTTCGCCGAGATCGTGGATGAGGCCGGGCTGCCGCCGGGTGTCTTCAACCTGGTGAATGGCGATGGCGAAGGCGTGGGCACACAGCTGACGGTTCACCCCGATGTCGAGATGATCAGCTTTACCGGCTCGACCCGCGCCGGCATCGCGATTTCGCGCGCGGCGGCGGACGGGCTGAAAAAGGTGGCACTGGAGCTGGGCGGCAAGGGGGCGAATCTGGTCTTTGCCGATGCAGACGAAAAGGCGGTGGTGCGCGGGGCGCGGCATGTCTTTTATAACTCGGGTCAAAGCTGCAACGCGCCGACCCGGATGCTGGTGCAGCGCGAGATTTATGATCGGGCCGTCGAAACCGCCAAGGAAGTGGCCGAAAAGACCGCCGTTGCCAGTGCGCATGAGCCCGGCCGCCATATCGGCCCGGTGGTCTCGAAGCGGCAATGGGACCAGATCCAGGGCCTGATCGAAAAGGGCATCGCCGAGGGCGCGCGCCTTGTTGCCGGCGGCCCCGGCCTGCCGGAAGGCTTCAATCGCGGCTATTTCGTGCGGCCTACGGTTTTTGCCGACGTGACAAATGACATGACCATCGCCCAGACAGAGATCTTCGGCCCGGTCCTGTCGATCATCCCCTTCGAGGATGAGGAAGACGCGATCCGCATCGCCAATGATACCGCTTACGGGCTGACCAACTATGTCCAAAGCCAGGACGGCGACCGCCGCAACCGGCTGGCGCGTAGGCTGCGGTCCGGCATGGTGGAAATGAACGGCGAAAGCCGTGGCCCCGGCGCGTTCTTTGGTGGCATCGGCCGGTCGGGCCGGGCGCGTGAAGGCGGCGTCTGGGGGATCGAGGAATTCATGGATTCCAAGGCCATCAGCGGCTGGGACAGCAAGGCCTGATCGAGGGGCCATACAGATCGGGGCCGTCCATGCGAATGGGCGGTCCTTTTTGATTGGTGCCTGCGAAGGCGGCGAATCGCAGAGCAGTATCGCCGGAGCCGGACCCGAAGAACGGGCCGGCGGCGGCCATGAAAATCCGGTCATGCTGGTCGCCCGTGACTGCTCGGTCCTGGTTCCGCATCCGGTTGTGGTCGCGAAATCAGCAGGTTGCGCGGGAGCGTCCGAATAGCCGAGGATATTAGTCAACTATTTGTTTTGATTGAATAAATTCTTGACGAGGGCGGCAGGCACAACTATATCTACGGGCAAGGCCACCGAGGACGCCACCTGAACGGCAGCGACCCACGGCAGCAGTTATCTCGCAGCAAGGCAGCCACCAGTCGGTAGCAACCCAGCACACGATTGAAAGAGGGATGGCTGGCGCCGTCCCTTTTTTGTTTTTGTCGTTCAGATGGCCAGACCGGCGTCAGCTCCAGTCGACCTCGGCCAGGAAGATATAGCCTGCGCCGTAGATGGTCTTGATAAGCTGCGGGTTCTTCGGATCCTCGCCCAGCTTGCCCCGCAGCCGAGAGATGCGCACATCCATTGCCCGGTCGAAGCTTTCGCCGCCCGCACCGCCCAGTGTTTCCAGCATCTGCCCGCGCGAGATCAGCCGGCGCGGATTGTCCAGAAACATGCGCAGCACCTCGGCCTCGGCATGGCTCAGCGGGGTTTCGCTGCCATCGGGTGCGGCCAGCAGATAGCGGTCGAAATCGGCGCGCCAGCCGGCGAAGGCGGCGCGGCTGCGCTGACCGGGGCGCGCGGTCTGGGGGCGGCGCAGGCGGGCGCGCAGGCGGGCGACCAATTCGCCGGGCTCGAAGGGTTTGATGATATAGTCGTCTGCCCCCAGCTCTAGCCCGGTGATGCGGTCCTGAACCTGCGTGCGGCCGGAAACGATGATGATGGCCGCGCCGGATTCGGTTGCCAGCCGGTGCACCAGCGCCAGCCCGTCGCGGTCGGGCAGGCCCAGATCGACCAGGCAGGCGTCGGGGGTGATCCGGCGCAGCGCTGCCTCGAATTCGGTGGCGCGGGCGAAGCCCATGGTGCGGAAGCCGGCGGCTTCCAGCGTGTCGGACATGATCCGGCGGATGTCGGGTTCGTCTTCAAGGATGGCGATCAGGGGGGCGTCAGTCATCCAGCACCTGCGATATGGCTTGGCTGAGAGTAGCGCTGTCGAATGGTTTGGTCAGCACCGGGCACGGGGCGATGTCGCGCAAGGGATCGCTTGGCGGCAAGGCGGTCATCAGCAGCAGGGGCGGGCGGCCCGCGCCCGCCAAGGCGTGGCCCAGCCCGTCCCCCAGCTGCATGTCAGACAGGATCAGCGTCAGGCCGGGCAGGTCGGTCAGGCCCTGTGCCTCGGCAAGTGAGCCCGCCTCGATCACCGAATGGCCCATGGCGGTCAGCATCCGGCGCAGCATCTCGCGCAGGCTGTCGTCGTCTTCGACCAGCAGGATCATCTGGGGGCTGACCGGACGCAGCGGCAGACGCAACCGTACCCAGGCGCCGGATGCGCCCGCGCGGTTGGCCAGATGCAGCGTCCCCCCCGCCAGTCGCGCCTGATCGAAGACCATCGACAGGCCCAGGCCAGAGCCCTGGCCGGGCTTGGTGGAAAAGAATGGCTCGGTCGCGCGGGTCAGCGCCTCGGCGGTGAAGCCGGGGCCGGTATCGGTCAGCTCGACCTCGACCCAAGGGTGATGCGCGCGGGCAGAAAGGGCGATCGTTCCGCCGGCCGGTCCCATGGCATCGCGGGCGTTCAGGATCAGGTTCAGCAGGCTGTCCTGCACATGGCCCGGATCCAGCAGCAGGGGCGCATCTGGCAGATCGGTGACCAGATCCAGCACCACCCGGTCGCCAAGGCTGGGCCGCACCATATCGCAAAGGTCGCGCAGTAATCCGTCCAGCCGCACCGGTTGGCGCGCCGTGCCCAAGGGCGCGGCGATCTGGCCGATCCGTTCCAGTAGTTGCACCCCGCGCCGGGCCGCGGCCAGCGTGGCGTGCACGTCAGCCTGCGCCGTCGCGGACAGATCGGCATGGGTAAGCCGGTCCTGAAGGCCGAGGATGATGGTCAGCAGATTGCCGAAATCATGCGCCAGACCCGAGGTGATCTTGGCCGCCAGTTCCCGGCGCGAGGCATGGGTCAGCGCCTCGCGGACCTCGACCTCGGCGGTGACATCGGTCGACAGCACGAAGACGCCATTGCCGCCCCGGTCCGGGGTCAGCGCGATGCGGATGCGGCGGCCGGATTCGGAATGTGTGATCTCGAACACCTGCTGCCGGCCGGACAGCGCCTGATCCATATGCGGGCGGATCGCCGCATAGGTGGCGGGTCCAAGCGCCTGTTCCGCCGTCAGCCCGACGATATCGGGGCGGGTGCCGGGGAAGACCTGCGGCATTTGCCGGTTGGAAAAGACATATCGCCCCTCGCGGTCGAGATGGGCGATATGGGCGGGCACCATTTCGGTGACCTGCCGGGTCCGGGCCTGGGTTTCGGTGACGACGCGCTTGGCCTCTTGCAGGGCAGAGATCATCGCCGCCAGTTCGCGGTTGGCCGCCGACAGCTGTTCGGCATGGTCCAGCACCTGCGAGGAAAGTTCCTCGGACCGGGCGCGCAGCATCGCCTCGTGCCGCTTGGTTTCGGTGATGTCGGTATAGACGGTGACCCAGCCGCCCTGCGACAGGGGCGCGCCCTCGACCGCGACCCAGCGGCCATCGGGGCGTTCGCGTTCCATGTAATGCGGCTGGAAGGCGCGGGCCTGCTGGACGCGCAGGCGCACGGCCTCGTCGGGGTCGTCCTGGGGGCCGTATTCGCCGCGCACCACCAGATAGCGGATGGTGTCTTCGAAGAAGGTGCCCGGACGGGTCAGGTTGTCGGGCAGGTCGAACATCGCCTGATATTGCCGGTTCGACACCGCCAGCCGCAGGTCGGCATCGAAGATCGACAGCGCCTGGCCGATCAGGTTCAGCCCCGACTGCATCAGCGCGGCCCGTGAATCACTGGCGATCATGCAAAACCCTTCCCTTGTCCGATGGTTAGCACCCGAAAAGGGCTTCGCATAGCGTGTAACAATTCGTTAGGTTTTCGTAAAATTGCGGAAATGATCGCCGGGAAATCTGTGCAGGCCGGGCAGTGGACAGAAGAACCGCGCCCGGTGGACCGGCCCGCCGCCATTCGGACCGGAGAGGGAGGAAACATGGCCCAACTACGCGCCCCTGACGGGGCCGATCCGCAATCCATTCCGGCGCTGCTGGCGCGTAACGTGGACCGTCTGGGTCCGCGCCCCGCCTACCGCGAGAAGGAATTCGGGATCTGGCAAAGCTGGACCTGGGCGCAGGCCGCTGACGAGATCCGGGCGCTGGCGCTGGGGATGCTGAACCTTGGGCTGCGGCCCGGCGATCATGTCGCGGTGATCGGGCGCAACCGTCCGGCCCATTACTGGGCGATGATCGCCACGCAGATGTGCGGCGCGGTGCCGGTGCCCCTGTATCAGGACGCCGTCGCCGAAGAGATGGCCTATGTTCTGGGCCATTGCGGCGCCCGTTTCGTCGTCTGCGGCGATCAGGAACAGGTCGACAAGGTGCTGGAGGTGCAGGCCATGTCCGACGCGCCGCGCAACGTCGAACAGATCATCTATACCGACAAGCGCGGGATGCGGAAATACGACCATGCCCGCATGAATGCGCTGGCCGATGTGCAGGCCGAGGGCCGGGCATCGGGGCAGCGTCTGGGCCCGGAACTGGATGCGCGGATCGCCGCGCTGGATTACGACAGCACCTGTGTGATGCTGTATACTTCTGGCACCACGGGCAAGCCCAAGGGCGTGGTTCTGTCGAACCGCAACATCATCGAGACGGCAAAGAACACCAGCGATTTCGACAAGCTGACTTACCGCGACGAGGTGCTGGCCTATCTGCCGATGGCCTGGGTGGGCGATTTCATCTTTTCGATGGGGCAGGCGACCTGGACCGGCTTTACCGTGAACTGCCCCGAAAGCGCGGCCACCATGATGACCGACCTGCGCGAGATCGGGCCGACCTATTTCTTCGCCCCGCCGCGCGTGTTTGAAGGTCAGCTGACCAATGTGATGATCCGCATGGAGGATGCCGGCCGCTTCAAGCGCTGGTTGTTCAAGCATTACATGGCCGTCGCCAACCGGGTCGGGCCGTCCTTGCTGGATGGCAAGCCCGTCGGCTTCGGCGACCGCATCGCCTATGGCCTTGGCAACCTGCTGATCTATGGCCCGCTGAAGGACGCGCTGGGTTACGGGCGCATCCGCGTCGGCTATACCGCGGGCGAGGCGATCGGGCCGGAAATCTTCGATTTCTACCGCAGTCTGGGCATCAACCTGAAACAGCTTTACGGCCAGACCGAGGCATCCGTCTTCATCACCCAGCAGCCCGATGGCGGCGTGCGGTCCGACACGGTGGGCGTGCCCTCGCCCGGCGTTGAACTGAAGATCGCCGATACCGGCGAGGTCTTCTATCGCGGGCCCGGCACTTTCGTCGAATATTACAACAATCCGGAAAGCACGGCCTCGACCAAGGACGCCGAGGGCTGGGTAGCCACGGGCGATGCGGGCTTTATCGAGGAAGAAACCGGCCAGCTGCGCATCATCGACCGCGCCAAGGATGTGGGCAAGATGGCCGATGGCACCATGTTCGCGCCCAAATATGTCGAGAACAAGCTGAAGTTCTATCCCAACATTCTTGAGGCCGTGGTGCTGGGCAATGGCCGCGATTTCTGCACCGCGATGATCAATATCGACCTGAACGCGGTCGGAAACTGGGCCGAGCGCAACAACATCGCCTATGCCAGCTATCAGGAACTGGCGGGCCATCCGCAGGTCTATGCGACCATCAAGGAACATGTGGAAACGGTGAACCGATCCGTCGCGCAGGATCCGATGCTGTCGGGCTGCCAGATCCACCGCTTCCTTGTCCTGCACAAGGAACTGGACCCCGACGACGGCGAAATGACCCGCACCCGCAAGGTCCGCCGCGCCGTCATCAGCGAGAAATTCGCCGATCTGGTCGCCGCACTCTATGACGGGTCGGACAGCGTCTATACCGAAACCGAGGTCACCTATGAAGACGGCCGCAAGGGTGTCATCAAGGCCACGTTGAAGATCGAGGACGTGCCGGTCTTTGGCGAGGCACCCATGGAGAAGGTGGCAGCGGAATGAACAGACCCGTCATCACCTACAAGCCCAGCTATGTCACCGGCGCGCTGATCGCGCTGGCGGGGCTGCTGCTGGCCTGGCTGGTGCCCGACTTCGTGCCGCCGACCGTCGCGCATCTGCTGGCTGGCGCGATTACAGGCGGTTTCGGCGTGGCAGCCGCCAGCCGCCTTTGGCCCGGCCTGCCGCTTGGCCAGATGATCCAATATGGCCCCGCCGTCGCCGTCTATGGCGCATTGGTCGGCTGGCTCGCGGGGAATTAGGATGCTTGACGAAACCGAAGGCTACACCACCGCAGACGGCCGCCAGATCGGCCCCGTGGTCATGGACCTGCGCAACATCACCCTGCGCTTCGGCGGGGTCGAGGCGATCAAGAATATCAGCTTTGACATTCGCCAGGGCGAGATCCGCGCGATCATCGGGCCGAACGGGGCTGGCAAATCGTCAATGCTGAACGTGATTTCGGGCTTTTACGTCCCGCAGGAAGGCGAGGTCTGGTTCAAGGGCTATCGTCGCGGGCCGATGAAACCCTATGAGGTCGCCCGTCTGGGCATCGCCCGCACCTTCCAGAACATCGCACTGTTCGACGGCATGTCGGTGCTGGACAACATCATGACCGGGCGGTTGAACAAGGTGAAATCCGGCTTCTTCTCGCAAGCGCTGTGGTGGGGCCGGGCCGAGGCCGAAGAGATCGCCAACCGCGAACAGGTCGAAAAGATCATCGACTTTCTGGAAATCCAGAACATCCGCAAGACGCCGGTGGGCCGTCTGCCCTATGGGCTGAAAAAGCGGGTGGAACTGGCCCGCGCACTGGCGGCGGAACCCCAGCTTCTGCTGCTGGACGAGCCCATGGCCGGCATGAACGTCGAGGAGAAAGAGGACATGAGCCGCTTCATCCTCGACGTGAATGACGAATTCGGCACCACAATCGCGCTGATCGAACATGACATGGGCGTGGTCATGGACCTGTCGGACCGTGTGGTGGTGATGGATTACGGCCGCAAGATCGGCGACGGCACCCCTTCCGAGGTGCGCAGCAATCAGGAAGTCATCGACGCCTATCTGGGGGTGTCCCATGACTGACCGGGCGAAAGGAAAACGCTGATGGACCAGCTTCTTTACGGCAGCGAAGTTCTGATCAACGGGCTGATGACGGGCGTGATGTATTCGCTTGTCGCGCTTGGTTTCGTGCTGATCTACAAGGCCTCGGGCGTGTTCAACTATGCGCAGGGCGTGATGGCGCTGTTCGCGGCGCTGACGCTGGTGGGCATCATGGAAGGGCAGGTGCCCTTCGCCCACCTGATCAACGCCATGTTCGGCACCCATGTCGAAAGCTTCGGCTGGAACGTGCCCGCGCTGCTGGCGATCCTGCTGACCGCTGGGGTGATGGTCCTGCTGGCCATCCTGATCGAAAAGCTGGTCCTGCAACACCTCGTCGGGCAGGAACCGATCATCCTGTTCATGGCCACCATCGGGCTTGCCTATTTCCTGGAAGGGCTGGGCGATGTGATGTGGGGCGCCGATGTGAAAACGCTCGACGTGGGGCTGCCGCAGGGCATCAGCGAAAGCATCGAACAGGCGACCAATGACTGGTTCGGCTATGGCTTCTTCATCGACCGGCTGGACATCTGGGCCACGATCATCGCGGCCATCCTTGTCGCGGCGCTGGTGGCGTTTTCGCAATATACCAAGCAGGGCCGGGCCATGCGCGCGGTTGCTGACGACCATCAGGCGGCGTTGTCGGTAGGTATCTCGCTGCAGTTCATCTGGATCATGGTCTGGTCCATCGCGGGCTTTGTGGCGCTGGTTGCGGGCATCATGTGGGGCACCAAATCGGGCGTGCAGTTCAGCCTGTCGCTGATCGCGCTGAAGGCGCTGCCGGTGCTGATGCTGGGCGGCTTCACCTCGATCCCCGGCGCGATTGTCGGCGGGCTGATCATCGGCGTGGGCGAAAAGCTGTTCGAATTCATCATGTCCAGCCCGGATCTGGCTGGCAGCTGGTTCGGCTTCACCATCAGCGCGACGGAAAACTGGTTCGCCTATGTGCTGGCGCTGATGTTCCTGGTCTTCCGCCCGCAAGGCCTGTTCGGCGAACGCATCATCGAGAGGGTATAGGCATGACCCATCGCGCAAGACTGGGATGCATCGTAATTGACTGCAAGGCCGAACATGTGGCCGAGGCCGCCCGCTTCTGGGGTGTCGCCCTTGGTGGTGAGGTCAGGATCGACGAGGATGGAAAATACGCCGAAATCCTGGATCAAGGTGATCTGAAGGTGCTGGTGCAGGCGGTAGACCACGATGCGCGCGTGCATATCGACCTCGAAGCCGACGACAAGGACGCCGAGGTCGCCCGGCTGAAGTCCCTTGGCGGCAAGGTTGTCAACCGCGTCAAACGCTGGATCGTGATGGAGGCCCCGACCGGCCACCGCTTCTGCGTGGTCGACCCGCAGGGACCCGCCTTCGAGGCGAACGCGAGAGAGGTCGAGTGATGGCTAATCGGCGAGTCAGCCTGCCTCCGGCGGGGATATTTGGGCCAGAGCGAAAGCCGGAACGCGCGTTCATTCTGGCAGAAATATCCTCCGGGGGCGCGGGGGTGGAAAACCCCCGCCGCGGCAGCAGATAAGAGAGGGACAGCATGTTTTACCGTGAGGCCGGCGATTTCAAGACCAGCTACCGCGACGACGGGCAGACCTTCCCGATCAAGCTGGACCGGATTGGTTATTACGCCATTCTGGCGATTGCGGTTCTGGTTATACCCTTCGTCATCAATGACTATTGGGCAAGCGCGGTGCTGCTGCCTTTCCTGATCTATGCGATTGCGTCCATCGGGTTGAATATCCTTGTCGGCTATGCCGGGCAGGTCAGTCTGGGGACGGGCGGTTTCATGGCGGTGGGGGCCTTTGCGGTCTATAAGCTGATGACCGCCTTCCCTGAAATCAGCGTTGTCATCCATATCCTGCTGGCGGGTGGGATCACCGCGCTGGTGGGGATCGCCTTTGGCCTGCCCAGCCTGCGGATCAAGGGGTTCTATCTGGCGGTCGCCACGCTGGCGGCGCAGTTCTTCCTTGTCTGGCTGTTCAACAAGGTGCCGTGGTTTTACAACTATTCCGCCTCGGGCCAGATCAACTCGCCGGAACGCACAGTGCTGGGCTGGGCCGTGACCGGGCCCGCCGCCTCGCCTTCCGCAAAATACCTGATCTGTCTGGCTTTCGTCTTCATGGCCGCCTGGGTCGCGCGGAACCTGACGCGGGGCATGGTCGGGCGCAAATGGATGGCGATCCGCGACATGGACATCGCGGCCGAAATCATCGGCGTGAACCCCCTGACCGCCAAGCTGACCGCATTCGGGGTCAGTTCCTTCTTCATCGGCATCGCCGGCGCGCTTCTGTTCGCTGTCTATCTGGGCGCGGCCGAAGTGACCGAGGCTTTCGGGATCAACAAGTCCTTCCTGGTGCTGTTCATGGTCATCATCGGGGGCCTCGGGTCCATCTTCGGCAGCTTTGCCGGCGCGGCCTTTCTGGTGCTTTTGCCTGTGTTCCTGAAGAACCTGCTGGTCGGCACGCTTGGCTGGCCCACAGACCTTGCCGCCCATATCGAGTTGATGATCGTGGGCGCGCTGATCATCTTCTTCCTGATCGTCGAACCGCACGGGCTGGCCCGACTGTGGCGGCTGGTGAAGGAAAAATTGCGGCTGTGGCCGTTCCCGCATTAACAAACAGAACCGGGCAAACCGGCGCGTCAAACCTTGGGAGGAGACCAAGAATGAAACTGAAACTTGCCGCACTGGCCGCCGCCGCCGTCATGGCCGCAGCCCCCGCCATGGCCGATCTGGTGGTGCCGAACCTCAGCTATCGGACCGGGCCTTATGGCGCGAATGGCACCCAATATGCCGATGGCTTCAACGACTATTTCACGCTGCTGAACGAACGCGATGGCGGGATCGGTGGTGAGAAGATCCAGGTCCCGGAATGCGAGACGGCCTATAACACCGAAAAGGGCGTCGAATGCTATGAATCGACCAAGGCCGATGCGCTTGTCTTCAACCCGCTGTCGACCGGCATCACCTATCAGCTGATCCCGAAGGTCGCCGTTGACAAGAAGGTGCTGTACACGCCGGGTTACGGGCGTACCTCGGCCAAGGATGGCACGGTGTTCGAATGGGTGTTCAACGCGCCCGCGAACTATTGGGACGGGGCCTCGGTCGCCATCAAGTATCTGCTGGACGAAAACGGCGGCAGCCTTGAGGGCAAGAAGATCGCGCTTGTCTATCACAACTCTGCCTATGGAAAGGAACCGATCCGCACCCTGCAGGAACTGGGCAAGAAGCACGGTTTCACCCTGACCGAGATCCCGGTCGAGGCACCGGGTCAGGAACAGAAATCGCAATGGCTGCAGATCCGCCGCGACAAGCCGGATTATGTGCTGATGTGGGGCTGGGGCGTGATGAACCAGGTCGCCATTCAGGAAGCCGCCAACATCCGTTTCCCGATGGAGAATTTCATCGGCATCTGGTGGGCCGGGTCCGAGCTGGACGTGATGCCTGCGGGCGACGGCGCCAATGGCTATAAATCCATGACCTTCAACGGCGTCGGCATGGATTATCCGCTGTATGATGACCTGAAGACGCATGTCATCGACACCGGCAAGGCGTCGCAGGGCGGCGAGCATGTCGGCTCGGCCGTGTATTCGCGCGGCATGTATGCCGCCGTCGTGATTGCCGAGGCGATCAAGAAGGCGCAGGAACTGGCGGGCACCTCGGCGATCACGCCCGAACAGCTGCGCGACGGGTTTGAACAGCTGGACATCACCCCCGAACGTCTGGCGGAAATCGGCCTGCCCGATTTCGGGCCAGAGGTCAAAATGTCCTGCGCCAACCATGGCGGCAGCGGCATGTCGCGTGTCCAGCAATGGGACGCGGCGGCGAAGAAGTGGAACCTGATCACCGAATTCACCGCCCCCGATGCCGAGGTGCTGGATCCGCTGATCGCCGCAGACTCGGCCGCCTATGCGCAGGAAAGTGGCATCACGCCGCGCACCTGCGAGTGAACTTGTTGGCCGGCGCCCTGACGGGCGCCGGTTCATCGATCCCCGCAATGCTCACACCAACTGCGGGGTGAACGACCCGGCGACGCAGCCCCGTGTCGCCGGGAACCCGATCCGAGGAAGGCGCCATGCTCGATACCCAACCTACCGGCGAGACGCTGCTGGACGTCAACAATATCGAGGTGATCTATAACCACGTCATTCTGGTGCTGAAGGGCGTCAGCCTGTCGGTGCCGAAGGGCAGCATCACCGCTATTCTGGGCGGCAACGGTGCGGGCAAGACCACCACGCTGAAGGCGATTTCAAACCTGCTTGCATCCGAACGGGGCGAGGTGACAAAGGGCAGCATCACCTATCGCGGCGACCGCGTGGCCGACCTGAACCCGGCCGCACTGGTCAAGCGCGGCGTCATTCAGGTGATGGAGGGACGCCACTGTTTCGAACACCTGACGGTCGAGGAAAACCTGCTGACCGGCGCCTATACCCGCAAGGACGGGGCGGCGGCGATCCGCGACGATCTGGAGATGGTCTATAACTATTTCCCGCGGCTACGCGAGCGGCGCAAGTCGCAGGCGGGCTATACCTCGGGCGGGGAACAGCAGATGGTGGCCATGGGCCGCGCGTTGATGTCGCGCCCGGAAATGATCCTGCTGGACGAGCCTTCAATGGGTCTGGCCCCGCAGCTGGTCGAGCAGATCTTTGAAATCGTCAAGGCGGTGAACGAAGGCGAAGGCGTGACCTTCCTGCTGGCCGAACAGAACACCAATGTGGCGCTGCGCTATGCCCATTACGGCTATATCCTGGAAAATGGCCGCGTGGTCATGGATGGTGCGGCCGATGCCCTGCGCGAAAACCCCGATGTGAAGGAATTCTATCTGGGCATGTCCGACGAGGGCCGCAAAAGCTTCCGCGACGTGCGGTCCTATCGCCGCCGCAAGCGCTGGCTGGCCTAAGGCGGACAGGCGGAATTTCAAGTTAAGGAACAGTTCATGGGCGGTTATTTCGACGATCTGGAAACACGCAGCGATGACGAGCGCGCCGAGTGGCTGGCCGAGGCGCTGCCGGCGGCGCTTGGCCGCGCGAAGACCGCCCCCACGCTGGCGCGGCTGCTGCGCGATGTGGACCCGGCTGACGTCCGCGACCGTGCGGCGCTGGCTGCTCTGCCGGTGATCCGCAAATCCGAGATGATCGAGGCGCAGAAGAAGAACCCGCCCTTCGGCGGCTATGCCACCCGGCTGGCGGCAGAGTTTGACCATATCTTTCAGTCGCCCGGCCCAATCTATGAACCCGGCCGGCGCGAGGGCGATTGGTGGCGGCTTGGCCGGTTCCTGTTCGCCTGCGGGGTACGGCGCGGCGACATCGTGCAGAACTGCTTTGCCTATCACATGACGCCTGCGGGGATGATGTTCGACAGTGCCGCCCGCGCCGTCGACGCCGCCGTGCTGCCTGCGGGCACCGGCCAGACCGACCTGCAGGTGCGGGCCGCGGCCGATATTGGATCGACGGTCTACGCTGGCACGCCGGATTTTCTGAAAGTGATCCTCGACCGCGCGGATGAGTTGGGTGAAAAGCTGTCCTTCACCCGCGCCGCGGTGGCGGGGGGCGCGCTGTTTCCGTCGCTGCGGCAGCACTATGCGGATCGCGGCATTACGACGCTGCAATGCTATGCCACGGCCGATCTGGGCAATATCGCCTACGAATCCGAGGCGGCGGAAGGCATGATCGTCGACGAAGGCGTGATCGTCGAAATCGTCCGCCCCGGCACCGGCGACCCGGTCCCCGAAGGCGAGGTGGGCGAGGTGATCGTGACCACGCTGAACCCCGACTATCCGCTGGTCCGCTTTGCCACCGGGGATCTTTCGGCGGTGCTGCCGGGCGCCTCGCCATGCGGGCGCACGAATATGCGCATCAAGGGCTGGATGGGGCGCGCGGATCAGACCACCAAGATCAAGGGCATGTTCGTCCGCCCCGAACAGGTCGCGGCCTTTGTTGCCCGCCATCCCGAAATCACCCGCGCCCGCGTGATCGCGGATCGCGAGGGCGAGATGGACGCCATGACCGTCCAGGTCGAAAGCCCCCGCGCCGCCGATGCGGAATATGCCGCCTCGGTCGCCGAGGCGCTGAAACTGCGCGGCCGGATTGAAATCCTCAGCCCCGGCAGCCTGCCGAATGACGGGCTGGTGATCGAGGATCGGCGCAAATACGACTGACTTGCCGAGGGGCGGGGCGCGCTGCATGATCCCATCATGTCACACCCGCCCTTGCACGACCCTGACCGCTATCCGCGCCTGCAGCTGCGTCTGTATCTTGGCCCAGATGTCTGGATCGGGCCGGGCAAGGCGGACCTGCTGGAACTGATCGGCCAGACCGGATCCATATCCGAGGCGGGGCGGCGCATGGGGATGAGCTATAAGCGTGCCTGGTCGCTGGTCGATGGATTGAACCGCAGCTTCGCGGCGCCGCTGGTCAGCAGCGAACGCGGCGGAGCGGGCGGCGGCGGCGCGGCATTGACGCCGCAGGGGCACGAGGTTCTGACCCGCTTTCGCCGAATCGAGGCAGCGGCCCATGATGCTGCCAGCGCGGATATGACCGCAATTCAGGCGCTGCATGCGGCGAAGCGCGGCCGGTAATCGGTGCTCCGCCCGCGGCGGACCTGGAATTTCGCACAACTCAAAGAGGTGTGGCCCAGTTGCACGGCTTTCCGGTGAAAAAAAGTTACAACCAGGAATTGCTTTTTGTTAACCCGTGAATTACACGGTGCAGGACTGCTGACCCGGCCTTGAAAAAAGGCACCGTCCCGGCAGGACGGTACCTTTCAATGCAGTTCGTCGGTCGTCGACCAATGAAAAAAACTACTTGCTAACAGGCTTTCCCTGATAGGTTTTCTCGCCGACGCGGATCACAATGTCCCCGCATTCGGTCTGCCTTTCAAAGACGCCCTGGACCGAGATATAGCTGCCAATGGTGATTGTGCGAATCATATCTGTCCCCTTCTTCTGAACCTTCTTTATCCCCCGGAAACTCAGCTAAGTGGTTAACAAAGCAGAGCGGACATGACTGTTCAGAACAGTTTCCCCGACGCCTGTGCCTAATTTGTCACAGCCACGACTGAATTATCGGGGTCAAGGGAACATCCGCTGGCGGCATCTCGTAACTGCGCAGGTCCTTGGCGCGCACCCAGGCCAGTTTCTGGCCTTCGCGCGGCTGCACGATGCCCTTCCAGCGCCGGCAAACGAACAGCGGCATCAGCAGGTGAAAGTCGTCATAGCTGTGGCTGGCAAAGGTCAGCGGCGCCAGGCAAGAGGTATGTGTGTCGATCCCCAGCTCCTCGTGCAGCTCGCGGACCAATGCCGTCTCGGGCGTCTCTCCCGGCTCGACCTTGCCACCGGGAAACTCCCACAGGCCGGCCATCGACTTGCCCTCGGGACGCTGCGCCAGCAGCACCCGGCCATCGGCATCGACAAGCGCGACCGCCGTCACCAGAACCATCTTCATCCCGGCATCCTTCTTCATTCTGGTAAAAATATCCCGCGGGGGTTTTCGGGGGGCGCGCAGCCCCCCGGCCCGGCATCACGACCGGTAATCGGCGTTGATGTCGATATAGCGATGGGTCAGGTCGCAGGTCCAGACCGTGCAGTCCGCGCGGCCCAATCCCAGATCGACACCCAGAACCAGATGATCGCCCTTCATATAGGCGCTGGCGGCGGCCTCGTCATAGCCCGGCGCGCGCCAGCCGTTTTCGGCCACGACCAGATCACCGAAGCGGATGGTCAGCCGGTCCCGATCGGCCTTTGCACCGGATTTGCCGACCGCCATGACGACGCGCCCCCAATTCGCGTCCTCGCCGGCGATGGCGGTCTTGACCAGCGGCGAATTGGCGATGGCCATGGCGACCTTGCGGGCGTCGGCCGGGCTTTCGCTGCCCGTCACCCGCACCTCGACGAACTTGGTCGCGCCTTCACCGTCCTTGACCACCTGCTGGGCCAGATCCAGCATCACGCCACGCAGCGCGGTCGCGAATGCTCTTGCGGATTTCGACCGCATGTCCTCCAGCGGCGCGGCGCGCGATTTGCCTGTCGCCGCCAGTATCAACGCGTCAGAGGTCGAGGTGTCGCTGTCGACGGTAATGGCGTTAAAGGTGTCGTCCACATGCTTTGACAGCAGCTGTTGCAGGTTCGGGGCCGAGATCTTCGCATCGGTGAAGATATAGACCAGCATCGTCGCCATATCCGGCGCGATCATGCCCGAACCCTTGGCGATCCCGGCAATGTGGATCGCGCCGCCATCGCCCTGAATGGTCGCGGCGGCGCCCTTGGCGAAGGTGTCGGTGGTCATGATGGCGCGGGCGGCCGCGCCCGCACCGCCGGGATCCAGACGGCCGGCCATGTCGCCGATCACCGCGGTGATGCGCGCCGCCGGCAGCGGCTCTCCGATGACCCCGGTCGAGGATGAAAACACCCGGCTCGCCGGCATTCCCAACGCCTCGGCCACGGCGCCGGTCACCCGGTCCACGGCTTCCTGCCCGTTCTTGCCGGTAAAGGCGTTGGCATTGCCCGAATTCACGATGATCGCCGCGCCCTGTGTCACGTCCTGCGTGCCCGCAAGTTTGGCCTGACAATCCAGAATGCTTGCCGCGCGGGTGGATGACCGCGTGAACACGCCCGCCACCGTGGTTCCCGGCGCCATCCGCGCCAGCATCACATCGGTCCGGCCCTGATATTTCACCCCTGCCGCAGCCGAGGCGAATTCGACGCCTTCGATCACCGGCAATTCGGGGAAAGACGCGGGCGCCAGCGGCGAAACCGGCGCCGCCGCCTTGGCCGTGGGGGCGGGCGCGGCGGCCTTCAGCGCCTTTTTCGCGGCCTTTTCAGCCTTTTCGGCCTTGGATTTCTTCGACTTTTTCTTGTCGTCCTTGGCCATCACTCGGTTCCTACACCCAGAACGTCCTGCTCCAACACGGCCGGATCCAGCCCCTCGGTCTTTTCGACCTTGGCCTCAGCGGTGACCTTTTCGATCTCTGCCTCGACCTTTTCGCGGCGGATCTGCTGGATCAGCGCGTCGCGGATATCGGCAAGCGCCGGCGGTTCCTGAACGCGGCTGTCGTTCATCTTGATGACGTGAAAGCCGAATTGCGACTTGACCGGTTCGGCAGAGGTCGCGCCTTTTTCCATGCTGGCCACCGCATCGCCGAACTCTTTGACCATGCGGTCGGTGGTGAACCAGCCCAGATCGCCGCCGTTCAGCCCAGAGCCCGTATCGACCGAGCGTTCCTCGGCCAGCTTGGCGAAATCGCCACCTTTGCCGAGTTCCTCGATCACCGCCTTGGCGGCTTCCTCGGTCTCCAGCAGGATGTGGTCGGCGTCATATTCGGTGACCGGCTTGTCAGCCGGGAAGGCCTTTTCATAGGCGGCCTGAATCTCGTCATCCGTGGGCTCGAACTCGGCCAGCCGTTCCAGCGCCGCACCGGCCAGATAGGCGCGGCGGTCGATTGCCAGCGCCGCCGTGTCGCGCGCCGTGATCGAGGCCTCGCCGACTTCGGCCATCGCCGCCTGGCGGATCATCTGGTCCAGCATCAGGTCCCACAGCTCGGGCGCGGGCATGCCGGCCATCTCGGGCGGCAGCCCGATCTTCATCGCGGCCATCTGGCCCAGGGTGATTTCGGTGTCGTTTACCTTGGCGACGACGGTATCGGCATCCTGCGCCAGGGCGGGCAGGGTAAGCGCGGAAAGCATCAGGGCGGTCAGGATCGGGCGTGCGAACATGGTTTTTCCTTGAAGAAACGCCCCGCCGCAGCCAGCGGAATTAGGGGCAAGCGTTGACACTTGAGGGACGCGGGCCTACATCCGGCGCAACCGAAAAGGCGCGCCCGCGTCGTTTTTTCACCTGCACTGATACGGCAGGACGGACGGTCCGGGCAAGGGGCCGTGCCCCAGCCTTTCCCGCAACACGATGGCCGGAGTGATAATGCTGGGTCTTGGCAGTTTGGCGAAGAAGGTCTTTGGGACGCCCAATGACCGCAAGGTAAAATCGGTCCGCTCTCTGGTGGCCAAGGTCAATGCGCTGGAAGCAGAGGCGCAGGCCCGTTCTGACGAAGAATTGATCGCGAAAACCCACGATCTGCAGGCCCGCGCGCAAGCGGGCGAGGATCTGGACGGCCTGCTGCCCGAAGCCTTCGCCAACTGCCGCGAGGGTGCGCGCCGCGCCCTTGGCCTGCGCGCATTTGACACGCAGCTGATGGGCGGGATCTTCCTGCATCAGGGCAATATCGCCGAGATGAAGACGGGCGAGGGCAAGACCCTTGTGGCCACCTTCCCAGCCTATCTGAATGCGCTGGCGGGCAAGGGTGTCCATGTCGTCACCGTCAACGACTATCTGGCGAAACGCGACGCCGAATGGATGGGCAAGGTTTTCGCCCAGCTGGGCATGACCACTGGCGTCGTCTACCCCTATCAGCCCGATGCCGAAAAGCGCGCCGCCTATCAGGCCGACGTGACCTATGCGACGAATAACGAACTGGGCTTCGACTATCTGCGCGACAACATGAAGGGCAGCGTCGAGGAAATGGTTCAGCGTGAACATTTCTTTGCCATCGTGGACGAGGTCGACAGTATCCTTGTCGACGAGGCGCGCACGCCGCTGATCATCTCGGGCCCCTCGCAGGACCGGTCCGAGCTGTATGTGACGCTGAACCAGTTCATCCCGCAGTTGACGGACGAAGATTTCAAGCTGGACGAAAAGAGCCGCAACGCCACCTTCACCGAGGAAGGCAACGAGAAGATGGAGCAGCTGCTTTCTCAGGCAGGCATCCTGCCCGGGGGGCAGACGCTCTATGACCCGGAATCGACGACCATCGTTCACCACGCCAACCAGGCATTGCGCGCCCATAAGCTGTTCATGCGGGACCAGAATTACATGGTTCAGAACGGCGAGGTCGTGCTGATCGACGAATTCACCGGCCGCGCGATGAAGGGCCGCCGTCTTTCGGACGGGCTGCATCAGGCGATCGAGGCCAAGGAGGGCGTGGCGATCCAGCCGGAAAACGTGACGCTGGCCAGCGTGACCTTCCAGAACTATTTCCGCCTCTATGACAAGCTGGGCGGCATGACCGGCACCGCCGCCACCGAGGCCGAAGAATTCGCCGATATCTACAAGCTCGGCGTGGTCGAGGTTCCGACCAACAAGCCCATCGCGCGCGTCGATGAACATGACCGCGTCTATCGCACGGGGGCAGAGAAATACGCAGCGGTCATCGAGGCCATTCAGGAAGCCCATGCCAAGGGCCAGCCGACGCTTGTGGGCACCACCAGCGTCGAGAAATCCGAAATGCTGTCGCAGTTGCTGGACAAGGCCGGGATCAAGCACAACGTCCTGAACGCGCGCCAGCATGAGCAGGAGGCCTATATCGTCGCCGAAGCAGGTAAGCCGGGCGCAGTGACGATTGCGACGAATATGGCCGGTCGCGGCACGGATATTCAGCTTGGCGGCAATGTCGAGATGAAGGTGATGCAGGCCCTCGCCGCCGATCCCGAGGCACATCCCGATGAGCTTCGCGCCAAGATCGAGGCGGAACACGCCGCCGACAAGGAAAAGGTCCTTGCTGCAGGCGGGCTGTTCGTTCTGGCCACCGAGCGCCATGAATCGCGCCGTATCGACAACCAGCTGCGCGGCCGCTCGGGCCGGCAGGGCGATCCGGGGCGGTCCTTGTTCTTCCTGTCGCTGGAAGACGACCTGATGCGGATCTTCGGGTCCGAGCGTCTGGACGCGGTGCTGTCGCGGCTGGGGATGAAGGAAGGCGAGGCCATCGTTCACCCCTGGGTCAACAAATCGCTGGAACGCGCCCAGGCCAAGGTCGAAGGCCGCAACTTCGACATCCGCAAGCAATTGCTGAAATTCGACGACGTGATGAACGATCAGCGCAAGGCGATCTTCAGCCAGCGCCGCGAGATCATGGACAGCGCCGAGGTCGACGAGGTCGCCCGCGACATGCGCCATCAGGTCATCGACGATCTGGTCGACGAATACATGCCGCCCCGCGCCTATGCCGAACAATGGGATGGCGAGGGCCTTGCCAAGGCCGCAGTCGAGCGGCTGAACATGAACCTGCCGATCACCGAGTGGGCGGCAGAGGAAGGCGTCGACCAGGAGGTGATCCGCGAACGCATCACCGAGGCGACCGATACCTATATGGCCGAGAAGGAAGCGGGCTTCGGTCCCGACACCATGCGCCAGATCGAAAAGCAGGTGCTGCTGCAGGCCATCGACCAGAAATGGCGCGATCACCTGCTGACGCTGGAACATCTGCGCTCGGTCGTGGGCTTCCGTGGCTATGCGCAGCGCGACCCGCTGTCGGAATACAAGACCGAAGGCTTCCAGCTGTTTGAAAACATGCTGGACGGCCTGCGCAGCGACGTGACCCAGCAGCTGGCGCGGATCCGGCCGCTGACCGACGCCGAACGCGAGCAGATGATGCGCCAGTATCAGGATCAGCAGGCGCAGCAACAGCAGCAGATGGTGCCTGAGCACGAGGAAGCCGAAGGCGGTGATGTCTCTGCTCGCGCGCCGGGCTTTGACGAGACCGACCCCGCGACCTGGGGCAACCCTTCGCGCAACGACCCCTGCCCATGCGGCTCGGGCGACAAGTTCAAGCATTGCCACGGCCGCTTGGCCTGACTTGCCGGCCATACGGGGGGCTTTGCGCCCCCCGAACCCCCCGCAGGATATTTATCCCAGAATGAAGGCGGATCCTTTCATTCTGGGATAAATATCCCGGGGTCCGGGGCAGCGCCCCGGTCAGCCCATCGGCAAATCCTTTCGCATCACCACCGCGTCGATACCGGCCGCGTAATAATTGCGGCGACGTCCCGCATTTTGCCAATTCGCACTGGCATACAAGGCCCGCGCGGCGGAGTTGTCGCTGGCGACCTCAAGAAATGCGGTTGAGGCCATCCGCGCCACCGCCGCGTCTTCGAAGGCCTGCAACAGGCGGGAGCCAAGACCACGCCGGCGCGAGTGGGGTGACACGGCAAGGGTCAGCAGTTCTGCCTCGTCCAGCACCGTGCGGCCGAGGATGAAGCCCGCCCCTTGGGTCAACAGGAAATTCGCGGGATCGCGCAGCAGGCTGGCGAACTCGGCGGCGCTCCATGGGCGGGGAAGGGTGAAGCTGGCGGCGTGGATACGGGCGAGCGTTTCGGGCGTCATGGCAGGATGGTCGGGCCGCGGTCGCGGGCGGGGGCGGCATCGGCCGGGCGCAGATAGATCGGGGCCGGGCGCGGTTGCGTGGTGCCAGCGCGGGCGCGGGCCAGCCGTGCGATGCCCTCGGCGATTGCGACGCCCGGCGTGGCTACGGGTGGGCCGGGGGGCAGGTTGTCCAGCGGGTCCTGCCGGGGCTGGCTGGGCGTGTCGGTGAAATCCTGCCAGATGGCCGTGTCACGCTTGCCGGGGATGACGATCCGGCAGGGGCGGGGCAGGCCGAAGGCGAGCGCCTCGGCCGCGCCGATGCCGATGGCGGGGATATTCAGCGCCAGCGACAGCCCGCGGGCGGCGGCGACGGCGATGCGGATGCCGGTGAAATTGCCGGGGCCGGTGCCGACACCGATCAGCGACAGGTCGGGCCAATTTGTGCTGGTCTCGGCCAATATTTCCTCGATCAGGGGCATCAGGCGCTCGGCCTGGCCCTTGGCCATGTCTTCGTGCCGGGCCGCGATCAGCACATCGCCCGACAGCAAAGCGGCCGCGCAATGCGCGGCCGATGTGTCGAAGCCGAGCGTCAGGGCCTCAGGCAATGGGGCGGACCTCGGTCACTTCGGGGATGTAATGGCGCAGCAGGTTCTCGATCCCCATTTTAAGGGTCATGGTCGAGGACGGGCACCCGGCGCAGGCGCCCTGCATGTGCAGATAGACCACACCACGGTCGAAGCCGTGGAAAGTGATGTCGCCGCCGTCCTGCGCCACAGCGGGGCGGACGCGGGTATCCAGCAATTCCTTGATCTGGGTAACGATGGCCTCATCTTCACCGGAATGTTCGGCATGTCCGGCAACGTCGACCGAACCCTGCATGACCGGCGCGCCCGATTGGTAATGTTCCATGATCGCGCCGAGGACGGCAGGCTTGATATGGTCCCATTGCGTCGTGTCGGCCTTGGTCACCGTCACGAAATCGGATCCCAGGAATACGCCGGTCACCCCATTCACCGCGAAGATGCGCGCGGCCAGCGGGGATGCGGCTGCGGCCTCGGCCTCGGTGAAATCGGCGGTGCCCCGGTCCAGAACGGTCTGGCCGGGCAGGAATTTCAAGGTGGCGGGGTTCGGCGTGGTTTCGGTCTGGATGAACATGGGGGCGCTCCTTTGCCTGTTCATATGGGCTGCACCCGTCTTTCGGTCAAGCCGCGAAGGGCGTCAGGCTGCGGGTTTTGCCAAGGCTGCGCGGCTGTGACGCGGTTGTTTCTGGTCAGGAAATCGCCTCCAGCCGTTCGCGCGACAGGTCGCCCGGGATCAGCGTGATCGCACAGGACAGCGTCGAGAGGTCGCGCAGGATGCGGCTGACGATCGGCCCGGGCCCGCTTTTTCCGGCGGCGGCACCCAGGACGAGAATGCCGATTTCGCTGTCGCTTTCCAGCTGGGCCAGCAGCTGGGTGGTCGGGTCGCCTTCGCGGATGACCAGTTCAGGGTCAATGCCCTGAGAGTCGCGCATCCAGCGGGCGAACAGCTGGAACTGGGTGGTGATTCGGTCCTCGGCCTCCTGACGCATCAGTTCGGCCACGCCGATTCCGTGTTGAATCGCCTCTGGCGGGATAATTGCCAGCACCACCACAACCCCTGATGTACGTGCCGCCCGCATCGCCGCGAAGCGCATTGCGTTCTGGCATTCGGGAGATTCGTCCAAAATAACCAGAAACTTACGCATGAATTGGTCCTTTCGGCAGAAAATCGCGTATGAGTGACGGTTTTGAGCCTATCCGGCAACAGGTGGGAACTGAAGTATCTCCTGCATGTTACAAGACTTAGTCCGATATGCTAACGAAGCGTTAATACGACGAACGATATGCGTATTCGGTGTACGAGACGTTTGAATTCTGCGGGAGCTGGCTTTGACGCTTTACCACGACTGGGAAAATGTCGAACGTCGGCCTGCCGTTGCGGATGCTGAACCTTGGAGCATTCACGGCAAGCGCAATGATAGCAGCCTGTATTGTCGCTATGTGAAGCGCTGGGTCGATGTGGTGCTGGCGGTTGCGATGCTGGTTGTGCTGATCCTGCCCATGGTTGTCGTCGCGGCGCTGCTGCTGATCTCGCAAGGGCGGCCGCTGATCTATCGCGGTCGACGGATGAAGGCGCCGGGACAGCCTTTCTGGCAATATAAATTCCGCACCATGACCTTGCATGACGAAGACGGCGGCGCGACCGGTGCGCACAAGCATTGGCGTATCACCCCGCTGGGCCGCTTTCTGCGCCGCACCCGTCTGGACGAATTGCCGCAGCTGTTCAACATTCTGGCCGGTAACATGAGCTTCGTGGGCCCGCGCCCGCCGCTGCCGGAGTATGTAGACCGCTTTCCGGCGCTGTATTCTACCGTTCTTCAGACCAAGCCCGGCGTCACCGGACTGGCCACGCTGATCTATCACCGGCACGAGGACCGCATCCTTGCCGGTTGCAAGACCGCCGAGCAAACCGACCGCGCCTATTATGCGCGCTGCCTGCCGACCAAATTGCGGATCGAGCTGGTCTATCGCAAAACTGCCTCGCCCTGGCTGGATTTCTGGATCATGTGGAAGACCTTCCTGGCGGTGATCCCCGGCTATGACCGCCCGCGCAAGAAGCGCGGGGGCGAGGTTACTCAGCCGCGGCGGGCGCGGCCTGCCGAACCGGCACCGTCGAAATAGACATCTTCGCGGAACCTTCGCTCAGCTCATTGGCATGGGCGAGATAGATCAGAACCTGGTTCTGTTCGTCATAGATCCGCTTGACCCGCAGCGACTTGAAGATCAGCGACCGGCCTTCGCTGAACACGTCCTCGCCATCGGCACTTTTGGAAATCTCGCCCAAGGTGATCGGCCCGGTCTGGCTGCATTCGATGGCGCTGTTCGAAGGATCCTCGAACCAGTTGCCCTGGCTTAGCCGGTCGATGACCGAACGCGAGAAATAGGCCAGATGGCAGGTCACGCCCTGAACCTTGGGGTCATGGATCGCCTCGATCACGATGTCATTGCCGACCCAGTCGACGCCGACCTCTGCCACCTGTTCGGCGGCGGCGGGGCTGGCGAACAGGGCCAGCAGCGCGAGCATTTTCTTCATTCTTCTCTCCTATCCTGCGGCCTGCCAAGTACGCACGATTTCCAGCGGCCAGACCAGCATCAGAACATTCAGGATCAACCCGTCACGGATAATATAGGCCGTCGCCGCCTCTGCCAGCACGAACAGCAGCACGGACACCCAGACCGGCAGCACCCGCGCCAGCCAGAACCCGACCATCATCGCCAGCATGTCCGCGACAGAATTGACCACGCTGTCGCCGTAATAGTCCAGCGAGATGGTGACGGCGCGATAGCGTTCGATGATCGCGGGCGAGTTTTCGACGATCTCCCATGCGGCCTCAACCAGGGTGGCGATGACCAGCCGGGTGCCAAGCGGCAGGCGGCGCGCCACCAGCCAAAGAAGGAAGTAGAACAGCAGGCCATGCAACAGGTGCGAGGGCGTATACCAGTCCATCAGGTGCTGAGAGTTCTCGGCGCTCATCGTCTGGCCGTGCCACAGCTTGACATAGCCGCATTCGCAGATGGGCACCCGGCCCATCGCCAGCAGCAGTGCTGCGGCAGCGGCGACGATCAGCAGGCTGGCGATGATCGCGCGGCTCATGCGGCGGGCTCGGGGCGCAGTGGCACGGGGCCGTTGTCGGTCAGCAGCCAGACTCCGCCCGGGTCCAGCCGCACAGCCGAGACTGGGCCGCCATAGCCCGCGCCGCTGTCAAGGTTCAGCCGGTTTCCGTAATGGGTCGCCTTCTTGATTGCGGTGTGGCCGTGGATGACCAAAGCGCCGTGATCGGCAGCGGATTCCAGAAAAGGCTTGCGGATCCACATCATGTCGACCCGTGACTGGGCCGACAGATCCACGCCCGGCCGGATGCCGGCATGGACGAACAGAAAGCCGCCCGGATGCAGGATGTTCGGCGGCAGTGCGTCCAGCCATTCGACATGATGACGCGGAATTTTGCGCAAGGCCTCGGCATGGATGTCCTGCAACGGGCGGTCATATGCGTCCCGGATGCCATATGCTGCCAGTGTTTCGGCCGCGCCATTGCGCTGATCGCTGGTCCAGGTGTTCTCGGACGAGGGGCCGGGGTCGATCCAGCCCGGATCCTCCATGAAGCGCGGCAGCTTGTTGTCGTGATTGCCCTTCACAACCTGCCAGTCGCGCCCCAGCGCCTGACCCTCCATCAGGTAATCGATGACGCCGGGCGAATCGGGCCCGCGGTCGATCAGGTCGCCCAGATGGATGATGCGCGCGTCCTGTCCGCCATCGGCCGCGATCAGGCGGTGTGCCTCGCGCAGCCCGTCCAGTCGCCCGTGAACATCCCCGAGCGCATAGATCGGCGTGAAATCTGCTGTCTGTGCCATGGTTGAAACAAACCGTCCTGAAAATGCAAAAGGCCCGGCGCTACAGTCGCCGGGCCTTGGATGGGTTGCAAGCCGCGATCAGATCTCGAATTGCAAGGCGCGGGCCTGCAGGAACTTGCCGGTCTTCTGCAGCGCTGCCAGCACGCTTTCCGGCAGCGCCTCGTCCAGGTACAGGATCGCGATGGCGTCCTCGCCCGAATTGGTGCGGCCCAGCTGGAAGTTGGCGATGTTCACGCCCATGTCGCCCAGCGTGGTCCCAAGCGCACCGATCACGCCCGGCACGTCCTTGTTGCGGGTGTACAGCATATGCTCGCCGATCTCGGCATCGACATTGATACCGCGGATCTGGATGAAGCGCGGCTTGCCGTCGCTGAACACAGTGCCCGCGATCGAGCGTTCGTTCTCATCCGTGACCACGGTGACTTTGATGTAGCCGTCATAGACGCCGCCGGCTTCCTGCCGGGTGGTTGCAACCTGAATGCCGCGATCCTTGGCAATGACCGGGGCCGACACCATGTTCACATCCGGGTTCGTCGCCTTCATCACGCCGGAAATCACCGCCGCGTTCAGCGCGTTCAGGTTCATGTCGGCGACCACGCCGTCATAAAGCACGTTGATCGACTTGATCGGAACATCGGTCATCTGGCCGATGAAGCTGCCCAGATGGCCGGCCAGCTTGATCCACGGCCCCATGACCTTGGCTTCCTCGGCGGTGACCGAAGGCATGTTCAGCGCGTTCGACACCGCACCCGTCAGCAGATAGTCCGCCATCTGTTCGGCGACCTGCAAGGCCACGTTTTCCTGCGCCTCATTGGTCGAGGCGCCCAGATGCGGCGTCACCACCACATTGGGCAGGTTGAACAGCGGGCTTTCGGTCGCGGGCTCGGTCGCGAAGACGTCAAGTGCTGCACCCGCCACCTGACCCGATTGCAGCGCCTCTGCCAGTGCTTCCTCGTCGATCAGCCCACCACGCGCGGCGTTCACGATACGCACGCCCTTTTTGGTCTTGGCGAGGTTCTCGCGTGACAGGATATTGCGGGTCTTGTCGGTCAGCGGCACGTGCATGGTGATGAAATCTGCCTTGCCCAGCAGCTCGTCCAGCTCGACCTTCTTCACGCCCAGCTGGTCGGCACGCTCTTCCGACAGGAAGGGGTCATAGGCCAGCACCTTCATCTTCAGACCCAGCGCGCGGTCGGCGACGATGGAGCCGATATTGCCTGCCCCGATCAGGCCAAGCGTCTTGTTGAAGACCTCGACCCCCATGAAGCGGTTCTTTTCCCATTTGCCTGCATGGGTCGAAACGCTGGCCTCGGGCAGCTGGCGTGCCACGGCGAACATCAGCGCGATGGCGTGTTCGGCGGTGGTGACGCTGTTGCCGAAAGGCGTGTTCATCACGATCACGCCCTTCTTGGAAGCCGAGGGGATATCGACATTGTCGACACCAATCCCGGCCCGACCGATCACCTTCAGATTGGCCGCATTTTCCAGCAGCTTTTCCGTGACCTTGGTGGCCGAGCGGATCGCCAGACCGTCATATTGACCGATGATCTCGGCCAGCTTTTCCTTGTCCTTGCCGACATCGGGCAGGTAATCCACCTCGACCCCGCGGTCGCGGAAGATCTGGACGGCGGTTTCCGAAAGCTTGTCGGATACGAGAACCTTGGGCATGTGATGCTCCTGTCGAATGCGCCGGCGTCAGCCTCTGCGCGTTTCATTCTGGTGAAAATATCCTGGGGGTCCGGGGGGCAACGCCCCCGGCCGTTCGTCACGCTTGTGCGGCGATTTCTTCGTTGAACGCCCATTCGATCCAGGGCAGCAGCGCCTGAACGTCTGCGGTTTCAACGGTCGATCCGCACCAGATCCGCAGCCCGGCGGGCGCGTCGCGATACGCGCCGATATCCAGCGCCACGCCTTCCTTTTCCAGCCGCTTGGCAACGGCTTTTGCGAAGGCGGCACCATCCTTGATGCGGTCGTCGGTGAATTTCAGGCAGACGCTGGTGGTGGAAGCCGTCGCCGGATCCTCGGCCAGATTGGCGATCCAGTCGCGGGCATCGCAGAAATCCCAGACCGCCTGCGCATTGGCATTGGCGCGGTCCTGAAGACCCTTCTGTCCGCCGACCGACTTCGCCCATTCCAGCGAGACAAGGTAATCCTCGACACACAGCATCGAAGGCGTGTTGATCGTTTCGCCCTTGAAAATGCCCTCGATCAGCTTGCCGCCCTTGGTCATGCGGAAGATTTTCGGCAGCGGCCATGCGGGAGTATGGCTTTCCAGACGCTCGACGGCGCGGGGGCTCAGGATCAGGACGCCATGCCCGCCTTCGCCGCCCAGAACTTTCTGCCAGCTGAAGGTGACGACATCCAGCTTGTCCCAGGGCAGGTCCATCGCGAAAGCAGCGCTGGTGGCGTCGCAGATGGTCAGCCCGCCGCGATCCGCCGGGATCTGATCGCCATTCGGCAACCGCACGCCCGATGTCGTGCCGTTCCAGGTGAAAACCACATCGCGGTCGAAATCTACACTGCCGAAATCCACGATCTTGCCGTAATCGGCGGTCTGGACCTTGGCATCCAGCTTCAACTGCTTGACCACATCGGTGACCCAGCCAGAACCGAAGCTTTCCCAAGCCAGCATCTCGACCGGGCGGGGGCCAAGCAGCGACCACAGGGCCATCTCGACCGCGCCGGTGTCGGACGCGGGAACGATGCCGATGCGGTAATCCGCAGGCACGTTCAGAATTTCACGGGTGGTGTCGATCGCCTTGGCAAGCTTTTCCTTACCGACAGCAGCACGGTGCGAACGGCCCAAGGGCGCGTCTGCGAGCATGTTCAGATCGAAACCGGGGATTTTGGCGCAGGGGCCAGAAGAAAAGCGCGGATTAGCCGGACGCGCAGCCGGAAGCGTATTCGCCATATGTTACCCTTTCAGGCAAAAGCCCCTCGTTGGGGAGGGGTGTCCCGCCGCGAGCCATACGCCCGACATGGGGATTCGCGCAAGGGCCTTTTTTCGACCCGTTCTGCAGGGTGGCGTCGACAAGGCGTCTGTGCCAGCATCGGCCCAGACCCAAATGACGCGGCTGGGGGACCCATGCGCAAACTGTTCGCCCTTACCTTAATCCTGCTTGCCGGCTGCGTGCCCGAGAAGTCAGCGCCCGTCGACGACCCGCGAACCGCAGGCATGATGAGCGCGGCCGAACGCGCCGAATGCCGGGCCGCAGGTGGCAACGTCGTTCAGGGCCTCGGCCCCCAGGTCTGCGCCACGCCAACACCCGACGCTGGAAAAACCTGTCGCAGCGGCAGCGAGTGCAGCGGCGGCACCTGTCTGGCCGACGATACGCGGGCCAATGGCCAATGCGCGCCCAGCTCGGTCACGTTCGGCTGCATCAGCGTGTTGGAAGACGGGCAGAAGGTAATGATCTGCATCGACTGACGGGCGCCATGCGACTGGCTTGCGGGGCAATGTCGGGCGCGCGGAAAATCAGCGCAGCAGCGGCAGTTGTGCCATCAACTCGGTGATTTCTGCATCCGTCAGGCTCAGGTCAGGCATGGCAGTTCCCGGCGCGAATTCCTGCGGCGCGCGTAAGAAGCGCTCCAAAGAGGCTGCATCCCAGGGCTTTCCAGACATTGCCAGCAGGGCGGGGCTGTAACGTTCGTAATCGGGCGCGGACGCGATCTGCCGGCCAAGGATATTGCGCAAATGCGGCGCGTCGGCGGTCGAGGTGGGATAGTTCAGATTGTGACACGACCCGCAATTCGCCAGTGCATTCAGGTTGGTGTTCAGGCCGGTATCGGTCCGGGCCAGCTGGACGTTTTCGACCGGGGTCAGCAAGATGATCTTGCCGCTGTCGGTGGCGAGAACCATGTCCTTGCCGACGATGTTCACGTCGCGGATGCGGTCCCCGATATAGATCTGTTCGGAGTAGTTGCCGGTTTCCCACCGCCGCACCCGCATCAATGAGCGTGCCTTCAGCGTCGCAACCATCAGATCGCCGTCCCAGCTTGGGTGGAAGTGTTCGATATGCGTGACAGCGCTGATGCCGGGACTGGGCAGATAGGCGACGATAGGCGGCGTATAGCCGCCATGGATCGCGCCGGGCATCAAGGGCTTTTCTGGAAAGCTGTAGGTGCCATAGACCGCACCCATCGAGGTATAGGGCCAACCGTAGTTCTGGCCCTCTTCGATCAGGTTGATCTCGTCCCCGCCCTTCACGGAATGCTCTGTGGAAATCAGCTCTCCGTCAGAGGACAGCGACAGGCCCTGCTGGTTGCGATGCCCCATGGAAACGATGTGTGACTGGCCGGTCTGCCTGTCGATCCGCAGGATCTTGCCCAGATCGCTGTCCTCGGATTGCGGCGGCGGTACCGTTCCGGAATAGACGTTGCCGATGCCGTTCAGGCTGTAATCGCCGACCGTCACAACCAACTCGTCGCTGCGAGGGTCATAGGCCATCGCTCCACCGCCCGAGCGCGGCGAATGACCATTTTTCAGCGAGAAACTGCGGCTTACGAACAGCGGGGGTGCGATAGGCTGCAAGGTGGCAGTATCTTCGGGCAAGTCGAACTGGCTGATCGCAAACGACTTGTTGAAGCCGGCCTGGTCTTCCTGCCCGTAGGACACATACCACGCGCGTTCCGTCCCCGTTTCGACCGAGATCAGGTCATAGATATCATCCAGCGCCGTCCCATCGGGCCGAACCAGACGCCCGATCTGGTGCACACATTCCGCGCCGGGGCAGGCCGTGGCATGAAGCAGGAACAATGTGCCTTCGGCGCCAAGAACGACGGCCGCGCCCGTTTCTGCTGCCGAGAGTGCCAGAAGCGGCAGCGGCTTGCCTGAGGTGTCAGTGACCTGAATGTCGTGCCGGTGCAGCGGCAGAAGCGTTGAATCAAGCAGCGCTCGGTCGGAAAGGTCCAGCCGCATCTCTGGCGCCTGATCCTCGATCGGCGCGGGTCGCAGCTGGCGGACGGTCTTGACGATGGTCTCGAAGACGATGTTCTTGCGAACGCCGGATACCAGGCCAAAGCCGAAGCCGACCGACAACGCCAGTACAAGCACAAGAACGGGCACCAAATAACGACGCATGACACCGAAACCGATCGGAACTACGGGCAAATTGGAACAACGGGCAGATCGTCCCATAATTCAGGCTTTTCCCAAGCCTGACAATCGGATTTCGCGAAACTGACCCCAAAAGACAAGTCCCGCGCTGGATCAGCTGCCCGTGTTGGCGCCATCGGTGAATTGCAGCCGCGCCAGCCCCGCATAAAGGCCGCCCTTCGCCACCAGTTCTTCATGCGTGCCCTGCGCCACGACGTGCCCATCATCGAAGACAACGATTCTGTCGGCTTTTTTCACCGTCGCCAGCCGGTGGGCGACGATGATGGTGGTGCGACCTTCGGCCAGCCGGTCGACAGCCTGCTGCACGGCATGTTCCGATGCGGCATCCAGCGCGCTCGTCGCTTCGTCCAGCAGCAGCACCGGGGCGTCGCGCAGGATGGCGCGGGCGATGGCGATGCGCTGCTTCTGGCCGCCTGACAGCATCACCCCGCGCTCGCCGACCTGCGCGTCATAGCCGTCGGGCAGGGCCATCAGGAAATCATGGGCATGGGCGGCCCGGGCGGCGGCCTCGACCTCGGCATCCGTCGCGCCGGGGCGGCCGAAGCGGATGTTTTCGCGGGCGGTGGTGGCGAAGATCACCGGGTCTTGCGGCACCAGCGCCATGCTGTCGCGGAAATCGCTGCGGGCCATGTCGCGCAGGTCGATGCCGTCCAGCGTGATCTGCCCCTGCGCCGGGTCCCAGAAACGCTGCAGAAGCTGGATCACCGTGGTTTTGCCCGCGCCCGAGGGGCCGACAAGGGCCACCGTCTCGCCCGGGCGGATGGTCAGGTCGACATCGCGCAGCGCCGACTGATCGGGGCGCGAGGGATAGCTGAAACTGACATTATCCAGCGCGATCTGGCCCTTGACCGGACGGGGCAGGGCGGTGGGCGTGGCCGGGTCGGCGATGGCGTCACCAGCAGCCAGCAGGTCGGCCAGCCGTTCGGTGGCGCCGGCCGCGCGTTGCAGCTCTCCCCAGATTTCCGACAGGGCGCCGACGGCTCCGGCGACCAGCACGGCATAGATGACGAACTGCACCAGTTCGCCCACCGACATCAGCCCGGCCTGCACGTCGCGCGCGCCAATCCACAACACCCCCAGCACGCCCGAGAAGATCAGGAAGATCACGATGATCGTCAGCACCGCACGGGTGCCGATGCGCTTGCGGGCCGAGACGAAGCTTTCTTCAGTCACGCGGGCGAAATCGGCGCGGGTGGCGGATTCGTGGGTGAAGGCCTGCACCGTCTGCGCCGATTGCAGCGCCTCGGCCGCAAGGCCAGACGATGCGGCGATCCAGTCCTGGTTCTCGCGCGCCAGCACCCGCAACCGCCGGCCCAGCCCGATGATCGGGATCAGGATCACCGGCACCAGCAGCAACACCAGCCCGGTCAACTTGGCCGAGGTCAGAAACAGCATGATCAGCCCGCCGATCATCAGCAGCACATTGCGCAGCGCGACAGATACCGATGACCCGATCACCGACAGGATCACCGTGGTGTCAGTGGTGATGCGGCTGACAATCTCGCCAGTGATGACGCGCTCGAAGAAGGCGGGCGACAACCCGATCACCCGGTCAAAGACGGCCTTGCGGATGTCGGCGACGACCCGTTCGCCCAGCCGGGTCACAAGATAGTAACGCGCGCCCGTCCCAAGCGCGAGTGCTGCGACGATCAACAGCGCGGCCGCGAAATATTTGTCAAGCAGGGCAGAGCCGACATCGAAGCCATCGACCACGCGGCGCACCGCCAGCGGCAGGATCAGGCTGATGCCAGCGGTCAGGATCAGCGCGCCAAGCGCTGCCAGCGCCGTTGCGCGATAGGGGCGGACGAAGGGCCACAGTGCCGACAGCGCGCCCACACGGCGGCTTGAGGGGCGGTCGTGGTCGGTTTTCGGTGCGCGTGCCATTCGTGCCTATCCTTGCATTTACACCGCTTTAGGGGGCGGCGACGGATGCGGCAACCGTCAAAGCCGCATGGCACCCGATGACAAAGCGTCGCGCAGCTGGTCAACGGCCGCGGCAAGCTTCTGGTCGATGATATGCAGATAGCGGGTCCAGTCGCCGACATGGGCCAGTTCCTCGGCCCCGTCGGAAATCCCGCGCAGCGCGATCAATGGCAGGCCGAATCTCTGGCAGGCGCGCTGAATCGCGAAGGTCTCCATATCGACCATATCCTCTGGGATGGCGGCATATGCGGGACCCGAGACGATATTGGCCCCGGTCGATAATGTGGCCAGCGGAATGCCGGGGATATGCAGATCCAGCGGCAATGTTGCCGGCAGGTCCAGAAAGGGCGTTATCCCACGCGGAAACCCAAGTGCCGAGGCGTCCATATCGCGCCAGCTGACCGCGGAGGCCTGATACAGCCCCGCCTGTTCCAGCCGCGCCGAGCCAGCCGAGCCCAGCGAGACGACCAGTTTCGGCAGTCGCCCCTGCGCCTCTAACCGGGCCAACGTGACGCCCATCGCCAGCGCGGCCTCAACCGGCCCCACGCCGGTCATCAGCGGGGCAAAGCGCGCCTGCAGGGCAGGGCCATATTCGGCATCGGCGGCCATCACGAACAGTGTCGGCACGCCTGCAAGATCGGTCACAGCGGTCATCGGCGGCCCTTTTTCTGGCTGGGTTAGGTGGTGCGGGCCGCGGGACTCGAACCCGCACGGCCTTGCGGCCCAAAGATTTTAAGTCTCATGCGTCTACCATTCCGCCACGCCCGCAACGGGTTGGAAAGGCTGAACTTCCTTTCGTCAACGCGGGGAAATTTAGCAGCTTGGGCGGCAGGGGCAAGCCAAAGCCGCGGAAAGGCCGCAAGCGCAAACCCGGCAGAGTGCCGCGCAATTGTGCAAAAGCTTGATTGCGAACATGGCCCCGTGCATCATGCCGAAAGGAAAGGGTCGTCCGTCGAGCCGCCGTATCCGGGCCACCCATGCCGTTAGCCGTTATCAGCGAGGGTGTCCCATGTCCGATTCCGCGAATCCCGCCACAACCGTCACCGACACGCCGCAGTCAGGCGACCGTCGCGCCTTCCTGCGCAAAACCGGCTTCTCTGCCTTCGGCGCCATGCTGGGCATGTCGATCCCGTTCGAGCGGAACCTGCCTTACGGCCTCGTCCCAGTGGCACTGGCGCAGGATACCGGGCAGGAACTGATGTCGGGCAAGGACGGGCTGATCGTGCTGAGTGACCGGCCCCTAACGCGGAAACCCCTGCGCATCTGCTGGATGATGACGTAACCCCCAATGAGCGCATGTTCATCCGCCTGAACGGGCTGGTGCCGCAGACGGCGTTGGATGGCGACGCCGAAGGCTGGGTGCTGACCGTCGATGGCGAGGTCGATACGCCGCTGTCGTTGTCGCTGGACGACCTGAAATCGCAGTTCGAGAATGTTACCCTGCAGCTGGTCGTCGAATGCGGCGGCAATGGGCGGGCGTTTTTCCAGCCCGGCAGTTCTGGCAATCAATGGACCACGGGCGCGGTCGGCTGCCCGGAATGGACCGGGGTGCGGCTGGCCGATGTGCTGAAGGCTGCGGGCGTCAAGTCGAGCGCCGTCTATACCGGCCATTACGGCAATGACGTGCATCTGTCGGGCGAGGAAAAGGACACCATCTCGCGCGGGGTGCCCATCGCCAAGGCGCAAGAACCCGAGGGCCTGATCGCTTGGGCGATGAATGGCGAGGATGTGCCAGCCCTGCACGGCTTTCCGCTGCGGCTGGTGATTCCGGGGTATCCTGGCTCGGTCTCGCAGAAATACCTGACCCGGATCTGGGTCCGCGATCAGGTGCATGATGGCGAGAAGATGGGCGGCTATTCCTATCGCCTGCCGGCCTATCCGGTCGCGCCGGGAACCGAGGTGCCGGAAGAGGACATGGTGATCCTGGAAGAAATGCCGGTCAAATCGCTGATCACCTTTCCGCAGACCGGGACCGAGGTTCCCGCCGGGCAGGCCGCAGAGGTGCGCGGCCACGCATGGGCCGGCAATGGCGATGTGGCGGCGGTTCATGTCTCGGTCGATTTCGGGCGGACATGGCAGCAGGCCACGCTGGACCCGGCACCCAACCGCTTCGCCTGGCAGCGCTGGCGGGCGCAGGTGACGCCGCCGATTGCCGGATATTACGAGGTGTGGGCGCGGGCCACCGACGCGAACGGTGTCAGCCAGCCGCCGGTCTCTCCCGGTTGGAACCCGCGCGGCTATGGCAACAATCTTCAGCACCGCATCGCGCTGATCGCGGTCTAGGGGGGGACGCCATGCGCTATCTTCCCATTCTGCTGATCTGTCTTGGCACCGGCCTTGCGGCTGCGCCCATTGATCCGATGCAGGCGCTGACCCAGCCGCGTGCGCTGACTGCCAGCGCCGATCCCATGACCGCCTTGCGCGCCCCGGCCGAGGCCGAAGGCGACGGCCCGGCGCCCAATCCCGAATTCGGCGGCCTGCCCGACGCACCCGGCGCCGAGGATACATTCTATCAATGCACCGCCTGCCACTCGACCGAGATCATCAAGCAACAGCGCGTCACAGATGCGCGTTGGGATGATCTGTGGATCTGGATGGTGGAACAACAGGGCATGATCGAACCCGAACCCGAAACACGGGTAGTGATCCTCGACTATCTCAAGACGCATTTCTCGTCCGAGCGTTAGGCACTGGAATGGCAGGCTTTTTTGCCCTCGGGGCGGGCGGGCCGACCGGATGGGCTGGCGAGGCCCCCTGTCTTTGGCTAGGTTGGGCGCGAACAGAATTTCATTGAGGTCACGCAGATGCACTTCGTCCCCAAGCTTGCTTTTGCCATCGGTGCGGCGCTTGCGCCCTTTGCCAGCCCCGCCCTTGCCGAAGCCGACCCGAGCGCGATCATCCGCATCGGCTCGCTTTACGAACCGCAGAACCTCGACAACACCGCCGGCGCGGGGCAGGGCATCAACGAGGCCTTCAATGACAATGTCTATGAGGCCCTGTTCCGCCTGAACGACGACGGCAGCGTGGTGCCGGTGCTGGCAGCGGATCATACCGTGTCAGAGGACGGGCTGACCCATACCTTCACCCTGCGCGACGGGGTGACATTCCATTCCGGCGACCCGCTGACGGCGGCGGATGTGAAGTATTCGATCGAACGGGTCACTGCCGAGACGTCGAAATCCTCTCGCAAGAACAGCCTTTCGACCATTACCGGGGTCGAAACGCCAGATGACAAGACGGTGGTGGTCACGCTGTCGGCGCGGTCGATCTCACTGCCCTATAATCTCAGCTATGTCTGGGTGGTGAACGACGCCGCCACCGACATCACCGCGAGCGAGGACGGCACCGGCCCTTACGTGCTGGACGATTGGAAGCGCGGCTCGGCCATCTCGCTGAAGGCGTTTGAGGGCTATTGGGGCGAGAAGCCCAAGAACGCCGGCGCCGTCATCAGCTATTTCACCGAAGCGGCGGCGCTGGATAACGCGCTGCTGACCGATGCGCTGGATCTGGTGACCACCATCCAAAGCCCCGATGCGCTGGCGCAGTTCGAAGACCCGGCGCGCTATACCATCTCCGAAGGCAATTCGACGGTGAAGGAGATCATGGCCTATAACGACCGCGTGGCCCCCTTCGACAACGTCAAGGTCCGCAAGGCACTGGCGCGCGGCATCGACAAGCAGAAGCTGCTAGAGGCGATATGGGGCGACCGGGGCATGGTGCTGGGCAGCTTCGTGCCGCCGACCGATCCGTGGTATGAAGACCTGACCGGCGTCGACGCCTATGATCCCGAAAGCGCCAAGGCCCTGCTGGCCGAGGCGGGGCACCCGGACGGCTTTACCTTCACGCTGGAGACGCCGAATTACGACCCCCACCCGATCACCGCCGAATTCATCAAGGCGGAACTGGCCAAGATCGGGGTGACGGTGAACATCAACATCATCACCGCGAATGAATGGTATACCAAGGTCTATCAGGCCAAGGATTTCCAGGCGACGCTGCAGGAACATGTCAATCACCGCGACGTGGTCTTTTATGGCAACCCGGATTTCTACTGGGGCTATGACAATGCCGATGTCACCCGCCTGATCGCCGAGGCAGAGCAGGCCGAGACCGAGGCAGGCCATACCGAAAAACTGCGCGAGGCGAATGCCATCATCACCGAGGAAGCTGCCTCGAACTGGTTCTTCCTTTATCCGCAGATCGTGGTGTCGGCGGCGAATGTCACCGGCTATCCGGTCAACGGGCTGAATTCGCAGTTCTTCCTGCGCGGGATCGAGAAGTCGAACTAAGCGCCGATGGGCCGCTATCTTCTGCGCCGAACCTTCGTGCTGGCCCTGTCGCTGATCGCGGCGGGGCTGGTCCTGTTTGTGCTGCTGCGCCTGCTGCCGGGCGATCCGGCGGCGGCGCTGCTGGGCGTCGGCGCGGATGATGCGCAGATCGCCGCCGCCCGCGAACAGGTCGGATCCGATCAGCCGATCTGGGTGCAGCTGGGACGTTTCCTGTCGGATCTGGCGCGCTTCGATCTGGGCAAATCCTTCGTCTCGAACCAGCCGGTCCTGCCCGAGATCTTGGCGCGGCTGACCATCACCCTGCCGCTGACGCTGGCGGCCTTTACGCTGGCGCTGTGTCTGGCGGTGCCCTTGGGGATCATCGCCGCCGCGCGCGCGGATCGCTGGTATGGCGCGCTAATCTCGACCATCTCGCAATTCGGGCTGGCGGTGCCGGTCTTCTGGATCGGTATCCTGCTGGTCTGGCTGGTGGCGATCGAATGGCGGCTGCTGCCCGCATCGGGCTTTCCCATCGACGGCTGGGGCGATCCTTGGGCGGCGATCAAAGCGCTGATCCTGCCCGTCGTGACCATCGCGCTGGTGATGAGCGCGTCGCTGCTGCGCTATGTCCGCTCCGCCACGCTGGACGTGCTGGGCGCGGATTACCTGCGCAAGGCGCGTGCTTTGGGAGAGACGCAGGCGCAGGCGCTGATCCGCCACGGCATCCGCAATGGTGCGGTGCCGGTGATCTCCATCCTCGGGATCGAACTCGCCTCGACCCTGCTGGGCGCGGTGGTGGTTGAACGGGTGTTCACGCTGCCGGGCCTTGGTTCCATGCTGCTTCTGGGGATCCAGCAGCGCGATTACCCCAGCGTGCAGGGGGTGCTGCTGATCTCGACCCTGCTGGTGCTGCTGATCGGTTTTGCGGCGGATGTGATCCAGCGGCTGATCGACCCGCGCCTGCGTGATCCGGGGGCCGGGAGATGAGGCGCAACCTGTGGATCGGCGCGGTGCTGGTCGGGCTGAACGCGGCGGTTGCGGCGCTGACGCTGGTCTGGCTGCCCTACGGCCCGACCGAGATGTCGGGCGGCCGCCTGTCGCCGCCAAGCTGGGCGCATCCGGCGGGGACCGACCGGCTGGGGCGCGATTACCTGACGCAGGTGATGATCGGCGCGCGGATCGCGATGACCGTGGGCATCGGGGCGGCGCTGCTTGGCGGGCTGATCGGCACCACGCTTGGCGTGTTGGCGGCCTTCGCGCGGCGCGGCTTGGACGATGCGCTGGCGGCGACGCTGGACATCCTGATCGCCTTCCCAACGCTGCTGCTGGCCATGCTGGTCGTCGCCGCCAGCGACGGGGCCAGCCTGTGGACCGCCATCCTTGCCATCGGCCTTGCCATGTCGGCGATCATCGCGCGGCTTGTCCGCATCCTGACCAAACGCGTGCTGGCGCAGGATTATATCACCGCCGCGCGCTGTTCGGGGCTTGGCTGGGGCAAGATCACAATCGCCCATATCCTGCCCAATATCTTGCCGACCGTCATGGTCGCGGTGGCGCTGCAATTCGGCCTTGCGGTGATTGCCGAGGCCTCGCTGTCCTATCTGGGCCTTGGCACGCCGCCGCCCAATGCAAGCTGGGGGCAGCTGCTGCAACAGGCGCAATCGACGGTGTTTCGCGCGCCGATGGGGGTGATCGCGCCCGGTCTGGCGCTGATCTCGCTGGTGCTGGGCATCAACTTTCTGGCCGATGGTCTGCGTGACCTGATGGACGCGGATGAGGAGATCCAGCCATGAGCCTGTTGCAGGTGCAGGACCTGACCGTTTCCGCTGGCGCGCGCGAATTGGTGCATGGCGTCAGCTTCGATCTCAGGCCCGGCGAAAGGCTGGGGTTGGTCGGTGAAAGCGGCTCGGGCAAGTCGCTGACGGCGATGGCGATTGTCGGGCTGCTGGCGCCGGGCCTGACCGCTGGCGGCTCGGTCCTGCTGGACGGGCAGCAGATGATTGGCCGCCCTGACCGCGATCTGGTGCGCCTGCGCGGCGCAGTGGCGTCGGTGGTGTTTCAGGATCCGCGATCGGCGCTGGATCCGCTGATGCGTCTGGGCGACCAGCTGGCCGCCCCCATCCGCCGCCGCGCCGTCCGCGAGGGCCGGGCGCTGTCGTCGGCACAACTGCGCGCCGAACAGATCCGCTGGCTGGACCGCGTGGCCATCCCCGAACCCGACCGCATCCTGCGCGCATGGCCGCACGAGGTCTCCGGCGGGCAGCGCCAGCGCATCGCCATCGCCATGGCGCTTGCCTGCGGCCCGCGCCTGCTGATCGCCGACGAACCCACGACCGCGCTGGATGTATCAAGCCAGGCCGAGGTGCTGGACCTGCTGGGCGGTCTTGTCAGGGATGAGGGCCTGTCGCTGCTGTTCATCAGCCACGACCTGCCGGTCGTCGCCCGCATCTGCGACCGGGTGGTGGTCATGCGTCAGGGCCGCGCGGTCGAGGAAGGCCCGACCGCCCGCGTCTTTACCGACCCGCAAGACCCCTATAGCCAGGGCCTCGTCGCCGCCGCCCGCCGGCTGCAATCCGCATTGGAGAACCCGGCATGAGCCTGTTTTCCCTGCAAGATGTCAGCTATGCCTATCCGCGCGGCGATACCGTCCTGCACGACGTCTCGCTGTCGCTGGAGACGGGGCAGAACCTTGGCATCCTTGGCGAAAGCGGGTCGGGCAAGTCGACGCTGCTCAGGCTGATGCTGGGGCTGGCCGCGCCCAGTGACGGCACGCTCAGCGCTGATGGCACGCCGCTGGACATCCATTCCCGCGCCCGGATGCAGGCGCATCGGCGCTTTGCGCAGCCGGTGTTTCAGGACCCCTATACCTCGCTGGATCCGCGCATGCGGATCGGGCGTGCGCTTGCCGAACCCCATGCGGCGCTAGGCCTGCCCGGTGATGCACAGGCGGAAATCGCCCGCGTGCTGGCCGCCGTGAACCTGCCGCAGGACAGCACCCTGCGCCGGCCCCGCGCCTTTTCCGGCGGCCAACGTCAGCGCATCGCCATCGCGCGTGCCCTGATCGCGCGGCCGCGGGTGCTGCTGGCGGATGAACCGGTCAGCGCGCTCGATCTGTCCACCCGCGTCCGGGTGATCGACTTGCTGGCCGAGCTGTCGCGCGACCTGACACTGGTGCTTGTCTCGCATGACATTGCCATTGTCGCGGCGCTTTGCCCGCGCCTGATCGTGCTGCAACATGGCCGCGTGGTCGAGGCGGGCGAGACCCGCCAGATCCTGCGCGATCCGCAGCACGACTATACGCGGATGCTGCTGTCCAGCCTGCCGCGACTGCCCGACTCGAAGGAGACCGCCCGATGACCTATCAGACCCAGATCGAAGACTGGCGCTCGGATCGCCTTGCCGCGCTGACGGCCGAGGATGGCTGGCTGAACCTGACCGACCGGATCGAGATCGCGCCGGGCCGCATGACCGTGGGCCGGGCGGCAGATAATGACGTGGTGATCTCTGCCGGGCCGGATTATCTCGGCGTGCTGGATCTTGGCGCGGATGGGGCGGCGACCTTTGACGCGGGGCAGGGTGCGCAGCCGTTCCAGCCCGTACCCGACAATCCGCCACGCCTGAAGGTCGGCGATCTGCTGCTGGAACGCAGCCAGGTCGAAGGCATCTTCGCCCTGCGCGTCCGCGATGCCAAGGCACCCACGCGTCAGGATTTCCCCGGCATCGACTATTACCCCCTCGACTCGGCATGGCGGATCGAGGCCGACTGGCACCCGCTGCCCGAAGCGCTGGATCTGGACATTGATCTGGTGACCGGCGCGCAGGACCGTGTGCGCATCACCCACGAGGCCCGTTTCACCCATGACGGCCAGACCGTCACCCTGCTGCCAACGCATGAAAAATCCGGCAAGCCGATGTTCGTGATCCGCGACCGGACGGCAGGTGCCGAAACCTACGGCGCGGCCCGCTTCCTGATCGGCGAGGTTCAGGGCGACAAGGTGGTGCTGGATTTCAACAAGGCGTTCAACCCGCCCTGCGCCTATACCGAATTCGCTGTCTGCCCACTGCCGCCGCGCCAGAACATCATGCACTTCGCCATCCGCGCGGGCGAGTTGAAGCCCGCGGACCACTGACGCCGGAAGCCTAGCGGCCTGATTCCATTTCGGGAAGTTGGAGCGGGTGATGGGAATCGAACCCACGTATTCAGCTTGGAAGGCTGCTGCTCTACCATTGAGCTACACCCGCAACGCGACCCTTTTAGGCGCAGCCGTCGGCCCGCGCAAGGGCAAGCGGCTTACGTCAGCCGGTCGGGCAGGGTGATCCCGCGTAGGATCTCGGCGGCCTCCATTGGGCGCTTGCCGGCACGCTGCGCCTGCAACACTTCGATGGCGCCATCGCCGCACGCCACCCGGAACCCGCCCAGTACCTGACCCGGCGCACCCGCGCCCGCCACAAGGCGCGAGCGCAGAAGCTTCACCCGCTCGCCGGCAATCTCGCACCAGGCGCCGGGAAAAGGCGACAAACCGCGAATCAGCCGGTCCACCTCGGCGGCCGGACGGGTCCAGTCGATCCGCGCCTCGGCCTTGTCGATCTTGCTGGCATAGGTGACGCCCTCGGCGGGCTGCGGCACGGCTGGCATCGGCAGCTGCCCCAGCACATCGACAATCAGCCCCGCCCCCATCGCCGCCAACCGGTCATGCAGATCGGCGGTGGTGTCTTCAGCGCCAATCTGCATGCGCGCCTCGGCCAGAACGGGGCCGGTATCCAGCCCGGCCTCCATCTGCATGATCGCCACGCCGGTTTCGGTATCGCCCGCCATGATCGCCCGGTGGATCGGCGCCGCCCCCCGCCATCGCGGCAGGATCGAGGCGTGGATGTTCAGACATCCCAACCGGGGCGCGTCCAGAATCGGCTGCGGCAGGATCAGCCCGTAAGCCACCACCACCGCCACATCCGCGCCGAGTGCTGCGAACTCCGCCTGTTCTTCGGCCCCCTTCAGCGACCGGGGATGGCGGACCTCGATTCCCAGTGCCTCGGCCGCAACCTGCACTGCTGAGGGGCGCGGCTTCTGCCCGCGCCCGGCCTCGCGCGGGGGCTGGGTGTAGACGCAGACGACCTCATGCGCGGCCGCCACCGCTTTCAGCGCAAAGACCGAAAACTCCGGCGTTCCCATGAACACAACCCGCATCGCAGCCTCTTTCAGTCTGGTTCAAATATCCTGGGGGTGCGGGGGCAAGGCCCCCGCGCGGCCTATCCGCGTTTCGAAAGCTTCGCCGATTTGGCCACCAGCATCTTGCGGCGCAAGGGTGTCAGGTGATCGACATAGACCTTGCCGTTCAGATGGTCGATCTGGTGCTGCACCGAAGTCGCCCACAGACCGACGAAATCGCGTTCCTCAATCTCGCCAGCCTCGTTCAGAAACCGCACCGTCACCGCGCGGGGGCGGGTGATATGGGCCGATACGCCGGGCAGGTTCGGGCTGGCTTCTTCATGGCTGCGGAACTGGACCGAGGAATGCAGGATCTCTGGATTGGCCATCCGCACGGCCTGTCCGCGCTTGTCAGACGCATCGACCACGGCCAGCCGCAGCATGATCCCGATCTGCGGCGCGGCCAGACCAACGCCCGGCATCGCCTCCATCGTGTCGACCATGTCGTCCCAGATCATCTGCACCGATTCTGTCACCGCCTCGACCGGCTGGGCGGCGGTGTGCAGGCGGCGGTCCGCATAGGGCAGGAAGGGGCGCGCGGTCATCAGGCCAGATCGCGCGCGCGTTCGCGCTTCAGCTTGACCATCTTGCGGGTGATTATCTGCCGGCGCATGGCGCTGATATGGTCGATGAACAGCACGCCATCGAGGTGGTCGATCTCGTGCTGGGCGCAGGTCGCCCACAACCCGTCAAATTCCTGTTCGTGGCTTTTGCCATCCAGACCCAGCCAGTTGACCTTGACCTCAGCGGGGCGCGTCACCTCGGCATAGTGGTCGGGGATCGATAGGCAGCCTTCTTCGTAAACGTTCTGCGTCTCTGATTCCCAGGTGATTTCCGGGTTGATCAGCACCATGGGCTGCGGCTCGGCCTCGGGGTCGCGCTGTGCGTCCATGACGAAAATCCGGCTCAGCACGCCGACCTGCGGGGCGGCGAGGCCGATGCCGGGGGCGTCATACATCGTGGCCAGCATGTCGGCCGCAAGCGCCTCGATTTCCGGCGTGATGCGGGCGACGGGCTCGGTCACCTTCTTCAGGCGCGGATCGGGATGCAGAAGGATGGGGCGTATTGTCATGTCCGTGATCTAGGACAAGGCTTGGCGCGGCGCAATAAGCTGCCTATCCATGTCCCCGACAGGAGGACCATATGACCAAACCCGATTTCGACCAGATCATCGAACGCCGCGGCACAAATTGCAACAAATGGGACGACATGCAGGCCATTTATGGCGTTCCGGCCAAGGACGGGCTGGCAATGTGGGTGGCGGATATGGATTTCCGCCCGCCTGCCGGCGTTCAGCGGGCGGTCGAGAAGCTGGCGGCGCATGGGGTCTATGGCTATCCCTCGGCCCATCCCGACTATCTTCCGGCGATTCAGTGGTGGATGGAAAACCGCCACGACTGGCAGGTCGACCCCGATTGGATCCTGACCGCCGCCGGGCTGGTCAACGGGACCGCGCTTGCGATCAACGCCTTCACCAATCCGGGCGACAGGGTGATCCTGATGACGCCGGTCTATCACGCCTTTGCCCGTGTGACCCGCGCCCTTGGGCGCGAGGTGGCCGAATTCCCGCTGGCCACGGAAAACGACCGCTATGTCATGGATTGGGACAATTGGGCGCAACTGCTGACCGGCCAGGAAAAGATGCTGATCCTGTGCAGCCCGCACAATCCCGGCGGCCGTGTCTGGACGCCCGAGGAACTGCGTCAGGTCGCCGATTTCTGCGCGGCCCATGATCTGATCCTGATCAGCGACGAAATTCACCACGATCTGGTGATGCCCGGCCATACCCATACGGTGATGGCCAAGGCCGCGCCCGATATCGCCAACCGGCTGATCACCCTGACCGCCGCGACGAAGACATTTAACATCGCCGGCGCACATGTCGGCAATGCGATCATCGCCGATCCGGTGCTGCGCGCGGCTTATAAGGCGCAGCTGCTGGGGCTGGGCCTGTCGCAGGGCATGTTCGGCATCGACATGGTCGCCGCCGCCTATTCGCCCGAGGGCGCGGCATGGGTCGATGCGCTGATCCCCTATCTGGACAACAACCGGCAGATCTTCGATGCGGGGGTGAACGCGATACCGGGGCTGCGCTCGATGCCGCTTGAGGCGACCTATCTGTCCTGGGTCGATCTGTCCGGCACAGGCATGACCCCGGACGAGGTGAAGCAGCGCCTTGCAAAGGATGCAAAGATCGCTGCGAATGCAGGCGAGACCTTTGGTCTGGGCGGCGAGGGGTTCATCCGCTTCAACCTCGCCACGCCCCGCGCCAATGTCGAGACCGCCGTGGCCCGCCTGCAATCTGCCTTCGCCGATCTGCAATAGGGGGCGGGCGTGCTGCGTCTGCTGTTCCTGCTGCTGATCGGCTGGCTGCTGTGGTCAATGCTCGGCCCCGAAACGATCCGGCCGCCGGTCGGGCCGGACCCGACGCCGCCGGTCGCCCGCCCGCAGCCGCCCGACCTGTCCGCGCCGCTGCAGGGTAAGATCGACCGCATCCTGATCGAAAAGGGCGCGCGGCGGCTGACGGTCTATCAGCGGGGCAATCTGGTCCGCGAATACCGGATCGCGCTTGGCTTTGCGCCTGATGGCGACAAGCATCAGCAGGGCGATGGCAAGACGCCCGAGGGGATCTTCAAGGTCGACCGCCGCAATGACCGCAGCAAGTTTCACCTGTCGCTGGGCATCGACTACCCGCAGGCGGACGACCGCAAGCGCGCCCGCGAAGGCGGCTATGACCCCGGCGGTGATATCTTCATCCACGGCCAGCCGAACCAGATCGCCGAAGGTTATCGCGTCAAGGGCGACTGGACCGAGGGCTGCATCGCCATCGACAACCACCAGATCGAGGAACTGTTCGCCGCCACCCGCATCGGCACCGAGGTCGAGATCCGGCCCTGACATGAGGACACCATGACCGAAATCACCCTGCGCCCGGCGCGCCCCGACGATGCCGCCGATCTCGCTGCCGTTCAGAACGCGATTTTCGATGCCGGGCTGCGCAAGACCGGCGTTGATGAAGACCGGATGCGCGCGCTGTATCTGGATCATCCGAACACCATCCGGCTAACGGTGGCGGATCGGGGTGGCAGGGTGCTGGGCTTTCAGTGGCTGGGTACCGCTTGGCCGGGCAATGAATATGGCGTGACGCTCGGCTGGGGCATGATCGGCACGCATATCCGGCCAGACGCGGGGCGCAGCGGGATCGGCCGGCGGCTGTTTGCCGAAACGCTGGCAGCGGCGCAAAGGGCAGGGCTGGCCCATATCGACGCCAGCATTGGCGACGACAACGCGCCCGCCTTCGCCTATTATCAGGCCATGGGCTTTCGACCCTATCGCAAAAGCGAGGGCCGTACGCCGCACCGGCTTGATCTGTCGCCTCTTTCCGCCGCCCCGCATAATCACTAGGTTGCGCACATGACCTGGACCGTACCGAACATTCTGACCATCCTGCGGCTTCTGGCCGCGCCCGGCGTCCCGCTGATGTTTCTGTATTTCCAGCGCCCCTGGGCCGATTGGGCGGCGCTGACGCTGTTCCTGGTGGCAGCGCTGACCGACTGGGTCGATGGCTATCTGGCGCGGGCCTGGAACCAGCAAAGCCGTTTTGGCGCGGCGATGGACCCGATTGCCGACAAGGCGATGGTGGTCATCGCGCTTGTGGTCATCACCGGCTATTCCGGCATGAACCCCTGGCTGATCCTGCCGGTCACGGTGATCCTGTTCCGCGAGGTTTTCGTGTCCGGCCTGCGCGAATCGCTGGGCGATAACGCCACCAAACTGGCCGTGACCAAGATCGCAAAATGGAAAACCACCGCGCAGATGGTCGCCATCTCGGTGCTGTTTCTGGGCACGGGGCTGGCCTATGTCGAACATGGTCGCCCGCCACTGTTGGGTGAGGCCGGGCTGCCGGGGGATATCACGTGGTCCTCGATTGCGACATTCATCGGGCTGTTCCTGATCTGGATTGCAGCCGGGCTGACCGCCTGGACCGGCTGGGACTATTTCCGCAAGGCGATGCCCTATCTGCGCGGGCCGAAATAGGGGGCCGAAATGAAGATCGACGTGCTGTATTTCGCCTGGATCCGCGAACGCATCGGCGAACCGCGCGAGCGTGTGGATACCGGCGCCAGCACCGTGCGCGGGCTGGTCAACCAGCTGATCGCGCGGGATGAACGCTATGCTGCGGCGCTGTCGGACCTGTCTTCCTATCGCGTCGCCGCCGATCAGGAACTGGTCGATTTCGACCACAAGCTGGAACATGTGCGCGAAGTGGCCTTCTTCCCGCCCATGACTGGCGGCTGATGCTGATCCGCATCCAGCCCGAGCCCTTCGATCTGGCCCGCCTGCTGGACGGTTTCGGCGCGGGCGCAGGCGCGGTGGTGACGTTTTCGGGCCTCGTGCGCGACGATACCGGCACCATGGTCGCGCTGGAATTGGAACACTATCCCGGCATGACGGAAAAAGCCGTGACCGACATCGCGGCCAAGGCGCAGGCGCGCTGGAACCTGATCGATCTGGCCGTCATCCACCGATACGGCCGCCTGCCCGTGGGCGAGGCGATCATGTGCGTGGCCACCGCCGCCCGCCACCGGGCCGAGGCGTTCGAGGCCGCAGAATACCTGATGGATTACCTGAAATCCCGCGCCCCGTTCTGGAAGCGGGAAATCGGCCCGGACGGGCCCGGCCAATGGGTCGCGGCCAAGGACGCGGACGAGGACGCGTTGTCCAGATGGGGGTGATCCGCCCAGAACTGGCCGCATGGCTTGCGCCCCGCCGCGAGCTGATGGCGGCGGCCACCTGCATGGCGCTTGCCGGCTGGGTGGCGACTTGGGGCGGCTGGTTCTTCGCCGGGCTCGGCTTTTTGGGCTTTGCGATCTGCGCCGCGTGGATGCTGGGCAGCTGGCGCCGGCTTGCCTTTCATCGCGACATCGCCGCACCCGGCGTGCTGGACATCGACGAAGGCGAGATCCGCTATTACGCCGCGCGCGCGCTTGGCGGCAGCGTGGCCTTGCGCGATCTGGCCGAGATTCGCCTGATCCGGCTGGACGGGCATGACAACTGGCGCCTGAAAACCCGCGACGGTCAGGCCCTGCTGATCCCGGTCGAGGCGCGCGGCGCCGACCAACTGGCCGATGCCTTCACCGCCCTTCCGGGCGTCGATATGGGCCGCATCACCAGCGCCCTTGCAAAGCGGGACGGCCCGTCGCTGCGTGTCGTCTGGACGGCGCCGCAGCCCGGGCAGGAAAAGCCGGATTGACGAAGTCGGGTTGACTCGGGGGCTGCCGCGCGCCACCTGTTCCGCCAAACGTGAAGGGGTCCGAGATGTCCATTCCTCAGCAGGGCGGCGGCCTGATCGAGAATCGCGATCAGCTTGCCGAATATATATCCTCGGGCGAGAAGCCGCGCGAAAACTGGCGTATCGGCACCGAGCACGAGAAATTCGGCTATACAAAACCCGAATACCTGCCGCTGCCTTACGATGGCGAGCGGTCGATCAAGGCGATGCTGGAAGGCTTGCAGCAGCGTTTCGGCTGGGAGCCTGTGTTCGAACAGGACAAGATCATCGGGCTTCAGCGCAATGGTGCCAATGTCAGCCTGGAACCGGGCGGGCAACTGGAACTGTCCGGCGCGCCCTTGGAGACGATTCACCAGACCTGCGACGAGGTGAACCAGCATCTGGCCGAGGTGCGTGAAGTCGCCGACCAGATCGGCGCGGGTTTCATCGGTCTGGGCGCGGCCCCGATCTGGCACGCCGATCAGATGCCGATGATGCCCAAGGGGCGCTATGCACTGATGACGCCCTATATGCGCAAGGTCGGCACGCTGGGCACCGACATGATGTATCGGACCTGCACCGTGCAGGTGAACCTGGACTTTGCCTCGGAAGCCGACATGGTCCAGAAGCTGCGGGTTTCGCTGGCGCTGCAACCGGTGGCGACGGCGCTGTTTGCGAATTCGCCTTTCCTCGACGGCAAGACGAACGGCTTTAAAAGCTGGCGCGCGCATATCTGGCAGAACCTTGATGCCGACCGTACCGGGATGCTGCCCTTCGTGTTCGACGACGGCTTTGGATATGATGCCTGGGTCGACTATGTGCTCGATGTGCCGATGTATTTCGTCTATCGCGACGGCAAATATATCGACGCTTTGGGGCAAAGCTTCCGCGATTTCCTGAAAGGCGAGTTGCCGGCCCTGCCGGGCGAGAAGCCGACGCTTTCCGACTGGGCGGACCACATGACCACCGTCTTCCCCGAAGCGCGGGTCAAGAAGTTCATCGAGATGCGCGGGGCCGATGGCGGCCCGTGGCGCAGGCTTTGCGCGCTGCCGGCGCTGTGGGTGGGGCTGCTGTATGACCAATCCTCGCTGGATGCGGCCTGGGATCTGGTCAAGGGCTTTGACGCCGAAACCCGTGAGGGCCTGCGCCGTGCCGCTGGCCGCGATGCCCTGCAGGGCGAGGCGGGCGGCGTGAAGCTGCACGATCTGGCACGCGAGGCGGTGGCGATTGCCGAGGCCGGGCTGAAGGCCCGCGCCCGTCCCGGTGCTGGCGGGCTGGTCCCGGACGAGACGCATTTCCTGAACGCATTGAAGGAAAGCGTTGATACCGGACGGGTGCCGGCGGATGAACTCCTCGCGAAATATCACGGGGAATGGCACGGAGATTTGAATCGCATCTACGGCGAATATTCGTACTGATCGCGCCATGACAGTGAATATTCGATACCGCCTGATCCAGATCCTTGAAATCCTGCTGTGGCTAGGGGCCGTTGCGGGCGTTGGCATGGTCGCGCGCGACGCATGGGCGCTGCGCGAACAGGGCGCATCGGCCATGCTGGACGCCGCCGGGCCGGGCCTGCTGGCCATTGGGGCCGCGATGGCTGCCTTGATCGTGCTGATCGGCATCTATCACAATTCCCGCCGCAGCGCCGAGGCGATGGACCGCCTGTCCCGTCAGGGCGCAGGTGGCATGCGCCGCCTGCCGGGCGCGCAGCGTGGTGCCGATCTGCCTGTGCAGCCCGCAGTGCCCCCGGCTGCCCCTGTGGCCGTGACACCTGCGCCTGTTGCACCGCCCGTGCCTGTCGCCGCCCCGGTCTTTTCGACCCCGGCACCGGTTGTGACCGAACCGGAACCGGCATCCGCACCGGTCACACCGCATATTGTGGAATCTGCACCCGCAGATCCCCGACCAGAGCCGCAAAGGCTGCGCGCGGGTATCCGCAGGCTCGGCCCCGCGAACTAAAGCTTCAACCGGTCGGCCAGCGACAGCAGGTCGGCCCATGCCTCGCGCTTGGCGACGGGGTTGCGCAGCAGGTAGGCCGGATGGGTCATCGGCAGCGCAGGGCGGCCGAAGGCCTCGACCCATTTGCCGCGCAGGCGCAGGATCCCTTCGCGGTTCAGCGCGGCGAGGCATGGCGTATTGCCCATCAGCACCAACACCTCCGGGTCGGCCAGTTCGACCTGACGGCGCAGGAAGGGCAGCGACAGCGCGATTTCATCTGGCGAGGGGCGGCGGTTGCCGGGTGGACGCCATTTCAGCACATTGCCGATATAGATGGCGCGGGTCGCGTCCGGGACCTCGCGGCCCATGCCGATGGCCGCAAACATCTGATCCAGCAATTGCCCCGCCCGCCCGACAAAGGGGCGGCCCTGCGCGTCCTCTTCCTCGCCCGGGGCTTCGCCGATGATCATCACCCGCGCCTTTGGATCGCCGTCCGAGAAGACGAAATTGCGCGCCCCCCGCTTCAGTTGCAGCCCGTCGAAGGACTGCTGCGCCTCGGCCAGTTGATCCAGCGTTTGCGCCGAGGCCGCCAGCGATTCGGCCTCGTTCTGGAAATCGGCATGGTCCGGCTCTGCCGCGACCATCGGCGCGGCAGGGGCCGCTGTCATGGGCATGACCGGCGCGGGCTTTGGCGGCGGGGGCAGGTCGGTCCGGTCAAGTGGGGCGTCCAGCATCGGTTCGTCCACGCCCAGCTCGCGCTGCCATTCCAGCAACGCCAACGCCGTCCAGCCGTCAATCTCGACGCCGCGCCATGTCAGATCCGATTCCATCGCCGCGAAGGTAGGCTGCGCGCCGGTTCGCGGCAAGCCCGACCGCAACCCGAACCCTTGCCGCAAGCCGCCCGGTTTGCGATAGAGGGCGCAGTCCGAAAGGGGTTCCAAATGACGTTCCGCGCCCGCCACTTGCTGGGGATCGAGCCCCTCTCGCCGCCCGAAATCACCTCGATTCTGGATCTGGCCGACAGCTATGTCGACCTGAACCGGCGCACGATCAAGCATTCCGACGCGCTGTCGGGGATGACCCAGATCAACATGTTCTTCGAAAATTCGACCCGCACGCAGTCCAGCTTCGAACTGGCGGGCAAGCGGCTGGGCGCGGATGTGATGAACATGTCCATGCAGACCAGCAGCGTGAAAAAGGGCGAGACGCTGATCGACACCGCCCTGACCCTGAACGCCATGCGGCCCGACCTGCTGGTGGTGCGGCACCCGAGTTCCGGCGCGGTCAACCTGCTGGCGGAAAAGGTGAATTGCGCGGTGCTGAACGCAGGCGACGGCCGCCACGAACACCCGACGCAGGCGCTGCTGGACGCGCTGACCATCCGCCGCGCCAAGGATCGGCTGCACCGGCTGACCGTGGCCATCTGCGGCGACATCGCCCACAGCCGCGTGGCGCGGTCGAACCTGATCCTGCTGGGCAAGATGGAAAACCGCATCCGCCTTGTCGGCCCGGCCACGCTGATGCCCGCCGGTGCCGCCGAATTCGGCTGCGAGATTTACGAGGACATGCGCGAGGGCCTGAAGGACGCCGATGTGGTGATGATGCTGCGGCTTCAGAAGGAGCGCATGGATGGCGGCTTTATTCCGTCCGAGCGCGAATATTATCACCGCTGGGGGCTGGACGCCGACAAGCTGGCCCATGCCAAGCCGGACGCCATTGTCATGCATCCCGGTCCGATGAACCGGGGCGTGGAAATCGACGGCACCATTGCCGATGACATCAACCGCAGCGTGATTCAGGATCAGGTCGAAATGGGCGTGGCCGTTCGCATGGCGGCGATGGACCTTCTGGCCCGCAATCTGCGCGCCGAACGTGGGCGGGCGCTGGCAGAGGGCACCTATGTCTGATGCCGCCACGCCGCCGCCGGTGCCGGTCGATCACCCCGGCTGGCAGGGCATTCTGGACCCGGGCGAGCAGATCCTGTGGCAGGGCCGCCCCGAAGCCCGCATCCGGCTTGACCTGCTTGAACTGGGACGGATCCTTCCGGGGCTGTTCATGGTCGGCTTTGCGCTGTTCTGGATGTGGGGGGCCGCGTATGCCAGCCCGCTGTTCGCAGCATTCGGCCTGATCTTCGTCTTCACTGGCTTGCGGCAAATGCTCGGGCAGGCGTTGCGGGCGTATTTCACATTGTCTTGCAGCTTCTATACGCTGACCGACCACCGCGCCATCATCGGCACCGACATGCCTTTTCAGGGGCGCCGGCTGGTCAGCTATCCCATCGACGCCGCCACGACCACCGAATATGTCGCGACCGAGCCGCCCTCGATCATGTTCGGTCCAGCCATGCGCGGCAAGCGCACGCGGCCGGGTTTTCACTTCGTCGCTGACGCCGACCGCGTCATGGCGATGATCCGGCAGATCCAGCGCGGATCCGATCGGCCAGCCGACGGGGCAGGCGCGTGAAAATCGAAGAACCCGCCACCTATCGCGAGCGCTATGCCGCCAAGGCCGGCGCGGTCATTCAATCGCCCGGCTCGGCGCAACCGGGCTGGGATGCGATCCTTGAAGACGGCGAGGAACTGTATTGGCAAGGCTGGTCCCGCCCAAAGCTGAAATTCGGTAAGGCGGTGGTGGGAAATCTTGTTGCCGGATCGATCATCACCGCATTTGGCGGGGCCATGTGCGCCGCTGGTTGGGCTTATGGCGTGAAAGGCGGCAAGTTCGAGGCCTGGCTGATCGGAATCATCGGATTGCCGCTATTGCTGCTGGGGCTGCTGCGGCTGATCCCGGATGCGGTCTGGGAATACCTGCTGCAACGGCGCAAGTTCTACAGCCTCAGCAACCGGCGCGCTTTCGCCGGCGGTTCGAACCTGCTGGGCAAGCGCCGGCTGATATCATGGCCGATCACGTCCGAGACCAGCTTTCGGCTGATGAAGGGCGATCCGCCCTCGGTCCGGTTCTACGAGGGGCGGCTGGAAAGTGGCAGGCGGCCCAATTATCACGCGGCCTTCAAAGCGATCGAGGATGCGGATGACGTCTATAAACTGCTGCAGAAAATCCAGAGGGACGCGGTATGATCCTGCATTTCGATAACGCCCGGCTGATCGACCCCGAAACCGGCACAGACGGCCCCGGCAGCCTGACGGTTCAGGACGGCTTCATCGCCGCGCGCGATGCTGACGCCCCCAGCGATGCCACGGTGATCGACTGCAACGGCCGCTGCCTTGCCCCCGGCATCGTCGATTGGGGCGTCAAGGTGGGCGAGCCGGGCGAGCGGCACAAGGAATCCTATACCAGTGCCGGGCGCGCGGCGGCGGCGGGTGGCGTCACTACCATGATCGTGCGCCCCGATACGGCGCCGCCCATCGACAACCCCGAAAGCCTGGATTTCGTGGCCAAGCGCGCGCTGGACTCGATCGTCCGCGTGCGCCACATGGCCTCGTTGACCAAGTCCCGCGAGGGCCGCGAGATGGTCGAGATGGCCTTTCTTTGCGATGCCGGCGCCGTGGCCTTTACCGATGGCGTGCGCGTCGTGCCGGACGCCAAGCTGTTCGGTCGCTGCATGACCTATGCGCGCGGTCTGGGCGCGCTGATTGTCGGTCACCCGCAGGAACCGAACCTGTCCAGGGGCGCGGCGGCGACCAAGGGCAAGTTCGCCTCGCTTTACGGGATCGCCGATGTCTCGCCCGTGGCAGAACTTATGGGGCTGGAACGCGATCTGGCGCTGGTTGCGATGAGCGGCGGGCGCTATCACGCCGACCAGATCACCACGGCGGGGGCGCTTCCCGCGCTGCGCCGCGCGCGTGCGGGCGGGCTGGACGTGACGGCTGGGATCTCGATCCACCATCTGACGCTGAACGAATTCGACGTCGGCGGCTATCGAACCTTCTTCCGCTTCACCCCACCCCTGCGCGCCGAGGATGACCGCCTGGCCATGGTACAGGCCGTGGCCGACGGCGAGATCGACGTGATCGCATCCTTCCACACCCCGCAGGACGAGGAATCCAAGCGCTTGCCCTTTGCCGAGGCTGCCCCCGGCGCGGTTGGCCTGCAAACTCTGCTGCCGGCGGCGTTGCGGCTGTATCATCAAGGCGGGCTGACCTTGCCGCAGCTGTTCCGCGCGATGTCGCTGAACCCGGCGCGGCGGCTGGGGCTGGACGGTGGCCGGCTGGCGGTCGATGCGCCTGCCGATCTGGTCTTGTTCGATGCAGATGCGCCCTTTGTGCTGGACCGCTTCACGCTGCTTTCAAAGTCGAAAAACACGCCCTTTGACGGGGCGCGGATGCAGGGCCGGGTCCTGGGCACGTGGGTTGGCGGTGAAAGGGTATTCGGATGATCGCAGTGATCTGGGCCATTCTGGGCTATCTTATCGGTTCCGTTCCCTTCGGGATCGTCATTACCCGCGCGCTCGGGCTGGGGGATCTGCGTCAGATCGGCTCGGGCAATATCGGGGCGACCAATGTGCTGCGCACCGGCCATAAGGGGGCGGCGCTGGCGACGCTGCTTCTGGACAGCGGCAAGGGCGCGATTGCGGTCCTGCTGGCGCGTTGGCTTGGCGGCGATACGGCAGCGGTGGTGGCCGGCGCAGGTGCGCTGCTCGGCCATTGCTTTCCGGTCTGGCTGGGTTTCAAGGGTGGCAAAGGGGTTGCGACCTTTCTGGGCACGCTGATTGCGCTTTACTGGCCGCTGGGGCTGGCGGCCTGTGCGGTCTGGCTGCTGACGGCGCTGATCGCGCGGATCAGTTCGCTTTCGGCGCTGGTGGCGGTGGGGACATCGCCGCTGGTGGCGCTGTTGATCGGCAAGGGGCAGATCGCCGCCGCCGCGCTGTTTATGGCGGTGCTGATCTTCTGGCGGCACAAGGAAAACATCGCCCGCCTGCAGGCCGGGACGGAACCGAAGATCGGCCGCAAGAGCTGACCCTGCGGAACTTTGCCCGGCCCTGATCCGTTTCCTCCGATCAGGGAAAGCGAGGTTCACCATGAAATTCATTGCAGCGACGGCGGCGATGGTGCTTTCGGGCGCGGCCTATGCAGGTGAGGCGGTCGATTACAGCGCCGGCGACCGCACGTTCGAGGGCTATGTCGCCAAGGCCGAAAACCCCAAGGGGGCGGTCGTGCTGATCCACGATTGGGACGGCCTGACCGATTACGAGAAGAAGCGTGCCGACATGCTGGCCGAGCAGGGCTATAACGCCTTCGCCATCGACCTTTACGGCAAGGGCGTCCGCCCCGACTCGATGGAGGCCAACCGCGCCGAAACGCAGAAGCTTTACGATGACCGCGAGACAATGCGCGCGCTGATGACCGCCGGACTGGAGGCCGCGGCCGCACAGGGGCTGACCGCGCCAGTCGTCGCCGGCTATTGCTTCGGTGGTGCGGCGGTTCTGGAAATGGCCCGTGCCCAGCCGGCGGATGTTCTTGGCTATGCCACATTCCACGGCGGCCTCGATACGCCCGAGGGTCAGGATTACAGCGCGGCCAAGGCACCGATCCGCATCTATCACGGCGGTGCCGATACTGGCCCGGACATGGCCACCTTCGCCGGCTTTATTGACCAGCTGGAAGGGGCGGGGACGCCCTATAAGGCGGAAATCTATGCCGGTGCGCCGCATGCCTTTACGGTCTTTGGCTCGGATCGCTATCGCGAAGAGGCCGATCAGCGCAGTTGGTCCGACTTCCTGGCATTCCTGGGCGAGACGATGCCGGGCGTCTGATCCGCGACTTCAGCAACCGGTCGCGCAGCGAGCCTGACCGGTTGATCGCCGACTGCGCCGACTGCGTGGCCTCGGGTGAATTCTTCGGGTCCGGCTTGGCGGTGACCGCAAGCCGGACCCGAAATGCCTTAGCTTTCGCGGAAGGCGCGGGTGAAATAGTCCGTGAAGGGTTTGATCAGATAGGCAGCGGGACTGCGTTTGCCGGTCTGGATATAGACCTCGACCGGCATTCCCGGAATCAGCGCCAGATCACCCAGTTTGTCGCGCTCTTCGGGCGGGATGGTCACCTCGGCGCGATAGTACGAGGTACTCGTCGCCTCATCCACCAGCGCATCGGCTGACACCTGGCTAAGCACGCCGTCGATTTCCGGGGTCGTGCGGCTGTTGAAGGCAGAGAAATACAGCTTGACCGACTGGCCGGGTCCAACCTCGTCGATATTGATCGGGGCTACGCGGGCAGCGATGAGCAGCGGGCGGTCCTGTGGCACAATATAAAGGATCGGTTCGGCCGCGCGGATGACCGAGCGGGGCGTGGTCACCTGCATCTGGTGAATGATCCCGGCGACCGGCGCGGTAATATCCAGCCGCGACAGTTGTTCTATCAGCGAGCGGCGGCGCTCGGCCAGTTCCAGTTCGCGATAGCCCAGATCGCGCAGCTCGGTCTCGGCCTGTTCGCGCCGTTCGCTTTTCTTCTGCAACCGGGTGATGTTGATCTCGGTCTGCCGGGTTTCGGCCTGGGCGCGCATTGCCTGCAATTCGCCGATCTGCCCGTCGATCGCGGCAGCCTCGCGTTCCAGTGCCAGCACGCGCGGCGCCTGCGCCAACCCCTTGTCCAGCAGTGAGCGTTGGTCCGTCAGTTCCTGGCCGATCAGGCCGCGCTGCGCCTCGGCGGCGACGGCCTGGGCGCTGATGCCCTCGATCTGGTTGTCGATCTGCTGCGTCTGCGTCGCCAGCTGATCGAGTGATTGCTGCAAGGTGTTGCGGCGGGTCGTGAACAGGCTTTGCTGCGCCGCCATCAAATGGTTCAGCGTCTCCTGTCCGGCGGCGCTGTCCAGCAGTACCTGCGGAAAGGAAATGGCATCGCTTTCGTCGCGCTCGGCCTCCAGCCGGCCGCGGCGGGCCAGGATTTCGTAATATTGCCCCTCGACGATGGTGAGCTCGGTACGCAGCAGGTTGCCGTCCAGCTGGATCAGCACATCGCCCGCGCCCACCTGCTGGCCCTCGCGCACGAGGATTTTTTCGACTACGCCGCCGTCGAGGTGCTGGACGACCTGGCGGTGCTGTTCGACCTCGACCTGGCCGGGGGCGACGACCGCGCCGGCGATCCTCGTGCCCACAGCCCAGGCGCCAAAGCCCGCGAAGAGCACGAAAATCGCCACCAACCCCAACGTCATCGGCGCGCGGGCCGACCATTCATTTGCAGGTTTCGACGAACCAGACATCAGGTCACCCCCCCTGCGCTGCGCGCGTTCTGGATCGCCTGCGCATTTTGAACCACGGATTTCAGCACCTCGTCGCGCGGTCCGAAGGCACGGACGCCCCCGTGATCCAGCATCAGCAACAATTCGCATTCGGCGATGGCCGCCGGGCGATGGGCCATGATGATGACCGCGCCGCCTTGCGATTTGATGCGGCGGATCGCCATGTTCAGCGCCTGCGAGCCCTCGTTGTCGAGGTTGGCGTTCGGTTCGTCCAGCACCAGCAGCACCGGATCGGTATACAGCGCGCGGGCCAGTCCGATGCGCTGGATCTGCCCGCCCGAAAGCTGACCGCCCGCCTGTGCCAGCGGCGTGTCATAGCCCTTGGGCAGGTTCAGGATCATCTGATGGGCGGCGGCGGCCGTCGCAGCCTGTACCACGCGGTTGGAATCGGGCTGACTGTCCAGCCGGGCGATGTTTTCGGCAACGGTGCCGTCAAACAGCGTCACTTGCTGGGGCAGATAGCCGACCAGACGGCCGAGCTCATCCAGCGGAAACTGGTCCAATGTGGCGCCGCCCAGCCGGATGCTGCCAGCGGCGGGCGGCCATGCGCCAATCAGCGCGCGGGCCAGCGTCGATTTCCCCGCGCCCGAGGCGCCAATGACGCCAAGCGCATTGCCCGGCGGCAAGGAGAAACTGACCCCGCGCAGTGTCGGCGCACGTTCGCCCGGTGGCACGACGCTCAGCTGGCTGACATCCAGCTGCGCCTTTGGCCGGGGCAGGGCGGTGCGCGACGGCATGGGCGGGCGGCGTGTCAGCAGCGCCCCCAGCCGGCGCCAGCCATCCTGTGCGCGCTGCACCAGCGACCATTGACCGACCAGAACCTCGATTGGCTGCAAGGCCCGACCCATCATGATCGAGGCGGCAATCATCGCCCCCGGCGTCAGTTCCTGACGCAGCACCAGCCACGCCCCGGCCGCCAGCATGGCGCTTTGCAGGAACAGCCGGAAGCTGCGGGAGAACACTGTGTAAAGCTGGCTGGAATCAGAACCTGCCAGTCCCGCTTCGGCGGCAGTGCGGCGCGCCGCGCTCCACCGCGCAAATGCGGCATCGCGCATGCCAAGCGCCCCGATCACCTCGCCCTCATCGCGGAACATGTCAGACATGCGTTCAGCGGCCTGCCCGGCAACTGCGCTTTGTTGCAGCGCCCGCTTGCCCGAGATCTGATTCAGTACCGTGGTCAGCACGAGGATCAGCCCGCCGATCGTCGCTACAACACCCAGGATGGGGTGGAAGATATAGACTGCCACAAGGTAAAGCGGCGCAAAGGGCAGATCGAACAGCGCCAGGCTGATGGGTGAGGCGATCAGGTTGCGCACCGCCTCCAGGTCGCGCATGCCGCCACGCGCCACTGCATCAGAGCCGGTGGCGATGCCATCTTCCAGCGCGGCGGCGAAAACCCGCCGGTCCAAACGCTGCTGAAAGCGTAAGGCAACGCGCTGCATGATTCGGCCACGCGCCAGATCGACGATGCCCATGACGGCAAAAAGGAAGACCACCAGCAGAAACAGCGCCACCAGCGTCTCGACCGAGCGTGAGCCCAGGACACGGTCGTAAACCTGCAGCATGAACAGCGGGCCGGTCAGCATCAACAGGTTGACCGCAAGGGAGAAAACCGCCACCGCCGCCAGCAACCCGAAATTGCCCCCACGGGCCGCGCGCAGTTCCGCATATCCCCTGTCGTCGCTGGTCGTGCGTGCCATACCGTTCCGATCATCTAACCGCCCGCCTTGCTGTGGCGGGCCGCATTCCTTATTCCCGTTTCGCTGGCCACCGGCAACGGGTGTGGCGAATTCTGTCAGTCACAGAGGTATACCGCCGAAATGTTAGCAAATCCCTTCCGCCGTGCCCTTTTTCCGGCTGCATTGCTGCTGGCGGGTTGCGCAGCGGGCACGCCGGGGCAGATCAACGACCCCTACGAGACCACCAACCGCCGCGTCCATGCCTTCAACAAAAGCATCGACGAGAACCTCATCCGGCCGTTTACCGCGTCGTCGGCGGATGGCGAAGGCGAAGACAAGCGCGAGAATGGCGTGTTGGTGGTGGTCGGCAATGTCGGCGGAAACCTGACGTTGCCCGGCAAGGTGGTCAACAGCCTGCTGCAAGGTCGCCCCGGCAAGGCCGCGCAGAATACCGGGCGCTTCCTTATCAACTCGACGCTGGGGCTTGGCGGGCTGCACGACCCAGCCGGTCAGGAATTCGGGCTGGACGAAGTCGACACCGATTTCGGAGAGACGCTGTATGTCTGGGGCGCCCCCGAAGGCGCCTATGTCGAGCTGCCGTTGCTGGGGCCATCGACCCAGCGCGATACCCTCGGCAAGGTGGTCGATCTGTTCATCGACCCGCTGGATTACGTGATCGACGACCACGAGGCGCTGACCATCACCGGCATCAAGCTGGCTTCAAAAGTCAGTGACCGGGCGCGTTTTGGCGATACCGTCGATTCCATCTTGTATGACAGTGCGGATAGCTATGCGCAGACGCGGTTGTTGTATCTGAACCACCGCTGGTATGAACTTGGCATGGAAGGGGGCGAAATTGACCCTTACGATCCTTACGAAGAATAGCTCGCGGCGCGGCTTCATGGGCCTTCTGGCCGGGGGCGCGGCGCTGGCGGCGTTGCCCGCGCAGGCGTTGGATACCAACGAGGCGCGCGCCCTGATCCAGCAATCGCTGAATGAGGTCTACGGCGTCATCAATTCCGGCCAGCCCCCGGCGCAGATGTATCAGCAGTTCGAGGCGATCTTCGCCCGCTATGCCGATGTCGATGTGATCGCACGTTCGGCGCTGGGGCCGGCAGCGCGGCAGCTGAGCCCGCAACAGTTCGCGGGCTACAAGCAGGCCTTCCAGGGCTATATCGGGCGCAAATATGGCGCGCGCTTCCGCGAATTCATCGGCTCGCAGATCGAGGTGACGGGGGCCAAGCCGGTGAAGTCGTTCTTCGTGGTGACCTCGGTCGCGAAGCTGAACGGGCGGGCGCCGATGCAGGTGGAATGGCACGTTTCGGACAAGTCCGGCAGCAGCAAGTATTTCAACATCGTCATCGAGGGCGTGAACATGCTCGCTTCGGAGCGGGCGGAAATCGGCGCGATGCTGGCCCAGAATAGGGGCGATGTTGCGGCGCTGACTGCGGCGCTGCAACGGGCAGGCTGACCCCCCGCGCAACACGCATGAAAAAAGGCGCGTCCCGGTCGGGGCGCGCCTTTTTCCTTGTTCAGGTGGGCCTCAGTTCAGGCCTTCGATGCCGCGCAAGACGTCGCTTAGCGGATCGCTGTCGGCCGATTCCGGTGCGTTGGTGACCCCACGGCCGGCATCGGTCGAGCTGGCCGTGCTGCCGGGGAAGACCGGTGCCGTGCCCTGGGCCTGTCCGCCGACCTGCGGCGTCGGTGCCGGCTGGCCAAGCGCGGCTGACAGCGCATCGGCCAGCGGCTCGTTCGACCCGCTGACAATCGGCTGGCCTGCCGGTGCGCCGGCTGAATCGCCGCCCATATTGGTCAGCGCCGCGCTGAGCGCATTGGCCAGCAGGTCGTCGCCCCGGACCGAAGGCGCCACGCCGTCGCCGATGCGCGAACCTTCGTCGCCGACAAAGCGTCCCAGCGGCTCGACCGGCAGGCCTTCGTGGATTTCCTGCATGACCGCCTGCCAGATTTCCGCCGGAAGGCCGCCGCCGGTCACGCCGGTCAGCGGCGTGTTGTCGTCATAGCCCATCCAGACGCCAGTCACGAACTGGTCGGTGAAGCCGATGAACCACGCATCCCGGTAGGACGAGGTGGTCCCGGTCTTGCCCGCCGCCGGGCGGTCGCCCAGGTCGGCGCGGCGCCCGGTGCCGCCTTCGATGACTTGTTCCATCATATAGATCAGGTTGGCCGCTGCCTGCTGCGAGATGACGCGCTGTCCCATGCCGCCGGTCTGGGCGATCATCGGGCTTTCCTCGCCACGGATGCGCAGCTCGACCACGCCGTAAGGGCGCACGGCCCGGCCGCCGTTGCGGATGCCCGCATAAGCGCCGGTCATTTCCAGCAGGGTCGAATCGAACACGCCAAGGCCCAGCGACGGGACATTGGGAAGTTCTGCGCCAACGCCGAATTCCTGCGCGATGCGGCGCACCGAATCGCGGCCGGCCTTTTCCTGGATGCGGATGGTGGCGGTGTTCAGCGACTGCTTCAGCGCCGTGGTCATGGTCACGTCGCCCGAGAAGCGGCGGGTATAGTTCTGCGGCGACCACGGCGCGCTGCCGCGGATGTTGATGGTCAGCGGGCCGTCATTGACGATGCTGTCCGGGGTCATGCCCTGATCCAGCCCGGCCGCGAAGACGAAGGGCTTGAAGCTGGATCCGGTCTGGCGCTTGGCTTGGGTGGCGCGGTTGAACACGCCCGAGACCTTCTCGTCACGCCCGCCGATCATCGCGCGGACGGCGCCATCGGCTGACAGCACGACAACGGCGGCCTCGGCCTTCGATCCGTCCTTGACCTTGGCCTCGAAGGTTGCCTTCAGCGCACGCTCGGCGGCCTGCTGTACCTTCTGGTCCAAGGTGGTCAGGATGGTTACGTCCTCGGTGGTTTCGGTGGTCAGGAAGCCCGGCCCCGATTCCATCAGCCAATCGGCGAAATAACCGCCCGCCCGCGCCGCCGCTGCTTGCGACAGCACCGCCGGATTGGCCTTGGCCTGTTCGAATTCCTGGTCAGTGATGCGGTCCTGATCGTGCATCAGCGTCAGCACCACATTCGCCCGGTCCTGCGCGCGATTGATGTTCGAGGTGGGCGCGAAATAGCTGGGCGCTTTCAGCAGCCCGGCCAGCATCGCCGATTCGGCCACTGTGACCTCGCTGGCATGTTTGCCGAAATAACGCTCTGAAGCGGCTTCGAAGCCGCGCGCACCGCCGCCCAGATAGGAACGGTTCATGTAGATGCCAAGGATCTCGTCCTTGGTGTATTTCAGCTCCATCGCGAATGAGAAGGGGACTTCCTTGATCTTCCGCCAGATCGAGGAGGTCCGGCACTCGGCCTCATAAGCGGCTTCGTCTTCCCAGCGGGTGGGGTCGAAGGTCTCGCCCAGGCACAGCAGTTTCGAGACCTGCTGCGTGATGGTCGAGCCGCCATTACCTTCCAGCGGCCCGCGGCCCGCGGCCATGTTGATCTTGATGGCGCTGGCGATGCCGCGCGGGTCGATGCCCAGATGGCTATAGAAACGCCTGTCTTCGGTCGCGACGACGGCATTGCGCAGCGAGGGCGCGATCTTGTCGGGGCTGACCGAGCCATAAGTCTCGCCCCGCCAGGCAAAGACCTTGCCTTCGCGGTCCAGCATGGTCACGCCGCCGCGCGCACGACCGTCGAACAGCGCCGAGGATTCGGGCAATTGCGAGTAATAATAGAAGGTCGCCAGTCCGATAAGGCCGAACACGGTCAGGGTCGTGGCCCAGATGGTGCCGAAGATCGCGCGCCAGATCAGCCGGAAAAAGCCGCTGACGCCGCGGGTGACTGCGTTGCCACGACGGACGGGGGCGCGGCGGCCGGGTTTGCCGCGCGGCGTCTTGCCGGACGGTTTGGTCGGATTCGCGTAACGCCGTTCGGCCACCACTTGGCGGCGCTTGCGGGGAGGTTCTGCCATAAGCCTGTATTCCTGCGGGACCGGCTTCCCCGGCCTGATTGGGCCGCAGCATACACGAGGTGAGGCCAGATGCGAAGTCCCCTGACCTGTATGTGATCTGCCTGCAATTTGGGCATATGCACCAAACTCCGCCTATTTCGTGACCGCGCTTCGTTTCCGCCCCCCGTGTCCGCTGCTGAAGGCTTGAGCAGTTGGCCCCGGCCCAGCCTTCTGAGGGCAATAGCCGCCGGCGCGGTGGCGACCCAGAACGAAAAGGTGATGCCGAATGAGACAGATCTTCCCCCTCGCAATCGCGCTGGCGCTTGCCGCCGGTGCTGCCCATGCGCAGGAAGCCGCCGTACCGGTGCCGGACAAGGGTGACACCACCTGGATGCTGCTGTCGGGGATTCTGGTCATGATGATGACCATTCCCGGGCTTGCGTTGTTCTATGGCGGCCTCGTGCGGTCAAAGAACGTGCTGTCGGTGCTGATGCAGGTTCTGACCACCTTCTGCGTGATGTCGCTGCTTTGGGTCGCCTTCGGCTATTCGCTGGCCTTCACCGGCGCGGGTGATGCCGCATCCGCCGGGCCGCTGACGCCCTATATCGGCGGGCTGTCGAAATCCTTCCTTGCGGGCGTCACCCCGTCCTCAATCGCCGAGACCTTCTCGGCCGGGGTCTATATCCCCGAGCTGACCTTCGTGATCTTCCAGCTGGCCTTCGCCTGCATCGCCCCGGCGCTGATCGTCGGCGCCACGGCCGAGCGGCTGAAATTCCCTGCGATCCTGATGTTCATCGTGATCTGGTTCTTCCTGTCCTATCTGCCGATGGCGCATATGGTCTGGTGGTGGGGCGGCCCCAGCGCATATGACGCGCCGTCGGGGCTGTTGTTCGGCCATGGTGCGCTGGATTTCGCGGGCGGCACGGTCATCCATATCAACGCGGGCGTGGCCGGTCTGATCGCGGCCTATGTCGCCGGGCCGCGCCTGGGCTATAACCGCGAGCTGCTGGCACCGCATAACCTGACCTTCACCCTGATCGGCGGTTGCCTGCTGTGGATCGGCTGGTTCGGCTTCAATGCGGGTTCCAATCTGGAATCGAACGGTGTTGCCGCGATGGCGATGCTGAACACCGTGGTCGCACCGGCTGCCGCAGCACTTGGCTGGACGCTGGGGGAATGGATCCTGCGCGGCCACCCCTCGCTGCTGGGCGCTGTGTCGGGTGTGGTCGCGGGTCTTGTCGGGATCACGCCAGCTGCCGGTTTTGTCGGGCCGATGGGCGCCATCGTGATCGGCTTCCTGGCCGGCATCATCTGCCTTTGGGCGGTGGTCTGGCTGAAGTCGCGCCTGAAGATCGACGACAGCCTTGACGTCTTCGGTATCCACGGCGTCGGCGGCATCGTGGGCGCGATCCTGACCGGGGTCTTCGCCGCACCGTCGCTGGGTGGCTCGGGCGTGTTTGATTATGCCGCCAATACCGTGGGCGAGTTCTCGATGGGCAGCCAGGTCTATGCCCAGACGCTGGGTGTGGTGATCTGCATCATCTGGTCGGCGGTCGTGTCCTTCGTCGCCATCCATATCGTCAAGGCGCTGATCGGCCTGCGGGTTGAACAGAATGACGAACGTCAGGGTCTGGATATCACCACCCACGGCGAAAACGCCTATAACTGAGGCAGGCAGGAAAAAGGAAAAGGCCCGGCAAAAGCCGGGCCTTTTTCATGTGCTGGGGGGGGGGCGGTCAGGCGATGCGGGCGACCACGAAATCGGCCAGGTCTTCCAGCATGTCGCGAATCGGGCCGGCGGGCAGGGTGGCCAGTGCCGCCCGCGCCTTGGCGGCCCAGCCAAGCGCGTCGGCGCGCGCGGCCTGCAGTGCGCCGTGGCGGGCCATGATCGCCAGCGCCTGCTCCAGATCGCCCTCGGCCTGATCGCCCTTTTCGATGGTGCGCTGCCAGAAGGCGCGCTCTGCCGCGTCAGCGGCGGCGACGGCCTTGATGACGGGAAGCGTCAGCTTGCGCTCGCGGAAATCATCGCCGGTATTCTTGCCGATCACCGCGCTGGTGCCGCCGTAATCCAGCAGGTCGTCGGCGATCTGGAAGGCGATGCCAAGCGCGTCGCCGTAATCGAACAGCGCCCGAACCTGATCCTCGGGCGCGCTGGCGATGACCGCGCCGACCTCGGTCGCCGCCGAAAACAGCGCCGCCGTCTTGCCGCGCACCACCTGCAGATAGATCGATTCGTCGGTCGCCAGATCCTGCGCGGCTGTCAGTTGCAGCACCTCGCCTTCGGAAATCGTGGCAGAGGCGTTTGACAGGATCTCCAGCACGCGCATGACGCCGGTATCGGTCATCAGCTGGAAGGCGCGGGCCAGCAGGTAATCGCCCACCAGCACGCTGGATTTGTTGTCCCAAAGCAGATTTGCGGTGGGCCGACCCCGGCGCTGCTTGCTTTCGTCGACCACGTCATCATGCAGCAGGGTGGCGGTATGAATGAATTCCACCGTTGCCGCCAGATGGATGTGATAGGGGCCGTCATATCCGCACAGCCGCGCCGCCGCCAAGGTCAGCAGCGGGCGCAGGCGCTTGCCGCCGGCCTCGACCAGATGGGCCGTCACCTCGGGGATGCGCGGCGCGTGGCGCGAGGCCATGCGTTCACGGATCAGCGTATTCACCTGGGCCATTTCCGGCGCAAGCGTCTCGCTCAGTCGGTCCATCGGGGTCTGGGTAACGGCAGCGTCCATGGGAATTCCCTTTCCTGACATGCAATTGCCACGCGATGGACAGCGGCGCAACCGCCCGCTAGCGTTTGCGCCATGAAAGAGCTTTTGCGCACCACCGACCCGCTGCGACTTATGCGCGCGCAGGATATCCTGCGCGCCGATGGAATCGAAAGTTTCGCGCTCGACCAGCATATGAGCGTGCTGGAAGGTTCGCTGGGTATTCTGCCGCGTCGGCTGATGGTCGCCGATCGCGACCTGTTCATGTCGCGTGCCATCCTGCGCGAGCATGGCCTGGATGACTAGCACCCGAATCGACGCATTCCTTGGTGGTCGGGTGCAGGTTGAGCAGCCGGTTCATGGTTATCGCGCTGGCGCCGATGCGGTGATGCTGGCAGCCGCATGCCCGGCGCTGCCGGGGCAATCGGTGCTGGAGCCGGGATGCGGGGTTGGCACGGCCTCGCTGTGCCTCGCGGTCCGGGTCGGGGATTTGCAACTGACCGGGATCGAACGTGACGCCAACTATGCCGCGCTTGCCCGCGCCAATGCGATACGGAATGCCGCGCCCTTGCAGGTGATTGAGGCTGATCTGGCAAACCTGCCGCCCGAACTGCGCGCGCAAAGCTTCGATCACGTCATCATGAACCCGCCTTTCTTTCCGAATGGCACCCTGTCGCCCGATGCCGCCCGCGCTGGGGCCCGGCACGAGGAAACGCCACTGGCTGCATGGCTGGATACGGGGCTGCGGCGGCTGAGGCCCGGCGGAACGCTGACCGTCATCCATCTGGCGCAACGGTTGGACCAACTGCTGGCGGGCCTGTCCGGTCGTGCCGGCGACATCACGATCCTGCCGATCACAGCCCGGGCCGGGCGCGATGCGGGCCGTATCATCCTGCGGGCCCGCAAGGGCGCGCGGGCGCCTTTGCGGCTGCTGTCGCCCTTCATCATGCATGAAGGGCCCGCCCATCTGCGAGATACTGAAAATCTTAGTGAAAATGCGCAGGCGGTTCTGCGCCAAGCTGTCGCGTTACCGTTACCCGATGCCGATAGAGGGTGACAGAATCAATCATCTGTGCTGCAATCCCTCCTGTTCGACAAGCGTACAGGAGGACACATATGTCGGTCGATGCTCACATCGAAAAACTCCGTGAAAAGCACGACAAGATCTCCAAGGCGGTAGAGCAGGCGCAGCGCGCGCCCGGCGCCAGCGATTTCGAGATTGCGGAGATGAAAAAGGAAAAACTTCGTCTCAAGGAAGAAATCACGCGCCTGAACGCCTGAACATTGGTTCCCAGTACCAAAGGCCCGTGATCACGCGGGCCTTTTTCATTTACCAGTCTTCGTGAAAGTCTCGCCCTTCTGTCATTGGATCCATCTGTGCGATTTCGGCGCCGATCCAGTCCAGAAATGCGCGAATGGGTGGGTGGTCGTCAGCGCCTGAAAGATGCAACAGCCTGAAACCCGCCTGCGTGCGCAGCGACACCGGAAAGGGGGCAACCAAGCGCCCTGCCGCAAGGTGGTCGTGGCTGATTGACCACCGCCCGATGATGATACCGGCGCCCGCAACGGCAGCATCCACTGCGTGATCGTGATGCGAGAAGGTGACCCCGCTTGCTGGCGGACTGCCCAGCCCGGCAGCACGAAACCAGCCGGCCCAATCGGGCGTGGGGTGAATGAAATCCAGATCATGCAGGTGCAAAAGCGGGGCCATGCGCAGGCTTTCGGGGGTTGGATAGCGCGCGGCCATTTCGGGCGACATCATCGGGGCGTGCCAGTCCTGCGGCATCAGATCATGGCTGACCCCAATGCCCGGATTGGGAAGCCCGTACCGGATCGCAAGGTCGACCCCGTCGCGATCCAGATCCAACAAGCGCAGGCTTGCGACAAGCCGTAACTCGATCTCGGGATGGGCGCGGGCAAAGCTGAACAGGCGTGGGGCCAGCCATTTGGCGGTAAATGCCGGACCCGCCGTGATGGTCAGGCTGCGGTCTGACTGGCTGCGCTGCGCCTCTCTCCAGGCATTTCGGATCTGGTCGAATCCGGCCCGAGTTCCGGGCAGCAGTTGCGTCCCGACCGGTGTCAGGGACAGCCTGCGATGCGCCCGCAGGAAGACTGGCTGCCCAAGCTGTTCTTCCAGCTGCTTGATCTGGAACGACAACGCTGCCGGGGTGACGTGCAACTCCTCGGCAGCGCGGGTGAAGGACAGGTGTCGCGCTGCCGCTTCAAAGGCACGCAACGCGGTCAGGGGAAGGTGATCCATAATTCAAGAATCTCTTGAAGAACGCGCGAATATTACTCGTTTGTTGCAGGCAAAGCTGCGGATGTAATCTTCATTCTAGCAGAAATTCTTTACAAGGGCGGGTGCCATGATCCAGATTCCCACATCGGAACGCCAGCAGCAGGCCCATGACGAAGCGCACCGGCTGCGCCGCGCCGCTTTTGCAAGGCTGTTCTCGGGCTGGAACAAAAAGAACCGGCCCCGCAAGGGGGCCGGCGCTGAGGCTGGATTTCTTCTGCGATCACGAGAAGAATTGTGCCCCGTTCGCTGAAATGGTCGAGCCGGACACGAAACCTGCATCGTCCGACGCGAGGAAGACCACGCAGCGTGCGATTTCCTCGGGCTCGCCCAAACGACCGACCGGGATCTGCGGGATGATGCGTTCGTTCAGCACCTTTTCGTCAATGGCGCGCACCATCTCGGTCCCGATATAGCCCGGCGCCACCGCGTTGACGGTAATCCCGGCGCGCGCGCCTTCCTGCGCCAGCGCGCGGGTAAAGCCGATATCGCCGGCCTTGGCGGCCGAATAATTGGCCTGACCCGCCTGACCCTTCTGCCCGTTGACAGAGCTGATATTGACGATCCGCCCAAATTTGCGGTCGCGCATTCCCGACCAGACACCATGGCTCATGTTGAAAAGCCCGGTCAGGTTGGTGTCGATGACCTCTTTCCACTGCTGAGGAGTCATCTTGTGGAACATCGCGTCGCGGGTGATGCCGGCATTGTTCACCAGCACCGCGACCGGGCCAAGCTCGTCCTCGACCTGCTTTATGCCGGCGGCGCAGGCGTCGTAATCGGCGACCGACCACTTATAGGTCTTGATGCCGGTTTCGTCGGTGAAGGCCTTGGCGGCGTCGTCATTGCCGGCGTAATTCGCCGCAACGGTGTATCCGGCCTCTTTCAGCGCCTTGGAAATGGCCGCGCCGATCCCGCGCGAGCCCCCGGTTACGATGGCTACCTTCGACATGCTTCCCCCCTTCCTGGAAATAACCCGTGAAATATTGCTAGCTGTCTGAGGTGCGGCGCGCAAGATCATTGCGCGCCACGGGGGCCAATCACCGCTCGATGCACATGGCAACGCCCATGCCGCCACCGATGCACAGCGTCGCCAGGCCCTTCTTCGCGTCGCGCCGCGCCATTTCGAACAGCAAAGTGTTCAGGATTCGCGCGCCCGAGGCGCCAATCGGGTGGCCGATGGCGATCGCGCCGCCGTTCACGTTCACGATCGACGGATCCCAGCCCATGTCCTTGTTGACGGCGAGGGCCTGGGCGGCAAAGGCCTCATTCGCTTCGATCAGGTCCAGATCTTCGACCTTCCAGCCGGCCTTTTCCAGCGCGCGGCGACTGGCCGGGATCGGGCCGGTGCCCATGATCGCCGGGTCAAGCCCCGCCGTTGCGTATGAGGCGATGCGGCCCAGTGGCGTCAGACCACGACGGGCGGCCTCTTCCTCGGTCATGACCATGACGGCGGCGGCGCCGTCATTCAGGCCCGATGCGTTGCCGGCGGTTACCGATCCCTCTTTCGTGAACGCAGGCCGAAGCTTTTGCATGGCTTCCAGCGTCGCGCCGTCGCGGATGTATTCGTCGTCAGAGATGGTGACATCGCCCTTGCGGCCCTTGACCACGAAGGGCACGATCTCGTCCTTGAATTTGCCGGCCTTCTTTGCGGCCTCGGCCTTGTTCTGGCTGGCGACGGCGAATTCGTCCTGCGACTCGCGCGAGATGCCCCATTTTTCGGCCACGTTCTCGGCGGTCTGACCCATGTGATAATTGTTGAACGCGTCCCAAAGGCCGTCCTTGATCATGGTGTCGATCATCTTCATGTCGCCCATCTTCTGACCGGCGCGCAGATGTGCGGCATGGCTCGACAGCGACATCGATTCCTGGCCGCCGGCCAGAACAACCTGCGCGTCGCCCAGCAGCACCTGCTGCGCCGCCAGCGCGACCGAACGCAGGCCTGAGCCGCAGACCTGGTTGATCAACCAGGCCGCCGATTCCTGCGGCAAGCCTGCATTGATATGCGCTTGGCGACCGGGGTTCTGTCCCTGACCGGCGGTCAGCACCTGGCCCAGAATGGTCTCGCTGACTTCGGCCGGGTCGATCCCTGCACGTTTGACAACTTCGGCCAGTACCGCCGCGCCGAGGTCATGGGCGGGGATATTGGCGAAGGAACCCAGAAAACTGCCAACCGGGGTGCGGGCGGCAGAGACGATTACGGCTTTAGTCATGGAAAGCGTCCTTTCGGGTGAACAGACTGGGCCGGCGCAAGGCCGTTCCTTTCACCATGCCGAACTGCAACCTAGCGTCAAGCCGCAGCGGTAAGATCGAAAAGCCCGCATTCCGCCCGGCATGCCGCCTATTTGGGCGTGCTCCCGTCCACAGACAGGCGAGGCACCCGCGCTTCGGGCGGGCGCAATGGCCGCCGCCTGTGCGTTGCCATGCCCGCGTAAACCCCGACCCAGAGGGGCAAGGTAACAGCGGATTGCCAGCCTAGCGCGCAGCGGCTTTGGGTGTCTTCCAAGGTGGGGTGATTGTGGGCGCCCCGAAGTAATATCCCTGCAGGCAGTCGATCCCCATGTCGATCAGATAGGCGGCCTCGTCCGCCGTTTCGACCGATTCGGCGACGGTGAACATGTCGAAATGATGGGCGATTGCCTGCAATGCTGCTGTCAGCACCTGATTGTCGGGCTGCTCGGCGATCTTGCGGATGAACTGCCCGTCGATCTTGATCATGTCAAAGCTGAATTCGCGCAGATAGCGGAAAGAGGTATGCCCGGCCCCGAAATCATCCAGCGCGAAGCTGGCGCCGCGGCCCTGCAGATCGCGCATGAACGGGACCACGACCTCGGGCATGTCCATCGCCGAGCTTTCGGTCACTTCCAGAATCAGCCGTTCGGCGATGCGTTCGTCCTGGGCAATGCCGCGGCGCAGGGTTTCCATCCAGACCGGGTGCCCGATCGAGCGCGCCGACATGTTCACCGAAAGTCGCAGCCCCGAATCCTGCTGCAGAGTATGCAGCCCCAGCGCGATCGAGGCGCAATCAATGCGTCGCCCCAATTCAGTGGTTTCGGCGCCGGGCATGAAGTCGCGCAGCGGTATAAAGCGGCCCGTATCGTCGATGATTCGGATCAGGCCTTCGTGGAAGGCGGTCAGGCTGGGGCGGTCGGCCTGGACGATGGGCTGATAGGCCAGCACCGCATCGCCACGGCTCAGCGCGTTGTCGACGACCTCCATCGTCAGGCGCGTCCTGTGATCTATCACATAGTCCAACGCCGATTCGACGCCGTCATCATCCCCGTTTCCTGCATCCATCATGACCGAATCCTTGCTACGTCTATATGCATCATGACGATGATGTCTTAACATGGGGTGAAACCCGAACATTTTCGAAATTAAGGATTAATAACAATGACCGAGCGCTGCGGCTGGTGCGGGACCGAGCAGATCTATATCGACTATCACGACACTGAATGGGGGGTGCCTGAATATGACCCCCGCGCATTGTGGGAAAAGCTGGTGCTGGACGGGTTTCAGGCCGGTCTCAGCTGGATCACCATCCTGCGCAAGCGCGACGCCTTCCGCGAGCAATTCGAGGATTTTGACCCTGAACGCATTGCCCGCTGGGATGCGAAAAATGTTGAAAATGCCTTGCAAAATCCTGGCATCATCCGCCATCGCGGCAAGATCGAGGGCACCATTCGCAGCGCCCGATTGTTTCTGGACATCGAATCGAGCGAGGGATTCGTGCCCTATCTTTGGGGTTTCGTGGGCGGTCGGCCGATCCAGAACGGCTGGACAAGCCTAAGCCAGGTCCCCGCCGCGACCGAGGAATCGACCGCCATGTCAAAAGCGCTGAAAAAGCGCGGCTTCACCTTCTGCGGGCCGGTGATCTGCTATGCCTTCATGCAGGCGACGGGCATGGTGAACGACCACGTCACCAGCTGCCATTGCCACGACCGGGTCAAGGCGCTGTCAGCTGCGTGACGGCTGCCTTGGCCGCGTCCGATGCCCAATCGGCCGGCCCCATCAGGCGGGCGACCTCGTTCCCGTCGCGGTCGATCAGGATCGTGGCGGGCATGGCGACAACGCCAAACTCACGCGCCAGCTTCTGGCGCGGGTCCAGCAGGACCGGCAGCGAATCAAGCTCGGCCTCGGCGAAAAACTTGTCGATTGCGGGCTGGGGGTTGCGGCCCGAGGCGATGGTCACGACCTGGAAATCATCGCCGCCCAGTTCTTTCTGCAAGGCGTTCAGCGCCGGCATTTCCTCGCGGCAGGGGGCGCACCAGGTGGCCCAGAAATTCAGCAGCACCGCCTGACCGGCATAGTCGGCAAGCGTATGTTCGGCCCCTTCGGGATCGGTGAAAGGCGTTTGCGATACCGCCGCGCCATTGCCCGCGGCCAGCTTCAGCCCTGCGGCATTGGCAGCATCCAGATCGACCTCTCCGGCGACGGCCATGTTTGCACCGGCAGCAAGCGCCGTATAAAGGATCAGCATACGCAGCATCTTCAACCTTTCGGACCAGACGGATGACCGACGCCAAGACCCCCAAAGACAAAGCAAATGCCATGTGGGGCGGGCGTTTCGCCGCTGGTCCCGACGCGATCATGACGGCGATCAACGCCTCGATCGGGTTTGACCGGCGGCTTTACGCCCAGGATATCCGGGGCAGCCGGGCCCATGCCGCGATGTTGGCAGCGCAGGGCATCATCACCTCTAAAGATGCCGAGGCGATCCGGGAAGGCCTGCTCACCGTATTGTCAGAGATCGAGGGCGGCGATTTCCCCTTCAGCGAGGCGCTGGAGGATATTCACATGAATGTCGAGGCGCGGCTGAAGGAGATCATCGGCGAACCGGCGGGGCGGCTACATACCGGGCGTTCGCGCAACGATCAGGTGGCAACGGATTTCCGGCTTTGGGTGCGCGATCAATGCGACGCGGCGATCAGCGGGCTGCGTGCCCTGATCGAGGCGGCGCTGGCGCAGGCAGAGGCCGGGGCCGATTGGGTGATGCCGGGCTTTACCCATTTGCAGACCGCGCAGCCGGTGACCTGGGGGCATCACATGATGGCCTATGTCGAGATGTTCGGGCGTGACCTTGGCCGTTTTCAGGACGCCCGCAAGCGGATGAACGAATCTCCGCTTGGTGCTGCGGCATTGGCTGGCACCGGCTATCCGATTGACCGCCATGCCACTGCAAAGGCGCTGGATTTCGACCGGCCGATGGCCAACAGCCTCGACGCCGTCAGCGACCGAGATTTCGCGTTGGAATTCCTGTCGGCCGCCAGCATCTGCGCGGTTCACATGTCGCGGCTGGCCGAAGAACTGGTGATCTGGTCCTCGGCCCAGTTCCGTTTCGTGTCGATGTCTGACAAATGGTCGACCGGCAGTTCCATCATGCCGCAGAAGCGCAACCCCGACGCGGCTGAGCTGATTCGCGCCAAGATCGGCCGGATCCTCGGCGCGACCGTGGCGCTGTTCACGGTGATGAAGGGCCTGCCCTTGGCCTATTCCAAGGACATGCAGGAGGACAAGGAACAGGTCTTCGATGCCGCCGACAACCTGATGCTGGCGCTGGCGGCGATGGCGGGGATGCTGTCGGATCTGACCGCCAACCGTGACAAGATGGAGGCTGCGGCCTCGGCCGGGTTCTCGACCGCGACTGATCTGGCCGACTGGCTGGTGCGCGAGGCCGGGTTGCCTTTCCGCGACGCCCACCACGTCACCGGCTCGCTGGTGGCGATGGCGGAAGGGAAGGGCGTCGATCTGCCAGACCTGACGCTGGCGGATATGCAAACGGTCCATCCCGCGATTACCGAGGATGTGTTCAACGTGCTGGGCGTCCATAATTCGGTCGCGTCGCGGCAAAGCTATGGCGGGACTGCACCCGATCAGGTCCGCGCCCAGATCTCCCGTTGGAAGGACATGCTGTGAAATACCTGCCCCTGATCGCGCTGCTGGCACTGACCGCTTGCGGCGTCGACGGCCCGCCGATCCGGCCCGCGGCGGACACGCCACCGCCGGGCGTCACCGTGTCGGGCGATGCGCGCATTGGCGTCGTGACGACGCTGTGACGAATGGGTTTTGAACTGACGCCGCTGCGGGCCTGCTGGCTGGGGCTGGCGGTGATGGGCGCGCTTGCTGGTCTTCCGCCTGCGGCCCCCGGCTGGAACGTCGCCGTCGCTTTGCTGGCGCTGGCAGTCTGGTGTCTGGTCGAAACCATGGTGCGTCGCAACTGGTTGGCTTTGCTGACATTTCCGGCGATGGTGCTGGGTATCGGCTGCGCGCTGCCGCTTTATCTTTTCCTCCGCTCTCGCAGGATCGCCTGATGGATCACTTCAATTACCGCAATGGCGAACTTCACGCCGAAGACGTCCCGCTGTCCCGCATTGCGGCCGAGGTTGGAACCCCGGTCTATGTCTATTCCAGCGCCACCCTGACCCGGCATTTCAACGTCTTCCAGCAGGCGCTGGAATGGGCGCCCGATCACCTGATCTGCTATGCGGTAAAGGCCAATTCCAACATCGCCGTGCTGAAACTGCTGGGCGATCTGGGGGCGGGGATGGATGTCGTGTCCATCGGCGAATATGCCCGCGCGCGCACGGCCGGCGTTCCGGGCGAGCGCATCGTCTTTTCCGGCGTTGGCAAGACGCGGGATGAAATGCGGCTGGCACTGGAAGGCGGCATTCGCCAGTTCAACGTCGAATCCGAACCCGAGCTGCTGGCCTTGTCCGAGGTCGCGGCCTCGCTGGGCGCGGTTGCCCCGATTGCGATCCGGGTCAATCCTGATGTGGACGCGAAAACGCACGAGAAGATCGCCACCGGTAAATCGGAAAACAAGTTCGGCATCCCCATCGCCCGCGCGCGTGAGGTCTATGCCGAAGCGGCGAAGCTGCCGGGGATCGCGGTTGTTGGCATCGACATGCATATCGGCAGCCAGCTGACCGATCTGGACCCCTACCGGCAGGCCTATGCCAAGATGGCCGACCTGACCCGCGCGCTGCGCACCGATGGGCACGACATCCGGCGTCTGGATCTGGGCGGTGGGCTGGGTATTCCCTATCAGCGCAACAACTCTGCCCCGCCGCTGCCCATCGAATACGGGCAGGTGATCCGCGAGGCCGTGGGTGATCTGGATTGCGAGATCGAGATCGAGCCCGGCCGCAATATCGCGGGCAATGCCGGGGTGTTGCTGAGCTCGGTCATCTATCTGAAACAGGGCGAGGGGCGCGATTTCCTGATCCTCGACGCCGCCATGAACGACCTGATCCGCCCGGCCATGTATGGCGCGCATCACGATATCGTGCCCGTGAAGGAGGCCGCACCGGGGGCAGAGGTCAGCGCCTTCGACGTGGTCGGCCCGGTTTGCGAAACCGGCGATACCTTCCAGAAAGGCGTGGATTTGCCCGCGATGGCGGCGGACGATCTGGTCGCGTTCCGCTCTGCCGGGGCTTATGGTGCTGTAATGTCGTCGGAATATAACTCTCGCCCGCTGATCCCAGAGGTGCTGGTCGACGGCGATCGTTACGCCGTGATCCGACCGCGCCCGACCCTGCAAGAGATGCTGGCGCGCGAGGCTTTGCCGGACTGGCAGTAAGCCGGGCAGGAAGCGCTTGCCGGATCGCCCGCCGCGCCGCAGGATAGGGGCAGACAAAGTAACGCCATGCCCCACGATTCCGACCTGAAACGCCAAACGCCCGAAGAAGCCCCGGCAGAAGATCTGACCGGGGCCCTGCCGCGTCTGTCGCGCGTTCTGCGGCTGACGGGTGCGGGACTGTGGTGGGAATCGCTGGCCCGCGCCTTCTGGCCGGCGGTGACCTGGACCCTGCTTGTGCTGGCGGGGATGAGCTTTGGCCTGATCGCAATGGTGCCGGACGCGCTGCGCCCCTATGCGGGTGCGGCTGTTGGCGTGGTGCTGTTGGCGACCCTGATCTGGGGCGGCTGGCGGTTTCGCAGGCCCCCAACCGGCGCGGCCGAGCGGCGCGTCGATGCCAGCCTGCCCGGACGCCCGCTTTCGGCGCTGCGTGATCAGCCGGCGCTGGGGGGCGAGGGTGCGTTGTGGCAGGCGCACCGCGCGCAGATGGCGCAACGCGCCTTGGCCGCGCGGGCGGTCGCGCCCGATGCCGGGCTGACCCGCCGCGACCCCTTCGCCTTCCGGCTGGCGGCGCTGACTGCGGTGGCCATGGCGCTGCTGTTCGGCAGCGCCGGCGATCTGGGGCAGGGGCTGGCGGCGCTGGCACCGACCCGGCCGCAGCCGCGCCCCGACCAACCGGCCACCGCTGGCCTTGGCTGGGAAGGCTGGGCCGAACCGCCGGCCTATACGCGTAAGCCCACGCTCTATCTGAACGATCAGCCCGAGGGTGCGGTTCTGGATCTGCCCGAGGGCAGCAGGATCAGCCTGCGCCTTTACGGCGACGCCGCCGAGATTTCGCAGGACATCGGCAATGCTCTGCCGGGCGAGGATCCGATGGCCCCCGAATTCCGCGTCGAACAGACCGGCACCCTTCAGATCGGCGACCGTCGTTTTCAGGTTACCGTCCGCCCTGATGACGCCCCCAGCATCACCCTAGGCCCTGCGGCCGAACGGCGCGCCGATGGCCGGCTGATCCAGCCCTTTACCGCCAGCGACGATTATGGCGTGACCGATGGCCAGGCCGAGATCTCGCTTGATCTTGCCAAGATCGACCGCCGCCATGGCCTTGCGATCCAGCCCGAGCCGCGCGAGGCGCTGACCCAGCGCCTGCCCTTGCGCGGCGCACGTGCGCAGGTCGAGGGCCAGCTGACTGCCGATCTGAAAAAGCACGCCTGGGCCAATCTGCCGGTGCAGGTGCGGCTGAACGCGCAGGACGGGATCGGCCAGCAGGGCCAGTCCGAGACGCTGGCGATGGAACTGCCGGGGCGGCGCTTCTTCGACCCCTTCGCAGCCGCCCTGATCGAGCTGCGCCGCGACCTGATGTGGTCGCGCCAGAACGCGCCGATGTCGGCGCAATGGCTGCGCGCGATCCTGTGGCAGCCGGACGGCTTTGTCGATCCGGGCATCCTGCGCGACCTTCAGGCCGTGGTGGCCGGGCTGGAAACCGCACCGCTGTCCGACCTTCAGCGCGACGCCCTGGCCGAGGCGCTGTGGCGGGTGGCCGTTCAACTGGAAGATGGCGGCCTTGCCGATGCGTTGGAGCGGATGCAGCGGGCGCAGGAAAAGCTGGCGCAGGCGATGCGGCGGGGTGCCTCGCCCGACGAAATCCGGCAGTTGATGGATGAATTGCGCCGCGCCACCGACGATTATCTGGAACGTCTGGCCGAGCAGGGCGAGAACAATCCGTCGGACCGTTTCGACCGCGCGCCCGTGCAGATGATGAGCGGCGATCAGATCCAGCAGATGATGGACGAGATTCAGCGCCTGATGAACGAGGGCCGCATGGCCGAGGCGCAGGCCCTGCTGGAACAGTTCAACCGCATGATGGAAAACATGCAGGTCCGGCGCACCGAAGGCGGTCAGGGCGAGGGGCGCGGGCAGGGACAGGGCTCGACCGGGCGCATGGCCCAGACGCTGCGCGAACAGCAGGACCTGGCAGACCGCGCCTTCCGGCAGATGCAGGATGAGTGGCTTGGCTTGGGCGATGATCCCGGCGAAGGGCAGGAAGGCCAGCAGCCGGGCGAGGGTGAACAAGGCGAGGGCCAGCAGCCGGGCGAAGGTCAGCAGGGCGGCGGGCAGCAGAATGGCGGGCAGCAAGGCGGCAGTGGTCAGGATCTGGCCGACGAACAGCGGATGTTGCGCGACGATCTGGGGATGCAGCGCAGCCTGCTGCCCGAACGCGGCACCCCCGAAGGTGACGCGGCGGGCGAGGCGATGGACCGCGCCGGTCGCGCGATGCAACAGGCCGAGCAGGCCCTGCGCGACGGCGATACGGCCGGCGCCATGGACCGGCAGGCCGAGGCGATCGAGGCCCTGCGCGACGGTATCCGCGCGCTTGGCCGCGGCGAGGATCAGCGCGCCGGACAAGCCGAAGGCGAGCAGGGCGAGGGCCAGCAGGAAGCCTCGGGGCCAGATGGCCAGTCCCCCAGTGGTGACGGACGCGAAGGACGCCTGTCCCAGCGCCGCGATCCGCTGGGCCGCGCCTTGCAGGGCATGGGCGGCGGCGTCGCCACCGACGACCCGCTGGCCGAGGGCGAATCCGACGATCACCGCGCCCGCGACCTTCAGGACGAAATCCGCCGCCGCCTGGGCGAACGCCAGCGCCCTGAGGCAGAGCGGGACTATCTGGATCGGCTGATCGACCAGTTCTAGATCCGCCGCCGCCCGCCGGTCCCCCAGCATTAGCGGCGTATGAAGCTGGATCGCATCAACACACCGAAAAGCGTGGCCGTTACGTTAGACCTTACTTCACATATGCGAGAGGTGGTATAAGCGGCCGCATCTACGCGCGAACGAGGGAAAGGTTAAACGCATGATCAAAGAGTTCAAGGAGTTCATCGCCCGCGGCAATGTCATGGACATGGCTGTGGGTATCATCATCGGTGCCGCCTTCACGGCCATCGTAACATCGTTGGTGGCAGACCTGATCAACCCGATCATCGGTCTGATCACCGGGGGAACGGACTTCTCCAGCAAGTATTTCGTGCTTTCGGGTACGGCGCCGGAAGGTGCCTCGCTGCAGGCAGCTCGTGATGCGGGCGCGAACGTCTTCGCCTATGGGGCGTTCATTTCCGCCGTGATCAACTTCCTGATCATCGCCTTTGTGGTCTTCCTGCTGGTCAAGGGCGTGAACCGTGTCAAGGACGCGGCATCGAAGCCCAAGGCCGAAGAAGCAGCCGCCGGCCCGACCGCCGAGGAACTGCTGGCCCAGATCCGCGACGAGCTGCGCGCCCGTCCGACCGTTTGATCCGACCGTTTGACCAAAGGAAAGGCGCGCCAATCCGGCGCGCCTTTTTCGTTGCCGCAGCGTTGTGTCAGCTCGGGGCGATCAGGAAATGACCGCCTCGGGCTTGACGGCGGGGATGTTCAGCGCCGCGCCGACCGGCGGTGAGGTCAGCTTGCCCTCATGCGTCGACAGGCCGGCGCGCAGGTGGACATCGTCGTGCAGCGCCTGCCGCCAGCCCTTGTCGGCAAGTGCCAGAACGAAGGGCAGGGTGGCATTGCCAAGCGCCTGGGTCGAGGTGCGCGGCACCGCGCCGGGCATGTTGGCGACGCAGTAATGGATGATGCCGTCGACATCATAGATCGGATCCTGATGGGTGGTCGGGCGCGAGGTTTCAAAGCAACCGCCTTGGTCGATGGCCACGTCGACCAGCACCGCGCCGGGCTTCATCAGCCCCAGCTGAGCGCGGCTGATCAGCTTCGGCGCAGCAGCGCCGGGGATCAGCACCGCGCCGATGACCATGTCCGCCTGCGGCAGCAGCTCTGCCGTCGCGGCGGCGGTGGCGTATTGGGTGGTCAGCCGGCCCATGAAGATGTCGTCCAGATAGGATAGCCGCGGCACCGACCGGTCCAGAACGGTGACATTCGCGCCCATCCCGGCTGCAACACGAGCGGCCGCCGTGCCCACCACGCCGCCGCCGATAATGACGACATTGGCCGGGCGCACGCCGGGCACGCCGCCCAGCAGCACGCCTTCGCCGCCATTGGCCTTCTGCAAGGCCCAGGCCCCTGCCTGCGGGGCAAGCCGGCCCGCGACCTCGGACATCGGTGCCAGCAGGGGCAGGCCGCCGCGCGCATCGGTGACGACCTCATAAGCGATGGCCGTCACGCCGCTGTCCAACAGGTCGCGGGTCTGGTCGGGATCGGGGGCGAGGTGCAGATAGGTAAACAGCAACTGACCCCGGCGCAGCATCGCGCGCTCCGGTGCCTGCGGCTCTTTCACCTTCACGATCATCTCGGCGCGGTCGAAAACGGTCTTTGCGTCGGGTGCGATTTCCGCCCCGACAGCAAGATAGTCGTCGTCGGTGAAGCCGGCGCCCAGCCCGGCACCGGACTGGATCAGCGCCTTGTGGCCACGATGGATCGCCTCGCTTGCGGCGGCGGGGGTCAGGCCGACGCGAAATTCCTGGGGTTTGATTTCAGTCGGGCAACCGATCAGCATGACGTATCTCTCCTGTCTGGGGCGACCTGTCGCGGGTCTCTCCTGGGTGGGGTGACCCGTTGCAGGGCCTTGGCACTAGGCTGACACGGAACTGGCGAAAATTCCTGCGGAAGTTTTGCTTGCACATGGTGATTGATCGAAGAATCTTGCGTGGTATTCAGAGTTGATCGGGGAAATCTTCGGTATGATCGAAATCGACGCGATAGATCGCCGGATTCTGGCGATTTTGCAGAAGGACGGTCGAATCACGAATGCCGATCTTGCGGCCCGGGTGAACCTGTCGGCCTCGGCCTGTCATCGGCGGGTACAGCGGCTGGAACAGGACGGCTTTATCCGTGCCTATACGGCGCTGCTGGATCGGCGAAAGCTGGCGCGACTCAGTACGGTCTTTGTGGAAATCACCCTGTCCGGGCAGGCGACCGAGCTGCTGGAGGCGTTCGAGCGTGGCGTGCGCACCATCCCGGACCTTCTGGAATGTCACCTGATGGCGGGCACGGCGGATTATCTGCTGAAGCTGGCAGTGGCGGATACGGACGATTTCGCCCGTATCCATCGTGAATATCTGACCCGCCTGCCGGGCGTGGCGCAGATGCATTCGTCTTTTGCGCTGAGGACCGTGGCGGAAACCACGGCCCTCTCGCTTTAGATTTACTGGCCGCCGGCCTTGGCGGTTTCGTTCGGGTTCAGGTTGCGCCCGATCGGGCCGGCCGGGGTTGCCAGATGGCCGTATTCGAAGGTCAGCGTGTCCGGCCCGCCCGAGATGCGCAGAACGCCGTCTTCATAGCTGATCTTGCTGGCCTGACGCAGAGCGTTGAAGAACTTGGTTTCCTGATTGCTCCAGCGGCAGGTCTGGCCAGCGGTCTGGATCTCACCAGCGACGAATTCCGGCGGCGTGCCGGAAACCGGGACGACGAAGTTGTTGCAGCCGGTGCGGCCGGTCATTTGCGTCGGCTGGATGTTCATGGTGGTGTGGCGCACGCTCAGCACCTCACCGCCGATATTGAACAGCACGTAATCGCCGGTCGGGATCGTGGAGTAGGGCTCGTCCGGGGTGGACGGGGTCGGCTCACAAGCTGCAAGGGCAAGCGTCGCAAGCGCGGCAGCGGTCAGTTGGCGGAACATGGCAGCATCTCCGGGTTAACGAATCGATAACATTGAAAGGGGGATTGCATCGCGGGCATTTACCGTCAACTCACTGATATGTCAGCAATCGCGCTGTTTTGCAATGTTTCGCGGCGCGGATTTGGAGGCTTGGAACAAGGATAATCAAGGCACTGCGGGCGTCGGCGCGGGTTTTGCCGCGGGTGTTGGCGTATGGCGGCCACGTTGCGGAATCGTCGCGCCTGTTGCGGACTTGTCACGAAATCGCGCCAAATCCTTGTTGCGACGACCTTGGGCCGCGCTAGGCTGCGGGCCATGTTCGGCCTTGATTCCAGCATCTTCTGGTTCGTCTTCGCGGTCACGCTGTTCGCCGGCTTCGTCAAGGGCGCGGTGGGCTTTGCCATGCCGATGATCATGATGTCGGCCTTTGCCTCGGTGCTGCCGCCCAAGCTGGCGCTGGCGGCGCTGATCCTGCCGACGCTGGTGACGAATGTGATGCAGGCCGGACGGCAGGGCATGGGGGCGGCCCTGGGGTCAGTCCGGCGCTATCGCTGGCACATCGCCATGGTGGCGATCTTCATCCTCGTCTCGGCAGCCTTCATCACCGCGGTCCCACAAAGCCTGATGTATCTGCTGCTGGGCATCCCCATTGTGGCCTTTGCGATCTGGCAATTGTCGGGGCGTCCGATGGTGCTGCCCATCCATCACGCACGCCGGGCCGAGATCATCACCGGCATCATCGGCGGCCTGTATGGCGGGATCTCGGGCATCTGGGGGCCGCCGCTGATCGTCTACCTGCTGTCGGTGGGCGCGCCCAAGGCCGAACAGATGCGGGTGCAGGGCGTGGTGTTCCTGATGGGCGCGGTGGTGCTGACCTTCGCGCATCTGGGATCGGGCGTCCTGAACGCGCAGACGCTGCCACTGTCTGCCGTGCTTGTGGTGCCGGGCGTGGTCGGCATGATCGTCGGGCTGCGCGTGCATGACCGGCTGGACGTGGCGCAGTTCCGCCGCTGGACGCTGGTGCTGCTGGTCTTCAGCGGGCTTAATCTGGTGCGGCGCGGGCTGGAACTTCTGGCGGGCTGACCCTATCCCTATGGCCAAACAGGAGCCCGCCATGACCGATGCCGCCGAACTGACCGCTGAACTGATCCGCTGCCCCTCGGTCACGCCCGAGGAGGCGGGCGCGCTGACCCTGCTGGCCGACCGGCTGCGCGCCGCGGGCTTTGAGGTCTCGCGCCCCGATCGCAACGGCATCCCGAACCTGTTCGCCCGCTGGGGTGCAAAGGGTGCCGCGCGGAGCTTCGGCTTCAACGGCCATACCGACGTCGTGCCGCCGGGCAATCTGGGCAGCTGGACCCATCCGCCGTTTTCCGGCCACCTTGACGAGGACGGCATGATCTGGGGGCGCGGCGCCACCGACATGAAATCGGGCGTCGCGGCCTTTGTTTCCGCCGCCATCGACTTTGTCACCGAAACCCCGCCCACGGACGGCGCGGTCATCCTGACCATCACCGGGGACGAGGAAGGCGCCGGCCGTGACGGCACTACCGCCATTCTCGACTGGATGGATGCGCAGGGCGAGGCGATGGATGTCTGCATCGTGGGCGAGCCGTCGAACCCCGCCACATTTGGCGAAATGATGAAGATCGGCCGGCGCGGATCGGTCACTTACCGCGTCACCGCGACGGGGGTTCAGGGCCATGCCGCCTATCCCAGCCGGGTGCGCAACCCGCTGCATGCGCTGTGCCGGTTCCTGGATCAGCTGGCCTCGGCCCCGCTGGACGCGGGCACCGACCATTTCGATCCCTCGGGGCTGCAGGTGACGACCGTTGACTGCGGCAACGCGGCCTCGAACGTGGTGCCGGAACGCGCGACGGCGGTGTTCAACATCCGCTTCAACGACTTGCATACGCCCGAAAGCCTTGACGCCGATCTGCAGGCGCGCGCGGCCGCTGTCAGCGCCGAAACCGGAGTGACGATCACGCTGGTGCCCGATGTCTCTGGCATGGCCTTCGTGACCCAGCCCGGCCCCTTCGTCGATCTTGTGCGCGGCGTGGTCGAGGCCGAAACCGGGGTGCAGCCGATCCTTTCGACCTCGGGCGGAACCTCGGACGCGCGTTTCGTCAAGGACCATTGCCCGGTGGTGGAATTCGGCCTTGTCGGCCGTTTCATGCACGAGGTTGACGAACGCGTCCCCGCCGATCAGGTCCGCGCCCTGAAGCGCGTCTATCAGCGCATCCTGACGGAGTATTTCGCATGAAAGTTGAACTGACCGACGATCTGGACACCTGCCTGACCCTGCGCCGGACCGTCTTCATCGAAGAACAGGGTGTCCCCGAGGCCGAGGAGATCGACGATCTGGACGATCAGGCGCAGCATCTGCTGGGCTGGCAGGACGGCGTTGCGGTGGCGACGGCGCGGATTTTCCTGAATGACGGTGTGGGCAAAGTCGGCCGCGTCTGTGTGCTGGCGCAGGCGCGTGGCACTGGGGCAGGGGCCGCGATCATGCGCGGCGCCATTGACGCGTTGCGCGCGCAGGGGGCGGCGAAGGTCAAGCTGTCCTCGCAATGCTATGCGATCCCCTTCTATGAAAAGCTGGGTTTCTTGGCCTACGGCCCCGAATACCCCGATGCAGGCATTCCGCATCGCGACATGGTGCTGGAACTCTGATACCCCTGACGGGAACGCGCTGACCGGGCCCTCGCCCGGCGAAAGGACGACCATGGCATTGCCGAGCAAGCAGCAAATTCTGGACTGGGTGGCGGAACACCCCGACGCCGCCGCCAAGCGCGATATTGCCAAGGCTTTCGGCGTCAAGGGGGCCGAGAAGATCGAGCTGAAGCGCCTGCTGAAGGAACTGGCCCAAGAGGGCCGGTTGGAGCGTCGCCGCAAGTCCTATCGCGATGCCGAACATCTGCCGCCGGTCACGGTTGTCGAACTGCTGCCCCCTGACGGGCAAGGCGACATCTTCGTGCGCCCGCTGGAACTGCGTGGCGACGGACCGCCCCCTCGCATCCTCTATCGGCCGCGCGAAGCCGACCCGGCGCTGGGTAAGGGCGACCGCTTCCTGGCCCGGCTGATCGAGGAACGCGGCGAGGATCAAGACTATATCGCCCGGCTGATCCGCCGCATCGGCGAGGCCAAGCACAAGATCGTCGGCATCTTCCGCAAGAACGCCGAGGGCGGCCGGATCATGCCCATCGACAAGGGCGCCGACCGCGAATGGCGCGTGCGCGAGGCCGACAGCTTCGGCGCGCAGGATGGCGAACTGGTCGAGGCCGAACAGGCTGGTCCCAAGGGCCGCATGGGCCTGCCGCAGGCGCGTATCACCGACCGGCTGGGCGATCCGTCCGCGCCGCGCGCCGTCAGCCTGATCGCCATTCACCAGCACAATATCCCCGACGATTTCCCGGACGAGGTGATTGCCGAGGCCGACGCCAAGAAGCCCGCGACCATGAAGGGCCGCGAGGATCTGCGCGACCTTCCGCTGCTGACCATCGACCCCGCCGATGCGCGCGACCGTGACGATGCGGTGGCAGCGATGCCGGATACTGACCCGAAAAATCCGGGCGGGATGATCCTGTGGGTCGCGATTGCCGATGTGGCCTATTACGTCACCCCCGGCAGCGCACTGGATCGTGAGGCGCGAAAGCGGGGCAACTCGACCTATTTCCCCGACCGCGTGGTGCCGATGCTGCCCGATGTGCTGTCGGGCGACCTGTGCAGCCTGCATGAAGGCGTCGACCGCGCCGTGCTGGCCGTCAGGATGCGGCTGGATGCGCAGGGCAACAAGATCGGCCATGACTTCCATCGCGGCATGATGCGGTCCCGCGCGAGCCTTTCCTACGAACAGGCGCAGGCGGCGGCAGACGGCAACCCCGACGAGGCGACAGCGCCCCTGATGGACGACGCGATCAAGCCGCTATGGCAGGCTTATGATCTGCTGAAGGGCGCGCGCGCCCGTCGCCAGCCGCTGGATCTGGACCTGCCGGAACGCCGGATCGAGCTGACCGATGACGGCCGTGTCAAATCGGTGAATTTCAAGGACCGCTTCGACGCCCACAAGCTGATCGAGGAATTCATGGTGCTGGCGAACGTCGCCGCCGCCGAGGAATTGAACCGCCTGAAACGCCCGCTGCTGTTCCGCGTCCACGAAGAACCGACGCTGGAAAAGCTGGATGCCCTGCGCGAGGTGGCGCAGGCCTCGGGCTTCAATCTGGCGAAGGGGCAGGTGCTGCATACCAGCCACCTGAACCGGCTGCTGGCGCAGGCCGAGGGCACCGATTTCGACGAGCTGATCAACATGTCCACATTGCGCTCGATGACGCAGGCCTATTACAGCCCGGACAATTTCGGCCATTTCGGACTGGCGCTGAAGAATTACGCCCATTTCACCAGCCCGATCCGCCGCTATTCCGACCTGATCGTGCACCGGGCGCTGATCCTGGGTCACGGCTGGGGCAAGGACGGGTTGTCGGAGTGGGACATTGAAAACCTGTCTGACACGGCGACGCAGATCTCCAACACCGAACGCCGCAGCATGGAGGCAGAGCGCGACACCACCGACCGTTATCTGGCGGCCTATCTGGCGGAACGTGTCGGCAGCGAAATGACCGGCCGGATCAGCGGCGTGCAGAAATTCGGCGCCTTCGTGAAGCTGGACGAAACCGGCGCCGACGGGCTGATCCCAATCCGCGAGATCGGCAACGAATATTTCCACCATGACCGCGAGGCGCAGCAGTTGATCGGCGCGGAAACGGGCTTGGAAATCGGTATCGGTCAGCGGGTGCTGGTGCGTCTGGCCGAAGCCTCGCCCCTGACCGGCGGGCTGATCCTTGAGCTTCTGGAGCTGGAGGGCAGCGCAATCGCCCAAAGGCCAAAGACGCGGCGGGGCAGGGGCGTGCGCCGCCGGCCCGCGCAGGTCAAATCAAAGGCACGGGCGGCGGCGAAGAAGGCAAAGCGGCAGCGCCGGGGTTAGGCTTCGGACCAGACCGCCATTTCATTGCCGCCCGGTTCGCGGAAGTGAAAGCGACGGCCGCCGGGGAAATCGAAGATCTCCTCGGTGATTTCAGCCCCGGCCTCGCTGACTTTGGCGAGCGCTGCCTCCAGATCGTCGGTTTTCAGGATCACCAGCGGCGGGGCCAGCGGTGCATCCGAAATCCCGCCCGAGATGCCAGCTTCCACCAGTTCCTGATAGGACGGCCCGTAATCCTTGAAGCCCCAGCCGAAGGCCTTGGCGAAGAATTCCTGCGTCGCGGGCAGGTCGGGCGAGGCGAATTCGATATAGTCGATCTTCATGGCGAATCTCCTTAAGTGTTCGCCATTCGTTCTGCGCCTGTTTCCCTGTTAACGCAAGATAGGTGGCCCGTCGCTGCGTTCGCGCAGATCCTCGACCCCCATGCGCAGACCGCCGCCGATGCGGTGCGCCAACGCCGACCAGCCGGCGGCCGCATCCTCGGGCAGGGTGCGAAGCAGGGTTTCATCGAACAGCATCAGCCATGGCGCGAAATGTTCGGCCCGCACGTCGCCCGCCTGCATATGGGCGCGCATCGGATTGCCGTCATAGCTGCGCTCATACAGGATCGCGTTGCGCCAGAAACGGGCGATCTTTTCCTCATGCGCGGGCCAGTCGGTGACATGGTTCGCGAAGATCGGGCCAAGCACCTCGTGCCGGCGGATGGCCGCGTAAAAGACCGCGACCACGCGGTCGATCTGTTCGGGGGTCACGTTAAAGCGGGGCGGAATGCTCATGTCGTCTAGATGGCGTTGTCGGGGCAGCGCGGCAAGGGTTGGGATTGTCGCAGTCGCGGCATGCTGAGCCATGCCATTGCGCGGCCATGGCTTTGTGCTGGCTGTCGTCAAAGAGAGCGCCGAGGCCGAAACAACCGCTCTGGCGGGATCACAACCATCAGCCCCGCCAGCGTGATCGCGATGATCCCGACCCAGCCCGGCACACCGGGCAGCGTCGCGAACAGCACGAAATCAAAGATGACGGCCCAGACGAGTGCAGTGAACTCAAAAGGAGCGAGAAGTGAGACCGGCGCCCGCGCCATCGCTTCGATCGCGGCGATATGGGCAAGCCCGCCCAGAAGACCGGCCCCGATCAGTACCGAGGTCGCATAAAGGTCCAGGCTTTTCCAGCCGAAGGGCAGCGTCGCAAGGCCGACAAAGGTCGTGAACAGCGCGAAATAAAAGGAAATCGTGGCGGTGCTTTCCGTTCGCGTCATGGTCTTCACATAGACCCTGTAGATTGCTGTCAGCACCGACAGGCCCAGCCCCGCAGCGATGCCGATCATCGCGCCCTCGCCCGGCATGGCCATCCCTTCCCACAGGATCGCGATGACGCCGGCAAAGCCAAGTGTGACGGACGCGACCAGCCATGCGGTAATCCGCTCGCGCAGGAAATAGGCGGCAACGGGCAGGGACAGGACCGGGCCAAGAAAGCCCAATGCCTCGGCATAGGCGACGGGCAAATAGGCCAGCGAGATAAAGGACAGCGCCATCGCAGAGGCCCCCAGCATGCCGCGCAGAACATGCGCGCCGGGGCGGCGGGTGCGCAGCGCAGCCGGAAACTGGCCGCGGATCGCCATGTAAATGCAGATCGGAATGATCGCGATGGACGAGCGCCAGAAGATGATTTGCCCCAGCGTGGCCTTGTCCGAGGCCTCGCGGATCAGCGCCGACATGGCGGTGATCAGAAAGGCCGCCAGCAGGCGCAGGCCGATGCCACTGTTCGGGCTTTCTACCGGTGGGGCATAGCTCATGAATGTATCCTGCTGAAATCGCTGCTACATTGCTGCGAACATTCGGAATTGACAACACCCGATCTGACCTCGCTTTGACCTGCGCTGGCAGGGCTGCTATGCCCGCCGCACCCGGTCGCAGCCCACCCGGACAAAACAGGAGCAGACATGCCGCATTACACAGACAATCTGACCCAGCTTGGTCAGGACACGAAGCTGCCCGCCAACCCCGATGAGGCCGTGCTGGAACGCGTCCCGAACCCGCAGGCGGGCGAGGGTTACGTCGTGCGCTTCACCCAGCCCGAATTTACCAGCCTGTGCCCGATGACCGGACAGCCCGATTTTGCCCATCTGGTGATCGACTATGTGCCGGGCGACTGGCTGGTGGAATCGAAATCGCTGAAGCTGTTCCTCGGGTCGTTCCGCAATCACGGCGCCTTTCACGAGGATTGCACCGTGACCATCGGCAAGCGGCTGGTTGAAACGCTGGCCCCCCGCTGGCTGCGGATCGGTGGATACTGGTATCCGCGCGGGGGCATGCCAATCGACGTGTTCTGGCAGACTGGGGCAGTGCCCGAGGGCATCTGGCTGCCCGATCAGGGCGTCGCCACCTATCGCGGGCGCGGCTAACGCCAGACGCGCAGCAGGCTGATCGCCGCGTCGGACAGATCGCCCAGCCGCGCCAGCAGGTGTTCGCGAGCCAGCCCGCCCGATTGCGTGGCGTCGGCCCGGTCCAGCTTTGCATACATGCGCATCAGCCGCCGGCGATGGGTGCCGGTGGCCAGCTGGAACGGATCGGCGACCAGCCCCGCGAATGTCGTGGCGAGCGAGGCCAACACGGCCAGAACGACTCCGGTCAGGATGACAGCCCAGGGCGACAGCTCGACCGGGAAGGCCCAGTACCACGCCCCTCCCAGCCGTTCGCCCAGCCAGAAATCCTGCACGGCAGTGCCATGCGCGCGGAACTCTGCCAATGGCCCGGCCAGCGAAATGACGCCCGGAGTCGCCCGTTTAAACAGGAACAGCCCCGCCGCCAGCACCAGCAGAGAGGTGGTGATTTCGGCCACCGCGTTCCGCGTCTCGGCATGTGCGGCGATTTCGGCGCGGACGACTTGGCGGTCGGCCTTTGGGCCGACACCCTGCGCGGTCAGATCCTCGGTCAGGCGGGTCACGTCTGCCTCAATCCGGCGGGCCACGTCAGAGGTCAGGAAGATCTGGCGCGACTTCAGCCACGCGCCCGCCCGTTTCGCGCCAAGCATCGACAACAGCCCACCCAACAGCCGCACCAGCAGGAACAGGGGCGACAGCGCCACGTTCAGCGGGGCGCGCAGCAGATCCCAGCCAAGCGCCTCGCGGTGCAGCGCCAAGGTGCCGCGCAGCCCATAACGGGCGCGGACAAAGCGGTTGACTGCGGTTTCGCGCGCCATGTCGAAGCGGGCAGGGGCGGGTTGGGGCATCATTCATGTCCGCAGGGGCGTGTTCCTTGCAGATAGGTGCTGCGCGCGGCCGGGCAAGTGCCAACTCCGCTTGCAGCCCCGGCCTGTGCTTTTTATATAGCGCAGCATGTTCAGAACGGGCCGGATCATACGAATTATCCGCCCGGCGGCGTAGGGGTTCCTCGCCGCCGGGATTTCGCATGCCTGATCTACCCCCTGAAGGATTCCCGCCGATGAGCGATACCCCCGACTACCGCGACACCGTTTTCCTGCCCGAAACCGATTTTCCGATGCGCGCCGGCCTGCCGCAGCGCGAACCGGAATGGCTGGACCGTTGGGCGCGGCTGAACATCTATGACACGCTGCGTGCCAAGGGCGAGGGGCGAAAGCCCTTCATCCTGCATGACGGCCCCCCCTATGCGAACGGCAACCTGCATATCGGTCACGCGCTGAACAAGGTGCTGAAGGACTTCATCACCCGCTCCCAGCAGATGATGGGCCGCGACGCGCGCTATGTCCCCGGCTGGGACTGCCACGGCCTGCCCATCGAATGGAAGATCGAGGAACAGTATCGCCAGAAGGGCGTCGACAAGGACACTGTCGACACGGTCGAGTTCCGTCAGGAATGCCGCCGCTTTGCCGATCACTGGGTCGGCGTGCAGCGCGACGAGTTCAAGCGGCTTGGCGTCACCGGCAAATGGGACGATCCCTATCTGACCATGAATTACCACGCCGAGGCGGTCATCGCCGAGGAGTTCATGAAGCTGCTGATGAACGGCTCGCTGTATCAGGGGTCGAAGCCGGTGATGTGGTCGCCGGTCGAAAAGACCGCTTTGGCCGAGGCCGAGGTCGAGTATCACGACCATACCAGCCACACGATCTGGGTGCGGTTTCCGGTTGATGGTTGGGTCGCAATCGATAAATCAACTCCGCCAGCTTATGGTGACGAGCCGATAAAGCTGCCGGACACGGATCTTCATGTAAAGCTTCAAGGAGCATCGGTCGTAATCTGGACGACGACACCGTGGACTATACCGCAAAACCGTGCCGTCGCATTTAGCCCTGACATCTCGTATGGTGCCTATCAGGTTGACACCGTTTCGGAAGGCTCGATGGCGACGGCGGGAGAGGTCCTGATTCTTGCGGACAAACTCGCCGACAATGTCCGGCAGGCTGCGAAAATAGAAAGCCTGACGAGGCAATATGATGTGCCGGCGTCAGTCCTTGAAGACCTGCAACTGGCACATCCGTTCGATGGGCTGGTCGAGGGACAGGACGACGACGGCAACAACTGGAACTTCATAGTTCCGTTGCTCCCCGGCGATCACGTCACCGACGACGCGGGAACGGGCTTTGTGCATACCGCGCCCAGCCACGGTGATGACGACTATCAGCTTGGCCTGAAGCATGGCCTGCCGATGACCTATAACGTTGAACCCGATGGCAGCTATCGCAAGGACCTGCCGATCTTCGGGGGCGAGGCGATCATCCAGCCCGATGGCAAGGACGGCCCGGCTAATGTCAGCGTCATCAAGAACCTCGCATGGGCGGGCAAGCTTCTGGCCAAGGGCAAGGTCAAGCACAGCTATCCGCATAGCTGGCGTTCCAAGGCGCCGCTGATCTATCGCAACACGCCGCAATGGTTCGCCGCCATCGACAAGGATCTGGGCGATGGCATGGACGAATATGGCAAGACCATCCGTAGCCGCGCCCTGACCAGCATCGACCAACTGGTGAAGTGGACGCCGCAGACGGGGCGGAACCGCATCTTCAGCATGGTGGAAAACCGCCCCGACTGGGTGCTGTCGCGGCAGCGCGCCTGGGGTGTGCCGCTGACCACTTTCGTGAAGAAAGGTGCGAAGCCGACCGATGCCGATTTCCTGCTGCGCGATCCGGCCGTCAACAAGCGCATCGTCGAGGCGTTCGAGGCCGAAGGCGCAGACGTCTGGTATCGCGAGGGCTTCAAGCAGCAGATGTTGGACGGGATCGTGAACCCGGACGAATACGATCAGGTCATGGACGTGCTTGATGTGTGGTTCGATTCCGGCTCGACCCATGCCTTCGTGATCCGTGACCGGGCGGACGGCAGCCCCGACGGGATCGCTGATCTTTATCTGGAAGGCACCGACCAGCATCGCGGCTGGTTCCATTCCTCGCTGCTGCAGGCCTCGGCCACCAAGGGCCGTGCGCCCTATCGTGGTGTGCTGACGCATGGCTTCACGCTGGACGAGAAGGGCATGAAAATGTCCAAATCGCTTGGCAATACCATCGTGCCCGCTGAGGTCATCAAGCAATATGGCGCGGATATCCTGCGGCTCTGGGTGGCGCAGGTGGACTATACCGCCGATCAGCGCATCGGGCCGGAGATCCTGAAAGGCACCGCCGACAGCTATCGCCGGCTGCGCAACACGCTGCGCTTCATGCTGGGGAACCTGTCCGGTTTCACCGATGCCGAACGCATCGCGCCCGAGGATATGCCGGAACTGGAGCAATGGGTGCTGCACCGCCTTGCGCAACTGGATCACCGCGTCCGGCAGGGCTACGACGCCTATGACTTCCAGGGCGTGTTCCAGGCGCTGTTCCAGTTCGCGACGGTAGACCTGTCGAGCTTCTATTTCGACATCCGCAAGGATGCTCTGTATTGCGACGGGCCAGACAGCATCCGCCGCCGTTCCGCGCGGACGGTGCTTGATCTGCTGTTCCATCGCCTTGTCACCTGGCTGGCCCCGATCCTGCCCTTCACGATGGAGGATGTCTGGCTGTCGCGATTCCCGTCTGACGACGACAGCGTGCATCTGCACGATTTCCCGGAAACACCCGCGGATTGGCTGAACGAACCGCTGGCGCTGAAATGGGAAGGCGTGCGCCGCGCCCGCCGCGCCGTCACCGCGGCGTTGGAGGTGAAGCGCGCCGACAAGACCATCGGGGCGTCGCTGGAAGCCGCGCCGGTCGTGCATGTCCGCGACGATGCGATGCTGAAGGCGCTGAAATCGGTGAATTTCACCGATATCTGCATCACTTCGGATCTTTCGCTGACCGCCGACCCGATCCCGGCCGAGGCCTTCCGCATGCCCGATATCGAAGGTGTCGGAGTCGTCTTTGAGCCTGCCGAAGGCGCGAAATGCGAACGCTGCTGGAAGATACTGCCCGATGTCGGCACGCATAAGCATCCGGGCACCTGTGCCCGCTGCGACGCGGTCCTGACCAAGGCAGGTGTCTAAGGCCGCCGATCCGGCCTGACCGCTGCCCCCGCCAATCGGGTGCGGCGGTCATCGGCTATCTGGGGGCTGTCGCCTGGCGCGATGATTTGGGTGACCGGCGGTTGGCCCGACAAGCCGCTGGTCCGTTGCGATCAGATTCTGGTGCTGGTCATTGCCTTGTTGGGCGCGGTCGCCGGGTGGTTTGTCATCGACCGGCTGGGGCGACCCGGCTGGAGGGGGCTTCTGCGCGATATCGGCATCGCCGCGCTGGCGCTGGTTCTTACGGTTTCCGTAGGAATGGCAGGCTTCTTCGCACCCGCGGCCATTATTGCGCCGCTTTGGGTGCTGTTGTCGCTGGCCCATCCGCTGACCGGACCCATCGCCTTGATCGGTGCTGTTGTGTTGCTTGGCTATGCCCGGCTGACAATTGCCCGACCGGTCACACCAGCCACCATCCCGCCCGCTTGATGCTCTGCCGCAAGGCGCGTTCGCGCAAGGGCAGGTGCGCGCGGTCGATGGCCGGGCGCAGCTTGTCGCGACCATTGCCCTGATAGATCAGCCGCGCCGCCGGCTCCCATCCTTGCAGCGCCGCTTGAATATCGGGTGCCGAAGCGGCGCGTTCCAGCGTTTCGACGGCGTCATCATCCTCGCGGGCATAAAGCAGCGGCAGATTGCGCCAGTGGCAGGTGATCTCGCCGTCCAGACCCGCCAGCTCCGGCCCCGGCCGACCGCCGCCAAGGCTGTGGATCACCAGCGGCAGCACCACCTGGTCCAGCCAGGGGTACAGTTCTTGCGAGGCGAGTGCATCGCCCGGCTCGCTGCGGATCGCCGTCGCCCAGTCCAGAAAGCGCTGTGCGAACTGCGCCGGGTCGGATCCGAAGAACCAGCCGGCGTTGAAATACAGGTAACGCTCCCAATGCTCGTCCGGCTGGGTCAGGTCCAGCGTGGCGGCGTAATCCAGCCCGAAGCGGTCATAAAGCGATTTCCAGATATCGCCGTAACCCGGCCCGTAAAGCGGCGGCGCAGGCCATGTCCCCTCGCGCCGCATCGAGGCTGCGGGACGGGAGAAATCAAAGGCAACCTGGTCCAGCGGCCCGGTGATCAGCGTGTCACTGTCGAAAAAGACGAAGTTCTCGCCCGGCGGCAGAAGGGACAGCGCCTCGATCTTGTTGCCATGCGGATAGGCGGCACCGAAATGGTGGGCGGTGAAGGGCAGAATCTCGGCGCCGCGCGCGGCCAAAGCGGTGCGGCTGGCTTCTGACAGGCGGGTCCGATGGCCCGACCAGGCGCCGTCTTCCAGCGGCTCGGCGACGATCAGCCGGCCAGCCCAGTCAGGGGCGTTGGCGCGCAGGGATTCGGTGAAAAGCAGGGCCTCGCATTCCAAACGGCCAGCCTGAGCGACAATCAGAATGTTGAAGGGGGCCGTCTGGGTTTTGTTTTTATTGTCTGGATTGGGTCGTTTTCGGCTGATTTTCGCCGATCGGGCCGCGGCATCGACGAAATTTTCCGCATTTTTGTGCGATTTTCGGGGCTCGCCCGCTTGGGCAGGCGGATTCTTGCCCGTCCCGCGCGCTTTTCCTGCTGCCTGCGCAGCTTCCGCCGCCTTGGCCTCGCGTCGTGCACGATTGGCGGCATTCTTGGCGCGTCGTGCGGCCTTTTCGGCGTCGGTCAGGCTGGGCTTTTCGGAATTGTTCATGCGTGCGGCCAGATCAAGATGGTTTTCCCGGGTCTAGCGGTTTTATTCGCCCGGAAAAACCGCCAAGCACCGACAAATCGCGCCAAGCAGCATCGCGGTGTGACACCACTTCGTTGATATCGAGAAATTTTCAGGGAAAGTGGTGGGCGACCCTGGAATCGAACCAGGCATGGGTCTCCCCGGCGGAGTTACAGTCCGCTGCCGCACCTTGCAGCACGTCGCCCGCCGAGCCTTCGGCGTGGGGGGTGGAATAAGGCTGTGCGCGGGGGGCGTCAAGCGGGAATCGGCCAGAAATTCGGATGGGCTTGCACGCAAGGGGCGGGATGGCGCAGAAGGGCTGCAAAAGGGGATGCAAATGGCCGAAAACAAAAGCCGCAAGCCGGATTGGGTGATCGCGAAGGAACGCGCGAAGAAGGCCTCGGCCGCCGAAACGATCTGGCTGTTCGGCCTGCATGCCGTGCGCGACGCGCTTGCGAATCCCGCCCGCGAAAAACTGCGGCTGGTGGTGACGAAAAACGCGCTCGACCGGCTGGGCGACACCGCCGGGATGGAGCCGGAGATCATCGACGCCCGCGTCTTCGACAAGACCGTCGGCCTGCCGCCCGACAGCGTCCACCAGGGCGCTGCGCTGGAGGTGCGGCCGCTGAACTGGGGCAAGCTGGACGAGGTGGCCATCGCGGGCGAGGGGCTGCCACTGATGGTTGCGCTGGACCGGGTGACCGATCCCCATAATGTCGGCGCGATCCTGCGCTCTGCCGAGGTATTCGGCGCCCGCGCGGTGATCGCACCGGCCCGGCATACCGCCCCGGAAACCGGGGCGTTGGCCAAGACCGCGTCCGGCGCGCTGGAACGCCAACCCTATCTGCGCATCACCAATCTTTCGGACGGGCTGGAGGCGTTGAAGGCGGCGGGTTTCGTCACCATCGGGCTTGCCGGTGAAACCGATGCCGAACTGGACGACGTGCTGGATCTGGTGGATGGCCGGCCGATCTGTCTGGTCCTTGGCGCCGAAGGCCCCGGCCTGCGCGAAAAGACCCGCGAGACCTGCGACTATCTGGCGAAGATCCCATTTGCGGGGCAATTCGGGTCGCTGAACGTGTCAAATGCGGCTGCCGCGGCTCTCTATGCTGCAACACGTCGTTTCAAATCGACTTGAGGTCACCCCCCGAATCATGGACAGGTCAACTGCCGGGTGCCATGTCAGTATGAGCCTGACATGATCCGAACCGATGATTGCCAACCGTCTGACCACCACCTTCGTCGCCCTGCTGCTGACGCTTCCACTGCCGGCATTCGCTGAAAGCTGGGCGCTTGGCGGCTTTGACCCGGTCGCCTATGTGACCCAGGAACGTGCGGTGCCGGGGCGCGGTGATATCGTGACCACATGGCGCGGCCGCGAGTATCATTTCGAAACCGAAGCCAACCGCGCCCTGTTCGAAGCGAACCCCCGCGCCTATACGCCCGGCTTCGACGGGCTTTGCGTGGTCGCGCTGAGCGAGGGCCGGTCCGAGCCCGGCGATCCGCGCCAATTCGTGACCATCGGCCAGCGGGTCTATTTCGTCGGCAGCGAGGGGCGTCGGCGCGAGCTGCTGTCGCATCCCCGCGACATGCTGATGCAGGCCAAGGGCATGTTCCTGAAGCTCAGACCCTGAATTTTCCCGTCGCAATTAATCACGAAAGCGCGAAGGCCCTTGGAATTCCCGAATCGGGGTCCATATTGATAGCACGGGCGCGTTGCCACGGAACGGCCGCGCTCAGATCACTGTCCCTCGTTCCGCGACTTGCGCCCGGTCTTCTGGACCGGGCGCTTTTTCTATGAAAAGGTCGCGCCCGAGGAGAATTTCATGACCGAAGCAGAACTGTTCCGCCGCATCAAGGACGCGACAAGCGTGATCGCCATTGTCGGCCTGTCGCCGAAATCCGACCGCCCAAGCTGGGGAGTCGCGCGATACCTGCAGGGCCTTGGCAATCGCATCATTCCGGTCAATCCCGGGCATGCCGGCGAACAGATCCTGGGCGAGACGGTCTATGCGGACCTCACCTCGATCCCGGCCGATGCGAAGGTCGATATGGTCGATATCTTTCGCCGCCCGGAGGCCGTGCCCGCCATCGTCGACGAGGCGCTGACCGTGCTGCCCGACCTCAAGGTGATCTGGATGCAATTGGGCGTGACCCATGACGAGGCCGCCGCGCGGGCAGAGGCTGCCGGCAAGATCGTGGTGCAGGACCGCTGCCCGAAGATCGAATATCCGCGCCTCGGCTGATGCGTCGCGGGGGGCGCCGCCCCCGCTGACTATGCCGGATCAGAACCCCAGCCGGTCGCGCAGGGCGTACCAGCTCATCCCTGCGACCAGCATCGGCCAACGCAGCATCGCCCCGCCGGGAAAGGCAGGGCTGGGCAGGGCGGCCATGGTGTCGAAGCCCTGCGTCTGGCCCGCCACCGCATCCGCCATCTGCTTGCCGGCCAGCGTCGCCAATGCCACGCCATGGCCCGAAAATCCGCTGGCAGACAGCGCATTCGGTGCTGGGCGGATAAAGCAGGGCAGGCGGTTCATGGTGATCGCCAGCGTGCCGCCCCAGGCATGGGTGAAGGGGATATCGGCCAATTGCGGATAGATCTGCGCCAGCGGCTTGCGCACCTTGGCAGCGATATCGGTCGGGAAGCGATAGCTGACATTTTCACCCCCGCCGAAGATCAGCCGGGTTTCCTCGTCCAGCCGCCAGTAATTCACCACGAATTTCGTGTCATGCACGGCGATGTCGCGGGTCAGAACCTCGGCCGCGCGGTCGCCCAGGGGTGCGGTCGCGACAATGAAATTGTTGATCGGCATCACCCGCGCCGCGACCTTGCGCGACAGATCGCCAAGGTAGCCGTTCCCGGCAAGGATCACCTGATCGCAACTGATCTGCCCGCGATCGGTCTGGACCACCGTCTTGCCGGTCGCAGTTTGCGCATGGGTGATATGGCGGACATGCGACATTTCGAAGATCTGCGCGCCCGCCGCCCGCGCCAATCGCGCCATGCCAAGCGCCAGCGCCAGCGGGTTCAGATGCCCCGCGCCGTGGTCCAGTTCGCCGCCGCAATAGGCGGCTGACGGCAGGATGGCGCGGAAGGGTTCGGCGGCGAAGGCTTCGATACGGTCATAGTCGTAGTGGCGGGCGAGGTGTTCGATATGCTGGCGCGCGGCGTCGAGTTCGGCCGGTTTGCGGAAGGCATGGGCCACGCCGTCACGGACCGGAACGCCTGCGCGGGTGGCAAGGTCGCGGGTCAGGCGCTTGGCCTCCTCGGCCATGGACCACAGCCGTTGCGCGCCTTCCTTGCCGGCGATGGTTTCCAGTTCCTCGACATCCAGCCGCTGGCCCGAACCCAGCTGCCCACCATTGCGGCCCGAGGCGCCGAAGCCCACGCGATGCGCTTCCAGCAGCGCGACCTGATAACCTGCCTGTGCCAGATGCAACGCTGCCGACAGCCCGGTATAGCCGCCGCCGACCACGCAGACATCGGCGCGCGTGGCACCCTGCAAGGCCGGGAAGGGCGGCAAGGGCGTCACCTGATCGGCATAGACCGAGGGCGGATAGGCACCGTGGCGGTCGTTTGAAAACAGCAGGTCCATCTTTGCCCTTCCTCGCGGGGTACCGCCGACGGCCCAATTCATGCCAGAGCGGGGCCGCAAGCGCGAGGCGGTTTTGCGTTTTGTCGCCCCGCTTGCATTGGGGCCGTGGATCAGCCCCGCTTTGCCGCCAGTCCCGAGGCCGCGCCGGGGCGGTGTCGCCACAACCACGGCAGGGCAAGGATCAGCAACACCAGCGCCTGGGCGGCCAGAGGCTCTGCCACCGGGAACAGGCCGAACCACAGTTGCAGCCAGTCCCGATCCGGGAACCAGGACACCGGTGTGGCGCTGACAAGGGCGGCCGTCTGCAGGCCCCGGATGCCGGCACCAACCAGCATCACCGCCAGCACCGCCAGCAGGATCGAGGTGACGCGGAAGAACAGCCGCAGCGGCAGTTTCCGCCCCGAGGCAAGCACCAGCCAGCCCGCTGCCAGCGCCGCCGCGCCGCCGGCCAGCAGGCCGATCAGCACCGGACCGGGCGCGGTGCTGGCCAAAAGGGCTTCGTAAAACAGGACGGTTTCGAAGCCCTCGCGGAAGACCACCAGAAAGGCCAGCATTGCCACGGTCCAGGGCGTTGCGACGCCGGCCAGCCGGGCGCGGAAGGCGGCGACATGGCCGCCGCTGGCGGTCAATCCCAGCACCATCCAGACCAGCACGGCGGCGGCAATCAGGGCGGTCCAGCCCTCGATCGCCTCACGTGCCAGGGTCGACAGCGAAAAGATCCAGCGCGCAGCCGCCCACAGGGCAAAGCTGCCGATCAGCGCCAGCACCACGCCGCCCGTGACGGGGCGGCGGAAACGGCCGGGGGGGAGACCCTCGGCGCGCAAGGCGGCCAGCAGGGCGGCGATGATCAGCACCGCCTCCAACCCCTCGCGGAAGACGATACCGGCCGATTGCAGCGCCGCGCCGACGGGCGAGACGGTGGCCTCGATCCGGGCGCGGGCCTCGATCAGGTCGGCCTTGATGCCGGCGATTTCCTCGGCCACGGGCTGCTGGCGTGCGATCAGCGTGCCGAGGCCGGGGCGGCTGGCGCTGCCTTCCCAAAAGCGCGCCTCCAACCGCAGCGCCATCGAGGGCGCGCGCGGCACAAGCTGTTGTTCGATGTCGGGGTCGAACCAGCTGTATGCCTCCAGCCGCTTCAACTCGGCTCCGGGCCAGTCGCCGGCCTGAGCCATTAGCTGCAATTCATCCAGTGCGGCGGGTAGGGCGTCGACAGCGGCGGCATAGCCGCCGGCAGACACCTCTTCGCCGAAACTGGTGTCGATCAGCGCCAATGCCTCGGTCACCAGCGGCTCTACCCCATCCTCGCGCGCGGTCATCCGGGTCTTCATGCTCGCCAGCAGCTCGGCCAGCTGTGCTGCCTGCGCGGGGTCGGCCATCTGCGGCGCCAGATCGCCCAGGATCATCGCGGCCCGGTCACGGAACAGCACCGCCTCGTGATATTCCATCGGCTGGCTGATCTCGCCATTGCGGACGCCGTCCTTGTATTCTTCCCATACCAGCGCGATGAAACGACGCAGCAGACGGGCGCGGCGCAGCGTTTCCTCGGGCGACAGGGTGACGGGCGCATAGCCCGACAGCATCGCCCCGATCTGGTCAAGCGCGGCGGGATCGGTTGCAGCCTGCGCCAGCGCGGCGCGGAAGGCGGCGCTGCCCTCGGTGCCGAGATGGTTGGCGAGGTTGGGGCCGAGATAGGCGGCTAGTCCCTCGATCCGGCCCAGATCGCCGGAATATTGGACCTTGTGACCCGCCGCCGCGTCGTCGCGGGCGCGGGTCAGCGCCAGCCGCAATTCGGATGCGGCCACTGTCAGCAGTTCGGACGCCACCGTCTCATGCGCGGCGGCTGGGTCCAGCGTTGCCTGACCCAGCGCCTGCACCGCCAGCGCCGCGGCGGTATCGCCCGAGGCGCGGGCATAATCGCGGATTGTCAGCCAGTCCGAAGCCGCCTGCGCGTCGCCGGCATCAATCGCCGCCAGTGCGCGATCGCGGGCGGCGGTCATGGTTGCCGTCCACAAAAGCTGACGGTGGCGCGCGGCCTCGATCTGTGCGCCAGCGGCGGCGGCGGCGGCGTAATCCGTCAATGCGGCGTTCACCGCATCGGCATCCAGCGCCGGCACTGCCGCCGCCATACGGTCCAGCCGGGACTGGATATCGGCGGCAAGTTCGGGCGTGTCGGCACGATACAGCAGCCGCTCGATCCGGCCGGTTTCGCTGCGGATGATCTTGGCGGCGGACCACGGGGTTTCGGCGTGCAGGGGCAGGGCGAACAGGAACAGGCCCAGCAGAAGGGAAAGCAGTTTCACGGTGCGATATCCGGCAGGTCGACCGACAATTCGGCCAGCGTGAACGAGGGAAGCGGCAAGTCGCGCCGCAGATGTGTGAAAATCAGGTCGGGTAGCGCGACCTTATAGTATAGCCGTGCTTGCAGATGCAGCGGACCGGATGCCGGCGGCAGGTCATAGCGCAGCACCTGCTCGCCCTTCGGCGGAATGGGGCGGCGCATCCAGACCACCTTGGCGGTGGCGAAGGTCAGGTGATCGGTCAGGCGGTTGCCCTGTTTGTCCAGGAAATGTTCGATCCAGGTGACCGCCTCGGGGTCTTCGACGCCCAGCCTTTCGGCGGCGCCGCCGGAACGGAAGACTTCGGCGCCGCTGGCATCGGTCACGACCACCTCCAGCCACATATGTTTCTGGTCGTTCACCCCGGTCGGCAGGTTGTGCCCCGCGCCGAGGTTCTGGACCGCGATGTCCAGGTATCCGCCCGAGGCGTCGCCACCGCTGTCGCGCAGTTCCAGCCCGGCAGCAGTGCGCATGAAGGCGACGGTCTGGCGGGCCTGTTCGTCCAGCGTGGCCTTGTTGCTGGCACTGTCCATGCCGGGCAGCATCCCGCCGCGCAGCACCAGAAGCGAATCGCCCAGCCCGGTATCGGTCAGAAGGTGGTTTGCGCCGATGAAGCGGTGCGAATATTTCGCCGGTTTCTCGATCTTGCCCTGCCGCAGCGCCATCACCTGCGCCGCCGGATCGGCGGCCATATGGCAATCCTGGCAGGTTATATCATTCTGCGCATACCAGCTGTCCCTCCATTCGACGAAGGTCGACTGCACCACCTGCGGCGTGGTGGCGGGAGTCATGTTATGGTCGTAGATCTCTGTATGGCAGGCCCCGCACAGATCGGAGCTTTTCATCAGCGCATCGGTATCCGGCGCGGCATAGGCCGCCAGATGGGCGCGCGGATCGGCCAGAAGCGCTGCGCCCTGCGGGTTGTCGCGCTCTGCCTCGGCCCGGCCATAGGCGAGGGTTATGGCACCGTTGCCGGCCAGCGGATCGGCGGCGGTGGCGGTGTGGCAGGTGACGCAGGACACCCCCTCGGTCAGGGCCTCGGCGGGGGCGGCGGATACAAAGCGGTTGACGCGGCCGGTCAGCATCTCTGCCGGCGCATGGCAGCCCTCGCAAAAGCGGCCCTGTTCGGGGTTGCGCACGGCATCGGCATTGGCATCAACCGTGGCTTCATAGATCAGGTCGCGATCCGCGATGGCATGCAGCGAGCCGGCCCATTCGTGGAATTCCTGCGCATGGCAATTGGCGCATTCGGCCGAGGACGGGATGCGGGCCGGGTCGCTGAACATGCCGTCATGGCTTTCCATGCGCGAGGGCCAGAAGGGCCGCTCTGCCCCTTGGGCATCGGTGCCGAAGGGCAGGCGATAAAAGGGGATGTCGGACATGGCGACGCCCACCGGGGCCGGGCGCGGTGCCCAGGCGGCGATGGCAAGTGCTGCGGCAATGGCGATTACAGCGCCGATCGACAAGGGGCGGGCGTGATATCGCAGCTGGGATTTCAGTTCCATTTGCGCCCCCAGACCCAGTGCCGCATCGTCAGATGCAGGACCAGACCGCCCGCCGCAAGCCACGAGGACCAGAAATGGATCAGCGACAGGGCCTCGGTGACCGGGCGTTGAGGGAACCAGACAATCCCGCCAAGCCAAAGCAGCGCCGGCACCGCCATCACCAGCCCCGAACCGAGCAGCAGTGTCCAGCAGGCCAGCAGCGCCCAGGACAGGTTCGTGAACGCGCGTCGCCGGCTTTGTCGTAGTGAGGTTGGGACGTGGCGGGTCAGCCAAGGCACCAGAAAGACCAGCAGCCCCAGCCCGATAAGCAGATGCGCCCAAAGGACCAGCCGCTGCTGCCCTGACAGCCACAGGTCCAGCCCGCTGACGAATAATGCCGCGAAGGCGAGGCTTTGGATGCCCGAGCGCAACGTTCCCCCGCGCGGGCGGGGGAAGCTGGGGCTAGCAGGGGCGGGATGGCTTGCGGCTGGTCCCTTCATGGTCGTGTTAGCCCTTGATTTCGACCCCGTTCTTGGCGGCAGCTTGCAGGACCTGTGCAACGATACGTTCGGCAATGTCCTGTGCTTCGCCGCCAAGGGCGTCTGCTTCTTCGGCGGTGAACTTCTCGCCCGCTGCTTCACGGTCGCGGGTTTCGGTCACCAGCGCGATCAGTTCCTTGAAGTCATTGGTGATCGCCGAATCCAGCGCCGTGTCTTCGGTTGCGATGACCGGCGAGATGGCCGAGACATACATCCGTTCGCAGCCGCCCATGATCCCCAAGACGTCGATCAACCGGCTTTGCGCCACGAAGGCCGCGCCTTCGCCGCCCAGGAATTGCGATTCCTTCCATTCGCCAAAGTAATCGCCCACGGTCGGGGTCATGGTCACGACGGCGGTGAAAGCGTCATCGCGGTTCGGTGCCCAGGCGGCCATGTCATTGCGCAGGGCGGTTGCCCATTCGACCATGCCATTGGCCGCACCCAGCGCCAGGTTGGCGTCGAACAGCACCTCGCCCGCGTCAGCCGCGCCATTGCCGTTCAGGTCGGCCTCCAGCTTGACGCTTTCCTTGTCGGTGCCCCAGAAAAGCGGTTCGGTGATGGTGTGGAACAGGCTGCCGGGCTTTTCCAGCACGGTGCCATCGGGCAGGGTCAGGTCGAATTCGGCGACGTCTTCGTCCTCGGTCCCCGGATTGCCGGCATCAAGGATAAGGTCGTATTTCGCCGTCGACGGGATGCCGGCGACGATCCCCTCGATGGTTTCATATTGGTTCGAGGCCGCAAGCCATTGCGCGCGCAGGGTATTCACTGCCTCGGTCAGCTTGGCGGGTTCGGCGGCCCAGGCGGCGGCGTAATCGCCGTTATGCGCAAGGATCAGATCGTTATAGGCGGCGGCCGCGGCCTGCATCTTCGTGGCCTCGGCGATCAGCGCGTCGTTATGTTCCAGCGTAAAGGCCTTTACCCGCTCCAGCCCCTCGGCTTCGGTATTGGCAAGCGCGGCGGTGGCCAGCAGGGTCGATGTGGTCAGGGCGATGATAAGACGCTGTATCCTCTTGAAAATGGGCGGGCCGGTGGCCGACTGGTTTCAAGGCGAGATATAGATCATACCCAAGCGTTTCAGTCAATTTATTGAGGGGCGTCAAAATGACGCTGCCGCGCGATATTTATCCGATAAACCCGCAATCGCAGGAAGATGGTTCGCAGTCGGCCGAGGAACGCGGAAAAGGCGCCGTCACGCGGCGCCCTTTCTGTCTTGCAACACACTGCGGGGGTCAGACCAGCCGCGCGCCTTCCTTGGCGGCTTCGACAAAGCCGTCGAACAAGGGGGCGGGTTCGAAGGGTTTGGATTTCAGTTCCGGATGGGCCTGTACGCCGATGAACCAGCGGTGATTCGGGTACTCGATCGCCTCGGGCAGCTTGCCATCCGGCGACATGCCCGAGAAGGAAAGCCCGGCTTCTTCCAGCTGCGGGATATAGCGGCTGTCGACTTCATAGCGGTGGCGGTGGCGGTCTTCGATCTCGGTCGCGCCGTCATAAATCTCCGAGATCTTCGAATCGGGCTTCAGCACCGCCGTATAGGCCCCCAGCCGCATGGTGCCGCCCTTGTCGTCGGTCAGGCTGCGCTGGACCTTGTAATTGCCCTGCACCCATTCCTTCAGGTGATAGACGACGGGGGTGAAACGTTCCTTGCCGGCTTCGTGGTCGAATTCCTCGGACCCGGCATCCTCGATGCCCGCCAGATTGCGCGCGGCTTCGATCACGGCCATCTGCATGCCAAGGCAGATGCCCAGATAGGGGACGTTTTTCTCGCGCGCGTATTTGGCGGCGGTAATCATGCCCTCGGTGCCGCGTTCGCCGAAACCGCCGGGCACGATGATGCCGTGATAGCCGTCCAGCAGGTGGCTGCCATCCTTGGCCTCGATATCCTCGGCGGCGATCCAGTCGGCCTTGACGCGGACGCGGTTGGCCATGCCGCCATGGGTCAGAGCCTCGGCGATGGATTTATAGGCGTCGCCCAGCTGGGTGTATTTGCCGACAATGGCAATCTTCACCGTGCCGTCGGTATGGGTCAGCCGGTCCATCACGTCTTCCCAACGCGACAGGTCGGGGCGCGGGGCCGGGCTGATATGGAAGGCGTTCAGCACCGCCTGATCCAGTCCCGCGCGATGATAGGCCAGCGGGGCCTCATAGATCGATTTGAGGTCATAGGCCGGAATCACGGCGTCTGGGCGGACATTACAGAACAGCGCGATCTTGGCGCGTTCCTTTTCCGGGATCGGGTGTTCGCTGCGGCAGACCAGCACATCCGGCGCGAGGCCGATGGATTGCAGTTCCTTGACGCTGTGCTGGGTCGGCTTTGTCTTCAGCTCGCCCGAGGCTGACAGATAGGGCAGCAGCGTCAGATGCATCAGGATGCATTCGCCGCGCGGGCGTTCGTGGGTGAACTGGCGGATCGCCTCGAAGAAGGGCAGGCCTTCGATATCGCCGACGGTGCCGCCGATCTCGCACAGCATGAAATCCACCTCATCCTCGCCCACGGCAAGGAAATCTTTGATCTCATTGGTGACATGGGGAATCACCTGGATGGTCTTGCCCAGGTATTCGCCGCGACGCTCTTTCTCCAACACGTTGGAATAGATCCGGCCCGAGGAAATCGAATCGGTCTGGCGGGCATGGACGCCGGTGAAGCGTTCGTAATGGCCAAGGTCGAGATCGGTTTCCGCGCCATCGTCGGTCACGAAAACCTCGCCATGCTCAAAGGGCGACATGGTGCCCGGATCGACGTTCAGATAGGGGTCCAGCTTGCGCAGCCGCACGGTATAGCCGCGCGCCTGTAGCAGTGCCCCCAGTGCCGCCGAGGCAAGCCCCTTGCCAAGCGAAGACACCACGCCGCCGGTGATGAAGATGTAACGCGCCATGGGGGCCCCCGTGAATTCGAATCAATGTCTTATACGGCCGCCAAAGCGACGTTCACGGGAGGAAAAATATAACCGATTTGTCCCGTGGCCGCAACGCGGGCCGCAAGTGGATGTGGGCGCGATGGTCCGCGCCCCAAGGTCTTGGGTTCAGTTCGCCGCGGGCGGCGTTGCCGGCGTGGTGGCGGCACCTTCGGTGGCAGGTGCAGCCTCTGCCGGCGGGGTCGCCGGTTCGCTGGTGGCGGGTGCTGCGGCCTCTGGCGCCGGGGTCGTCGCGGGCGCATCAGGCGCAGGCGGTGCGATCGGCTGACCCACGCCGGGCGGCGGGGTATAGGTCGGCAGCGCCGGGGCGCCGTTCGTGCTGGGTTCCGGCGCGTTCACGCCCAGTTGGTCCAGCACCGATGCACCAGTCGCATTGCGCGAGGCGATGATGGTCAGCGTCAGCGAGGTGACCAGGAAACCCGCAGCCAGAAGCCAGGTCAGCTTGGACAGCGCATTGGCCGCCTGACGGCCAGTCATGACACCGCCGCCACCGCCGCCGCCCATGCCAAGACCGCCGCCCTCAGAGCGTTGCAGAAGCACGACGCCGATCAGCAGCAGCGCAAGGATCAGATGGACGGTCAGGACAACGTTTTCCAAGACACGGGCCTTTTTCGAATGCGGACGGGCCTATCTAGTCAGGACGCGACCACTTGGCAAGGCGAAGCGGCGCACCGGGCTATCATCTTGTCGGGAAGGCTGTAGATTGTCGGAAACAGGCGGGTGAGGGTGACGATGGTGACGAAGTGGCTGGTTCTGATGGCGCTGCCGTTGACGCTTGCCGGTTGCGTGCAAACCTCGACCGGCGGTGGCCAGGTGCGGATCAGCCATGAACGGATGGGGGCGCCGGCGGGCAAGGCGCTTTACGCCACCTCCTGCGACGCCCGCGATCTGTCGGGATGTGAGCGCGCAGCGGCCCAGGTCTGCCCCGAGGGGTCCAGGGTCAAGGAAAACCGGGTCAAGCCGGCGCCGGTCAACAGCCGCCGCGCCCCCACCCGCAGCATCGTCTTCGCCTGCCGCTAGGCTGGGTTATCAATGAAAACGCCCGGTGCAGATTGCACCGGGCGTTGAAATTCGTTCAAGTGACCCGGCCGTCAGCCCAGACCCTTCTGGCCCATGTCCAGGAACTTCTGGCGGCGATCCTTGACCAGCTCGGCAGGTTTCTTGTCCGACATTTCTTTCAGCATGGCGGTGATGTCCTTGCCGACGGCGGCCATCGCCGCCTTGGGGTCGCGCTGTGCGCCGCCCAGCGGTTCGGCGACGATGCGGTCGATAACGCCCAGCTTCTTCAGGTCCTGCGCGGTCAGGCGCAGCGCCTCGGCGGCTTCGCGCATCTTCTCGGCATCCTTCCACAGGATCGAGGCGCAGCCCTCGGGCGAGATCACCGAATAGATCGAATGTTCCAGCATGATGATGCGGTTTGCGGTGACAAAGGCCACGGCCCCGCCCGATCCGCCCTCGCCGATGATGACGGAAACCAGCGGCACGCCGATCTGCAGGCATTTCTCGGTCGAACGCGCGATGGCTTCTGACTGGCCACGCTCCTCGGCGCCCTTGCCGGGATAGGCGCCGGGGGTGTCGACCAGCGTAATGACCGGCAGGCCAAAGCGGTCGGCCATGTCCATCAGCCGGATTGCCTTGCGATAGCCTTCGGGCCGGGCCATGCCGAAATTATGGGTGATGCGCGACTTGGTGTCATTGCCCTTTTCGTGGCCGATCACCACGCAAGGCGCGTCGTTGAAACGTGCGAGGCCGCCCATCACCGCATGGTCGTCGCCGAATGCGCGGTCGCCGGCCAGCGGCGTGTATTCGGTGAACAGCGCGTCGATATAGTCGCGGCAATGCGGGCGTTCCGGATGGCGGGCGACCTGAGTTTTGCGCCAGGGGTCGAGGCTGCCATACAGTTCCTTCAGCAGCGCGCCGGCCTTCTTGTCCAGGGCGGCTGCCTCTTTCTCGACATCCACGCCTTCGCCCTTTTGGCCCATGGCGCGCAATTCTTCGGCTTTTCCTTCGATATCCGCTAGCGGCTTTTCGAAATCGAGATAGGTCATCAGGTTCCCCCGTCGTGTCGGCCCTTTATATGCGGCGGGTCGCGGGCGATTGCAACGCGTGTGGCACTGCAGCGCAGCAAAGCCCGACAATAGCACCCGGATAGAAGCAGATGAGCGAGGGCGATAACTTAACGAGTGTGTAACTTGTCGCAGGCCGCGCCTGCGCTTATCTGTCGGCCATGAGAGTGCCATTCCTGAACCGCGCGCCCCGCGTCAATGTCGTCCGCCTTCAAGGCGCCATCGGAATTTCATCCCGTGCGGGGGCAGGGGGGCTGAACGATGCGGCCCTCGCCCCGGTACTGGAACGCGCCTTCGTGAAGGGCAAACCGCAGGCGGTGGCGCTGGCGATCAATTCGCCGGGTGGTTCGCCGGTGCAATCTTCGCTGATTGCCTCGCGGATCCGGCGGCTGGCTGACAAGCACGAGATACCCGTTCATGCCTTTGTCGAGGATGTGGCCGCATCCGGTGGTTACTGGCTGGCCAGTGCGGCGGACAAGATCTGGGCGGATGAATGCTCGGTCCTGGGCTCGATCGGGGTGATCTCAGCCGGGTTCGGGCTGCCCGATTTCATCGCCCGCCACGGGATAGAGCGTCGCGTCCATACCGCCGGCCGGTCGAAGTCGCAGCTGGACATGTTCCGGCCCGAAAACCCCGAGGACGTCGCCCGCCTGCAGATCCTGCTGGACGAGATGCACCAGATCTTTATCGACCAGGTGAAAACCCGGCGCGGTGCGCGTCTGACGGGCGATGAAGAGACATTCACCGGCGCGTTCTGGCTGGCCGGTCGGGCGCAGGAATTGGGGCTGATCGACGGGATTGCCCATCTGGCCCCGAAAATGCGGGCGCTTTACGGCGACAAGGTGCGCTTCCAGACCTTCGGCACGCGGACGCCTTTCCTGCGCCGCTTTGGCCTGTCCGCGGCCGGCCTGACCGGGGACGCGCTGGCCGCCGTTGAGGAACGTGCCGCCTTTCAGCGGTTTGGCGCATGATCAAGGGCGTTCTGCTGATCCTGCTGGCGCTGATCGCGCTGGGGCTGATTTCCGGGCCGGGATTCCGGCGTTTCATGGCCAAACTTCTTGGGTGGTCCCGTCGTGATCGTTGATGTCCTGCTTGTTCTGGCCGGGCTGGCCCTGCTTGTCGTCGGTGGCGACAATCTGGTGCGCGGTGCGGTCGCATTGGCACTGAAGCTGGGGATCGCGCCTGTGATCGTCGGGCTGACGGTGCTGGCATTCGGCACCTCGGCGCCAGAGCTGATCGTGTCGGTCGCCGCCGCGCTGGGGGGGCAGCCCGGCATCGCGCTTGGCAATGTGGTCGGGTCGAACCTTGCCAATGTGCTGCTTATCCTTGGTGCGACCGCTTTGATCGCGCCGGTGCTCAGCAACGATGATGAACTCAAAAGCAGCTGGGTCTATGCAATGCTGGCCTCGGTGCTGCTGATCGGGCTGTGCTTTGCCGGGCCGCTTGTCTGGTGGCACGGCGCCATCCTGCTGACGGGGCTGGCGCTGACGCTGTATCTGCAAATCAGCCGCGCCCGCGGCGGTCGGGGCCATGCGCCCGAGACCCCCGAGCTGGAGATCGCCACGGATCGCGGTGCCAAGATCGCGCTGTGGCTGGGGTTGGGGCTGGTGCTGCTGCCGATTGGCGCGCGCCTGCTGGTCGACGGAGCGACCGACATCGCCCGCGGCTTTGGCATCAGCGAGGCGGTGATCGGCCTGACACTGGTGGCGATTGGCACCTCGTTGCCAGAGCTGGCGGCCTCTGTCGCCTCGGCTTTGCGGGGGCGTGCGGATATGGCGTTGGGCAATGTGATCGGCTCGAACCTGTTCAACATCCTCGCCATCATGGGCGTCACCGCATTTTTCGGCCCGCTCGACGTGCCCGACCAGATGCTGCGTTTCGACCTGTGGTTCATGCTGGCGACGACGGCGTTGCTGGGCCCCTTCCTGTTTCGCCACATCGCGGTCGGACGGCTGGCGGGCGGGGTGCTGATCGCGATCTATGCTGCCTATACGGTCTGGCTGCTGGCATGAGCTGACCGCCATGCGTCACCCCGGAGGATATGGCCGGCGCAGCGGCCGGCCCCCTGACAGCACCGACCATGAACCGGCGGCTGCCCTGCGGCAACGCCCATTAGAACCTGAATATGCGTCAATCGCGATGCCGCCGATAAGCCGGTCTCTGGACGCCCTGTCGGGGGCGGCGCGACAGTTTGTCCACCTTTGGCCCAGCAGTAACAAAACGGTTAGGATTCCGTCTTGTTTTTCAGGTGATTGTTCGAGTGAGATAAAATAATGCGTAAAAACAATGGTTTATGAATATGCCTAAAAAATAGGCAAATATGAAAAATCCTATAAAACGTTAAGGAAAGCATCGAAGGCCACAGCTCGCCCACAGAGTTATCCACAAAAACCGTGGACAGGATTCTTCTTGCCAATGCACCCGTGAACTTGCAGCCACCCCCCAGAATCACCCATCTGTTAAGCCATGACTGATTCCGCCCCCAAATTGATTGGCCAGTCGCTGATCTCTGACTACCTCAAGACGCTGGACGGCAGTCCCGGTGTCTATCGGATGCTGGGCGAAAAGGGTGATGTGCTGTATGTGGGCAAGGCACGGAATCTGAAGGCACGGGTCTCGAACTATGCGCGCGGGCAGGGGCATACGGCGCGGATCGCCCGGATGATCCGCGAAACCCATTCGATGATGTTCCTGACCACGCGCACGGAAACCGAGGCGCTTCTGCTGGAGCAGAACCTCATCAAGCAGCTGAAGCCGCGCTATAACGTGCTGCTGCGCGACGACAAGTCGTTCCCCAATATCCTCGTCGCCAAAAGCCACGCCTTCCCGCAGATCAAGAAGCATCGTGGCGCGAAATCCGAGAAGGGCGATTACTATGGCCCCTTCGCGGGCGCGGGTGCGGTCAACCGCACGCTGAACCAGTTGCAGCGGGTGTTTCTGCTGCGCAACTGCACCGATGCGGTCTTTGAAAGCCGGACCCGGCCCTGTCTTCTGTACCAGATCAAGCGGTGCAGCGCGCCCTGCGTCGGCAAGATTTCGGAACCCGAATACGGCGGGCTGGTCAATGATGCAGAGCTGTTCCTGAAAGGCCGCTCGACCCAGATTCAGGCCGATCTGGCGGTCGAGATGGCGGCGGCCTCTGAGGCGATGGAATACGAACGTGCCGCCGCGCTGCGCGACCGCATCAAGGCGCTGACGGCGGTGCAGTCGGTGCAGGCCATCAACCCGCGCGGCATCCCCGAGGCGGATATCGTCGCGCTGCACATGGATGGCGGGCAGGCCTGCGTGCAGGTCTTTTTCATTCGCGGCAATCAAAGCTGGGGGAACCGCGATTTCTATCCCCGCCTCGGCGGCGTCGAATCCGCGGACGAGGTGATGCAGGCCTTCCTGATGCAGTTCTACGACAACAAGGTGCCGCCGCGTATGGTGCTGCTGTCGCACGGGGTCGAGGATATGGACCTGATGCGCGAGGCGCTGTCGGAAAAGGCCGGGCGCAAGGTTGTGCTGGGCGTGCCTCAGCGCGGCGAGAAGGCCGAGCTGGTGGAAAACGCGCTGCGCAACGCCCGCGAAAGCCTGGCCCGGCGGATGTCGGAAAGCGCCACCCAGCTGCGGCTGCTGGAAGGGCTGGCCGACGCTTTCGAGCTGCCCGGTCCGCCGCGCCGGATCGAGGTCTATGACAACAGTCACATCATGGGCACCAATGCCGTGGGTGGCATGGTCGTGGCCGGTCCTGAAGGCTGGATCAAAAGCCAGTACCGCAAGTTCAACATCAAGGGGACGGAAATCACCCCCGGCGATGATTTCGGCATGATGAAAGAGGTGCTGACCCGCCGCTTTACCCGGTTGCTGAAGGAAGACCCCGACCGCGAATCGGAATCCTGGCCCGATCTGCTGCTGATCGACGGCGGCGCCGGTCAGGTCAGCGCCGTGCACGAGATCATGGCCGAGCTGGGCGTCGAGGATATTCCCATGATCGGCGTCGCAAAGGGGCAGGACCGCGATCATGGCAAGGAAGAATTCCACCGTTTCGGTCAGCGCCCCTTCGCGCTGCGCATGAATGATCCGGTGCTGTATTTCATCCAGCGCCTGCGCGACGAGGCGCATCGCTGGGCCATCGGCACCCATCGGGCCAAGCGCGCGAAGGCGGTTTCTGCGACGCCGCTGGACGAGGTGGCGGGCGTGGGCGCGGCGCGTAAAAAGGCGCTGCTGGCGCATTTCGGCTCTGCCAAGGCGGTCAGCAGGGCGGCGGTGGCGGATCTGATGGCCGTCGACGGCATCAATGAAGGGCTGGCCCAGAAGATCTACGACCATTTTCGGGGCTGAGCGCTTGCCCCTTGGGCCGCGGCTCTGGTGGCGGGCTCAGGTGCCGGCCAGAAGCTGCCGCATTCCGGCCCAGATCAGCCGCAGCGACAGCAGCACAAGGATCAGATCCAATGCCCGCCGGAACAGGCGGTCATCCAGCCGGTTCAGCAGGCGCTTGCCCGCCAGCGTGCCCAGAAAGCCCGCGGCGATCATGGCGATCACGAAGCCCCACCATTCTGAAAAGGCAAAGCCCAGCAGCCCGAATGCGATGGTCTTGATGCCGTGCTGCACCGTCATCAGCGCGGCATGGGTGGCGACATGGTCGTGACGCGGCAGTTTCTGCGACTTGGTGAAGACGGCGACGAACAGGCCGGTGGCGCCGAAGAACATGGTCAGAAAGCTGGAAATCACCCCAACCGTCAGCGGCCAGTCGCGCACGCCCTTGGGCGGCCGGCCCAGCACCGACCAGATCACGAACCCGCCGATACCGATCTGGACCCATGCCGGCGGCAGGCTGATTGCCAGTGATCCGCCGATCCCCGCGCCGATTACTGAACCCAGCGTAAAGGCGGGCAGGGCTGGCCAGAAGATATGCCGGAATGTCACCGCTGCCCGGCCAAGATTCGACCCGATCTGAATCACCCCATGCGTCGGGATCAGCGCCGCCGGCGGGACCAGCGTCGCCATTACTGCCAAAGTCAGCGCACCGCCGCCGATGCCGAAGGCGACGGTGATGAATGATGCCGCGAAGCTGGCCAGCAGCAACACCGTGAAAACCGTCTGGCTCATGCCCTCTGGCAGCAGGGTCAGCGTATCTGGAAGCATTTTCTTTGTCCCCCGGAACGGCCTGCTTTGAACGGTTCCACGGCCTAACCCTTCCTGCCCGATTTGCCACGCAATCCCATGGCGGCGGCAAAGATCGGCGCGCCAAGGATCACCAGCGTCAGACGGGCAAGGTGGTGGATGACTACAAAGCCCAGATCCGCCCCGGCCACGATCGCCAGCACGGTCATTTCGGCCTGCCCGCCGGGGGCGAAGGCCAGAAACCCCTCGATCGGCGAGGCGAGGCCGAGTTGCACCACCGCCTCGGTCACCAGAAAGGCCAGCGCCGCCAGAATGACCACGAAGATCATGCCCGACAGCACGATCCGCCGCAGCTCCAGCAGGGTGACGCCGACATAGCCGACGCCGATGCCCATGCCGATGAGGAACTGTGCCGCCAATATCGCCTCGCGCGGGGGGCGGTGCTCGATGATGCCGGTCAGCGACAGGGCGGCGGTCAGGATCAGCGGGCCAAGGATGGGGGCACCGAACAGGCCAACCCGCTCGGCCAGCTTCCAGCCGAGGATGGCGGCGGCGGCCATCAGCAACATTTCCCTAAGCGGCAGTTCCGACGCAGGTGCGCCGATGGGTTGGACCAGCGGCCGGTCGAAGACATAGACCAGCACCGCCGGCACGATGGTGACGATGACCAGCACTCGCGTCGCATGGATCAGCGACAGGGCGCGGACATTGCCGCCGGCCTCTGCCCCGAAGACGACCATGTCCTGAAGGCCGCCCGGCATCGCCGCGAAATAGGAAGTCGCCAGATCGAAACCGCAGATGCGGTGGAAATAGGGCACGCCGACCAGCCCGATGGCGGCGATATAGAGCGGCACGAAGGCGACCGAACCGGCCATTTGCGGCAGCGCATGGATGACCTCGGGCGTGATGGTCGCGCCCACCGCCACCCCCAGAATCGTCCGTGCGGCCGAGGAAATCGGCGCCACCCCTTGCAGCGGCGCCCCCGCCAGTGCCGCCAGCAGGCAGGCGAACATCGGCCCGAACAGAAAGGGCAGGGGCAGCCCCGCCAGCGCGAAGACCAGCGTACCAAGCGCCGCCAGCGCCAGCGTGCCAAGCCGGCGTGGGGTCAGCAACTTAAAGGGGACGAATGAAACTTGACGCATTTGTATCCAACAGTATACGAATGGACACATCTTGCAATCGAAAAACCGGATGCCATGGAAACTGCACCAGCCCCCGGCACGCTTCAGGGCGAAACCACCTATGAGCGGCTTTGTGATGAGATCCGGTCGGGCAAGCTGCCCCCCGGCAGCCGCCTGCGCGAAACCGAAATCGCCGAGCGTCTGGACGTCAGCCGCACCCCCGTGCGCGAGGCAATCCGCCGGCTGGAGGCCGAGGGCCTGGTCGACCACCTGCCGCGCAGCGGGGCGGTGGTGCGCACGCTCGACTATCCCGAGCTGATGGAGCTTTACGAGATGCGCACCGTGCTGGAAGGCACGGCGGCGCGACTGGCGGCGCGGGCGGCCTCGCCGGTCGAGCTGGAGGAGCTGGTCGCGATCAACGACGAAATGCGCGCCGCCACCCTGCCCGAGGCGGCGATCCAGTTGAACCGGCAGTTTCACCGGCTGCTGCTGGATGCCGCCCGCAACCGCTTTCTGCTGCGGGCAGTGGCGACGGTGGAAAACACGCTGCTGATCCTTGGCACCTCCAGCATGGCGATGCCCGACCGTGCGCGCGAGGCCGTGGACGAACACCGCGAGGTGCTGGAGGCGCTGCAGTCGCGCGACGGTGCCGCCGCCGAGGCGGCAATGCGCCGCCATATGGAGCGCGCCCAATTCGCCCGTCTGCGGATCCTGCGCCGCGCCCGCGCAGAAGATGGCGAATGACGGCGTTAACGGCCCGTTAAAAGCCGGCGACAGATAGGGTGTGGTGATCCTCGCGTCGGGGGCGGTCGCTGCGGGTCAATCTGACGCGGCGTCCCGCTTCTGGCCCGGATGGGTTGACACCGGCGCTGTCTGCGGCAACTTGCGGCATACATACCCGCCCGACCAGCCCGCCGCCCGATTGTGCAGAGTTCCCGATGACCGCCGGTGATGATCTAGAAAAGACCCGGCCGCCACGCCGGACCCTGCGCACCGAAAGCCCGGTCGAGCTGTTCGCCCAGCTGGAACGCTTGCCCGAACTGGTCAAGCCGCGCCCGCGCGCCGATGAAAACGGCCTGCAATTCCTGTACCGGCTGCGCGGCTCGACCACGCCCGAGGAGGCGGTGACCTATGTCGCCTTCGCGGCGCTGCCGATTTCGGCCGTGGGCTGGGGCTATGAATGCCTGCGGATGATGGCCGAACATCTGGATTCCAGCGAACGCCCGATGATGCACCTCATCTCGGACTGGCTGAACGACCCGACAACCTCGCGCCGCCATGTCATCATGCGTCAGGCGCTGTGGGCGCCGGTGCGCAACCCCTCGGTGCTGCTGGGGCTGGCGGTGGGTTGGGCCTCGGGCGGGCCTGCGCCCAACGATCCCGACCCCTCGCCGCCGCACAAGTCGCCGGTGGCGATCAACAGTGCGGTTCTGTCCTGCCTGGCGCGGACCCAGCTGCGCCAGCGGCCCGTTTTTCTTGCCCGTTTTCTTGATATGGCCGAGGCCCTGTTCCGGGCCTATTAACACAGCATGACTCTGACCCTGCAGATCGAGAATTTCAGCGTCCTGGACGATGGCGGCCCGGTCAGCGTGGCCGTGTCGGAATCTGGGCTGCAGGTGGGGCGTAATGCCGGCATGGGCTGGGTGCTGCCCGATGCCAGCCGGCATATCTCGGGTCATCATTTCGATATCACCTGCCAGCACGGGACCTGGTGGCTGCATGACCGTTCGACCAACGGGACTTTCCTGCAGGGGCATCGCCACCGCTTGGACGGGCCGCACGGGTTGCAACATGGCGACCGGTTCCAGGTCGGCCAGTATATCATCGTTGCACTGATGGAGGCACCGCAGCCGGGCGGGCGGATCGCGCCCGGATCGCTGCCGCCCTTCGACGTCGATCGCGCTGCGCGCGCGCCGCTGCGCGACGATGATCCCTGGTCGGTGCCCGGTGGGTTTGAACCCGTCGATCCGATGCCCGCCGCAGAACGTGGCCCGAATATGCCTGACTTTTCCCAGGATTTCGTGGCCTTCCCTGCGGCGCCGCAGCAGCCGTCGCCACCGGTCGAGGCACCGGTGCCCGATCTTGCAACCTCAGAGGCCCCCACCGAGGACGCGCGCGCGCGGTCGGCCTCGCCCTTCGGTGCCTCGCTGCCGCCGGCGCCTTCGCATGCCTTCCCGCAGGCGACGCCCGCACCTGCCGAACCGACCCCTGCGACTGCGCCCAAGGCCGAGACATCTGCCCCGCCCGCCCCGCAAGCGCCAGCCGCCACGACCGAGCCTGCGGCGTTCCTGCGTGCCTTCTGTCGCGGTGCCGGGCTGCCCCCGGAACTGGCCGCCAATATCGACGCCGAAGCGCTGGCAGAGGCATTGGGCCAATCCGTTGCCGCGACCACCAGCCGGCTGATGACGGCGCTGCGCGACCGTTCGGCCGCGCGCCATTTCACCCGCGCGGGCGAGCGGACCATGCGGGGCGCCAGCGATAACAACCCGCTGAAATTCCTGCCCACCCCCGAACAGGCGCTTGAGGCCGTGTTCCTGCGCCCGCGCGCGGGTTTCATGACCGGGGCACGGGCCTATGACGATGCGCTGGGTGACCTTGCGCGCCACCAGGGGGCGCTGTTCGCGGCGTTGCAACCGGCGCTGGCAGAGCTGATGCAGGATCTCGACCCGACCCGGATCGAAGCCGAAGCGAAATCGCGCGCCGGCATCACCGGGCAGCGCAAGTCGAAGGCGTGGGATACCTATGTGGAACGTTGGGACGCCAAGGCCGCGCATGAAAACGGCGTTCTCGACGAATTCATCCGCCTGTTCGCCGAAGCCTATCGCGCGGCGGATGAACAGGGCGGCGCCGGCGGTGCCGCCGGCGGGAAGGCCGGGGTTGGAACCGGGTCAGATCCCAGCGGTTAAGCGGCAGGCGGGTGTTCCAGGTAACGAGGAAGGCAGGAAATGAAATTCGAATGGCTGACGGACCCGACCGAAAGCGCCCCGCCCTGCGGTCCTGACCTGGAAGCGCAGGACGATGATGATTTCGTCGGCTATTATTTCGAGGCCGAAGGCCGCCTGCCGGAACGCTATTTCACCCCCGGCCTTGCCCCCGATGGCAGCGAAGATCGGCTGTTCGACCCGCGCTCAATCACGTTCGCGCGCGAGGGCAAGCAGATCGGCGATCTGCTGAAGCGCTCTCGCGATCTGCGGCTGACCAGTCTGCTGGCGCGCTTTGCGATCCTGTCCGGGCGGCTGGAGGATTTCGCCGATGCGGTCGAGGCCACCGCGACGCTGATGCAGATCTGGCCGAACGAGGCCCATCCCCGCGTCGACCACAGCGCTGCCGAACGGCGCGGCGCCATCGAGGCGCTGAACGCGCAGCCCGCCGTCGTGATGCCGCTGCTGCATCTGCCGCTTCTGCCGACCGGCGATGTTACCCTGCGCCGCCATATGGTCGCGACCGGCCGCGCCGATGCCCGCGCCTCGGAAGAAGGGTTGGACAGTGCGACCGATGTGCTGGGCCCGCTGCGCAGCGACGTCAACCGCCCTCAGGTCGCCAAGGCGCAGTCTGATCTGACCCGCGCGGCCGCTGCACTGCACATGATCGGCCGTCTGGCCGCCAGTCACGACAGCGCGCCGTTTTCGCCCGATCTTGGTGCGGTGCGGACGGCGGTTGCGGACATGCAGGCGATGATCGCCTCGGCGCGGCCGGACCTGCCCGGCTGGACCGAAGGCGCAGAGGAGGTCCCGGCTGCTGATGCCGGCCATGCTCAGCTTGGCGGCGCATCGGCCCCCGAAATGCCCGCGGCCGATCCGGCGACGACCCCAACCGCGCCCATGGCTGCGGCCTTGCCCGCCGACGTGCCGGCGATTGCCGATCGCGATGCAGCGCTGGCGGCGCTGAAGGCGGCAGAGGCCTGGCTGGCCCTGCGCGAGCCGTCCTCGCCTTCGCTTCTGCTGGTGACGCAGGCGCGGTTGCTGGTCGGTGCGCCGCTGGTGCAGGCGCTGGAAACGCTGCTGCCAGCGCAAGCGGGCGGTGCGGTGCTGAATATTGGCCATGGCAGCGGTTTCGCCCTGCCGATGGATCGGCTGAAAACGCTAAGCTCTGCCGCGCAGGAAAGCCGCCCCGAACCGCCTGCGCCGCCGCCTGCGCCCGCAATCGTCGACCGCCGCGGGCTGACCGCCTGCCTGATGGGTGTCGAGTCCTATTACTCGGCGCATGAACCGGCTAGCCCAGTGCCCTTGCTGCTGGTAAAAGCTCGTGACATGTTGACGAAAAGATTTGATGCCATCGTCGCCGAACTGATTGCGGCACCGGCGCGACAAGGTGAATGAGGCGAGAGTCTGCGCATTGACTCTGTGTTTGAAATTGCGTTTTTTAACGCTGTCTAAGGATCGAGTGACATGGCATCTGATAAATCTACCGATTTTCTGAAGCGTAATCGCCCACCTCGGGTAAACATTTCCTACGAAGATCCCTACGATTCCGAAAAGATGGTGGAATTGCCCTTTGTGGTCGGCGTGATGTCGGACCTGTCGGGCAACGCCTCGCAGGTCGATAAGCCCGCGATGGAAGAACGCGAATTCGTCGACGTGACGGCAGCGACTCTGGACGACTACATGAAGTCGATCGCGCCCGGCCTGTCCTTCAACGTGGAAAACAAGGTTGGCGGCGACCAGCGGCTGGGCGTTCAGCTGAACTTCGAATCGATGGACGATTTCGATCCGGCCGCCGTTGCGCGCCAGATCCCGGCCCTTAAAAAGCTGCTGGAAGCCCGGCAGCACCTGGCCAACCTTCAGCGCTATATGAACTCGAAGCCCAAGGCGCAGGACCAGATCCGCAAGCTTCTGAACGATCCCGAACTGATGGCCACCCTGGCCGAACGCGACAAGTCCGCCGCGCCCGAGGAGGATAGCTGAGCATGGCAAAGGAAAATCAGGCGCAGGTCGCAGGCGCAGGCCAACTGACAGAGCTCGAGGAATTTTCGGACATCCTCAAGCAGACGATCAAGCCGCGCACCGAAGTTGCCGCGAAAGAGGTCGACAACGCCGTCGTGGCACTGGTGCGCGAGGCTCTGGACGACCAGACCCTGATCGCCGAGGATGTGATCGACACCATCGACGCGATGCTGTCGAAGCTTGACCAGAAGCTCAGCGAACAGCTGAATGCGGTGATCCATCACGAGGATTTCCAGAAGCTGGAATCGTCCTGGCGCGGGCTGGCCTATACGGTCAACAATTCGGAAACCGATGCCTCGCTGCGCGTGAAGGCGATGAACGTGTCGAAGAAAGAGCTGCAGCAGATGATGCGGCGCTTCCCCGGCGCGAAATGGGACAAGTCGCCCCTGAACCAGCGCATCTACGAGGCCGAATTCGGCACGCTTGGCGGCAAGCCGTATGGCGCGCTGATCGGCGATTATTATTTCGACCACGGCAGTGCCGATGTCGCGCTGCTGCGCGATATGGGCAAGATTGCGGCTGCGGCGCATGCACCGTTCATTTCGGCCGCCGCGCCGGAATTGCTGGGCATGGACAGCTGGACCGAAATGTCCACGCCGCCGGATTTGTCGGAAATTTTCGACACGCCTGATTATGCGGCCTGGAACGGCCTGCGCGATTCCGAAAACTCGCGCTATATCGCGCTGACCCTTCCGCGCGTCCTTTCGCGCGAACCCTACGGCCAGAACTCGAACTCGGTCGTCGAGGAATTCAATTTCGAAGAAGAAACCGATGGTCATGCGGGCACCCAATATGCCTGGATGAACGCGGCCCATGCGATGGCGGTGAATATCAACCGTGCGCATAAGGAATACGGCTGGACGGTGCATATTCGCGGCGTTCAGGCGGGCGGCGAGGTTCTGAACCTGCCGACGCATAATTTCGAAACGGGCGACGGGATGAAAGATCTCAAATGCCCGACGGAAGTATCGATCACCGACCGGCGCGAGGCTGAATTGTCGAAGGCCGGGCTGATCGGACTGGTTCACCGCAAACATACTGACAAGGCGGCATTTATCGGCGCCCAGACCCTGTATCGTCCAAAGAAATATGTCGACGATCAGGCCACGGCCTCGGACAATATGTCGTCGCGTCTGCCGTATATTTTTGCGGTGTCACGTTTCAGTCATTATTTGAAATGTATGGTGCGCGACAAAATCGGGCAAAGCCCCGATCGTTTGCAACTTCAGACACAGTTGCAGAGTTGGGTTAACAAGTACGTTTCTGGTAATCCCGAAAGCGCCAGTGAACGCGAGAAGGCAAAGAAACCTCTTGCGGGTGCGAAGGTGGAAGTCGTGGAAGATGAGGAGAACCCCGGTTATTATATGGGAAAATTCTTCCTCAAGCCGCATTTCCAGCTTGAAGGGATGGATGTCGGGATGTCTCTCGTCTCGAAACTGCCGAAGGGCAAGTGATTGCCCCAAGGACATTTACTGTCTGAAGTGACGCCATATTAGAGGAGTTAGGTTAGCATGGCTGTCGATATTTTTCTGAAACTGTCCAACAACATCAAGGGTGAATCGCAGGACTCGACCCATCGCAACGAGATCGACGTTCTGGCCTGGGATTGGGCGCTGACCCAGTCGGGCACCACCCATGTCGGTTCGGGCGGCGGCGGCGGTAAGGTTAACGTCAAGGATATTACGCTGACGAAATACGTCGACCTGGCGTCGAATGACCTGATCAAGCGCTGCACCAACGGCGAGCACATCGAAAACGGCGAACTGATCGTCCGTAAATCGGGTGGCTCGGCCCCGGTCGAATATTTCCGCATCAAGATGCAGAACATCATGATCACCAGCTACACCACTGGCGGTTCGAAAGACGGTCTGGACCGGATTCAGGAAACCCTGACCCTGAACTTCCGCAAGTTCGAAGTCGCCTATACCCTGCAGGAAGAATCGGGTGCCGCCGGCGCCGAGACCCTGGCCGGTTGGGACATCGCCGAAAACAAGGAGTGGAACGCCTAAGCGTTTCGCCTTTTTCGGACGGAACAGGGCTGGCGCATTCCGTGCCGGCCCTGTTTCATGTTTACCGGGTGTTGTTGCCCGGATGGTTCAGTTTTTGGTGGACGAATAAGTGCAGCGTAATCGCAAGGTCTCCAATGACGATCCGACGCGCAGCGGTCTGCGCGAGATGTCGTTGATGCATGTGTTCCGCGCCTCGGCTGCGCGTCGCGATGCGGGCGACCCCTATCAGCATTACCAGGACGGCGAACGTGACCTGACGCTGCGCAGCCAAAAGCGCCGCGACGGCACCGACGAAGCGGCGCTGCGCCACAATATCGCGCTGGATGTGTCCAGCCTGATGAACACCATCCGGCTGGATGTCTGCGTCGGCATGTCCGACACGCCGCGGGTGGCGAAATCGGTGGTGAATTTCGGCTTTCAGGACATGGACAGCCTGTGGCGCGACCATCGCAATCCGCGCGATATGGCCGCCGCGATCCGTCAGACGCTGATCGCGAACGAACCCCGGCTGCGGCCCTCGACGATCGAGGTGCGGATCGACGAAACCGGCCCCGGCAAGGATCAGCGCCTGCAATTCGAGATCGTGGCCGAGATGATTTCGAACCCCTCCGACATTCCGTTGCAATTCTATGCCGAGGTCGACCCAGCCGCCGGGAAGATCGCGCTGAAACGCATGCAGGGCGATTCATGAAAAAGTCATTCCGCGACGCCTACGAACGCGAGCTGGATATTCTTTACGAACGCACGGCGGAATTTGCCGACGAATATCCGGGGCTGGCCGACCGGCTTGGCGGGCTGTTGCGCGACAATATCGACCCGACCGTCGCCGGGCTGCTGGAAGGCACCGCCTTTCTGGCCGCCCGCGTGCAACAGAAGCTGGACGAGGAATTTCGCGGCTTCACGACCGAGCTGCTTGAACAGATCTTCCCCGACGCGCTGGCACCCGTACCCAGCTGCATGCTGGTGCAGGCGCAGCACCCTGAAAATCCGCCCCCCGATCTGGGCGTCGCCCGTTACCCCCGCGGCGCCACGATGGAGGCCCCGTTTCGCGACGCCGACAAGCGCATCGTCTGCCGTTTCTCGCTGGCCGCGCCTTTGGATGTACTGCCGCTGGAGATGACCGGGCTGCGCTATCTGGACCGTCCGGCGCCCATTGGCGCGTTGGGGCAGGACCCGGACCCGGCGACTCGCGCGGCCTTGCAGATCGACCTGCGCCAGATCACCGGCCGCCCGCTGTCGACGCTGGGATGCGACAGTATCGCCTTTCACCTGACGGCCGAGATGGCGCAGGCCTCGGCGCTGTATGAACAGATCCATGCGGGCGTTCTGCGGGCCAGCCTGCGCTGGCTTGCACCCAATGGCGACCCGGTTTTCGTCCGTCTGCGCTCCGATCAGATCGATCAGATCGGTTTCGCCAGCGAGGAATTGCTGTTTGACCGCGACAGTCGCCTGTTCGAAGGCTTTGCCCTGCTGCGCGATTTCTTCGCCTTCCCGCGCAAGTTCATGGGCTTCCGGCTGATCGGGATGGCGCAGGCGCTTGCCGGGATCAAATCGGCCGAGGCGCAGCTGATTCTGGAATTCGACCGCAGCGACGCCGATATTGCCCGTCAGATCGGGCCGCAAGACGTGCGGCTGAACTGCGCGCCGGCGGTCAACCTGTTCGAAGAGCGCTCTAACCAGATTCGGCTGGGCGACACGCTGCACGAATATGTGGTGACGCCGGACAGCGCCCGGCTGACCCAGGTCGAGGTGCATCGGATCCTGGATGTTCACGCCAGTTCCGGCATCTCGCAGCAGCGGACCGAGGTGCATCCGCTTTACGCCCTGCCGCCCGGCGCGCAGGCGCCGCGCGCGGTCTATTACTACACCATGCGCCGCAAGCCGCGCCGGCTGACCGCGGCCGAACGGCGCAACGGGCTGCGTGCGGATTATCGCGGGACGGAAACCTATATCTCGCTTTACGAGCCGCCCTTGGGCGAGGTCGGCCAGCGGGCGCAGCGGCTGCATGTGCGTACGCTGTGTTCCAACCGGCACCTGCCGATGTCGCTGCCGCTGGCGCGCAGTGACGACCTGCATATGGATGACGACCAGAAACTGCGCCTGCGCTGCGTGAACGGCCCGACGCCGCCGCGCGAGGCGATGACGGAAACAGAGCTGGGCGGCCCGCACCGCACCCAGCAAGGCGATGTCTATTGGCGGCTGATTTCCTATCTGTCGCTGAACCATTTCGGGCTGGACGACCGCTTTGGCCGCGATGGTGCCGCCAGCCTGCGCGAGATCCTGTCGCTGTTCGCGGACCTCTCGGACAACATCACCCAGACCCAGATCGCCGGCATCACCGGGCTGGACGTGCGCCCCGTCACCCGCTCGATCCGCCGGCCCGAGGGCTTCTTTCCGGCGCGCGGTCTGGAAATCAGCATCACCTTTGACGAAGCCGCTTTCGAAGGCGCGGGCATCCTGCCGCTGGCGGCGGTGCTGGACCGGTTTCTGGCCGAATATGTCAGCATCAACAGCTTCTCGCAGACGGTCACTGTCAGCAAGCAGCGTGGCGTGCTGCGCCGCTGGCCGCCGCGGACCGGCCGAGGCCCCTTGATATGAGCGGGCAGGGCAGTTTCCTGGCCCTGCTGCGTCGGCTGGAGCGTGACACGCCGCACCGGCCGCGTATCGGCCGTTCGGTCCATCTGGCCGATGAGATCGTCGATCTTGGGCAGGATCCCCGGCTGGAATTTCCGGCTTCCGAGTTTCACCGCGATCCGGGGCAGTCCGAAACGCCGCGCGATGCCCTTGGCCGGGTGGCCCTGCGCCCGCAGTTTCTGGGCATGTTCGGCGCTTTCGGGGCCCTGCCGCTGAACACGACCGAAGAGGTGCAGCGCTGGCAGAACGAGGGGCAGGACGGCTTCACAAAATTCGCCGACATCTTCACATCGCGGTTCTTGCAGCTTTTTTTCCGGGCTTGGTCCGACAGCCACGCGATCAGCCAGCACGACCGCCCCGAAGAAGACCGCTTTGCCCGCTATATCGCCGCCGTTTCGGGCACCGGCAGCCCGGCCTTCGTCCATCACGACGATTTCCCGGATATGGCGCGCCTGCCGATGGTGTCTATCTTCGGCGGCCGGGTGCGCAGCGCGGTTCGGCTGCGGCAGATGATCTCGCGCTATTTCGGCCTGGCGGTCGAGGTCGAGGAACACGTCCCCTCGTGGCTGGAATTCGAAACCGACGAACTCAGCGGCTTGGGTAAGGGTGGGGCGCTTGGCCAGAATACCTATCTGGGCAGCCGGGTCCGCTCGGTCAGTGAAAAGATCTGCCTGCATCTCGACCTGCCAGATGCCGACCGCTACCGCAGCTTTCTGCCCGGAGCAGCGGAGCACCGGATGCTGACGAATCTGGTCTTCTGGTATCTGGGCCGCACCTATGAGGTCGAGCTGGCCCTGCGCCTGCCGCCATCGAAAATTCCGGCGGCAACGCTGGGCAAGACCGTGGCCGTGGGCTGGCTGGCCGCGCTCAGCCCGCCGCGCAGCACTGATGACAAACCCGTCGAGGTCGCCCGCTTCCAGATCGACCCCGAATCCGCACGACCAAAGGGAACCGCATGACCGCTATCACCATCGAGAAATTCGCCGGCAAGATGAACCGCGTCGGCTATGACGCTTTCCTTCAGGCGATGCGGCAGGCGCGCGGCGACGGCAATCGCAATGTCGAACTCAGCCATTGGCTGTTTCACGCGCTGTCTAACCAGAATTGCGACATCTCTGTCACCCTGCGCGAGGTCGGCAAGGATCGCGGCAGGGTGCTGAAGGATCTGGATCAGGCGATGGGCCGGTTGCAGAAGAACGTGACCGAAACCCCCGGCATTTCCGAACGGCTGGCCGATGCGCTGAACCATGCCTGGACCTATGCGACGCTGTTCTTTGGCGAAACCCAGATCCGCACCGGCCACCTGCTTGTGGCGCTGCTGAACGACGCCACCCTGCGCCGCGAGATCGAAGGTTACTCCCCGGTTTTCGAGGAGCTTTTCGCCGACCAGATCGGGAAAGAGGCGCGGACGCTCTGGTCCGGCTCCGAGGAAGAGGATATGCGCCCGATGGATGGCTCGGGCCTTGTCGCGCCCGGCTCGGGCCGCGACAGCGCGGGGCCATCGACGGCGCTTGGCCGCTTTTCGGTCGACATGACGGCACAGGCGGCGGAAGGCAAGATGGACCCGGTGGTCGGCCGCGATGACGAAATCCGCCAGATCGTCGATGTGCTGATGCGGCGGCGTCAGAACAACCCGATCCTGACGGGTGAGGCCGGCGTGGGCAAAACCGCCGTGGTCGAAGGCTTCGCGCAGAAGCTGGCCGCGAATGAGGTGCCGCCGACGCTGCAGGGGATGCGGCTGCACATGCTGGACATCGGGGCGATGCAGGCCGGGGCCAGCATGAAGGGCGAATTTGAACAGCGCCTTCGTTCGGTCATCGACGAGGTGCAGGCCAGCCCCACGCCCATCATCCTGTTCATCGACGAGGCGCATACGCTGATCGGCGCGGGCGGTGCGGCGGGCACGGGCGACGCAGCCAACCTGCTGAAACCGGCATTGGCGCGCGGCACGCTGCGCACCATCGGCGCAACCACATGGGCCGAATATCGCAACTATTTCGAGAAAGACCCGGCCCTGACCCGGCGTTTCCAGCCGGTCACTGTCGATGAGCCCAGCGTTGAGACCGCGTGCTACATGATGCGCGGACTGCTGGCCCCGATGGAGGCGCATCACAAGGTCCGCATCTCGGACGAGGCGGTCGAGGCCGCCGTGAAGCTGTCGGCGCGCTATCTTCCGGCGCGGCAATTGCCGGACAAGGCGGTCTCGCTTCTGGATACGGCCTGCGCGCGGGTGGCGGTCAGCCAATCGGCAGTGCCGGCGCGGCTGGCGGATCTGCGCGCCAGCATTGCCGCGCTCGACACCGAAATCGCCGCGAAAGAGGCCGAACGCGAGCTTGGCGCCACCGACGAGGCGCGTCTGACCGAGGCGCAGGACAAACGCGAGACGCTGCTGTCGGACCTGTCCTTGGTCGAAGCCGCCTATGACAGCGAAAAGGGGTTGGTAGAGGGTATTCTGGATCTGCGCCGCAGCATCGCCGAGGCCGAGGGCGAGGATTTCAATGAACCCGCCGCCCGCGCCGATCTGGAAGGCAAGATGGCCGACCTGTCGGCGATTCACCCCGATGAACGGATGATCTGGCCGCATGTGGACGAACAGGCGGTGGCGTCGGTCATCAGCGATTGGACCGGCATCCCGGCCGGGCGCATGGTCGCGGATGAATTGCAGGCGGTGCTGGGTCTGGCCGATCACCTGAAGGAACGCGTCATCGGTCAGGATCCCGGTCTGCAAATGATCGCGCGCCGGGTCGAAACCGCGCGCGCCGGCCTGTCGAACCCCGAAAAACCCATCGGGGTCTTCATGCTGTGCGGCCCCTCGGGCGTGGGCAAGACCGAAACCGCGCTGGCATTGGCGGAAGCGCTGTATGGCGGCGAGCAGAACGTCATCACCATCAATATGTCCGAGTTTCAGGAGGCCCATTCCGTCAGCCTGCTGAAAGGCGCGCCCCCCGGCTATGTCGGTTACGGTGAGGGTGGCCGGTTGACCGAGGCCGTGCGCCGCAAACCCTATTCGGTGGTGCTGCTGGACGAGATGGAAAAGGCCCACCCTGACGTGCACGAGCTGTTTTTCCAGGTCTTCGACAAGGGCCGGATGGAAGACGGCAATGGCCGCCCGATCAATTTCCGCAACACGCTGATCCTGATGACCTCGAATGTCGGGACCGGCACGATCATGAACCTCGCCCCCGAAGGCGAGATCACCGATGCCGAGACGCTGGAAGCGTCCCTGAAAGAGGAATTGCTGGGCACCTTCCCGCCGGCGCTGCTGGGCCGCATCGTGACCATTCCCTACGTGCCGCTGTCCGCCGCGGTGCTGGCCGGGATCACCCGGTTGAAGCTGGGTTCGGTCGCGCGGCGGATGCGCGATTCGCATGGCGCGCAGCTTTTGTGGGACGACGCGGTCATCGACCACATCGTCGCCCAGTGCCGCGATCCAGACAGCGGCGGGCGGATGATCGACAACATCATCACCAACTCGATCCTGCCCGATTTGTCACGGCAGGTGCTGGCGCGTATGGTCAGTGGCGAGGAGATGTCGGACGTCACCATCCGCATCGCGGATGGCGCGTTCACCTATGATTTTTCAGTGAAGGAATAGGATATGACGGTAAAGATTGATTGGGTTCTGGTCGAGGGTGCAGCCGGCGCGCGGCTGGGTGCGCTTGGCTTTCTGGGCGATGATGTGGCGGCCATTGCACTGTTCGCCCCCGGCGACAGTGCCGGGGCTGTGCTGACCACCGCCGCCAACCGGCCCGAGATCCGCCTGCGCGATCCCGCCCTTGGCCGGCTGTCGCGCCGCGTCACCGCCGAATTTACCCGTCCGGCGATGCCCGGTCAGGTCTGGTGGCAACATCTGCAATCCGCCCCGCGGATGCGCAAACCGGCGGGCGCCGAGCTGATCCGCCCGGGCGAGATCGCCCGCGTCCTGACCCGGCTGGGATCCGAGGACGCGCTGGCGGCGGCACTGGCTTAACGGACGTCGAAGCTGGCGATGCCGATCAGGGCGTTCTGTCCGACCTCGGCAAACAAGGCATCAAAGAACGGCCCGGCGGCATCGCCCGCGCGGGCCGTTACCGTGTTCAGCCGCTGCGGCGTCGCCAGTGCGATCAGCAACTGGCGGGTATCGCGCGGCTGGCGCATCCGCGCCACCGGAATGTCAAAGCGCGTGGCACCGGCCGAGGACAGCAGGAACCGGCGCAGGTCGTGGACGGCACCGTTTTCGTCGACCATCAGCAGCGTCTGCACATAGCCGGCGCCATTGCTGATCTGCCCGCGTAGCGAATCGCCCGAAGAAACGCTTTGCGCGTCCAGTTGCAGCCCCAGTGCAAAGACCGGATAGCGGGCGTCGCGCCGGGCGAAGGCCACGGCGGGGCATTGGCGGGGATCCAGCAGCAGGGTCTCGCGGCTGATATCGCCCTCGATCCCGGCCACCAGCTCGTCGGTCAGGGCGGCGGCGTTGCGGTCGCTGTCCGACAGCAGGCTTAGGGTCAATTCATCCTCGCCGCGCATGATCGGCAGCGCTAGCAGGCAGGCATCGGTCAGCTGACTGCGGATGCGATCAACCAGGATCAGCAGGCGCGGATCGGGCGGCGGTGCCTCGGCCGAGGCTTGTACCGGCATTGGCCCGGCATCGCCCGCGACGGCGACGCTGCCGACCTGATCGGCCGGGGGTGAGGTCAACCCGACGGTCGGGTCGGCGGGGGGCAGGATCTCGGCCGGGGCGGCCTCGACCAGATCGGGCGGGGCTGTGGTCAGCGTGTCTTCGGGCGCTGTCGGGGTTTCGGCATCGGTGCCGGAATCGGCGGGGCTGGTTAGCGTCTCGGCAGGAACGGCGACGACTTCCGGGATCTGCGGGATCAGGGTCGTGACCTCGATCTGGGGCAGCGCCTCGACCCGGTCAGGGCGCAGGAAATCCAGCGTCGGCTGATAGACGAGGTAACCCAGCAGTGCCACATGCAGCCCCAGCGACAGGCCCGATGCCTGCGCCCATTTCCAGCCATCGGCGCGTTCGCCGATCATGGCGCACCGCGATCGTTCAGCGTCACCAGCCGCAGGTCGTAATCGGTCAGAACCGGGTCATTCAGCGTCTCGACCAGCAGATGGGCCGGTGCTTCGCGGTCGATCATCAGGTGCAGGACCTGCCCGCCCGTCGCGGGCACTGCGGCGGGCAGCAGATCGGCAGAGATGGGTTCACCATCCAGCAGCCAGCTGCCGTCGCCTTCGACGATCAGGATGGGCGAGGGCAGCTGTTCCAGCGGCAGATCTTCGGTCCGCGACAGCTCCAGCCCCGGCTCTGGCCGGGCGGTCTGGCCGACGATCATGAAGAAGAAAAGCAGCAGCAGCACGATGTTCACGATCGACAGCGAGGTGTCGATATGGGCGCGTTCGTGGCGGCGCGGGGGCAGGTTCAGCGCCATTCACACCCCTCCGCTGGCAATCTGGACCGAGGTGATGCCGCGCGCCGCCAGCGTTTGCAGCACGGTGACCAGTTGCTGCACGGCGACATCGCGGCGCAGCACCACCAGCACGTCGCGCGTCCCCTGCGCCAGCAGAGCATCCGCCAGCGCCGGCAGCCGCGCCGGGTCATAGCGCTGCCCGCTGGCCAGGATGGTGCCCGCCGGGTCCAGCGTCCAGACTGCGGTGCTGCGGATATCGGTGGTTCGGCCCGGATCGGTCGCCGATTGGGGATCAGGCGATCCGCCGCCGCCCGACAGCCCGCCGGTGCGTAGGTCCAGCATCGAATAGGGCGCGATATTGGCCGACAGCATGAAGAAGATCAGCAGCTGGAACATCACATCGGCCAGCGGCGTCATCGAGAACCGATAACGCCGGTTGCGGCGGGGCAGGACCAGCCCCGGACGCTTCTGGCCGCCCGCCATCGCCACGGATCAGCCGCGGGTCTGGCCGACGCGGCCGTGGATCGCAGAAGAAATCACCATCTCGATCGTCTGGCGTTCATCGTCGATGCGGCCTTCCAGCCAGGCGGCGATGAAATAGGCCACCAGCGCAATCGACAGCCCTGCGGCTGTGGTGGTCAGCGCCGTCCAGATGCCAGAGGCGAGCATGCGCGGATCCGCCGCCGCCTGGCTGGCGGCAAGGCTGCCGAAGGCGTCGATCATGCCGATCACCGTGCCCAGCAGGCCCAGCATCGGGGCCATCTGCACCACCGCCTCCAGCAAGCGCATGCGGCTGCCCATCCGGGTCAGTTCCACCAGTGCCGCCTGCCGGGCCAGTTCCTCGCCATAAAACGGGTCCGAGGGCCGCGCCCGCAGGCCCGACATCACCGCGCGCAGCACCCGCGACAGGACCGATCCGCTGGCGGTGGCCTTGCGCTGCGCCTCGTCCGGGCGGCCGTTCAGCCAATCGTCGAGGATGGCCTCCGCCTCGTTGTGGCGGCCAAGGCCCATGCGGCGGAATTGGGTGATCTTGAAAATGGCGACGGTGACGGTCAGCACCGACAGCGCGGCAAGGGCAAGAAACACGGCCAGCGTGGTTGCCGGCAGGGATTGAAACATGGACAGGTTCATGGAGAAATCAGATTCCGAACTCGATACTGCTGCGGTTTTGCGTCGTCAGATTAGCCAGGCAGAGCGTGCGCAGGTCGCCGCCGCCCTCGGCCGTGCATTCGATGACATCGTTGACGACGATGCGCCCGATGCTGGCACATTGGCCGCCGGGGATTACGAAGGGAATGACGCGGGTTTTTCCAGCGATCAGCGCGCCGAAGTCCAGCACCGGCAGCAGCTTGACCGCGCCGTCGGCGTCAAAGATCGCGACCTGCCAGGCCGCGCGTTGCAGCCCTTGTTGCAGGCGGTTCGTGGTCAGGAAAGTCAGCGTGCAGCTGTCGCCTTCGCTGTCGGTCAAGCCGTTCAGTTCCAGCAGCACGTCACCACTTGGCGCGGCGCTGTCCTGCGCTGCGGCGCTTTGCGCCAGCCCGAGGGCTGCCGCCAGCACGGCGGCGCCGACCGCCTTGGGGGAGGGTGCGCGAAACATCGGGGCTCCTTTCACCGATAGACCCCGATCAGGGGAATATAGTCGAACCGCGCTGCCGTGATCGGGGCGGGCCGGGGGGTAATGTCCTTGGCCTGCGCAAGATCAGGCATGGCCGCTTGGGGGCGAGCGACAGGGCGCGCTACTGCCTGACCTTTTGGCAGCAGTGACATTTGTGCGGGTGCCGCCTGCGGTGCCTTGGTCGAAGTTCCGGCGTGGTCCGTGGTTTCGGGTTGTCTTGGTGCGGCGATCCGGGGGGCTTCGCTGCGAATGATGCGGGTCAGATCGGCCGTTTCGCGCGCGACTGCTGCGGGGCGGACCGGTTCGGCATCGACCGCCCGTCGCGGGATTGCCTGATCCGCCAGCGTCGCAAAACCTGCCGCCATAGCGGCCGCCGAAAGACTTGCGCCAAAGATCAGGATGGGCTTCATGGTCCGCAGGCTCCTTTGGCCCGGACGCTAACACAGGCGAAACTGACGCTCAATGAACGACGACAGCGAAACATGGCGGAAACTGCCGCACCTGGCTGTCGCTGCCGCGCTTTTGTCGCTGACCACGACCGGCACGGCAGAGGCAGAGCTGAGCCTGTGTAACCAAAGCTTTGACGTCCTGAACATCGCCCTTGCCGAAGCCGATGGCGCGGAATTTGTGACCCGGGGCTGGTGGCGGGTGGCGCCGAACCAATGCGCGACCCTGCGCCCCGAACCGTTGCAGGCGCGCTATTATTACATCTTCGCCGCCGACGTGTTCGGGAACGAGGCGCTGCCCGGTTCGACGCCGATGTGCATCGCCACCGGGAAATTCGTGATCGAGGGCCAGCAGGATTGCCTGATCCGCGGCTATCTGGACGCACGCTATTACGAAATCGACACCCAGCAGCAGGACAGCTGGACGGTTTTCGTGGCCCCCCGCCCATAAAGGCTGCTAGCCGGCATTCGACGGCGCGGTCGGGGGTGTTTGGTAGGCAAGTGGGGACAGTGCGGCGGCGGCACCCTCGGGCGTGGCCTGCATTTCGGACAGGATGGCGGGCAACAGGGTTTCCGCGCTGGCACCGGCCGGCGCGGCAGCCACCGCCACCAACGGCTGCGATGTGGTCACCGCCAGCAGCAGATAGGAACCCGCGCCCTCGGCGGGTGGCTGGGGCAGATCAATCGCGGCACCAAGGCTGACCCCGCCATCGGGCAGGCTGCGCGACTGGCCTGTCAGGTCATAGACCGCGCCGTCGGGCGCGATCAGCGCCAGCCACAGGCTGCGGCCCGCCAATGCGCCGACCTGCGCCTCCAGCTGGAAACCGGTAGGGGTGCTGCGGGCCAATGGCTCGATCACCGGGGCGCGAGAGCCTCGTCCGCTAAGCGTATTGGCGAAGTCCAGCACCGGGCATTGCGAGGTGGTGACGCGCTGTTCGATGACGGTCGGGCGTGTGCTGAAAGCTTCCTCATAAGGGTTCTGCACGGTGGCCGCGTCCACGGGTGCATCGCTCAGCACTTCGATCAGGCCGGTCTGGGGTCCGGCCGCGATGCGTTGCGCCATGGTGCAGGGGCCAAGCGATAGCTCTGCCAGAAAGCCCTCGCGGCTGGACGCATCGCGCGGCGGCAGGGTCGAGGCGAGTGCTGGCGCAGGCTCCACATCGGGCGCGGGTGGCGCGGCTGGGTTGCGCAGCGCGAACCAGCCGCCTGCGGCGGCCAGAAGCAGCAACGCCGCACCGCCGCCGATAAACGCCGGCAGGGGCAGGCGTGAACGCGCAGGGGGTTCTGCCACGGGCGGCGGGGGCAGGGCGGTATCGGGGTGAAAGCTGCCAAAGGGCGATTCCGACACGCCGGTGATTTCGGTTCCCGCTGGCGGCTTGGTCTGGTCGGTCGTCCACAGCGGCAGGCGATAGCGCGCCGGGATCCGCATCGGGTCGTCCAGCATGGCGATGACCTGGCTCATATCGCCGGGACGGGCGGCGGGATCGGGTTCCAGCATGTGTTGGATCAGCGGAAAGACCCGATGCGACAGGCCGTCAAGATCGGGGATCTGCTGGCGCGCGTCCGAAGCGGTGACAACGGAATCGCCCATATCCAGCGGCTTGCCGCGCGACACCGCCACCATCAGCAGCGCCAGCCCGTAAATATCGGTCGGCGGTCCGATCACACCGTCGAAATGGCCAAGCTGTTCAGGGGCGATATATTTGAACTTGCCCGCAAAACGCCCGGCCAGCCCGTCGCCCAGCTCGGTCGAGCGGGCGATGCCGAAGTCGATCAGTACCGCCTCTTCAACCCGGTCATGGCGCAGGATGATATTATCGGGGGACAGGTCGCGATGGGTCACGCCGCGCGCATGGGCCTGGCGCAACCCGCCCGCCAGTCGTCGCATCAGCAGCAGTGCCTGATCGTCGGGCATCGCCTTGCCGCTGCGGATCCGGCTGCCCAGATGTGCGCCCTCGACAAATTCCATGATCAGGCAGTAACGATCCAGCCCCTGATCGAGGATGAAGTTGTGATAGCTGACGATGGCATCGTCGCGCAGCTGGACCAGCACGCGGGCCTCGCGTCGGAACAGGTCGATGATGTCGCGGTCGCGCGCCAGTTCGGGCAGGATCACCTTTACCGCCACCGGGTCGCCGGTGAAGACGTTGACGGCGCGGTAGACCTCGCCCATGCCGCCCGCGCTGATCAGCGCCTCGATCCGGTAATTGTTGTTGATCAGCGTCCCCGGCTCGACCAGCCGGGCGGGCGCGGATGACGGCAGCGCCGGCGCGATTTCCGATACGACGGTCGGCATGGGGGCAGGCAGCGCGCTGGAGTCCTTGCCCGGCCCCGGAACGGGCACTTCCTGACCGGGCGCGGCAATCATGGTGCGATCATGGACGATTGGCTCGGGCAGGCCTGCTGCTGCCTCGGTGTCTTTCGAGGCGATGCGGGTGCGGTCGTCACCTGCCGCCTTGCGGCTTTGGGTCGGCGCGGTATCGTCCTGCGCGATCATGGTGCGGTCGGGATCTGCCGAAGCGGGCGGGCTTTCGGGTGCTGTGGTCTCGGGCGGTGTGGCGATACGGGTGCGGTCGTCGGATCCGGTGGCACCACCGGAGGGCGCCTTGTCGGTTGCGATCATCGTGCGGTCGGGGTCGACCGGCAGTTCGCGCGTTGGCGGCGCATCGGTTGGGGGGGAGGGGCGCGACTCCTCCTCGCCGCTGGCCCCTGCTGGTTCGGCCCCGGCCTCTGGGGTGGCCCTTGGGTTCTTTGGCCCGGACATCGTCAGCCGCCTTCGTCCGGATCGTCACCGGCCGCGGCCGCGTCGATGACGACCACGGTCACATTGTCCTTGGCACCGCGTTCCAGCGTCATCCCGACCAGATGTTCGGCGGCCTGCTGGGCGTCGCGCCCGGCACCCAGCACATAGGTCAGATCCTCGTCGGTCAGGTGTTCGGTCAGACCGTCCGAACAGATCAGGAAGCGGTCGCCGGGACGCGCCACACCGGTCACCACCTCTGGCTGAGGGGCGCTGCCGATGCCGATTGCGCGGGTGATGACATTGCGCCGCGGAGAGCTGCGGGCCTCTTCGGGGGTGATGGTGCCTTCGGCCAGCAGGGTCGCGACCTCGCTGTGGTCGCGGGTCATCGCTGTCAACACGCGGTCGCGCAACAGGTAGATGCGGCTGTCACCGGCCCAGGCGCAGGACAGTTCGGCCCCGAAAACCATCAGTGCGGCAACCGTGGTGCCCACCGTGTCGAGATCGTGTTCGGCAGCATGGGCCCGAATGCGGTGATGTGCCCGGTCGAGCCGTTCGAGGAAGCGCGCCCGCTGATCTGACGCAGTGACTGCCACCCCCAGCGAAGACATTTCCTGCACAATGATGTCGCTGGCGATGTCGCCGGCCTCATGCCCGCCCATGCCATCGGCCACCACCCACAGGCCCAGTTCGGGCAGGGCGACGTAATTGTCCTCATTATGGCTGCGGACGCAGCCCTGATGGCTCAGCGCGGCAGTCTGGAAGATCAGGGGCGTGCTTTCTGCGTTCATGCCTGCGCCTCGTCAGCGGCGGCGGCTGACTTAACGCGGCCACCGGCCAGCAGCCATCCCATTTCATGCTGACCGGGCCAGCCGGCGCAGGCCATCAGCCCACTTTGCTGGCCGGTCTGCTCGTCAGCTGCGAACCACCAATAGCTGCGGCCCGCTTGTGCATGGGCGTAATCGGTGGCGGCCAGTTCTGCCAGGAACTCCCGTGGTGCGCGGGTCGCATTGGTGGCCCAGAAGCTGGCGCCGGGGACGACACCATCATCGACCGGGATGGGCAGCTGAGATGCGAAGGCGCCCGCGACCTCGCGCGGGTCAAAGCGGTCGACCTGCGCCAGTGCGCGCAATTCGGCGTCGGCCTGGGTGTAGAAGTCCTGATCTGCGTCCACGACCGGGGCGCCGCCGCCGGTGGCCTGTGCGACAACCAGCGGAAAGCGCCGACCGCTGCGATCACGCGAAGGGATCAGCGCACCCCGCAATGCCGTGCCGCCTGTCAGTCCTGCACCGATCCAGAAGCGCAAGCCCGGCGCCCTGTCGAAACCCGCTTGCCAGTCAGGGCCCGCGGCCTCGCGCCATGCGCCCAGCACCTGCGCCAGCCAGTCCATGATCCGGCTGACGCCTTCGGCGGGTAATTCTCCCGCAGCAAGGAAGTCGCCAAAACCGGGATGTTTTCCAAAGACGGCGGTGGCGATCAGTCGACGCTCTGCGGACATTCGAATTCTTTCAGTTCCGGCATCGTGAAGGGATTTGCGATGGCGTTGATGGTGAAATCATAGGTGATATTGCGCCCCCCGATCGTATAGGTGGCGCGCAGGGTATCGCCGCGCTGCTGGCGCGAACTGGCGGCGTTCAGGAAATTGATGAAGGTCCAGGCGCTGCCGTCGAAACGGATTTCCGACTGACGGTCCAGTGTCGGCTGCAACTGCAACAGCGTCGCCTTGCCAGTGCCCGGCCAGATCACCGTGCGCGGAAGCGAGCCGGTGACCGTCGGGATCAGCGTGTCGTTGATTGCCAGCATGGCGCTTTCGATGGTGGGGTGGGCATCAACCTGCGCCACGGTGATCTCGACCGAGGGGCTGGTGCCATTGCCGGCAAAGAAGGCGCGGCGGATCCTTTCGGCCCGTTCGAACTGCTTCAGGGTGTTCACGGACAGCCGCTGCGTGATCTCCTTGTCGTCGCGCCAGACCAGCCCTTCTTCGGTCCGGTTGACGTAGGGGTCGAGATATTCGTTGTAGTAACGATCCATCGCGCCGCCCGGTCCGAAGAAGGCGGTGAAATTGTCGATGGACAGGCTGCGGCTGGAATCGGCGAAAGGATAGGCGGCCGCGATGGTGTCGCGGCAGGTAAAGGTGATGCTGTCGCTCAGCGCGCGGTTCATCGTCTCGATACTGGAATCCGAGGCACCCGAACGGAAGTCGTCCTCGGCCCGCGTCATCATCGCTGCCAGCGATTCCGGCAGGCGCGAATTGTTGCGGGTCAGCGTGTTCAGCAGCGTTGGCAGGGCGGCGTCGGCGGGGCCGGGATTGGCCTCTGCATCGCGGCGGTTCATCCAGATCGCGCCCAGATCGCCCAGCAGCGTGTCGATGGGACGCGCGTTTTCGTTGCCTTGCAGCAGCGCATGCCAGCCCTCGAATTCGGCGGCGATGGCCTCGATCGGGGCGAAGACGCCGCCTTCGGGGGCGCCGCCTTCGGTGCTGCTTTGACCGGGGCGGATCTGGGTCTTGCCGCCGCGTTTGCGTGCGGCTTCTTCCAGCAGGATGCGCTGAAGGCCACCGGTGCGCGAAATGAAGCGGTTGACCAGCTGGTTGGCGACGGCGCCGCCCGATCCGCCAGTGCCGCCGCCGGCCATGGCGGTTGCCAGCTCTTCTTCGGGGATGCTGGCGGCGTCGTCGATTTCGCGGGTCAGATAGGTCTCGCGGTCGACGCTTTCGACCAGCCGCATGATGGGCGAGCCAGAGGCAGAGGAAGCCGTCCCAAGCGCCGCATATTGCGGCTTGTCGGCCACCATCGATACCAGCGTCAGATTGCCCAGCATGCCCTGCCAAGCGGCGAAATATTCGCGGCGGTACCGCTCCATCAGGTCACGGTCCAACCGCTGCAAACGGCGGTCGATATCGCTGGAACTGGCCTGATCGCCCAGCACCCACTGATCTTTCCGCAGCTGTTCGCCGACCACATCCAGCTGGTCGAAGAAATAGCCCCAGAAACCTTCATAGGTATACAGCGCCGGCACCGTCAGCGTCGACAGGTCGCTGCCGTCGCGGGTGGCAAAGACCTGCGCGGCCGGGCCGTCTATTTTCTGGACCAGCTGCCATTCTTCCAGGTTGGTCGCGTTGATCGCCCCGTCGACGATCAGCGCATAGGCCTGTTCGTCCAGCGGCAACTGGGCGATGGCAGCGCGGGCGCGCTCGACCGTGGCCTGATCCAGCGCCACCAGCGGGTCGCGCTTGTCGTCAAGCGCCAGCATCGCGTCCAGATGGGCCTCCAGCCCGTCGGCAAAGCGGATGCCTTCCAGCCCCGGATATTCCTGCGCCCAGCTTTCGTCGAACCAGGCCTTGATGGCGGCATCGTCGGTGGTCTCGCCCTGCTTGCCCAGCAGCAGATAAACCTTCAGCGCGCGGTAGATCTGCGTCATCTCACCCGAGGCGATGATCTGCGGCATCCGCTTTTCCAGATCGAGGATCAGCCGCGGCCGCAGCATCCGTTCCAGCGCCTGCGAATAGGTGTCAGTTGCCACCGCGTTCAGGCGCTTGCGTTGGCCCAGACCCATGCGTTCCCAGATGCCGGGATCCTGACTGTCGCCGTAACCCGCCGGCATGGATTTCAGATCGTCCAGCAATGGCGAGATCGGCCGCAGATCGGTGTCCGAGATCACGTCTCGGTTCAGCTCGTCCACGGCGGCGCGGGCATAGCTTTGGGTCTCTGCCTCGGCCGTGCGCACGAGGTTGAGGTTTTTCCAGTAGCTATAGCCAAGCGCACCCGCCGTCCCCAGTGTGGCAATGGCGATGGCGGTCAGCGCTGTGCTGCGGATCAGCAGCGCCCGCTGCACCGCCTTGCGGTCATGGCCGACCCAGCCCTGTTCAGGGATCACTACCCGCTTCAGCAGGTCGTGGATAAAGAAGCTTTTGCCGCGCCCCGACATGAATGCGGGTTGAAAGACCGATGCGCCGTCCGGGCCGGACTGGATCGCGCCCAGCACCTGGTCGATCGGCGTGCCTTCCTGCGTGCCCGAGGTGAAATAGAAGCCGCGCAGGATCGCATTGGTCTTGTAGCGCGTGGGTTCGAACACCCGGCGCAGGAAGTCCGAGATATTGTCGCGCAGCAGTGCCATCTGTCCGGGCAGGCCGAAAATGGCGATGCGGGAAATCCCGTCGGGTTCTTCGGACAGTCGGTCCGCGACCTCGTCAGAAAGGCGCGCGACCAGCCGGTCGAATTCCTGCGGCACGGCCTCATGCGTGATGGCCTTGCGGTCGGCGGTCTGGAAGGTATGGCCCCAGACCAGCTTGCGCCGGCTTTGGCTGAAACTGGCGAAATATTCGCGAAAACCAGCGATCAGGTCGGCCTTGGTGAACATCACATAGACCGGGAAGTCGATCTTGAGCCGCTCGTGCAGCTCGGCCAGACGGGCGCGCACGGTTTCGGCGTGTCGGTTTAGCGTTTCGGGGCTTTCGGTCATCATATCCTCGACCGAGAAGGACAGGATCACCCCGTTGACCGGCTGGTTCGGCCGGGTCTTTTTCAGCAGGTCAAGGAATGCGTCCCAACTGGCGCGGTCGGCCACCAGATCGCTGTCCTGGGTGGTATAGCGCCCGGCAGTGTCGATCAGGATCGCGTCTTCGGCAAACCAGAAATCCATGTTCCGGGTGCCGCCAAAGCCCGATACGGCCTTGTCATGGGCCAGCGGGAATTCCATCCCCGAATTGGCGATGGCGGTGGTCTTGCCCGCGCCGGGCGGGCCGATGATGATATACCACGGCAGATCGTACAGCGTGCTGGAACCGCCCGATTTCTTCAGCACGCCAAGGGCTTCCTGCATCTTTTCGGCCAGGATCTTGCCGTCGCCTTCGGGTTCGACCGGGATCAGCGCGGCCTCGATCTCGCGCGCGGCGCGGACGCGCCGGCGCCAGCGGACAAGGACGATCAGGAAGAAAATGCCGAGGATCAGCCCGATCAGCGTGGCGCGCAGCCACACCGTCGTCAGCGGTCCCCAGCCAGTCATCGGGCCTCCGATCCAGATCGCCGCGCACAGGCCACCCAGCCCGAGGATCGTTACGAACCAGCGCCACCAGGCATGTTCACCCCAACGCGGAAAGCGCAGGTAATAGCCGAAAAATCTCACTGGGTCGTCTCCGTCTGGTCGGCTTGCGGTGGCGCCTCGGTGGCGGCTGCGTCTGTCTGCGGCGCGTCATAGGTGCCCTCGCGGGCCAGCATGATTTCCACCCGGCGGTTGGCGCTGCGGCCTTCCTCGGTCGCGTTGTCGCCCACGGGGTCGTCCTCGCCCCGGCCGGTGCTGGTGATCCGCGCAGCGTCGGCCATCAGCGGCGACAACACGCCGCCCACGGAATCGGCGCGGGCCTGCGACAGCTGGTAATTGTCCTTGTATTGCCCGCGTCCCGACATCGGCACGTTGTCGGTATGGCCTTCGACCAGGATCGGGCCGGCCTCGGCGTTCAGTACCTCGGCGATGCGGGCCGAAAGCGCGGCAAATCCCGGTTTCACCTCGGTCTTGCCGGTGTCGAACAGTTGCAGGTTGCCGACGCGGATGGCGATGTAATCGCCCTTCTGTTCAACCTCGACACTGCCATCAGCGATTTCTGCGGCGAAGGCATCGCGAATGCGCTGCAATTGCGTGGTCTGCGGCGCCTCATAGACGATCTGGGTGCTGCGGTCGATCTGCAGCGTCGGCGCGCCCTGATGCAGCGCCCGCATTTCTGCCGCCACAGCCGTGCCGTCGCGGTTGATCAGGGTCGAGAAGGTGGCGAAGATCCCCAGCAGCGCCGCAGCCGCGATCCCCGCCACGGCCGGGATCGGGATGGCACCGAAACGCCGCCGCTTGCCCTGTTCGACCGGCGCCCAGGTGACCGAGATATCCTCGTCCGGGCGCGGCTTGACCCGGCGCAGGCTTTCATAGATCGCGCCGCGATAGCGGGCCAGTTGCACGCTGCCGTTGGGCGCGGTGCGGAACTGGCCTTCGAAACCCAGCGACAGGCAGACCAGCATCAGCTCCAGCAGGTTATAGCGTTGGGCGGGGGCCTGTAATGCCTTCTCGACCTCTTGGAAGAAGCCGACGCCGGAATCGCGCTTGTGGAAGAAGCGCGCGACCATCGAATATTGCTGCCAGTCGCCGCGATTGCCGCCGGGCAGGTTCTGGACGATGTCATCGGCGGTGCCCGACAGCGCATATTTCGCCACCAGCACCTCGTGCGGATCAACGCCAGCAGCGCGGGCATTCTGTTCGAAACGCTCGATCTCGCGGGTGACATGTTCCATCAGGGGGGCGACCTGCAATTCGACCAGCCCGGTGCGCAACCGGCCCAGCAGGATCAGCAAACTGGCCGCCGCCGCAAGCAACGGGTTCGAAGACGAGGCCGCGCCAAGGTCCCGGACCCGCAAGGCCTCATGCAGGGGGATGCGCGGGGCTTCCTGCCGAGGGGGGCTGTCGGGCTGATGATATTGCGGGAAAAAGCCGTCATCGCCCTGACCCGGCGCGCGGCCGATCTGGCCCGCCTGTTCGAACGGGCTGGCAGAGCCGCCCTGTCCGCCGGGTGCCGCGGGATAGCCCGGCTGGCCGCCGTAGCCGCCCTGCGGTTGCTGCGGCGGATAGGCCGGGAAGGGCGATCCCGATTGTGCCGGCGCCGAGGGCGCGCCGACCCATGTGCCGCCCGATGCCGGGGCGCCGCCCGGCGAATAACTGCCCGGTTGAGGATATCCGCCGGGCTGCGAGGGCTGATATCCGCCCGGCTGATAGCCGCCCTGACCCGGCGCTTGCCCGGGGCTTGGCGGGTAGGGGGTGGCATAGGGCGATTGCTGCCCCGGCGGCGTCAGCTGGCCGCCAATCACCGTGCGGTCATCGCCACGCCCCGGCGGTGCGGGATGGGGGGATTGCGGCTGACCAAAGGGGCTGTTCGCACCCCCCTGCTGTCGGTGGCGTCCACCCAGATCTGTGCGGTCGTCGTCGTCCTTGCGCCCACCGGCCATCACGTCCCCTCCGGCACCGCCCAGAATTCAAGTTGCAGATCCGGCCAGTCGCCCGCGAAATGCATCCCCACCGCCGGCGCCACCGAAAATTCGCGCCACAGCGCCGAGTTCTTTTCCAGCCGGAAATAGACATGGCTGGAGAGCACCCGGATCTGCCGGGGCGGGTTCGGCATATGCAGCAGCTGGATGCCGGGCAGGTTGTTGTTGACGATCTCGGCCATGCGGGTGTTGGGGCCGACCTTGCACAATTCGGGGAACTGCGCCTGTACCTGCGCCAGCGGTTTCGAGCTTTGGACCTCGATGATGAAGGTGGCCTCGCGGAACAGGTTGCGGTCGGCGACCTGTGCCAGATAGGAATTCTGGCGCACCTGCTGCAGGGGCAGCCGGATCGCCCGCCCGATCTCGCGCGACAGGAAGCGCTGGATGTCGGCCACGATGGGCGCGAAGCTTTCCTTAGGGTTTTCATGGTCGTAAGCTGGATAATCCGCCGCCATCCGGTTGGCGCCGTCGAACGTGGCCAGTTCCCCCGCCAGCGCGATCAGCTGGCGATACAGCATTTCAGGATGCAGGCCGAAGGTCTTCGACAGGTGGCGCAGCACCCCGATATTGCGGTTCAGCACCATCAGCATCAGGTAATCAGCCGCCTGCATGCCACCCCCGGCCGAGGGGTCGGCGGCAAAGCGGGCAAGGCTTTCCAGCCGCGCCTCGATCCAGCCGATGACACGGGTCAGATAGCCGAGGATCTGCGGATGCGCCCCGATCACCAGCGCCGGGGGTGGCGCGGTTTCGTCCAGCGTCACCACGCCGTCGCGCACCTCGGAAATGCGGGCGAGACGCAGGTTCTGATAGCCGGGGCGCGGGGTCTTGCGCACGACCAGCTCCAGCCGGGGGACGGCCAGTTCCAACACCTGCTCGTTGCGGCTGGCGGCGGCGGTGTCGGCCACGGATTCTGTCATGATCCCCCAACGGGTCGAACTGCCTTCCTCCTGATAGGGGGCCATGTCGCGCATATTGGGCGAGCTGTCGGGCAGGGTCAGCCAGACGAACTGGCCCGCCGCGTCGTCGGCCACGGAAATCGGGACGGGCAGGGGGCCCGTGCCCGGCGCGTCAAAGGGGGTGCCGTCGGGCATCACCCCCGAAATCGCCCGCAGGCTGATCCGACCCTGCTGGCAGGCATCGCGGTCCACGGTCAGGTCGCTGACGCCCCACGGGTAGGGGGTCAGCAGCCGGGTGCGCGCATTGACAAGATTTTCGACATAGCGGTCCGCCTGCTGAAGATGCTGGGGCTGCATGAACAGCCCCTCTTTCCAGGCAACCTTGCTGAACCACGACATCGGGAAATCTCCCCTTCGTAAAAATCAAACCGATCCGGCCGGCTTTTCGCCGCCCGGATCTGGCCCGCAGACTAAATCACTGTCCGGCGGATGCAATCAGAACTGCCACCGGATCTGGCCTGTCACACCGACGCTGTCGATGCTGTCACCAAAACGGCCGTCGATGCGCGCACTGGTCGAAAACTGGCGTCCGCCGCCGGCCTTGCTGGGATCCAGCACCTTCACGTAATTCGCGCCGATGCTGACCTCGGAATAGGATTTAAGGTTGTCCGAGGTCATGACCTGCGTGTCATAGCCGTCCAGCCTGTCATTATACAGCCGCGAGATGGCCGCATCCGCGAAGTCCTTGTAATAGGTCGCGGTGGCGAATGTCTGGATGGCGGCGTTCTCCTCCATCCGGATAAAGGCCTTGCTGACCGTGGCACCGACGAAGCCGATCTTGCGGTTGCTGTCGTCGAACTCCATCCGGAAGCCTTCGCTGAAGCGGATGCTGTCGGTCGAATATTTCGACCAGGCAAAGCCCACGGTGGGGGTCAGGTTCCAGCCGGTCTTGGCAATCGGCATCGAATAGCTGACCGAGCCGGACAGGGTGTAACCGTCGCTGCTGAAATCGGGGTCGGTGATCCCAAGCCCGGTGCTGCTGGCCGAGGTCGGCGTGTTCTTCAGCTCGAAATCGGTCTTTTCCATGCGAAGCTGCAGGTCGGCCACCCAGCGATCCTTGCTGGCGGTCGCATAGACGCCCAGATAACGCTGTTGGAAGTCGGTGGTGGTGACGCTGGCCAGGGCGCCGGTCGTTGCCTGGGAATCGCGGCCGTTGATCGCATAGATCGGCTGGCGCGAGTCGCCGATGTTGACGCCGCCAAGCGCCCCGAAGGCCATGTCCCAGCCGCCGAAACGATCGTCGAAACAGGCCAGATCGATACCGCCCTGCATCCCGTAGTAATCGGCCGAAACCTCGTTTTCCAGGACGCTGACCTGGTTGTCGGTCTTGCCCTCGACATTCGCGCTACCGCCGGTGGCCCGGCCCCAGCCGCCGACGCCGCAGGGTTTGCCTGCACTGTCGACCACCAGCCCGGTGACATAGGGGCTGGTCGGGCGGTTGATGACCGAACCGATCAGCGACTGAACAAGGGTGACGTTGGCGAACATTGCGCCGATGGCCGGGTTGACCTGGCTGACCAGCGTCAGGTCGCCATTATTTCCGGCTTGGTCGATCGAATAGACGATCCGCTCATTCGCGGCCGACAGTTCGTCATAGGTATAGGTGATATCGTTCTGCGCGCCGAGGCTTTCGTCCACATTAAGCAGTGTCACCCGCTGCCCCAGGGTCGAGCCGGCAATCTGGTTGGTGCCAGCATCCAGCGAGAAGTGCAGGTTGCCGGTGGCAGCGCCGCCCTCAACCACGATCTGGTCCGAGGTCAGGCGGTCGCCGGTGCTGATATCCATCGCCGCCCGGCCATTGCCCGACAGACCGCCGACCGTCAGCACATCGTCGGTATCGCCGTCCTGCAGATCGATGGTGCCGGCATTGTCCAGGTTGCCGGTCACCTTGGCCGCGTGGTCAGCCAGTTTCAGCGTGCCCGCATTGGCGACATTGCCGCCCAGCGTCCCGCCCAGCGACAGCGTGGCCGCGTTGTTGATCGTGGTCTGCGCGGCATTGACCCGGATCCCGTTGGCAAGGGTCAAGTCATTGCGCAGGATCAACTCGCCGCCGATTGTCAGGCCATTGGCAAGGTTCAGCTGACCGGCGGCATAATCGACATTGCCGCTGACCGCGCCACCAATGCTGGCGTTTCCGCTGGTGGTCAGGCTTCCGTCTAGGTTGCCGGTCTGCTGGTAGATCCCGTTATTGGTGACATCACCAACCAGCGTGCCGAAGACGTTCATATTCGCGTTCGGGCCGTTGATGGCACCCCCGGCGGTGGTCACCTTCACACCCTGGTTGACGGTGAAGCTGCCCGGCCCGGTCAGAGCAGAGCTGTTCGCGCCTGCTTGCGCCAGAACCAGGGTCGAGCTGGCAGAGTTCTGGATCTCGCCCTCGACCAGCAGGTCGGCATTCGGGGTGATGACGCCACCCAGGTTGACCAGATCGCCGTTGACGGTGCCGCCCATCGACGTGGTGCCGCCGCTGCGCGTTGTCAGCTTGCCGTCGACCGTACCCGTCCCGGCCAGCGTGCCGCGGTTCTGCACCGAGCCTGCGATGGTCCCGCTGTTCAGCGTGGTTGTCGCGCCGGACTGGTTGTTCAGCCTGGCCAGTAGGGTGCCGGCCACGTCCAGCGTCTTTTCGTTGACGACTGCCGTGGTTGAGACAAGCGTCTCGTCTGCGCCGATCGTGGTGGTGCCGCGGTTGGTCAGGGCGTCGACGGTCAGCTTGCCGGTGGTGTTCAACCGTCCGGTATTCGTAACCTTGCCGCCGATGATCCCGGACCCGTTCAGCGTACCGTCGTTGATGACCGCACCGCTGATGTTGCCCTCGTTCAGGCGCAGGGTGCCGGTGTTGTTGACGCCGCCGTTCAACTGCCCGGCAAGGCGCAAAACCCCCTGATTGTCGACCCGACGGGCGGACGTCAGCGTCTCGCCACTGTCGACGCTCAGGGTGCCGCCGTCCCGGTTGGTCAATGCGTCCACGCGGAGCGTGCCTTGATCCACAAGTGTGAACTGGCCGCTGTTGACGATGGTCTGCGCGGTGCCGGCCAGATTGGCGATGCCGCTGCTGTTCAGGTCGCCCGACAGCGTGCCGGTGCCTGCCACGGTTCCGCTGTTGTTGATCGCGCCGGTAACTGTGCCCCCGTCGAGGGCGACGGTGCCACGCGGGCCGTTGGTAACCGCGCCCTGCAGGGTGCCGGCAACGTTCAGCGCCGCGGTGTTGCGCACCGTGTTGCCCGAGGCGAGCGTGCTGCCTGCAGCGACATTGACCGTGTTGTTGTTTGACAGCTGGTCGATGGTCAGCGTGCCGTCGCTGGTCACCTCGCCGGTATTCGTGACCGCTCCGTCAACCGTGCCGTTGCCGGTCAGCGTACCGGCATTGGCAATATCGCCGATGATAGTACCCGATTGCAGCGTTACGGTGCCGGTATTCTCGTTCTCGACATCGCTGTCCAGCGTTCCGGCCACAGTCAGGATGCGGCCGTTTTCGACCTTGCCCGCTGTCAGCTTCTGGTCGTCACGAACGCGCGTCGTGCCCGCGTTCACCAGCGTGCTGCCGATGGTGCTGTCGCCAGCGGCATAAAGAACGCCAGAGTTAAGCACGTTGCCCTGAACAGAGCCGTCATTCAGCGTCGTCGTGGAGCCGGCAACGTTAGACACGGATCCGGTCACGGTCCCGCCGTTCACTTCCATCGTCGCGTCGGATTGGTTGGTCACCGCGCCGGTGATCGTGCCGGCAACCAGAAGCTGCTTCTGGTTCTGCAGCGCCGAGCCCATGGTCAGGTTGTCTCCGGACATGACCGTGGTTGTGCCGGCATTGGTCAGGCTGGAAATCGACAGATCGCCTGCGGTCTGCAAGCTCCCGTTATTGGTGGTTGTCGACAGCGAACCTGCAAGCTCGGCTGTGCCGTTATTCGTCAGCTGGCCGGAAATGGTGCCGGTGCCGGTCAGCCTGCCGTCATTGGTCACCCGCTGCGCAAGCGTGCCGCCCGTCAGCACGGTCGAGGCACCGGTCGCATTGTCGAGGCGGCTGGCAAGGGTGCCCGCGACCTCCAGCTTGCGTTGGTTGTCAACGGCGCCCGCCGTGGTCAGGCTGTCGCCCGCGTCGATCCTGACGGTGCCGGTGTTCAGCAGCGTGCCCAGCGTCAGGTCGCCATTGGTGCTCAGCACCCCGCTGTTGACGGTATTGCCGGCAGAGCCGCCCAGATCGGCGGTTTTGCGGTTGGTCAGCGTGCCGGTGATCTCGCCGGTGCCGGTCAGGTCGCCAAGGTTCTCGACTGAACCGGTGATGGTGCCGCCTGACAGGTCCAGCGTGCCGTTGGTCTTGTTGGATACCGGGCCGGTCAGGCCGCCCGCGACCGTCATCGTGCCGCCGTGATTCTCGACCGTGTTGGCGCTGACCTGACCCCGGCTGTCGATGGTGAAGGTGCCAGAGTTTTGCAGCACATCGACATTATGCAGGTTGCCGTCGGAATCGCTGTCGCTGGTGACCCTGAAGTTGCCGGCATTGGTGATGTCATTGCCGCCGGCATCCAGCGCCGCGGACACCACGACAGAGCCGGTGGATTTGTTGACCAGGCCGCCATTGTTCAGCGTCGCGTCCTCATCGTAGGTCATCTGGCCACGGTTGACGATATCGCCCTCCAGGAAGACCCGCGAGGCATCGACCTTGGAATCTACCCCGAATTCCAGCGCGTCGGCCCTGATGGTCAAGGTGCTGTTGGAGCGGGCATTCAGGGTGCCATCGTTCAGGAAGGTGCCGCCGTTGACGGTCAGCGTGGTCGTTCCACCCACCCCGGTAATGGTTCCGGTATTCGTCAGATCGCCGGTGACCGAGGAGTTGCCGCTGACATTCGCCTGCCCGGCATTGCTGACATTGCCGACAATCGCGCCACTGGTCAGGTTCATTTCGTCATTGTTGGTCACCTCGCCGGTGACGGTGCCGGCGATGGTCAGAATTTCGTCATTGGTCAGGCCGCCGGTTGCGGTCAGCGCGCCATCGACCGTCAACGTGCCGCTATTCGTCGCCGCGCCATCCGCCGTCAGTGTGCCGTCAATATCCAGCGTGCCATCATTGGTCAGATCCCCGCCAATCGAGGCGCTGCCCGTGACATTCATCGTGTCATTATTGTCGAGGTCGCCCTCTGCGGTCAGTGCGCCAGCGACATCCAGCGTGCCGTTATTGGTCACGTCCCCTTTGGTCGTGGCGGTCCCGGTCACGTCCATCACGTTGTTATTGGTGATGTCGCCTTGCGCCGCCAGCGTCCCGTCAAGCGCGACCGTGACGGAGCCGTCATTGCTGACGGCACCTTTCGAGGTCAGCGTCTGGTTGGCGCCGATCGTGACCACCGCAGTGCCGGCGCTGTTCGTCAGACTGCCGACGTCCAGATCGCCGCCCAAAGTCAGGTCATCGGCGCTGTTGTCCAGCTCGCCCGTGATGGTGCCGGACAGGGTTGCTATGCTATCATTGTCCAGATCACCGGCGATGGTGCCGCTGCTGGTCAGTTGGCCCGCGGTATTGGTGACGTTGCCGGTGATGGTTCCGGTGCTGGTCAGGCTGCCCGCCGTATTGGCCACAGCGCCGGTGATCGTGCCATTGCTGGTGAGGCTGCCCCCCGTATTGGCGACAGGGCCGCTGATGGTGCCGGCATTGGTAACGTTTCCGGTATTGCTCAGGCCGCCGACAAGTTCGCCGTCGATGGTCAGTTGGCCGCTATTGGCGGCGGTGATGTCCGAGGTCAGCTTATAGCCGGCGTCGATGGTTATCGTCGCACTCGCGCCAGAGTTGCGCAGCCGGCCGACACGCAGGTCGCCGATCAGCGTCAGATCGGCGGTATGGTTCAGCAGGTTGTCGGTGATGCGGCCCTGTAGATTGGCGACGCCGTCATTGGTGACGTCGCCGGAGATGACGCCGGTGCTGGTCAGGGTGCCGGTATTCTCGACATCACCCACCAGAACACCTGCCACCGTCAGTTGGCCGCCATTGTCGGTCTCGCCCTCAAGGGTGCCCGCGACGGTCAGGATGCCGCTATTCTCAACCAGTCCGGCCGAGGTCAGCGTCTGGCCCTGACTGATCTGGATGCCGGCGGTGCTGGTGCTGTTCTTCAGGTTGCCTACCGCCAGATCACCGTTCAGCGTTACATTGGCGTTGCTGTTGTCCAACTCGCCGTCGATGGTGCCGGACAGGATTGCCTCGCCGTCATTGTCGACATCGCCGAGGATGCGGTTCGTGCTGATCAGCGTCGCCCCGGCGGCGCTTTGGATGTTGGCGTCGATCCATCCGTTATTGGTGATCGTGCCTTCGGTGAGATTGTCGAGCAACTGGCTGGCACCGCCGACGCCAATGGTCCCGTCATTGGTGATCCGACCGCTGTTTGTCATCGCGTCGGCAAAAACCAGACTTTGCCCGCCGTTGATAAGTTGCGCATCGGGGCCGGTGTTGCTGAAGGATTGCAGGTTGAACAGGCTGGCGCCCGGACCTTCCAATTCGGTCAGGCCGAAATTCGAATACGCATAATCATTGCCATCTATATTGATACCCGTTTCCAGCGTAACGCTGCCGGTGGCCTCGTTCTCGATGCCGCCGTCGATTAGCCCCCCGCTCAGCGATCCGTCCTCGCTGAAGACTTTCGAAGCCTGCACCACCTCGATGCCCTGGAACTTGACCGAGCCGTCATCCTCGACGAGTGCGCGGTTCTGCAGCAGGATTTTTTCGGCAGTGATAAGCAGCTTGCCGGAACCCGAGGTGTTGATGTTGCCGGTTTGGGTGAGATTTTTACCGACCGCGAAGGTGGCATTGGAATTGCCCAGGAATTGCAGCAGGCCACCGCTGCCGATGCCGAGGTCTCCGGTCACCTGGCTGCCATCGCTCAGGATATATATTGTGCCGTCGCTCTGGATCGAGCCCGTGACCGTGGCATCGTCGATCAGGATCTCTGCGTCGGTGTTATTGGTGATATTGCCGGTCGTGGTGCTACCGTCGCTCAGGATAAGGTCGCCGCTGTTGTCGATCTCGGTGACGGACAGGCTGCGGAAATTGTTGACCGTCACCGATCCCGTGCTGTTGTTCGTCAGCGTGCCGCCGATGGTGCCATAGGCCTCCATGATGCCGCTGTTATCGAAATCGCCGGTCACCTCGCCGTCGCGCAGCAAATAAGCCCTACCGCTCGACATGTTGGCAGTGACATTGCCGTCGATCACCGCGCCCGAATATTGCACGAAGTCGGCGTTGTTGGTGACGTTGCCGACAATGGTGCCGGCGTTGAACCGATAGAAGTCGTCATTCTGCACGGCCCCGGTCACGATCCCGCCCGATTGCGAGAAGGCGCCGGTGTTGGATACCGTGCCCGTCAGGCTGCCGTCGTCCAGATAGTAGCCCGCCTGGTTTTGGTTGTTGACGGCCATGTTCAGCGTGCTGCCGGTTCGTTGCGTGAAGATGCCGGTATTGATCACCTGGTCGCCAGCCGCTGCAGTATTGACTGTGCCGTCCAAGACCAGCCTACCGCTATTCTGGATTGCTCCGACATGGGTGCCTATGACCGATGTCGAACCGTATACGTTCAGCAGGCCGCGGGTGGTGGCACCGAAATCAATACGCAGCTCGCCGCCGGACTGGACGCGCAGTGTCGCGGCCGAGCTGGTGGTCCCGCCATATCGCAGCCGCACATTGTCATCCACGATGACCGAGGCATCCAGCGCCGTATCGACATCAATCGTCCGCAGGCTGGAGGAGGTGGTGCTGAAGGTCAGGCCCAGGCCGGTGCCGTTCAGCGTTCCGCCGGTCAGGGTATAGCCGTCTTCGTCGACCTGGATGCCGTCAATGCGTATCGGCGTGGTGCTGTCGACTGTCAGGGTGACGTCCGCGCCGCCCTGCTTGCTGCCAAGGACCGCAATGCCGCCATTCGCCAGGGTTTCCCACTGGCTGCTGGTCTGGTTGAACCAGATCTGGCTGTCAGCCGCCCAGGTCCCGGTTGTCCCCCGCAGCGGCTGGCTGCCCGGACTGGCATTGTCGAGCGTATACAGATCCTGAGCATGTACCGGCTGAAGGGGCGCGAGTGTCGACAGAAGCGAAACAAGCGCGGTGGTGCGAAGCAGGTGACCTTGGGAACGGAGACGGGGCGCAGCAGGCAGACGAGGGGACATGAACACTCGGTTATCTGAACAGGAACGGGCAATGATGAAATTCAGCGTAGTATCGCCAAGATTCGACGGATCACAAGGTTTTGTAGGCCCCGTTAGGCAAACATCAAGAATCCGTTCAAATTGCCTGTCGAATTTGGTCGATCGCGGCAATAAAGGCACGAACTTCGGGCGAAACGGGTGCATCGGCCATGATCACGCCGCCGGAGCTTTCGGCGCCCGCAGCACGCGTGCCGCTCATCTTGCGTTCGGCCCAGTTGCGCAGATCGGCGATGGAATAGCTGCGCAGGAACGGGTTGGCCGAGACCACCGCCGCCCCCATCACCGCCCCGACCGAATTGGCCGGATCGGCCCGCAATGCCTGATCGGCGCCAGCGGGGCCAAGGAAGTGGGCCAGATACAACCGCCCGGCAGTGATGTCATGGCCGCGGGCACGCAAGTAAGCCTCGTTTTCCTGGGCCAGGCGACGCACCATCTCGCGCGAGAGGTCGGGGTTGAAGCGCAGTTCCAGCACCTCGGCGCGCGACATGCTGGCCAGCAGGTCGGGGCGATAGCTGCGGATCATCCTCAGCCAGGTGCTTTCGATGAACTGCCCCAGTCCCGATGCCGTCGACAGCGGGTTGCGCGCGCGCGCATTGCCGGCGCTTTCGACCTGAATGATACGCCCGATCAGCGCCTCGACCGCGCCCGATCCGGTGGACGGCGCCGCCCCGCCCAACCGGGCCGAGGGATCGACCGGCACCCCGCCCTCCAACAGCTGGAAGATCAGGCCCGGCTGTTTCTGACCCGGCGGCAGGCCGACAGTGCCCAGCGTTGTGCCGGCCCCGATCTCGCTGCCCTGCGCCAGCGCGGGCGAGACAGTGCCAAGCCCGCGATAGCGGCTGGTGCTGCCATCGGGATGGGCCAGCTCGACGCTGGGGCCAAAGCTGGGATCATTGGTGATCGCGGCGACAGTGCCGGCGGCGGCGGCGCGCACCGGGCTGCCCTGCGGTGCCGACCACATGACATGACCGCGCAGCAGATCCGTGCCGGTTGCGCGCGCCGCCCCTTCGGGCAGGGGCACGAAACGCTGGGTCATTACCCCGGCGATCGGCGGTGTCAGCGCCGCCGGGCCGCCGGCGGGCAGGGCCACCTGCCGGCGGGTAAAGCAGCCCGGGCCTGCCTGATCGGCACCCTTCTGATCCAGCATGTAACAGGGCTTGTCGCCCGATGGTCCGCTGACGCCGATAAACAGGATCTGCCCCGCGATTCCGGGCGCGGTCTTTTCGCGGATGACCGTCAGCCGGTCGGCGGGATCGGCAAAGCCGTCGAGATCGTGGATCTTCGACATCATTGCCAGCGCCGTTCCGGCCTGATCCGGCGTCAGGTTGGACCGCAGCGCGGCGGAATAGATCATGTCCAGCAGCCGCTGGGGCTGAAACTCGGCCCCGGCCTCGCCGGCCAGGGTTTCGCTGACCACTTGCTGATCGGCCCAGGCATCGGCCGCCGGAACCAACTGCCCCGAGGCCGCCATCGCCATCGACCCCAGATATTGCCCCTGCTGATACAGGCCCAACTGGATGACCTGCTTTGACGCCCCCTCGCCGCGATAACGCATCGCCAGCAGGGTGCCGGGCTGAACCTGCGCGGGCAGGTTGAAGCTGGCGCCCATCCGTTCGGCGATGCGGGCGGCCTCTGCGGCGGGCAGGCCGTTTTCGGTCAGGATCGCGGACAGGCTGCGCGGGGTCGTGGTCTTGATCAGGCTGTCGGTCCAGATCGGCGTCCGATAGGCCGGTTCGCGCAGGAACACCGTGCCCGAGACCGCCGGCTGGTCCGGGTTCGAGACCGCGGCGGCAGGCGGCGGCTGGTCGCTGGCGATTTCGGCGGCGCGCATGGCGCGGCTGCGTTCGGCCTGGAACATGGCAAATTCTTCGCGCGTGGCGGGCAGGGCCGCAACAAGCAGCTGGTCGGGCGCGCGCAGGTCGGTGTTCAGCACCGTCAGCTCGGCCCCACGCGCGCCGCCAAGGCTGGCATTCATCAGTGCCGCAGGCGCCATGACCGTCTGGCCGGCGGCAACCTCGCCCTGTTCCAGCCTTGGGATAATCATCGGATCGCCGGGAATATTGGTGAAGCTGTCGCCGGGCCTGATCGGTGCGATGTCGAATTCGGCCTCGACCTGAACCATCTGATCGTCGCCGGTCAGCCGTGTCCACAGCGTCTCGATCCGGGGCGCGAACTGCCACCAGATCACCCCTCCAAGCGCCACCGCCGCCAGCCCCGCGACGCCGCCGCGCAGCGCCGCCGATTTGCGCCGCCTGCGCCGGGCTGTCTGGCCCATCTGCCGAAAGCGCGGATCGACCTGCATCGGGGGCTACTTGATCACGCCCGAACCCAGCGAATTGACCAGATCCGGGTTGATGCGCGGGGCCGATCCTGACGGTGCGGCCCGCTGCGGGGTGGCCGGTGCGGCCTGTTGCGTCCGGCTGGGGCGGCTGGTGGTCTGGCTGGTCGTAGCCCGTGGAGAGTTGCTGCGGGTCGCGGAATTGCCGCTGCCGGTATTGCGCGGCGCGTTGCTTGCATTGCTGCGGGTCGGTGCGGCCTCGTTACGGGGAACCGAGACGCGCTGTTCGACCGGGCAGCGTACGCTGTCATTGCTGGCGATCCGGCGATACAGATCGGGGCCGGGCGCTGTCCCTGCCTCGGCCTGGCCAAGCGTGCTGAAATAGCGCCGCACTGCCGCCAGCGAGCCATTGCCCCAATTTCCATCGACGCCACCGTTATAGCAGTTCATCTGCAACAGCTCTGTCTGGATGGCGGCGGCGTATTGGCCCTCGGCCGGGTCAAAGCGGCCCTCGTTCAGCATCGCCTCGAAAAAGGCGATGTCGATGCGGCGGATGCGGTCGCGTACCTCGCGCGGGGTGCCCAGAGGGCCGCGATTGCGGGGGCCAAGCAGGCTGGCCAGTTCGCCCACGATGATCGCGGGCTCTGGCTGGCCGGGACGGCGGGCCATGCTGACCGGAATGGCCCGACGCGCCGCCGGCGTGGCGTTGGTGGCGGTCGACGCGGCGGCTTGCAGGGTGGGGGCATCGCTGGCGCGGATCACCGGGGCAGGCGCGCCGGTCAAGGCGGTGCCGGCGGGCAGGGCGGTGATGACCAGCTTGCCCGACATGGCCGCGCCGGCGGGCGCGCGGCCAGTGCCGGTTGCGGTGGATGCGGCGCTGGCGATGGCGGCGGGTGGGGCTGGTTCAGCCGTGGACAGCCGCAGACCCGCGCTCAGCAGCAAGGCCAGCCGGTCCCGATCCGGGACCGAAGCGGCCTGTGCGGCGGCGGCGCTGATGGCGGCGGTGTCGCAGGCGCCGGGCGCAGGTTCCAGCAACCACAGCGGCCCGGTCACAGCGGCGCGCAGCCGGGCGGTGGCGGCGGGCGCATCGGTCCAGTCGCAGCTGTTGGCGACCATGATCGCCGGCCGATGAGGGGGGCGCTGGGGCAGGCGGGGCGGGGCGACGACCGGCGCGGGTGCGGCAACTGGTGCGTCGGCCAGATGGATCATGCGCCGGCTAGCATCGGTGATGCCCGCAAGCGCGGCATCCAGATCCTGCGGGGATTCGAGCATGACTGCATCGTCCATTGCCTCGGACAGGGCCGGAATGGGCATCACACTCGTCAACAAGGCCAATAACAGCACGCTGCGCCGCATGGGCCGGAACCTCCGCTTCGACAGGCGATTTCTAGCAGAAGGAGAGTGGCGAATGAACCCCTCGGCGTGCAGGGCGGATATGAAAACGGCCGCAGGACGATCCCGCGGCCGCATCTTTTCAGGCGTGGATTGCCTAGCCTTCGGCTTCGGCCTGCCGGCTGGTCTTGTTCCAGCGGATCGAGGACCACAGCGAGATCCCGATCAGCGCCGCACCACCCAACCCGGTGATGACCTCGGGGATGTGGACAAAGCTTTGCATGAACATGATGACCGACAGCGCGATGATGGCGTAGAAGGCGCCGTGTTCCAGAAAGCGATACTCGGTCAGCGTGCCCTTTTCGACCAGCATGATCGTCATCGAACGGACATACATCGCGCCGATGCCCAGACCGATGGCGATCACGAAAAGGTTCTGCGTCAGTGCGAAGGCCCCGATCACGCCGTCAAAGCTGAACGAGGCATCGAGCACTTCCAGGTAAAGGAACGCGCCCAGGCCACCCTTGGCGCCGGCGGCCATCATTTCCTGGCTGCTGTCCAGCAGTCCGCCCAGCACCTCGACCAGCAGGAAGGTCAGCAGACCCCAGATCGCGGATTTGAAGAAGATCTGCGATTCAAGCGGTTCCAGGAACCGGGCGAATATCAGGATGACGACCAGAACGATCGCAACTTCGATCCCGCGGATGGTGGCGTATTTCTGCATCTTGCCTTCCAGCCAGCGGACCCAGTGCACGTCTTTTTCGTGGTCGAAGAAGAAGGACAGGCCGACCATCATCAGGAAGGTGCCGCCGAAGGCCGCGATGGGCAGGTGGGCATCCTTCATGATGGCGCTGTATTGTTCGGGCTGGGTGGCGGCCATGACCATGGCCTCCCACGGGCCGATCTTGGCGGCGACCACCACGATCAGCAGCGGAAAGACGATCCGCATACCGAAGACGGCGATGATGATGCCCCATGTCAGGAAGCGGTGCTGCCATTCCGGGGTCATGTCCTTCAGCTTGTTGGCGTTCACGATGGCATTGTCGAAGGACAGCGAGATTTCCAGCACCGCCAGCACGCAGCAGATGAAGAAGATGGTCAGCATGCCGCCGACCGTGCCGGTCATCTGCCACCCAAGCACGGCGCCAAGGATCAGGCCCAGAACGGTGACGATGAAGGCCCATTTGAAATAGTGCAGCATGCTGTTGCCAGATGCTGATGACGGATTGGTCTGCATGGCAGACTCCTCATGCGGCTTGTCATGGTAGAGTGCCGACATCACGAACGTGCCGCCACGTTCGCCAGAGGGGCCCGGTCACCAGGGGCTATGTTCACGATAACGCGAACGGCTGAAAGGTGGTGCGGAACGGGCGAAAAAGCAAGAGATTCGTGCGTCTCAATGTCGCAGTCCTGCGATGTTTCGCCAATTCGCAGCGGCGCCTGTGCGCGCCGGCTCAGCGGGCGCGCTTGCGGGCGGCGCGCCTTTCGGCCAGCACGCCGACCAGCCACAGCGCGCCCAGCGTCCACAGGTCCACCGCAAGACGCCGTTCCCAGCTGGTATGACCGGGCGTGTTCATCAGCGCATCGCCCAGAACCGACAGCAGCACACAGGCGACGAAGGTGATCAAGCCGCCGCGCCCGATCACCGCCAGCGCCCGGCCCGGCCCGGTTTCGGCAAGCCAACCCAGAAAGCCGGACAGCGGTACCGCGACCAGCCAGCTTGCGGCCAGGATCGCGACATAGCGCATCCCGTCCAGCGACCACTTGTCGACCGGTCCGACAAGATCCCACAGGATCTTGGACATCGCCTTGCCCTCGGGGCCATAGCGCCACAGCTGCGCCATCCCCAGCGAATAGATCACGATGATCGTGGCCACGATCGTCAACACCATGCGATAGCGCAGCAGCACCGGCATGAACTTCTTGCGGAAGGCGCCCATGGCGATGCCGCTATGGAACAGCGCCTGCCAGGCGAAGGGGTTGAACAACAGCCCGCCTTCAACGCGCTGGTTGGGCAGGTGGATGTTCAGCGGCACGGAAACGGCCCACAGCGCCGCCGAGGCGGCCGCGAAAGCCCATGGCCAACGCAGCAACAGCGGCACGGTCAGCGGCGTGAAGGCCAGCAGAATGACATAAAGCGCCAGCACATCCAGCAGGTTCGGCTGCATCCACAGCGTTCCCAGCGTGATCACGTAGCCGACCGGGAATTCGATGATCCAGCGGGCATATTCCGTCCAGACGGCGGTATGGGGAAAGCCCGCCTCCAGCAGGCCGCGCGACAGCAGCGCCAGCAGGATGCCGCCCGCCATGAGTGCCAGCCAGACCTGACCGGCGCGGCGCAGGAACCGCCATTGTGCGGCACGGCGGCCCTGCTTGGCCTCGATCCCGATCCAGACCAGACCGACCAGAAACCCCGACAGCAGCACGAACAGCTCTGCCGCGTCAAATACGGCGAAATTCGCCAGCGTATAGCCGCGCAGCACGCCGACCGGCATGTGGTCGAGCATGATTGCAGCCAGCGCGTAGCCGCGCAGCATATCGAGCGCAAGGATCCTGTTCATTGCGGCAGGCGTGCCCAGCGATCAAGCAATTCCGGTGTGTTCAGCAGGGCCGCGCGCTCTGCCCGGTCAAGGAAGCCAAGCGCCTGCGTCTGATTGCTGGCAACCGCGATCTTGGCGGCGGCTGAGATCTCGGGCAGGCGCTTGTCCACCGGCAGCGCGGGCTGCGGCGGGATCATGGCGGTATAGGCCGCCAGCGCCTGCGGATCGCGGCCAAGTTCGGCCGTGGCATTGGCGGGGCCGCGCAGCCGGCGGGTATGGGCCACACTGGCGGTCAGCACTGCCGGCGTTTCGCGTTCTTCGGGCGTGACCAGCAGACCGGCCTGCCGCGCCCAGCGACCCAGCACGGCAGATGCGCTCCACCGCGAGGTCAGCGGCGCAAGGATCAGCCCGGCCAGGATCGGCGCCAGCCAGATCAGCTGCGCGGGCGACAGATAGGCCAGGATCAGCCCGATGATCAGGCCCGAGGCAACATGGATCCAGTGCCGGCGCAGCACCACGCCCCAGGGCGGCATCGAGCCCTTGCGAACTTGGCTTTCCCAGCCAGAGCTGCGGCCCATCAGGATCTCGACGATCTGGCGGGTCTGGATCAGCATTTGCACCGGTGCGATCAGCGTGGACATGATGACCTCGAACACCGCGCTCAGCGCCACATGGGCCTTGCCACCGACATTGCCGGCCAGCGGGCGCCGCCATGCGCGGACGATGGCGATGGCCTTGGGCAGCAGCAGAAGCGCCGCCGAGGCGGCCAGAAGCCACAGCATCCGGCGGGCGTCGAAGGTCGGCCAGTCGGGGAAAAGCTGATTGGCTGACGGGAAATAGACCGGGCTGGACAGGATGACGATGGCAGTCAGGATCAGGCCAGCGATAATCATGGCCAGCCAGATCGGGCTCATCAGAAAGCCCAGCATGCCGATCAGGAAATGGGTCCGGCTGATGGCGGTAAAGCCACGCGCGCCGATCACGCGGATATGTTGCAGGTTGCCCTGTGCCCAACGGCGTTCACGCACGGCCATGTCCAGAAGCGTGGGCGGGCTGCCCTCGTAGCTGCCGCGCAGATCCCAGTCCAGCCGGACCTTCCAGCCAGCCCGGCGCAGCAGCGCGGCCTCGACGAAGTCATGCGACAGCACGGTGCCGCCCCAGGGCGGAGTGCCCGACAGTTCCGGCAGGCCGCAGCATTCGGCGAATGCGCGCACGCGGATCATGGCGTTATGGCCCCAGAAATTGCCGTTATCGCCCGACCAGGCGGCAACCCCGCGGGCGATCGAGGGGCCATAGATGCGGCCGGCGAACTGGATCACGCGGGCAAAGATGGTCTGTCCCTGCACCAGCATCGGGATGGTCTGGATCAGCGCCAGCGCCGGGTCCGCAGACATCCGCGCCGACATCTGCCGGACCACATCGCCCGACACGACGCTGTCGGCATCCAGCACGAGCATCTGGTCATAGCGGCCGCCCCAGCGGCGGACGAATTCGGCGATATTGCCGGCCTTGCGCCCCGTATTGTCGGTGCGGCGGCGATACCAGACCGGGATCGGCGCGCCTTCGCGCAGCTTGGTGACGGCAAGCGCCTCGGCAGCGAAAACATCGGGGTCGCGGCTGTCTGACAGCACGAAGATCTCGGCCCGGTCGGCCATGCCTGCCTCGGCCACCTGATCCGCCAGCGCGGCTAGCAGGCCCATGCTTTCGGCCGGATCCTCGTGATAGACCGGCATGACGATGGCGATCCTGGCATTGCCGGGATCGGCGGGCGTTTCAAACTGGCGCGCGACCAGCCCGGCCAGCATCGAGCAGAAGCTGAAGCCGATCCAGGCGAATGTGATACTGAACAGCGCCAGCAGCACGTATTGCATCGGCAGGATATTCGCGCCGAAGGCAGACCACATCTGCCATGCGCCAAGCGCGGTGACCACCGCCGCGCCGCCAAAGGTGATCAGCCGCGCCAGCCGTACCTCTGGCGCGGGGGCCTGAAAGTCTGGGCCTTGCGGGGGCGCGGCGCGGAAGTCCTGCACCGGCATCTCCAGCGGTGCCTCGGGCGGGGTGGCTGCCAAGCGGGGATCATCCACCGGCGCAGGGCGCGGCGTTTGCGACTGCGTGTTCGGGTCGTGTTCAGTCGCCAATGATCAGCCCTCGGACCAGCGGAACAGCCAGGTTTCCGACAGATTGACCTCACCCGCCTTCAGCACCGCGCTGAGATCGGCCATCTGCGCGCCCTCGGGGATATATTCGAAGGCCACCCGCAACAGCCCATGCTGGGGCAGGCGCAGCAGATAGGGGTGTTCGATCTTGCCATCGGTGGCGTTGACCTGAATTTCGGGATCTTCGCGATCGGCAAAGGGGGCCAGATCGAAGTCGATGAAGAAGCTCCGGGCCCCCTTGCGGTTGATCGAGGTGCCCGAGCGTGTGGATTCCACCCGCGCCAGCGTAGTCGGCTTCAGCACGTTGTCGCCAAAGGCGAGCGTATAGGCGAAATCGGTTCGATTGCCGGCTTCAAGCGGTGCCGAGGGCTGCCAGTAGCTGACGATATTGTCGTGGAATTCGCTGTCGACCGGGATTTCGATCAGCGAGACATTGCCCCGGCCCCAATCGCCCAACGGCCGGATCCATGCCGATGGGCGGCTTTCGTAGTTCGCCTCGGCATCCTCGTAATCGGCAAAGTCGCGCGGGCGCTGGATCAGCCCGAATCCGCGCGGTCCGTCGTCAACAAAGGCCGAGATCTGCAGCTTGGCCGGGTTCGACAGCACCCGCCACAGGGTCTGACCGGCGCCGGTAATCATCTGCAGCCCGTCGCTGTCATGGACGGCAGGGCGGTAATCGTCCTGACCTGCCGCATCGGCGGGCCCGAACCAGAACATCGAGGTCAGCGGCGCCACACCGAAATTGTCCAGCTTGGTGCGCGCGAACAGCGCAACGCGGGTGGTCATCACCGATTCCGCGCCCGGCGCCAGCACGAATTCGTAGCCGCCCGAGACAGATTTGCTGTCCAGCAGCGCCTGAATGGTGATGGTGCCGGTGACGGGATCGGGGTCATGGATCCAGAACTCGCGGAAGACCGGGAATTCCTCGCCCGCCGCGCTGCCGGTGCCGATGGCCAGACCACGCGCCGACAGTCCGTATCGGCTGCCCCGTCCGAGGACGCGGAAATAGGACGCGCCCTGAAACACCGCCAGTTCGTCCAGAATGTCGGGCTTGTTCAGCGCGCTGCGGATACGGAAGCCCGACCAGCCCATTTCGTCCGGCGTCGCCTGTGCCGCATCCGGCGGGAAATGCGCCGGATCGAAGTCGAAGACCGAAGGGTCGAAGGGCAGGGGCTGCGGCACACCGTCGCGGACGATGTTGATGCGCACAGGTTCATAGAAAATCATCCCCGGTGACAGCAGATCCAGCCCGAAGCCGGGAATATCCTTCCAAGGGTCGGCGTCGCGCTTGAACCGGATGGCGCGATACTTGTCGTAGTCGATATCCTTGAACGGCCCGCTTAAAGGTGCGGCAGGCGATTCCCAGTCCCGCGCCGCCCAGCCCGCGGCGATCGAGGCCACGCTTTCGAAACCGAAAGGTGCGGCGGGCTCGGTCTCCGGTTGTGGCTCTGCGGTGGCGGGTGAGGTCTGCGCCTGCCCGTAAGAAGCCTGGCTCAGAGCGAAGGCAGCCGACATTGTTCCAAGAAAATAACGACGTTTCACGCTGGATGACCCGGAAAGATGATTATCTTTGCGTGTTATGTCATCGCTGCGGCGACAGCAAGAAATCGCTGTGCCTTCCAAGGCGTTTGGGCGGAAATCTGTCACTTTTTTTGCCGTCGAGGCAGGGGAATGGGTCCGTTTCGGCTGGATCCGGGCCGAAGACGCAATCTTTGCCCGGACGGGCGTTCGCCCACCAGTCCGCCGTGCCAAGGGTCGGGCAGGGGCGGCGCGCTGCGGGAAAAACAGGGCTTGCATGGGGTGGGTATGATGTTGACAGTAATACTCAGGTTTGAAATATGCCCGGCCGAGTCGCCTTTTGGCCATGCATTCCTGAAGCGAGTAAATCCAATGCCGCAGTCCACAACTCACCGCATCCCGTCACTTGCCTGCTTGGCCTTCGCCATCTTGGGTCCGGGTGCGTTGATGGCGCAAACCGCACCTGTGGCCACCGATCCGGCCACCAGCCCGGCACCTGTCGCGCCTGCGCCAGCTGATGCTGCCCCGGCAGTGTCGCCGGCAGAAACCGCCCCGGCAGGGACCGAGGCCCCCGCCGCGCCTACAGCGGCAGCTGCCCCGACCGGCACCGATACTTCGGCTGGGCAAAGCGCCCCGGAAGCTGCGACGTCGGAGCCGGCTGCCACGCCCGCCGAGCCGAATGCGACGCCTGCAACTGCGCCAGCAGACTCGGCTGCGACGCCCGCAGAGCCGGCTGCAACGCCTGCCCCAGTGACCGCTGCACCCACAGACCCGGCTGCCATGCCCGCGCCTGCCACGCCCACGGACCCTGCTACCACGGCGGCGACACCTGCCGAACCGGCCGCAGGCGCATCGGATGCGGGCGCGGTGCAGGCCGCCCCTGCGGGCGATTTCACGGTGCCCGAGTCGATGCTGCCGCATGATCTCTCGCCCTGGGGGATGTATATGGGCGCCGATATCGTCGTTAAGGGCGTGATGATCGGGCTGGTCTTTGCTTCGGTCGTGACCTGGACGGTTCTGCTGGCGAAGCTGCTGGAAATGCTGGGCGCGACGCGCAACGCGCGGCGCAGCGCTGCGGTGATCGCCAGCGCCCCGAACCTGGCCGATGCGGTTGCTGCCTCGGCCAAGCGGAACGACCCGGCCAGCCGGATGCTGCGCGTGGCTGCGGCGGAGGTCGAGCGTTCGGTCCCCGCCACCGATGTGGCTGGCACGGCCGGCCTGAAAGAACGGGTGTCGTCCTATCTTTCCGGCATCGTTTCGACCTCGGGCCGTAAGGCGGGTGTGGGCACTGGTCTGCTGGCGACGATCGGTTCGACCGCGCCCTTCGTCGGGCTGTTCGGCACTGTCTGGGGCATCATGAACAGCTTCATCGGGATTTCGGAATCGCAGACCACCAACCTGGCCGTGGTCGCCCCCGGTATCGCCGAGGCGCTGCTGGCCACCGCGCTGGGGCTGGTCGCGGCCATTCCCGCTGTGGTCATCTATAACTTCTTCGCCCGCCAGATCACTGGCTATCGCCTGCGTCTGGCGGATGCGGCCGCGGGGGTCGAACGGCTGGTCAGCCGCGATCTGGATTTCCGCGCCAGCGGGAGGGGCTGAGATGGCAGGCCGGCTGCAAGACGATGATTCGCTGACCGATAACCACGAGATCAACGTCACCCCCTTTATCGACGTGATGCTGGTGCTGCTGATCATTTTCATGGTCGCCGCGCCGCTGGCGACGGTCGACATCAATATCGACCTGCCGGCATCGCGCGGGTCGGCCTCGCAGCGGCCCGATCAGCCGGTCTGGCTGACCATCGCCGCGGATCGTTCGCTGTCGCTTGGACAGGCGCAGATCTCCAGTCAGGCGCTGCCGGCACAGCTGGACGCCGAAACCGGCGGTAATCGAGAGACGCGGATCTTCCTGCGCGCCGACAAGGCCGTCAGCTATGGCGAGGTGATGGAGGTGATGAACCTGCTGCGCGATCACGCCTATACCAAGATCGCACTGGTTGGGCTGGACGCGACTGCCGCACCGCCCGCCACGGGCGCGGTGGATGGGCAGGCAGTCCCCGCGGGTGCCGGGCAATGAGCTGGTCGGTGGACGGGTTGCGCTGGGGCGGTTTCGGCGCCCTGGTCGCTGCGGCCCATGTCGCAGGTGGCCTCTGGATCGAGCGCGCTTCGAAGCGTCATGCGGTCATGATGTTGCCCGCGCCCATCTTTGCCGAACTGCTGCCTGCACCTGCGGCCCCAGCCCCGCCTGCTGAGGCAGCTGCGGCCGAAGAAACCGCATCATTGGCAGAACCCGAGCCCGAGCCGGAAGCCCAGACCGAGCCCGAGCCGGAACCTGAGCCTGCACCAGAGCCGGAACCAGAGCCCGAGCCCGAGTTGCCAGAACCCGAGCCCGCACCCGATTTCGAGGTTCCGCCACTGACGGAACTGCCACCGGTCACCGATTTTGCAGACCTTCTGCCTGAATCGGCGCTGGCGCTGACCGCCTCGGACCGGCCGATAACGCGGCCAGAGCGGCGCAAGCCGGAACCGCAGCAGGTGCGCCGCGAAGAAAAGCCCAAGCCGCCGAAGGAGCAGCCCAAGCGCGAAACGCGCCGCGAACGCACGACCGCGCCGACGCAGCAGACCGAACGCGCCGCACCGGCCGAGACCGCGACCAGCCAGCGGCGCGGCGGCCCAGCCGGACAGACACGTGCCAGCACCGGCGCCAGCAAGGCGAAGATGGACAGCTGGACCAGCCGGGTCGGTGGCCGCGTGGCCTCGCACATGAAGCGGACGCGGGTGCCGGGTGGTGGCCGGGGTTCGGTGACCATTCAGGTCTCGGTCTCGATTTCGGGGAATGGTTCAGCAGCCGCCCGGCTTGCCAGTTCGACCGGAAATGCAAAGGTCGATGCCGCCCTGGCGCGGCAGGCTGGCCGGATGCCGCGAATGCCCGCGCCGCCGAATGGCAAAGGTGCCTCTTTCGTGCTGCCGATCAGGATCGACCTGTAGCGCCGGATTTGCTGGCGCTACAGCAGCACGGGAATAATTGACACTTTAAGTCAGAATATTTATCCAAGCTGCATCCTGACTTTGGAGAAGCCCGGATGAGACATACCCCACCCCCCGCCTTTCAGGCAGAGGCCCCCGTCGATCTGGCCTTTGAGGTGCTGGACCGGATGCTACGCGATCAGGCCGAAGAACACGGTCTGGCGCTGCATTCGGGGCATGGACGCTCGACCTGGGTGGTGCTGGGGCAGGGGGAATACGGCGCGCGGCGCGACGGTGCGGGGGCCGTTGTCTTCGCCCGTGCCGACAGTCCCGACTGGCTGTTCACGCTGAAGGAAGCTGCCGCCTATCAGCTCGCCGAACTGGGCTGTGTGACGGCGCAAGCGCTCAGCTGGACGGGGCCGGAACAGGCGGGTGCGCATCCGCCGAATTTCAGCCTTGGCCGGGTGGCGTGGGTGCGACCGTTGGGCCAGAACTTCCTTCGCATGCGGATCGAGGGCCAGGGGCTGGAGCGTCTGGCCCGCGACATGATCCATTTCCGTTTCGTGCTGCCGCAGGCCGACGGGGCGACGCAATGGCCGCGCCTGACGGCTGCCGGGCAGGCGGTCTGGCCGCAGGAATTGCATCGGCCTGCCTATACCATCTCGGCCATCGACGCGGCGGCTGGCTGGCTGGAAACCGATATTTTCGTGCATGACGGCGGCCGCATCTGCGCATTCGCTGCGAACACCGCTGCGGGGATCGAGGTCGGCTTGACCGGGCCGGGCGGTGGCGGGATGCCACAGGCGGCATCGCTGCTGATCGGCGGGGATGAGACCGCCTATCCAGCGCTGGCGCGGATCATCGCGGTGCAGGATCCGGCAGCGCGGATCGACTGCCATCTGTTCGGCGCCTCAACCGACTATCCTTTCCCCGCCCATCCCGGCCTGCATCTGACGCATCGCCCGGCGGGCGAGGCCGATCTTGCGGCCAAGCTGGCGCAGGAGGGTGTGCAGGCCGAAAGGGTCTGGATCGCGACCGAGAAGGCCCGGCTTCAGCCCCTGAAACAGGAGATCCTGCGGCAGATCCCCAAGGACCGCGCGCATCTGGCGGCTTACTGGATCGCCGGGCGCTGATCCTCAGCTGGCCAGCCGGGCATAGACCCCACCGGCATCACGCAATTCGGCATCGGTGCCGCTTTCGACGATGCGGCCCTGATCCATGACCACGATCCGGTCGGCATGGCGGATGGTGCCCAGCCGATGCGCAATGATCAGCGTCGTGCGCCCGATCGACAGCGCATCCAGCGCGGCCTGAATCTCGCGCTCGGTCGCGGTATCCAGCGCGCTTGTTGCCTCGTCCAGAATCAGGATTGGCGGGTTTTTCAGGAAGGCGCGGGCGATGGCCACGCGCTGCTTCTGACCGCCTGACAGCATCACGCCGCGTTCGCCGACGATGGTGTCCAGCCCGTCGGGCAGGCTGTCGATCATGGGGCCAAGCTGAGCCTGGGCGGCGGCGTGCAGGATCTCGGCCTCGGTGGCGCCAAGGCGACCGTAAGCGATATTGTCGCGCAGGGTGCCGCCGAACAGATAGACATCCTGGCTGACCAAGCCGATCTGGCGGCGCAGGCTGTTCAGCGTCATGTCCTGCAGCGCGATCCCGTCGATGGTGATGCGGCCTTCGGTCGGTTCATAGAATCGCGGCAGCAGCGCCAGAAGTGAGGTCTTGCCGGCCCCGGAAGGCCCGACAAAAGCCACAGTCTCGCCCGCGCGAATGGTCAGGTCGATCCCGTCGATGATGGTGCGGTCGGGCGCATAGGCGAAGCGGATATTGTCGAAACGGATATCGCCGCGCAGGGCGGGGGCCTCGGTCGCGGTGGCGGCGTCGGCGATTTCGGGATCAGTCGCCAGCAGCTCCAGATAGCGGCGGAAACCGGCGATGCCGCGCGGATAGGTCTCGATCACGGCGGCGATCTTGTCGAGCGGGCGATAGAACACGCCGACCAGCAGCAGGAAGCCCACGAAGCCGCCCGTGGTTAGGCTGCCGTTCAGGACAAAGCCCGCGCCGATCACCATTACCACCACCTGCACGAAGCGCAGCCCCATATAGTGAATGGCCGAGGAGGCCGCCATGATCCGGTAAGCGTCCAGCTTGGCCTGCCGGTAGCGCGCATTGTCGCCCGCAAACAGATGGTTTTCGTGGCTTTCATTGCCGAAAGCCTGCACCACGCGGACGCCGCCAAGGGCCTCTTCCAGCCGCACGTTGAAATCACCGACCCGGCCATAGATCGCCTGCCAGGTCTGCGTCATCCGCCCGCCATAGAAGATGATCAGCACCAGCATGACCGGCACGATCAGCGCCACGATCAGCGCCAGCGTCGGCTGCACCCAGAACATCAGCGCGAAGGCGCCAAGGAAGGTCATTACCGCGATAAAGGCGTCTTCGGGGCCGTGATGGGCGACCTCGCCGATTTCCTCCAGATCGCGGGTGACGCGGGCGACCAGCTTGCCGGTGCGGGCGCGGTCATACCAGCGCCATGACAGACGCGTCAGGTGATCGAAGGCGCGGGCGCGCATCTCGGTTTCGATATTGATGCCCAGCTTGTGACCCCAATAGATCACGATGGCCGTCAGCGCCGTATTCAGCGCATAAAGCGCCAGCAACCCGCCCGCCGCCGCCAGCGTCAGCGACCAGTCGCCGCGCGGCAGCAGGTCGTCGATGAAGAAGGTGACGGCCAGCGGAAAGGCCAGCTCCAGCAGGCCCGACAGCACCGCGCAGCCGAAGTCCAGCCAGAACAGGCGCATGTGGGGGCGGTAATAGGTGATAAATTCGCTCAGCATAACGCCCGCTTTAGCGCCGGGCGCACGGGATGGGAACGGGTGCCTAGTGAAAATCGCGCGAATTCGGCAGCACCCGCATATTGCGCGGGTGCACGCGGCCCGAATGTTCGCCGGTCTGGGCAGGCGGTACCGACATGCCTGCCAGCCGAGCCAGCACGTCGCTGCGGTCGGTCAGGGTCTGGACGACGACATGGGTGACGCCTTCGGCGCGCTGGATGCGGCCCTCGATCGCGATCACGCGGGCGGTCATGGCGGCTTTGCGGAAGCGGTCGAAGACGTTCTGCCACAGGACCAGATTGGCGCTGCCGTCCTCGTCCTCGACGGTGACAAAGCAGACACCCTTGGCCGATCCGGGGCGCTGGCGGATCAGGACTAGCCCGGCCAGTCGGACCAGCTTACCGTTCGGCAGCCGGTCCAGATCGCCAGTCGAGACATAGCCCTGCGCCCGCAGACTGGCGCGCAGAAAGCGCATCGGATGGGCCTTCAGCGACAGGCGCAGGGTCTGGTAATCGGCGACCACCTGTTCGCAGACGGGCATCGCGGGCAGGGTGACGGCGGGCTCGTCCCCCTCATCAACTGCGAAAAGCGGCAAGGGCGGTGCGTCCTTCAGCGCGCGCGCATCCCACAGCGCCGCCCGCCGGTCGAGACCGGCCGAGCTGAACGCGTCGCCTTCTGCCAACCGCCGGATCGCGGGGGCGGTCAGGCGGGCGCGGCGCTGGATGTCTTCAACACCGGCATATGGCGCGTCGCGGGACGCAATCAGGCGGGCGGCATCCTCGGCCCGGAAGCCGTCGATCTGGCGCAGGCCAAGGCGTAGGGCGAAACTACCCTTCGCGCTAGGCTCCAGCGTGTTGTCCCAATCCGAGAAATTCACATCGGCGGGCAGCACGGTGACGCCATGTTCGCGGGCGTCGCGGACGATCTGCGCGGGGGCATAGAACCCCATCGGCTGGCTGTTCAGCAGGGCGGCGGCGAAGACATCGGGGTAATGCAGCTTCAGCCAGGACGAGACATAGACCAGATGCGCAAAGGCCGCCGCATGGCTTTCGGGAAAGCCGTAATCGCCAAAACCCTTGATCTGGTCAAAGCAGCGCCGGGCGAAATCGGGGTCATAACCACGCCCGACCATGCGCCCGACCATCTTGTCCTGCAAGCTGCCGATGGTCCCGCGTGACCGGAAGGTGGCCATGGCCTTGCGCAGCTCATTCGCCTCGCCGTCGGAAAACTCTGCTGCGACCATGGCGATCTTCATCGCCTGTTCCTGAAAGATCGGCACGCCCTTGGTGCGGCCAAGGATTCCGCGCAGTTCGTTTGGGTCATGCGGCGGGGCAGGAGAGGGGTATTCCTCGGCCTCCTTCCCATTGCGGCGGCGCAGGTAAGGGTGGACCATGTCGCCCTGAATGGGGCCGGGGCGGACGATGGCGACCTCGATCACCAGATCATAGAAACAGCGTGGGCGCAGGCGCGGCAGCATGTTCATCTGCGCCCGGCTTTCGACCTGAAAGACGCCCACGCTGTCGCCCTTGCACAGCATGGCGTAAACGGCCTTGTCCTCGGGTGGGATGGTGGCAAGTGTCAGATTTTCGCCGTAATGCGCAGAAATCATGTCGAAGCACTTGCGGATGCAGGTCAGCATCCCAAGCGCCAGCACATCCACCTTCAGGATGCCCAAGGCGTCGATATCGTCCTTGTCCCATTCGATGAAGCTGCGATCCGGCATGGCACCGTTGCCGATGGGCACGGTTTCGGTCAGCGGGCCTTCGGTCAGGATGAAGCCGCCGACATGCTGGGACAGGTGGCGGGGCATGCCGATCATCTGTTCGGCCAGCTTGATGGTCATGGCCAGCCGTTTGTCGCCCTTGGGCAGGCCGGCCTGAGCGGCATGTTCCAGATCCTCGCCCCAACTGCCCCAGACGGTATTGGCAAGGGCTGCGGTCACATCCTCGGACAGGCCCATGGCCTTGCCGACCTCTCGGATGGCGCTGCGGGGGCGGTAATGGATCACCGTCGCGCACAGGCCCGCGCGTTCACGGGTGTATCTCTTGTAGATGTGCTGAATCACCTCCTCGCGGCGTTCATGTTCGAAATCCACGTCGATATCGGGCGGCTCGTCACGGGATTCGCTGATGAAGCGTTCGAACAGAAGGTCGCTGGTGGCGGGATCGACCGGGGTGATGCCAAGAACGAAGCAGACGGCGCTGTTGGCCGCCGATCCCCGGCCTTGGCACAGGATGCCCTCGCCACGGGCGAAGTGGACGATGTCATGGACGGTCAGGAAATACTGGGCGATGCGCTTTTTCGCGATCAGGGTCAGCTCGTGCTGTAACTGCGCGCGCACCTTGTCGGGGATGCCGTCCGGGTAACGCCCGGCCGCACCTTCCCATGTCAGCGCGGCAAGGTGGGTTTCGGGGGTTTCTCCATCCGGGACGGTTTCGCGCGGGTATTCGTATGCCAGATCGGTCAGCGTGAAGGCGCAGGCATCGGCGACGATGCGGGTCTGGGTCAGCGCGTCGGGCCAGCGGGAAAACAGGCGGGCCATTTCAGCGGGCGATTTCAGGTGGCGTTCGGCATTGGGGTTCAGCAGACGCCCGGCGCGGTCGATGGTCACGCCTTCGCGAATGCAGGTCATCACATCCTGCAAGGGACGGCGGTCGGGGGCGTGGTAATGCACATCGTTGCTGGCAAGGATCGCCAGCCCCGCCGCCTGTGCCGCCCGGTCCAGCCGGTTGATCCGCGCCACATCATCGCCGCGATACAGATAAGAGGCCGCGACATGGCGCAGCCCCGGAAGTCGCGCCGCAAGACCCGGCAGATTGGCCAGATCGGCGCGGTTGCAGCGCTCGGGCGGGATCCAGATCAGCTGGATGCCTTCGGCGTGATCGGCCAGATCGTCAAGCGACAGATCGCACGCTCCCTTGGCCTGCCAGTTCCCATCCAGATCGTGCCGCCGCCCCTTCGAGATCAGCGAGGACAGCCGCCCATAAGCCGCCCGGTCTTTCGGATAGGCCAGAAACGCCGTCCCATCCGCCAGCACCAGCCGCGCCCCGATCAGCGGACGCATCTGCGCCTTGGTCGCGGCGACATGCAGCCGCACCACCCCGGCAAGGCTGTTTAGGTCTGCGACCCCGATCGCGTCATGGCCAAGGGCGTGAGCGGTCAGGACCAGTTCCTCGGCGGTGCTGGCGCCGCGCAGGAAGGAAAAGGGGGTGGTGATGCCCAGTTCCACGAAATCCGCGCGCGGATTGGGGGTGAAATCGCCCGACAGACGAGGGCGCGGAGGGCGTTCTGCATCGGGCATCAGGCAAAGACCCCCTGCACGAACCAGCGCGGCGCGGGGCCGCGGCCATCGCCCGCCAGCCCTTCGCGATACAGCCACAGGCGTTGGCCGTCCTCATCCTCGATCTTGTAGTAATCGCGCAGCCTTGTGCCGGGGCGGTCCAGCCACCATTCCGGCGCGATACGTTCCGGCCCCTGCCAGCGAGCGATGCGGGTTGGCCTGCCGCGCCACTGGAACTGCGCGGGCGGGCCTTCGGGGACGGCGTAAAGGACGCGGACCTCCTCGGGCGGGTCCAGCATCCGGGCCGGGCGATCCTGCGAAGGTGAGCGCAGGACCGGGGCGGCGGGGGCGTCGGTCGGGACGGTGCCGATGCTGCGTTCGGGGATATGGCTGTCCTGCGGCTGTGGGCGGATCAGCCGGTCCGGCCCGAACCGCGCCGCCAGTCGGTCGATCAGGCGCGGCAGGTCGCGGCTTTCGGTGGTCGCGCCGCCAAGGTCGCGCTGCGAGGGCGCGAAGGGTTCGGTTTCCGGGGCGGCAAGCTCGATCAGGTCGAAGCCGAAACCGGGGTCGATCCGTTCCAGCCTTTCGCGAAACAGGAAAACGATGTGATCGGGGTCGCGGGTGGGGGATGCCGCGCCCGCCTCGATCCAGCGCATCTCGCCATCGCTGCGCCAGACGCTGAGACGCAGCAGGCGCGCGCCAAGGGCAGCGACCGACAGATCGCGCGACAGGGCGGCGGCCAGATCCGGCAAGTGATGGGTGGGGTCCAGAACCGGCTCTGGCAGGCGGGCCTGCACATGAAAGCGGGCGGGCGGATCGGCGGGGCTGATCGGCTCGGGCAAGCGGGCCATGGCCTGATCCAGCCGGATCAGCGGGTTGTCGGTCCGGTCATGGCGCGCAAAACGCCGGGCAAGCGCCACGCGCGGCATGGCCGCCAGATCGCCCACCGTCTTCAGCCCCAGCCGGCGCAGCACCAGCACCGTGCTGTCCGACAGGCGCAGCGCCGCGACCGGCAGCGGATGCAGCGCCGCCGCATCCTGCGCGATGACATCCTGCCCGTAACGTGACAGTGCCCAGGCCGCGCCCCATGAGGGTGCCAGCGCTGCGGTGACCCGATGGCCCAGCCTGTCAAACTGGGTGCGGATGGTGGCCAGCATCGCCGCCTCTCCGCCCCACAGATGGGCGGCGCCGGTGGTGTCCATCACCAGCCCCGGCATCCCGGGGCCAGAGCTGTCCACCGTCGTCCAAGGACAGAACCGCCGTGCCCACAGTGACAGTTGCGCAAGTGCCGCCTGATCGCCCGCCGGATCGGCAGGATCGGCCCGCAGATCGGGGGACAGCGCACGCATATCGGTCAGCCGCGCGCCGGGTCTGATCCCTGCCGCCATCGCGGCAGAGTTGGCGGCATGGATGATCGGGCCATGATGTCCTTCGACCCACAGCGCGAAAGGCGTTTCAGCCGGCGGCGCGGTGCCGGCGTGTGGATCCGCCGCCTGATGCTGCGCCGCCCGTGCCAACTGCCGCATCCGCCGCTCGATCGGGAAATGGGGCAGCGAAATGCAGGCGATCCGCCGCGCCGTCTGCGCCGCGTTCATGGCTGACCACCCATTCGCCGGGCTTCTTGTCGCGCGTGCGCAGCAACTCGACCCGCCACAGGGGCGCGCCAGGGGCGGCAGGGTCGTCCGCATTCCGCGCCGAGGGCAGCGCCGTCACCCGCCAGCGGTCGCGCAGCGCGCTGGCTTCGGGCCGCGCGGCGTGCCGGATCAGCCACAGCGTGACGCCATGCGCTTCGGCCCGCAGGGCAAGCCGGCGGGAGGCGGTAAAGCTGAGCGCCGTGGGATTGCCGTGGATTTCCGCCACCACGGCCGACAGCGCCGGGCAGGCCAGCCCTTCCTCGGCCGCGGTCAGCACGTCGCGCGGATGGGCGGGCCGCATCAGCAAGGCCTGCGGCAGCGCGCCCGCCAGCCAGGGACGCCCGGCCAGCCGCGCGCTTTGCCGGTCCTGAAGCCACAGCACCGGACCATGCAGATGCGCCATGACAAAGCCCTGAAACGCCCCGTTGGGGGCTGCAAACACCTCGGCGCTGCGGGCCGGTTGGGGCGCAGCGAAAGGGGTTTTTGCGGGCAAGGTCGAGGAGCGCATTCATCTGACATGATTCAAGAAAGTTCCCTTTTTGTTCTATATCCTTCAACCCTGCCGAGTCAATTGGACCAGCCGATTTCGCCCAACACAGGCTGGTGAACGTGATTGCGGCGGGCCTCCTTGCGAAGGCTGCCGCAGGATCTGGTGTCAGGGGTGAAACGGACCGCAAGATGCGCCAGAATCAGCCGTCTGTCGTGTGCGGCATTCGGGTGAGCCGCCCGCCAAATGGGGCTGGCGCAGCCGGCCGTGCAGCGTTCGGCCAGCATGCTGGAACAATCGGCGCGAGTGCGGTTCTTTAAGCACGCCGCGCATGGATTGAGCGCCAGACGCGCCGCAAGGCCGTGTCACATGCGGCGCGGCTGGCATTTGCCGAGATGGAACAGGCCGTGGCCGATCTGGCCGCGCCGCGCGGGGGCGAGATCGACATGGTGCTTGGCGCGCGGCGTGCCCCGTCAGCGGTTGACGACATCCAGCGGCGGCGGCGGCGCGTCTGCGCGAGATCCTGTGCAATAGCGATCATCTGGCGCATTGTCGCGGATTAGGGCCAAGGCGCCGGGCGAATCGCAGCCCCTGACAGCGCTGCCAATCGACCTGCTGCAGGAGGAAGCCGCCAGACTGGGCTAAGGCGATGCACGAGGCCACCGGCAAAGGCATGCGTTGAAGCCGTCGCAACAAGCGGAAAGCTTGCCGTAAGATGCCGCCTGAAAAAGGGAAATTCTGGAGCGGGTGAAGGGAATCGAACCCTCGTATTCAGCTTGGGAAGCTGCTGCTCTACCATTGAGCTACACCCGCGTGACGCCTCCGCTACCGCAGGCGGCGCGGCAGGTCAAGCCTTAGCGCAGCCCCATCTCGGCCAGTTCGGCGGCAAGCGCGGCGGGCAGGGCGTCGTCATGGTCGCGGCCAGCCGCCAGATCGGGGGGCGCATCGCCTGCGTCAAGATAGCGCCAGCCCTGAAAGGGGCGGCGTGGCACGGCGGTGGTACGAATCAGGTCGCGGTCCAGTATCAGCGCGCAGCGGCGGATGCCGTCTTCGCCCACACGTTCTTCCAGCCCGATCAGGCGCTGGCGCGCCAGCAGGATGCCCTTGAACACCCAGTAGATCGAACCGCCGGCGAGCAGCTCGGCCTCGCGCTTGGGCCACATGCGGGTGACATGAGCGGCATGCCCGCTGCCAAAGCGCAGGCGCTGCCATTCCTCCAGATCGTCGGGCCCATCGGCGCCGACGCAAAGCTTGACCAGATTGACGTGCTTGACCATGCCACCGATATAGGGGACCGGAACGGCGGCGCAAAGGGTGCATCATGGGTTCGACACGGCGTAAGCAGGCATATTGGTGGGCCGGCATCACATTGGCCTTCATGCTGGTGATGTGGCTGCTGGGTCAGGCGATTCTGCCATTCGTCATCGGCGCCGGTGTCGCCTATCTGCTGGACCCGCTGGCCGACCGGCTGGAACGGGCGGGGCTAAGCCGGACATGGGCGGTGGTAACCATCACCCTGTCGGCGCTTCTGGTGCTGGTCGCCTTCATGTTGTTCCTTGCGCCCATCGTGCTGCGGCAGGCCGCGCAACTGGTCGAGGCAGTGCCCGGGATGATTCAGGGTTTGCAGGACTTTCTGATGCAGCGCTTCCCCGGCCTGCTGGCCGAAGGCGGACCGCTGGATTCGTCCTTGCAGAACCTCGCCTCGCTGGTTGGTGAGAAGGGCGGGCAGGTGCTGAGCTCGGTTCTGAATTCGATCTCGGGCGTGGTGGGCATGATCGCGCTGCTGGTGATCGTGCCGGTGGTCGCCTTCTATCTGCTGCTTGATTGGGACAATCTGGTCGCGCGGGTCGACAATCTGCTGCCACGCCAGCACGCGCCAACCATTCGCCGCCTTGCGTCAGAGATCGACCAGACCCTGTCCGGCTTCGTGCGCGGGCAGGGCACGGTGATGCTGATACAGGGCACCTTTTACTCGGTCTCGCTGATGGCCGTGGGCCTGCCATATGCGGTCGCCATCGGTATGGGCGCGGCGTTTCTGGGGATCATTCCCTATGTCGGCACCCTGATCGGCGGCGCCACGGCGATCGGTGTGGCCATCTTCACCTTCTGGGATGAGCCGCTGTGGATTGCCGTTGTCGCCGGGATTTTCGTGATCGGTCAGGTGGTCGAAGGCAATTATCTGCAACCCAAGATCGTCGGCAACCATGTCGGCCTGCATCCCGTCTGGCTGCTGCTTGCCCTGTCGGTCTTTGGTTCGCTGTTCGGCTTTGTCGGCATGATGGTCGCGGTGCCGCTGGCCGCCGCCCTTGGCGTGCTGGTGCGTTACTGCGCCGAACGCTATGTCGAAAGCCCGATGTATACCGGCGTCGATCCCGACCCGGTCATGCCCGAGCCCATGCTGGTCGAAGTCGTCCCGGAAGGTACGCTGCGCGCCATGCGCACCGATCTGGATGCGCCGCCCGCCGATAACGGGCCGCGTGTCTGACCTGTGGCACGGCAACTGACCCTTGACCTGGGCCACCGGCCCGCGCTTGGCCGGGCGGATTTCCTGGTCACGAAGGCGAATGCGCTGGCCATGGCGGTGCTGGACACGCCCGAAGGCTGGCCGCAGGGCCGGATGCTGCTGCTGGGACCGGACGGGTCCGGCAAGACCCATCTGGCGACGATCTGGGCGGCGGAAACCGGGGCGATGCGGATCTCGGCCTCGGGGTTGCGGCCCGACATGGTCGACGCGCTGGCAACCGAGGACGGTGCCCTGGTCGTCGAGAATGCCCACCGCGTCGGCTTTTCCGCCGGCGCTGAACAGGGGCTGTTCCACCTGTGGAACCTGTGCGCGGCACGGGGCTGCTGGATGTTGTTGACGGCGCGGACGCCGCCGCGTGATTGGGATATGGTGTTGCCCGATCTGCGCAGCCGCATGTCGGCCATGCCAATGACCCGGATCGGGGCCCCGGACGAGGCGCTGCTGGCGGCCGTGCTGGTCAAGCTGCTGGCCGACCGGCAGCTAAGCGCACCGCCCGGTCTGATCGACTGGCTGGTGCCGCGCATGGACCGCGATCTGGGCCTTGCGCGCCGGCTGGTGGCGGCGCTGGATGCCGAAGCCATGGCCGAGCGGCGCGGCCTGACCCGCAGCATGGCCGCCGATCTGCTGGAACAGCTGACGACGAATTAGGCAATCCCGCCGCATGCGCGCCCGGCATGGCTGGACATTCCCCGACCACCCGGCGCATGATCCGGGCCGACCTTTTCCAGCGCTTTCCGATGACCCAAGCCGATTTTCTGAAACACCCGCCTCCTGCGCCGGTCCAACTGGCCGATGTCTCGCCCGAAGGGCCGGACCGCTTTTTCAACCGCGAACTCAGCTGGCTGAGCTTCAACTGGCGGGTGCTGGACGAAGCCCGCAATGTCCGGGTGCCGCTGCTGGAACGCCTGCGCTTCCTGGCGATTTCGGCCACCAACCTTGACGAATTCTATACCGTCCGCGTGGCCGGCCTGCGCGAACTTGCGCGCGAGGGTGCTGGCACGCCCTCGCATGATGGCCGCCGACCGGCCGAGCAGTTGCAGATGATCAATGCCGATGCCCGCCGGTTGATGGGCGCGCAGCAGGCGGTCTGGAACGGGCTGCGCAAAGAGATGGAGGCCGAGAATATCGTCATCCTGTCGCGGTCGCGGGTGACTCGTGCCGAGGCGGATTATCTGAACCGGCATTTCCGCGAGCAGGTCTTCCCGGTGCTGTCGCCGCTGGCCATCGACCCGGCGCACCCGTTCCCCTTCATCCCAAATACCGGCTTTTCGCTGGCGCTGGAGCTGGCACGCGAATCCGACGGTCGGCGGATGCAGGCATTGCTGCCCATCCCCGCGCAGCTGCCGCGATTTATCCGGCTGCCCGGCACCTCGCGCTTCCTGCGGCTGGAAGATCTGCTGCTGATGAACCTGTCCAGCCTGTTCCCCGGCTATCGCGACACCGGGCATTGCGCCTTCCGGGTGCTGCGTGACAGCGATCTGGAGGTCGAGGAAGAAGCCGAGGATCTGGTCCGCGAATTCGAAACCGCGTTGAAACGGCGCAGGCGGGGCAGCGTGATCCGGCTGAAGATCACCGAAGGCGCCCCCGATGCGCTGCGCCGGATCATCATGGAAGAACTGCATGTCAGCCCCGATGAGGTGGTCGAGGTCTCGGGCCTGCTGGGTGTTGCGGACCTGAAGGATCTGGTGCTGGACGACCGCCGCGACCTGCAATGGCCCAGCTTCACCCCTCGGGTGCCCGAACGGGTGCAGGACCATGACGGCGACATGTTTGCAGCGATCCGGCAAAAGGACATGCTGCTGCATCACCCGTATGAAACCTTCGATATGGTGATCCGCTTTCTGCAGCAGGCGGCGCGTGACCCGAATGTGCTGGCGATCAAGCAGACGCTGTACCGCACCAGCCGCGACAGCCCGATTGTCGAGGCGCTTTGCGAGGCTGCGGAATCGGGCAAGTCGGTCACCGCGCTGGTGGAGTTGAAGGCGCGTTTCGACGAGGCCGCGAATATCCGCCAGTCGCGCCGGCTGGAACGCTCGGGCGCGCATGTCGTTTACGGCTTTGTCAATTATAAGACCCACGCCAAGATCAGCACGATTGTCCGCCGCGAAGGCGACGCGCTGGTGACCTATACCCATTACGGCACCGGCAACTATCACCCCATCACCGCGCGCATCTATACCGACCTGTCGCTGTTCACCTGCGACGCCGCACTGGGGCGCGACGCCACCAAGGTGTTCAATTTCCTGTCCGGCTATGTCCAGCCAGAGGGGCTGGAAAACCTGTCGATCTCGCCCATCGCCATGAAGGAACGGCTGATCGAACTGATCGGGCGCGAGGCCCAATATGCCCAGGCCGGCCGTCCCGCAGCCATCTGGGCCAAGATGAACTCGTTGATCGAGCCCGACGTGATCGACGCGCTCTATGCCGCCTCGGCCGCCGGGGTGAAGGTAGACCTGGTGATCCGGGGAATCTGCGGGCTGCGCCCCGGAATTGCCGGGCTGTCTGAAAATATCCGGGTCAAATCCATCGTTGGCCGGTTCCTGGAACATTCCCGCATCGTCTGTTTCGGCGCGGGTTTTGGCCTGCCCTCACGCAAGGCAAGGGTCTTCATCAGCTCTGCCGACTGGATGGGGCGCAACCTGAACCGGCGGGTGGAAACACTGGTCGAATGCCTGAACGACACCGTGAAGGCGCAGATCGTCAACCAGATCATGGCCGCCAATATGGCGGATGAGGCGCAAAGCTGGACCCTGCAACCCGACGGCCGCTATTTGCGGCACCTGCCTGCCGGGCGTGACGATCTGTTCAACTGTCATCGCTTCTTCATGGAAAATCCGTCCCTTTCGGGTCGCGGCCGGGCCGGCGTGGGCGATGTCCCCGCCTTGACCCATAGCGCCGATTAGGAAAGAACCGGACCCATCACAGCCCCGTGACCGGAATCAGGAGCGATGCGATGAACGGCAAGGCGAAGGTGCAGGATCCGTTCGAAGGCCTGTTCGAGGATGCCTCGGCCCGCGCGCTGTCGCGGGTGGGGGTGGTCGATGTCGGCTCGAACTCGATCCGCATGGTGATCTTTGACGGCGCGGCGCGTTCGCCTGCCTATTTCTACAACGAAAAGGTCATGGCGGGGCTTGGCAAGGACATGGCCTCGACCGGTCGGCTGAACCCGGAAGGGGTTGAACGCGGATTTGCCGCGCTGAAGCGTTTTGCGGTCATCGCCGAAGGGATGCGGGTGCGCCCGATGACCGTGGTGGCCACTGCCGCCGTGCGCGAGGCCGAGGACGGTCCCGAATTCCGCAAGCGCGTTGAAAAGGAAACCGGCCTGAAGCTGAACGTCATCGACGGCGAGGAAGAAGCCCGCCTGTCCGCGCAGGGCGTGCTGCTGGGCTGGCCGGATGCCCGTGGGCTGGTCTGCGACATCGGCGGCAACTCGATGGAATTGGCGGTGCTGGACGGCAAGGGCGGTATCGGCAAGCGCGCGACCTCGCAACTGGGGCCGTTCCGCTTGCAGCAGGTCAAAGGCGGCGAGGACGGGCTGAAACAGCACATCGCCGCGATCATGAAGGACCTGGCCAAGACCGTCGGGCTGGGTCACGACCGCATCTATCTGGTCGGCGGGTCATGGCGGGCCATCGGACGGCTGGACATGGAACGCCGCGATTATCCGATGGCGGTGCTGCACGAATACCGCATGACGCCGGAAGACGTGCTTGAGACGGTGAAATGGATCGACAAGCATGACCTTCAGGCGCTGCGGTCACGCGTCGGCATCTCCAGCTCGCGGATGGAGCTGGTGCCGCTGGCCAGTCTTGTGCTGCGCGAGCTGGTCGAGACATTCAAGCCGAAGGACCTGGCCATTTCGTCTTACGGTATCCGCGAGGGGCTGCTGTACGAACATATGTCCGACAGCCTGCGCGCCCGCGATCCGCTGCTGGAATCGGCGAAATTCACCGAAAAGCAGATGGCGCGGCTGCCCGGGTTCGGCAAGAAGCTGTACCAGTTCCTGCTGCCGCTGTTCGAAGACGCCCCGCCCGAACGCGACCGCCTGATCCGCGCCGCCTGCCTTTTGCACGATACCTCGTGGCGGACCCATCCCGATTACCGGGCCGAGGCCTGTTTCGACAACGTGACCCGCGCAAACATGGCCGCGCTGTCCCACCCAGAGCGGGTTTTTCTGGGCCTGTCGCTGCTGCACCGCTACAAGAACTCTCGTGCGGGTTCGCCCATGACGCCGCTGTTCAAGATGCTGTCCGACGACGAAATTCAGGCTGCTGAGGTGCTGGGCAAGGCCATGCGCTTCGCCGCCATGTTCTCTATCAAGGACCCCGCCGAGGCGGGGGAGCTGAAGCTGTCGAAGAAAAAGGACAAGCTGGAGCTGTCCCTGACCAAGACCGGCCGCGCCCTGTTCGGTGAAGTCGCCGAGGCGCGGTTCCAGTCGCTGTGCAAGTCGATGGGGGTCGAGGGGGTTGTGAAGGGGTAGCGCCTTTTCGTCGCGGACCGCACAGCACCCGCAAGTTAATTGTTGCCGATTTACAAGAGCGAACGTATTCCTCGCATAATAGTGAAGAGTTCGAAGGGGTTGCTTGTGGACGGTCTGACGCTTCTTTTTCCGTTTCTCGCGGTTGCGGGTGTATGGGCTTTTGCCGAATTGTTGGATGACGACGATTCGGATGGCGGGGATATTGAAGATAATTTTCCTGAGCCTGAGCCTGAGCCTGAGCCTGAGCCTGAGCCTGAGCCTGAGCCTGAGCCTGAGCCTGAGCCTGAGCCTGAGCCTGAGCCTGAGCCTGAGCCTGAGCCCGAGCCGGCTGATGGTGATGACAATATCATCGTGAAAAACGCAGTGCGTCCCGGCGATGCGGAAATTTTGAATGATCGTACTTACTGGGCGGGGTCGTTTACCGCATCAGAGGTCAGCCCGGATGGCGAACACGCTGTCCTCACCGAAGGCGGCCTGAATGGGCAAGTTCTGCCGCAGGGGCTGGAATATATCGAGGCCGGCGCAGGCAACGATACTGTCACCGTAAAGGCGGGCAGGATTATCGTTGATGCGGGCCCGGGCCAGGACCTGATAGACATGTCGGGCGCCGATCAGGGCCTTGTCTTCGCGGGCAGCGGCGATACCGTTATCGGTGCAGGGGCCGATGGCAAGGTCTGGGGCATGATCAAGGGCGATGCCGAATACCGGGGCGGCAGCGGCATGGACGATGTGATTGCCTATGACAGCGATGGCGGCGTGATCGACGGCGGCGCCGGGGACGACCGACTGACTAGCACCGAGGTCGCCAGCAAGCTGATGGGTGGCGATGGCAACGACACGCTAGAGGGCGGGCGCCCGCTGGAACGGAACTGGGAAGGCCCCTATTTCCCGCAATATGTGGACTCGGCTGCCGATACCCTGCAGGGCGGCGCAGGGGATGATCACATCGAATTCGGCAATCTCGATCAGGTCGAGGGGGGCGAGGGGAGCGACTATTTCGGCGGGTGGATCACCGCTGACGGAGGGGTGGCGGAAGTCAGCGACTTCCAACGCGGAACCGACAGCTTGTCACTCGTCCTAGATCAGCCGATCGAGGAGGAGCAGGATGCAATTGATCTCGCCGCGCGGCTGGAAGTGGTTGAAAATGCCGATGGCACCGTCGTCCGCTATGATGGGAATGAGGTGCTGAACCTGCCCGGTGCCACTGGGTTGACCGCGCAGATTAACGGTCCCGGTGTTACGAACTATGATCTGGCTGGGAATGTCGTGACGACCAAGACGGCCGATCTGATCTTCCGCGGCTTCTACTGATATTCGGTTCATTCGGTTCGCAGAGAATAGGAAGGGCGCTTGAGGGCGCCCTTCTTTCTGATCCAAACGGGCTGCGCCCTGTTCGGAGAGGTCGCCGAGGCGCGGTTTCAGCTGCGGATTTGTCGATGGGGGCTGAGGAGGGCGTTTGCGATGAATGATGCGGTAGGGTGCGTGCTCGCACGCACCGTTCGCGCGTGAGGCGATGATCATTGGTGCGTGCAAGCACGCACCCTACGATTCCTGACAAAAACCTGCTGTTGCCTTGATGGCCAGATTGATCGTATTGCGATGCGGGTTAGGTGTCAGCGACCATGTCGGCCATGCGGTTGTTGCCACAGCCCCACAAGATATGCCTGAACTAGCCGGAGGTGGATTTGAGCGGAGATTATCACGAACATTATCGCGGTGGAGTTCGCTTTGTCAGTCCGAATGGCAGGCTGCTTCGAAACCTGTCATTGACCTTGGGGCAGAGTATTCCTTCCGATTTCCCTTTTGAAGGGACGGTCTATGTCTGCGCTCATGCACTTTTCCCGGAGACTGACGAAGGTGTCAGCCTGGGTATCCAGACAGAACAGTATTATGATGAAAACGGTGCCAAGCTTTGGGGAGATGTTCCGGACCAGAATATCAGCCAGATGTTTGATAGATATGATCATGTTCTGGATTGGTCATACGCGAACAAGGGAAGGTATGAGGGTCTGACGCAAGGCGACCGTCTTCACTTTGGACCCTGGGTTTTCCCCAATGAGCAAGTCCAGTTTGTGCCTGGAGATGCACCGTTCGTATTCTTCGGGAATATGGCGGAAAGAAGGCGCAGCGTACTTAGGGAGCTGGCCGAAAGGGTCAGGATTGATATCCTGCCAAAAGGAAGTTTTGGAGAAGTCCTGTCGGAGGCCATCAGGGACTCGCAAGGCATCCTCAACGTGCATTTCGATAACGGAATTTACTCTGAGGTGCCGAGGATCCTGACTGCGTATCATGCAGGTAAGGCGGTTGTCTCAGAACCCTTGGCGCAGCCCTTCGAGGCTGGAAAGCACTATATTCCTCTCGATGATCCATACAGTTTCAATCCAGAGGAAATATTCCGGAATATGGAGAAACTGGCAGCAAGATACAGATTTGCGGAGTTCCTGAAGAAGATATTTCCGCCGGCTGGCTGAAAACGGGCTTCCGCCCCCTTACGACGAAGGTTTGTACTTCTGATACCTGCAGTTAAAAAAAGGCCGCCCCATTCGGGACGGCCTTTCCATTTCTGCCACAGATGGCAGAGGATGATTACATCATCCCCATGCCGCCCATGCCACCCATGCCGCCCATGTCGGGGGTGCCGCCTTGGCCTTTCGGCTCGGGCTTTTCGGCGACCATGGCCTCGGTGGTGATCAGCAGGCCTGCGACCGAGGCTGCGTCTTCCAGCGCGGTGCGCACGACTTTGGCCGGGTCGATGACGCCGAACTTGAACATGTCGCCATATTCTTCGGTCTGGGCGTTGAAGCCGAAGGCCTTGTCGTTCGATTCGCGGATCTTGCCTGCGACGACAGCGCCGTCGACGCCAGCGTTTTCAGCGATCTGGCGCATCGGGGCTTCCAGCGCGCGGCGCACGATGGTGATGCCGGCTTCCTGATCCGAGTTCGCACCCTTCAGGCCTTCCAGCGCCTTGGCGCCCTGAACCAGGGCCACGCCGCCACCGACGACAACGCCTTCCTGAACGGCCGCGCGGGTCGCGTTCAGCGCATCATCAACGCGGTCCTTACGCTCTTTCACTTCGACTTCGGTCATGCCGCCGACGCGGATCACGGCAACGCCGCCGGCCAGTTTGGCCACGCGTTCCTGCAGCTTTTCCTTGTCGTAGTCGCTGGTGGTTTCTTCGATCTGCTGACGGATCTGGGCCACGCGGGCTTCGATCTCTGCCTTGTCGCCAGCGCCGTCAACAATGGTGGTGTTGTCCTTGTTGATCGAGACTTTCTTGGCGGTGCCCAGCATGTCGACGGTCACGTTTTCCAGCTTCATGCCCAGATCTTCGCTGATGACCTGACCGCCGGTCAGGATCGCGATGTCCTGCAGCATCGCCTTGCGACGATCGCCGAAGCCCGGAGCCTTGACGGCAGCGATTTTCAGACCGCCGCGCAGCTTGTTGACGACCAGCGTGGCCAGGGCCTCGCCTTCGACGTCTTCAGCGATGATCAGCAACGGCTTGCCCGACTGAATGACGGCTTCCAGCAGCGGAACCATCGGCTGCAGCGACGAGAGTTTCTTTTCGTGCAGCAGGATATAGGCGTCTTCCAGATCGGCGACCATCTTGTCGGGGTTGGTCACGAAATAGGGCGACAGATAGCCGCGGTCGAACTGCATGCCTTCGACGACTTCGACGTCGGTTTCCATGCCCTTGTTTTCTTCGACGGTGATGACACCCTCGTTGCCGACCTTCTGCATGGCTTCGGCGATCATGGTGCCGATGCCTTCTTCGCCGTTGGCCGAGATGGTGCCGACCTGGGCGACTTCGGCGCTGTCATTGACCGGACGCGAGGCAGCCTTGATCGATTCGACGACTTTCGAGGTCGCCAGATCGATGCCGCGCTTCAGGTCCATCGGGTTCATGCCGGCGGCAACCGCCTTCATGCCTTCCTTGACGATGGCCTGGGCCAGAACCGTCGCGGTGGTGGTGCCGTCGCCAGCTTCGTCATTGGTGCGCGAAGCGACTTCGCGGACCATCTGGGCGCCCATGTTTTCGAACTTGTCGGTCAGTTCGATTTCCTTGGCGACCGAAACACCGTCCTTGGTGATGCGGGGCGCGCCGAAAGAACGGTCGATGACCACGTTGCGGCCTTTCGGGCCCAGGGTGACTTTGACCGCATCCGCCAGAATGTTGACGCCTTTCAGCATCGAATCGCGCGCGGTGGTGCCGAACTTAACGTCCTTGCCAGCCATGTGTATTCTCCTAGAAACTTGTTTGAATTGAAGCGCTTGTCAGGGGTCGGCAGATCAGCCGATGATCCCCATGATGTCGCCTTCCTTCATGATCAGCAGCTCTTCGCCGTCCAGCGTGACCTCGGTGCCCGACCATTTGCCGAACAGGACGCGGTCGCCAGCCTTGACCGAAGGCGCGATCAGTTCGCCCGAATCCTTGCGAGCGCCTTCGCCAACGGCGACGATTTCGCCCTCAGCGGGTTTTTCCTTGGCGCTGTCGGGGATGATCAGCCCGCCCTTGGTCTTCTCGTCCGATTGGACGCGCTTGACCAGAACGCGGTCGTGCAGTGGTTTGAAAGCCATGTGAACACTCCGGTGTTTCAGGTTGCAGTGTCTTGTTGGCACTCGGTCTTGGTGAGTGCCAGTGCAAGCCGATCTAGGGGCCGGTCACACGCCTGTCAACGGGAAGGTTGGGGAAAATTCCGCTCGGCTGGCTGGTCTTTGGCGTGGCACTGTGGAAGCCTGCGTGAAGCCAGCAGGGGATATGCCATGAAATGCCTTTTTGCCGCCGCAGCGCTGAGTCTGATCGCGCCGGCAGTTTTCGCAAATGAATGCGTCGGCAGCAACCTGATCGCGCAATTGCCTGCCGCCGATCAGGAAACCATCCGCATTGCGGCGGACGCGCAACCCTACCATCAAGGGCTGCTGTGGCGGGCGCGCAAGGGGGACGCGCAGATCACCATGGTTGGCACCTATCACTTCGATCTGCCGGAACATCAGGCCATGGTCGACCGGCTGGCCTCGGTGATCGCAGATGCCGACGCGCTGCTGGTCGAACTGGGCCCGAAGGAGGAAGAGCAGCTGAAATCCGCCATGCTGGCCGATCCGACGCTGATGATGGACCCCACCGGCCCGACCCTGCCGGAACGCCTGACCCCGGTCGAATGGGAGGAAGTGGCGGCCGCAATGGAGGAACGGGGCGTTCCCGCCGTCATGGCCTCGCGGATGCGGCCCTGGTATGTCTCGATGATGATGGCGATTTCGCCCTGCATGATGGCGCAGATGGCGCGGGATGGCAGCTCCAACGGGCTCGACTGGCAGTTGATGGACAAGGCCGAGGAAGCGAATATCCCGATCCGCGCGCTGGAGCCTTGGGATACGGTCCTCAAGATGTTCGGCGACATGACCCCTCAGGAAGAGGAGGACATGATCGTCTATTCGCTGCCCGCCGCGCGCCATGCTGATGACTATGCGGTGACCATGACGGATGCCTATCTGGCCGGGGATGTCTGGCAGATCTGGGAATTTGGCCGCATCGACGCCTATCGCAACTCGGGCCTGCCGAAGGCCGAGGTGGATCGCCTGACAGAGGAAGCGCAGGTTCTGCTGATGGATGCCCGCAATGAAAGCTGGATTGCGCCACTGACCGAAGCGGCAGAGGATGCTGCTGCGAAGGGCAGGGGCGTGGTTGCGGCATTCGGTGCGCTGCATCTGCCGGGTGAAAATGGCGTGCTGCGGTTGCTGGAAACGGACGGCTGGACCATCGAAAGGCTAGAGGAATGAGCGACGATCTGTGGCGGCAGGAAGAAATCTGGTGGACCATGGGCGCGGCCGAGGCCGCGCGCCGAATGGCCCCCAACTGCGTGATGGTCCTGTCGGGCGAGATTCTGCAGGGCGAGGATATACTGGCCCGACTGTCGCAAGGACCGCGCTGGGACAGTGTAACCATGCTGGATCGCCACATGGCCGAAAGCGGGGACATGGCGGTGCTGGCCTATCGCGCCGAGGCAAGCCGCGCGACCGGGGCAGAAACCCGGCGGCGGGTGCTGTGTTCGTCGAACTGGATCCGGCTGGATGGCTGGCGGCTGATCTGTCACCAGCAGATGCCGATTTGATCCACCGCTTGCCGGCCGGGCGCGCCCGCGTCGCACAGCCGAAGGCCGAGGATCGCCGCCAGCCTTTCCCCTTTGCCAGTGAAGTCTTCCTTGCGCGTGACTTCGCCGTCCGGGGCATGAAGCCACAGGTCGCAAGCCGAAGCCGCCGTTCGTCCTGCTTCGATGCACGACACTTCCTCACAGTGCCAACTGCTCCAAGATCGTCTCGATGATCTTCGCATGGACCGCTGCCCTGTCCGTGGCGCCTGGGTCGGTGCAGACCGGATCGTCCTGCTCGGCCTCCAGTATCTGCGGAGCTTCGGGCTTGCACAGTGGCATTGCGGTGAAATGGAAGGCAGGGGCCAACCGCTCCGTCCGCGCCTGGGGCCGCAGATCGGTAAGCCCGCCCAGTGAGAGTGCGGTCCAGCCGCCATAGGAAAACCCGGCCGCCATGATGCGCGACGTATCGATATGGCCCCGAAAGAACGGCTCCTCAGCCAATTTGTCCATCGAGACCGATAGATCTGCCGCCCGGCTCCATGCTTCCCATCCCCGTTTTCGTATCACTTGTTCTCGGCTTTGCCTGCCTGCGCCTTTTGCGGGAACAGAAGCGGATAACCGCGCTTGGCCTTCTGCTGGCGCTTTGCGCGGTGCAATCGCTGATCATCGCCCTGGCGCAGCACTATATGGTGGCAGGGATACGGTGGGTGCAGCCGATCACCGCGTCACTCATCCCGCCTACGGCGTGGTTCGCCTATCAGAGCACCGCCGTCCGAAGCGCCGACCGCGCCGATCTGCTTCACGGCCTTGTTCCGATCCTGGCGATTGCGGCGCTTCTGGTTGCGCCCGAGTTTCTGGATATGCTGCTGCAGGGGCAATCGGTCGCCGATGCCATGCTGTCATCGGGTTTCAATACCAAGTCGAATTTCAACCGTGAATTTCTTCGCGTGGCGGGGGCCAGCCCAAGCGACTGGCTTCAGGGGGAACTCGACGTGGATGTTAAGCGTACCTAGTGCTGCGAGGAGGTCGCCGGGTCGGTATTACTCCAGCTTGCAGCCTCAGGCAGTGAGCAATCGAACTGGCCCCCGGGTAGAGTTGCGTTAACGCGAATCCGCCCGGGGGTCATAGCCGCTTAAGCGTCGCCATCCACCGGCATGTAAAGATCGCCGCCCTCGCGGTATTTCTGTGCCATGGCGGCCAGACCTTCTTTCTGCGCCTCGGCGCGGATGTCGTGAGATATCCGCATCGAACAGAATTTCGGCCCGCACATCGAACAGAAATGCGCGACCTTATGCGCATCTTTCGGCAGGGTTTCGTCGTGGAATGCCCGTGCCGTTTCGGGATCGAGGGCGAGATTGAACTGGTCTTCCCAGCGGAATTCGAACCGGGCCCGCGACAGGGCGTCGTCGCGAACCTGTGCCGCCGGATGTCCCTTGGCCAGATCGGCAGCATGGGCGGCAATCTTGTAGGTGATGACCCCTGTCTTGACGTCATCGCGGTCCGGCAGGCCAAGATGTTCCTTGGGCGTGACATAGCAAAGCATCGCCGTGCCGAACCAACCGATCATCGCCGCGCCGATCCCCGAGGTGATGTGATCGTAACCCGGCGCGATGTCGGTCGTCAGCGGCCCGAGGGTATAGAACGGCGCCTCGCCGCAGACGGCAAGCTGCTTGTCCATGTTCTCCTTGATCTTGTGCATGGGCACATGGCCGGGGCCTTCGATGATCACTTGGCAGTCCTTGGCCCAGGCGATCTTGGTCAATTCCCCCAGCGTTTCCAGTTCGGCGAATTGCGCCGCGTCGTTTGCATCGGCGATGGATCCGGGGCGTAGCCCGTCGCCAAGGCTGAAGCTGACGTCATAGGCGCGCATGATGTCGCAGATTTCGTCGAAACGTTCGTACAGGAAGCTTTCGCGGTGATGATGCAGGCACCATTTCGCCATGATAGAGCCGCCGCGCGACACGATGCCGGTGACACGGTCCACCGTCATCGGGATCATGTGCAGCCGCACCCCGGCGTGAATGGTGAAATAGTCGACACCCTGTTCGGCCTGTTCGATCAGGGTGTCGCGGAAGACCTCCCATGTCAGGTCCTCGGCGATGCCGCCGACTTTTTCCAGCGCCTGATAAAGTGGCACGGTCCCGATCGGCACGGGCGAGTTTCGGATGATCCATTCGCGGATATTGTGGATGTTGCGGCCCGTGGAAAGGTCCATGACCGTGTCCGCACCCCAGCGGGTCGCCCAGACCATCTTGTCCACCTCTTCGGCCATCGAGGAGGTTACCGCCGAATTGCCGATATTGGCGTTGATCTTGACCAGGAAATTGCGGCCGATAATCATCGGCTCGGCCTCGGGGTGGTTGATATTGGAAGGGATGACCGCCCGCCCGCGCGCCACCTCGTCACGTACGAATTCAGGGGTGACGAAATCCGGGATCGCTGCGCCGAAATCCTGCCCGTCGCGGGTCAGCGTCTGCTTTGCGGCCTTGCGGCCAAGGTTTTCGCGAATGGCGATGAATTCCATTTCCGGGGTGACGATGCCGGCGCGGGCATAGGCCAGCTGCGTCACGGCCTTTCCGTCCCGCGCCCGCACGGGGCGGTTGCGAACGGGAAATTCAGGCGTCAGCCGGTCGCCAGAGACGAAGCCGTTATCCTCGGGTTTTACATGTCGGCCTTCATAGGATTCCACATCGCCGCGGCCCATGATCCAGCCTTCCCGCAGGCGCGGAAGGCCGCGTTCGATGGCGATTTCGGCGCCCGGATCGGTATAGGGCCCAGAGGCATCATAGACCGTCACCGGCGGCTCACCCGCGCTTGGATGCAGGGCGATTTCGCGCATGGGCACCCGGATATCGGGATGCAGAAGGCCCGGTTTGAATACCTTGGTCGAGGCGGGCAACGGTCCTGTGGTGACCGTCAGGGTTTCTTTGGATGTCATGTCGAGGCTCCTTGCGTCGCAGCATTGGAGACCCAGCACTGACGGGAAGGAAAGGAATGCCCATACTGGTCGCATGCGACCGGCAAGGCATCCGCACCGTCCCTACGCCAGTATGAACTGGATCAGGTTCGTAGGGTCACTGCGCTGCCTTGCGGCCCAGCCGAATCTCAGCCCCTTGTCGGGACCCCCCTGGTGGAAGCCGCACCATGTGCGCCAGTCCGACCGCTGTCAACAGATCTGAGCAAGAGTGCGCTCGGTCTCCGATCAGTGATTGGGGAACTGGTGACAGCGTGCCTTTGGGGGCGGCCTCGGACCTCGTGCAATGATGGACTTTGCGTCATGGCCGGGGTAGGAGACCTGCAAATCTGCCGAGGAGCATGTGATGATTACCGTTCTCGCCCATAAATCGCCCGATACCGACGCCACCGGCTCGCCCATCATCTGGGCCTGGTACCTGAATGAGGTCCGCAAGACCCCGGCGCGCGCGATCCTGCAAGGCACGCCGAACACCGAAGCCGCCTGGATGCTGACCCGCTGGGGGCAGGACATGCCGGAAATCGTGACCGAGCTGGCCGCCGGCGATCAGGTCGTGATCTGTGACACCAACAATCCCGCAGAACTGCCCGCCGCGATCAACGACACCGAGATTCTGGAAATCATCGACCACCACATGCTGGTGGGCGGTCTGAAGACCCGCACCCCGATCAACATCACCATCCGTCCGCTGGCCTGCACCGCAACCATCATGCACGACCTGATCGGCGACGATCTGGCCGCAGCGCCCGATTGGGTGAAGGGTGTGATGCTGACCTGCATCCTGTCGGACACGCTGGAATTCCGCAGCCCGACCACCACGCCCCATGACCGCGCCGTGGCTGAAAAGCTGGCCGCTGGCCTTGGCATCGACGTGTCGGAATATGCGGCAGAGATGTTTGCCGCCAAGTCGGACGTGTCTGCCTTTGATGATGCGGACCTGCTGCGCATGGACAGCAAGGAATTCGAGCTGGACGGCAAGAAGCTGCGCGTCTCGGTTCTGGAAACGACGGCGCCCAAGGTCCTGCTGGACCGCAAGGATGCGCTGCTGGCTGCGATGCCGGGCGTTGCCGCGGCGGACGGCGCCGACGAGGTGCTGCTGTTCATCGTCGACATCCTGAACGAGGAAGCGACGCTGCTGGTGCCGAATGATTACGTCAAGCAGGTTGCAGAAGCCTCGTTCGGCGTGCCGGTCGCGGGCGATACGGTCGTGCTGCCGGGCATCATGTCGCGCAAGAAGCAGATCATTCCTTCGCTGAAGCTGTGATCTGAGACGAAGGCCGGGGGCTGTCTGCCCCCGGACCCCCGAGGATATTTTGACCAGGGTGAAGACATGACGCGGATCATCGGATCGCTTTCCGAGATTGCCACCGATTATGACGTGCTTTTCTGCGACCTTTGGGGCTGCGTTCATAACGGGATCGAGGCCTATCCGGCGGCGATTGCCGCCTTGCAGGAATATCGGGGCGGTGGCGGGCTGGTTTGTCTGATGACCAATGCGCCGCGCCCGGCCGCCCAGGTCGAGGCGTCCTTCGGTCGGCTGGGGATTCCGCGCGATGCCTGGGACGCGATCGTCACCTCGGGCGATGCTGCGCAGGATGCGATGTTCGCGGGTGCTGTTGGTCGCAAGGTCTGGCATCTGGGGCCGGCAAAGGATGATGCGTTTTTCGACGTGCCGCCGGAATGGAAGGACGCGCCCCGGATCGAGCGGGTGCCGTTGGAAGAAGCCGAGGGCATCGTCTGCACCGGACCTTTTGACGAGGATACCGAGACGCCCGAAGATTACCGCTCACGCCTGATGCTGGCCCGGGTCAATGGGCTGAAGCTTCTGTGCGCCAATCCAGACATCGTTGTCGATCTGGGCGAGCGGCGGATCTATTGCGCCGGTGCGATTGCGGAATTCTATACCGATATGGGCGGGCAATCGCTGTATTTCGGCAAGCCGCATCCGCCGATCTATGATCTGGCGCGGCGCAGGTTGCACATGAAGGAAGGTGCGCGCGTCTTGTGCGTGGGTGATGGTATCAGGACCGACATCGCCGGCGCGGTGGGCGAGGGGCTGGATTCGCTGTTCATCACCGGCGGTCTGGCGGCAGAGCATATGGGCGCTGATGTCGAGGCCCCCGAGGCCCAGCTGCTGGAGGAGTGGCTGCGCCCGCAGATGATGGCGCCCACTTTCGCGATGGGCCGGCTGCGCTGAGTGGCGCTGTATTTCGCCTATGGTTCGAACATGCTGGCGGCGCGGCTGGTGGCGCGCTGCCCCTCGGCCCGGGTAATCGGGCGGGCTGATGTTACGGGCTTTCGGGTGGCTTTCGACAAGATCGGGCAGGACGGTTCCGGCAAGGCGACTCTGGTAGCGGGCGAAGGGGTCGTGCCGGGCGTGCTGTACGATCTGGCCGACGCGGATGTGAATTTGCTGGACCAGATCGAGGGGCTGGGGCGCGGCTATGACCGCGTCACGTTGGATCTGGGCGACCGGCAGGCGATGGCCTATCTGGCGCCGCCGCAGTCCCGCGCCGCCGGGATGCCGCCCTTCGACTGGTATCTGGCGCTGGTGCTGGCAGGCGCGCGCGAGGCGGGCCTGCCCGGCGATTGGATCGCCCGGCTGGCGGCCGAACCCGCCATCCCCGATCCCGAACCCGACCGCCCGCGCCGGGTCGAGGCGCTGGCGTTGCTGGCCGGCTAGTCTGCGCGGCTTGCAACCGGGCCGTGGCTGCGCGATATGCAGGAAACGGCGGGCCGTCCGCCACAGAGTGACCATGCCGGGTCTGCCCCGGAAGGGGGCGAGTTGCATATCCATCAGCATTGGACCGGATTGCCGGCCTCGGCGCGTGGGGCATCGGTGGCGATGGGGAATTTCGATGGCGTCCATCGCGGTCATCGCGCGGTGATCGACGCCGCCCGTGCGGCCTGCGAGGCGCCGCTGGGTGTTGTCACGTTTGAACCCCATCCGCGTGAGTTCTTTGCCCCCGACGCCCCCCCTTTCCGGCTGATGAATGCCGAAGCCCGCGCGAACCGGTTGCGCCGGCTGGGGGTCGAGCACTTGTTCGAGCTGCCTTTCGGTCCGGTGCTGGCCGGGCTGAGCCCCGAGGTTTTCGCCCGCGACGTGCTGGCCGAAGGCTTGGGCGTGGCCCATGTCACCGTCGGGCAGGATTTCTTCTTTGGCAAAGGCCGGGCCGGCGATTCCGACACCCTTTGCGATCTGGGCCGCCGCTTTGGCTTTGGCGTCACTGTGGCGCCGCTGGTGGGCGAGGACGGGCGCGACTTTTCCTCGACCGCGATCCGGCAAGCGCTGACCGAAGGCCGCACCCGCGATGCCGAACGCATGCTGGGCCATTGGCACCGGATCGAGGGCGAGGTGCTGCATGGCGAAAAGCGCGGGCGCGAGCTGGGCTATCCGACCGCGAACATGTCGGTCGACGGGCTGCATCTGCCGAAGCTGGGCGTCTATGCGGTGCTGGCCGATGTGCTGGGTGGCCCGCACAAGGGCAGCTGGCCGGGCGTGGCGAGCCTTGGTGTGCGGCCGATGTTTGGCGACAACCGCCCCAATCTGGAAGTCCATCTGTTCGATTTCGAAGGCGATCTTTACGGAGAACACCTGTCGGTCGCTTTGGTCGAATATCTGCGGCCCGAGATGAAATTCGACGGGCTTCAGGCACTGGTCGACCAGATGGACCGCGACAGCGCCGAGGCCCGCGCGATCCTGTCGGCGTCCTGATGCGCCCCCGTTTCTGGGAATTGCCGCTGCGCGACCTCGACAGCCGCGAATGGGAGGCGCTGTGCGACGGCTGCGGCAAGTGCTGCCTGAACAAGCTGGAATTCGAAGACACGGACGAACTGGCCTTTACCCGCATCGCCTGCCGGCTGCTGGACGGGCAGACCTGCCGCTGCACGCGTTACGAGACGCGGCACCAATATGTGCCCGAATGTGTCAGCCTGACGCCCGACAAGATCAAGGATATCACCTATTGGTTGCCCGCCACCTGCGCCTATAGGCTGCGGGCCGAGGGGCGGGCGCTGCCCGAGTGGCACTATCTGATCAGCGGCGACCGCGAGGCGGTGCACCGGGCGGGGGCCTCGGTCCGGGGGTGGACGTTGTCCGAGGCCGCGATCCCCGAGGAAGACTGGGAAGATTACATTATCGAGGATCTGTCATGAATTTCGCTTCCGATAATTGTTCTGGCGTGCATCCCTCGGTCATGGCGGCGCTTGCGGCGGCGAACGAGGGGCATGTCGCATCCTATGGCAATGATGCGCTGACCCGCGCGGCCGAGGATCGTGTGCGCGAGGTACTGGATGCGCCCGAAGCAGTGGTGCTGTTCACCGCCACCGGAACGGCGGCGAATGCAATCGCGCTTGGCGGTGCCGTGCAGCCGTGGCAGCGGATCTTCTGCAACGAGGACGCCCATATCGAGACATCGGAATGCGCCGCGCCCGAGATGTTCACCGGCGGCGCCAAGTTGACGCTGATCCCGGGTGAGGGCGGGCTGATCGACGCAGATGCGCTGGATCGCGCGGCGTCATTCTGGGCGGGCGAGGGCTTGGGCGGCGGCAAGCCGGGGGCGATTTCCATCACCAACGCGACCGAATGGGGCCGGGTCTGGACGCCCGGCATGGTGACCGAAATCGCCGCCATCGCCCGCCAGCACAAGCTGGTGCTGCATATGGACGGCGCGCGCTTTGCCAATGCGGTCGCGGCCAGCGGGGCCGTACCTGCGGATGTGACCCATCGCGCCGGTGTCGATCTTCTGTCTTTCGGCGGCACCAAGAACGGCGGCATGGGGGTCGAGGCGGTCGTGGCCTTCGATCCCGAACTGGCCGACCGGCTGGCCTTTACCCGCAAGCGCAGCGGTCATCTTTTGTCCAAGCACCGCTATCTGTCGGCGCAATTCTATGCACTGCTGGAGGCCGGGTTATGGCTGGATCTGGCAGGCCATGCGAACGAAATGGCCGCGCTTCTGGCCGAAGGGCTGAACAGCGTCGACGGCGCGCGGCTGGCCCATCCTGCCGAGGCCAATCAGGTTTTCGCCGTGCTGCCCGCCGATGCTCATGACCGGGCGCGGGCGGCCGGTGCCACCTATTTCAAATGGTCCTCGTTGGACGAAACGGATCAGGACGAGGTCACCGTCCGTTTCGTCTGCGGCTGGAACACCACCGATGCCGAGGTCGAGGCGCTGCTGGTCGCATTGCGCGGCTGACCCTTCAGGCGCGGTCGAGGTTCATTCGTACCAGATCGGCCACCGCTTCGGCATGGGTCAAGGGCAGCATATGCCCTGCATCCGGCACATTCGCGCGACCGACATCGGGCAGGCGGGCGGCCAAGGCCTCGGCGATGTCGTGAATGATCGGTGGCGATTGGGCGCCAGAAATCAGCATCACCGGCGCCTCGATCCCTTCCAGACCGCCCTCGCGCAGGATATTGGCGCGGTCCTCCATCAGGAAGGCGTTGGTGTCCAGGACCAGCCTCATCTGCTTGCGCAAGCGGTCGGCGCGGGCGGGATCGTCCGGGATGGCGCCCGCACCCGGTGCGCCCCAATCGGACATGAACTGGCCGATCATGCCGTCAATGTCGTCCGCCGCCGCAAAGGGGGCGAGGCGGTCATTCTCGGCCTGACGTGCAGGGGCAGGGGCGGCGGCGAACAGCACCGGCTCGATCAGGGTCAGTGACCGGATCGCCTGAGGTGCGCCTACGGCGATGCGCAGGGCCACGGTTGCGCCAAAGCTGTGCCCGATCAGGTCCAGCGGGCGGTCGATCATCCCGGCGGCGTGGCGGGTCACGAATGTATGCAGGTCGATCCCGTCCACGGGCTGCCAGTCGGGGCTGCGGCCGTGGCCGGGATTGTCGAAGGCGCGCAGGTCGATCACCCCGCCCAGATGCTCGGCCATCGGCCGCCAGGCATTGCTGCTGCCCATCATGCAATGCAGCGCCAGTGCCGGGCGGTCGGGATCGCCCGGGAAGTGACGTTCGAACGGTGTCACGTCGCTCATGCGGTTGCCAGGTGATCGGCCAGGAAGGTCAGGCGGTCCTGGCCCCAGAATTTCTGCCCCGTCTCGCGCACGACATAGAAGGGCGCGCCAAAGACGCCGGCGGCTACCGCATCTTCCAGATTGCGGCCATATTGTTCTGCGCCCACGAACAGCCCCTTGTCGGCAATGGCCGGATCAAAGCCATTCGCGGCCAGCACGTCGCGGATGACTGCATCGTCCGAAACGTCGCGGTTCTCGGCCCAGACCGCGCGCAGGAAGCCGCGCACCAGCGCGCCGATATCGCCCTCGCCCGCGGCCTGCGCCGCGATCACCACATAAGAAGACGGGGCCATGTTCACCGGGAAATGCGCCGGGCGCAGGTTGAATGGCACCTTCAGATACGCCGCCCAGCGGGTCAGTTCCTGCATGCGATAGTCCAAACGGCTCTCGTGGCGATCGGCAGGCTTCAGGCCGCCAGTGCGCGGGAAAAGCTGCATCAGATCGACGGGCTTATAGGTAACGGTTGCCTTGTGTTCCTTGGCGATCCGCTCCAGCCGGTCGCCCGCCAGATAGCACCATGGGCTGATTGTGCCGAGATAATAGTCGATATGTGCCATTTCACGCTCCATCGCAGGGTGATGCGGGCTGTTGATGTTTGCGGGCAGGCTAACGCGGTGCTAAGTCCCCTGCAATCGCCCGAATCCCGCCCCTCGAAGGACTGCCCCATGCCCGCGATGACCGAACCCAAGCTGATTTCCGGTAATGCCAACAAGCCTCTGGCGCTTGCCATCGCGCGGCGGATGTCGATGCACAGGGGGATGAACGTCGCCCCGGTCGACGCACGGGTCGAGCGTTTCAACGATCAGGAAATCTTCGTCGAGGTGTTCGACAACGTGCGCGGCGAGGATATGTATATCATCCAGCCGACCTCGAACCCGGCCAATGACAACCTGATGGAACTGCTGATCATGACAGATGCGCTGAAGCGGTCCTCGGCCGCGCGCATCACCGCCGTGATCCCCTATTTCGGCTATGCCCGTCAGGACCGCCGTGCCAAGGCGCGTACCCCGATCAGCGCCAAGCTGGTGGCAAACATGCTGACAAAGGCGGGCGTCGACCGCGTTCTGACCCTGGATCTGCACGCAACGCAGATTCAGGGTTTCTTCGATATCCCGGTCGATAACCTTTACGCCGCGCCCGTGTTTGCGCTGGATATCAAGCACAACTTCAAGGGCCGCATGGACGACCTGATGGTCGTGTCGCCGGATGTGGGCGGTGTGGCCCGCGCGCGAGAGATCGCGCAGCGGATCAACGTGCCGATGGCCATCGTCGACAAGCGCCGCGAAAAGGCGGGCGAGATCGCCGACATGACCGTGATCGGGGACGTGACCGGCAAGACCTGTATCATCGTCGATGACATTTGCGACACGGCCGGTACGCTGGTGAAAGCTGCGCAACTGCTGATCGACCACGGCGCGGCCGAGGTCCACGCCTATATTACCCACGGCGTCCTGTCCGGCCCGGCGGTCGAGCGGGTGTCGAATTCGGTGATGAAGTCGCTGGTTATCACCGATTCCATCGACCAGCCCGATGCGGTGAAAAACTGCGCGAATATCCGCATCGTGCCGACCGCGCCGATGTTTGCGCAGGCCATCATCAATACGTGGAACGGCACCTCGGTCAGTTCGCTGTTCGAATTGGACACGCTGGGGCCGCTGTATGAGGGCCTTTATTCCGGGGCTTGATCCCGGCTGAAATGCAAGGCGCCGCGCCCGTCAGAACGACCGGCGCGGCGTTTTCATATCCGGCGGCTAGGCTTGGCCGCCGAAACCGTAGGTCTCGGTCACATAATCGATATCCTTGTCGCCCCGCCCGGACAGGTTGATCAGGATCGTCTTGCCGGGGTTTTTCGGGGCCTCGCGCAGCGCGAAGGCGACGGCATGGGCGCTTTCCAGCGCCGGGATGATTCCTTCGCGGCGGGACAGGCGATAGAAGGCATCCAGCGCCTCGCGGTCGTCGGCCGCCACATAATTTGCCCGTCCGGTGCGGTGCAGATAGGCGTGTTCCGGCCCGACACCCGGATAATCCAGACCCGATGCGACCGTATGGACCGGGGCCGGATTGCCGTCCTTGTCCTTCAGCACCATCGTCTTGAAGCCGTGAATGTCGCCATCCTCGCCATAGGTGATCGTCGCCGCGTGATCGCCCAGATTGGACGAGGTGCCAAGCGGTTCGACACCGTACAGCGCCACGCCTTCATCGTCGATAAAGCCCGCAAACATGCCCATCGCGTTCGATCCGCCGCCGACGCAGGCCGCGACCATATCGGGCAGGTGGCCGGTCATTTCCAGAAACTGTTCGCGCGCCTCGATGCCGACGACATGCTGGAAATCGCGCACCATCATCGGGAAGGGGTGGGGGCCGACGACGCTGCCGATGGCGAACAGCGCGGTTTCGGCCTGTTCTACATACGACTGGAAGCAGCTGTCGACGGCTTCTTTCAGCGACCGCCCGCCAAAACCCACGGGCACCACCTCGGCCCCCAGAAGCTTCATGCGGGTGACGTTCGGGGCTTCCTTGGCGATGTCGATCTCGCCCATGTGGATTTCGCATTCCAGCCCGAAATAGGCCGCCGCCGTCGCCAGCGCCACGCCATGCTGGCCCGCCCCGGTTTCTGCCATGACCTTGGTCTTGCCCATATGCTTGGCCAGCAGGGCTTCTGCCATGCAGTGGTTCAGCTTATGGGCGCCGGTATGGTTCAGATCCTCGCGCTTGGCATAGATCTGCGCGCCGCCGCAATCGGCGGACAGGTTGCCCAGATAGCTGACGGGCGTCGGACGGCCCTGAAAATGCTTGCGGATAAAGCGCAGCTCACTGATGAAATCTGCCGAACGCGACAGCGTCAGATAGGCCTTCTCGATCGCCGCGAACTGATCGACCAGAACGGGCGGCAGGTCGGCCCCGCCATATGCCCCGAAAAAGCCCTTCGCATCGGGATGCGATTTCAGATAGCCCATGTATGTCCCCCCTTGCCACCGGCCCGCTTCGGGGCCTGTTTTATGTCCCGTTATCCGGGGCTCAGCGCCCGTCGAGGCGCACGAAATCCATCACGCTGCCCTGACCGGGCTGCACATCCGCCCAGTCGTCGATCTGGAAATCGACCACCAGGGTTGCCGCAGTCGGATACTTGCGAAATTCCGGGTCCAGCGGCACCCGTGCGGGCAGGCTGGCGGCAAATTCGGCGATGCCGGGGTTGTGCCCGATCATCATCACCGTGGGCGCCGTGGCGCTGCGCAGCACCTCCAGCAAGGTGGCAGGGTTGGCGTGAAACAGACGGTCGTCAAAGCGCAGCTGCGGACGAACCTCCAGCGCGGCGCTTGCAACTTCATCCCAGGTCTCGCGCGTGCGCTTTGACGGGGAACAGATAACCTCCTCGGGCTCATAGCCGCGCGAGGCGATGAAATCGCCCAGCAACCGGGCCGAGCGGCGACCGCGACCGTTCAGCGGGCGGTCGAAATCCTCCAGCGAGGGGTCATCCCAGGCCGATTTGGCATGCCGGGTCAGGATCAGGCGACGATGTCCGGTAGGGGTCATTGGGAAACGGCCTCTCATGCCACGCGAATGAGGGAGAGCCTGCCATAGGTTATGCGGGCAGGGCAAGCGCCAGAAACGGCGTTTTCGGATCGAAATTTCGGCTGCGATTCAAGGCCCTGCGCGCGGCCGGATTTGCCAGCGCTTACAGTCCGCTGTCGCCCTGGCGCAGGCCCCGCGGCTTGATCCGCGGTTCGGTCGAACGGATCAGACTGCCCGCGCCGTGTTCGGTGAACAGTTCCAGCAGGGTCGCGTTGGGGACCCGCCCGTCCAGAATCACCACCGCGCGCACCCCGTCTTCCAACGCCTTCAGCGCGGTTTCAGTCTTGGGGATCATGCCGCCTGCAATGGTGCCTTGGGCGATCATCTGGCGCACCTGATCGGGCGTCATCGCGGTCAGCACCTCGCCCGAGGCATCCTTGACCCCCGACACATCGGTCAGCAGCAACAGCCGGTCGGCCCTCAGGGCGCCGGCGATGGCACCGGCGGCGGTGTCGCCATTGACGTTGAAGGTCTCGTTATCTTCCATGCCCGTCGCGACCGGGGCGATGACCGGGATCAGGCCAGCCAGATACAAATCGCGGATGATCTGGACGTTCATCTCGACCGGGCGGCCGACGAAACCCAGTTCCGGGTCATCGGGTTCGCAGACCATCAGGTCGTCATCCTTGCCGGAAATACCGATGGCGCGACCGCCCGCATCGTTGATCGCCTGCACGATGCGCTTGTTGACGAGGCCCGACAGCACCATCTCCACCACCTCGACGGTTTCCTTGGTGGTGACGCGCTTGCCGCGCACAAAGCTGCTTTCGATGCCCAGCTTGCCCAGCAGGTCATTGATCATCGGGCCGCCGCCATGGACCACGACAGGGTGTATGCCCACCTGCTTCATCAGCACGATGTCGGATGCGAATTTCGCCATTTCGGCATCGTCGCCCATGGCGTTGCCGCCGAACTTCACCACCACGACGGCGCCGGAATAGCGCTGCATATAGGGCAGGGCTTCGGACAGGGTGGCGGCGGCGGCGGCGAAATCTCGGGTCATGTCCTGTTGTCTCATCATGCGATCCACTGAGCCTGAGGCAGGTTAGGGGCAGGCGGCGTCTGCGTCCAGTAAGAGGCTTGGCCTAGTCCAGCCCGGCAATGATCGCGCGCAGCGTGGCGATGCCCTCGCCTTTTTCGGACGAGGTGACGACCAGTTCGGGATAGGCGGCAGGGTGCTTTTGCAGTTCTTCCTCGACCTGAGCGATCACCGGCTTCAGCGCGTTGGGGCCAAGCTTGTCGGTCTTGGTCATCACCACCTGAAAGGGGACGGCGGACCGGTCCAGCAGGGTCATGATCTCGTGATCGACCGGTTTGATGCCGTGGCGGGCGTCGATCAGGCAGAAGGCCCGGCGCAGGGTCGGGCGTCCGGCCAGATAGTTCTTCAACAGCGCCTGCCATTTCGCCACCACAGCGACCGGCGCCTTGGCAAAGCCATAACCCGGCAGGTCGACCAGATAGGCCCGGTCGCCAAGCGCGAAATAGTTGATTTCCTGCGTGCGCCCCGGCGTGTTCGAGGCCCGCGCCAGGGCTTTCCGGCCCGTCAGCGCATTGATGAGGCTGGATTTCCCGACATTCGAGCGACCGGCAAAGCAGACTTCGGGGCGGTCGGCGGCCGGCAGGCCGTCCATGGCGACGACGCCCTTCACGAAATCCACGGGGCCCGCGAACAGCTGACGCGCGGCCTCGCCGGTTTCTGCGTCGGGTTCGGGGGCGATGGGGAAGGCTACTTTCATGGCGTAATGGCCTCGGCGTCGGTGTCGCTCAGCGTGATTTCGGCCAGTTCGGCGATCAGGGCACCGCGGGTGACTTCGGCATAGACGCCGAAATGGGGCTGACCATTTGCCTCGGTCAGGGTGCGGACCATGTCGATATCGGGCGCGCCGGTGTCGGTGTCGACCGAAGTGGCGGCGCAGCGCCCGATGGGTTCGCGCACCACCAACTCGGCCTCGCCGATGCGGATGGTCTTGCCGATCCAGTTCAGCTCGGCAAAGGGATCGAAGCCCTCGATCCACAGGTTGCCGCGCCAGCGTTCCGTACCCAGACGCTTGCCGAGCAGGTTTTCGATGCTGTTCAGGCTGTCGATGGCGTTGATCGAGACATAGGGCTTGCGGGTGTCGGTCAGCGCCTCGGGGCCAGAGACGAGCCGCGCCGGGGCGGGCTTGTCATCGGGCCAGATCGGGCGCAGCCAGTCGATCAGCCGGTCGCGGTCCGCCGGGTCATGGGGGACAACGGTGATGGTGCCGAGATCCGGGTGGTGCAGCGCCAGCCCGTCACCGCGCAACCCACCGCTGACCGCCTGCAGGCCGGGACCGGCGGCACCGCGCAGAAAGGCCGATTTTGGCATCCAGCCGGCGATTTCGTCCCCGTCACCCAGCTGATCCGCCAGCCGCTCCAGCGTGGTTTCGTGCAGCACGGCCCAGTGCCGGTCAAACGGCAGCCTCTCAGCCCGGGTCAGGCGCACGTGGTCCAGCCGTTCACGCCCGATGGATTTCACCGGATAGCGCCAGATCTGTTCCAGCCGGCCGGTCACTTGCTTTTCCGCACCCGGACGCTGTCACGGATATTCCCGAACAGGTTCGGCGGGTGTCCGTGCATCGACATGATCGCGTATTGCTGGCCAATGGTGATGACGTTGTTGGTGATCCAGTACAGCACCAGACCCGACGCAAAGCCGCCCAGCATGAACATGAAGATCCACGGCATCCAGGCAAAGATCATCTTTTGCGCGGGATCGGTGGGGGCAGGGTTCAGCTTTTGCTGCATCCACATCGAGATGCCCAGGATGATCGCCATCAGCGACAGCGACAGGATCCCCAGCATGCTGTCACGCGCCGGGACATCCCAGGGCAACAGGCCGAACAGGTTCAGGATCGAGGACGGATCGGGTGCGGAAAGGTCGCGGATCCAGCCCAGCCAGGGGGCCTGACGCAGTTCCAGCGTGACGAAGATCACCTTGTAGAGGCTGAAGAAGATCGGGATCTGGATCAGGATCGGCAGACAGCCCGCGGCAGGGTTGACCTTTTCACGCTTGTACAGCGCCATCACTTCCTGCTGGTATTTCTGGCGGTCCTCGCCGGTGCGTTCCTTGATCGCCTCCATCTCGGGCTGAAGCTCGCGCATGCGCGCCATCGAGACATAGGACTTGCGGGCCAGCGGGAAGACGATGGCTTTCAGGATGAAGGTCAGCGCGATGATCGACCAGCCCATGTTGCCGATCATGGCGTTCAGCCAGTGCAGCACGCGGAAGATCGGCTTGGTCAGGAAGTAGAACCAGCCCCAGTCGATCGAATCGACAAAGCGCTGAATGCCGGGCGATTCTTCGTAACCGCGGATGGTTTCCCATTCCTTGGCGCCGGCGAACAGATAGCTTTCGCTCGACGCGCTGGCGCCGGGGGCAACGGTCACCACCGGGAAGCGGGTCTCGGTCTGATAGATGTCGGCGCCGTCGGTGTATTTCGCCACGGCGGTGAAGGGCTGGCCGGGCTTCGGGGCCAGCGTCGTCATCCAGTATTTGTCGGTGAAGCCGATCCAGCCGTTTTCGGCCACGTCGACCACTTCGGCGCGGCCCTCGCGTTCGACCGGGTCCAGCTTGGTCAGGTTCTTGTATTTCGATTCGAACAGCTCACCGTCGGTCATGGCGACCGCGCCTTCGTGCAGCACGAAATAGTTCTGGGTGTCGGGCTGACCGTGACGGGCGATGATGCCGTAAGGGGCGGCAGCAAAGGGGGTGCCGGCGGTGTTTTCGACCGACTGGGTGACGGTGAACAGGTATTTGTCATCCATCGCGAAGGTGCGGCGGAAGATCTGGCCCTGGCCGTTGTCCCAGCGCAGCGTGACCGGGGTCGACGGCGTCAGCATCTCGCCCGTTTCCAGCTGCCAGACAGTGCTGGCATTGGGGACAGCGGCCGGGTCGGTGCCAGCGGCCGGGCTCCAGCCATAGACGGCGTAATAGGGTTTGCTGACCACGGTTTCCAGCGCGCCGCCGGGCGCCACAGAAGAACCGGTCTCGGTTGTTTCGACGAAATTGCTGTCGGTGGGAGTCAGCAGGCGGACATAGGGCGAATTGGCTTCCAGCGTTTCGCGGTATTTGGTCAGCAGAAGGTCATCGACGCGACCACCGGCCAGTGAGATCGAGCCCGAGAGCGAGTCGCTCTGGATATTCACGCGCGCCGCACTTGCCGACGGGTCCTGAGGTCCGGTCGCCACGGGCGCGGCACCGGCAGGGGCCTGCGTCGTGCCGCTGACCGCAGCCGGGGCGCCGGGCTGCGTCTGCGTGACCGCCTCGGGTTCCGGGGCCGGGGGCGGCTCGGGCGCGAAGAAGGTGAACCAGACCAACACCACCAGCATGGAAAGCACCATGGCCAGGATCAGATTGCGGTTATTGTCTTCCATACGGTTTCCGAGCCCTCTGTTGTCAGGGGAGGGTTCAACAGAAGGGCTGCGCAAAGGTCAAGGTGAATCACGAGGAATCGCTGCGTTCGCAGGGCTCGAAGGCGGATTTTTGGGCCGTGCGGGCGGTGCCGATACGCCATGAACTCGCATTCTTGATGCAAGGGCACACAAGATGCGGGGGCGAGCCTGCGACGACGGCAATGCGAGAATAGATCCTCACAGACCGGTCCGTGAAAACCCGTGTATGCACAATCAACCTTGCAGAGGCAGACGCAAGAAGGCCCGGTTTCCCGCTATCAGGCCGCGGGACGGGGCTGCAGCAACTGGCGGGATTGGATGCGCGCGTTTTCACGCAGGAAGTTCGATGCACCATCCGCGTCCAGCATCGGTGCCACGGCGTCGCCCTGCACGACCGAACAGCCGAGCTGGGCCAGAAAACCATGTTCGTCACGAGAGAGCACGCCGTCGGCGATGGTCGGAAGATCGTGATGTTCGGCCAGGGCAAGCAGCGACAACACGACCTGACCCCGGCCGGGGTCAAGGTGGCAATCGCGCAGCGCGCCAGATGGGATGCGCAGCCGGGCGATACGGATCTGTTGATCTTCAAGCAGTGCCAGCCCGTCGTGATCGAGGCAACACAACTCGACCCCGCAGCCGTGCCGACCCAGCAGTCCCAATCCGGCCAGGTTGCGGCCATGGCGGCGGTCGTCCGGGGCGGTGAAGATCAGCCGGTGGGTCTCAATCTCCTGTCGGTCGATTTCCCAGATCAGTGGCAGGGCCATCGCCTCGCTGCGGACCATGTCACTGGGCAATTGAATGGACAGGCAGGGCACGCGCAGCCCGGCATCATCCCATCGTTGCAACTGCCGCAACCCCAGGCGCAGCAACGCATCGGCATCGCCGGCCAGATGGTCCGGCGCGAAGATCTGGACCGAGGCGACCTGCCCGGTGTGGCAGCAGATTTGCGGTCGATATTGCGGCCCGGGCGCCGGACGGGTGGGCGTGGCGGGCGTGGTTCCGGCGGGCTGCATGTTGGTGCCGGGCAGTGACTGGTCGGGGTTGCGGTCCCGCGCGGTCAGCCGGCCCAAAAGTGTCCTGATGATCTGAAGCAACCGCATCCTGCATCCCGATTCGCGTTTCGTTCACAGCGAAACATACGAAAGACAGGTTTTTGTTCAGTTAATGTTCGCGCAGATTCGGCACGTCTTCGGCGGCATCCCGCGCCAGTCCGGGCCAGAGCCCGGCAAAATCGAACAGCTTCGGGTCGACCAGATGCGAGGGGCGGGTATTCATCAGCGCCCGGAACATCACCTGCCGGCGCCCCGGCGCGCGCGCCTCCCACTCGTCCAGCAGGCGCTTGACCTGCGCGCGCTGCAGCCCTTCTTGCGAACCGCAAAGGTCGCAGGGGATGATGGGATAATTCATGTCGCGGGCGAATTTTTCGCAATCGGCCTCGGCGACATAGGCGAGGGGGCGCAGGACCAGCAGATCGCCTTCCTCGTTCAGCAGCTTGGGCGGCATGGTTGCCAGGCGCCCGCCGTGGAACAGGTTCATGAAGAAGGTTTCCAGAATGTCGTCGCGGTGGTGACCCAGCACCACGGCCGAACAGCCTTCCTCGCGCGCGATCCGGTACAGATTGCCCCGCCGCAGACGCGAGCACAGGCTGCACATCGTGCCACCCGGCGCGATCTTGTCTGTGACGATGGAATAGGTGTCCTGATATTCGATTCGATGCGTGACCTCGCGATCAGTCAGAAATTCCGGCAGCACCGTTGCCGGAAAGCCGGGCTGGCCCTGGTCCAGATTGCAGGCCAGCAGGTCGACCGGCAGCAGCCCGCGCCACTTCAGTTCGTGCAAAATAGCCAGCAGGGTATAGCTGTCCTTGCCGCCCGACAGACAGACCAGCCAGCGATCGCCGGGGCGGATCATGCCGAAATCTTCAATCGCGGCGCGGGTTTCACGCACCAGACGCTTGCGCAGCTTGCGGAAGGCCGTGGTCGAGGGCGCGCCGCGAAACAGGGCGTGGATCTCCTCGGGGCCGTCATTGTCGTCGCGCTCGGCGATCTCGGCATGTTCGTTCATGGTGGCGCTTCCTTGTGCGGACAGGGCGAGAGGCAATCAGCAATCAGTGCGGGACGGCGGCACCGGGTCATAGCCTTCGCCACCCCAGGGGTGGCAGCGGCAGACCCGGCTGGCGGTCAGCCAACTGCCGCGAAGGCCGCCGTGACGCTCCAGCGCCTCCAGCGCATAGGCGGAACAGGTGGGCTGGAAACGGCAGCCATGCCCAACCCAAGGGCTGAGCAGCAGTCGGTAAGCCCGGACCGGCAATGCAGCAATGTGGGCAAGGGGGCTCATCTTGCGGCCTTGCCCCGAGGGCGCGAATTATCGGCGGCCTTGTCGGAATGCACGCGGCGCAGCGCGCCACGCAGATCCTCCAGCATGGCGCTGAAATCGCGCGAGACCGTCGCCTCGGGACGGCCGACCAGAACGTAATCCCACCCCGGTTGCGCCGCGCCCGGCATCACCTCGCGCGCAAGTGCGCGCAAACGGCGCTTGGCGCGGTTGCGGGTAACTGCGTTGCCGATTTTCTTGGAACAGGTAAAGCCGACCCGGACCGGTGCCTCGGACGATTCGCCCTCGGGCCGGCGGCGTGCCTGCAGCAGAAAGCCGGTGGCACCGGCGCGGCGCGCCTGCGCGGCCTTCAGGAAATCCGCGCGCTGGCGCAGAATCGCCAGTGGGGCCGGCGCGACGACGAAAGCCGCCGCTTCGCTTCCCGCAGGGCTGCTCTCAGCGCTTGAGGAAGGATGCGGCGGCATCATCATGTCCTGATTTTCCTGCCAGGCGCGCGGGTTGCGCGCCGGCATGGTCAAGCCGATCAGGCCGACAGGCGCTTGCGGCCCTTGGCGCGGCGGCGGTTGATCACCAGACGGCCGGCTTTGGTGGCCATACGGGCGCGAAAGCCGTGACGGCGGGTGCGAACCAGGTTCGACGGCTGGAACGTGCGCTTCGACATCTTCTATACTCCATCTCGGGCGCGGAGGGTCTGGGCCTGCGGATAGGAATACCCGCCCCACGCGACCGCGTCGGTTAATTCGAAGCCCGCGCAATAGGGCATGACCGCCCCCGAGTCAACGTCGCTTTCGACCCGACCCGCCGAAATCCCCCCGAAATGCGCGGGAAGCGTCGCAACAGGAACACAATCGTTTGAATTTGTCCCGTCCCGAGGCTAGGTGTTCAGCCGGTTGGCCGATTGCCGCCGCCGAAATGAGATCTGCAGACGATGTCGATCGACACACTGACCGGACGCTTTGCCGCGCTGACGCTGCTTTTTGTGGCGCTGGCCGAAATTTTCGTGGTGGTTCCCTCGGTGGCGAATTTCCGCGTCGACTATCTGCAGACCCGGTTGGAAAAGGCGCAGATCGCCTCATTGGCGCTGCTTGCAGCGCCCGAGGACGAAAATATCACCGCCGACCTCGAATCAGAGCTGCTGGAAAATGCCGGCGTCTATAACGTCGTGCTGCGTCGCGATGATGTGCGTCAGCTTGTGCTGTCCTCGCCGCTGCCGGGGCCGATCGTGGCGACCTATGACCTGCGCGAGAAATCGACGCTGAGCAACGCCGCCGACGCGCTGCGCCTGCTTTTCGACCGCAAGGACGAGGTGATCCGCGTCATCGGCGCGCCGGTCAATCATGCGGGTCAGCTGATCGAGATCACGCTGTCCACCGCACCTTTGCGGCTGACCATGGTCGAGTTCGGCGTGTCGGTTCTGGTCTGGTCGGCGGGGCTGATCCTGCTGACGGCGGCCTTGCTGAACCTGGCCGCGCAGCGCCTGATCCTGAAGCCGATCCGCCGCGTCATAAGTCACATGGCCAGCTATTCCGACGCGCCAGAGGATTCGCGCCTGATCATCACCCCGGACGCCCGAATCGTCGAGGTGCGCGAGGCCGAAACGGCGCTTGCCTCGATGCAGACGACCCTGACGCAGGCACTGAAGCAGAAAGAGCGGCTGGCAGGGCTGGGGCAGGCGGTCGCCAAGATCAGCCACGATCTGCGCAACATTCTGACCACCAGCCAGATCTTTGCCGACCGGCTGGAAGACAGCGCCGATCCTGCCGTGCGCAAAGCCGCGCCGAAGCTGGTCAACTCGATCACCCGCGCCGTTAATCTGTGTGAAACCACGCTGGCCTTCGGCAAGGCCGAGGAGCCGGCCCCGACATTGTCACGCTTTGACCTGCGGGCGCTTGTCGACGAAATCACCGAGGCCGAAGTGCTGCTGTCCGAGGGCGGAGAGGGTGCGGCGCTGGTTGATTTCGTCACCGACATCAGCCCCAACATGGTGATCCGCGCGGATCGCGACCAGCTGCACCGGGTGCTGTCAAACCTCATCCGCAACGCGCGGCAGGCGATCGAGGCGACGGGCCAGCCCGGCACCGTCGAAATTGCCGGGACCGAGACGGATCAGGACTGGCAGGTGCGTGTGGTCGATAACGGCCCCGGGCTGCCGCAGAAGGCGCAGGACTATCTGTTCAAGCCCTTTACCGGCACCACTCGCAAGGGCGGCAGTGGCCTTGGCCTGGCAATCGCGGCCGACCTGATCCGCGGTCATGGCGGCAAACTGGAGCTTCTGCGCACGGGCGATCACGGTTCTTCATTCGCGATTACGCTGCCGCGCGGAGCGCTGGTAGAGAATTTTGGACCCGAGTGAATTTTCTGCTGTTTTGGGGGTTGCGCCCCACATCCGGCATCGCTAAATCACCGGCCTACAGCGGACCCGTAGCTCAGCTGGATAGAGCACCAGACTACGAATCTGGGGGTCGGGCGTTCGAATCGCTCCGGGTCCGCCAATTATCCAGATCATCATTTTCAGATGTGTTTGGCGTTGCGCCAGACCTCTGGCCCAGCCTGTCCGTCGGAGGTCCGCCGGACATTCCGCGTGTCGGGCCTTGAACGCTTGCGTCATCTTTACTGCGTCTTGCAAAAGGTGACCCAACGCTCGTTCGGACATGGCTGCTGGCCGGGTCGCCGCTGGGGCGTTGTGGGTGACTGTCTGGGACGGTCTTTCTGCGCGACGGAGGCAGATGGTCGGCGGGGCTGGTACCCTGAGCTGTGGTGAAACGGCGCAAGGCCGGAAATATGCCACTGATTCCGCCATAAAAAACGTTTATTTACAGTAGGTTGCCTGAAAGTCGGGGCGCTACGGTGGCAAAATTGCCGCATCTCCGTTATAATGCCGCCATCCGATAAATCTGCCGCGTCGACGCGGCTGCTTCCGGGCATCACTTGTCCGGGGGATCGAACTGAACAAAAAAGGCTCCTCCATGACAATCACGAAAACCGGACTGGCTCTTCTGGGCTTCATCGCTGCTGCCTCGGCCGCAAGTGCACAGGAAGAATGTGGCAGCGTGTCGATCGCCGAGATGAACTGGGCCTCTGCCGGTCTGGCGGCATGGGTTGACAAGATCATCCTCGAAGAAGGCTATGGCTGCGAGGTCGAGCTGGTGACCGGCGACACGGTCCCGACCTTCACCTCGATGAACGAAAAGGCAGAACCCGACGTCGCGCCCGAATTGTGGGTGAACGCTGTGAAGGTGCCGCTGGATGCCGCAGTTGACGAGGGCCGGATCCTGATCGCGTCCGAGATCCTGACCGATGGCGGCGTGGAAGGTTTCTGGGTGCCGACCAAGCTGGCAGAAGAACACGGGATCAAGACCATCGAGGACGCGTTGGCGCGCCCCGAACTGTTCCCCGGTGCGGAAGACGATAGCCGTGGCGGCTTCTTTGGCTGCCCGTCGGGCTGGGCCTGCCAGATCATCACCGAGAACCAGACCCGCGCGCTGGATATCGAGGGCAAGGGTTTCGACCTGGTCGATCCGGGTTCCGCCGCCGGTCTGGACGGGTCCATCGCACGGGCCTTCAACCGCGATGAAGGCTGGCTGGGCTATTACTGGGCTCCGACCGCGATCCTTGGCAAATACGAGATGACCAAGCTGGAGCTTGGGGTCGAAAACGACAAGGAAGCCTGGGACAACTGTACCGTCGTCAACAATTGCCCGGATCCGGCGCTGAACGAATGGCCACGCTCGGACGTGTTCACGGCCGTGACCAAGGAATTCGCGGAATCCAATCAGATTACCATGGACTATCTGGGCAAGCGCGCCTGGTCGAATGACACGGTGAACGAACTTCTGGCATGGATGGGCGACAATCAGGCCACGAACGAGGACGGCGCGTGGTACTTCCTTGAGAACTACGAAGAGATCTGGGCCCCTTGGGTCAGCGAGGACGTCGCAGCGAGCGTCAAAGACGCCATCTGATCGGCTAAAAAATCAACGGCCCGGCCACGATGCCGGGCCGTTTTGCGTTCCTGAAGACAGCAGACGAAAAGAAGAGATATGGACCTAGTCGATTTCCCATCCATGGGTCGCAGCGACCTGCGAGAACTGCGTATGGCCATCGACGGCGGCTTTCGCGAATTCACCCGCGCCTATGGCGAGACGCTGGAGAACCTGTTCCATCCCATCCAGATCCTGCTGGTCTTTATCGAGGATCTGCTGATCGACAGCCCCTGGATTATCGTCATGGCCGGGCTGGCCCTGCTGGTCTGGCTGCTGAGCCGCAGTTGGAAGGTCGTCGCAGGTTCAATCATCTCGCTGATGCTGATCGGTTATTTCGGCATGTGGGACGACACCATGAGCACGATTGCGATGGTTGCCGTCTGCACGCTGATCGCCGTGGTGCTGGGCATCCCGATCGGGATCGTGATGGCGCGCTCGGACCGGGCCAATGCGATCATCACGCCGATTCTTGATATGATGCAGACCATGCCCAGCTTCGTCTATCTGATCCCGGTGGTGATGATCTTCGGGCTGGGCAAGGTGCCGGGGGTGATTGCCGTTGTGATCTATGCCATTCCGCCGATCATCCGTTTGACCAATCTGGGCATCCGTCAGGTGCCCGCAGATGTGCTGGAGGCGGCCGAGGCATTCGGATCCTCGGGCGGGCAGAAACTGCGCGATGTACAGCTGCCGCTGGCGCTGCCGACCATCATGGCCGGCGTCAACCAGACCATCATGATGAGCCTTGCGATGGTTGTCGTGGCCTCGATGATCGGGGTGAAGGGGCTGGGCCAGCCGGTGCTGCAGGCGATCAACAACCAGTATTTCACGCTTGGTGTGATGAATGGCCTCGCCATCGTTGCCATCGCCATCATCTTCGACCGCTCGACCCAGGCCTATGGCAAGCGGCTGCAAAAACATCTGGAGGCCGTCCATGGCTGAAGCGACGCATGACATCGAGATCCGCAATCTTTACAAGATTTTCGGCCCCGACGGGGCGGCGCTTGTCGACAAGGTGAAGGCGGGCATGAGCAAGGAAGAGGTCAAGGCCCGCCATAACCACGTCGTCGGGCTGAACGACATCAACCTGACCATCCCCGCCGGGCGCATTCAGGTGGTGATGGGCCTGTCGGGGTCGGGCAAATCGACGCTGATCCGCCACATCAACCGGCTGATCGAGCCGACCTCGGGCGAGGTGATGTTCGACGGGCAGGACATCGTGCAGATGTCGCAATCGCAGTTGCGCGACTTCCGTCGCCAGAAAACCGCGATGGTGTTCCAGAAATTTGCCCTGTTCCCGCATCGCACGGTGCTGGAGAACACGACTTACGGGCTCGATATCCGCAAGGTGTCGCGCCGCGAGGCCGAGGAGCGCGCCCGCCGCTGGATCAGCCGGGTCGGGCTGGACGGGTTCGAGGACAGCTATCCAAACCAGCTTTCGGGCGGGATGCAGCAACGCGTCGGGCTGGCCCGCGCGCTGACCAACGATGCCGAAATCCTGCTGATGGACGAGGCGTTTTCAGCGCTCGACCCATTGATCCGCACCGATATGCAATCGGTTCTGCTGGATTTGCAGGAGGAACTGCGCAAGACCATCGTCTTCATTACCCACGATCTGGACGAGGCGCTGAACCTCGGCGACCGCATCGCCATCCTGCGCGATGGCGAGATCATCCAGCAGGGCACGGGCGAACAGATCGTACTGCGCCCGGCGGATGACTACATCAGCAGCTTCGTGCGCGATGTTCGTCGCGGTCATGTCATCACCGTGCGTACCATCATGCGCAAGGGAGAGCGTGCGGAAACGCCGGTCAGTCTGCCCCACGACACCCTGCTGGAGGATGCTGCGCGTGCAATGACGGGCGTTCAGACGAACGCTGCGAATGTCACCGGACCGGATGGGAAGCATGTCGGCACCATCACGCTTGCGAAAACGGTGGCGGAAATGATCGCACCCGATGACACCGAGGAGCTATCCCCCGAAGTCTCGGCGGCCTGATCGAAAACCGGCTTTGCCACGATCCCGTGCCCTTGCGGGTGGGATCGTGGCAACCGTGACTTGCGAATGCTGCGCGCGCGTCTAGCGCGACAGGATCATGCCCATGATCTCGCGCGTCTTGGCGACGATGGGGGCAGAGATCGCCTCGGCCCGCGCGGCACCTTGGCCGAGGATGCGGTCAATCTCGGCCGGATCGTTCAGGAATTCGGTCATCCGGGTCGAGATGGGGGCCAGCACCGACACCGCCACATCCGCGAGCGCCGGCTTGAAGGCGCCGAAGCCCTGACCTTCGAACTGCGCCAGCACCTGATCCTGCGTCTCGCCAGAAAGGGCGGCGTAGATATTTACCAGATTGCGCGCCTCGGGCCGGTCTTTCAGGCCCTCGACATTGCCGGGCAGCGGTTCTGCATCGGTCCGGGCCTTGCGGAACTTCTGCGCAATGGTGTCGGCGTCGTCGGTTAGGTTGATGCGGCTGGCATCCGAGGGGTCCGATTTCGACATCTTCTTCGACCCGTCGCGCAGGGACATCACGCGGGTAGCCGGGCCTTCGATCACCGGTTCCGGCAGCGGGAAGAAATCGACGCCGTAGTCATGGTTGAACTTGGCGGCAATGTCGCGGGTCAGCTCGACATGCTGTTTCTGGTCGTCGCCAACCGGAACATGGGTGGCGTGATAAGCCAGAATGTCCGCCGCCATCAGTGCCGGATAGGCGTAAAGGCCAAGGCTGACATTCTCGCTGTTCTTGCCGGCCTTGTCCTTGAACTGGGTCATCCGGTTCATCCAGCCAAGCCGCGCCACGCAGTTCATCAGCCAGGCCAGTTCGGCATGGGCCGGCACCTGGCTTTGGTTGAACAGGATGGACCGGGCGGGGTCGATTCCCGCTGCCATAAAGGCTGCGGCCGCTTCGCGCGTCTGCTGGCGCAGGGCTTCGGGGTCCTGCCAGACGGTGACGGCATGCAGATCGACTAGGCAATAGACGGTTGGAACGCCTTCGTCCTGACGTTCGACAAAGCGCTTGAGCGCGCCAAGATAATTGCCCAGCGTCAGGTGCCCCGAGGGCTGGATGCCGGAAAAGATGCGTTGGGTGGGTGCGTCACTCATGGCAGGCCTGCTTGGAAAATCGTTGCAGGTGGCTTAACCCTGCGCGTGACGCGGTGCAACCGCCTGAGGATGGAGACAAGGCCATGCGCCCCGGATATGACGAATCGCCGATCAACAGCCTGCCGCCCGTGGTCTGGATGCTGGCATTGCCGATGATCGCATCGGAACTTGTGTTCGGGCTGGGTGCGGTCGGCTTCATTGGCGGCAATGCCGGGGTGGGCCTGCGCCTGAACGCGATCGAGATGTCGGCCTATTTCCCGCAGATCCCGGCGCGCATGTGTCAGCTGGGCATTTTCGATCTGCGGCAGGCGGCGCGGATCCTGACCTATCCCTTCATCCACGGATCGATCACCCATGCGCTGTTCGTCATCGTCTTTACGCTGGCGCTTGGAAAAATGGTGGCCGAACAGTTTCGCCCCTGGGCGCTGCTGGCGCTGTTTTTCGGCGCGGCGGTCGGCGGGGCCGTGATCTATACGGCCTTCGGGCTGCTGGCGGGCGTTGATCTGGCGCCGCTTTATGGCGGCTATCCGGCCGTCTATGGGCTGGTCGGGGCCTTTACGTTCCTGTTGTGGGTGCGGCTGGGCATGGAACATGCCAACCGGCTGCGTGCCTTTACCCTGATCGGGATGCTGCTGTTGTTTCAGCTGGTCTTCGGGCTGCTGTTCGGCAGCGGCGGCTATAGCTGGATCGCCGAGGTCGGCGGCTTCTGCGTCGGCTTCCTGCTGTGCTTCGTGCTGGTGCCGGGCGGCATGTCGCGGGCGATGCAGGCGTTGCGCCGCCGGTAATCTGGCGCTGCGGCTCAGGCCTCGGCCTTGGTGGTGGCGTCGGGGGGCGTTGCCCAGCCGGGGCGGCGCTTTTCCAGGAAGGCGGTGATGCCTTCGTCCGTATCCGACAGCATCATGTTGGCGACCATGGTATCGGCGGCGGCTTCATAGGCGTCGGCGGGTTCGTGGCCCAGCTGTTCGTAGAAGCCGCGTTTGCCCATGGCGATGGCCGTCGGCAGCTTGGCCGCGATCTGTTGGGCAAGCGCCATGGTTTCGGCCTCTAGACCGGTTGCGGCTACGGCGCGGTTGATCAGCCCAAGGCGCTGCGCCTCGGGGGCGGTGATGAAGTCGCCGGTCACCAGCATCTCGAAGGCGGCCTTGCGTGGGACGGCACGCGACAGCGCCACGGCGGGGGTCGAGCAGAACAGCCCCACGTCGATTCCGTTCACGCCGAAACGGACCCCCTCGGCCGCCACGGCCAGATCGCAGGACGCGACCAACTGGCAGCCGGCGGCGGTGGCGATGCCCTGAACCTCGGCAATCACGGGCTGGGGCAGGGTGCCGATCAGCTGCATCAGCTGGCTGCATCCTTCGAACAGGGCGGCATAGCCGGCGCGACCGCCATCGCGATTCGCGCGCGCCGCCTGCATCTGGCGCAGGTCATGGCCGGCGCAGAAGGCCTTGCCATTGGCGCCCAGGATGATGACGCGCACATCCGGCTCGGCGCTGACGGCGGCGAGGGTAGTGTAAAGCGTCGCGATCATCTCGGCCGAGAGGGCGTTGTAGTTCTGCGGGCTGTTCAGCACCAGCCGCGTCACCTGTCCGGTATCGTGGCGTAAGATCAGGTCCGACATGTTGCTTTCCTCCCAAGGCTCGGGGCAGCATAGCCGCAAAGCGAAACGAGGGGGAAGTATGGCGTTGCAAATGGACGCAGAGGCGTTGAATGCCTTTCTGGCAGTAGAGTTTCCGCAGCTTGAGGGCGCGTTCACCGTGATTGAGGTGAATGAGGACAGGCTGGTTGCCCGGCTGCGCGTGACCGATGCGCATTTGCGACCCGGTGGCACGGTGTCAGGCCCCAGCATGTTCGCGCTGGCGGATGTCGCGATCTATTGTGTGGTGCTGTCGCGGATCGGGCCGGTGGCGCTGGCTGTGACGACGAATGCCTCGATCGACTTCATGCGCAAGCCGGTGGCCGGACGTGATCTGCGGGCGGAATGCCGGCTGCTGAAGCTGGGCCGTAGCCTCGCCGTGGGCGAGGCGCTGATCTTTTCCGATGGCCAGCCCGAACCGGTGGCACGCTGTTCGATGACCTACGCGATTCCGCCTGCCAAGGGCTAAGCCGATTGGCAATTCGCAACGCGATCACCTGAAAATAGATGCTGAGGACGCGTGCAAATGCACGAATGGCAGGGTCCGCCGGCTGCGCCTCGGCACCGGGGTGTGGATGCTCTTGCCTAAGACGGGCATTTGGAACGCTAAACGCTGATTTTTAAGCAAAAAACATGTCGTTGTGGGATCCTGTCCTATTCCGGCATATCTGTGTGGCGAACAGGAAAACGCGGAACGCGCATTGGTTCATCTGTGTGGTATTTAAATACCTATTTATTAACGCATTGTTTTTGCTAATAAAATTTGCAACAACTGACCTTGACCCGTGCGTGGCAATCGCCGATATACCGCCATCTCGAATTTGAATCCCCAAAAGGGCAGCGACATGAAAACCTATACCGCAAAACCGGCGGAGATCGAGAAGAAGTGGATCCTGATCGACGCCGAGGGCGTCGTTCTGGGCCGCTTGGCCTCGATCGTTGCCATGCGTCTGCGTGGCAAGCACAAGCCGACCTTCACCCCCCACATGGACATGGGTGACAACGTCATCATCATCAACGCCGACAAGGTGCAGATGACCGGTGCCAAGCGCGACGACAAGAAATACTACTGGCACACCGGCCACCCGGGCGGCATCAAGCACCGCACGGCCCGCCAGATCCTGGAAGGCGCCCACCCCGAGCGCGTCGTGACCAAGGCGGTCGAGCGCATGATCTCGCGCAACAAGCTGGGCAAGCAGCAGATGTCGAACCTGCGCGTCTATGCCGGCGCCGAGCATCCGCATGAAGCTCAGCAGCCCGAAGTCCTCGACGTCAAGACGTTGAACAAGAAGAACACCCGGAGCGCGTAATCATGGCTGAAGACATCAAATCCCTTGACCAGCTCAAGGACGCGGTTGTCGAAACCGCCTCGCCGGTCGCCGAAGCCGAACCCCGTGTGGCCGTCCGTGACGCCCAGGGCCGTTCCTACGCCACCGGCAAGCGTAAAGACGCTGTTGCCCGCGTGTGGGTGAAGCCCGGTTCGGGCAAGATCACCGTGAACGGCAAGGACATGAGCGAGTATTTCGCCCGTCCGGTGCTGCAGATGATCCTGCGCCAGCCCTTCGACGTTGCCGGCGTTGCCGGTCAGTACGACGTTCTGGCCACCGTGGCCGGCGGCGGCCTGTCGGGTCAGGCCGGTGCGGTCAAGCACGGCATCTCGAAAGCGCTGCAACTGCACGAGCCGGCGCTGCGCGCCGCGCTGAAAGCAGCTGGCTTCCTGACCCGCGACAGCCGCGTGGTCGAGCGGAAGAAATACGGTAAGGCCAAGGCCCGCCGCAGCTTCCAGTTCTCGAAGCGCTGATACGCCGTCAAGGCAGAACGAAGAACAGGGCGCGACCTTCGGGTTGCGCCTTTTTCACATCCGGCGCGTCGCTGCCGGCAGCCGCCCCCGGCGTCCTTCCGCCCGCAGCGCATAGTAGTTGCTGGCCAGAATCATCGCGACGCCAAGCGCCAGCCAGGCGCTGACCGTCTCGCCATAGAAGGCATAGCCGATCAGCGCGATCAGCGGCATACGCAGAAAGTCGATTGGAATCGCGACAGAGGCATCCAGGATCCTGAACGCGCGCGCCATGGTGTAATGGGCGGAAAGTCCCGTCAGGCCGGCCAGCACCATCCAGGGCAGGTTGCCCGCCACGACAGGGCGCCAGTCGAGCAGGGCAAGCGCAAGTCCCATCGGCAGTTGCATCAGGATCATCCAGGCCACAATCACCGCAGGCGAGTTGCTGCGCGTCAGAAGCTTGACCAGCACCGCCGAAAGCCCATATCCCGCCGCCGCGATCAGCACCACGAAGGAAGCGGGGTCCAGCACCTCGACGCCCGGGCGCAAAATCACCAGCACACCCAGAAAGCTGACGCCGATGGCGATCATGCGCGGTTGGGTGATCCGCTCGCCCAGGATCAGAAAGGCAAAAAGCGCCACCCAGACCGGCATGGTGAATTCCAGCGCGAAGACCTCGGCCAGCGGCAGCAGCGCCACGCCCAGGGTCCAGCAATATTGCGCCCCGAAATGTACGCTGTTGCGTAGCAGATTCAGCCCGAAGCGGCGCATCTGGCGCATCTCTGGCCACAGCCGAGGCAGCAGCGCGGCGATCACCACCAACCCGATGGCAGAGCGAAAGGCCAGGATCTGGAAGGTCGAGAGATTCGCCGACAGCTCACGCGAGGCAATGGCCATGCCAATGAAAGAGGCGAGGCTGCCGCACATCCACATCACGCCGTTTGCAAGGCTCTCGTCCGTTTGTGGTTGCTGGCTCATTGCGGCATCCTCTGCTCCGGTGCCTATGCTGTTGCATAAGTGAAACCAGTTTGAAATCGGCGAAAGAACTGGCTGCCGGTGTCCTTGTATTTTCGCGGTGTGGTTATAGGTTGATCGGGCAGGGACGACCCTGCCGGCATGGTGAACATTCGGGACGACCCGGAGAATCGAGGATACGATGATCTGGCTCCAACTCGTCGCCGCTGGCCTTCTTGAGGTCGTCTGGGCCTATACCCTGAAACAATCCTATGGCTTTTCGCGCCTCGGCTATAGCGCGGTCACGCTGATCGCCATGGCGGCAAGCTTCTGGCTGCTGGCGCGGGCGATGCAGGTCTTGCCACTGGGCACGGCCTATGTCGTCTGGACCGGCATCGGTTCGGTGGGCGCGTTCATCCTTGGGCTGGTCCTGCTGGGCGAATCTGCTTCGCCAATGCGGATCCTTGCTGCGGTGTTGATCGTGGGCGGCATCGTGCTGATGAAAACCGCGTCCTGACCTGAAACAGAGAGATGCGGGATGACCAGGCTCCGAATCCGGTGAAAGCCGGGCTCGGGGCCTTTTTGCACTATGGGCTGCCGCGGTGATTCTTGGTGATTCTGCTTCTTCTTGTGTTTCGCGTGGGTTTGGCTGGGCGGGTTATTGGTATTTTTCGTTTAAGATCAGGGTGATATGATTTTATTTCGATTTTGTGTCGGATTTGGGTTGCGGGTTCTGCGCTGCCCGCCTAGATACCCGCTCACCGAAACGGACTGGCGGGAACGCTTGAAGGGGACGGGGAGGCGCGAAGGTGCTGCGGACGAAAAAGTTGAGATTGTGTCTTGACGGATTTGGAAGTGGTTCTTAAGTAGGGCTTCTGCTTCGGGAACGGGGCAACAATCTGGAAGC
>NZ_JAAOHY010000004.1 GCF_011308835.1 Paracoccus xiamenensis | reverse complement strand
GTGGATCAGGATAATGACTGCCTCGACGCTGAGCCCGTGCTCATGAAAGCTTTTGTCTTCAAAGCCGAAAAGTAGATTGATCCCACCTTCGGGATTCACCGTCAGTTCGAAATAGCTTTCATTGATCGACGCCCGCAGCCTTCGCTTTCGCGACCAATCAGCCGGATCGTCCGCGAGGATCGGCAGAGGCGTCACGCCGATGCCGCTTTCGGCTAGAAGATCGACCAGCACGTCCAGCAACGCCGCCGCGCGCCGGTGGTCTTCACCAGTCGGTGGCTCGAACACATACTCGATCCAGCTGGCTCGATGATGGATTAAAGCATTGCGCGCAGCAGCCACTCTGACTGCGATGCTACTGCTCCGGCCACTATCGGTACCACTTCTCTTTGCTCGTTGAGGCAACAAGAATGGCAGCCGCTGCCGCAAATGGAATCAGCGGCAGCACGGCGAGAAATATGAAGCCAGGCGCTTCGCCCCTGACCAGAAAGCCGATTCCAATAGCGAACGGCACGAGTCCAATTCCGCCACAATCACCGCACGGACCTCAAGGTCGTGACGGGTGTCCGCCGGGGACGGCAGGGAAACGATTATCGATACGCGTTCGGCAAGGCCTTCGATGCATTCTATTTCCGCAAGGATCAGCCCGCCTATCGACCGATCTGCGAGGTGCTGGCCGAATATGTCAGTGAAAATTTCTACTTCACCCATCATTCGGAGGTGTTTGGCATCCGCGCCAGAGGAATTGAGCCCAAGAGCCTCAGCGTTCTCTGTGCCAGGCATGGCATCGGCGCCAAGATCACGGCGCAAGTCCTGAAGACGCGGACCAAGAAGCGGGTTGGCCTTGATCACGAGGTCGATCCGGCCCTGATCGCAGAGCTGGCCCCGCAGTTGAAAGGCCTGCTGAACATGCATGATGCGGCGCGGCAACTTGGCGTCAGCCTCGACGTGTTTCGCGTGCTGCTGGCCGATGGGCTGATCGAGCCTGACTATCAGTTCAACCAACGCATGGCAGGGTTTCGGCCCGAAACACTGGACGCGTTTTTGGCCGAGTGGGCGGGGTTTGGGCGGCCGATACCCAAAAGGAAAAGGCAGAGGACGTTGAATCTGATGATCGTTGCGCGATCGCACTTCACGCGAACGCCGCTCCTGTTGCGCGCCGCACGGAAACTGGGACTCGAATTGTTCCGAGACAGGCGAAAGCGCGGCTAGGCGGCGGTAATGATCGCCGAGTGCAATGTCGCTGCACTGATCGAAGAGGCGCGGGCAGAGCGGGGACAGCGGGATCGTGATCGCTAGGGTATGGTCGCCCAACGATGACTTGGCCAGAGCAATATTAGAGCAGTATTATCGTCGAGTGCACAAGGCGCCTCCCGACCGGGCCGGTGAGGGTCAGCCAATTCCGGTTGAGGGTGGCTGAGCGCTTACGTATCTACTATGAGGCCGTTGCGACAACATGTGCAGAGTGAAACGTCCGGCACGATGAGTACCCCTTTCGATCAAAGTGACGATGATCCATGGGCCCTGAAGCCGGGCAAGTCAGGAGTGGCTGAACCTGAGTCGGAGCCGCCGGTATTGCGGATCGAGACCATTGAGGGTGTTAAGCCACTAGATCGCCAGATCGGGTTATTTCCAAAAAAGACCGTGCCGGAAACCCTCTATGACGCGTTGTTTGGTCAGCCGGCCCCGACCTCGGTCGAATTCGACGCTGCCGGCGGCAATCCTGCTGCCGTCCCGCCCATGCAGACCTATGCGATCCTTGACGCCTCCAAGATCCCCAACCTGCCCGAGTTGCTGGAGGACAGCCGGTTGGTATACCGCTGCCTGTTCAAGAGCGGCGCCTATGACGAGTTGAAGGACGTCGCCCCCTGGGTGCTGCGGCTGGAAGAGGGCAACAGCTTCACCCGTAACTTGTTCACGCGATCTGATGCGCCTTGGCATGTATGGGATCGCGAGCCGGGGATCTACATCCGTGCTCGTCGCGACCTCGACGAGATGTGGCGGCATTTCAGAAAATTCACGCGTATCAAAGATGAGACAGGAAAGTGGTTTTTCCAGCGCTTCTGGGAGCCGCGCATGATCAGAGATTACGCTGAAAGCTCGTCCAGCCCGTTTACCGGAGGGGACATCGCGAGCGTCGTCGCGATCAGTTTTGAAATCGGCAAGGCGACCGTCGTGACCCCGGCTCCGAAAACCTTGACAGCTGTGCCTGTGCTTTTGCAATCGGATCGGCGGCGGTTCGCGGAAGGCGCAACCAGACAGTTTGCAGAGAAACTGGCCGCAGACCTGTTCAAGGCAGTGCCCGGTCAGTCCAAGCGGTTGGGCCTGAAAACAGCTGAACCTTTAGCCCAGTCCTTTCTGTATATCAGCGAAGCGATGGCCCGGATGGACATTCGCCGCGCTGCCGATGTCGCGCGCATCTGCGCATGTGCGTATTTTTACGGCACGCATTTCCTGCAGGATCCGAGGGTCGTACCGGTTATGTCAGCAAAGCTGAACCGGCCGAAGCAGGCAGCGTCGCTTCGGGCCTTGCGCTTCGATGAGGCGCTTCGTGACGATCCCCGGCATCGCCATGTCACGACGAATAAAGGTGTCGAGCACTTGCTTGCCGATCTGAAGCACCTGCAGGCCACAGGTCAACAGGCGCGGGTGTCGGCAGAGGAAGCAGGATTTTTGTCAGCGGCAGAGTGCGAGGCGTTTCAAACTGCCTGCAGGCTGGGATGGCATCAAGCGGGTTTGCCGATCGAAGAGGATTCGCTGCGGCGAAGGGCACATTCCCGGATTGCGCTGCTATGGACCCCCTGGTTCATGCAAGACCCGCTGCATGCGGTGACGAGGGAAGCATTGTTGCGCTCGTCTCGGAATGACTTAGAAGTGTTGATCGATATTTTTTGTGGAAGAATTGGTAAAGAGTAAAATAGATGGGTGACCAAGCATATCCGCTTGACGGCTCTTTCGGCCATGATGATTATCGAAGCGCGCAGAATACGGCAGCTTCAGCGGGCGGCAAAGCCACAGGCGGCGGCTGTGCGGAATGCCATACCGGCAACTGGATCCATGTCAGATATGAATACCCGAGCGAGCAGGCTGTAACCGATGCAGTTTTTGTCGTTCAAAGGCCGAATGGCGGCAAGCCTGGCGGCGAGGTCATTACCGAAGGCGTGCTGACCGTGACGCAGCAATCCGCGCATGAATTCGTCCATGTCGATCTGGGCGATTACAAAGGCGAGGTTGAGGTCTTCTTTTACGATGATCCGACCGAACCGGAAACGGCCGACGATCCTGGCAAGGTTGTCGACGAGAGAGGCTTTTTCAGCCGGGTTGCAGACGGGATCGCCGGAGCTGCTGATTGGACCGGCGGCGTCGTCATGGGCGACTTCAACGAAGATATGTCCACGGGACAGGTGATCACCAACGCCGTCGTCACAATGGTTCCCGGTGTTGACCAGGTAGCAGACGTCCGCGACCTGGTAGCAAATGGCAAGGCACTCGTCTGGGACAAACGCTATGGTGAAATCGCCGTTTGGGTCGGTGTCTTTGCCTGTCTGATTGGACTGGTCCCCACTCTCGGTTCGCTGGCGAAAGGCGTCATCAAGCTCGTCTGGAAGAACGCCGATGATGTCGGGCGAATTCTGATCTACATCAACAAGGCGCTGTTCAAGGTCGGCAGGCCGTTGAACGGCTACAGGTTTGTAAAAAAGCTAGCCGATGACATCCCGGGCTATGTCGGCTTCGTTACGCAGAAATTCAACGATCTGATGGACATGGTTACCGAAAAGATCGCTTTGGCCAGCAGGCTCATGCCGACCAAGGTGGCCGAAGCCCAGGCCGCGATTTTGGCCGTGCGTGCGATGGCAAATGAGAAGTTCTCCGAGGTCGCCAGCAAAATTCAGGCCAAGATCATCAATGGACTTGCCCGTTTCGCCACCCGCACGCATGCTGTGTTGCCTTCGCAATCCATCATCATCCGGCGGACGGTAGAGGCGGTAGTGGAAGCAGGACCGTTTAATTCATGGCAGAAAACCATGGCACGCGAAGGGTTTGATAAAAGCGCCCTGGAACTCGGAGCGAAGCAAATCGATGAGGCGGCAGCATTAAAAATGCAGCAGATTATTGATTCAGCAGAAAGATGGAAAGACGAATTTTTAAAAGATCCCAAGCTGCCTGTATCGTTGAAGAACTCAATTGAGAGTGATCCAGAGCGATTTGTTTCAAAAGTGATGAGTACTTTCGGATCTAAACCAAATTACAAAGAGTTTCGACCTGGAGATAAGCTGTATCGCGTTGTCAGCGATGAGAAAGGATATGAAGGGCAGTTTTGGAGCCCATCGAGACCAACCTCCACAGAGGCAGAGTGGCGTGCAAGAGATGCTGTGCTGAATAGTTGGAACCAGGGCGGAGCATATATTGTAGTAGATGTTCCTCCGCCGCCCTTTGCGTTTATAGGTGAGATTGGTCCGCAGGATTTGAAACAAGTCGGGAAAAGCGGCTACTATTTGGAGGGTGGCGGGACCCAGATCTGGCTTCCGCGAGATTATCCGGCTCCGGCTGTGAAGCCCGATCAGGTAAAAGAATACTGGCACACTGAGTGGAATGCACCGACTTCAGCGCTGCGTGCCGTTCGCAATGCAGGAAAAATAGACGAGTGTGATCTATGAGCGACGCTAAAGAAATCATTGATTTGTTTGAACGAGCGGATCGGATGATTGTGGAGTACATCAGTATGATGGCAAACACGAGAAGTTATATACACTCTCGGATTAAGAAAGGAGTTCCGCTTCCTCGTGGGGTTGTTGTCGCCATTAAGGAGGGGCGAGAGGATGACCTTGCTTGGTTGAGCCGTGCGTTGGTTGATTTAAAGGATGACGAAGACGTGGTTTCCAAAGGCCTCTTGGAAATGCGAAATACGCTTGCAAGTGCGGAAACGCTTTTAGACATTCGAGAGGTTGCGGTTTTTATAATGACTTGGCCCGGCGGGGTGGAGCGCTTAATGGAAACCGTAGTGAATGATCAGTATAAGGTGAGCGATGTACTGCCGCCGCCTACATACTATTGGAAGCCAATATCGACATCCTATCGTAAGAATTTTATTAATTCTGCCGATGATCCCGCAGGGTCGAACAAGCAACTTCTTTCGGTTTTACACTGCCTGAAGAAATCATTTAATCCGTGGTCTTGATGTGCGCTTTCTCTTGGTATTCAGTCCCGGCATTTGGTGGATCGGGTTCAAGATGAATCTGTCCGGCTCTGATGTCCAGATCTTGCAGATGTATTCGTAGGGTGTGAACCCGTTGAGGGTCTTGAGCCGGCGCGCGAAGTTGTATGCTGCCATGAAGTCCGAGAGGTGCTTTCGCAGCTGATCATGGCTGTTGTAGTGGAATCGTTTGACGGTGGCCTCCTTGATCGTTCGGTTCATTCGCTCGACCTGCCCTTTGGTCCAGGGATGGTTGGGTTTGGTTAGCCGGTGCTCAATCCCGTTGGCCTCACAGACCATGTCGAAACGCATGGGCCGGGAATAAGCAGTGTTCCGGTTCCGAGGCTGCTCAGCGAACTGAATGCCATTGTCAGTGAGGACGGTGTGGACCTGATATGGCACGGATTCGAGCATGTGCTGCAGGAACTCCCAAGCTGTCTTTCTGTCCGCTCTGTCGGCGAGATGGGTCACGGCAAACTTGCTCGTGCGATCGATGCCGACGAAAAGATAGAGCTTGCCCTCGGCAGTCTGCACCTCGGCGATGTCGATGTGGAAGAACCCGATAGGGTAGCGCTTGAACTTCGACCGCTTCGGCTTGTCGCCCTCGACGTCAGGCAAGCGCGAGATGCAATGCCGTTGCAAGCACCGGTGCAGCGCTGACCGTGTCAGGTGCGGGATGGATGGCTGCAGGGCATAGAGGCAGTCGTCCAGAGGCAACAAGGTGTGCCGCCTGAACGCAACGATGGCTGCCTCCTCGGCTTCGGTCAGGACCGTGGAGCGCGGCTTCTTTGGCCCTGTCTTGAGATCATCGACCGTCTGCCGTTTACGCCACTTCGCAACCGTCCTCGGATTGATCCCCAGCTCCCGGCTCAGCGCCGCGAGCGAAGCTTGCGATCGCTGTATTGCTGCTCTGACGGCGTGCGTGGTCGTGGCGCTTCCGTGACGAACTTGTCCCATAGGGCATCCTTCCATCCCTTCGAAAGGATCACACCATCAAAACGTGGGATCAAACACCAGGAAACGGCTTAGCGGACATAGAAGAACAACGCATGCAGGATCACCGACTTCGGGTAGTGCACACCCTTGAACTCGATCACGCCGCAAGCTCCTGGCCAACCTCTTGACACCGCGGACATATCTACCGCCCCCCGGACACCGAAAACTTTGAGACAAAACCCCCGCAATTGCTGCGGAGGCCTTGCCTGATGACGCTCCGTTCAGACGTCAGATGTTCCCCGCCGCGAGCTCCCTGGCAATGTGATCCGCCTGACGGATTGCCAGTGCTACGATGGTCAGCGTCGGGTTTTCGGCCGCGCCCGTGGTGAATTGGCTGCCATCGCTGACGAACAGGTTGGGGATGTCGTGGCTTTGCCCCCATTTGTTCACGACGCCATCCTCGGGGCGTTCGGACATGCGGTTGGTGCCCAGATTATGGGTTGACGGATAGGGCGGCGTCGGCAGCGTGCGCGTCGCGCCCACGGCCTTGTAGATCGCCTGCCCTTGCTCATAGGCGTGGTTGCGCATGGCGATATCGTTCGGATGGTCGGTAAAATTGACGTTGGCGACCCTAAGCCCGAACTTGTCCGTCACATCGGACAAGGTGACGCGGTTCTCGGCTTGCGGCATGTCCTCGCCCACGATCCACATGCCGGCCATGTTTTCGTAGCTGTCCAGTGCCGTCGTGAACTCGCGTCCCCATGCGCCCGGATCAAGGAAAGCCGCCATGAATGGCAATCCAAGGCTCAGCGTTTCCAGCTCGTATCCGCCGACGAAGCCGCGTGTGGGGTCGTGTCTTGCCTCGTCGCGGACAATGCCCGCCATCGTCGTGCCGCGCCACATCCGCACCGGCTTGTCAAAAATCGCATAGGCCGAGCCGGTCGTGTGGCGCATGTAGTTGCGGCCCACCTGCCCCGAGCTGTTCGCCAGCCCGTCGGGGAACATGCTGCTGGCCGAGTTCAACAGCAGCCGCGGGCTTTCAAAGCTGTTGCCGGCGACGCAGACGATACGCGCGGCCTGCATCTGCAGATTGCCATCGCCGTCGAAATACTCGACACCGGTGACCTTGCCACTGTCATCATGCAATATGCGTGCGGCATGGGCGTTGGCCCGAACTTCAAGATTGCCGGTCGCCTCGCCACGCGGAATGTCGGTATAGGCCGAGGACCATTTCGCACCCCATTTGCAGCCCTGAAAACAGAAGCCTGTCTGCTGGCAGGCCATTCGGTCATCATATTCGACGCTGTTGATCGCCATGTTGCCGCTATGGACGTCCTGATAGCCCAGTGCCTTGGCGCCTTTTTCGAAGACCAGATAGTTGTTGCAACCCGGCAGGCGTGGACGGTCACCTGTGCCGGTCACGCCCAGTTTGGCCTCGGCCAGATCGTACCACGGGGCCATTTCAGCGCTGTCGATGGGCCAATCCAGCAGGTTTGCGCCTTCGACCGGGCCATAATTCGTCAGTGCCTTCCATTCATGATCCTGAAAGCGCAAGGATGCGCCGGCCCAATGGATCGAGGTGCCACCGACGGCCTTGACGATCCACGCCGGCAGGCCGGAGAAGTCTTTTGCTACACGCCAGTCTCCGCTGGTCGTGCGCGGATCGGTCCAGGCGAGTTGCCCGAAACTATCCCATTCGTCATTCACATAATCCTCGGGCAGGTAACGCCCGCCCGCTTCCAGTGCCACGACCTTGACGCCCTTCTGCGCCAGTTCGTTCGCCAGCACGCCGCCACCGGCGCCTGTCCCGACGATGACGACAACGCTGTCATCGGTCAGATCGAATTTTGCTGCCTCCGCCATGATCCGTCCCCCCTTACAACCACTCGATGTCGTCGAAGCCGCGGTCAATATAACCGCCCTGCGAGTAGGACTCGCCCTCATATCCGAACAGAGGCCAGACCTCTTTCTGGTTATAGAGGCCGGTCACCAACCCCCCGCGAACGGTCTGGAAGAAAGGCATGTCTTCAATCCCACGCAGGACGGCGACGCGGTCCGCCTCCCAGCCGATGGACAGATAGTCGTCAAATCCCGCTGCCTTGGCCGCGGCATCGACTGCTGCGATACCCTCAGCGACAGCGGCCTTTTGTTCTGCGCTGTCATAGCCCTTGATGGCGGTAGCATAGAAACGGTCTGCCACCCGGTCATGCGGGAAGATGTCGCGCGACATTTGCAGCAGCGTCGCCATCTCATGTTCGCTGATTGCTGTCACCTCGACGGCCCAGGCTGCATCGGGTGCGGCAATGAAGCCCGTTCCCACGACGGCCAGTGCGCCGGCCGCCACTGTCCGCGACAGCAGCGCCCGCCGGGTCAGGCCCAGATTCCTGATATTGGACATGTTTCCTCCTCCCTTGTTGTTTTACAGATGGCGCGGACCTCCTCCTGATCCGCGTCTCTGCGTTATTTGAAGCGTCCCCCCCGCTGCAGCACTTCGATCTGGTAGCCATCCGGGTCGGCGATGAAGAAGAACCGGGCGACAAGCTCGCCGCCCGGCGCGAAATCGACCAGCTTGCGCGGGTTGAAGCCTTCATCGGTCAGGCGCGCATGAAGCGCGTCGACATCATCGACCGAGACGGCGAGGTGGCCGTAGCCATCGCCCAGATCATAGGGTTCTGTCCTGCCCTTGTTGACGGTCAGTTCCAGCTCTGCCTCTGCCTCGGGGTTGGACAGATAGATCAGTGTGAATTCGGGAAAATCCAGCCGGTCGGCGACCTTCAGGCCGAAGACCTTGTCATAGAAATCAACAGACCGCGTTTCGTCCAGAACCCGGATCATGGAATGAATGTATTTGGCCATGCGGCCCTCGCTGTTCTTAATGGTAAGGACAGCCTAGAAGATTGGCAGAAGCGGCGGGTAGTAAGGGGTTACTACAGGGCCAAATCGCGGATTTCCGTTATTCGGCGGCGATGGCCTGAACAGCGATCTGCTGATCTTCGCCCAGGTGGACCGTGCAGGCGCAGCGCAGCAGAGACGTAAAGTTCCGCGCCTCGCCATGCAGTTCCAGAACCTCGGAATGCAGCTTCGAGATGAAGGCAGGTGTCGACATGCCCTGATTGGCGGCAATGTCGTCCAGTATCCCCCAAAAAGCGCGCTCCAACCGGATCGACGTCGATTGACCGTTCAGGCGCAGCCGTCGGGTGACAGCTTCATAACGCCTTGGGTCCTGACCGGCAAAGATCTGGCACATCGCTTGATCTCGCTAAGCTTGCTTTCGTTAATCTTGGGCTATCACACTGCAATGGTCAACGTTCAAGTCCGGTCACCCTCGGGTGATACCGGCATGCATGCTCTGACCCAACGAAAGCCAATATCAAGTGCGGACCCACATGGCCCCGCATCGCGTGAGCTCGTCTTGCCCGTATCCTCTCGCTGGTGGGGCGAAAGTCAGCGTCAGGAAAGCTACCCCGCAGCGCACTGCCAGCGCGCGACTGGTTAGGGCCCGTGATGTCGACCGGCGGAAATTGATTGAGCTGGTGGAGCCGAGGGGAATCGAACCCCTGGCCTCGTCATTGCGAACGACGCGCTCTACCAACTGAGCTACGGCCCCATCGACGCGATTTCTGGCCCGCACCTGCTGCAATGTCAAGCTGGGAAATCGCGGGGCTTGCATGGCCGCGCCGGGCGGGCCATGACGGGCGCAAAAGGGGATTGCCATGAATATCGTGATACTCGGCGCGGGTCAGGCGGCGGCCTCGATGGCGGCAAAGCTGCGTGCAGAAGGCCATGGCGGCGGCATCACCGTGATCGGTGACGAAGATGCACCGCCCTATCAGCGCCCCCCCCTTTCCAAGGCCTACTTGATGGGTGAGATGCCGCTGGAACGGTTGACTTTGCGCGGGGACGACTGGTGGAGCGATCAGGATATCCGCCTGCTGACCGGAACCCGCGCGACACGGGTCGACCGGCAAGCGAAGCTGGTCGAAACCTCGGCCGGACAGGTCCCGTACGACCAACTGGCGCTGACGCTTGGGGCAAGCCCGCGCAGGCTGCCGGCGGCAATCGGGGGCGATCTGGATGGCGTGCACACGGTGCGGGGCATCGCCGACATCCACCGGGCAAAACCCGAACTGACGCCGGGCAAGCGGCTGGTTGTGATCGGTGGCGGATATATCGGACTGGAGGCCGCCGCGGTCGCCCGCAAGCTCGGGCTCGATGTCACCGTGGTCGAGGCGGCGCCGCGCATTCTCGGCCGCGTCGCTGCGCCCGAAACCGCTGACATGATCCGCGACCTGCACCATGCCCACGGCACCGAGATCATGGAAAGCACGGCGATTCAGGCATTGGAAGGCGACACCCATGTCCGCGCCGTTCGGCTGGCCGATGGCCGCCTGCTGCCCGCCGATCTGGTGGTGCTGGGGATCGGGATTGACCCCGAAACTGCGCTCGCCGCTGAGGCAGGACTGACACTAGACAACGGTATTGCCTGCGACACACAGGGGCGAACCACGGATCCGGCGATCTGGGCCGCGGGGGATTGTGCCTCGTTTCCATGGCAAGGTCAGCGGTTGCGGCTGGAAAGCGTGGGCAATGCGATCGACATGGCCGAACTGGTGGCGCAGAACATGCTGGGTGCCGGCAAGGAATATACGCCGAAACCGTGGTTCTGGTCGGACCAATATGATGCGAAATTGCAGATCGCCGGGCTGAATACGGGCTATGACCGCACCGTCAAACGCCCCGGAGACAGCGATCAGGCCGGTTCGGTCTGGTATTACCGCGGCGGTCAGCTGATCGCTGTGGACGCGCTGAATGACGCCCGCGCCTATATGGTCGGCAAGCGCATGATCGAGGCCGGAAAGACTGCCGACCCGGCACGCGTCGCCGACCCGGCGATCCCGGTGAAGGAGCTACTATGAGGATCATCGGCGGCACGCTGCGGGGTCTGAAACTGGCCGAGGTCGGCGCCGGTGATCCCGCCGCCCATCTGCGCCCGACCACCGACCGCGTCCGCGAGACGATGTTTAACCTTCTGGTCAACAGCCTCGGCATCCGGCTGGAGGGGATGCGGGTGCTAGACCTGTTCGCCGGTACAGGCGCATTGGGGCTGGAAGCACTGTCGCGCGGTGCGTCCCGCGTGGCCTTTGTCGATGACGGCACGGCGGCCCGCGCCCTGCTTCGCGCCAATGTCGAAAAGGCTCGCGCCATGGGCAGCACCGATATCTGGCGTCGTGACGCGCTGAAGCTCGGCCCCAATCGCGGACCGGGCTATGACCTGATCTTCATGGATCCGCCCTATGGCAAGACCTTGGGCGAAGCAGCACTTCAATCGGCCATCGACGGCGGCTGGCTGACGGACAGCGCCGTCGTCATCTGGGAAGACAGCGCGCCACCCACCCTGCCACCGGGCTTCGACCTGCTGGACCAGCGGCGCTATGGCGACACGCTGGTCACCATCCTTCAAAGGCAAGGGGCGCTCGCGCCCCCTCTGGCCTGACGGCCATTCACCCCCTGAGGATATTTGCGCCAGCGTGAAGCCTTCATTCTGGCGTAAATATCCCCTGGGGTGTCCGAAGGACGGGGGCAGGCAGCCCCCTGCCCTCAGTCGCGCAGAAGCTCGTTGATCGAGGTTTTGGAGCGGGTCTTTTCATCGACGCGCTTCACGATCACCGCGCAGTAAAGGTTGATCCCGTTCTTCGACGGCATCGAACCGGCGACGACGACCGAACCGGCCGGGACCTCACCATAGCTGACCTCGCCGGTCTCGCGGTCAACGATCTTGGTTGACTGGCCGATGAAGACGCCCATACCAAGAACCGAGCCTTCACGGACGATGCAGCCCTCGACCACCTCGGAGCGGGCGCCAATGAAGCAATTGTCCTCGATGATGGTCGGGCCGGCCTGCAGGGGTTCCAGCACGCCGCCGATGCCGACGCCCCCGGACAGGTGGACATTCTTGCCGATCTGGGCGCAGGACCCCACCGTCGCCCAGGTATCGACCATGGTGCCCTCGCCCACATGCGCGCCGAGGTTCACGAAGGACGGCATCAGCACCGCCCCCTTGGCGATATAGGCCGAGTGGCGGACGATGGCGCCGGGCACGGCACGAAAGCCGGCTTCGCGCCACTGGTTATCGCCCCAGTCCTTGAACTTGCTGTCGACCTTGTCCCACCAGTTCGAACCCTGCGGACCGCCCGACATTTCTTCCATGTCGCGCAGGCGGAAGCCGAGCAGCACCGCCTTTTTTGCCCATTGGTTCACGTGCCAGTCGGCGCCGCGCTTTTCGGCCACGCGCAGCGCGCCCTTGTCGAGCGCCTCCAGCGTCGCCTCGATCGCCTCGCGGGCTTCACCCTTGCTGGTGGGGGTGATGGTGTCGCGGGCATCCCAGGCGGCTTCGATGGCGGTCTCTAGCGCGGCATTGGACATGGGGCTCTCCTCGGTCAGGGTGGAAACTGCTTGCTTTGGGCTATAAGCGGGGGAAGAAGCTGGCGCAATGCGCCCGTCCCTATCCAGAGGCCGATATGACCGAAGACGAAGCCCGCGCCCATCCCTTCCCGCATAGCCGCGAAGATGCACAGTCGGCGCAGCAGACACCGGACACGCCGCAGACCCGGAACCCGGCCTATAAGCTGGCCTTTGCCGATATGGATTTCCTGCTGCGTGAGGAAATGCGGGCGATCCGCCTGCAACTGGAACTTCTGAAGCCGCAGATGATCATGGACGAACGCGGCATCGAATCGACCGTTGTGATGTTCGGCGGTGCGCGCATCCCCGCGCCCGAGCACAAGGACCGGGCGCGCACGCCGGTGATGGCCGAATTGTCGAAATATTATGATGAGGCCTATGAGTTCGCCAGACTCATGACCGAGCGCAGCCAGCAAACTTACGGGCGCGAATTCGTCATCTGCACCGGCGGCGGGCCGGGCGTGATGGAGGCTGGCAACAAGGGCGCCCATGATGCGGGCGGTCAGTCGATCGGGCTGGGGATCGTTCTGCCCCATGAACAGGCGCCGAACGAATATGTGACGCCGGACCTGTCCTTCAACTTCCATTATTTTGCCATTCGCAAGATGCATTTCCTGCTGCGCGCCCGCGCCATCACCATCTTCCCGGGCGGCTTCGGCACGCTTGACGAGATGTTCGAAACCCTGACCCTGATCCAGACCGGGCGTATGAAACGCGTGCCGATCCTGTTGTTCGGGCGCGATTTCTGGGACAGCGTTCTGGACTGGAAGGCGCTTGCCGAAGCTGGCACCATCAGCGCCGAGGACCTGAATCTGTTCGAATATGTCGATACCGCAGCCGAGGCGGTGGCGATCATCGACGCCTATGACCCAGACGCCTGCGACTAGCGTCATACCTTCAATGCGTAAGGGCGGCACTTGGCCGCCCTTTTTTCATGCCAGATGGTCACGAAACTCTTTGAAGATGTCTTCGTAGAGCGACCGCTTGAAGGGCACGATGGCAGCCAACAGATCATCGGCGCGCATCCACGCCCATCTGGCGAATTCGGGATGCTCGGTTGCGATGTCGATCTGGTCGTCCTGGCCGGTAAAGCGCATCAGCACCCATTTCTGCCGCTGCCCACCGAACTTGCCCTTCCAGATCTTGCCGACCAATTCGCCCGGCAGGTCGTAATAGGCCCAGTCGGCGGTCTCGGCGACGACCTCGACCGCAGTCGAGGGCAGGCCGGTTTCCTCGCCCAGCTCGCGGATCGCGGCCTCCAGCGGATCCTCGCCGGGGTCGATCCCGCCCTGCGGCATCTGCCAGGCCTCGACCGTGCTGTCGATGCGCAGCCCGGCCCAGATCAGCCCGTCGTCATTGACCAGCACCACACCCGCGCCGGGCCGGTAGGGAAGCCCCCCCGGCCCCAACCGTTCGCCGCCCTCGGTCATTGCGTGCCTTCGGTCGCGGGGGCCTCGGCGGCACCTTCGCCTGGTGCGCCGCCGTCATCTTCCATTTCCGGCGCGTCGGTGGCGGGGGTGCCCTCGGTGCCGGAATCCTCGCCGGTGGTGGCGGGTTTGGCGGATTCAGGTACCGCATCGGCGCGGAAATCCACCGCCGAAAGGCCTTTCAGGATGTCGATGGCATAGGCCATCTGATAATCCTCCTCGCGCAGCTTGGCGGTCGCCTCGACCTCGGCGGCTTCTTCTTCCAGCTGACGCTTTTCCTCGTCGGAATAGCTGTCATTGTTCAGTGCGCCCCGCAGTTCAGCCTCGGAGGTCGAGAAGCTGGATTCGGTGCGCGGCTGGTCCTCGTCCTCCTCTTCGGGCTTGGGACGGGGCTGAGCGACGATGATGTCGGGATTGATCCCCAGCGCCTGAATCGACCGGCCCGAGGGGGTGTAATAGCGTGCCGTGGTCAGCCGCATGGCGCTGTCCGAGGTCACCGGCAGCACCGTCTGGACCGAGCCCTTGCCGAAGGACTTTTCGCCCACGACGATGGCGCGGCGATGGTCCTGAAGCGCCCCGGTCACGATCTCGGACGCGCTGGCAGAGCCGCGGTTGATCAGCACCACAACCGGCTTGCCTTCGGCCAGATCGCCCGGCGTGGCGTTCCAGCGTTCGCTTTCTTCGGGCGTGCGGCCGCGGGTCGAGACGATCTCGCCCTTGTCCAGGAACGCGTCCGACACGTAGATTGCCTGATCCAGCAGCCCGCCGGGGTTGTTGCGCAGGTCGATGACGAAGCCGGTCACCTTGTCGATGCCGCCGATCTCGTCGACGGCCATTTTCAGATCGGCTTCCAGCGAGGACATGGTTTCGTCGTTGAAGGTGGCAACGCGCAGCACCACGACGTGGCCCTCGGTCCGGCCCTTCACGGCGGTCAGCTTGATGGTGTCGCGGATCATCTTCAGATCGAAGGGCTCCTGTTCGCCCTCGCGCAGGATGGTGATGGTGACTTCGGACCCGATCTCGCCGCGCATCAGGTCGACCGACTGATCCAGCGTCAGCCCCATAAGCGGCTCGCTGTTGACATGGGTGATGAAATCGCCGGCCTTCACGCCTGCTTCCGCAGCGGGGGTGTCATCCATGGGCGAGATGACCTTGACCAGACCGTCTTCCTGCCCGACCTCGATCCCCAAGCCGCCGAAGCTGCCGCGGGTCTGGGTCTGCATGTCCTCGTAATCGTCGGCCGGCAGGAACGAGGAATGCGGGTCCAGCGATTGCAGCATGCCGTTGATGGCCGCCTCGATCAGTTTCTTGGCGTCGGTTTCCTCGACATATTGGCCGCGCACCTGTTCAAAGACATTTCCGAACAGGTCCAGCTGTTCGTACACGTCCGCATTGCTGGAAGCGTCCTGCGCCAGGATCGGCCCGGCAAGCTGCGTGGTCAGCAAAAGACCGGCCAGAGTGCCGCCGATGCCCGCGATCAGATAGTTCTTCATTGCGTGTCCGCCTGTCCTTCAGCCTGCTTCTGCGTTTGGTCGACAATGTGATTGAGCACGAACCACTCGGCCGGGTCTAGCGTTTGCTTGTCCCGGCGCAGTTCGAGATACAGCGTTTCCGTGCGGTCGGCACCTTTCCCGGTCGCGGCATTGACCACGAAATCAATGCCAAATTCCTGCGCCGGCGGCTCTGTTCCGCCCATGAGACCAACGGGTTCGCCGGCGGCCAGCACGTCGCCGACCTCGCCGAAGACCTGCGCCATGCCGGCCAGAACCAACAGATAATCCTTCGACGGTTCGAGGATCATCACATTGCCGTAATCCAGCAGCGGCCCCCGGTAACGGATCGTCGCGGGCCATGGCGTCGTCACCAGCGCTGCGGGTGGTGTGGCAATGACCAGTCCCGGGCGTTCGATCCCGGCCGCGTCGGCTTCCTGATAGCGGCGCAGCACCTGCCCCATGACCGGCAGCGACAGCGAGCCCTGCGCGCCTTCGAAATCGGCCAGTGGCGGGCCGACATCGGATTCCATGTCAGCAATGCCTTCGGCAAAGCCGTCAAGCGTTGCCGCCGATTTTTCCAGTGCCTGCAACTCCTCGGGGTTGTCGGCAAAGCGCTTGGGCATGGTCGAGCGGTCGTTGGCGGCACTGGCCAGCAGCCGCCGCGCTTCCTGCACGCGGCCCAAGCCTTCGGCGAGGGTATTGGCCGCGTCCTCTTGCAGCACGCGCACCTCTGCGATGTTGTCGAGCCCCGCCTTCAGCCGGTCGGCCTCCTCGCGCAGGCCGGGCACGACGCTGGACATGATCATGCCCGACCGCGCCGTGGCCTCTGGCCCCGCCGGGTGCAGCAGCATCAGCGTCTCGGGCGAGCGCTCCATCGCTGTCATCACCCCGATGATCTTCGACAGATCGGCCCGGCGCGCCTCCCATTCGGTGCGGATTTCCTGTTCGCGGATGCCGGCCTGACGCAGCCCTGCGCGCATGGCCGTCAGCCCCGTTTCATAGGCGTGGATCATGTCTGTCAGCGCGGTGACCTGATCGTCCTTGGTCAATGCGTCTTCCAGCCGGCCAGTCGCCTCGCGCAGCTGGAAGGCCGCACGGGCGGCATCTTCGCCGGGGTCGTCGCCGCCCCCGGACTGGGCATTGCTGGCACCGGCGGGCAGCGCCAGCGCGGCGATCAGCGCGAAAGGCAGAAATCGTTTCATGCGCGCTCGATCAGGCTCCGGCCGGTCATTTCGGGGGGCAGTTCCAGCCCCATCAGATCCAGCACCGTGGGCGCCACATCGGCCAGACGTCCGCCGGGCCGCAAGGCGTCGGCTGCGGGATCGCCGACCACGATGACCGGTACCGGGTTGGTGGTATGGGCGGTATGCGGCCCGCCCGTCGCCGGGTCGATCATGGTTTCGCAATTGCCATGATCGGCGATGATGACCGCCGCGCCGCCCGCCTTCGCCAAGGCATCCATTGCCCGGCCCAGATTGCGGTCCACGGCCTCGCAGGCCAGCACCGCCGCCGGCAGGCTGCCGGTATGGCCGACCATGTCGGGATTGGCGAAATTGACCACGATCAGGTCATAGCCTTCCTCGATCGCCCGCACGAACCAATCGCCGACCTCATCCGCGGCCATTTCGGGCTGCAGATCATAGGTCGCGACCTTGGGGCTGGCGGGCATATGCCGGTCCTCGCCCGGTTCGGGTGCTTCCTTGCCGCCGTTCAGGAAGAAGGTGACATGCGGATATTTCTCGGTCTCGGCCAAATGGAACTGGCTGAGCCCCTGCTTCGCCACCCATGCGCCCAGGGTATTCTCGACCTGCCGCTTGGGATAGGCGGCAGTCATGAAGGTGTCATGCGTGGCGGAATAATCGACCATCCCCAGCAAAGCCGCCCATTTCGGGCGCACACCAGTGTCGAAGGCGTTGAAATCGGGCTGGCCGATAGCCGACAGGATTTCGCGCGCGCGATCGGCGCGGAAGTTCAGGCAGAAAAAGCCGTCGCCATCCTTCGCGCCCGCATAATCCGCGACAAGCGTCGGCTGGATGAATTCATCCGTCTCATCTCGGGCATAGGCCGCTTCGACCGCATGCGCCGCATCTGGCGCGCTGAACTCTGCCTGTCCGGCCACCATCGCGGCATAAGCGCGGCCCACCCGGTCCCAGCGATTGTCTCGATCCATCGCGAAATAGCGCCCGATCACGGTGCCGATCCGCACGCCATCGGGCAGGCTGCCCTGCAGTTCGGTCATGAAGCCCATGGCTGATTTCGGTGGCACGTCGCGCCCGTCGGTGATCGCGTGGATCACCACCGGCACACCCTTTTCAGCGACAGCACGGGCCGAGGCGAGGACATGCTGGATGTGCCCATGCACGCCGCCATCCGACACCACGCCCATCAGATGCGCGGTGCCGCCGGTCGCCTTCAGCTTTTCAATGAAATCGCCAAGCCCGGTATTCGCGTAATAGCTGCCGTCTTCGATGGCCAGGTCGATCTGCCCCAGATCCATCGCCACCACGCGGCCGGCGCCGATATTGGTGTGACCGACCTCGGAATTTCCCATCTGGCCCTTCGGCAGCCCCACATCGGGGCCATAGGTTATCAACGTCGAATGCGGGCAAGTCGCCAGCAGCCGGTCCATCGTGGGCGTATTCGCCTGATCCGGCGCGCTTTGTTCGGGCCGGTCGGAAATCCCCCAACCGTCCAGAATGCACAGAACAACCGGTTTCTTGCCGCTCATAGTCCTGCCCCTTCGTCGATGCCCAGCATGATGTTCAGGTTCTGGACCGCCGCACCAGACGCGCCCTTGCCCAGATTGTCCAGCACCGCCACGACGACCGCGCAATCCGCCGCGTCGTCGCCATGGACCGAGATCTCCATCATGTTGGTGCCGTTCAGCGCCTGCGGGTCGACGCGGGCGCCGATTTCTTCGGCCTCGCGGACGCGGACGAATTCGGCCCCGGCATAGTGCTGCGCCAGCGCCCCGTGCAGGTTCGACAGCGTCAGATCATCGCCCAGATACAGCGGCAGCGACACCGCCATGCCCTGCGCGAAATTCCCGACCGAGGGCGCAAAGACCGGCTGCACCTGCAGGCCGGTCATGCCCATGATCTCGGGGATGTGCTTGTGGCTTTGCGCCAGCGCATAAAGGAAGAAATCCGGCGCTGTCCCGTTTTCATATTCGGCGATCAGCGCATTGCCGCCGCCGGTATAGCCCGAGACGGCATTGATCGCCAAAGCATCGTCCGGCGCGATCAGCCCCGCCGCCAGCAGCGGGCGGATCATGGCGATGGCGCCGGTCGCATAGCAGCCCGGATTGCTGACCAGCCGCGCCGAGGCGATCCGGCCGCGCGCCGCCGGCGTCAGTTCGGCAAAGCCGTAAACCCATTCGGGATCGACCCGATGCGCGGTTGAGGCGTCGATGATCCGCACCGGCAGATCAGCCGACAGCGCCACCGCTTCCTTCGCTGCCGCGTCAGGCAGGCACAGGATCGCAACATCGGCTTCGGCAAAGCAGGCGCGGCGGGCATCGGCATCCTTGCGCAGATCGGGATCGATCTGGATCAGCCGGATATCGTCGCGCCCCGCAAGGCGGTCACGGATCTGCAAGCCGGTCGTACCGGCCTCGCCGTCGATGAAGACCTTATATGCCATCCTTGCCCTTTCCTGCCTGCGCCTATGACATAACGCCCCGCCCCGCCGGGGGCAATGCAGGCGGGACGCGGCCGAAGCGGATCGCGCACAGTTGAAACCGACCCGCCCGATCGCGTATCACCTTGGCCATGACCGACCCATATGCCCCGTCCGCCCCCGTCACCAGCCGCGCCGCTGGCCAGCCCTCGCGGCTGTATCACACGCCCTTGTCGCCGTTTTCGCGCAAGGTCCGGCTGGTGCTGGCCGAAAAGCGGATCGAGGTCGAACTGGCCGAGGAACGTTACTGGGAACAGGGCCCCGAACTGTTCCGCCGCAATCCGGCGGGCAAGATCCCGGTGCTGCGCCATGACGGCATGCTGTTGGCCGAAAGCCAGGCGATCTGCGAATATCTGGACGAAACCGTCCCGACCCCGCCCCTGATGCCCGACAGCGCTGCCGGCCGGTACGAGGTGCGCCGGTTGTGCGCCTGGTTCGACGACAAATTCAACGCCGAGGTGACTCGGCCCGTCCTGACCGAGCGTGTGTGGAAGAAGGTCCAGAAGACCGGCTATCCCGATTCACGCGTGGTCAAGTCGGGGCTGGCTGCGGTCAAAGCCCATATCGACTATATGCACAGCCTGTTGGAAGAGCGCCGCTGGCTGGCTGGCCCGACGCTGAGCATCGCCGATTTCGCCGCCGCCGCACATTTTTCCTGCCTGGATTATATCTCGGACGTGGACTGGGACCGTTCGGATCTGGTGCGCCAATGGTACGCCACGATCAAGTCCCGCCCGGCCTTTCGCAGCGTGCTGGCCGATCAGGTGCCGGGGCTTCACCCGGCACCGCATTACGCCCAGCTGGATTTCTGATTACCGGCCTTAGCCGAGCGCATAGCCCGTACCGCGCACCGTCCGCACCGGATTGTCGCCGCCATGGCTCATCAGCGCCTTGCGCAGCCGCCCGACATGGACGTCGATGGTGCGGGTATCGACATAGATGTCGCGCCCCCAGACCCGGTCCAGCAACTGTTCACGCGTCCAGACCCGACCGGGCTTTTCCATCAGCGTCGACAGCAGCCGGAACTCGGTCGGGCCGAGATGCAGCGCCTGCCCACCCCGGAACACCCGATGTTCGCCGGAATCAAGGATGATGTCCGCAAAGCTGAGCCGTTCGCCCATGGTCGCGGGCCGGGTCCGGCGCAGCTGCGTGCGCAGCCGCGCCATCAACTCGACCACCGAATAGGGCTTTACCACATAATCGTCAGCCCCGGTTTCCAGCCCGCGCACGCGGTCGACCTCGTCGCCACGCGCCGACAGCATCACGATGGGGATCTGGCGGGTGCCCGGATCGGCCTTGATGCGGCGGCAGATCTCGATCCCAGAGACATTGGGCAGCATCCAGTCCAGCACGATCAGGTCGGGGTCTTCCTCGGCCACCAGCAACAGGGCCTCGTCGCCGTTTTCGGCCATGACCACCTCGAAACCCTCGGCTTCGAGGTTGTATTTCAGCACTTCGCGCTGTGCGCCTTCATCTTCGACGATCAGCACGCAGGGGGTTTGGCGGCGGGCCATATGCTCATTCCTCGGCTTCGTTCAGCAGTTCGGGCGCATGCACCACGCCGTCGCGTTTGGGGCGCGCCTCTTCGGGCATCTCGCCGGTGACCAGATAGATCACCTGTTCCGCGATCGAGGTGGCGTGATCGCCCATGCGTTCGACGTTCTTGGCGATGAAATGCAGATGCATGCAAGGCGTGATGTTGCGCGGGTCTTCCATCATATAGGTCAGGAATTCGCGGAACAGCGCGTTATACATCTGGTCCACTTCCAGATCGCGGTCGCGCACGTCATTGGCCAGCACGGCATCGCGCTGGATATAGCTGTCGAGCGCGTCTTTCAGCATCCGGTCCACGGTATGCGACATCCGCCGCAGCGCCATGCCGGCCCCGTCGATCGACGGCAGCGTCGCCAGCACATGACTGCGCTTGGCCATGTTCTTGGCGTAATCCCCCACCCGCTCCAACGAGGCGGAGATCTTGATGACGGTCAGCACCAGCCGCAGATCGGTTGCGGTCGGTGCGCGCAGGGCGATCAGGCGGGCGGCTTCTTCGTTCACCTGCGCATCCAGCGCGTCGATTTCCTTGTCGCGGCGGCGCACGTCTTCGGCCAGATCTTCGTCCAGCTTTTCCAGCGCGGTCGCGGCATCGGCGATGGCCCGTTCGACCATGCCGCCCATGCGCACCACCAGCGCCTGAATGGTTTCCAGATCGCGGTCGAAGGCCGATGCGATATGTCTTTGTTCACTGCTCACGTCTCGCTCCTCTTGTCGTCCTCAGCCGATCCGGCCCGAGATATAGCTTTCCGTCCGCGGATCTTGCGGATTGGTGAAGATGTCGTCCGTCGCACCATATTCGACAAGGTTGCCAAGGTGGAAGAACGCCGTTTTCTGGCTGACGCGTGCCGCCTGTTGCATCGAATGCGTCACGATCACGACCGAGAAATCCTGCCGGAGCTGGTCGATCAATTCCTCGACCTGACTGGTCGCGATGGGGTCAAGCGCCGAACAGGGCTCGTCCATCAGCAGCACCTCGGGCTGGGTGGCCACGGCACGCGCGATGCACAGGCGCTGCTGCTGACCGCCCGAAAGGCCGGTCCCGGCTTCGTGCAGCCGGTCCTTGACCTCGTTCCACAGGGCGGCACCGCGCAACGATTTTTCGACGATCTCGTCCAGTTCACTGCGCGAGCGGGCAAGGCCATGAATGCGCGGCCCGTAGGAGACGTTGTCATAGATCGACTTCGGGAAAGGGTTCGGCTTCTGGAACACCATCCCGACCTTGGCGCGCAGCTGCACCGGGTCGACGCGCTTGTCATAGATATCCTCGCCATCAAGGACGATCTTCCCCTCGACGCGGGCGGCGTCGATGGTGTCGTTCATGCGGTTGATGCAGCGCAGGAAGGTCGATTTTCCGCAGCCGGACGGCCCGATGAAGGCGGTGACGGTCTTGTCGAGGATATCGACATTCACGTCCTTGATGGCGTGCTTTTCACCATAGAAGACCTGCACCTCACGGGCCGAGATCTTGATGTCATCCTGTGCCAATTTACGCTCCAGATTCGCCATGACATTCATGTTTTTCACCCTTGCCCCCTTGTTACCAGCGACGTTCGAACCGGCGGCGCAGCCAGATGGCGGCCAGGTTCATGATGAGAAGGAAGACCAGCAGCACGATGATCGCACCTGCGGCCCGTTCGAAGAAGGCCGGATCGGCGCGGCGGGTCCAGTTGTAGATCTGCACCGGCAGCGCCGAGGTGGGGTCCATAAGCCCGGCGGGCGGGGCGTCGGGATAATCCTGCACGAAAGCCACCATGCCGATCAGCAGCAGCGGCGCGGTTTCGCCAAGCGCATGGGCCAGACCGATGATTGTGCCGGTCAGGATGCCGGGCATGGCCAGCGGCAGCACATGGTGAAAGACCGTCTGCATACGGCTGGCACCCACCCCAAGGGCGGCGTCGCGGATCGACGGCGGCACCGCCTTCAGCGCGGCACGGGTGGCGATAATGATCGTCGGCAGTGTCATCAGGGTCAGCACCAACCCGCCAACGATGGGTGCAGAACGCGGCAGCCCCATGAAGTTGATGAAGGCGGCCAGCCCAAGGATGCCGTAGACGATGGACGGCACGGCGGCCAGGTTGGCGATATTCACCTCGATCAGGTCGGTGAGGCGGTTCTTCGGCGCGAACTCCTCCAGGTAGATCGAGGCCGCGACCCCGATCGGCAGGGCCAGCACCAGCACGATCAGCATCATATAGGCCGAACCGAGGATCGCCACGCCCAGACCTGCTGCCTCTGGCCGGGTTTCCGAGGCATCGGCATTGGTGATGAAATCGCTGTTAAAGCGGGTTTCCAGCGCACCGTTCGCATGCAGCGCGTCCGCCAGCTGAAGCTGCTCTGGGCTGGTCTTGCTGTCGCGCGCGGCCTGCTCGGCGGTGACGCGACCCTTGAAATATCCGTCGATGCGCGAGGAAGTCAGCGCCGGCACGGTCACCACCTCGCCCACCAGCGCGGGATCGGCCAGCACCGCATCGCGCAGGTTGGCCTTGGCCTGATCCGACAGAAAGCCCTTCACATCCTGATCGCTTAGCCCGGCAATCTGAATGCCTTCCTGCGCCAGATAGTCCTGCATCCCCGTGATCAGCAACTTGTCATAGCTGAGCGTCAGGACTTTCTTCATCTCCTCCGGGTCGCGGTTGCCCTTGGGATCGACGACAGCGGCGTCGAGCGTGACCGGGATGGTCGCATAGGTCTGCCGGAAGGCACCGGCCCCATCGGCGATGATGGTGCTGAGCAGCCAAACCAGCGCCGCGATGGCCAGACCGATGGCGATGATGCCATAAGCGCGAAAGCGGGTCTCGGCGGCGTTGCGGCGGCGGGTGCGGGCATCGGCGACCAGCAGCGAATTCTGCGCGGGCGTGGCCGGTGCGGGGACCAGATCGGGGGTGGTGTCGGTCATTCGTACTGCTCCCGATACTTGCGCACGATGTAAAGCGCGAAGATGTTCAGCGCCAAGGTGATGACGAACAGCGTCAGACCAAGCGCGAAGGCAACCAGCGTTTCAGGGCTGGCGAAATCATTGTCGCCGGTCAGCTGGCCGACGATCTTGACGGTGATCGTGGTCATCGCCTCGAACGGGTTGCCGCTGATCTTGGCCATGGCGCCGGCGCCCAGCACCACGATCATCGTCTCGCCAATGGCCCGGGACGCAGCCAGAAGGATGGCGCCGACGATCCCCGGCAGGGCGGCAGGCAGAACCACGTTGCGGATGGTTTCCGACGGGGTGGACCCAAGGCCCAGGCTGCCGTCGCGCAGGCTTTGCGGCACGGCGTTGATGATGTCATCCGACAGCGAGCTGACGAAGGGGATCAACATGATCCCCATGACGATCCCCGCCGTCATCACCGACGACCCGCTGTCACCCAGTCCAGCCGGCTGGGCGATCCAGTCGCGCAGCAAGGGCCCGACCGTCACCAGCGCGAACAGGCCGTAAACGATGGTGGGGATACCGGCCAGGATCTCGATGGCGGGCTTTACCCAGGCGCGGACGCGCGGGCTGGCATATTCGGACATGTAGATTGCGGCGAACAGCCCGATCGGCACCGCCACCAGCAGCGCGATGAGCGAGATATACAACGTTCCCCACAGCAGCGGCAGCATCCCCAGTTCGGACCCGCCGCCAAAGCTGGGCGTCCATTCGGTGCCGAACAGGAAATCCTGCCAGGGATAGATGCGGAAGAACTGCGCCGATTCGAAGACCAGCGACAGGATGATGCCGATCGTGGTGGCAATGGCGACCGAGGCGCAGACGATCAGCAGCCCGCGCACGACCTGCTCGACCCGGTTGCGGGCGCGGAAATCGGCATTGGTGCTGCGCAGCGCCACGGCCACGCCTGCCAGCGCGGCGATCAGCGCGGCCGCGGCCATCACGGCCGAAGGCGGCATCGCCATCCGCCACAGCCCCAGGACCAGCAGCCCGGGCAACAGCGCACTCAGCGCCGCATTCCAGCCGTAATAAGCGGGCCGCGAATGCAGCCGCCGGGCATCCCCCTCAGCCGAGGCAAGGGCGCGGCGTTGGGCCAGCACGAAGCCGGCCGTCGCCAGCATCAGCACGATCAGGACAATCCACATGACGGGCATGACTTCCCCCCGAAGGACGGGCGGACCGGGCGGCAGATACGCCGCCCGGCCTGCTGTGTTACTGCATCACGGCTTCGTCGGCGACGTTCTTCTGGACGTCGGCCAGCTGCGGATCCGGGACCAGGCCGTAAGCGGCCAGCGGGCCATCGGTGCCTGCGATCTCATCCGAGACGAAGAACTCGGCATATTCCTTCAGGCCCGGGATGACGCCGATGTGGTCCTTCTTGACGTAGAAATACAGCGGGCGCGAAACCGGGTATTCGCCCGAAGCCACACTGTCGACCGAAGGTGTCACGCCATTGATGGTCGCGACTTTCAGCTTGTCGGTGTTGTTTTCATAGAAGGACAGACCGAACACGCCGACGCCGTTCTTGTTGCTGTCGATGCGGGCCAGGGTCTCGGTATAGTCGCCGTCGATATCGACCGATTTGCCATCGGTGCGCAGCGCCTTGCAGGCGTCTTCAGCGGCATCTTCGTCACCGCCATTGGCGGCGGCAAAGGCTTCCATCGCGCCCGCTTCTTCGCAGCCGGCGATCAGGACTTTTTCCTCGAACACTTCGCGGGTGCCGTGCTTGGTGCCGGGCACGAAGACCAGGATGTCCTGATCGGGCAGCTCGGGGTTCACGTCAGACCACTTGGTGGCGGCGTTGGCGGAAACCGCGCCATCCGTGGCCACATCCTTGGCAAGCGCCAGGAACACGTCTTTCGGGGTCAGCACGAAATCGGCGCCGGCTGCGTCCGAGGCGAAGACGATGCCGTCATAGCCGAACTGGACCTCGACGATATTGGCGACGCCGTTGGCCTTGCAGGTCTCGATCTCGGCATCCTTGATCTTGCGGCTGGCATTGGCGACGTCGATGGTGTTTTCGCCCACGCCTTCGCAGAACTGCTTCAGCCCGGCCGAGGAACCGCCGCCTTCTACGACAGGCGCGGCAAAGTCGGTGTTTTCGGCGAAGGCTTCAGCGACGATGGTCGCATAGGGCAGAACGGTCGACGAGCCGGACACCTGAACCTGATCGCGGGCCGAGGCGACCGAGGCGCTGGCGGCGATGATGGCAATGGCCGAAACGGCAAGCTTGACGGATTTCATAGGATCACTCCTGAACGCTTTTAGGGTGGCACGAATTGGCCTGCGCATTCCCTAGGCCGGGAATACGAAGCTTATGCGACGGGTTTGTGACAATTTCGTGACAAGCCCACAGGCAGGGCATCCGGTTGAAACCGCGCAGAAAATCACAACGGGCCGCACATTGGCGGCCCGCTGGGTTCTGCTGAATTGTAACGCGACCTGCGAATCGCCTAGCCGATCCGCCCTCGCTGACCGCCGGTCTGGGCCCGGTCCAGCATCAACTGGTCCAGGATCACGCAGGCCGCCATCGCTTCGGCCACGGGCACGGCGCGGATGCCGACACAAGGATCGTGGCGGCCCTTGGTGATCAGGTCGATCTCCTCGCCCTTGGCATTGATGGTCCGGCGCGGCGTCAGGATCGAACTGGTCGGCTTGACCGAGAAACGCACCACGATGTCCTGTCCGGTCGAAATCCCGCCCAGTATCCCGCCGGCATGGTTCGACTGATATTCGGGGCCGTTCGGTCCCATGCGGATCTCGTCGGCGTTTTCGGTGCCGGTCAGCGCGGCGGCCTGCATCCCCTCGCCGATCTCGACGCCCTTCACGGCGTTGATCGACATCATCGCGGCGGCCAGTTCGGTGTCGAGCTTGCCGTAAACCGGCGCGCCAAGGCCGGGCGGGCAGCCGCGGATCAGCACCTCGACCGCGGCGCCGACACTGTTCTGCGCCTTGCGGATGCCGGTCAGGTAATCCTCCCATGCCTGCGCGGCGCTGGCGTCGGGCAGGAAGAACGGGTTCCGGGCAATGGCGGCCTCGTCGAAGCGGGCCGGGTCCAGCCGCATCTCACCCATCTGGACCATATAGCTGAGGATCTGCAACCCCGGCGCCAATTCGCCCAGCACCGCCTGCGCCACCGCGCCCGCTGCGACCCGCGCGGCGGTTTCGCGCGCGCTGGAACGCCCGCCGCCGCGATAATCGCGAATGCCGTATTTCTGCTGATAGGTGATGTCGGCATGGCCCGGCCGGAATGCCTGCGCGATGTCGCCGTAATCCTTGGACCGCTGGTCGGTATTTTCGATCATCAGCATGATCGGCGTGCCGGTCGTCCGCCCCTCGAACACGCCCGACATGATGCGGACCCGGTCGGCCTCTTGCCGCTGAGTGGTGTTTTTCGACGTGCCGGGCCGGCGGCGATCCATGAAGGGCTGGATCCATTCCTCGGTCAGGGGCACGCCCGGAGGACAGCCGTCGACGACAGCGCCAAGCGCCGGCCCGTGGCTTTCGCCCCAAGTGGTGACGCGGAAAACATGGCCAAAGCTGTTCAGGCTCATCACGGATCTCCTTTGCCCCCTTCGTTAGCGGCCCGCGCCCGCTGCGGCAAGGCGCAGGCGGCGCCGTCACCGCACGAAGATCGCCCTTGCGCGCGCGCGCGGGTTTGCCCATGCTTGGCTCGCCTCGGGGGGCCGTCCGGCTGAGACGCGTTTGCGGACCCGTAGAACCTGATCCGGCTAACCCCGGCGGAGGGAAGGTTTCGCTGCCCCTTCTTTCCGAAGCCCTACTGACGAAGGAGGAAGCGATGCGATTTGCCGCCCTAGCCCTGCTGGCCGTTACCATGCCGGCAACCAACGCCGCCATGGCCGCAGGCCCCGAACTCACCCTTTACGCACCCGACTATTTCGCCACCGAATGGGGGCCCGGCCCCAAGATCGAAGCGGGCTTCGAAAAGATTTGCGGTTGCGATCTGGTGATGGTGACCGGCGACGTGCTGCCCCGCATCATGCTGGAAGGCGACCGGACAGAAGCAGACGTGGTGATCGGGCTGAACACCGATACCACGCTGCGCGCGCGCGAATCGGGCCTGTTCGCGCCCCATGGCCAGGACCTGAACGGCCTGACCTTGCCGGTGACCTGGACCGATGACACCTTTCTGCCCTTCAACTGGTCGGAAACGGCCTTCATCTATGACGCGACCCGGCTGGCGAACCCGCCCTCGACCTTTCAGGACCTGCTGGACGCCCCTGACGATCTGAAGATCGCCATTCAGGATCCGCGCAGCTCGATCTCTGGGCTGTCGATGCTGCTTTGGGTCAAGTCGGTTTACGGCGACAAGGCGGTCGAGGCCTGGCAGAAGCTGCGCCCGAAGGTTCTGACGGTAACGCCGGGCTGGTCGGAAGCCTATGGCATGTTCACCGAGGGAGAGGTGGACATGGTGCTGAGCTTCACCACCTCGCCCGCCTATCACATCGGGGCCGAGCAGGACACCACCAAGCGCGCCGCCATCTTCCCCGAAGGCCATTACTTCATGGCCGAACTGGCCGCAAAGCTGGCCTCCTCTGACCAGCCCGAACTGGCTGCGAAATTCATGGACTACGTTCTGTCGCCCGACTTTCAGGGCATGATCGCCGAGGCGAACTGGTCCTATCCCTCGAAACTGCCGCGCAACCAGCTTCCGGCCTATTTCGCAGCACTTGACCGCCCCGAACGCACCATCTTCCTGTCGGAAACCGAGGCCGAGGAAATGCGCAAGCCCGCGCTGGAAGAATGGCTGAGCGTCTTCGCACAATAGCACGCTCGCCCGGCACATGGGTCGGGGCCGGGCTGATCCTGCTGGTGCTGGGCACGCTGGCAGTGGTCGCCGCCTATGCCGGCGGACTGTCGGCACTGGGTCCGTGGGACTGGGCCGCACTGCGCTTTACCATCTGGCAGGCAGCCCTGTCGGCGACCCTGTCGGCGGTGCTGGCGGTGCCAGTGGCGCGGGCGTTGGCGCGGCGGCGCTTTGCCGGGCGTGGGCTGCTGATCACCTTGTTGGGTGCGCCCTTCATCCTGCCGGTGATCGTGGCGATCATGGGGCTGGTCGCGGTCTTTGGCCGCAATGGGCTGGTCAATGACACGCTGGCGCTGCTGGGCGTCGACCGGGTCAGCATCTTCGGCTGGCAGGGGGTGATCCTTGCCCATGTCTTCTTCAACCTGCCGCTGGCGGTGCGGATGATCCTGCACGGCTGGCAGGCCATCCCGGCCGAGAGGTTCCGGCTGGCCCAATCGCTGGGCTTTTCCGCCGCCGATATGGGCCGCCACCTGGAACGCCCGATGCTGCGCGAGGTTCTTCCCGGCGCCTGGCTGGCGGTGTTTCTGGTCTGCCTGACCAGCTTTGCCGTCGCGCTGACGCTTGGCGGCGGCCCCAGCGCCACCACGATCGAGCTGGCGATCTATCAGGCCTTCCGCTTTGATTTCGACATGGGCAAGGCCGCGACGCTGGGGCTGATCCAGGTCGGGTTGTGCCTGCTGGCACTGGGCCTGTCGACGCGGGTGACGGTGCCGGCAGGCTTTGGCGCCGGGCTTGACCGCGATATCGCCCTGCCCGCCCCGCCCGGCTGGCGGCGCGGGGCCGATGTGCTTGTTATCGCCCTTGCTGCGGCCTTTTTGCTGACGCCGCTGGCGCATGTCATCCTGCAGGGCCTGCCGAATATCGTCGGACTGCCCGATGCCGTCTGGACGGCGGCGGCGCGATCCGTGGTGATGGCGCTGATCTCTGCCGCGCTGGCGCTTGGCATCGCGCTGATGCTGGCTTTGGCGGTCGCAAGTGGGCAGCGCTGGGTCGAGGCGGCAGGCATGCTGCCCATCGTCGCTTCGCCGCTGGTGCTGGGGACTGGCTTATTTCTGATGCTGCGCGGCGTCGCCTCGGCCCAGCAGATGGCTTTGCCGGTCACGGTCGCGATCAATGCGGTGATGGCCCTTCCATTCGCGCTGCGCATCCTCATCCCCGCCGCACGCGCCTTGCGGGCAGATTACGGACGGCTGGCGGATTCGCTGGGGATGGACGGGCTGGCGCGGCTGCGCCTGCTGACCCTGCCCCGACTGGCCCGTCCATTGGGTTTCGCCGGCGGTCTTTCGGCGGCGTTGGCAATGGGCGATCTGGGCGTCATCACGCTGTTCGCCGACAGCCGGAACCCGACCCTGCCGCTTCTGCTTTACCAATTGATGAACAGCTACCGTCTGGACGACGCCGCGGCCTGTGCAGTGGTTCTGATGGCAATCAGCTTTGCGCTGTTCTGGGCGTTCGACAAGGGAGGCCGGCTGCATGCTCAGCTTTGAAAAGCCCGAGGCACGCTTGGGCGACTTCGCGCTTGTCGCCGATTTCACCCTACCGGCTGGCGCTCGGCTGGCGGTGATCGGCCCGTCGGGGTCGGGCAAGTCGACGCTTCTGGGGATGGTCGCGGGTTTCGTGCCGCTCCGTTCTGGGCGGATCACCTGGCAGGGGCAGGACCTTGCCGGCGTGGCGCCGGGGGCGCGGCCGGTCTCGATCCTGTTTCAGGACCAGAACCTGTTTCCGCATCTGAGCGTGGCGCAGAATGTCGGCCTCGGACTGCGCGCCGACCTGAGGCTATCGCAAGACCAGAACGCCGCCGTGGCCGAGGCGCTGAGTCAGGTCGGCCTGCGGGACATGGCCACGCGCCGCCCGGCGCAGCTGTCGGGCGGCCAGCAAAGCCGCGTTGCCCTGGCACGTGTGGCCCTGCGCGCCCAACCGATCCTGCTGCTCGACGAAGCTTTCGCCGCCCTCGGCCCGGCGCTAAAGGCGGAAATGCTGGCGCTGCTTGGGCGCATCGCCGACCGCAACGGCGCGACGGTGCTGATGGTCACCCATGACCCCGACGACGCCCGGCTGTTCGCGCCTGAAACCGTGGTTGTGATGGACGGCGTGGCCCATCCGCCTGAACCAACCGGCCCGCTGCTGGATCACCCGCCCGAGGGGCTGCGCGCCTATCTCGGCTGATCGACGGCGCGGATCAGCTTGCGGTCAAAGACCCGCAGCACCTGCGCCAGGTCATGCCCGCGCTTCAGGATCCGCCCATCCATCGCAATCACCGCATACAGCCCCTGCGCCTGCCGCAGCTTTGGCCGTTTTTCCACGCGATAGATCGGCGTCTCGGCCGCATGGCGAAAGATCGAAAACACCGCAACATCGCTGAGAAAGGCCATCGCGTAATCGCGCCACTCACCAGCGGCAACCATACGCCCGTAGACCGAAAGGATGGATCCAAGCTCGACCCGGTCAAAGGCGACTCGGTCTGGCTGCGGAACGAACGGCTGCGAGGGGCTTTGCATGACGGAATGGTGACACCGTGCAAGGCAGCAATCAATGCCAAATGCAAATAAGCGGCGGGGCCGGCGTGGCCCCGCCCCATTCAGAAGCAGGACACCTTGGTGACGATGTTCTTAGCGTCATATTCGACGTTCAGCCGATCCGGTTGGTAATCGTCGGTTACCGCCATGTCGGGACCGATCTGGCGCGGCACACTGGGCAGCGTCTTCACGTCAAGCGCGCCCAGCGGCTTGCCAACCAGTGCCTGCAGTTTCGAGGCACCACAGGCATCCGAAGGACCCGGGGCCGAAGGGCTCGGCGCCAGTTCCGGTTGGGTGCAGGCGGCCAGCAGCCCTAGCGCCAGCGCGGCTGCAACATGCGGCAGCCTCATCCGCAATCTACGCCGGAAATCAGGCCGGCCCCGTCCAGGCGGAAGACGATGCGGTTGGGGTCATATTCCTGCGGTTCGATGCCGCGGAACTCGACCACGCGATAGTCCTTGGTGATGCCCAGCGTCGGGATGACCGCGCCCGGCTGGCCGACGTAATTGGCGTAGGTGCTGGCCTTGCACAGATCCGGCTTGCGCTCGGCCAGGCCGTCATCGGCCATGGTCGGCAGCGGCTCGATCCCGGCGGGTTGCACCGGCACGTCGGCAGTGCCACCGCCAACACAACCGGCCAGCATGGCCACGGCAGCAAGCGAGGCGAAAATACGGGGCGTCTTCGTCATTCTGTTCATCTGTCCCTGATGTTCAAACGATCCTGCATCAAGCCCCGGACATGCCGAGGCCTTGCGCAACCTATACGCGTCCAGCAGCCCGGTGTTAAGCCCGCCCTGCATCGCCACGCCGTTGCCGGGGCAGCAGGGTCACAGGCAAAGCGCCCTAATCATCAAGAAGCCGCAGCGCCGCAGGCGTGCCGAAGGCGCGCAGGAACACCGTGATCGCGTTTTCGACCGTCCGACGGATCGCCCCGTCATCGACCTGATCTCGCCCCATCAGCATGACCTGGTCGCGCACCCGCACCGCGCAAAGCTGCACGAAACTGTCGGCGGCCAGGTTCAGATCGACAATGTCCTGCCGCAGCATGCCGTCGCTCTGCCAACCATGAAAACGCCGTTCGAGCGCACGACGAACGGCGCGGGGTCCGATCTCGTAATACTCGGCGGCGAGGTCGGGAAAGCGCGTTGCTTCGGCGATGGCCAGCCGCAGCGTGCGCGATCCGAATTCCGACACCATGTGGTTGGCAATCATGTGGCCGGTAAAGCGCAGCACCTCGTTGATCGGCAGATCTGCCCCGACCAGTGCGTCGCGCCCGACTTTTTCACGTTCCAGCTCATCGCGGAAAACCGCGACAAACATCAGCTGCTTGTCTGGGAAATAGCTGTACAGCGTTGCTTTCGATACGCAGGCCTCGCGCGCGATATCGTCGACGCTTGCCCCCTCATAACCGTGCTGCATGAACACACGGCGGGCGCCTTCCAGCACCTGATCAAATTTACGGCCCTTGGTGATGAGCCTATCCTCGTTAAACATATCACTTGCCTACAATGGCATCTATAACTTGACTCTAGTCCAGCCGGCATAACGTCCACAAGGCCCGACGAATTTTGTTCAAATGCGTCGCGATTTTCCGCCGCAGTCGGGGGGCGCTGCCAACGGATTAGGCAATAGCGATGCAAAGCGCGTGCGCAACCCCAATCGCGTGAGCCGGCACCTCCTGTTTTCACAGGTGCTATTGATCGGCACGCACGCGCAGGCAGGACAGTCGTGATGAAACGTCCGTGCCCATTCAGACCGCCAAAGCGAAGGCGTCAGACATCGGAATGACCGATGCCGTCGATCTGGACGCGCTCCCTTGCCAAGCTCATCGTCCCCGGAACGGTCCGCGCAAAAGCGACCAGAAAGACCATAATCGAAGGCTTGCGCAGCGCTATGCTGATCTGCCGTCCGATATGCTGCTGCGCAATCGGCAGGACATTTGCAGCAAGGCCCCGACCCAGATCAGAAGCAGCTCCTTGGGCCGGTTCCTTTGACGGAAATGCCTGCCTTCATTGCGCCCCTCTTGCGGCCGGCAGCCACGACCGCAACTCGCGACAGAGAGGTACCTTTTTCAGTCCCGGCGGTGGGTGGCGAGGAAATCCAGCACCTCCGCCGCCTCGGGGATGGCGTCACCGGCGCCGGCGCGCGTCACCTTGATCGCGGCCGCGGCGGCCGCGTGGCGCATCGCCTCGGGCAGATCACGGCCCATGTCCAGCCCCGCGGCCAGATAGCCGGCGAAGCAGTCGCCGGCGCCCGTCGTGTCCACCACTTCGACAGGAAAGGCAGGCTGGCGCGCGACTGTGCCAGCGGCGAGATCCCGATACTCCGCACCGTCGGCGCCCAAGGTCACCAGCATTGCCGGCACCTGAATGCCGGCGGGTGAGGCCGCAGTAAGCTGCGCGGCTTCGACCTCATTCAACGCCAGAAGCGTCACATGCGGCAGCACCTCGCGCGCGGCATCGATATCGAAGGGCGCGCAGGAATAGATCACACGCGCCCCGGCGGCACGGGCGATACGCGCGGCCTCGACCTGAAGATTGGTCTCATTCTGCAGCAGCAGCGTATCGTCCGGCCCGATGCCTTCCAGCGCACGTTCGACTGATCCGGCCTCCAGCCGGCCATTGGCACCGGGATGCAGGATGATCGCGTTTTCGCCCCCGGCATCCAGCAGGATGATCGCATGGCCCGAAGCAACATGCGGCAGCCGCGCAATATGGGTGATATCGACGCCATATTCGGCCAGACGGTCCAGCACCCAATCCTCACCCTGCGCCGAGATAGCCCCGATATGAACCACCTGCGCCCCCGCCCGGGCGGCTGCCACTGACTGATTCGCGCCCTTGCCGCCCAACCCCTGCGCATAATCGCGCGAGGCCATCGTCTCTCCCGGCTGCGGCATATGATGCAGGCGATAGACATGGTCCACGTTGATCGAGCCGAGATTATAGATGGTCATCGCAAGCCTCCGATTCGCAGCATGCACCGGTGAAGGTTAAGATATCGCAAAAGAAAACGCGCCCCAAAGGGCGCGTTCGAGTTCCAGTTGACGCGGTCTCAGGCGTCCTTGCCATACTTGATCGGCGCCCACAGACGCTTGTTGGTCAGATACAGCAGCGAGGCGAGAACGATCAGGAAGATCACCGACACGAAGCCGACCTTCTTGCGGGCCATCATGTGCGGCTCTGCCGTCCACATCAGGAAGGCGGTCACGTCCTTGGCCATCTGGTCGACGGTCGCAGGGGTGCCGTCCTCATAGGTCACCAGATCGTCCGACAGCGGCGACGGCATGCTGATCCAGTTCCCGGCAAAGGCGGTGTTGTGATACAGGACCGTGCCGGCCTGTTCCCTTTCTTCGCCATCATAGCCGGTCAGGACGGAATAGATGTATTCCGGCCCGCCGATGCCGTTGAACAGCTGGCTGATCCCGGTGCCATAAGGCCCGTGGAAACCCGAGCGCGCTTTCGCCATCAGCGACAGGTCCGGCCCCATGCCCTCGCCGCTTACGGTGGGGAAATGGTCGGTCGGGATGCGCGGACGGTCCTCGCCGGTTTCCGGATCGGTAATATCCATCGCGCCAGCATAGGCCCGAACCTGATCTTCAGGCAGATGCGGGCCGCCCTCGTCAGCAAGGGTGCGCAGCGGAACCTGCTTCATGCCGTGGCAGGCCGCGCAGACCTCGGTATAAACCTGAAGGCCACGCTGAAGCTGGAACTGATCGAACTTGCCGAACGGACCTTCGAAGGAGAAGGCAACGTCGGTGATGTGCGTTTCGGCATGACCGGCATCGCCACCTTCAGCCTCGGCATGTTCCTCGGCGGCGGCTTCCGCTTCGGGCTCAGCGCCCTCGGCAACCTCGGCCTCGCCTTCCATGGCAGCGGCTTCACCAAGGTCTTCCTCGGCAGCGGCTTCTTCGGGCGTGGTTTCGGCGTCAGCCTCTGCCTCGTCAGCCTCGACGGCTTCGGTGGCCTCGGGACTGGTTGCGGCTTCTTCCGACAATTCTGCGTCGCTGGCGGTCTGCTCGGCAGCCACGGCGGGGTCGGTGGCTTCTTCCGCAGCTGTCTCCTCGGCCGCAGGGGCGTCGGCGGGGGCAGTTTCTGCCTCTGCCTCGGCTTCCGGCGTTTCGGCAGGTGCGGCATCGGCAGCCGGAGCTTCGGTAGCTGCTTCGGCCGGTGCTTCAGCAGCAGGCTCCGCTTCAGCGGCTGGCGCTTCCGCAGGTGCCTCTGCGGCTGGCGCTTCCGCAGGTGCTTCGGCAGCAGGCGCTGCCTCGGGTGCGGGGGCCTCTGCGGCCGGCGCTTCCTCGGTCACTGCCTCGGCGGCTTCGGTTGCTGCGGCGGCTGCGCTATCGGCAGCAGCAGCGGCAGCGTCACCAGCGGCTTCACCCACCGCAGCGGCAGCTTCATTGGCGGCATCGGCAACCGCTTCGGCAGCTTCTGCCGGGGTCGCGGTTTCCGGGACCGGCACGGTCACCGTGGCGTCCTGTGCCCAAGCCGCTGCGCCAAGGGTCAGCGCGGCGACGGCCGTGAGGGTCTTGGTTCTCAGGGTCATGCTTGCCTCTCCTTACTCGGCAGGATGGGTGTTTTTGCCGTAATGCGCGGCGAAGTCTTCCTCGATCGTTGCGGGCATCGGGTCGGGTTTTTCGATCACACCCAGCAGCGGCAGGATGATCAGGAAGTAGCCGAACCAATAGGCCGAGCCGGCAAGCGCGATGTAGGGATAGATCCCCTCGGCCGGCATGGCGCCAACCCACATCAGCACGACGAAGTCGACCGCCAGCAGCCAGAACCACCACTTGAACATCGGGCGATACTGACCCGAACGCACGCGCGAGGTATCCAGCCACGGCACCAGCGCCATGACCAGGATGGCGCCGAACATCGCCAGCACGCCGAAGAACTTGGCGTCAACGATGCCGAAGGTCACCCATTCGACCAGCATCACCACCCACACGTCCGAGGTGAAGGCGCGCAGGATCGCGTAGAAGGGCAGGAAATACCATTCCGGCACGATATGCTCAGGCGTCGCCAGGGCGTTCGCCTCGATATAGTTATCTGGGTGGCCAAGATAGTTCGGCATGAAGCCGACCACGGCGAAGAACACGACCAGGATCACGGCAAGCGCGAACAGGTCCTTGATGACGAAATAGGGCCAGAAGGGCAGCGTGTCCTTCTTTGCCTCCTCTTTCGAGGTGCGGCGCACTTCGACGCCCGTCGGGTTGTTGTTGCCGGTGGTGTGGAAGGCCCAGATATGGACCACAACCAGCGCCGCGATCACGAAGGGCAGCAGGTAATGCAACGAGAAGAAGCGGTTCAGCGTCGCGTTATCGACAGCCGGCCCACCAAGCAGCCATTCCTGAATGCTCGGCCCGATGCCGGGGATGGCCCCGAACAGGCCGGTGATAACGGTCGCACCCCAGAAAGACATCTGACCCCAGGGCAGCACATAGCCCATGAAAGCGGTGCCCATCATCGCCAGATAGATCAGCATCCCGACGATCCAGGTCACCTCGCGCGGGGCCTTGTAAGAGCCGTAGAACAGGCCGCGGAAGATGTGGATATAGACGGCAAGGAAGAACAGCGAGGCGCCGTTGGCATGCAGATAGCGCAGCATATGCCCGCCATTCACGTTGCGCATGATATGTTCGACGCTGGCAAAGGCCAGGCTGACATGCGGCGTGTAATGCATCGCCAGAACGATGCCGGTGACGATTTGCAGCGCCAGGCAGAAAGCCAGGACGATGCCCCAGATCCACCACCAGTTCAGGTTCTTCGGCGTCGGGATCATCAGCGTGTCATAGATCAGGCTGACAACGGGCAGACGGCGGTGCAACCAGCGCTCAGGCGCGGTTTTCGGTTCGTAGTGGTCGTGCGGAATACCGGACATGCGTGCCTCCTCAGCCGAGCTTCAGCGTTGCGTCGTCGACGAAGGACGCGATGGGTACTTCCATGTTCCGCGGCGCGGGGCCACGACGGATGCGGCCCGCGGTGTCATAGTGCGAGCCGTGGCAGGGGCAGAACCAGCCGCCGAAATCACCGGCGCCATCGCCGATCGGCACGCAGCCCAGATGGGTGCAGACGCCGATCATCACCAGCCATTCGCCGGCTTCGTCCATGGCGCGGTTCGCGTCGGTCGCGGGTTCGCCCGGCTTGTTGCGGTTTTCCGCGCCCTGGTCGATCAGCTCGCCCAGCTCGACGGCGCGGCCGGCTTCGATTTCCTCGGGCGTGCGGCGGCGGATGAACACGGGCTTGCCCAGCCATTTCACCGTCAGCTGAGTGCCGGTTTCGACACCGCCGATATCGACCATGATCGAGGACAGCGCCTGCACGTCGGCAGACGGATTCATCTGGTTGATCAGGGTCCAGGCAGCGGCGCCGGTGGCGACGGCCCCTGCCCCTGCGGTGGCGTAGTAGAGGAAGTCCCTCCGCGTGCCTTCGTGTTCTTCGGCGTGGGTCACGGCTTTTCTCCGGTTCAGGCCCGCCACCGCGGACCGGCTATAATCTATCGGGCCGCTTGAATCGCAGCCTTCGCATGCGCATCTCTACCGATCAATTTCCCGCCAGTCCAGCGGGGGCCTGCCATCAGTTTCGGCCATATCGCCGCATGTGTTGCGTTTTCGCCGGATGCCATCACCGGGAATGCGGCATAGCGTCGCAGCCCGTGGCCGGGCAGGCCACAGGTTCCTTCACGGCAGCGCGATAGCCAAGGCTAGCCGCGCAAAAAGCGGCGCAGCACTTTTTCCAGCTTGGCCGCGCCTAACGGTGCCATCTGCTTGGTGTGGTCGTGGCTGATCGATTCATCCGACAGCCCAGCCCCCATATTGGTGATGACCGAAATCGACGCGCAGCGCAGGCCCAGGAATCGCCCGAGGATGATTTCCGGCACCGTCGACATGCCCACGGCGTCCATGCCCAGCACGCGGGCGGCGCGAATCTCGGCCGGGGTTTCGAAGCTGGGGCCCGAGAACCAGCCATAGACGCCCTCGGGCAGGGCGACGCCCTCGGCCTCTGCCGCGGCGCGCAGGCCAGCACGGATTTCGGCATCATGGGCGTCGGTCAGCGGCACGAACCGGGCATCGGTCTTTTCGCCGATCAGCGGGTTGGCGCCGGCAAAGGCGATGTGATCGTTCAGCATCATCAGCCCGCCGGGCGCGAGCATGGTGTTCACCGCCCCTGCCGCATTGGTCAGGATCAGCTTCTTCGTCCCCAACGCCGCCAGCGTTTCCAGCGGCAGGCGCATCGCATCGGCGCGCCCGGATTCGTAGTAATGCGACCGGCCGCCGAAAACCGCGACACGCGCGCCTTCCAGATTTCCGATCACCAACTGCGGCACGTGCCCCGAGACGCCGGCATGGGGAAAGCCCGGCAGATCGTCATAGGGAATGGCCACGCCCTCAACTGCCTTGGACAGGTGGCCAAGGCCAGAGCCGAGGATCAGCCCGTATTCCGGGGCCTCCTCTCCTGCCCGTTCACGGATGAGGGTGGCGAGTTCAACGCTCTTTGACATAGGGTTCTCCGCCCGCACGCGGCGGGATGGCGCGGCCGACAAAGCCCGCCAGAATGATGACAGTCAGGATATAGGGCAGCGCGTTCATGAACATCGACGGGATGGTGATCGGCCCCAGCTCCAGATTGGGATAGCGGTTGGCAACGGCCTCCAGCAGGCCGAACAGGAAGGTCGCACCCAGCGCCCCCCATGGCCGCCACTTGGCGAAAATCAGCGCAGCCAGCGCGATGAAACCGCGCCCGGCGGTCATGTCCTTGACGAAACCCGCCGCCAGGCCGGTCGCCAGATAGGCACCGGCCAAACCGCACAGCACGCCGCAGATCGCCACCGCGGCAAAGCGCAGCCGGGTCACCGACACGCCCGCGGTATCGACCGATGCCGGGTTTTCACCCACCGCGCGCAGCCGCAGCCCGAAACGGGTACGGTTCAGCAGCCACCAGGTCGCGGGCACGCATAGGAACGCCACGTAAACCAGGATCGAATGGCCAGAGATCAGTTCCGCGTAGATCGGACCGATCACCGGCACATCGCGCAGCGCCTCGGCAAAGGGCAGCCTGATTTCGGTGAATCGCGGCATCGTGGTCAGCGTCGCCGCCATATCCGGCCCGAAAATGCCCGAAAGCCAGTCGTGGAAGGGCGTGGTGATGGCCTGCAACTCTGCCCCCGGCGTCAGGTTCGGCGTACGCCCACCCAGCCCAAAGATCTTCTGCCCCAGCAGCACGGTCAGCCCGGAGGCAAGGAAATTGATCGCCACACCCGAAATCAGCTGATTGCCCCGAAACGTGATCGAGGCCAGCCCGTGAATCAGCGACAGCATCAGCGACCCGAGGATCCCCGCGCAAAGGCCCAACCAGACATTGCCGGTCAGCGCGGCGACGGTGGCGGCGGTAAAGGCCGCCATCAGCATCTTGCCTTCAAGGCCGATATCGAACACGCCCGCGCGCTCTGAATACAGCCCCGCAAGACAGGCCAGCAGCAAAGGCGTCATCAGACGGACAGAGCTGTCGAGAATCTGGATGATGGTGTTGAAATCCATGTCTCAGCTCCGATCCGTTGCCAAGCGGAAGGCAACATAGGTCAGGAAAGCGCCGATCGCGCCCTCAATCCAGCGCCGGGCGCGGTCATAGGCCAGCCGGAACGGCTGCGAGGACAGCAGCACCGCATAGGCCGCATGCCCCGCCAGCGACAGCAGGAAGGCGCCCAGAATGAACAGCGCGACCACCGGCAACGGCGCGGCCTCGGTTGCGCCGACCGAGGCGATGGCCAGCCAGAAAACGATGGCCTTGGGGTTGGTGACCTGCAGCAGATAACCGCTGAGGAAAACGCGCAGCGGTGACATCGCGGCGATCTTTGCGATGCTGATTGTCGGCGGCTGCAGCGCCTTGCGCCACGCCTTGAAGGCCAGCCACAGCAGATAGCAGACCCCGGCAACGCGTATGAGCGTGGACAGCCAGGCGACACGCGCCATCAGCAGGCCAAGGCCCTGCGTCGTCGCCAGCGCCAGACAAGCCGCACCCACAGCAATGCCAAGCGATGCAATCAGCGCGGCGCGACGGCCATCACTGACAGCAAAGCCAAGGATCATCGCCACCGCCGGGCCGGGGGACGCAACCGCCACAACCAGAATCGCATAAGCCGCGAGAAAACCGGGCAGATAAGGGATGATATGGTCCATCATGCCCGTTTCCCCAGCCGGCGGGCGGTAAAGAAGCGCTCCAGCGGCATGCGGACCATGTTGTCCAAGGCGCCCGTAAACAGGATCACCAGCGCCTGAATGACAATGATCAGCTCGCGCGGGATAGAGGTCCACAGTGCCAGCTCGCCCCCACCCTGATACAGAAAGCCGAACAGCAGTGCCGCCAGCAGCACGCCAACCGGGTGGTTGCGGCCCATCAGCGCCACGGCGATGCCGATGAAGCCTGCGCCCTCGACATTGTTCAGGATCAGCCGCTCTGCCTCGCCCATGACATTATTGATCGCCATCAGCCCGGCCAACCCGCCCGAGATCAGCATGGTGATGACGGTGATCCGCACGGGCGAGATCCCGGCATAACGCGCCGCGCTTTCGGACCGGCCAAAGGCGCGGATCTCGTATCCCAGCTTGGTGCGCCAGATCAGCGCCCAGACGGCCACACAGGCCAGAAGCGCGATCAGGAATGTCACGTTGGCCGGTGTATGCTGGCCCCATTCAATGCCGAAGGCGGCGAAAAAGTCGCTGATCTTCGGCAGATGGGTCGAAGCCGGAAAATTGGCCGAGGCCGGATCCATGCTGCCCACCGGCCGCAGCCAGCTTACCAGCACCCAGTTCATCAGCGCCGCAGCGATGAAGTTGAACATGATGGTGGTGATGACGATGTGACTGCCGCGTTTCGCCTGCAGGATCGCCGGGACATAGGCCCATGCCGCGCCAAAGGCCGCAGCCCCGACCATCGCCCCCAGCAGCGCCAGCGTCCAGTGCGGCCATGGAATGAACAGGCAGACCATGGCCACGCCAAGACCACCCAGACCCGCCTGCCCCTCGCCGCCGATATTGAACAGGCTGGCGTGGTAGGCCACCGAGACAGCGAGCCCGGTAAAAATGAAGTTTGTGGTGTAATACAGCGTGAAGCCCCAGCCATAGCTGGACCCCATGGCGCCTGTCACCATGGTCTTCAGCGCCTCCCACGGGCTTTCCCCGATGGCGAGGATCACCAGCGCGGAAATCGCGAAGGCCAGAAAAAGTGAGATCAGCGGCGTCAGGATCACATCCGCCCATTTCGGCATCTTGTCCATTACACACGGTCCTCCGGTGTCGCCGTCGGCTCGTCCGGGTGATCGGCCGGGTGGTTGTGGGCGGGTGTGATGCCCTCTGCCGGGCTGGTATTCTCGGTGTCGGTGACCCCAGCCATCAGCAGGCCCAACTCGCCCGCCGTGGTGGTTTCGGGGTCGCGTTCGCCCATGATCATGCCGTCGAACATCACCAGCACGCGGTCGGACAGCGACATGATTTCATCCAGCTCCACGCTGACCAGCAGCACCGCCTTGCCAGCGTCACGCAGCTCGACAATGCGTTTGTGGATGAACTCGATGGCACCGATGTCGACCCCGCGCGTGGGCTGGCCGATCAGCAGCAGGTCGGGGTTGCGTTCGACCTCTCGCGCGACCACGATTTTCTGCTGGTTCCCGCCCGAGAAGTTCCGCGCCGCCAAATCGGGGTTCGGCGGGCGCACGTCGAAACGCTGGATCTTGCCCTCGGCATCGGCGCGGATCGCCGCGCGGTCGATGAAGATCCCTTTCGAATATTCCGGCGCATTGTGATACCCGAAAGAGACGTTTTCCCAGGCCGCGAAGTCCATGATGAGGCCTTCGTCCTGCCGGTCCTCGGGCACATGGCCAATGCCGCGCTGGCGGCGGGTGGCCGCGTCGGATTTGCGCCCCGTCAGGTCCAGCGGCTGCCCGTTCATCAACACCTCGCCGCTGATCTTCGCGCCCTTTTCGGGGAAGCCGCCGAGGATCTCCAACAATTGCGTCTGGCCGTTGCCGGACACGCCGGCGATGCCCACGACCTCGCCCGCGCGAATGTCAAAGGAAACGCTGCGGATCCGTTCCACCTTGTCCGCGTCGATCATGCGCAGCTCGCGCACCTCAAGGATCGGCTTGCCCGGCTGGGCGGGGGTCTTGTCGACCTCCAGCAGGACCTTTCGGCCGACCATCAGCTCGGCCAGTTCCTCGGGCGTGGTCTCGGCTGTTTTTACGGACGCCACCATCTCGCCGCGCCGCATGACGCTGACATTGTCGGTGATCTCCATGATCTCGCGCAGCTTGTGGGTGATCAGGATGATGGTCTTGCCCTCATCCCGCAAGCCGTTGAGAATACGGAACAAGTGATCCGCCTCGGCCGGGGTCAGCACGCCAGTGGGTTCGTCGAGGATCAGGATATCGGCCTGCCGGTACAGCGCCTTCAGGATCTCGACCCGCTGCTGGTGGCCGACAGAGAGTTCGTCGATCGTCTCATCCGGATCGACCTGTAATTCGTATTCCTCGGCCAGTTCGCGCAGGCGGGTTCGCGCGCGCGCCAGCGAGGGGCGCAGCATCGGCCCGTCCTCGGCCCCGAGGATGATGTTTTCCAGCACGGTGAAATTCCGCACCAGCTTGAAATGCTGAAAGACCATGCCGATGCCGGCGCGGATCGCGGCCATGGAATCGGTGATCTGGATCGGGGTGCCGTTGATGCGGATCTCACCCGAATCGGGTTTGTAAAAGCCGTAGAGGATCGACATCAGCGTCGATTTCCCGGCCCCGTTTTCGCCGATGATCCCGTGGATCGTGCCCTTGGGCACCGTCAGGTTGATGTCTTTGTTGGCCTGAACCGGGCCAAATGCCTTTGATATCCCGACCAGCTGGATCGCTGACGGGACGGATTGGGGGGCCGAATCCGGCCCCCCCTGTTGCGTCTTGTCCGCTGACATCAATCGACCGGGCAGGTGTTGTCGGTCGCGTAATCGTGGACGACGATCTCACCAGAGGTGATCTTGGCCTTGGCGTCGTCGACGGCCGCCGTCATCTCAGGCGTAACGAGCGGGGCATTGTTTTCGTCCATCGCAACCGCGACACCGTCCCCAGCCACGCCCCAGACCTTCAGCCCCGGCTCAACCGCCTCGCCGGCGGTGAAGGCGTCGAAGACGGCATTGTCCACGCGCTTGACGACCGAGGTGAGCACCTTGCCCGGATGCAGGTGGTTCTGGTTCGAATCGACACCGATCGACAGGATGCCCTCATCCGCGGCGGCTTGCAGCACGCCGATCCCGGTACCGCCGGCGGCGGCATAGATCACGTCCGCGCCCTGCGATTTCTGCGCCTTGGCCAGTTCGCCGCCCTTCACCGGGTCGTTCCATGCCGCCGGCGTGGTGCCGGTATAGTTGATGACGACCTTGCCATCCGGCTTGACCGCCTTGAACCCCTGCCGATAGCCGCATTCGAACTTGTGGATCAGCGGCACATCCATACCGCCGATGAAGCCGACCGTCCCGGTTTTCGAGGCCATGGCTGCCATGACCCCTGCAAGATACGAGCCTTCGCCTTCATTGAACTTGTTCGATTGCACGTTGGGCTGGTCGACCTGTTCATCGATGATGACGAATTTGGTGTCGGGATAGTCTGGCGCGATCTTGTTCAGCGTCTCGCCAAAGGCGAAGCCGGTCATCACGATCGGATTGGCCCCCGCTTGCGCCAGCCGGCGAAGCGCCTGTTCGCGCTGCGCCTCGGACTGCATTTCCAGTTCCTTGTAGGTCCCGCCGGTTTCGGCCTTCCAACGCTCGGCGCCGGTATAGGCGGCTTCGTTGAAGGATTTGTCGAACTTGCCGCCCAGATCGAAGATCAGCGCAGGTTCAGCGGCAGCAACCCCCGCCATCAGGCCGAGCGTCGCGGCCGATGCGAGGATGGTTTTCATCAGGGTCATAGCAACCTCTTGTTTCGAGCGGGCGATTCTGCCCGAGGATGGCATTGAGTTTAGGGCGGAAGCCGGGCGTTGGGTCAAGGCGATTTCTCGGCATTGACCAAAGGTCAACTGCGCAAGGTCAGGTTTGTCCGGGCCTTCATACGCAGCGTTTAACGGTTTTTTCACCCCTTTCGCGCAAGCCTTTGCGGATGGACACGAATCGCGCCTTTAACGAAGCTCCTCTGCCGCTGTTCACCCCCGACGGCGACGAGGCGGTGCTGATCCCCCGCCCCGGGGCAAAGGCGCCGTCCTATCTGGCTGACCATCGCGCGCGGCTGCGCGAACGCTTCATGTCCGGCGGTGCCGGGCCGATGCCGGATTACGAATTGCTGGAACTGGTCCTGTTCCGCGCCATCCCGCGGCAGGACGTCAAGCCGCTGGCCCGGCGGCTTATCGACAGCTTCGGCGACTTCGCCCGCGTGCTATCCGCCCCGGAAGCGCGACTGGCTGGGATCGATGGCGTCGGCCCCGCCGTGGTCACCGAACTGAAAATCGTCGCGGCCGCCGCGCAGCGTCTGGCCCGTAGCCGCATCCTGCAACGCCCGGTATTGTCGGGTTGGGATGCCTTGCTGGATTATTGCCATACCGCCATGGCGCATGAAGCGACAGAGGAGTTTCGCGTCCTCTTTCTCGACCGCAAGAACGTGCTGATCGCGGATGAAGCGCAGGGGCGTGGGACGGTGGATCACGTCCCGGTCTATCCGCGTGAAATCCTGCGGCGGGCGCTGGAACTGGGGGCCTCCGCGCTGATCCTGGTCCATAACCACCCCTCTGGCGATCCGTCACCGTCTGATGCGGATATCTCGATGACCGAGCGTATTCACATCGGCGCCGAGGTGATGGGGATCACCATCCACGACCACCTGATCATCGGCGCGGGGCGAGAGTTCAGCTTTCGGCGCGAAGGGCTGCTGTAGCTCGCGCGGCCAAAACAGGGCTAAGAACGGGGCCGAGGATGGGCGAAAGCGATACGGTCGTTACTTGTCTCTGGCGGCGCGAGGCGGCAATCTTCGCGGAATCGACATAAGGAACGACCGATGCGACCCATGCTTGCCCTGACCTTGCTGATCGGCCCGATCGCCCTGGCCGCCTGCGGCGGCTCCTCGACCCAATCGCGCAGCACCGGCACGCCGTCTCGGGCGCAGGTGGCCGTCGATCCGGCGGCGCTCTATTGTCAGGGCAGCGGCGGTACGGTGTTGCCACGCATCTCGGGCGGTCGGCGGGCAGATCTGTGCCGGATGCCGGACGGGCGCACGGTGCGGGCGGCCGACCTGCTGAACAGCCATAACGATCTGTAAACCGGCCGGCAGCGACTTGCGCCGAAAGCGGCGTGCACGCGCCGGCAAACCGGTCGGGTCAGGTCAAAGCGCGTCGAACCCGGCGCGCTGACGGGCAGTCCACAGCACCTGAACCGTCAGACCGTCGTCATCGGGCTGTTCGGACTGGACGATGCCGGCCTGATGCAGCCAGGCGCGGCGGCGGCCGTCGCTGAAATCAAGACGCAGCGTCGCCGCTTCCTTCGGTTCGGACAGGACCGTTTCCAAGGCCGCATCAATGGCTTGGGTCAGTTCATCCAACCCCTCGCCGGTCAGGGCGCTGATTGCCTGGACGCCTTCGGTTCGCCGGTCGGCATTGCGCAGCGCCTGCCGGGTGGCCGGGGACAGCGCATCGATCTTGTTCCAGACCTCGATCAGGGCGACATCCTCATCGACGCCCAGCGAATCGAGGATCTCGGCAACATCGGCGGCCTGTTCCTCGGTCTCGGGGTGGCTGATGTCGCGGACATGCAGGATCAGGTCGGCCTCCAGCACCTCTTCCAGCGTGGCGCGGAAGGCGGCGACGAGCTCATGCGGAAGATCGCTGATGAAGCCCACCGTATCGGACAGGATGATCTGCCGACCGCCGGGCAAGGTGATCGCCCGCATCGTCGGGTCAAGCGTGGCGAACAGCATGTCCTTGGCCATCACCTCGGCCCCGGTCATGCGGTTGAAAAGCGTGGACTTTCCGGCGTTGGTATAGCCGACAAGCGCGACAATTGGATAGGGCACCTTCGCCCGCGCGGCGCGGTGCAGGGTGCGGGTCTTGACCACGCGTTCCAGCTGCCGGCGCAACCGGGTCATCTGTTCGTCGATGGCGCGGCGGTCGGCCTCGATCTGGGTTTCACCGGGGCCACCGACAAAGCCAAGCCCGCCGCGCTGCCGTTCAAGGTGGGTCCAGGCACGGACCAGCCGCGTGCGCTGATACGACAGCGCCGCCAGTTCCACTTGCAACACGCCTTCGCGGGTTCGCGCGCGGTCGGCGAAGATTTCCAGGATCAGCCCGGTGCGGTCCAGGATCTTTACATCCCAGGCCTTTTCCAGATTGCGCTGCTGCACCGGGGTGACGGGGCCGTCGATCAGGACCAGCTCGGCCTCGGCCTGTTGCAGCGCAAGGCCCAGCTCCTCCAGCTTGCCCTTGGTGAACAACCTGCCCGGTTCGGCCTTGCGCAGTCGCACGGCCTGCGCGCCGACGATATCGACGCCCGGCAGCGCATGGGCCAGTGCAACGGCTTCTTCCAAAGCGCTTTCCGGCGCGCGGCGGTTTCCGCCGGCGCCGTCAATCTCGGGGTGGATCACATAGGCACGCGTTGGCGCGCGTTCGGTGATATGGGGTTCAGCCAATCACTCTTCACCTTCGTAAAGGCTGATCGGGGCACCCGGCATGATGGTCGAGATCGCGTGTTTGTACACCAGTTGCGACTGGCCGTCGCGGCGCAGCAGCACGCAGAAATTGTCAAACCAGGTGATCACGCCTTGCAGCTTGACGCCATTGATCAGGAAAATGGTTACCGGAACCTTGGCCTTGCGGACGTGGTTCAGGAATGCGTCCTGAAGATTTTGTTTGTCGCCGGCCATAGGTTTGTCCCTGTTCTGATTGTTAATCAAATCTATGAGACGAATCCTTTAGTGACAAGCGGCCCTGAAGGCGCAAACGCCCCCCTGTGGCCAATCAGCGACGCCAGAAGTCGGGGGTCAGCAGGGCGAGGATGGCCAATGTCTCCAGCCGGCCGACGATCATGGCCCCGGCGAGCACTGTTTTCGGAAGCAGCGCAAGACCCGACCATCCCTCCCACGGGTTCGAGGCGATGCCGGCGCTGGCTTCGAAACTTGGGGTCAGCGCGATGGTGCTGGCCAGCGGCCCGGTATTGGTCAACGCCGAGACAGACAGCATCACCGCAGTGTCGAATTCGATCTGGTGGATCGAGATCAGCAGCACCGTGACCGAAACCGATATTGCAAAGAGCATGAAGAAGATGAACGCCAGATAAGCGCCCTCGCCGCGCAGCCTGCGCGCGGTCACTCCGCCCCCCGCGATCGAGGCCGGGTGCACGATCCGTTCCAGTTCACGCTGACTTTGGCGGGCAAGCGCATAAACGCGCAGCAGTTTGACACCGCCCGCCGTGGTGGCGACCCCGCCGCCCATGATTGCCAGCCCCGCCAGCAGCAGGCCCGGCGATTGCAGGCCGGACCAGCTGCGAGCGCCCTGCCAGTCGATGGAATTCCATCCGGTCGTGGTCAGGAACGACATTGCATTGAACAACCCGCCCCAGGTGGCCACGGCCGCATGTTTCAGCGACAGGAACATGCCGGTGGGCAGTGAATTCTCGACCGTGGTGATATCGATGGTTGCAAAGAAATGGCGGATGAACAGCGCCGCAGACACCAGCACCACCACCCCAAGCCCCAGCCGGATTTCCGGATCATCACGCAGCAATTCCGAGGCTTTCAGCTCTCCCCCGCCCGGCCAGAAGCGGCGCGACAGCGCCAGGATCAGGAAGGCAAAGACCAGGAACTCGCCGACAAGGCCGGATCCAACCCCGATCCCGCCGGCAACAGGCGAAATCCCCGAGGTCGACAGCGTCCCCATCGCCCGGCTAAGCGCCAACAGCCCCGGATCGCCTGCCAGCAGCAGCAGCACCCACAGCGCCAGCGTAAGCCCCGCATAATACGGCCCCACCAGCCGCAGCATCCGCAGAGCCTGCATCGCCGGCGTGGAAGAGCGCCCGGCCATACTCAGCATTTGCGCGGCGGAACGGGGCCGACCGTCGCCACCTTCGGGCAGGCGGGTGAAGCGCTCGGTCCGGGCATAGGGCGAGGCGAGGATTTCGAAGCCGCCGACCTTCAACGGCGCCAGGATCGCCGCCGCCGTGACCAGAATGAACAGCCCGCCCATCCAACCCACCAGCGAACGCCATAGATGCAGCGGCGGGGCCAGCATGTCTGCTGCATAAAGCGTGGCGCCGGTGGTGGTCAGGCAGCTGACCATTTCCCACCAGGCGTTGTAAAGCCCGGTATCGGGCAGCGCCAGCGCCAGCGGCATGCCAAGCGCCAGCGGCAGCACCACGAATGTTCCCAGCATGGTTGCCAGCACGGACCGGCCATGCGTACCGCCACCGATCTTCCCGCCCGTGGTGGCCACGCCCAACAGCGCCGCGAGAACCAGCAACAGCGCGCCGCTGAACAGGAACATCCGCGATATGTCGTGATAATGCGTCACCGCCGCATAGGCCGCTGGGATCAGCATCATCATCCCGGCGATGCCGATCATCAGCACGAAAAGCGGCAGGCGACCAAGCTGTTCCATCAGAAGAAGTCGATGGCGACCTGCAACAGCCGCTCAACCTCTGGAACGTCTTCGGTCAGGGCGAAGATGCAGACGATATCGCCTTCCTCGATACGGGTATCGGGCATCGGCTTGACCACGCGTTCCCCCTTCAGGACCATGCCCATCAGCGCCCCCTCGGGCAGGTCGATGTCGCGGATACTGCGCCCCGCCATCGAGGAGGTCGGCAGCACCTGCGCCTCGATCACCTCGGCCTCGGCATCGCCGATGGAATAGATGTCGCGCACCCGACCGTGGCGGACATGGCGCAGGATGGTGGATACGGTGATGGATCGCGGGTTGATATAGGCGTCGATATCCAGGGGGCCCATCAGCCCCAGCAGGGACGGGTCGTTGACCAGGCTGACCACCAGCTTGGCCCCGGCCTGCTTGGCGCGGACGGCGGCAAGGATATTGACCTTGTCGTCGTCGGTCAGCGTCATCACCGCGTCGGCCTTGCTGATCGCGGCTTCTTCCAGCAGTTCCGAGGACAGCCCGTCCCCGTTCAGCACGATGGTCCGTTCCAGCGCGTCGGCGGCCTGTTCGGCGCGGTCGCGATTGCGTTCGATGATCTTGACCTGCACCCGGTCACGCCCGGTTTCCAGCGCATTGGCCACGGCGAGGCCGACATTGCCGCCGCCGATGATGATGACGCGGTCGGCGCGCGTGGTTTCCTTGCCGAAGATCTCCATCGTGCGGTCGACATCGCGGGTGTCGGTGAAGACATAGATCTGGTCGCCCTCGAACAACTGGTCGCCCGGTTCGGGGGCGAACAGGCGGCCTTCGCGGCGGACGCCGACGACAATGGCGCGCAGGCTGGAAAACAGTTCGTTCAACTGGCGCAGAGGGGTGTTCAGGATCGGGCTGTCTTCGTCCAGCACCAGCCCCAGCAGGCGGACCTTCCCGTCCAGAAAATCCTCTGCCTCGAAAGTCTGGGGCGCGCGCAGCCGCGCCAGCGCCGCCTGCGCGACTTCGCGTTCGGGGCTGATGACCACGTCGATGGGCAGGTGGTCGGTGCGGTATAGATCGGAATAGATCGCATCCAGATAGGCGGGTGAGCGCAGCCGGGCAATCTTGCGCGGCACCTGGAACAGCGAATGGGCCACCTGACAGGTGACCATGTTCACCTCGTCCGAATGCGTAACGGCGATGATCAGGTCGGCATCGCGGGCGCCTGCGCGGTCCAGCACGTCGGGGTGACTGGCGAAACCCGTCACCCCCTGCACATCGAGCGCCTCGGTCGCGCGGCGGACCAGCTCGGGATTGTTGTCGATGACGGTCACGTCATTCTGTTCGCCCGCCAGATGGCGCGCGATCTGCCAGCCGACCTGCCCGACACCGCCGATAATGATCTTCATGCCGTTCCCTTCGCCTTTGGGCCAGCATTAGGCGCGTTGGCGCAAACGGTCAATGAAGGCTCAGCGGACGGGCGGCGGGGCGATCACATCGGTCAGCACCACCGGATCGGGCGTGGCCTGCGTCCACCGCATCGGCGTGGTGGGCGGGCCATCACGATACAGCAGCGACTGGCCGTCATGGAACAGGTGCATCGCCTCGGGGTCAGCGGTCAGGCGCACGGTCTGGCGGTTCAGCCCCGTATGGATGCCCGGCAGCTTGGCGGTCACCGGATCCCCCTCGCCCGCGGTGCCGAAATACAGCAGCGTCACCTCGCCCAAGGCCTCGGTCAGGTCGACCTTGCCTTCGAACAGGGCCGGGCCGTCGGTGATGCGCATATCTTCGGGGCGAACGCCCAGATTGACGACCATGCCTTCGTCACCGGCCCGCGTCGGTATGGCGACCTCGCAGACGCCGCCGCCGTCAAGCTGGACCTGCGTGCGTTCGCCCGTGGCAACCACCTTTCCGGGAAGAAGGTTCATCGCCGGGCTGCCGATGAACTGGGCCACGAATTCGTTGATCGGGCGTTCATACAGTTCCAGCGGCGCGCCGACCTGCGCGATGCCGCCGCCGGCCAGCACGACTATGCGGTCGGCCAGCGTCATCGCCTCGGTCTGGTCGTGGGTGACATAGATCATCGTGCGGTCGGGCATCGATTCCTTCAGCTGCGCGATCTCGATCCGGGTCGCCACGCGCAGCGCCGCATCGAGGTTCGACAACGGTTCATCGAACAGATAGACCTTCGGGTCGCGCACGATGGCCCGCCCGATGGCCACGCGCTGACGCTGACCACCCGAAAGCGCCTTTGGCAGGCGGTCCAGATAGGGGGTCAGTTGCAGCATCTTGCCAGCGCGGTCGGTTGCGGTCTTGATCTCATCGGCGGATTTACCGGCGATCTTCAGGGCGAAGGCCATGTTGTCGCGCACGGTCATATGCGGGTACAGCGCATAGGACTGAAACACCATGGCGATGCCGCGCTGGCTGGGCGGGATGTCGTTCATCCGCACCCCGTCGATGTGGAAGTCACCGCCGGTGATGCGTTCCAGCCCGGCGATCATGCGCAGCAGGGTCGACTTGCCGCAGCCCGAAGGGCCGACAAAGACGATGAACTCACCCGACTTGATGTCGAGGTTGATGCCGCGCAGCACATTCACCTCGCCGTAGGACTTGGCGACATTGTTCAGATTGAGATCGGCCATTCTGGTCTCCCCCCGGTTCAGCCCCGGTTAAACTTCAGTCAGTTCGAAATGCCACGGACCCAGCCCGCCGGTCTCTTGGTCGGACAGGTTGACGCGCAGGGTCACAGCATCGTCGCCGTGCCGACGTTCGATGGTCAGAATATCGCCATCGGCGCGGATCACCTGTTCGCCCTGCATCAATGCCGAATGCCGGTGCCGCAGCGCGATCGCCCAACGATAGTGATTCAGGACCGAGCCGATCCGGCGATCCTGTTCGGATACCGCCATTTGCAGATGCTCAGGCGCGATCGGCAGCCACGGCACGCCGGTCGTGAAGCCGGCATTGGTATTGGTCTGCGCTTCCCAGACCATCGGCGTGCGGCAACCGTCGCGGCCCTTGAATTCAGGCCAGAATTCGATGCCGTAAGGATCCTGCAAGGCCTCAAACGGAACATCCGCCTCGGGAAGGCCCAGTTCCTCGCCCTGATAGATGCAGACCGAGCCCTTCAGGCACATCAGCACCGTGGCATAGGCATTCACGGCGGCCTCGGTCAGGTTCCAGCGGGTCGCGTGACGGACCACGTCGTGGTTCGAAAACGCCCAGCACGGCCAGCCATCGGGCGCACGGCGGGCCTTTTCTTCAAACACCTCGACGATGCGCTGCGCTGACAGATTGTCCCCCGACAGGAAGTCGAAGACATAGGACATCTGCATCCGCTTGTCGCCCGAGGTATATTCCTCCAGCAGTTCCCACGCCTTTTCGCTGTCACCGATCTCGCCCACGGCGGCGGTGCCCTTCTGGTCCATCACCGCGCGCAGCTTTTCCAGGAAGGCCAAGTTTTCCGGCTGCGACTTGTCGTATTTGTGGCTTTGGTGGTTATAGGGATTCACCGCCGGCGCCGTGTCCGATTTGCGCTGATCGGGCGGCAGGCCGGGATTGTCACGCAACTGCGCGTCATGGGTGTAGAAGTTGATCGTGTCCAGCCGGAAGCCGTCGACGCCGCGATCCTGCCAGAAGGCCGCCACATCCAGCAGCGCCTGCTGAACATCCGGGTTGTGGAAGTTCAGATCGGGCTGCTCTTTCAAGAAGTTGTGCAGGTAGTACTGCTCTCGCCGCGCATCCCATTGCCATGCGGGACCGCCGAAGATCGACAGCCAGTTATTGGGCGGCGTGCCGTCGGGCTTGGGGTCGGACCAGACATACCAGTCGGCCTTGTCGTTATCCCGGCTGGCCCGGCTTTCGGCAAACCACGGATGCTGATCCGAGGTATGCGACAGAACCAGATCGATCATCACTTTCAGGCCCAGCTCATGCGCGCGGGCAATCAGGGCGTCGAAGTCGGCCAGCGTTCCGAAAGTCGGGTCGATGTCCAGATAATCGCTGACATCGTAACCGAAATCCTTCATGGGCGAGCGGAAGAAGGGCGAAATCCAGATCGCGTCCACGCCAAGGCTTGCGACATAATCCAGCCGCTGGGTAATTCCCGGCAGATCGCCCGTCCCGTCGCCCGTCGTGTCCTGATAGCTGCGCGGATAGATCTGATAGATCACGCCGCCTTTCCACCAGTCTTTCGCCAATTCCTTAGTTGTCATTATCCACCTTTGACAGACCCGGCCAGCAGGCCGCGGACCAGATATTTTTGCATTGCGAAAAAGACCAGCAGCGGCACCGCGATTGAGATAAAGGCCGAGGTCGCGAGGATCTCCCACTCGCCCCCCTTCGATCCCATCAACTCGCGCAGAACGCCGGTCATGACCAGCTGTTCGGGCCTATTGCCAAGAAAGACCGTCGCCACCAGCAGGTCGTTCCACACCCAGAGGAACTGGAAGATGGCGAAGCTGGCCAGTGCCGGGAAGGACAGTGGCAGGATGATCTTGCGGAAAATCTGGAACTCGGTCGCGCCGTCGACACGGGCGCTTTCGATCACCTCGCGCGGCAGGCCGGCCATGTAGTTGCGTAACAGATAGATCGCCAGCGGCAGGCCAAAGCCCGTATGCGCCAGCCATATCCCCAGATAGCCCTTACCGATGTTCAGATCATTGTGCAGCCGCAAAAGCGGGATCAGCGCCACCTGCAAGGGCACGACCAGCAGGCCCACCACGGCAGCGGTCAGCAGCGCGCGGCCCGGAAACTCCATCCACGCCAGCGCATAGGCCGCAAAGGCCGCGATCAGGATCGGGATGACAGTGGCCGGGATCGTCACCGTCAGCGTGTTCATAAAGGCCCGCCCGATGCCTTCGGCTGTGAGCACGCGGGTATAGTTCCCCAGCGTGAATTTCGGCGGGCTGGAGGTGGTGACGAAAATCCGCTCACCCCTGCGCATCTCGAAGGGGGTGGCGGATTCCATGCGGTACGCGCCATCCTCGGCCACGGTCAGGGTGGCACCGTCGACATCGGCGGACTCGCCCGGCTGATAAGCCCCCGGATCGCGGGCCGAGGTCCCCCAGGCCACCAGTTCCTGCCCCTCGGTCAGGACATTGCCGTCCAGCACATAAAGCGCGCCGTCCTGCCTTTGATCGTCAGCATTGCCGGTGCGGACGAAAGCCGTCTGCTGAGAAGACGTCAGCGATTTCCACCACCCCGTCGCCGCGATCTGGTCACGGTCACGGAAGGACGACACGAACAGACCGGCGGTCGGAATGGTCCACAAGACCACCAGAAACAGCGCTGCAAGGTTCACCACCCAGGTCAGGGTGGATTTTCGTCCGGCCATGCCTTCCATCAGCGCATCTCCTTCCGCACGTTGCGGATGTTCCAGATCATGATCGGCAGCACGAGGATCATAAGCACGATGGCAATGGCAGAGCCGCGGCCGTAATCGGGCGTGCCGCGGAACATCCAGTCATACATCAGGTTCGCCAGCACCTGTGTGCCCCATTGCCCGTTGGTCATCACGAAAACGATGTCGAAGACCTTCAGCACGGTGATGGTGATTGTGGTCCAGACGACGGCGATGGTGCCCAGGATCTGCGGCACCTTGATCTTGAAAAAGATCTGCCAGGGCGTGGCGCCGTCCAGCACGGCGGCCTCGATGGTTTCTTCCGGGATGCCACGCAGGGCCGCGGACAGGATCACCATGGCAAAGCCAGTCTGGATCCAGACCAGTACGATCATCAGGAAAAAGTTGTTCCAGGGTTGCAGCGTCAGCCAGGTCTGCGCGGTGCCGCCAAGGCTTTGCCATATGGCGTTCAGCAGGCCGATCTGTTCGGTCCCCGGCTCGCGGTATTCATAGATGAACTTCCAGATCACGCCCGCGCCGACGAAGGAAATCGCCATCGGCATGAAGATCAGCGACTTGCCGAAATTGCCCCAGCGGATGCGGTCGGTCAGCTGCGCCGCGATCAGCCCGAACAGCGTCGCCAGTGCTGGCACGATCAGCAGCCAGAAGAAGTTGTTGATCATGGATTCGCGGAATTTCGCGTCCTGTGCCAGCCAGGCATAGTTGTCGCCGCCGACGAATTGCGTGCTGGAACCGTTGAACAGCGACAGCCAGATCGAATTCAGCACCGGATAGACCAGATAGACCCCCAGAAACAGGATCGCCGGCCCCAGGAACAGCCATGGCCGGATCATCCCGGCGCGGCGGATATTGTCGCCGGCATTGGGTCCGCGCGGCGGCAGGATCGCGTCCAGCACATAGTTCGAGCCCCAGAACCACGCCATGCACCCCAGAACGCCGACGGCAATCGTGCCGACCGCAAGCAATAAAAGCTCCATCCCCGTCTCTCCCCCCGATGGAAAAGGCCGGCCCGCTTGGGGCCGGCCTCATTGGTCAGTTCAGCGCGTCCCAGGTGGCCTGGATCGCGTCGCCCGCTTCCTGCGCCGACTTGCCACCGACGAAATCGACCATGCCGGTCCAGAAGGCACCCGCGCCAATCGCGCCCGGCATCAGATCCGAGCCGTCGAAGCGGAAGGTCGTCGCGTTCAGCAGCACGTCGCCCATGCGCTTCACGGTCTCATCCTGATAGGCCTCGGGGTTCACGCCCTTGTGCGGGGTCAGGAAGCCCTGCTGAGCCATCCAGATTTCATGCGCAATCGGCGTTTGAAGGAACTCGATGAAAGCAGGGCCGGCCGGGTTGTCGGTCAGGACTGAAAACAGCGTGCCGCCACCGACGACCGGCTGCCCAAGCGCCCCGTCGGCCGGGGCCGGCATATAGAAGAAGTCGGCATCTTCACCCACGATTGTCCCTTCCGGGAAAAAAGTAGTGATGAAGCTGGCAGCGTGGTGCAGGTAGCAGGCGGGCGGGCTGGCAAACAGGCCCTTGGGGCTGTCGCGGAAGTCAGTCGCGGCGACCGAACCCACGCCACCGGCGACGAAGTCCTCGTTCTTGGCGAACCAGCCGAAATCGTCGATGGCCTTGACCACTTTCGGATCGTTGAACTTCAGTTCGTTGGTGGTCCAGGCGTCGTAATCCTCGGGCGGATTGTTGCGCAGCATCATGTCTTCGACCCAATCGGTCGCAGGCCAGCCGGTCGCCCCGCCCGAACCCAGCCCGACGCACCACGGCTTTTCACCATCCGCCGCGATCTGTTCGGTCAGCGCCTTCAGATCCTCCAGCGTTTCGGGGACCTCGTAACCGGCATCTTCCAGGTTCTCTGGGACGTACCAGACAAGCGATTTCACGTCGGCTTTATAGGGGAAGGCATAGACGTGGTCGGCGCCGTCCGGCCCCTTATAGGTGACCAGCTTTGCCCAGCTGTCGCCGGCGGCATAGTTTTCGGTGATCCAGGTGCCGACCTCATCAGGCAGCGGCTTCAGCTGGCCTTTCGCGGCCAGACCGGCAGCCAGACCCGGCTGCGGAAAGATCGCCACATCGGGGGGAGAGCCGGCCTCGGCGTCGATGACGATCTGTTGTTCGAAACTGTCCGAGCCGCTGTATTTCACATCGACCCCGGTGGCTTCCTCGAAGTAGGGAATGACCGACTCGAACAGGTCCTTGTCACCGCCAAGCCAAGGGCCAAGCACGGTCACTTCCTGCCCGGCCAGATCGCCATGGGCGGCCTTGAATGCCTCAAGACTGTCCCAGTTGAAGGTCGTGTCCTCGCCCACGGGGAACTTCATCTGGGCCTGCGCAATGCCAGATGTCAGCGCTATCATTGCTGCCGATATTAAGAGTTTTTGTTTCACGACCTCTCCTCCGTCAGTTCCCGCGGATGGGCGGGATGGCGTTAAGCTTCATCGCGAAATATTGGAATTGTCAAATGCTGCTCGGCGGTTCCAGGGGCCTGCTGATGCGTCCCCGGCGCGGGCTGCGACTGGCGGCATCCTGACCTTGTACGGTCGCGCGCGGCGGGCATTCATGCGAGCGCCCAAACCGACCCAACGCCCTGTGGTGGGACAAGCCTCTGATAGATCAGCTAATCTTTCCCGAACCAGAGGCGGGCAGCAGCATGACCGCCGCAGCCCCCAGAGCGCGGCGGGCCCCGCGACTATTCTGTACTGAATTTATTGCACTTCGACCCAGTGCGTTGACCACTTGGCTGGTTCGCGCCGATTCGCGTTGATTTCCGGATCAGCCGAATCAGCGACGATCAGATCGCCAGCGCCATATTCGCGCCACCCGCGCGGCGCGGCAGGCAGCTTGGCGATGCAAAGGCGTTGTGCAGGGCGGGATTGTCGCAGATCAGCTCCTGCAACGTCACCTTATCGAGCGCGCAGTAGAAGGCGCGCTGCGCTGCAACCAGTGCCTCGCGCAGCCGGCAACCAGCGGTCAGCGGGCAGGTATTGCCGGCGTCATCGAAACATTCCGTCAACGGCAATCCGGCCTCGAACAGCCCGAACACCTCGCCCACGGTAACGGTTTCGGGCTTTCGCGCCAGTTTCATGCCGCCCGCGCGCCCCCGCAGGGTGTGCAGGAAGCCCATCGTCGCAAGCTGGTTGACGACCTGCGCGACATGATGGGCCGAAGCATTGCAGGCGCGCGCCACATCGCCCGACCGGACCAGATCTTCCGGATGGACCGCGCAATACATCAGTATCCGCATGGCCAGATTGGTTCGCATCGTCAGACGCACGGCAATACCCCCTGTTTCGTCGCAGATAACATGCTTTTCGATTGGGGAATTTGACATGCGTCAACCTAGGCCAAGTCTGGCGGCACGGTTTGCATGGTGCTGGTGGTTCTGGATCCCGCAGATCCGGCGCAGAGTGGTGCCGCTGAAGGGACTCGAACCCCCGACCCCATCATTACGAATGACGTGCTCTACCAGCTGAGCTACAGCGGCCCCGTCTGCGTGCCGCGCCTGATAGCAGGTTCCGGCGCGGGGGAAAAGCCTTTTCTGGTGGCTTTCGCAACCCGATGGATGCGAAAGCGGCGCTCAGGCTCAGCGCGGTTTGGCGGGCTTGTCGATCGGCTCGACATCCGGGCGGATTGGCATCTCACCGTCGGTCATCGGCGCCCCATGTTGCTTTGCCGGTCGCGCGGGCGGGAAAGGCGGGTGTTCGGGCGGTTCGACATCAGGACGAACCGGCGTCGCCATGTCGTCGGACAGAACATCGTCGGCCAGAACCTCGGACAGCGGGCGCGGCCGGGCGGTCTTGGGCACCGGCTGCGGGGCCGCAGCCTGTGCCGGCGCCGGCTTCGGCGGCTCTGCCTTGTCCGGTTCAGCCTTCACTGGTTCAGCCTTCGCCGGTGCAGACTTCGCCTGCTCCGGTTTGGCCGGTGGGGCCTTCGCTGGCTGTGGTTTGGCGGCGGCCGGGGCCTCGGCAGGCTCGGGATCGGTGATGGTGCGCGCGGGTTCGCCCAGAAAGTCCGATTCGCGCGGCACCATGCCAGGCTGGACATCTGCCACTACCGAAACCTCGGGCGCCTTCTGCCCCGGCGAGGGGGCCACCTTCGGCGCGCCGATGGCTGCCGCAGGCGTTGGCGCGGGTGCCGTGTCCGGGCTGGCCTCGGGTCGGGGACTGCCGATCAGCAACGGCAGCAACTCGGTCCCGGACGCAGTCGAGACGCTGCGCTTCTGCGCCGGCTCGCGCCAGCTGAGCGTGTCGAAGCCGGCACAATTCGAACAGACCGGCGCCCAATCCTCAATCACGTTTTCGCACTTGTCGCAGACCCATTGCGGCCCGCGAGATGCCCCCATCGCCTTGACTAGCCAGCCCCGCACGGCGGCATCGTCGCTGCCCTCGCCACGTTCGACAGCAGCCATGATGGCCAGGCTGCGCGTGGTGGGGTGGGTGTCGGCCAGGTCGCCCAAGGCGCGGCGCGCGCCCGGGAAATCCTCGTTCGCCAGCAGCAATTCGGCGCGCAACAGACGGGTTTCCTCGTCATTGGGGCTTTTCTTCATCAGCGATTCGAAACGGCGCAGACGCTGTGCCGCCGTCTCGTCCGGGGCGATTTCTGCGTAAGCCTCGGCCAGATCGGGGTGGGGGCGCACCGACCATGCTTTTTCCAGCAGGCGTTCGGCGTTGCGCGGGTCCTTTTGCAGCACATAGGTCCGCGCCGCCAACACCACCGCCGGGATCAGGTCGGGCGAGGCCTTCGCCGCCGAAATCGCCGCCTCGCGCGCGGAAATCGAGCTGCCCTGCGCCAGCACGTCGCGGGCCTCTTGCAGGGCCAGAACGGCGTCGCGGCGGATATGGATGTCCTGCGGCAGTTCGCCCTGCTTGCGCTTGTCCTTCAGCACGCTGCGCGCGCCCTTCCAGTCGCCTTCCTTGGTCGACAGTTCCAGCAGCATGTTCTGCACTTCGACGTGACGGGGCTTCAGCGCATAGGCCTTTTGCGCCAATTGCAGCGCGGTGTGGGTATCGCCCTTGGCCAGCTTCTGCTTCATCAGCCCGCGCACGCCCACGAAACGGGTGCGATCATCTTCCAGCATCTCGCGATAGACCGATTCCGCCTTGGCATCGTCGCCGGCGACCTCGGCCGCCTGCGCCGCCAGCAGCCGGGTGGCGCGGGAATCGTCCAGATATTTCGCCGCGCGATTGGCCATGTCCTGCGCCTGCTTGCCCTCGCCCGCAGCCACGGCCAGCAGGCCCTGCGACAGCGCCTCGATCCCCTTTTCACGGCGCGAGCGGGCGAAATAGCGGTTAATCGCGGTCTCATCGCCCATGATGAAGCGCAGGAAAGCCCAGACCATCCCCAGCAGCTTGAAGAAAACCCAAGCGGCGACCATCAGCGCCACCAGCGCCACCACGGCCTGAATGGGCCCAAGCGTATATTCGGTGCCGTTCAGCACCAATCGGACCCCGTCACTGGTCGCCGACAGCGTGTTCAAACCCACCGCGATGGACAGGATGACGGCGAAGAACAGAAGGATCTTCAACAGCGAAAGAAGCATGACTATTCCCTCAGTTCAAAGACTTGGCTACATCGCTCAGCGCCGATTGGGCGCTAAGATAGGCGTTTGCCTGCGCCACCCAATCGGCCATCGCGGCCTGACCTGCCTCTGGCAGGGCCTTCAGTTCCTCCAGCGCCGTCGGCAGATCGCCCTGCTCTACCAGTGCACTGGCGCGCGACAGAACGGCATCGGGGTCGGTGCCCTCGCGCGGTTCCACCGAACGCGCGCCGGTCTGGACGCGCAGGAAATTCGACACCGCGCCAAGCGGGCCCTGCGATTGCGATTCCGCCTTTAGCGAGGCGGTCAGCGCCGCCCGCGCCGGGGCGTCAAAGCTCATCTGCAACTGGTCCAGCGTCGGCAGGTCCTGCTGCGCCAGCGGCTCTGGGACGGCGACGCCGGACTGCTCCAGCTGCTGCACGGCTTCGGTGGGTGAGGCACCGCCGCCTTCCAGCGCCGCGCCCAGCACCGCGACCGAGGCAACCGCCTGCGCGCGCTGCGTTGCGGCCTGCGTTTCTTCCTGCACGGCCGCCAGACTGTCGCGGGCCGCGGCGGCGGCGGCGTCGATCTCGGCCTTCACGGCCGATGCCCCCTGCGCCAATTCCTGCACCTGCTGCATCGCCGCTGCGTCAAGCTGCGGGCGGGCGGTCAGTTCGGCAATCTGGCCGGCCTGCGCCTCCAGCTGGGTTTGCAGGGCGGCGATCCGCGCCGTCACATCGGCCGAAGGCGCCGCCGTCGATGCCGCCGAAGCCGGCTGTGCAGGCGCGGGCGGTGGTGCCGCGGACAGTGCCGCCTGGATCTGTTCGTCAATTGCCGCACGCATCTGCGCGTCGTCGGCGGCCTCGCCCTGCATGTTTTCCATGGCCGAGGCAACCTCGGCGCGCGCCGCATCGGTCGCCGCGGCGACCGCTTCCGACCGCAGCGCCTCGAAATCGACCTGCGGCGGCTGGGCCGTCGGGGCCTGCCACGACGCCGGCAGATAGGGGGCCAGTTGCGGCATGGCGTAAATCGCCGCCCCCGCCCCAAGGGCCGCCGCGACGACCCCGCCAAATGCCAGCGGCCAGAAGCCGACTTTTTTCACCACGGGCTGGCTCGCCGGTTCGGGATCGGGTCGCGCCGCCTGCCGCACGGCGGGCTTTGGCGTTTCGGGTTTCGCGGCCTCGGGCGCCCCGGCCCCGGCGGGTTTGGCCGCTTCCGGCTTGGCCGATTGGGTCAGCTTCAACGGCTCGGCTGTCGATTTGCGCCCGGCTGCCGGCCTGCCGTTCTGACCGTCGCCCAGCAAAGTCGATTCGATGGGTTGCGAGGGCGGAATGCGCGAGACCGTGACCTCATCACCGGCACTTACCGAGGTCGAGGGCACGACCGGCCCCTCTGACGCACGCTTTGCCCCGCTCGCGGGCGCTTTTCCGGTCGATTTCGCTTTCGAAGCCTTGTCTGCCTTATCGGACGTCGCCACGTCTTATCCCCCTGAAAATCCGGCGATCAACGGGCGGGCCGGATCGCGTTGAAGGACAGTCTAGCGACGCCCCCCTTCCGCCTCAACCCACGGCATCGGGCTTCGTTCCCCAAGCAGACGTGCCAACTGCAAGCGACCTGACGACACGCTGCATCGCGGCCCCCTCGGGACGGTCAGCGATCAGGCGCAGCCGCACCGGGCCGCGATAGGCCGCATCGGCGCGGGTGCTGATCGCCACCGTCGCGATGGGGGCCTGCGCGCCGGCCACTGCATCGGACAGCAATGCAGCGCTGCGGGGCGAGAAAAGCGGCAGGATCACCGGCCGCGCGCCCGCCAGCGCAGCCCGCGCGGGCTGCGAAAGCGGCTGCGCCACCTGATCATAGACGGCAATCCCTTGCGTCGGCAGCGCCCGCGCGCGGTGCCGGCCGTGCAGGTGCAGCCAATCCCCGCGCCCGGATAAAAGCGGCATCATCCCCTCGGCATCGCCGGGGCCTTCCTCGACCGTGAACCCGGCCGCGCGGGCTGCAACGGCAGTTTGCGGCCCCACCACCAGCGCCTGCCGCCCGTTGCCCGGCCCCGCAAAGGGCACCGCATTGGCCGAGGTAAAGATCAGCCCCGGCGCGCCTTCGGCCAGGGCCGCGTCAAAAGGTAGCGCCTCGATGCGCAGGATCGGGGCGATCAGGCAGTCGACCCCCGGCAGACCGGCTGCGAAGGATTCGGACTGGGCCAGCGGCCGGGTCAGCAGGCAGAGGGGCGCGGTCATTGCGGCTCCGGTCTAGGGTGGCTATCTGATTGCTAACCCCGCCGCCGCCCGTGGTGCAACCACCGGGCGCAACCATTGGACCCTGCCATGACGCTGACATTTCTGGGCATCGAAAGCAGTTGTGACGATACCGCCGCCGCCATCGTGCGCGAGGACGGCACCATCCTGTCGTCGATCGTCGCCGGCCAGACGGCGCTGCATGCCGATTTCGGCGGCGTGGTGCCCGAAATCGCCGCCCGCGCCCATGCCGAAAAGCTTGACGGCTGTATCGAGGAAGCGCTGGCGCAATCGGGTCTGTCGCTGGCCGATCTGGACGGGGTGGCAGTGACCGCCGGGCCGGGGCTGATCGGGGGCGTCATGGCGGGCGTGATGATGGCCAAGGGGATCGCCGCCGGCACCGGCCTGCCGCTGGTGGGCGTCAACCATCTGGCCGGCCACGCGCTGACCCCGCGCCTGACCGACGGGATCGGCTATCCCTATCTGATGCTGCTGGTCTCTGGCGGGCATTGCCAGTTCCTTCGCGTGGACGGCCCCGAGGATTTCAACCGCCTTGGCGGCACCATCGACGATGCGCCGGGCGAGGCCTTCGACAAGACCGCCAAACTGCTGGGCCTGCCCCAGCCCGGCGGTCCCATGGTCGAGGCCGAGGCCAAGCGCGGCGACCCCAAACGCTTTGCCCTGCCCCGCCCGCTGCTGGATAGGCCGGGCTATGACCTCAGCTTTTCCGGCCTGAAAACCGCCGTTCTGCGCGCCCGCGATGATCTGGCGCAGGCGCAGGGCGGGCTGACGGTGCAGGACCGCGCCGATCTGTGCGCGGGCTTTCAGGCCGCCGTCGCCGATGTGCTGGCCGAAAAGACCCGCCGCGCGTTGGCGGACAATCCCGTGCCGGTGCTGGCCGTGGCGGGCGGGGTCGCGGCCAATGCGACCATCCGCGCGGCGCTGGAAAATGTGGCGGCGGACGCGGGCGCGCGCTTCCTCGCCCCGCCGCTGCAACTATGCACCGACAACGCCGCGATGATCGCATGGGCCGGGATCGAGGCCTTCCGCCTTGGCCGCCGCGACGACATGACCCTTGCCGGACGCCCCCGCTGGCCGCTGGACCAGACCGCCGCCCCGATGCTGGGCGCGGGCAAGAAGGGTGCCAAGGCATGAGCCCCGAGCTGAAAATCCTGATCCTGAACGCAACCGTGCTGGCGGTCGCTTATCTGGGCATCTATCCCTCGATGCAGAAAAAGACGCTGAACGCGATGATGCGCAACGATATTGCGCTGACCCTGCTGGTGATCACAACCGCTGGCACGCTGTTTGTCGGGTCGGGGACGCGGTTCAGCCTGATCCTGACCGACGTGAACTGGTTCGTCTTCACGCTGCTGACCTTGATGGCGATGGAGTTGCCCCTGTTCCTTTGGTTCTGCAAAAAGCACGATATCGACCCGACAGGAGGGGACGAATGATTTCTGTTCTTGGTGCAGGCGCCTTCGGCACCGCGCTGGCTGTGGCGCTGTCGGCCAAGGGGCCGGTCACGCTGTGGGGACGTCGCTTGCCGGAAGGGCGCGCCACGCCCCGCCTGCCCGGCGTCACCATCCCCGAAACCGTCAGGCTGACCGACAACCTCGACGAGGCGATTGCCCAGACCATGATCCTTGCCCTGCCCGCACAGGCGCTGCGCGGCTTTCTGGCGGAACATGGCACGGTCCTGAACGGGCGCAATCTGGTCAATACCGCCAAGGGGATCGACCTTGTGACCGGGGAATCGCCCTCGGGGCTGATCGCGCAGGCCTGCCCGGGGGCGATGATCGCCTCGCTGACGGGGCCAAGCTTTGCCGCCGACATCGCGCGCGGGCTGCCCACCGCGCTGACGCTGGCCTGTGCCGATGACGGCGCGCAGGCGCTGCAACATGCGCTATCGACGCCAGTGCTGCGACTGTATCGCACAGACGACCTGCGCGGGGCGGAACTGGGCGGGGCGCTGAAGAACGTCATCGCCATTGCCGCCGGGGTGGCGATTGGCGCAGGGCTGGGCGAAAGCGCGCGCGCGGCGCTGATCACCCGTGGCTTTGCCGAGATGACCCGCTTTGCCGCCGCCATGGGCGCGCGCGTAGAAACGCTGGCCGGCCTGTCGGGACTGGGCGATCTGGTACTGACCGCCACATCCGAACAGTCACGCAACTTCCGCTATGGCCGCGCCCTTGGTGCGGGCGAGGATTTCGACAGCACCATCACCGTCGAAGGCGCCTCGACCGCGCAGGCGGTCAGCGCCATCGCCCGCGACCGCGCGATTTCCATGCCGATCGCCGATGCCGTGGGCGCGCTTGCCCAGGGCCGCGCCAGCGTGGCAGACACAGTTGTGGAATTGCTACAACGCCCCCTGAAGGAGGAATGATGCCCTATTTTGCCGTGATCTGTCGGGACAAGCCCGATTCCCTGTCCTTGCGCATGGAAAACCGCGAGGCGCATCTGGCCTATGCCCGCGACAGCGGCGTGCTGTTTCTGGGCGGCCCGCTGATCGAGGACGGGCAGATGGCCGGCTCGCTGGCCATTCTGGACGTGGCCGATCTGGCGGCGGCGCAGGATTGGGCTGCGCACGATCCCTATGGCAAGGCCGGGCTGTTTCAATCCGTGACCATCAACGAATGGAAGCGGGTGATCGGCTGATGGCATACTGGCTGTTCAAATCCGAACCCGACGTGTTCAGCTTCGACGATCTCGTCGCCAAGGGCGACGCGGGCGAGGAATGGGACGGCGTGCGCAACTATCAGGCGCGCAACAACATGCGCGCCATGAAGGTGGGCGAGCGCGGGATCTTCTACCACTCGAATGTCGGCAAGGAATGCGTCGGCATCGTCGAGGTCGTGGCCGAGGCCCATCCCGACAGCAAGGCCGCAGATCCGAAATGGGAATGCGTCGACATCAAGGCGATCAAGCCGCTGGTCAACACCATCACGCTGGATCAGGCAAAAGTCGAGCCGCGCTTGAAGGACATGGTGCTGGTCAACAATTCGCGCCTGTCGGTGCAGCCCATCTCGGACGCTGAATGGGCGGTACTGATGGAACTGGGCGGCGTCAGCTAGCCCAGCCAACCCCGCGCCAGCGCCGGCAGCGCGTCGAAATGATCCAGCATCGCATCGGGGCGCAGCCGGCTGATTCCCGGCCCCTCGGGACCAAAGGATACCAGCGCCACCTTGACCTGCGCCGAGGCTGCCGTCTTCACATCGGTGACGGTATCGCCCAGCAGAAAGGACTGCCCGACCTCGCCACCCGCGCGGGTCACCGCCTCGCGGTAGGGCAGCGGGTCGGGCTTGCGCACGGGCATCGTATCGGCGCCGACAAGGCTGGCGAAGGCGTCGCGGATGTTCAGCGCCCGCAGCAGGCTGTCTGCCAGCCCCTCGGGTTTGTTGGTGCAGACCGCCAGCCGGTGACCATCTGCAGCAAGCACGCTCAGCGCGTCTTCGACACCGGGATACAGGCGGGTATGGACCGCAATGGCGGCACCGTAGGCGTCCAGCAGGCGGGGAAAATCCTCGTCCTCGGCACCGGGCGGGATCAGCATGCCGGCGCTGGCACGGGCGTAACCTGCGCGCAGCATCGCCCGCCCGCCTTCGAAGGCGATCGCGGCATCGCCCACCGGATCCAGCCCCGCCAACCCGCGCCGGGCCAGCACCGCATTCGCCGCCCCGATCAGATCGCCAGCCGTATCGGCCAGCGTGCCGTCCAGATCGAAGACCACAGTGCCCGCCATATTGAAACCTTTCGTCAAATCCTGTGATGGTGGGACCGCTTGCGGCCCAGCCCCCGCAAGGGTTAAACGGCATCGACAAAAACGGCAAACAATGAAGCGAGCAGCATCGTGGCAGATCAGGAAAATCGGGACATCGCGGTGGTCATCCTCGCCGCCGGACAGGGCAGCCGGATGCTCTCGGACCTGCCGAAAGTGCTGCACAAGGTCGGCGCCGTGCCCATGGTGAGCCACGCCCTCGCCGCCGCCCGCAGCCTGAACCCGGCCCGCACCATCGTTGTTGCCGGCCATGGCGCCGAAGCGGTCACCAAGGCCGTGGCCAAGCTGGACGCAGAGGCCCAGATCGCGCTGCAGACCGAACAGCTGGGCACCGGCCATGCCGTGGCGCAGGCCCTGCCCCTGCTGGAAGGCTTCGATGGCCGCGTCATCGTGCTGTATGGTGACACCCCCTTCATCAGCGAAGACACGCTGGCGGCCCTTGCCGGCCATGACGCCGATGTCATCGTGCTGGGTTTTGAGGCCGCCGATCCCGGCCGCTATGGCCGCCTTGTCACCGATGCCGAGGGCAACCTGCTGCGCATCGTCGAATTCAAGGACGCCGATGACGCCACCCGCGCCATCCGCCTGTGCAACTCTGGCGTCATGGCCGCCGATGCCGCCCTGCTGCGCCAGTTCGTCGGCCAGCTGGGCAACGACAACGCCTCGGGCGAGTATTACCTGACTGACGTGCCGGGTCTGGCCCGCGACGCCGGCCACCGCGCCGCCGTCGTCACCTGCGACGAAGCAGAAACGCTGGGCGTCAACAGCCGCACCGAACTGGCCAAGGCCGAGACGATCTTTCAGACCCGCCGCCGGGCCGAAGCGCTGGCGGACGGCATCACCCTGACCGCGCCGGACACCGTCTTCTTTGCGCTGGATACCCGGATCGGCCGCGACGCAATAATCGGGCCGAACGTGGTTTTCGGCCCCGGCGTCACCATCGAATCCGAAGCCGAGGTCCTGGCCTTCTGTCACCTGGAAGGCTGCCATGTCTCCTCGGGCGCGACCGTCGGCCCCTTTGCCCGCCTGCGGCCCGGTGCGGAACTGGGCGGCGATGTTCATGTCGGCAACTTTGTCGAGATCAAGAACAGCGTGCTGGACGAGGGTGTAAAGGTCGGCCACCTCACCTATCTCGGCGATGCCCATGTGGGTGAGCGGACGAATATCGGTGCCGGCACCGTCACCTGCAACTATGACGGGGTGATGAAGCACCGGACCGAAATCGGCCGCGACGCCTTCATCGGGTCCGACACCATGCTGGTCGCGCCGGTCAGCATCGGCGACGGCGCGTTGACGGGATCGGGTTCGGTCATCACGCAGGACGTACCGGCAGAGGCGCTGGCGCTTGGCCGGGCGCGGCAGGTGGTCAAGCCGGGCCTGGCCGCACGCCTGTTTCAGGCGCTGCGGGAAGCAAAAGCGAAGAAGGGTTAAGGCAGATGTGCGGTATTATCGGAATTCTGGGCAGCCATCAGGTCGCGCCCCAACTGGTCGAGGCGCTGAAGCGGCTGGAATATCGCGGCTATGACAGCGCCGGCGTTGCCACCATCGACGCCGAAGGCACGCTGGACCGCCGCCGCGCGGTGGGCAAGCTGATCAACCTGTCCGACCGGCTGGTGGGCGAACCGCTGGCGGGCCGTGCCGGCATTGGTCATACCCGCTGGGCCACCCATGGCGCGGCGACCGAAACAAACGCCCACCCACATCAGCGCGGCCCCGTTGCCGTTGTCCACAACGGGATCATCGAAAACTTCCGCGAGCTGCGCGAGGAGTTGCTGGCCGCCGGTCTGACCCCGGAATCGGATACCGATACCGAAACCGTGGCGATGCTGACCGCCAAGCACCTGTCCGACGGCATGACCCCGGTCGAGGCCGCCCGCGCCACCCTGGCCCGCCTGCATGGTGCCTTCGCGCTTGCCTTTATCTTTGACGGCGAGGGAGATCTGATGGTCGCCGCCCGCAAGGGCAGCCCGCTGGCCGTGGGTCACGGCGATAACGAGATGTTCGTCGGTTCCGACGCCATCGCACTCGCCCCATTCACCGACCGCATCACCTATCTGGAAGACGGCGACCACGTCATCCTGACCCGCGAAGGCGCCGAAATCTTCGACGCCGAAGGCCGCCCCGCCAATCGCGAAATCGCCCAGATCGACGTGGGCGCGACTGCCATCGACAAGGGCGGCTATCGCCATTTCATGGCCAAGGAAATCGCCCAGCAGCCCGCCGTTCTGGGGGATGTGCTGAACCACTATATCAAGGACGGCCGGATCGTTCTGCCCGACAGCATGGATTTCCGCGGGGTCGATCGCCTGACGCTGGTCGCCTGCGGGACGGCCTATCTGGCGGGTTATGTCGCGAAATACTGGTTCGAGAAACTGGCCGGCCTGCCCTGCGATCTGGATGTGGCGTCCGAGTTCCGTTACCGCGAACCGCCCTTGTCGGGCAAAAGCTGGGGCCTGTTCATCAGCCAGTCGGGCGAAACCGCCGACACGCTGGCTGCCCTGCACTATGCCCGCGACAAGGTCGCCAAAACCATCGGTGTTGTGAACGTTGGCACCTCTGCCATTGCACGCGACACTGACATTGCCCTGCCGACGCTGGCCGGGGTCGAGGTCTGCGTGGCATCGTCCAAGGCCTTCACCTGCCAGCTTGCGGTGCTGGCCGTGCTGGCGCTGAAGGCCGGCCATGATCGCGGTGTTCTCAGCGATGAGGACCTCGCCGCCCATCTGGCCGATCTGCGCAGCATTCCGGCGCTGGTGAATCAGGCCCTGAACACCGCCGAGGAATGCGAAAAGCTGGCCGGGTGGCTGTCGGAAAGCACCGATGTGCTGTTCCTTGGCCGTGGCCCGCTGTATCCGGTGGCACTGGAAGGCGCGCTGAAGCTGAAAGAGCTGAGCTATATCCACGCCGAGGGCTATGCCTCGGGCGAGCTGAAGCATGGCCCCATCGCGTTGATCGACCAGAACATGCCGGTCGTCGTGGTCGCCCCGCGCGACGCGCTGTTCGAAAAGACCATTTCGAACATGCAGGAGGTGATGGCCCGCCACGGTCAGGTTCTGCTGGTGTCCGACGCGGCCGGACTTGACGAAGGCGGCGACGGCATCCGCGCCGGCCTGACCATGCCCACCGGCGGCGGCATCTTCCAGCCGATCACCTATGCGGTGCCGATGCAGTATCTGGCCTATTACACCGCCGTCGCCAAAGGCACGGATGTGGACCAGCCCCGCAACCTGGCGAAATCGGTCACGGTGGAATAAGACCCTCCCCCGAGGCCGACAAAATCCAGCCGCCACGGCCCCCAATCGGGCCGGGCGGCTTTCCTTTTACCAACCCCTCATCTTGGCGGTTGCGTCGCCGCCACCATCGGGCCAGTTTGCCCGGGAAGGAGACGATCATGCCCGTCAAGAACCGCTTTGCAGAGCTGCTGCCCGAAATCATCGCCTGGCGTCACGACTTCCACGCCCATCCCGAACTGCAATACGACGTCCATCGCACCGCCGGCCGCGTGGCCGAATTGCTGCGCAGCTTCGGCATTGACGAGGTGGTCGAAGGCATTGGCCAGACCGGCGTGGTCGGGGTGATCCGGGGCCGCACGGACAGCGCCGGGCGGGTGATCGGACTGCGCGCCGACATGGACGCGCTGCCCATTACCGAGGCGACGGGCCTTGAATTTGCCTCGACCAATCCCGGCAAGATGCATGCCTGCGGCCATGACGGCCATACCTCGATGCTGCTGGGCGCGGCGAAATATCTGGCCGAGACGCGCAATTTCGACGGCACCGCCATCGTGATCTTCCAACCCGCCGAGGAAGGCGGCGCAGGCGCCAAGGCGATGATCGACGACGGCCTGGCCGAACGCTGGAACATCCAGGAATTTTACGGCCTCCACAACATGCCCGGCATCCCCGTGGGCGAGTTCGCCATTCGCGAAGGCGGGCTGATGGCGGCGGCGGATGAATTCTGGATCACCGTGACCGGCAAGGGCGGCCACGCGGCCAAGCCGCATGAATGTATCGACACGCTGCTGGTCGCCAGCCAGATCGTGGTGGCGCTGCAATCGGTGGTCTCGCGCAATGTCGATCCGCTGAAAAGCGGCGTCATTTCCTGCTGTGTGATCGAAACCGACTCGACCGCGCATAACGTCATCCCGCAGGTGGTGAAGATCACCGGCACCGCCCGCAGCCTCGACCCGGAAATCCGCGAATTGCAGGTACAGGCGATGCGCCGCGTCGTCGAACACACGGCTGCCGCCTTCGGCGCGACGGCGGAACTGGATTACCACTACGGCTATCCGGTGACGGTGAACCACCCTGCCCCCACCCGTCACGCGGCCGAGGTGGCGCGTGCGGTGTCGGGCCATGTCGATACCGACGTGGCCCCGATGATGGCGGGCGAGGATTTCAGCTTCATGCTGAACGCGCGGCCCGGGGCCTATATCTTCCTCGGCAATGGCGACACGGCCATGCTGCACCACCCCGAATACACCTTTACGGACGAGATCATCCCCTTCGGCGCAAGCTGGCTGGCCGGCATGGTCGAGACCCGGATGCCCACGCCCTGAGGCAGATCAGGCCGGGATATTGCAGGCCTCAGCCGCCGGTATGGCTCATGTGGCGGCTGACCTGACCCGCGACATTCTGGCGGGAATAGTCGAAATCATGGCCCTTGGGTTTGCGCGCGATGGCGTCGCGGATGGTCTGCGTCAGCAGCGCGTCATCAGGGCTGGCGCGCAACGGCGCGCGCAGGTCGGCGCGGTCTTCCTGGCCCAGGCACATATACAGCTCGCCCGTACAGGTGACGCGAACGCGGTTGCAGCTTTCGCAGAAATTATGCGTCAGGGGCGTGATGAAACCGATCTTCTGCCCGGTCTCACTGACACGAACATAGCGGGCGGGGCCGCCGGTACGCTCTGCCAGATCGATCAGGGACAGCCGCTCGGCCAGGCGGGCGCGCAGGTTCGACAGCGGCCAGTACTGATCCAGCCGGTCTTCCTCGCCCATATCGCCCATCGGCATGACCTCGATAAAGGTCAGGTCATGGCCTTCGCCCGCGCACCAGTCGAGCAGCGTGAACAGCTCATCCTCGTTAAAGCCCTTCAGCGCAACCGCGTTGATCTTGACCCGCAGACCGGCCGCTTTTGCAGCGCGGATGCCTTCCAGCACCTGCTCCAGTCGACCCCAGCGGGTGATGTTGGCGAATTTATCGGCGTCCAGCGTATCCAGCGAGACATTGACCCGGCGCACCCCGATATCGGCCAATTCGGTCGCGAAACGGCCCAGCTGGCTGCCATTGGTGGTCAGCGTCAATTCGTCCAGTCCGGCCCCCAGATGGCGCGAGACGGCGCGGAAGAAGGACATGATGTCACGCCGCACCAGCGGCTCGCCCCCGGTGATGCGCAGCTTGCGCACGCCCAGGTCGATGAAGGCCGAAGACAGCCGGTCCAGTTCCTCCAGCGTCAGCAGGTCGCGCTTGGGCAGGAACTGCATGTGCTCGGCCATGCAATAGGTGCAGCGAAAATCACAACGATCCGTCACCGACACCCGCAAATAGGTGATCGGGCGGGCGAAGGGGTCGATCAGCGGCGCCGTTTCCATATTCTTCAGATAGGCCGAAGGCTGCCGTCCTGCAAGGCACACCATTGCGCCGTTCTGCCGCGCCCGCTAGCCTTCCCGACGACGTAAAGGAGCCTTCGATGATCCGTTCGACCACCCTGGCCTGTCTGTCCCTCGGCATGTTTTTCCTTGCCGCCTGCAACATGAACCAACAGGCCGCGGCCCCGCGGCCAAAGCCCCCGGCTGCCCCGCCCGCGGCCGCCAGCACGGCGGCGACCGCTGTCCTGCAGGGGGGCGGCCAGACCGTCGCGGCGCTGGATACCACCACGGCCGCGGAAAAGGCCGCAGCCGCCGCGCCGGCGACCGGCGGCGGCAAGCTTGGCAACACCGTCGCTTCGCTGGGCGATGCGACCGAAGGCGGTTTCTGGATCAAGACCCCGCTGGTCAATGCGGCGGCAAAGGGCCGCGTCGTCAACCCGGCCAATGGCAAGACCGCCAATGTCGACCTGCAACCGCTGGCGGGCGGCGGCGCTGGCAGCCAGTTGTCGCTGGCCGCGATGCAGGCGCTGGAGGTGTCGCTGACCGACCTGCCCGAAATCGAGGTCTGGCGAAACTGAAGGGAGGGTGGTGCCGGTTGAGGGGATTGAACCCCCGACCTTCGGTTTACAAAACCGCTGCTCTACCGCTGAGCTAAACCGGCGCTTATCCGATACACCCGATAGCGCTTGCCCGCCCTGCGCGCAAGCGGCCCGTTTCGGTTAAGCCGATATCTGGTTTTCCTGCCGCGAAAGCAAGGCTAGTGTACCGGGCAAATTTAACGAAGCGGATACCTTATGCAGATTGTCTACCACCTCGGGGCCCATGGCAGCGATCAGGGCAAGCTGGTCCGCACCTTGCTGCGCAACCGCGAGGAACTTTGGAAGCAAGGCATAGAGATCCCCGCCCCAAGCCGCTATCGCGGCATTTTCGGCGAGGCGATTAATTCGTTGAACGGCGGCGAGGCCACTGCCGAATTGCAAGGCGTGCTGCGCGACCTGCTGATCGACAATGAACATGCCGAACGGGTGATCCTGACCCAAAGCCCGTTTCTGGGCATTCCGCAGCGGGCAATATCGTCCGAGGGGCTGTATCCGCGCGCGCCGAACCGGCTGCCGGGGCTGTCGAACCTGTTCCCCGACAGCGTGGTCGAGTTTCATCTGGCGGTGGTTCATCCGGCCACCCAGGTTATCGCGCTGATGACCCAGAACAAGGGCGACTATCACGGCATCATCAATGGGGCCGACCCGCGGCGACTTCGCTGGGCGCCCTCGGTTCGTGCCATGGTGGCGTCTGTGCCGGACCGCGAATTTGTGGTCTGGGCGCAGGAAGACCTGGCATTTACCTGGCCCGAGGTGATGCGCCGCATGGCCGGGGTCACACCCGATATGCCGCTGGTCGGCGATGATGTCGTGCTGGCCGAACTTCTCAGCCCCGAGATCCTGCACGATCTTCAGGCCAATATCGACGCCACACCCGACCTCACCATCCGCGCCCGTCGCAATCTGGTCGAACAGGCGCTGTCCGCCGCAGGCACGATTGCAGCGATGGAAGGCGACGTGGTGCTGCCCGGGTGGACGCAGGAACTGATTGACGAGCTGTCGGAAATCTATGCCGAGGATCTGGACGAGTTGGCCGCGATCTCGGGCGTCGAGTTCATCTCGGCCTGACGCCCATGAGGGCCGGATTACGGCGCGGGCCTTCGACTGGTTACCGCAAGGCACGGACATCAAGGCGCTGACGCGGCTGGCGATCGTCTATGACCTGCCGATGGCCAGCAGCCCGGCCACCGCCGACTGCATCGTCGAGCGATTTCGCAGCCATCAGACCACGGGCGGCGGGCATGGCTGATCCCGCCGCAAGCCGCAATCAGGACATGCCGAGCGCGGCCTTGTACATGTCCAGGATCGCCTCTTCCTCGGCGATGTCGTCGCGGTCGCGCTTGCGCAGTGCGATGACCTTCTTCATCACCTTGGTGTCATAACCGCGGGCCTTTGCCTCGGCCATTATTTCCTTCTGACGCTCGGTCACGTCCTTCTTTTCCGCTTCCATCTGCTCGTATTGCTCGATGAACTGGCGCAGCTCATCGGCGGCAACGTTATAGGCGTGATCGTCCTGCATGATGTTCCCCGTTGATCAGGGCGAAACTCATAGGCCGTCTTGCCCGCTTCTGCAATGACGGCTAAGCCCCGTGGGAAAAGGGGGTGCCATGAGCGTTTTCGACATCGTGATCTGGGGGGGCGCCGTGCTGACCGTCGCGGGACTGGCCGGCATCCTGTGGTGCATCTGGACCGTCTGGCGTGCCCGCCGGCAAGGTCTGGACGAGGCCGCCTTTCGCGCCCGCATGCAGCGCGTTGTCGCCGTGAACATGGCGGCGCTGGCGGCATCCGTGCTGGGACTGATGGCGGTGCTGCTGGGGATTATGCTGGGCAATTAGGCGCGGATCAGCCGCCAAGGCCCCGCAACGCATCCTCGACCCGGCCGGCGGCGGCGTCCAGATCGGACAGATTGGCCAGCTCGACCACGGCGCGTTCGCCTGCGGCGTGGCGGGCGCGATGCTTGGCATAGCGCGGATCGTAATGATCGCGCATCAACCCCTCGGCCAGATCGCGCCACGCGCCCGCATCGGCAAGGCGCAGCCAATCCGCGATCCGGTCCGCCGGATGCAGGGGGGCAAGGCGACGGATGATGTCCTGAACCCGGCCCGGATCAGCGGCCACATCGCCGTAATCGCTGGCGCTGAACGCCGCCCGCGCCCCGACCGGCACCCGCAGGGCAAGGCGGGGCGCCCCCGCCACCGCGTGCCACACCGCCTTGGGCAGGGTCACGTTCCCGATGCGCGAGCTTTCGGCCTCGACCAGAACCGGCCGGGTCGGGTCCAGCCCTTCCAGCTGGGCGGCCAGCCGGCCCTCGAACAGCTTCTGGCTGGGTTGTTCGCCCATATGGCCGAACAGGCTGCCGCGATGATTGGCAAGCGCCTCCAGATCGACGACCTGATGCCCCCGCGCCGCCAGCCGGGTCAGAATCGCCGTCTTGCCGCTGCCGGTATTGCCGTCCAGCACGATGACCGGCGACGGAAAGCCCAGATCCTGCACGCGGCGGATGACCTGCGCCCGCCAGCTCTTATAGCCACCCTCGACCCGCGCCACCCGCCAGCCGACCTGCGCCAGAATGGTCGCCATCGCGCCTGATCGCTGCCCGCCGCGCCAGCAATAGACCAGCGGGCGCCAGCTTCCGTCCCGGTCGGCCAGCGGGCCGGAGATATGGCGCGCCGCATTCGCCGCCACCAGCGCCGCCCCCAGCTTGCGGGCATCAAAGGGCGAGACCTGCTTGTAGATGGTGCCAACCTGGGCGCGCTGATCGTCGTCCAGAACCGGCAGGTTGATCGCGCCGGGCAGATGATCCTCGGCGAATTCGCCGGGCGCGCGCACGTCGATGATGTCATCAAAACGGCCCGAAGCGATTCGCACCGCATCGAGCCGCAATTCCGTCAGATTACCCAATTCCGGCCGGGCCGGGATCAGTAGACGTAAACAGGCGTGCCGATCGGCACCTGCTCGAACAGGGCCATCACCGCCTCGTTGCGCATGCGGATACAGCCGTTCGAGACCGCCCGCCCGATGGACCCGGGCTCGGTCGTGCCGTGGATGCGGATGGCGGTATCGTTGCCGCCGGCATCATAAAGATACAGCGCCCGCGCGCCCAGCGGGTTCTGCGGGCCGCCGGGCATGCCGTCTTTCCACTTGCCGTATTGTTCGGGCTTGCGCTTGATCATCGCCTCGGTCGGGCGCCAGCTGGGCCATTCGACCTTGCGGCCGATGCGGGCCTTGCCCTTCCAGACCAGTTCGTCCTTGCCGACAGCCACGCCGTAACGGACGGCACGGCCCGGCGCGATGACGTGGTAAAGGAAGAAATTATCCGACACGACGACGATCGAGCCGACCTCGAACCCCTCGCGGATCGGCACCTCGGTGGGCTGATAGGGGTCGGTGGTAGCGGCGGCGGGGGTGGCCTTGGGCGCGGCCTGGGCCAGCACCAGCGAAGGCGCGGCGACCAGCGGCAGGGCCAGCCCGATCATCTGACGACGGTTCATGACAAGATCATCCTGTGTCTGCGTATTCCCTATTCCCTATATGTTCTGAGCAGGCAATTTCAACCAAATCCCGTTCAACTCGGCGGGATTCGCCCAGCTATCATGCGCGCACGCCGGATCCTGCCGATCCCCCACCCCGGCCCATCACGCCTTCCCGCGACGCTTGGCGTTGCACTGATGCTGTGGCAGGGTTCGCCCATGAAGGCCCCGCATTCCACCCAGCAGAGCCCCCGTATGACGCCACGCGACGGAACCCTCATCATTCTTGGAATGCCGCGCAGTGGCGGGTCCTTCCTGGCGCAAGCGGCCGATGCCATGGGCTTTGCATTACCCAGCCGCCGCGCCCAGCCCGCCGACATCAGCAGCGGCGGCGATGCGTTCGCGCCGCTGGCCGTGCAGCACTTGAACGACAGCCTGCTGGCCCGGAAAGGGGCATGGTGGGGTCGCATCGCGCCGCTGGACATCGCGCCCGACCCGGGCGCGATGCAGCAGGCCTTGCAGGCGGATTTTGGCAACGCCCCACGCATCGCCATCAAGGATCCCCGCCTGACCCTGCTGATCCCGGCCTGGCGTCAGCTGCTGGAACCGCTGGCACCGCTTGGTGCGCTGATTACCCTGCGCCATCCGGGCGAGGTGGCGACCTCGCTGGCCCGGACCAATGGCATCCCGGCAGATGCGGCCTTCCTGATGTGGGTGCATTACCTGCTGACCGCACTGGAAGACAGCGAGGGCATGTCGCGCGCGCTGATCCTGTTTCCCGACTGGGTCGATGACCTTGATCACACGCTGGCGCGTATCGCCTCGGTCGCCGGCCTGCCGCCGCCTGCCGATCCGGCTACGGTCGAGATGGTCGCCCCTCGCTTCCGGGCCGATGCGGTCCATGGCGGGCAGCAGTTGCGCATTATCGACCCAGAGCTGGACCTGCTGGCGGGCGATCTTTTCACGCTGGCGGCACGTCATGCCCGCGACGGATCGGTGCCTGATCGCACAGAGATCGCACCGTTTCGCATCCGTTTCGATACCCTGTCCGCATCCGCACGCGGGACCGAGGCGATGGCCGGCCTTCGTATCACCGACCTGCAAGGCCAACTGAACCAGGCAAACGTGCGCGCTGATCGCCTGGCCGAGGACGCCAGCGCCCTGGCACGCGCCAATGCGGCGCTGCAGGCGGAAATCGCCGAACTCCGCCGGCGCGGAGACACCCACGCCCCCGCACTGGAGCCGCAGACCGACGAAGCCCCCGCGCGAACAACGCCCGCTGACATGACGCCCAAGGCCGCCGCCTCTGCACACCCGAACCGCAGCCACGGGCGGCTGCGCGATGCGATCAGCCGGTTATTGGGCAAGTCTGCACCCGATGGCGAGCCGGATCTCGGGGCGCCGTCACCACCTGCCGACAGCGACCAGATGGGCACGGCCAAGCCCGACATCTTCATCCTGTCGCCCCTCGCCTGGCACGGCCGTCCGCGACGCCCCCACCATCTCGCGCTGGAACTGGCAAAGGCCGGGCACCGGGTTTTCTTTGCAGAGCCGATAACCGGCGACGCGCCCCCGCAAGAGGTCGCCCCCGGCATCCACCTGCTGCGCCTGCCCGACAGCGGCAAGCCTGCCGGCGCGGATATGACGACCCCGCCCAGCCCCGCCATGCAGCGCATCTGGGTCGACCATTTCCACCGCTTCGCCGACCGCCACCAGATCAGCCTGCGCGCGCATGTTCTGGTCATGCATCCCTTGTGGTGGTCGGTGGCCCGGCATTTGTCGCCGCAATTCCAGCTTGTTGCAGATATCGGCGCAGAGATAGAGCAGGATGGCGCGGATGATCCCATTCTGCGGCTGCAACAGCAGATGATCGCCGAAGCGGATCGGGTGATCGTGTCATCGCAGTCGCGGCAGGACCGGCTCAGCGGGCAGCGGCCCGTTCGGCTGATCCGCAACGGCGCAGATATAGACCTGTTCACGGCCGGTGCGACGCGAGACTTTCCACTTGAGCCGCGCCCCGAGGGCGTCATCCGTGTGGGCTATATCGGCGCGGTCGCCGATTGGTTCGACACCGGGCTGGTGCTGGCCATTGCCCGCCAGAACCCGGATTTCGACATCCATCTGGGCGGACCCGTCACCACCGCCATTGAGCCGGACCTGCCCAATGTCCGCTTACATGGCGAAATCCCCCATGCCGATCTGCCCGGCTTTCTGGCGGCGATGGATGTGATGATGATCCCGTTCCGGCCGTCTGCGCGCGCGCGCGCAAGCGAACCGATCAAGTTCTACGACCATGCCGCGGCCGGAAAGCCCACGGTCGCCACCGCGCTGCCGGAACTGGCGCGGGCCGGCGACACGGTCCTGATCGCCACCGATCCGGCAAGCTTCGCCCAAGCCATCCGCGCGGCCGCCGACAAGGCCTGCGACCCCATGACGGCAAGCGTGCTGCGCGCCTTTGCGCTGGAAAACGCATGGTCCTATCGGGCCGCAAACCTTGTCGACGAGATGGAGCGCGCACCCCTTCTGTCGGTGGTCATCCCGACCCAAGGGCCGGCCGCACCGGCCCTGACCTGCATCGACATGCTGGTCGGGCACGGCGACACCTATCCCCGGCTGGAAATCCTGCTGGCCGATGCTGGATCCGATGCCGCCGCGTCAGAGGATCTGCGCGCGGCGACAAGCGCCGACAGCCGCATCCGCATCGTGCCTCATGGGGCGGGGCTGGATGGCGCGGCGAAGGCAGGCATTGCGGCGGCGCGGGGCGAATACATCCTGTTGCTGAACCCGCAGGCACGCATCGCAGCCGGCGCACTGCCGGCCATGGTCGCGCACCTGCAACGCCGCCCGCTGCTTGGCCTTGTCGGGCCGCTGTATAACGGCCTCGACAGTGCGCAGCACGCGCTGGATGCCGCCACGATTGATCGGCTGGCCCGCAAGATGACAACCGGTCATCGCGGCCAATGGACGCCCTTCCCGGTCGATCCGAAATTCTGCGCGATGTTCCGACGGGCGGATCTTGACCGCGCCGATCTGCTGGCCGCCATCGCCCCAGGTGATGCCGGGCCGCCCGCCAAAGGACTGGAAACCGCCCTGGCCGAGGATGCCTATGTCCATTGCGACACGCCCGCCGCAAGGCGTGGGTCGCGCCGTCGCCCGCGACCCACCTTGCCCGACAGCCCGGCATCGCCCGGCCTGTCATCGCAGGGCGGCTAAAGCAGGATCCTTGGCGGCTGATCCAGTTGCAGGCCGGGAAAGATCACCTCCTCAACCGCGCGCAGAGAAACCCCGAACATCCCCGCAATCGCCGCCCCGGCATAGGCGCGCACGTCCGCCGTCGGCATCAGGTCGCGCCCGGCATAAAGCGAGGATTCGTCCAGCCCCGGCCAATCGCCATGCACCTTGCCGCCCCGGACGGCCCCGCCCGCCATGACCATCAGCCCGCCGGTTCCGTGATCGGTGCCTCCGGTCCCGTTTTCGGCGGCGGTGCGGCCGAATTCGGTCATCGCCAGCACCACCGTATTGCCCCAGTTCGTCCCCAGTTCGCGCTTCAGCACGGTCAGGGCCTCGGCCAGCTGCGCCATGGGCCGGGTCACGGTCTGGACCTGCTTGCGATGAGTGTCCCAGCCGTTCAGCGAAAAGGCCGCGATCCGCGACGCCCCGTTCAACCGCGAGGCCGCGAACCCCGCCAACGCGGCGGCGGCGTTACGGGGACCTGTGCGCGCGCCCTCGTCGGTGGTTTCGGCACTGATGGCGATGGCGGCCTCGGCTGCCTCGTGAAAGGGCAGGTCCGGCTCATACAGCTGGCGCAGCAGGGCTTCGGCCTGCGAGGACAGCGTCAGCCGCGTCGAAGGCGCCCAGCTGGCAAAGGGATTTTCGCCGCGCAGGATCGCCAGCTCGTCGGTGCCGATGGCATAAGCGGTTTCAAACGCGGCGCCCGGGATCAGCGGCAGCAGCCGGTTCAGCCAGCCACCTTCGACCGCGCCCATCCGGGCCGGCGCAGCGGTCCCGGCCTCCAGAATATCCTGACCGTCGAAATGGCTGCGCTTGTCGCGGTAAGGGGTGGAGACGGCCTGCGCAAAGCCCAGCTCGCCCGCCCGCCACATCGGCAACAGCGGCGCCAGCGCCGGGTGCAGCGCATAGAAGCCATCCAGATCCAGCGCGCCCGCATCCGGTCCCAGCGACAGGCTGCGGCGCAGCTTGCGCAGCATCGGGTCGCCATAAGGCTGGACCGCATCCAGCCCGTCCATGGCCCCGCGCAGCACGATCGCGACCAACCGCCGCTCGCCGGGGGTCGACGCGAAGCTCATGGTGGTCAGCGCCGGGCTGGCGGCGGCCGAACAGGCGACCCCAAGCGCGGCATTCAGAAAGCGGCGGCGATCCATGCCCAAACCCTCATCTGCGGTTGAATTGCGGCGAGGCGAGCACCAGCCCGACCCCATCCGCGCGCGATTCGGCGCGCCCGGCTGCGACCGCCACATCAGCCGCGACATCGGGATGCAGCGCCCAAGCGGCAAATTCGCGGGGGTCTGGCAGGCGCTCGACCAGCTTCTTCGGCTGGCTCATCGCCCAGCCGATCCGCGCCGACAGCATCGGCGGGGTCAACCATGCCGCGGCCGGTTCCGGCCAGCCTTCGGGCTGCTGCGCGCCGCGCAGGCTTTGCCCCATCCGGCCCAGAGCATTGACATAAGAGCGCTGGAATTCGTGGTCGGTCCAGCCCATGACCTGCCCGCCATCGACCTCCATCGCCCGCAATGCCGCCGGCAGCAGGTCCTGCGGCTGGCGCACCTTCTGCCCAAAGCTTTCGCGCGCAAGCGGATGGCGCACCATCATGTCATATACTTCGGTCAAAGTGCCGTCGCTGGCCAGATAGCGGGCCTTCATATCCTCGATCAGCCGCATCGGCGGGTCGTCGGCACAGAAATGTCGGGCCAGCTTGGTGCAGATGAAATCCGCGGTTTCGGGCCGCGTGGCCAGATCATCCAGAAAGGCTGTGAATTCGGCCAGCCGGGCCGGATCGCCGCCGCCATAAGCGTGGCCCAGCACGTTTTCAGCGCCCGGTTCAGCCAGACGGGGATCAAAGACGAACTGCCAGTCGCGGTCGACGAAAAGCCCGGTCATCAGCTTGGCAAGCTGGCGCACATCACCCTGCCGATAGCCCGCGCCCGCACCCATGCTGTGCAGTTCCAGCAACTCGCGGGCGTGATTTTCGTTCAACCCGACGCGGATCTTGCGGCGCTTCTGCTTTTCGGCGCGGATCGAGTTCGGCCCGACCGAGGAGGTCTGATCGAGGTAAATCAGCATCGCCGGGTGCAGCGTCGCCGCGCGCAGCAGATCGGCGAAGCGGCCCGTCTGATGGCGGCGCAGTTCGTCCTGAAAGGAGGCCGCCAACACCCGCAAGGCGGCGGTCGACAGGCGCAGGCTGAAATGGCTGGCCCAAAACTGCACCAGCCGGTCGGCAAAGCCGGTCGGGTCGTCAACCGCACGCGCCAGCCGCGCGCGTGCCGCGCCATCAACGGCGGCGGTCAACGCGGCCTTGGCGCGGGTGTCATCCTCGACGCTGCCCTGCCCCTTGCGCAGGGCTGTCTGGGCTTGGGCCACGGCCTTGGCCAGCTGCCCAGCCGCGACCACATCCAAGCCCGGATAGCGCCGGACGGTGTCGCCATCCTGCAGCGACTGCATCAGCGCATCTGCCGAACCCGGGCCGTCATGTCGCGGCGACCTTCCGGTTCCGAACCGGATCAGGGCAAATTCGGCATAGCTCATGTCAGCGCCTTCCTTTGCAGATCAACGCCCGGACACTGGCGGCGGTTCAGGAAAGATCCGCCGCCAGCGCCAAGCCGTGGCGCTAGCCGGTCAGTTCGACGCCGGCATGGCATGCGCGCCGTGGTTCATGGGCGCGGCTTCTGCCGGCTTGCGGTCATTGTCTACGGGCAGAACCGCATCGACCGTGCCGCAGTCCCCGAAATCCAGCGCAAGCGCGACCTCTTGGCCGTTCTCCAGCGGAGCCTTCAGGCCCATCAGCATGACATGGTCGCCGCCGCGCACCAGCCCATGTTCCGCGCCGGCGGGAATGGTGATGCCGCCTTCGATCTTGGTCATCTTCATGACCCCGTCGCCCATGTCCTTATGGGTGTGCAGTTCGGCGACCTCAGCCACATCGGTGCTGACGCCCGAAAGGGTGCAGTCAGCCGCGCCGCCATTGCGAATCGTCATGAATGCGCCGCCCGCTTTGGGGTTGGCGCTGCGGGCATAGCCATCAGCAACGGTGACGGTGGCGTCCTGCGCGAAAGCGGCGGCGGGAAGGGCGATGGCGGCCAGTGCCGCGAGAGTCGTAAGTTTCATCTGTCTGTCCTTGGATGAGAGGAATGTAACCGGTCAAACAAGGTGCCGCGGTGGGTCACGGGCCTGCGCGACGGGCGCGTCGCGCCCCCGCGCCCGCCCGGGCTGCATCGCCGAAGCCGCCCGCACCACCGCCCCCTGCCGCGCGGGCATGGGGGCATCAATGCTGACCGCTGCCAGCAGATGGGGGGCCATGTCGGGGCAGAAATCGCTGTGCTTGACGGGGCGGCCCTGCTCATCGACCGACAGGGTGATCACGGTTGCGCCGGCGCAGATCACCAGCTCGGACACCGCGCGGGGCTGGCCGCGCGCCGAGGCCAGCCCCTGCGAGGTCAGGGCCAGCATCACGATCAGGAACAGGCGAAAGGCGGCGTACATATGGCGATCTGTAACGCGCGGCGCGCCGGCGTGAAAGCGACATGAGCGCGCATACCGCCCGATGACAGCCCTGTGATCGCAAAAGAAATCGCCCCGCCGAGGGCTCGGCGGGGCGATTGGCATTCAGGTCGCGAAAGGATCAGGCCAGGTTGGCGGCCGAATCACCGGCGCCGGCGATCTCTTTCTTGATCTTCAGCGCGCGGGCCGACAGTTCCGCATCCTTGGCTTTGGCCAGGAAGGCGTCCAGACCGCCACGGTGATCGACCGAGCGCAGAGCAGCTGCCGAGATCCGCAGCGAATAAGCGCGGCCAGTCTTTTCCGAGGTCAGCGTGACATCGTTCAGGTTCGGCAGGAAGCGGCGACGGGTTTTGTTGTTGGCATGGCTGACGTTGTTCCCGCTCATCGGGCCCTTGCCGGTCAGTTCGCAGACGCGCGACATGGTCTTATCCTCGTTTTACGTTCGCGGGACGGCGAAGTCCCAATGTGAAAGGGCGCCGCGGCACGAAAAAGTGCCAGCGCCCGGAATTTCGGTTCGCGGGTACCTACCGCCCCGGATCGGGAAGGTCAAGCCCTGTTGGCCTGAAACGATGTTTCGTCACGAAACGCCTGCACCAGCCCCGCCATGGCATCGCGCCATGGAAAGGGGCCGAAACTGACCCGCGCAACGCCCGCAGCCGCCAACTGGTCAATATCAGGTGCCGAAGGCGATTTCATCACATTGATCGGCAAGGACGATTCGCGGCAGATGGTGGCGATAAGATCGGGATCGGTCAGGCCGGGCACGAAGAAACCATTCGCGCCCGCTTCGGCATAGATCCGGCCACGCTCCAACGCCTCGGCCACCAGCGACCCGTGCCTTTCCGCCGGGTTCTGCAGGAAAAGATCGGTGCGGGCATTGATGAATAACGGGGAGTTCGCCCGAATCGCTGCGATCAATTCTGCCTGCGCATGCGCGGCACGGATACCGCCTTCGGGCGGGATGCCGTCCTCCAGATTAATGCCCACAACGCCAAGCGACGCCAGCCGCGCGGCATTTTCGGCCACGCCCTGCGGGGTGTCGGCATAGCCCGCCTCGAAATCGACGCTGAGCGGCAGTTGCGAAACAGCGCGGATCCGGCCCACGACCGTCAGCAGCAGATCAAAGGGCAGCGCCTGACCATCGGCATAGCCAAGCGCCCCCGCGACCGAGGCGCTGCCGGTCGCCAGCGCCGCCGCGCCCGCCTCGGCCACAGCGCGGGCGGAACCCGCATCCCAGATATTGAACAGGATCAGCGGGTTGCCGGGCTGGTGAAGGGAAGCAAAGCTCATGCCGCACCTGCATATTTGCGTTCAATCGCGATCAGTTTTTCCTTGCGCCACAACCCGCCGGCATACCCGGTCAGCATGCCGTCGGCCCCGATGACCCGGTGGCAGGGTATTACGATGGCGATGCCATTGGTCGCGTTGGCGCGTGCGACGGCGCGGGTCGCAGTGGGCTGGCCAATGGCATCGGCCACCTGGGCATAGCTGCGCGTCCGGCCTGCGGGGATCTGCACCAAAGCGTCCCAGACCCGGCGCTGGAACACCGTCCCGTGCGGTGCCAGCGGCAGTTCGAACCTTGCGCGGTCGCCTGCGAAATAGGCGCCCAGCTGTTCGGCGGTCTGCCCAGTCACATCGGATTGGCCCAGGCCAACCTTGCCGCCCGCATCCTTCGACACCCGCGCAAGCTGCGGCTTCAGCGCCTTGCGGTCGGTGAATTCCAGCAGATGCAGCGCCTTTTCATCAGCCACCGCAATCATCCCGCCAAGCGGCGTGTCGATCCAGTCGGCCACCAATCCATTCGCCCCCCGCATCGCCGCTGGCGGGTGGCCGAACAGCTTGGCAAAGGCCTGCCGAAAGCCGCTGGCCGAATCAAAACCTGCGTCCAGCTGCGCCTCGATCACGGCATCGCCGGTGGCAACGCGGCGCGCGCCTTCGCGCAGACGGGTTTCGCGCGCCATCTGCAGGAAAGTCACACCGAAATGCCGCCGAAAGGCGCGGCGGATGGTCGAGGGATCAAAGCCCATCTCTTCGACATCTGCCTCGGTCCAGCGGCGACCGGGATCGGCCTCGATCGCAGCGCGCAGGGCGGTGACGGCGGCGTCGCCCTCGGCCGTGGCACCGACCGGATAGCAACGTTTGCAGGGGCGAAAGCCAGCCGCCTGCGCGTCCTCGGGGCGGGCGAACCAGCGGCAGTTCTCCGGGCGCGGCTTGCGGGCCGGGCAGGTCAGGCGGCAGAAAATCCCGGTCGAGGTCACGCCGACATAGGCGCGGCCTTCAAATGCCGGATCACGCGCCGACAGCGCGTTATACAGGACGGTATCGTCGGGCAGGTCGAACATCGTCGGCTCCTTCATCATCTGCCCCTCATCCTAATGAACCGGCCCGAGTGCCGCGGCGCGAAAACGGGCGTTTATTTCCGGTCCCGCGCCTTCACATTCTGGATAGGCCTGCGGCAGTTGAAAGAAAAGCGCTGTGCCACGCCAGCCCGCCTGCCTATCTTGCCGCTCATGCGCATTCTGTCGACCCTTCTGCTGCTTCTGACCCTGCTGCCAGGCACCGGCCGGGCCGATACAGGCACACAACTGCTGATGATCCGGCAGGACAGCTGCATCTATTGCCGCCAGTGGGAAGCCGAGGTTGCCCCCAGCTACGGCACCAGCCCCCAGGGCCTCGCCGCGCCGCTGCTGCGCATCGACATCAACGGCCCCTACCCCGACGGATTGGCGCTGGATCGGCAGCCCTACGTCACCCCCACCTTCATCCTGATCCGCAACGGTCAGGAAATGGGCCGGATCGAAGGCTATCCCGGCAAGCAGAACTTCTGGCGGTTTCTGGATCGGATCATGGCCGCCGACGCACCGCAACCCGCGGGCTAGTATTTCATTCCGGCCCGCCTTCGGCTAACACCTGCGGCGTAACGTTCAGACAGGTCCGCCATGCACGATATCCGCGCCATCCGCGAAAACCCGGCCGCTTTCGACGCCGCACTTGCCCGCCGGGGCGATGCGCCGATCTCGGACCAGATCCTGTCGCTGGACGAAACCCGCCGCGCCCGCATCAAATCGGCCGAAGACGCGCAGGCCGAACAGAACCGCGCCAGCAAGCTGGTGGGCGCCGCCAAGGCCGAGGGTGACGAGGCAGAATTCGAACGCCTGCGCGCTTTGGTTGCCGAAACCAAGGCACAGGTCGCCGCCCAGCAGGCCGAGGCCGCCGAACTGGACCGCCAGCTGCGCGATCTGCTGATGACCATTCCGAACCTGCCGCTGGACAGCATCCCCGATGGCGCGGACGAAACCGACAATGTCGAGATCAAGCGCTGGGGCAGCCCGCGCGAATTCGACTTCACCCCGGTCGAGCATTTCGAGATCGCCGGCGTCAAGCCTGGCATGGATTTCGCCACCGCCGCGAAGCTGTCGGGCGCGCGCTTCGTGCTGCTGCAAGGTGCCGTTGCCCGCATCCACCGGGCGCTGGCGCAATACATGATCGACACCCATGTCGAACAGCACGGCCTGACCGAGACATGGGCCCCGGTTCTGGTCCTGTCCGAGATGATGGAGGGCACCGGCCAGCTGCCGAAATTCGGCGAGGACAGCTATCAGACCCGCGAGGGCTGGTGGCTGATCCCGACATCGGAGGTCTCGCTGACCAATACCGTCAATGGTGATGTCGTCGAGGCCAGCAGCCTGCCGCGCCGGATGGTTGCGCACAGCCAGTGCTTCCGCTCTGAGGCCGGCAGCGCCGGGCGCGATACCGCCGGCATGCTGCGTCAGCACCAGTTCGAAAAGGTCGAGATGGTGTCGATCACCGCGCCCGAGGACGGCCTGGCGGAACATGCCCGCATGACCGCCCAGGCCGAGGCTATTCTGGAAGGGTTGGGCCTGCCCTACCGGACCATGGTACTGTCGACCGGCGACACGGGTTTCGGCGCCCGCATCACCCATGATCTGGAGGTCTGGCTGCCCGGCCAGAACACCTATCGCGAGATCTCCAGCGTCAGCTATTGCGGCGATTTTCAGGCGCGGCGGATGAACGCGCGCTTCCGTCCGGAAGGCGGCGGCAAGCCGGAATTCGTCCATACGCTGAACGGTTCGGGGCTGGCAGTCGGGCGCACGCTGATCGCGGTGCTGGAAAACGGCCAGCAGGCCGACGGCTCGGTCCTGCTGCCGGCGGCTCTGCACCCTTATCTGGGCGGGCGCAGCGTGCTGCAGGCCGACGGCACGCTCGCCTAAGCGCCTGCGCCCCATGGAAATTCGGGCTGCGGCAACGGATCACTAAAATTAATTTTTGTTTGTCGTGAATATGGCGCAACTCTGCGCCCGCTGCCGCGTTCTGTGACATGCAACGCGCAGCGACCCTTTTGATGTGTCTCATGTCTCTGGTCTTCGTGGCCAGCGGGGTGAAATTCGCGCGCGCGCCCCAGCCCGAAGCGCTGCTGCCACCGCAATTCGCGGCACTTTACGGCAATCTTGATCCCGATGGTCTGGCCGAGATCTATCTGCGCCCGGAGCATCCGGCCATGTGGATCATGCTATGCGCGCTCTGGCTCATTCTGCTGGCTTTCGCCCTGATCGAGGCCTGGCCGCACAAGCTGCGCCCGGATCTGAAGCTGCCCGATCTGCTGCTGCTGATCGCCGCCCTCGTCTGCGGCACGCTTTGGCCGTGGATTTCGGTATGGGCTCCGCTGCTTGGCTTCCTGTTATGCGTGGCGATGCTGCTGGCGCTGATCGCGGCCGGCAGGCGCACCGATTCCGACGGCCGCCTGGCACGGGAACCAGTGCTGGGCGTCTTTGCCGGTTGGGCCACGGTGCTGACCTTTGCGGCCTTTGCGTCCTTCCTTTCCGATGCGATGCCGATCCCGGTTGAGCTGGCAACGCTGGCCGGCGCGATCCTGTCCTGCAGCGCCGCCATCGCCATTCAACTACGACTGCCAAGGAACCCGGCCTATACCGTAACGGTGATGTTTACGCTGCTGGCCACTGCCGCAACCATGATCGAAACGAACCCACCCATCGCGGTCATCGCCGTCCTGTCGATGGCGTCGCTGACCTTTCTGCTGGTGCGCGTAACGACGTGACCCGTCGCAAAACCCCGACGCCAAACCAGCGTCGGGGTTTGCGGCAGATGCTTCAGCTGCCTTTCGGCTTTTGCCGGTTCTTGTGCTTGGACAGCGCGCCCGACTGGCTGATCTTGGTCGCCTTGTGACGATAAGGGTTCACCGTCCCCTGATCGCGGAAGAAGATGCGGATCGGCGTGCCCGGCATGTCGAAATCCTGCCGCAGCCCGTTGATCAGATAGCGGTGATAGCTGTCCGGGATCTTGTCGGTATGGGTCGCCTTCACGACAAAGGCTGGCGGCCGGGTCTTCACCTGCGTCATGTAACGCAACCGGATCCGGCGGCCGCCGGGTGCGGGCGGGGGATGGGCCTCTGTCATGGCCTCCAGCCAGCGGTTCAGTTTCGAGGTCGAGACCCGCGCATTCCAAACCTTGTAAGCCTGCATGATCGCATTATGCAGCCGATCCAGCCCCTTGCCGGTCTTGGCCGAAACGGTGACCAGCGGCGCGCCCTTCAGCTGCGGCAGCAGGCGTTCAAACGATTCGCGCAGTTCCTTCAGCTTCTCGGGCTTGTCTTCTTCAAGGTCCCACTTGTTCGCAGCGACTACCACGGCGCGGCCCTCGGTTTCGGCCAGATCGGCGATGCGCAGATCCTGCTGTTCAAACGGGATCGCCACGTCCAGCAGCACCACGACCACCTCGGCAAAGCGCACGGCGCGCAGCCCATCGGCGACCGAGAGCTTTTCCAGCTTGTCCGTCACCCGGCCGCGCTTGCGCATCCCTGCGGTGTCGAAGATGCGCATGGGCGTGCCCATGAATTCGGTCCTGACCGAGATCGCATCGCGGGTGATCCCGGCCTCGGGGCCAGTCAGCAGCCGGTCCTCGCCCATGATCTTGTTGATCAGCGTCGATTTCCCGGCATTCGGCCGCCCGATCACCGCCAGTTGCAGCGGCTTCGCCTCGTTCGGCATCCAATCGGGTTCGGCTTCGTCGTCGAACTCCGCGTCCTCGGGAAGGTCGACATCGACGGCGGGCTCATACACCGCGTTCTGGGCCGACAGTTCTGCCGCCAGCGGCTGCAACGCGGCGTAAAGATCCTCCATCCCTTCGCCATGCTCGGCCGAGATGCGCAGCGGCTCGCCCAGACCCAAGCCGTAGGCTTCCATCGCGCCAGCTTCGCCCGCGCGGCCCTCGGCCTTGTTGGCGGCAAGGATCACATGCTTGGCCCGCTTGCGCAGGATATCGGCGAAATATTCGTCTGCCGCCGTCACGCCGGCGCGGGCGTCGATGACGAACAGGGCCACGTCGGCCTCGTCCACGGCGCGCTCGGTCAGGCGACGCATGCGGCCTTGCAGGCTGTCATCCTCGGCCAGCTCCAGACCGGCCGAATCGACGACGATAAAACGCAGGTCGCCAAGGCGCCCCTGCCCTTCGCGCAGGTCGCGGGTAACGCCGGGCTGGTCATCCACCAGCGCCAGCTTTTTGCCGACAAGCCTGTTGAACAGGGTCGACTTGCCGACATTGGGCCGGCCTACAATGGCAAGGGTAAAGCTCATCTGAATGCGTGCAGGTTGCCGTCACGCCCGGTGACGTAAAGGGTGCCGCCCGCAACGACGGGCGCGGTCGCCGCGCCGCCGGGGATTTCGGCCTGACCGACCAGGTTGCCCGAGGCAGGGTCGAAGCTGCGCAGAACCCCGTCCGAGGAGGCCACGAACAGCCGCCCCCCGGCCAGCACCGGCCCGAACTGGGCGTGGATGCGGTCCTGCTTCTTCACTTTCTGGTCGACGAAATAGGGCAGGTCACGGGCCCAGACCAGACCGCCGGTGGCCAGATCCAGCCGGATCAACTGGTTCTGGTCGTTCACCGCAAAGACCGCGTTGCCCACCGGCAGCACCGGCGAGACTGCGCCTTCGCGCGCCGACCAGATCTGCAAGCCGGTGCTGCGGTCCAGTGCCGCGATCCGACCCGATGACGTGCCGGCGATGACCATGTTCCCGGCAATGACCGGCTCGCCCGTCACGTCGCGGATATAGGCCACGGCGCGCCCGACGCGGGTGCCGGCGATCTGGCTTGACCAGTTTTCGATCCCGGTCTGGGTATCGACGGCCAGCATCTGCCCAGAGGAGAATGGGAAGACGACCAGATTGCCTTCGGTCGCGGGGGCGGCGACGCCCATCACGCCGGTCGGCTGCTTGATCCCAGAGGCCTGCCACATCAGCTTGCCGTCAGCCGCGCGCACGGCATAGCCGTTGGCGCCGCGATCGGTGACATAGACCATGCCATTGCTGACCGTGGGCGCGCCGCCGATCGGCGCACCGACACGCTGGCGCCACAGGACCGCGCCGCGTTGGACATCCAGCGCAACCAGTTCGCCGTATCCGGTGGTCACGAAAACACGCCCGCCCTCATAGGCGATGCCGCCGCCCGAGGCATTGGCGTTGCGTTCACCCGGCGGGACCAGATCGACCGACCAGGCACGGCCACCCGCCAGCGAGGTCGCCGTCACCGTCGCCCGGCTGTCCAGCGTGAAGATGCGGCCGCCCGCGACGATCGGGTCGGCACTGATCCGGTTGCGGCGGTCGGAAGCCTGACCGATCGGGACCGAGAAGATGCGTTGCGTGCCGGCCCCAAGGGCGACATGGCCGCTGTTATGCGCCGAATTTCCGGCGCGGTGGGTCCATTCCGAATTGGCGCGCGCACCGGGCAGCGACAGCTGGGCGCCTCCGGCCACGGGCTGTTCCACCGCGGGGCCATCGGGCGAGGTCACCGCGCGCGGGTCAAAGCGCGGACCGGGCAGAATCACTTCGCGCTCGGCGCAGCCCGCCAGGGCAAGCGCCGCCAGCAGGGCGAACCGTACGGGCGTCAGGACAGATTTCGACGTCATGGCTGGCCTCATGTCATTCGGCGGGTGCAAGTGCGGGCGCGGCGGCGGCGCTGGCAGCGGCGGGGGTGGCGGCCGCAGGCGCGCCGGGCTGGGCGCCCAGCGTAATCATCATCTCGGTCAGTCGCGCATTCAGCGCCTGGCTGACGCCATCTTCGGCCATGATCTCGCGGACAAGGTTCAACGCGTCCTGGTCACGGTCCGCCGCCACCAACGCCACGGCCTTCTGTTCCAGCGCCAACAGACGGAAGGGCGCGCCGGGCTTTGACAATTCGGTAAGTGCTGCATCGCGGGCGGCGGGATCCATCGTCTCGCCCATGGCCAGCACGGCCTTCAGCCGGGCGAGGTCGCGCAATGCCGGGTCCTGCGCCTCGGCTGCGGCACTTTCCAGATGGCTGCCTGCCGTGGCGCTGTCATCTGCATCCAGCGCCGCGCCCGCCGCCAGCAGGTCGCCAAGCGCGCTGCGGTCGGCATTGCCCACCGGCTCTAACGCGGCCAGGGCTGCCACCGGATCGTCGCTGTCCTGCGCTGCCAGAACCGCATCGCCCCAGGACTGCGCCTCGGCCCGGTCGCGGGAACTGGCATATTCGCGCCAGGCTGCACCGCCCACGATCGCCACGATGACCACCAGCCCAATCCAGCCATAACGCCGCATCAACAGGTAAAGCCGGTCGCGGCGGACCTCTTCGGTCACTTCGTCGATGAAACTGTCGGTATCGTGGCTCATGTGGTTCCGCCTTGTTCTCGCTGCCTCTTATAGCCCAGACACGGCAGGGAACAAGCCGCAGCCCGGATCACGTCCCCGCCAACAGGCACCACCCCCTTGACGCAGCCGCCCACAGCCGCTTTTCAATGGCGCTCAGCCGCAAAGGAACCCGCCCGATGTCCAGCCAGCCCGGCATGACCGCCGACCAGATCGCAGACCTGTTCACACGCGACGGCCAATATCTCGCCGCCCGCTGGGGCCGCCCGGTCGCGCCTGTCATCTTCGGACTGGCCGACGAAAGCCTGGACATCTTTCGCGGCGCGCTGAAGGCGGCCTATGCCCATGCCGGCCACCCGATCACCGATACCGACCCGGAAATGGGCGCGAACCTGATGATGTTCTTCTGCCGTGACTGGGATGAACTGGCCGAGATCCCGGACCTTGACCGGCTGACCGGACAGCCCGATCTGGTCGCCCGGCTGAAGCAGCAGCATGCCGACCATTACCAGATCTTTCGCTTTGACGCCGACGGCAGCATCCGCGCCTGCCTGTCCTTCATCCGCATAAGCGGCGCGCTTGCCGATGCCCATCCCGCCCAACTGGCCGAGACGCTGGCCATGCGTTCCATGCTGACCTTCGCACATGAGATCACCGCGACGGCACCCTTGGCGCAGGTGATCCGCGCCGCTTACGACCCGGTCATGCCCGCCGTCGCCCGTGACCCCAGCCACGCCTTGCGCCTTGCCGCCCGCACCACTTCCGGGTGAGGGCCGGCGCGTTCCGGTCGGTCGTCATCAACAGCCCGCGCAGGGCGCTCAATCCGGCTCCAGCCGCTCGCGAAGCGCCCGCAAAACCGGCAGCGCGGCGCGGACCCGCTCGGCCCCGATATCGCGGACGACATCGCTCATCGCCGGCAGGATCGCCGCCAACGCCGCATCCCGCGCGGCGCGCCCGGCCGGGCTGATCGACACGAATTTGCGCCGCGCGTCGTCCCAGTCCGGGCGAATATGGATATGCCCCGCCCATTCCAGCCGGGCCAGCGTATTGCTCATTGCGCCACGCGTGACGTGAAACGCCTCGGCAAGCTGGGCGGGCGTCCGCTCCTCCGAGACATGGGCGAGCAGGTTCAGCACCGAGAAATGCGATATCTGCATGCCGCCGGGCAATGTCCGGCCGATCATCGCACGAGCAAGCTGTTCGACCACCAGCACCTCGGCAAAAAGGCTGGCCGCGACGGATGCGCGGGTGGGGTCGTCCGGAGGTGGAAGCAGTTCGGTCACGGGCCCTCGAAAGGCTGATCGGCATGGATTGCGGGAATACGAGAACGTGCCTTGTCCACCGCATCCAAGTCAAGCGAAACGATCAGCACGCCTGGGTCTTCCCCTGCGTCACCAAGGACTTCGCCCCATGGCGACACCGCAAGGCTGTGCCCAAAGCTGCGTCGGGGCCGAGGGGCGCTGGCATGTTCCGCCGGGTGCAGCCCGCATTGCGCAGGTGCCAGAACGAAGCAGCCGGTCTCGATCGCGCGGGCGCGCAACAGCACATGCCAATGCGCCGCCCCGGTGGTGTCATTGAAGGCCGCCGGCACCGTCACAACCTTCGCACCGGCCTGCGCCAGAACGCGATACAGCTGCGGGAAGCGAAGATCGTAACAGACGCTCATCCCAATCGGTGCGGGGCCCTGCGCCAGCACGGCGTGCGCACCCGGCCGATAGGCCCGCGATTCCGCATAGGATTCACGCGCCGAAATGGTGACGTCGAACATGTGGATCTTGTCATAGCGCGCGACGATCGCCCCGTCGGGCGCGACCAGAAGGCTGCGATTGACCAGCCGCGATTCGGCCGGGTCGTCGGATTTCAGCGCCAGCGACCCGATCAGCAGCCAGATGCCCAAGTCAGCAGCCTGCGCGCGCAGCGCCTTCAGGGTCGGATCTTCGGCCTCGATGCGGATGGCCTGATCGCGCCAGTCGCGATCGGCAGAGATCAGATTGGTGCATTCCGGCGTCGCGATCAGCCTGGCCCCCTGCCCCGCCGCATCCGCGATCAAGGCCTGCGTCTGGGCCAGATTGTCCGCCGGGTCATCGCCGACGGACAATTGCACCAATCCAGCGATCAGCGCGCCGGACATGGATCAGGCCGCCAGCAGCGGATCAAGCTTTCCGTCACGATCCAGCGCGTGCAGGTCGTCCGAGCCGCCGACATGGTGGCCATCAATGAAAATCTGCGGCACCGAGCGGCGGCCACCGGCGCGCTGGGTCATCGCGTCACGCACGGCCGGGTCGCGGCTGACGTCGATCTCGGCATAGGCCACGCCCTTGCGGGTCAGCAGGGCCTTGGCAGCCTGGCAATAGGGGCAGGTCGGCGTGGTGTAGATCTCGACTTGGGCCATGAAGCATCCTCGGTTCGGTTTGGCAGAATTTTCGATGCACAAGCTAAGTGCGCGAGGGCGAAATTTCCAGACAACTGCCTGAAAGAACAGCCCCAAGGGTCCGCGCCCGCCCCTTGTCCTACTCCTTCACCGCACGCGCCAGCACCGCAATACTGACCGTCGCCGCGCCAGCACCAAGCAAGGCCTCCGCCGCGGCGGACATTGTGGCACCCGAGGCCATGACGTCGTCGATCAGCAACACCGAACGCCCCCGCAGCTCCGCCCGATAACGTGGCGAGACCGCCAGCGCATCCCGAAGATTGGCGTAACGCTCCTCGATGCCGCGATGATCCTGCGCGGGGGTCGGCCGGGTTCGATACAGAAGCGAGGGACAATGCGTCAGCCCATGGACGCGGGCAACTTGCGCCGAAAGCAGTGCCACCTGATTGAACTTGCGCTGCATCAGCCGTCCGGAATGCAGCGGGATTGGCACGACCAGCATCCCCTCGCGCAGGATGGGCGCAACGGCCAATGCCAGCCAGCCACCCAGCGGCCCCGCGAGGTCCGGCCGGTCGCCGTGCTTCAACGCCAGGACCAGGTTACGGCCAATCCCGCGATAAACCAGCGCCGCCCGGCCATGGCGCCAGGGCCGGGCTGTGGCCAGACAGTCGTCACAAATCAGCGAGCCATCATCGCCCCCGGCGTCCTCGGCGAGATCACCGGGCAGCGGCACCCCGCAGCGCCTGCAGGCACAGCCCGACACGAATTCGCAATCACGCCAACACTTTGGGCACAGCGCCCCATCCTGTTCAACAGCCCCTTCGCAGGCCAGGCATCGCGGCGGATAGATCAATCGCAATGCGGCTTTCATCGCCCGCGGAAGGGTTTTATGACTAACGCCCATGAATCCCGTATCCAATTCCCCCAACAATCCCACGGCCGCCCGCCGCCTGATCGACGACGGGGCGCTTCGGCTGCATCGCGACCGTGCAGGCAGGCTGGGACCGGCCGACCCGCTGCATCGAATCGCGCTCGATGAGGTGCAGGATAGGCTGGCAGAGATTAACAGGCCCTTTACGCGCATCGGAATTGTCACCGCCTGGCCCGCATTCTGGCAGGCAGCCTTCCCCAATGCCCATGTCACCACCGACAGCGACCAACTGGCGCTGCCCGAGGGGTTGGATCTGGTCATCCATGCCATGGCGCTGCATTGGGCCGAGGACCCGGTGGGCCAGATCGTGCAATCGGCCCGCGCGCTGAAACCGGACGGCCTGTTCATCGCCGCGTGTCTTGGCGGCGACACACTGACCGAGCTGCGCGACGTCCTGACCCGTGCCGAAATCGAAACCACAGGCGGCCTCTCGCCGCGTTTCCTGCCGATGGGCGAGATCCGCGATCTGGGCGGACTGCTGTCGCGGGCGGGCCTGGCCTTGCCAGTTGCCGATCACCTGCCGCTGCGGCTGTCCTATCGCGACCTGTTCCACCTGGCCTCCGACCTGCGCGCGATGGGTGAAACCAACGCCCTGACCGACCGGCTGCGCCACCCAACGCGGCGCGAAATCTTCGCCCGCGCCGCTGCCGATTACGCCGCGCGACACCATGACGCAGCCGATCCGGCCCGCATCATTGCCACATTCGACATGATCTTCCTGACCGGCTGGGCCCCCGATTCCAGCCAGCAGAAACCCCTTCGCCCCGGTTCGGCGCAGTTTTCGCTGACCGACGCCCTGACCCCGAGGAAGCCATGACGCCCCCCGACCACCCCGCCATCCAGACGCCCAAGACCGGCATCCTGATCGCCAATCTCGGCACGCCCGACGGCTATGACTATTGGTCGATGCGCCGCTATCTGAACGAGTTCCTGTCGGACAAGCGCGTCATCGACATCCCCTCATGGAAGTGGCAGCCGCTGCTGCAGGGGATCATCCTGACCAAGCGGCCATTCAGTTCCGGCGCGAATTACAAGCTGATCTGGAATAACGATCTGGACGAAAGCCCGCTGATGACCATCACCCGCGAGCAGACGCAGGCCCTGCGTGCGCGGGCGACCGAGGAATGGGGCGATCAGGTGATGGTCGAGTTCTGTATGCGCTACGGCAACCCTTCGACCGAGGAAGTGCTGGACCGCATGGTCAAGGCCGGCTGCCGGCGCATCGTCTTCCTGCCGCTTTATCCGCAATATGCGGGCGCGACCTCTGCCACGGCGAATGACCAGCTGTTCCGGGCGCTGATGGAGCAGAAATGGCAACCCGCCGTGCGCACCATCGACCCCTATTTCGACCGCCCCGATTATATCGCGGCACTTGCGGGCAGTGTTACGCGGGCGCTGGAAGGCAGGCAGCCGACGAAGCTGGTCGCCAGCTATCACGGCATGCCCAAGCGCTATCTGAGCGAAGGCGACCCCTATCATTGCCAGTGCCAGAAGACGACGCGGCTGCTGCGCGAGGCGCTTGGCTGGCCCGAGGATCGCATTGACACCAGCTTCCAGTCGGTTTTCGGGCGCGAGGAGTGGCTGCGACCCTATACCGTCGAACACGTCGCCGAACTGGCGCAGCAGGGTCATACCGACATCGCGGTGATCTCGCCCGCCTTCGCCTCGGACTGCATCGAGACGCTGGAGGAAATCAACGGCGAGATCCGTGAGGCCTTCATCCATGCCGGCGGCAAGACCTTCACCTATATCCCCTGCCTGAATGCCGAGCCCGCGCATATCGAGGTGATGATGGGCGTCATCCGCGACAATATCGGCGGCTGGGTCTGACCCTCTCGCCCAATCGGTGCTAGACTGTCGGGCAGGAGGATCCATGCCCGACACCCCGCTTTCCCAAAAATCATGCGCCCCCTGCGAGGGCGGCACCCCCGCACTGCCCGACGACGCGGCCCGGAAGATGATGGCGCAGCTGGACGGCTGGACGCTGTCGAACGACGCCCGCAGCATCAGCAAGCGGTTTGAGTTCAAAGGCTTTGCCAAGCCGGTCGAGTTGGCGAACCTCGCCGCATGGCTGGGTAACAAGCAGGGCCACCACCCGGATATCCGTTTCGGCTGGGGCTATTGCGAGGTCAGCTTCACCACCCACGCCGCCGGCGGCCTGACGGAAAACGACTTTATCTGCGCCGCAAGGCTGGATGCCCTGCTGGCGTGACTGTCGGGAACAAAGGCCCTGTGCCCGCATTTCCCCCCGCCGCGAACCTGCAACTGAAGAGCGCCTATGATCCGGCCGCCCCCTCGGACGGGACGCGCATCCTGGTCGATCGGCTGTGGCCGCGCGGGGTCAGCAAGCAGCGCGCCGATCTGAGTGAATGGATGAAGGACATCGCGCCTTCGACTGCGCTGCGCGAATGGTTCGGCCATGATCCGGACCGCTGGGCAGAGTTCCGCTCTCGCTATCGCGCCGAGCTGGCGGACCACCCGGTCGAACTGGACCATATCCGCGACCTGGCAGGCAGGGGCATGGTCACCTTGGTCTACGGCGCTCGCGACAAAATCCGTAACAACGCCGTCGTCCTGCGCGACGCGCTTCTGGGGAAAGAGAATGGCTAGGCCCGCAAGGTTGCCCGGACAAGTTGTGGTGACGACACGCGCTCTCTCGCAGGCCAAATCATCACCAGCCCGCCGGCGGCTTCATCACCAAGGGGCACCCACCACGCCGCCGCACCGGGTTCTCGCGACAAGATCACCCTACCCGCACCCAAGACATGCAAAAGGCGCGGCCTTGGCCGCGCCTGCGGGCACCTTTGCCCCTTTTTCGCCCTTGCGCGACCTAGATCAGCAGGACCTGTGTGCCGATCTTGGTCAGGTCGTACATTTCCTTGATATGTTCGTTATACAGGCCAATGCAGCCGTTCGAGGATTTGCGGCCGATCTTGCGGGTGTCGTGGGTGCCGTGCAGGCGGTAATATTGCCAGCTGAACCACAGCGCATGCGTCCCCAGCGGATTGTCCGGCCCCGGCGGCACAAAATCGGGCCATTCCGGGTTACGCTTTTTCATTTCCGGCGTCGGCGCCCAGCTGGGGCCTTCCACCTTCTTGATGATCTCGGTCCGGCCGCGACGGGTCAGTTCGGGCGAAACCGGGATCGAGGAGGGGTACAGCCGATAGATTGTCTGATCCTCGGACCAGTAATGCACGCAGCGCGAGGTCAGGTCGCACAAGATCGCCCCATTCGTCAGGCTGCTGAAATAGGGCTGCCAGTCCTGCGCGCGAAAGCTGGAAATGTTGCGGCGCTGATCGGCATCCGAATCGAATTGCACCTGTCCCGCATCGGGCGTCTGCTGCGCCATTGCCGGTACAGTCAGCCCGGCCGCGCCAAGCGCTGTTGCGGTGGTCAAAAAGTTGCGGCGGCTAAAGCCGCTTGTCGTATCACTCATCTCTGTCTCCTGCTCCGGCCATCTGCCGCGGCCTTGCGGTCATATATTCCGCGATACGCCCGCAAGGCAGGGCTCGACAAATCAAACTGTTGTCACTGTGCCAGTTCGGTTCGGAAATGTGGTGAAAATCACGCAATATTGGCTTTGCGACATGCCAATGCCGCGCTAAACGGGCAAAAAACCACTAACAAGATCACGATCAAGGATCACGAGGGGCAGCATGAAGCAGTTCATCATTCTGACGCTGGCGGCGCTTGCGCTGACCGCCTGCGCGCCGCGCAACCCGGGCGCAGAGCTTGGGCCGGACGGGCAGCCGATTCCGGTGGCCTACACCATCAACGCGGCCGAGGCAGCAGCTATTCCCGACCGCGTTCTGGGCCAGATCAACACGCTGCGCGCCGGGTCGGGCGCGGTTCCCTTGCGCCTCGACCCCGGACTTGCCGCCGCCGCGGCAGCGCATTCGCGCGACATGGCAGCGCAGAACCGCGCCTGGCACTTCGGTTCTGACGGGTCGTCGCCGCTGGATCGGGCGCGTCGTGCCGGTTATGCTGGGCAGCTGGTCGGCGAAAACATCAGCGAAAGCTATGAAAATGACGTCGCCACGCTGCAAGCCTGGATGCAGGCCCGCGACACCCGCGATGTCATCATGGACCCCAGCGCGACCGCATTGGGCGTCGCCTGGTATCAGGAGCCGTCGCGCAAGATCTGGTGGACGCTGGTCACCGGCAAATAGAACCGCAAACAAAGCGGCATTCGAGGCTGGATCGCCGCGAATGCCGCCCCGTCCATGGCAGCCCCTCTGCGGCTTAATGCCGGACGGGGCCGCGCTTGGCCCTGCGACCCGTCCAATTGCGCCGCGTATTTAACCGGTCGCCCAGAATACCGGTGATCTCTCAAGGATGGCCGCCTGCTGCTGCCTTTAATCGCGCAAAGCAGTTTTTTTCAGAACGCCTCCGCGACGGTCGCGCCGCCTGTTTCCCAGCACCGCGCCCGCATTTCTCAACCGACCGGATGGCAGTTCCACACCCGCCGCCCTCGACAAAGCGCAAGCCGCTGAGGTGACGGATGCCCCGGCATTCGTCGTTGCAACACCGCCGGAGCGCTAGAACAGCAGATCAAAGGGGCTGACCGCGTCGCCGAAGATATTGATCCGCAGATCTGCGCGACGGTCGCCGTCAATATCGATCTGCATCTGCCCACCGCCCTTGATCGAACCATAGCGGACCTCGACGTCGCCTTGCCCGGTGAAGGCCTCAGCGCCTCGCCAGACCAACACCCCCGGCAGCGGGGTCAGGTCGATCACATCGCGGCCCGACGCAAAGTCGAAGATCGTGTCAAGTTCCCCCATACTGCCAGCCGAAGGCGTGATGAACACAAAGACATCCGCGCCGGTGCCGCCGGTCAGCCGGTCATAGCCATCGCCGCCGATCAGCGTGTCGTGGCCGATGCCGCCGTCCAGGGTATCGCTGCCCGCGCCACCGATCAGCTTGTCATCGCCGCGCTCCCCGATCAGGCGATCCCCGCCGCTTTCACCATCGATATGATCGTTTCCCGCACCACCATAGGCCAGGTCGGCGCCAGAACCGCCGGTAATGGTATCGCGATCGGCATCTCCGCTGAGATAGTCGTTCCCGCTGCCCCCGACCAAGTGATCGCGCCCGGCACCGCCTCGCATAGTGTCATTGCCGGTCCCGCCATCCATGAAATCCGCGCCACCATCCCCCCACATCGCATCATTGCCGGCATCGCCATAGACCCGGTCATTCCCATTCCCGCCGCGAAGCGCCTTGTCGTTGCCGCCGCCGCCATAGATCCGGTCGTCGCCATCCTCGCCCACCAGGCGATCGCTCCCGGATCCGCCGTAAATCAAATCATTGCCAGAGCCGCCCTCGATCGTATCCGAGCCGCCGGCCCCCCTCGCCTGGTCATCGCCCGAACCCAGGTTGACCCAGTCATTGCCAGAGCCGCCGGTTACCGTATCGTTGCCGGAATGCGCACTGACGAAATTATCGGTCCCCGCCGTGACGATCATGTCGTTTCCACCGCCCCCGCCAATCCGCGCGCCAGAGGTTTGACCGTAAAGCCGATCATGCCCGGCGCCGCCCAGGATCCTGTCCCTGCCGCCGCCGCCATAGATCAGGTCGCTGCCCGGCCCACCGTCCAGAAAATCGTTGCCTGACCCGCCCCAGAGGATGTCATTGCCATGCGCTCCACTGATAATGTCGCGCAGGTCATGGCCACGCAGCCGGTCGTCGCCCGATCCGCCATTGATGACGTTATGGCCCGCCCCGCCTTCGACTGAATCGTGACCGTTCTGGGCATAAATGACGTCATTGCCACCGCCGCCTTTTATGTAATCTGCACCATTGCCGCCGAAGATCTTATCATTTCCCGTGCCGCCATAGATCAGATCCTGCTGGTTGTTACCCTTCAGCACATCGTGACCATGACGGCCACTCAAATAAGAACCCGCAGAGGTCGCATGCAGCGTGTCACTCCCGCTACCGCCATATTGCCGGTCCGCCTTGGGCGTCAGCTTTGGCATCGCTGACGGCGGCTCATACCTGCCAGAGCTGCCCGGCTGCACTGGCTCAGCCGCCGGGGTTCCGGGGTGAGGGCTGACGGGCTGGACCAGGTCGGCATAGTCGATGTCATTGACGTAATGGGCCAACCTGAACATCTGCTCGGTGAAATCCGACGGGCGAAGCATCGTTCCGTTTTTTGTCATGATTTCGACCTTGACCGTACCGGCTGTCAGCAGGGCACCGGTCGAGGTCGGAACGATCTGCAGTTGCGCGATGCTGCGCACAAAGGCCAGTTCCGACAGGTCGAGCTGGTCGTAGCGGGGATCATAGTCGTGAATGACGACCATTGAGGCACCGTGGCCGGGCACGAAGATGTCTGACCCAAGCCCGCCCCGCATGTGAACGACACCTTCGCGCGCAACGAGGATATCGTCACCCGCCCCGCCCGACAGGGCGGAGGAGCCGCCGACGCCAACCAGAATGTCATCGCCATCCCGGCCACGGTTGTTGCCGGATCTCACCCGCGAAACGCCGATGTTACCCGGATCGAAAGAAAACTGGGTGATGCCGATTTCCGTGCCGCTGGTAACGAATACGGCGATCCGGTCGCCGATGACCCGCGCCTCGATGGCAGAGACATTGGCCAGTGCAAGAGCGTCGGTATCCTCGATCGAGGTGAGAAGGATCAGCCGCCCTTGGCCGTCCAGCGTCATCACCGAAATACCGTCATCACCGCCCCCAACGAAGATGAATGCCCGGCCCTGCATCTCGACCACGGCCATCGCGGTCGTGGCCTGGAACCGGGTGCTGCCGGAATCCACAACGTGATCGGCAAGCGAAAGGCCGCCAGAACTGGAAATCCGAAAGACGGTGATCGAATCGCTGTGCGCGCCGGTGACGATCAGGTAATTTCCGCTGGCCGTGGCGACCGCGGCGACCTCGCGCGGTGCGGAAATGCCGATGGTGTTGCCCGCGTCGATCCGCCCCGTCAACGCGATCCCTGCATCAGAGAGCCTGAAGACCGCCAGCATGTTGCCTTGGCTGGAAGCCGCATAGCCGAAGGTGCCCCCATTGACCGAGATGACATCCAGATCGACAAACTCCGCATCGACAGCAAAGCCGGACATCGGCTTAACCTCGCCGACCTTGCGCAGCCGGGCGCTGTCGCTCATCTCGAACAGCGACATGCCCATCACACCATCACGGGCGAACAGCATGTAGCCCTGGCCGTCGATCTCGAAATGCTTTGTCGCGACCACGTCGCCCGGGATCTGTGTCGTCGGAAACAGCGGGACAAACCTGCCCGGCTTGCCGGAACTGAACACCTGCAACCCAGAATTCACACTGCCCTGCATGCCGGTGTAGACGATCAGGTCATTGCCGTCGCGCTGAACCACCTCCATTCTGGGGCTGCTGTAATAGGTTCCGAATTTCAGCGGATTCGCCCGCGCAAGAGATGCGGCCGCCTTATCCGCATCGCTCAGCTTATAGAACAGGCTACTGCCCAGGTTGCTGGTCGAAACGAGGATCGAACCCGCCGCAGTGTCGACGATGGCCAGATCGGTGATGTTGTCGCTGTAGTCGGGCCTCTGCGAAACCAAGGTCGCGACATGATTGCACCTCAACACCCACCCCCGATTCCTTTGCACCTTCACCTGCGACGAGACTGGCATCCGGCGGTTAAGATCATCTTTCGGCAGCCGCGCTCACTGCTGGAAAACTCCCTAAAATTCTATGCACCACAGATGGATTACGCCCCTCGAGGTCGGCAGGCGCCGCTGCCGCGCGGATCGGCGGCGCGGGTCAGGATTATTCGCCAATGCTGGTTTTTTGATTTGCATCCACGGCAAGTTGTGGCAGTCCGGCAGCGGCCCAAAGCAGGATAAGGCGATGCAGATCGAAACCACCTCTCTTCCCGGCGTGCTGCTGCTGACGCCGCGCCGTCATGGCGATGCGCGTGGTTTCTTCAGCGAGAGCTGGAACCGCCGGACGCTGGAACAGGCGGGCATCCTCCTGCCCGAATTCGTGCAGGACAATCATTCCATGTCCGCCGCGCCCGGCACGCTGCGCGGGTTGCATTACCAATCGCCGCCGATGGCGCAGGGCAAGTTGGTGCGCTGCGGTCGCGGCGCGCTTTATGATGTGGCGGTCGACGTCCGGCGTGGCAGCCCGGCCTATGGCCAGTGGTTCGGTGCCGAGCTGAGCTTTGAAAACGGCCGCCAGCTGTGGATTCCGCCCGGCCTCCTGCATGGCTTCGTCACCCGCCAGCCCGAAACCGAGATCGTCTATAAATGCAGCGCGTATTATTCGGCCGAGCATGATGGCGGGGTACGCTGGGATACGCTGGGCATCGACTGGGGCGTATCCGCGCCGATCCTGTCTGACAAGGACCGCAACGCCCCCGCCTTCGCCGATTGGCAATCCCCCTTCACCTACGAAAGCTGAGCAATGAAGATCCTCGTCACCGGCGGGGCCGGTTTCATCGGCTCTGCCGTCGTCCGTCAAGCCATTCGCGCCGGGCACGAAGTCGTCAACCTGGACGCGCTGACCTATGCGGCCAACCTGGCGAATGTGGCCAGCGTCTCGAACGCGCCGGGCTATGTGTTTGAACATGCCGACATCCGTGACCGGCCGGCGCTTGACCGCATATTCGCCCTGCACCGCCCCGACGCGGTGATGCACCTTGCCGCCGAAAGCCATGTCGACCGCTCGATCGACGGGCCGGGCGCTTTCATCGACACCAACGTCACCGGCACCTTCAACCTACTGGAGGCCGCCCGCGCCCATTGGACCCACGAAGGCAGGCCCGACGCCTTTCGCTTTCAACACGTCTCAACGGATGAGGTCTTCGGCTCGCTTGGCGAAGGCGGCCAGTTCACCGAAGACAGTCCCTATGACCCGCGCAGCCCCTATTCGGCATCCAAAGCGGCCTCGGACCACCTTGTTCGCGCCTGGCACGAAACCTATGGCCTGCCGGTGGTGATGACAAATTGTTCCAACAATTACGGGCCTTTCCACTTTCCCGAGAAGCTGGTGCCAGTGGTGATCCTGAAGGCGCTTTCGGGTCAGCCGATCCCGGTTTACGGCGATGGCGGCCATGTGCGCGACTGGCTTTATGTCGAGGATCACGCCGATGCGCTGCTGACGGTCCTGCAAAATGGCGAACCCGGACGCAGCTACAATATCGGCGGCGAAAACGAGGCCCGCAATATCGACCTGGTGCTCACCATCTGCGCGCATATGGATGCGCTGCATCCCCAAGGCGAACCGCATGCCGACCTGATCACCTTCGTCCCCGACCGCCCCGGCCATGACCGCCGCTATGCGATCGACCCGGCACGGATCCGCGACGAACTGGGCTGGCGGCCCTCGGTCACGGTCGAGGAAGGGCTGCGCCGCACCGTTGCCTGGTATCTGGACAACGAGGATTGGTGGCGCCCCTTGCTTGCGCGCGACGGTGTCGGCAAGCGGCTGGGGCACGGCTGATGGACGGGCTTCTGGTATTCGGCAAGACCGGCCAGGTGGCGCGGGAACTGGCGCGGATCGCCCCGGGCGCGTGTTTCGCCGGCCGTGATGCCGTCGATCTGACCGATCCGGCCGGCTGCGCCGCACTGATCCGCGCGCAAAGCCCCCGCGCCGTCATCAATGCCGCCGCCTATACAGCAGTCGACAGGGCCGAAACCGATGCCGAGGCCGCCCGTGCGGTCAATGCCGCAGCCCCCGGCGCCATGGCCGCGGCCTGCGCCGAACTGGGTGTCCCCTTCGTCCATATCTCGACCGATTACGTCTTCGACGGCGCGGGCGACCAGCCCCGAACCGAGGACGCGCCGACCGGCCCGCTGGGTGTTTACGGCCAGACCAAACTTGACGGCGAGGCGGCCATTGCTGCCGTCGGCGGCCAATATGCGATCCTGCGCACCAGCTGGGTGTTTTCCGCCCATGGATCGAATTTCGTGAAAACCATGCTTCGCCTCGGCGCGGAACGCGACCGGCTAAGCATCGTCGCCGACCAGATCGGCGGCCCGACCGCTGCCGCCGATATCGCCGCTGCCCTGCTCTCCATGACGGCCACCATGGCCAGCGACGGCACGAAGGGCGGCATCTATCACTTTGCAGGCGAACCCGATGTCAGCTGGGCCGCTTTTGCCCGCGAGATCTTCGCCCAGTCGGGCCTCGCCACGCAGGTCGTGGACATTCCCAGCCGCGACTATCCGACCCCCGCCACGCGGCCACTCAATTCACGGCTCGACTGCCGCGCCATCACCCGCGATTTCGGCATCGCGCGGCCCGATTGGCGCGTCGCATTGCAAGACGTCATCAAGGAGCTTCGCGCATGACCCAACGCAAGGGCATCATTCTGGCCGGCGGCTCGGGGACGCGGCTTTACCCGATCACCATGGGTTTGTCCAAGCAGCTGCTGCCGATCTACGACAAGCCGATGATCTATTACCCGATCACGGTGCTCATGCTGGCCCAGATCCGAGAAATCGCCATCATCACCACGCCTGAGGATCAGGACCAGTTCCGCCGCCTGCTGGGCGATGGCAGCCAGTGGGGGCTGGATTTCACCTATATCGTGCAACCCTCGCCCGATGGCCTGGCACAGGCCTATCTGCTGGCGCGTGACTTCCTTAACGGTGCCGGTTCGGCCATGGTGCTGGGCGACAACATATTTTTCGGCCATGGCCTGTCCGAACTGCTGACCGCCGCCGACACCAAGCCGCAGGGCGGGACGGTTTTCGGCTATCGCGTGGCCGACCCCGAGCGTTACGGCGTGGTCGATTTCGACGGAAATGGTCAGGTCCGCGCGATCATCGAAAAGCCCGAGATCCCGCCGTCGCAATATGCCGTCACCGGGCTTTATTTTCTGGATGGCACCGCACCGGACCGCGCCGGCGAGATCCGCCCCTCGCAGCGCAACGAACTGGAAATCACAACGCTTCTGGAAACCTACCTGCATCAGGGCCAGCTGACCGTGGAACGCATGGGCCGCGGTTACGCCTGGCTGGACACCGGCACCCATGGCAGCCTGCTGGATGCAGGCAACTTCGTGCGCACGCTGGAACGGCGGCAAGGCCTGCAAACGGGATGCCCCGACGAGATCGCCTTTGACCAAGGCTGGATCGACGCAGATCAACTTTCCCAGCGCGCCGCGCTTTTCGCCAAAAACGAATATGGCCGCTATCTGGCCGGATTGCTGAAGCAGAGCTAGCCGAGCGCCCGGATCAGCCCCGGCAGTTCGGCGAAGTCCGAAAACAGCGCCCGGTGCGGCAGGCTGTCGGCAGGCGCGTGGCGATAGCCCTCGGTGAACAGGAAAAAGGGCAGAGCTGCGGCCTTTGCGGTGGCGGCGTCAACCTCGCTGTCGCCGACATAGGCCGCCGGACCGGGGGGCATACGCCGCAGGGTCTCGGACAGAGGCGCAGGGTCGGGCTTGCGCGGCAGGCCGCTGTCACCGCCCAGCACCACGTCGAAATACCCCGCCAGCTCCAGATGCCGCAGCACGGCCAGCGCCGGGGCCAGCGGTTTGTTGGTGCAGACCGCCAGCCGGTGGCCCGCCGCTTGCAGGGCCTGCAAGGCAGCCTCGACGCCGGGATAAGGCTGCGTCAGCGTCACCGCATGTTCGTATCGCGCGATCAGATTGTCGGCCATCCGGGCGGCGCGGGCGGAGTCCTTGATTCCATGCGCGCCAAGCAGGCTGTCGACCAGATGCGGCACACCGCGCCCGACAAAGCCGCGCACGGTCGGCAGGTCAAAGCCCCCCAACCCCTCGTCGCCCAGCACGATATTCGCCGTGGCGTGGATATCTGGGGCGCTGTCGATCAGCGTCCCGTCCAGATCGAAGACGATATTCACGCGTGTTTCAGCGCCGATTCTGCGGCGTCGCGAATGGCGCGCATATTCTCGCCATACACCTGCGGCGCGTCGACCGAGCCGCCCTTGAACACCGCCGAGCCAGCGACCAGAACATCGGCCCCTGCCTTGGCGACCAGGGCCGCAGTTTTCGGATCGACCCCGCCATCGACCTGAATATGGATCGGCCGGTCGCCGATCATGCCGCGCAGCCGGGCGATCTTGTCGACCTGGCTATGGATGAATTTCTGCCCGCCGAACCCGGGGTTCACCGACATGATCAGCACCATGTCGGCCAGATCCAGAACATATTCGATGGCTTCAAGCGGCGTGCCCGGATTCAACGCCACCCCCGCCTTCTTGCCAGTGCCGCGGATCGCCTGCAGCGTGCGGTGGATATGCGGGCCGGCCTCGACATGGGCGGTGATCATGTCCGCGCCCGCCTCGGCATAGGCTTCGATATAGGGGTCGACCGGCGCGATCATCAGATGCACATCCATGAAGGTCTTCACATGCGGGCGAAAGGCTTTCACGGCCGGCGGGCCGAAGGTCAGGTTCGGAACGAAATGCCCGTCCATCACGTCGACATGAACCCAGTCTGCGCCCTGATCCTCGATGGCACGGATCTCGCGGCCGAAATCGGCGAAATCGGCGGACAGGATCGAAGGCGCGATCTTGATGCTGCGGTCGAAACTCATGGCGGGCCTCGCGGTCGTATGGATGGAATGCGCCCGAGCGTTACGGCCTAAAGCGGGCCTGCGTCAACCTGCGTTAGCGCCGGTCAATGACCCGCGGCGCAAGACTTTTCCCGCCATGTGGGCAATGCCTGGCGCGATATTCACTTGTCATTGGCATCTTCAGCGCTCCAGCATCGCGCGATCAGTGCTGCCCCTCAGCCTTCCGCCGCAAGCGCCCCCCAAGCGCCGCCGCATAAAGCGCCGCCGTCCCCGCCAGCGTTTGCCGTCGAAGCCCCAGACGCGCGAACTCTCGCGCCATAAACCACCCTGGCCGCCCCAGCGCGGCGCTAAAGCGGGCAAGCACCTCCTCGTTCTCGGGTGTCAGCAGCCCAGGCGCCGATGACAGAGCCGCAACGTTAAGGTGCAGCCATCCCCCATAATCGCCGGCGAAAAGCTGTGCCAAACGGGCCTTCATGGCCGGGATCGTATCGTTGCGGCCTTTCAGATTGTCACCATGTTGCCGATACAGCAGCACCTCGGCATCATCACGAATGATGCCCATGCCAGCACCGGACACGGCCTGATACAGCCACCAGTCATGCGATTCGACGCCAACCGTCATCGCCGCCGGTGCAGCCTGCCGGACCAGCTGGATGGCCGCAGGCGTCAGCACGCAGGTATTGCCCGCCGTCACCGCCTGGACCAGAGCATTCCGGAAATTGAACGGCCCGGCAAAGCGTTTAGACCCCACCAGCGGCTTGAGCTGCGCATCACAGATCGTCGTGCAGGCTGAATACAGCCCCGCCTCTGGCCGCGCCTGCAATGCTGCGATCGCCCTGCTCAGCTTGTCTGGTCGCCAGACATCGTCCTGATCGGCAAGCGAAAGATACTCATCCGCCTCGGGCATCGCCAACATTGCCAGGAAGTTCCGTGTGGCCCCGCCCCTCGGCCCCTGAACCAGCGTGACCTGCCCGTCTGGAAACCGCGCGGCGAAATCCCGCACGATCCGTGGCCCGGCGTCGGAAGACCCATCATCGGAAACCACCAGTCGCCAATCCCGGTGATCCTGCGCCGCGATGCTGTCCAACTGCGCCGCGACGTGTTCCGCGCCATTGTACAGCGCCAGACCGATCATAACCCGAGCCACACCACTCTCCTGCAAGCCGCATCGGTGCGCTTGTCAAACCTCACCGAAAACAATGCGCAATCATCCTGCGCCATCTGCACGATCTATTCCCATCTCGCACGAGCGCAAGCCAATGGGCGCCATCGCCCCATTCCAGCGACCGCCCCCAGTTCATAATCCGCAGCCTTCCCGGGGCAAGTGTTATGGGCGCCCTGATTTCCATAGCAAGGCAGCATGTCTGCGAAACAATCTGGCAAGAGGAAGCCGCGAGCAGGCAATTCTAAACCGCATCCTGCCGAGCGATATCCTCAATGAGCACGTCTTTCACAATCCCGCCGGTGATGTCCGTGGCGGTTTTCATCAGCGCGTCACGCAGGCGGCGCATCCGCGGCTCGATGGTATAGTTGCCGTCGAACCCCCCTGTATTGGCCTGGATCAGCAAGGTTCGCAGGAAGGCGTCGCGCAAACGGAACTCCTGCTGAAAGATGGCTTCCTGCTGATCAGCGGGCATTTCGACGGTCAGCGTCAGGACCATCATCCCATCCAGTCGGTCACCATGCATGACCGGAACAAAGAACTGCGAGGGAAACCGGAAAAAGGCCGTCGGCGCCGCTTCCTTACCCGCAGAGCCCTGCGCATCGCGGTTCGCACCCTCGACAATCGGCGCATTGCTATCGTTGGCCGACGCGCCATCGTCTTGCACAACCGGATCGGGCGCGCCGTCAGCCTTCGGCTGGGGGCGCAGCATGTCGCCCCCGAACAGGCCAGCTGCTGCCGCAATGAAAATGGCGATCACCGGGATCAGCTTCTTCAGCATGATAGCCTCTCAATAGGGCAGGATGATGTCGGCGACCTGCTGGCCATAGCGTGGCTGCTGGACGTCCATGATCTGGCCGCGACCACCATAGGAAATCCGCGCGCCAGCGATGCGGTCATAGGAAATCTCGTTGTTTCGGCCGATATCCTCGGGTCGCACGAAGCCCGAAACCAGCAATTCGCGCATCTCGAAATTGACGCGAACTTCCTGACTGCCCTGAATATGCAGCGTGCCATTCGGCAGCCGGTCGATCACCGTCGCCGCGACCCGCAGCGTCAGCTTGTCGCGCCGCGAGACCTTTCCGGCCCCCTTGTAGGTCGAGGACGAATCCGCATCCACGGCATTGGCCATCGATGCGCCTTGCGTCATCCGCTTGTCGAGGCTTTGTGGCAGGCCGACAAAATCGGGAATGCTGACCTCGTCCGCGGCCGAGCGCGACCGGTTCGAGCTGTTCGAAATCTCGGCCCGGTCGTCGATTTCGATGACCACCGTCAGGATGTCCCCACGCGTCGCCGCGCGGCGATCGCGGACCAGCGAGCTCTGCTCGCCCGCCCAAAGCGAAGCATCCGCTTCGGGGCGCTGCGGGGTTTCGGGCAGGAACAGCTCGGGCGTGGTCATCGCGGTGAATTCGGGGGTGCTTTGCGGCTCTGACATGGTCGGCGGTCTGCCAAGATGGTCGGCGCGGTTGCACGCCGCCGTCACGGCCAGAAGGGCTGCTGCCAGAAGAAGGGTGCGCGGCGTCATTTGATCTCCGTCTTGCTGGAGGTGGAAACAAGGGTGCCGTCGGGATTGACGAGGGCCGAAATCGTGTTGCGCGAGGCGAGGTTCATCACCCGCACCACGTCGCCGGCGGCCCCTTCGGACAGGGCGCGACCTTCGGTTTCGATGCGCAGCGAGCCGGTATCAAAGGCGACGCGCACGATCTGGTTGCGCGACACCAGAACCGGCGCGCGCAGCGCACCCGGAACGACGGGCCGCCCCTCATAGATCGCCACGCGCGCCTGCATGCCGATGGCCAGTGCGGGATCGTCGATGCCGCCAGGGACTTCCTCGATCCATGCCAGATCGGCGGCACCGATAATCGTTCCGGGCGGCAGGTCGCGCGCAGCGGTGACTGCGGCATGCGCATTGGCGGACATCAAGGTCGCCATGAGGATCAGCAGGCCCCGCATCACCGCACCTGCACGGTCGCGCCAAGCATCTGGTCGGCGGCAGTAATGACCTTGGCGTTCAGTTCATAGCCGCGCTGCGCCTTGATCAGTTCGGTGATTTCGCGGACCGGATCGACAGAGCTTTCCTCAAGATAACCTTGCCGCAGCGTGCCCATCCCTTCCTGCCCCGGCAACGAGACGAGGGCCGCGCCAGAGGCATTGGTTTCCAGGAACAGGTTCGAGCCGATGGCCTCCAGGCCCTTTTCATTGGTGAAACCGGCCAGCGTCAACTGCCCCAGCAGCTCCGGCTCGACACGGTCGTTAAAATAGGCGTAGACCTCGCCATCGGCATTGATCGTGACACGTCGGGTTTCATCGGGAATCGTGATCCCCGGCGCCACCGGGTAGCCGTCCGAGGTCACGATCTGCCCATCAGGCGACCGCTTCAATGCGCCGTCCCGCGTATAGCCCGAGATACCGGAGGGCAACGTGACCTCAATATAACCGTGGCCATCAATGGCCAGATCAAGGTCGCCGCCAGTGGCCGAAGGCGTGCCTTGGGCGATACTCACCGTGACCGCTGTCGGGCGTGCCCCAAGACCCAACTGGATCCCCGCCGGGATCACCGTGCCATCCGACGCCGAAATCGTGCCGGGCCGTACCGCCTGCTGGTAATACAGATCGGCAAATTCGGCGCGGCGCGCGTTGTAGCCGGTCGTGGACATGTTCGCGAGGTTGTTGGAAATGACATCGACCCGGGTCTGCTGGGCGCTCATGCCCGTGGCGGCGATCTGTAGGGCTTTCATGGAAATTCTCCGTTATCGGGTCAGGGCAGTGATGGCGTCACGGATGCGCTTGTCTTCGCGATCAAGCAGGTTCTGACCCATTTCATAGGCACGCTGGACCTCGATCATGCGGCTGATTTCGGCAATGGGATCTACGTTCGAATCCTCCAGGAAACCCTGCTGGATCCGCGCGTCCTCTGCCGGTTCCATGGCGGCATCGCCGATTTCGAACAGGGTCCCGCCACTACGCAGCATCGCCGCAGGGTCGGGCGCGGAAAAGACGCCCACCCGCGCGAGCTGCTGGCCATCCGCCGACAGGGTGCCGTCCGGCCCGATGGCCACGTGCCTGGCACCGGGTGGTATCTGGATCGGCGCAAGCCCCTCATCCAGCAGGCGATGGCCGTCCGGGGTCATCAGCTCACCTTCTGCCGACGCCAGAAACGCGCCGGCGCGGGTGATCCGGGTGCCCTGCGGGGTTTCGACGGCGAAGAAGCCCTTGCCGTCAATGGCCAGGTCATAGTTGCCGCCAGTCATTGACATGCCGGCCTGTTCCAGATCCAGAAGGCGACCCCGAGCATTGGCCATCGACAGCCCCTCGCGCCCGTCGCCGGTCGCGCTTAGGTGCTCGGAGAAAATCACCCCTTCGCGCCGGAAGCCGTTGGTGTTGGCATTGGCGATATTGTTGGCAATGACGCGCATTTCACGCATCAGACCCGACTGCCGCGTCAGCGAGGCATAGATAGCGTTGTCCATGCTCAGCCTCCTTCGACCAGTGGGATGACTGCATCGGTGAAGAAGCCCGACAGAATGGCGGTCATGAAGCTCATCGAGACCCAGAAGACGGCCAGCATGAGGCCGACCTTTGGCACGAAGGTCAGCGTCATCTCCTGAACCGAGGTGAGTGCCTGGAACAGGCCGATCACCACCCCGGCGATCAGCGCCACGGCCAGCAGCGGCGCGGACATCCGCACCGCAATCCACAGCGCCTGACGGACGAGGTCGAAAATCAGGTTCTCATCCATGTCACACCGGCATCCGCAGGATTTCCTGATAGGCCTCGACGACCTTGTCGCGAATGGCGACTGCCGCATCCAGCGCCAGCTCGGCCTCGGTCAGGGATTGCACAAGCGCGTGGGTGTCGGTCGTGCCCGACATCGCGCCGATGGCGGTCTGGTCTGCTGCCGCCAGGACATGCTCGAACCCTTGCGCGGCGGCAGTAATCCCGCCGGCAAGCGGCTGTGCCGAAGGTTGGGGCGGCGTTGCTTCGGTCGCGCGAAGGTAGGCGGTAATGGCGTTCGTGGGGGTAATCATGGAAATTCCTTTCAGCGGCGCAGCAATTCAAGCAACGAAGAAGACATCTGCCGGGCCTGCTCAAACATGCGCAGGTTGGCCTCGTAGCTGCGGCTGGCCTCTCTCGCATCGGCCATCTCGGTAACCAGATCGACGTTCGAGCCGTCATAGAAGCCCTGCGCATCGGCCATGGGATGGGCGGGATCATGGATCCGATCCAGCGCCGAGCGGTCCAGATGCGGTTGCGACGCTTCGACCAGCCCGTTCGGCCGCCCCTGGGCGATCACCGCATCAAAGGTAACCAGCTTGCGCCGATAGCCGGGGGTATCGGCATTTGCGATGTTTTCGGAGACATGCCGCAGCCGGTCGGCCTGCGCGCGCATTCCGAAAGCAGCAATCTTGGTGGCTGAAATTTGGTTGTCCATCGCTTACCCCCGGCGCCCCATGGCGGTCCGCAGCATGGTCAGCGAGGACCGATACACAGCGATCGAAAGATCGTGTTGCCGCTTGGTTTCGGCGTTCTTCACCATTTCGTCCTCTAACGAGACGTTATTGCCATTTGGTGCCCGGCCGCCCCGCTCTTCGATCAACCGGGCGCTCATGCGGCCCGCATCGGACGATGTGAAATGCCCCGCCCGCGTCGCCTTGATCGGGTTGGCAGCCGCGCTGCGATAGGTTTCGGCAAAGGGCCGCAGGTCACGCGCCCGAAAGCCGGGTGTGTCCGAATTGGCCACATTTCCCGCGATCACCTTTGCGCGTTCGGCCGCATGGGCGGTCATTGCCCCTGCCATCCGGATCGTTTCAAGTTTTTCCAACAAAGAGGCTTCTCCTCTGCCGCGATAAACCCGGTCTTAACCTCAACTGGTTTAAAAACCGTTTCGAGCGGGACACTTACCGGCGCAGCACGAGGCGAAAAGTTGGATAAAATTGAATCTATCGCGGCAAAGATCGGACGTTTGCGCCCGGCACGCTATTTCGGCAGCGTGGTCGAGATCCGCGCCGGACTGGTACGGGTCGGCGGGTTGAACGCACATGCCTCGATCGGGGACCGGGTGCTGCTGTCGGCGGAACTTGACCTAGCGGGCGAAATCGTCGCGCTCGGGACCAAGTCCGCTGAAATTCTTCCTGAATCGCCTGTCGACGGGTTGTCCATCGGCACCGAAGTCGAACTGATTTTCGCCCCACGACTGGCACCCTGCGCGTCATGGATCGGACGCGTGGTGGACCCATTCGGGCGGCCCCTGGATGGCCGGCCCCTGCCCCATGGCAGCGAGGAATGCAGCTTCAGCGCGCCTGCGCCCGCAGCGGTCACGCGCAAGCGGCTGGGGGAAAGGCTGGATACCGGGCTGGCGGTGTTCGACACGCTTCTGCCCATCGTGCGCGGGCAGCGGATCGGGCTTTTTGCGGGTTCCGGCGTTGGAAAATCGACACTGCTTTCGAACCTGTCGCGGGGCGTGCAGGCCGATCTGGTGGTCATCGCGCTGATCGGCGAACGCGGGCGCGAACTGCGCGAATTCATCGAAAGCGTGCTTGGACCCGAAGGCATGGCGCGGGCGGTGGTGGTGGCGGCGACCTCGGACCAGTCGCCACTGATCCGTCGGCGCTGTGCATGGGCGGCGATGGCGGTGGCGGAGTATTTCCGCGACCGCGGCCGGCATGTGCTGTTTCTGGCCGATTCCATCACCCGCTTCGCCGAGGCACATCGCGAAATCGCGCTCGCATCCGGCGAAACCCCGTCCTATCGCGGCTTCCCGCCCTCGACCTCGCATCTGATCATGTCGCTCGCCGAACGCGCCGGGCCCGGCGCCGAAGGCATGGGCGACATCACCGGTATCTTCAGCGTGCTGGTCGCGGGATCCGACATGGAAGAACCGATCGCCGACATCCTGCGCGGCGTGTTGGACGGCCATGTGGTCCTGGACCGCGCCATCGCCGAACGCGGACGCTTCCCGGCGGTCGATGTGCTGCGCTCGGTTTCGCGATCGCTGCCACATGCTGCAACCGAGGCGGAAAACGCGCTGATCGGCAAGGCGCGCGCGGCGCTTGGCGCCTATGCAGAATCGGAATTGATGATCAAGGCCGGCCTTTATGCCAGCGGCTCGGATCCGGCCCTGGACGAGGCGGTCAGGCTTTACCCCGCGCTGGATGCTTTCGTCGCCCGGCAAAGCCCCGACGGCAGCGATGCCAGCTTCGACATGCTGGCCAGTGCGCTACGCCCGCCGCGCAGCGGAACCCCGCGTATTTGACACGGACTTGAAGGACAGTGGAACCAACACGGACTAACGAATGTTATCGCATCAGTGCATTGCGATTTACCAGTAAATCCGGCAACTTCCCCGAGCCTTTCAAGGAAACAACGTGGCCCTGTCAGACTATTTCATCCGCTATCTGGAGCGCCGGGATCGGCTGACGGAGGCCGAGCGTGCACGACTGGAATCATTGAAGACGCGGCACGAGCGTTTCGAAGGCGGCGAGGTCATCGTCGCGCGCGATGTTATCGTCAACCAAAGCTGTCTGATGCTGCAAGGGATGTCGGCGCGGGTGCATGATCTGCCGCGCGGCAATGGTCGGGTCATCACCGCGCTGCATGTGCCCGGCGACTTCGTCGATCTGCACGGTTTCGTGCTGGCCGGGCTGGAACACACCATCGTCGCGATGGGGCCGACCGAGGTCGAATTTGTCAGCCACGACCAGCTGCACGAAATCACCAATGATTGGCCACATCTGACGCGGCTCTTGTGGATGGCGACGACCATCGACGCGGCGATCCATCGTCAATGGCTGGTCGCGGCGGCGTCGCTGCGTTCCAGCGCGCATCTGGCCCATCTGCTTTGCGAGGTCTACACCCGGCTCAGCGCGGTGGGCGCGGCGCGCAACTACCGCTTCACGCTGCCTCTGCTGCAACGCGATCTGGCGAATATCCTTGGCTACTCGCCTATTCACATAAATCGCGCCGTTCGTGACCTGCGCGAACGTGGGCTGATCCGCTGGTCCGGTACCGAGGTCGAAATCCTGGACTGGCCGGGGATGGTCGCGCTGGCGCGTTTCCAGCCTGACTATCTGGACATGGAAAAGCTGGGCCGCTGAGGCGCTATTCGCACAGCCGCCAACCGCCCTTACGCGCCGCCCCGTCGAAATGCAGATGGTCGTCATGGGCGGCGTTCGACCCCGGTCCCAGGACGGTGGTGAAATACAGGCAGGCACCGTAGCGGATGGCCTTTTGGAAGCCTTCCTCGATCCCGCCGGAATCGCCGCGCGGCGCGATCAGCATCTCGGTATCATTGGAAAAGCGCAGCCCGGCCACGTCGAAAGCATTACCCAGCGCATGTTCCGACAGTTTCTCGGACTGCCCCCCTATCCGCGCGCGACATTGATAGGTCGATCCGGGAAGCAGCGCGGTGATCTGCGGCGCGCCGGGCAGCAGGGCAGCCGCGGGCTGCGCCTCGTTGCGCAGCCACAGCGCCAAGCGGCGCGCGGTATCGCAGCGCATCATCGCACCGCCGGCGATGCTGACTCCCGGCTGGGGACTGTCGACCTGCACCGGCCGGGCGATGCCGCAATCGGCATCCTCGGATGAGGTGACCGTCGCCACCTCACGATAGCCGACGCCCAACATGGTCAGGTTGAGAAGGCAGAAACGATAGGACAGCTCGCTTTCGGCAAGGGCCTGCCAGGCCGGCGGGGCGGTGGGGTCCGGGGCGGCATCAGGCGGGTCAGCGGCTGTCTGATCGCCATTCACCGGATCGTCTGCCACCGGATCGTCAGCCGAACGCAGCGGAGCGTCAGGCACCGAAACGTCGGGACGCGATGGAGGGCGGGCGTCTGTCGCGGGGGCCGCCTGTTGGTGGCCAGCCTTCAGGTCATCGGGCGGGCGGGGTGGTGGTTCCTGCGCCAACGCCGGGGGCACGACCAGTGCCACCCCCAGAACCGCCACCAGGAAACGCCCTTTCATCCCTAGCGCCCCGGCGGAATGTGTGTGCGGGGCAGCACCGCGCCCGGCAGCGGCACGACGCCAGCGGGTGGTATCGTGACTTGGGGCAGTCCGGCGGCCGGCATGGCCGTCGCAGGCATGGTGGCACCAGAGGCGCCGACCTCTGGCACCCGCAGGATATGTGGCGGCCGCGCCATCGGCGGGGCCGAGGAAAGCAGCGTCGTGGAAGCCAGTGTGGCGGCCGATGCCGCCGAGGCCGTCGCCGCCGACGCCACCGCAGCCTGCACCGCCTTCGACGTTCCCCGGGCTTCGCCCATGACATCGGCCAGCGTGGTGCCCTTTTCCAGAAACTCGACAGAGGTCACGCCGGGCTGCACCATATGGGCCAGTTCTTCGGCATCCCAATTGGTCAGGCGCACGCAGCCATGCGATTCGCTGACGAACAACCGCGAAGGTGTGGGCGTCCCATGCAGCCCGTATGTCGGCTTGCTGAGCGCGATCCACACCGTCCCCACCGGCCCGTTCGGCCCTGGCGGCAGGACCAGCACGGATTTGTTCGCGCCCTGGGTAAAGTTGATTGCCGGGTTATAGGTGTATTCGGGGTTCATCGCCACCGCGCGAACCGTATGGCTGCCGCTGGGCGAGGGCGTTTCGGCAGAACCGATCGTGGCCGGGTAATTCACCACCATATGGCCTTCGGCGTCATAGGCGGCGACGCGGTTCGTGCCCTTCTCGATCAGGATACGCGCCACGCGTGCGCGCAGCGGCTTTGTCGGCGCGATGACCTGGATCACCGCCCCGGCAGTCAGCGCCACACCGGGATTCATCGCCGCGATAAAGCGATCATCCATGTGGAACCGCTCGCCCAGCTTCTCGGCGACGCTGGTATATCCCAGCGAGGTCATGTTCGCCTTTTCCAAATAATCGGTCGGGATATGCGTGGTCAGCTGGCTGACATCGGCATCGGTGATCGTATAGCTGGTGGTCATCGCACCGCCTGCAAAGGGCTGCAATGCCGCCCAGACCTGCGGGTCCATGGCACCATCCGCCGGAAGCCCGCTGCGGCGTTCGAAGGCAGCGATGGCGCTGCGGCTCATGCCGCCCTTGATGCCGTCAATGACCCCGGGCGAAACGCCGGCGCGGTCCAGCATAACCTGGACCTTGGCGGTCAGGGCCGACTGCCCCGAAGGCAGCTCTCCTCCCTCATAGGTGACCGCCTCGATTGCTGCTGCGGTGACCGGACCGGCAGCGGCCAGCCCCGGCATGGCCATCGAAAGGACCGCCAGCGCGGCGACGGGACGCAGAGGGGAAATCATCGTGGTCTCCTGCTTCGAACCGGATCACAGGTAGCGCAGGATGGGGCAGAAGTTCAACGCGCGAAGCTGACCCGATGCCCCGGCGGATAGACCCGGCGCGAATGCGAAAGCGCCCGACCATCGCACCACAGTGTCCGATCCAGCGTCAGCACCGGCAGGCCCTTTTCCGCACCCAACTCGGTTGCGCATTCGCCGGTCAACCGGGTCGCCAGAATTTCCAACCGGCCAGAGATCTGCGCGACCGACTGCCGCAGCCATTCCAGCGGCTCGGCCGATTGCAGCATGTCTTCGGTCAGCTGTGCGGCACCGTGCTGCGCCAGATAGCCGACCTCGACGCAATAGGGTTCGTCATCGGCGGTGATGACGGCGCGATAGCGGATCAGCCGCTCGGCCTGCGGGACATGCATGATCGCGGCGATATCCTCGGGCGCGTCAACGGCCACCTGCCCGGCAAGGTGATAGGCGTAGACGGCGCCCGTGGCCTCGACCTCGGTACGGATCGGCGTTGCCTCAGCCCCGGCTTCGGGGACGCGGGTATCGGAAACGCGGGTGCCCACGCGACGACGGCGTTGCAGGATGCCGTCCTTGGCAAGCTGGCTCATGGCGCGGTTGATGGTGGCGCGTGCGCAGCCCAATTCGGCGGCAAGCTGGTGTTCGGTTGGGATCAACTGACCGGCTACCCATTCGCCGGTACGGATCCGGCGCAGGATTTCCGATTGGACGGCCTGCCAGGTATTCAACGCCTGCCGACCGGCCGGCCGAAGGTCTCCCTCGGCCAAGGATGATTCCCCTTTTGCTAGCAGCATCGTGTTAAGTTACCTCTTGATGGTAGGCAGACATATGAAATCGTGATTAGGTAAGTAAAGCTGTCCATAAGGTCAAAGAGAACAGAACAGTTCACTCAATCTTGAGATGTTGCCACATGCCAGGCACCCGAAGGTGTCCTCTGAATTTATGTTTACTTTCAACAACCCAATTTAAGTGGGCAGCTTTCCGCCCACTCCGCACCGAACCCATCGGTCCAATGCGGAGCACCCAGACTATGAGATTAAAGCCATGTCCAGCATCACGAATGCGTGCCCCGACTATGCCCATGAACTGGACGCGCAGCTGTCGGGCGCAAGACGCGTGGCTGGGGTGGACGAGGCCGGGCGGGGGCCGCTGGCCGGTCCGGTGACGGCGGCGGCAGTCGTGCTTGACCCGCGAAGGCTTCCGGCGGGCCTGAACGATTCGAAGAAGCTGGGGGCAAAACAGCGCGAGGCGCTGGCTGCAGAGATCCGCGCATCCGCCGATTGGGCCGTCGTCCATGTCTGGGTCGAGGAAATCGACAGGCTGAACATCCTGCGCGCCTCGCATGTGGCAATGTGTCGCGCCATTTCGCAGCTTCGCAACCCGCCCGATCTGGCACTGATCGACGGCAACCTGCTGCCGAAGGATCTGCCCGTTCCGGGGCGCGCGGTTGTAAAGGGCGACGCCCTTAGCCTCAGCATCGCGGCGGCGTCGATTCTGGCCAAGACGGACCGCGACGCGGTGATGGTGGATTTGGCGCAACAGTTCCCGGGCTATGGATGGGATCGGAACGCCGGATACCCCACACCCGCCCATAAACGAGCACTGCTTGAACTTGGCGTGACCCCATATCATCGGCGTTCCTTTGCCCCCGTCCACAATATCTTGTGTAAAGTCCCAAGCCCAACAGATTGATTCAAATAAATAAATTGACGGCGAATCGCCACTGAATCATCATTTGGGACATACCAGACCGGGAAAATCCGGCGATCCGAGAGGCAGAGATGACAGATTCCAAGACTACCGCGTCCGCGCGAACATTACCGCTTAACCAGATCCTCGCCGGCGATTGTGTCGACGTGATGAACAGCCTGCCAGCTGGCAGCGTTGATCTGATCTTTGCCGATCCGCCCTATAATCTGCAGTTGCGGGGCGACTTGCACCGGCCGGACAACAGCCGCGTCGACGCCGTCGACGATCATTGGGACCAATTCAACAGCTTCGCCGAATACGACCGCTTTACCCGCGACTGGCTGGCCGCCGCTCGCCGCCTGCTGAAGCCGAACGGGGCGCTGTGGGTCATCGGCAGCTATCACAACATCTTCCGCGTCGGCGCCGAGTTGCAGAATCAGGGTTACTGGATCCTGAACGACGTGGTCTGGCGCAAGTCGAACCCGATGCCGAACTTCCGCGGCAAACGTCTGACCAACGCGCATGAGACGCTGATCTGGGCCTCGAAATCCGAATCGGCGAAATACACCTTCAACTACGAAGCGCTGAAGATGCTGAACGAGGGCGTCCAGATGCGCTCTGACTGGGTGCTGCCGATCTGCAATGGCGGCGAGCGGCTGAAGGACGACCAGGGCGACAAGGCCCATCCGACCCAAAAGCCCGAGGCACTGCTGCACCGCGTCCTGATCGGCACCACCAATCCGGGCGACGTGGTGCTGGATCCGTTCTTTGGCACCGGCACCACCGGCGCGGTGGCCAAGATGCTGGGCCGCGATTTCATCGGGATCGAGCGTGAGGGCGGCTACCGCGATGCCGCCTCGAAACGTCTGGATCGCATCCGCCGCCTGCATGCCGAGGCACTGGCGACCTCGACCGGCAAGCGGGCCGAGCCCCGCGTGCCCTTCGGTCAGGTGGTCGAACGCGGCATGCTGCGCCCCGGCGAGGAGCTTTATTCGATCGGCAACCGCCACAAGGCCAAGGTCCGCGCCGATGGCAGCCTTTCAGGCGGCGACATCAAGGGGTCGATCCATCAGGTCGGCGCCAAGCTGGAAGGCGCGCCGTCCTGCAATGGTTGGACTTATTGGCACTTCAAGCGCGAGGGAAAGATGATTCCCATCGACGCGCTGCGCCAGCAGATCCGGGACGAGATGGACGAGCGCCCGAACTGAATTTTCACCTATCGGTTTCGCCATGTCCGACAGCCTCGCTCGTTCGGCTCGGACAGACTTGCCCCGCCGTCTTCGGATGGCGGGGCTTTTTGCCAGTGGCGGTCAGGCCTGCCGCAGCGCCTCGAGATCGCGGGCGATATCCTCGGCCAATGCGGCAACCCGGTCCTGCGAATCACGGCGCTGCGCATAGGCGCGCAGCCCGAAGATTGCCGCCTGCAAGCGGCTGGCCAGCCGCTGCGGATCGGCGCTGTCGGGCAATTCGCCGGCCGTGCGGGCAGCGCTGAAGGCGGCGGCGAAATCCCCCTCGATCAGGGCCATCATTTCCTCGGTTGCCGAACGCAGGGCCGGATCGTCATCGGGGACTTCCAGCAGCGTCTTGACCAGCATGCAGGCCCGCGAGGGTGCCGGAACATCGGGGGCGCAGCCCAATTCCCGCACATGATCCGCCAACCCGGCCAGTGGCGAAGCCGCCGTTGCCAGCGCTTCTGCCAGCTGCTCGCGCGAGTTCTGGCCATAGATGCGCAGGGTTTCGGCGAACAGCCCCTCCTTCGATCCGAAAGCCGCATAGATCGAGCCGGGCCGCAGGTTCAGCGCGCCTTCAAGGTCCTTCAGCGACGTCGCGTGATAGCCCTTGCGCCAGAACAGCGCCTGCGCGCGCGCCACCACTTCGTCGCGATCATAGCTTGCCCGTCTGGCCATATTCCAACTCCGCTCACCAATTCATGAGTGATCACTCAAATTTATATCTTGAGCAATCGTTCAAGTAAAGCTACGAGACAATTATTGAACGATCACTCAAGAAAGGAACAGCACATGAGCCGCTTTACGTTTCACACCATCGAGAACGCGCCCGAAAAAAGCCGGGCGCTGCTGGAACACAGCGCCAAGGGCTTCGGCCGCGTCCCCGGTCTTCACGCTGTCATGGCAGAGGCGCCCGCCCTACTGGAAGGCTACAAGCAACTTCACCGCCTGTTCGCCGAGGAAACCAGCTTCGACAAGGACGAGCTGACGGTCGTCTGGCAGACCATCAATGTCGAACATGAATGCCATTACTGCGTCCCCGCCCATACCGGCATCGCAAAGATGATGAAGGTCGACGACGCGATCAGCCAGGCACTGCGTGACGAAACCCCGCTGCCCAATGACCGGCTGGAGGCCCTGCGCGACTTCACCCTGCAAGTCGTGCGCCAGCGCGGCAATGTGACCGACGAACAGGTGGACGCCTTCATCAAGGCCGGCTTCACCAATCGCCATATCCTGGAAGTGATCCTTGGCGTCGCGCAGAAAGTCATGTCGAACTATACCAACCACCTCGCCGAAACCCCGGTGGATGCGCCGATGCAGGCATTCGCCTGGCAGCGCGCCGACAAGCGCAGCTAAGCGTCGCCGCTGCATCGACGCGCTGCGCCAGCAAACCCAAGACGAGATGGACGTGCCCGAACTGAGTTTCTGACAGTTCACCACCTTTGCACCTCGCTCGATCTGCGCGGACAGACTTGCCCCGCCGTCGTTGGATGGCGGGGCTTTTTCGCAACGCATGCCAGCAACCGCTGCTGCCGCGTTGCATTTCGTGCCGATCTTGCCTATGCGGCCCGCAGCGAACATGGATCCGGGTGCAAATCCTGGATGGCTCTTCCGGCCGCCGATCCGCCGGACAACCTGAACAGATCCGAAACGACCTGCGCCGCGCGCGGCAGGTTGGGAAAACACGCTTATGATTTCACTCGACACCTATCGCCGGGAGTGGACCGGCAATGTCCAACGCGACCTGATGTCTGGCCTCGTGGTGGCGCTGGCGCTGATCCCCGAGGCGATCGCCTTTTCAATCATCGCTGGCGTCGACCCGAAGGTCGGGCTTTACGCAAGCTTTTCCATTGCTGTCATCACCGCGATTGCCGGCGGACGACCGGGCATGATTTCGGCAGCCACGGCGGCGACGGCGGTGCTGATGGTCACGCTGGTGCGCGATCACGGGCTGCAATACCTGCTGGCCGCGACCGTGCTGGCGGGGCTTTTGCAGATCGGCATGGGGCTTTTGCGGCTGGGCTTCGTCATGCGCTATGTCTCGCAATCGGTGATGACCGGCTTTGTCAACGCGCTGGCGATCCTGATCTTTCTGGCGCAATTGCCGGAACTGGACCCGCGGCGCGTCACCTGGCTCACCTATGTCATGGTCGCGGCGGGTCTGGCGATCATCTATCTGTTCCCGCGCCTGACCCGCGCCGTTCCCTCGCCGCTGGTCACCATCGTCGTGCTGACCGCGCTAAGCCTGGCATTCGGGCTGGACGTGCGCACGGTGGGCGATATGGGCGCACTGCCGGAAACGCTGCCGGTCTTCCTGATCCCCGATGTCCCGCTGAACCTGGACACGCTGGTCATCATCTTCCCCTATTCGCTGGCGGTGGCTGTGGTCGGGCTGCTGGAAAGCCTGATGACGCAGAATCTGGTCGATGAGCTGACAGAGACCAAGACCAGCCGGAATCAGGAATGCATCGGCCAGGGGCTGGCCAACACCGCGACCGGCTTCATCGGCGGCATGGCGGGCTGTGCGATGATCGGGCAGAGCATGATCAACGTCAAATCCGGTGGTCGCGGGCGGCTGAGCTGCTTTTTCGCCGGCATGATGCTGCTGATTTTCTGCGTCTTCATGGGGCCCTTGGTGGCGCGCATTCCGATGCCGGCATTGGTGGCGGTCATGGTCATGGTGTCCATCGGCACCTTTTCCTGGGTGTCGCTCAGGAATCTGCGCACTCATCCCCGGTCATCCTCTATCGTCATGCTGGCGACGGTCGCGGCCGTGGTCTACACCCACAACCTCGCCATCGGCGTGCTGACCGGAGTGCTGCTGTCGGGCCTGTTCTTCGCCGCCAAGATCGCCCAGCTTTTCCGCGTCAGCTCGACCCTGACGCCGGATGGGCGGACGCGGATCTATCGGGTCGAAGGTCAGCTTTTCTATGGCTCCATCGAAGATTTCATTGATGCCTTCGACTTTCAGGAAACGCTCGATCAGGTGATCATCGACGTCTCTGCCGCGCATATCTGGGATATTTCCAGCGTGCAGGCCCTGGACAAGGCGGTGCTGAAATTCCGTCATGCCGGGGCGAAGGTCGAGATATTCGGGATGAATGCGGCCTCGGAAACCATCGTCGACCAGCTGGCCATCCACGACAAACCCGGCGAGAGGGACAAGCTGCTGACCGGCTGAGGCGCGGCGGCTACAGCGCGCCCTTCGGCATCGGCAATTCGCCCCGGTTATAAGGGCCCCAATCCGTGACATCGGGATAGAATTGCCGCCGCCACGCCCGCACACGCGGGTTCATCCGGCGGCGCCACAAGGGCGGGATCATCGCCATGAAGGTCATGCCCGGATAGCCGAAGGGCAGCTGCGGGGCCTCGCCCTCGGGGTAGGTCTGCAGCAGCGGAAAACGCCGGTCGGGTTTATAGTGGTGGTCCGAATGGCGCTGCAGATTGATCAGCAGCCAGTTCGAGGCCTTGTGCGCCGCGTTCCAGCTGTGGCGCGGCTGGACATGCTCATATTTCCCGTCGCCCAGATGGCGGCGGGTCAGCCCGTAATGTTCGACATAATTCGTCAGCTCCAACTGCCAGATGGCGGCAAATGCCTGCCAGACAAACAGCAGCAGACCCTGCCAGCCGCCGACCAGAAGCGCCAATGCCAGCATCGCCAGTTGCAAGGCCGCATAGCGCCAGAACGGATTTCGCCGGTCGAAGGGCGACCGTCCGGCGCGGGCCTGCAAGCCTTTCTCGGCCCGCCAGGCGCTTGCCGGGCCTTCGGTCAGCACGCGCCAGAAGAAGCGGTGAAACCCTTCGTTATAGCGCGCCGAGACCGCGTCGCGCGGGGTGCCGACCCAGGCGTGATGCACCAGCAGATGCTCGGTCCTGAAATGCGAATACAGAACCGAGGCCAGCAGCAGATCCCCCAGCCAACGCTCCCATTTCGGGCGCTGATGCAGCAGCTCATGCGCATAGACCATGCCGATCGTGCCAGAGGCGATGCCAAGGCCAAAGAACAGGCCCAGCTTTTCCCATCCCGACAGGTTGGAACGGGTCGCATACCAGATCAACCCGAAGATCAGACAGAACTGGACGGGAAACCAGATCGCGGTGATGGCGCGATACCAGAACATCTGTTCCAGCGGGGTGTCGGTATCTGGATTGTCCCGGTTCAGCCCCAGGAACAGGTCCAGCAATGTCACCATATACCAGGCGTAGCCGGGCATCAGCAGCCACCACCAGCCCCCCCAGCCAGCGGCCAGAACGGCCAGCGGCACAAGGCCGAGCGACATCCAGAAAGGCAAGGCGGTACGAAGGGAATGGCTCATGGCACGCTTATACACCGCCAAAAGCCGCCCCGTAACTGCGACGTTTTCGCCTTATCTTCCTCGCCCAGGCACCACAGCATCTGGAAAGGAAGCTTAGCCTGCGATCAGGCCCGTACCAGCGCTTCATAGGATTCGGCAATATCGCGCGTGGTCTGACCGACCTGATAGTGATGCTCGCCGATCTGACCGACCGGGGTCACCTCGGCCGCGGTACCGGTCAGCCAGCATTCGCTGAAATCTGACAGCTCCTCGGGGCGGATGCGGCGTTCATGGACGGTAAATCCCTTGTCGCGGGCCATTTGGATGATGGTCTGGCGGGTAATGCCGTTCAGGAAACGGTCAGCCAGCGGGGTGTGGATCTCTCCATCCTTGACGAAGAAGATATTCGCGCCGGTCGCTTCGGCGACATAACCCTCCCAGTCATAGAACAGCGCGTCGGAACAGCCCTTCGCCTCGGCCGCGTGTTTCGACATGGTGCAGATCATGTACAGTCCCGCCGCCTTCGCTGCCGCCGGGATGGTGTCGGGATCGGGGCGCTTCCACTTGCTGATGTCCAGCTTGGCGCCCTGCCACTTGGCGTCGCCGTAATAGCTGCCCCATTCCCATGCGACGATGGCCACGCTGACCGGGTTACGCGACGCCGAAACGCCCATATCCGGCCCCGAGGCGCGCCATGCGACCGCGCGGATATAGGCATTGGTCAGCCCGTTGGCCTTCAGCACCTCTTCCTTGGCGGCGTCCAGCTCTTCGGCGGAATAGGGGACGGGCATGTCCAGCAGACGACCCGATTCGATCAGGCGCAGCGAATGTTCATGGCCCTTGAAGATCTTGCCGTCATAACAGCGCTCGCCTTCAAACACAGAGGATGCATAATGCAACGCATGGGTCAGGACATGCACCTTGGCGTCGCGCCAGTCGACCAGCACGCCATCCATCCAGATCTTGCCGTCACGATCGTCATAGTTCCCGGCCATGCCATTCCCCTCACATCTACGTTTCCAAATGTTGCGCAGAAGGATCTTTATCAGACCTAATCTTGCGCCCACTGAGCGAAGCGCTAATGATTGATTCTTGGAATGTCAATAAGACTGACTTAAACTGATCGGAATGCAGGAGGAGCGATGAAAGAAACCGCTATCAAGCCAGTCTCGGGACAGGGTCCGGAGAACCTGCTTTTCCTGACGGATGAACAGATCCGTGGCGGGATCGAGGCCTTCTATTTCGCCTATCGCGCCTTCACCTCGGATCCTGACGAGATTCTGGAGGGCATGGATTACGGCCGCGCCCACCACCGTGCGCTGCATTTCATCGCCCGCAAGCCGGGCCTGACCGTATCGGGCCTGCTGGACATTCTTGGGGTCACCAAGCAATCGCTGAACCGGGTCTTGCGCGCGCTGCTGGACGATGGGCTGGTCGAATCGCGCGTGGGCAAGCGCGACCGGCGCGAAAGGCTGCTGTCGCTGACCGCTGCCGGCGCCGAGCTTGAACGCCGACTGTCCGAAGCGCAGCGCGCCCGCGTCCGCGCCGCCTATCGCGCTGCCGGCCCGCAGGCCGTCGCCGGCTTTCGCGTCGTGTTAGAGGCGATGATGGACGAGGCCGGCGCCCGCCAGTTCCGCGAGATGCGCGGCGCCGAGGCCGCTGAATGAGCGATACTGCCCATATCCTTGTCGTCGACGATGACGAACGCATCCGCAGCCTGCTGCGCAAGTTCCTGGTCAAGAACGGCTATATGGTTTCTGCCGCGACGGATGCGGCCCATGCCCGCAAGATCCTGCGCGGGCTTGAATTCGACCTGATCGTGCTGGACGTGATGATGCCGGGCGAAGACGGGATCAGCCTGACCCGCGAGTTGCGCAAGCGTATCACGACGCCGATCCTGCTGCTGACCGCGCGCGGCGAAACCGAGGATCGCATCGCGGGACTCGAGGCAGGCGCCGACGACTACCTGCCCAAACCCTTTGAGCCGCGCGAGCTGCTGTTGCGCATATCGGCCATCTTGCGGCGGGTCCCGCAGGCCCAGCCGGCGGGGCCGAAATTAATGACGCTCGGCGGGCTGCGCTATGACACCGAACGCGGGCAGCTGTTTGAAGGTGACAGCCATATTCACCTGACCGGGACTGAGGCCGCTTTGCTGCGCCGCCTGGCCGAAACGCCAGGCCAGGCCGTCAGCCGCGTCGATCTGACCACCGATCTGGGCCGCACCCCGTCCGAGGAAGCAGACACCTCGGACCGCGCCATAGACGTGCAGATCACCCGGTTGCGCCGCAAGATCGAACCCGACCCAAAGGAACCGCGGTATTTGCAGACGGTGCGCGGGGCGGGTTACATGCTGATGCCGGACTGACAGCCGGGGCGCTGCCCCGGACCCCGGGATATTTCTGCCAGAATGAAAGGATCAGCCGCGCGCCGAGCTGCGGCGGGCATCTGTCGCGATATTGGCGCGCAATTCCAGCAGCGCGATATGGCGCTGCAGGGCGTGGCGTTCTTCGGGGTCGGCGATCTGGGCGAGGACGGCGCGTTTCGCCTCGACCTCTTTTCGCAGGCGGAATTCCTCGGGGAGGAAGCCGGTATCGGCCATCATCCGGTGCAGCACGTCTTCTGCCCGCTCGCGCAGGCGTTCGGGGTCGAGCGGCTTGCCCTCGCCAGCCAGGCCGCGCAATTCGCCTTTGGCTTCCGCTTCGTCGATGCGCTTGAGGGCAATCCGCTCGAACCAGTGCATTACATGGCCTTGAGCTGCGTCAGTGCCGCATTGATGCGGGCGAGGTCTTCGTCCAGATCGGCGAGCTTCTGGCGGGTTTCCTCGATCACTTCGAAATCCGCATTCTCAACGAATTTCGGATTGTCGAGCCGCTTGCGCAGTCCGTCCGCGTCCTTGCCGGTTTTGGCCGCGTTCTTTTCCAGCCGTGCCGTTTCTGCCGCCACGTCGATCACATCACCGATGGGCAGCGCGAAGGACGCGCCGGGGGCGGACACCGCGATCATGCCCTTGCCTGCAGTGCCCTGCGCAGGCGGGTTCACGCGCGCAAGACGTTCGACCAGCGGCGCATTGGCAGCCAGTGCATCGCGGGCTGCCTGATCGGCCTCGGTGACGATCAGGTCGATGCGGGCACCAGCAGGCACACCCATCTGGGCGCGGGCCGAGCGGATGTTTTCGATCAGCTGGATCACCCAGTTCATTTGGCGGTCAGCCTCGGCGTCGATGACATCGGCGCCCAGTTCGGGCCAATCGCCATGAACGAGCATTTTTGTCCGGTCGCCGGTCAGCGCCCACAATTCTTCGGTCACGAAGGGCATGATCGGGTGCAGCAGCGCATAGCATTGATCCAGCACCCAGCCCATGGTGGCGCGGGTTTCATCCGCATATTCGCCATCGAACAGCGGCTTGGCGAATTCGACATACCAGTCGCAGACCTTGCCCCAGACAAAGGCGTAAAGCCCGGTTGCTGCATCGTTGAAGCGATAGGTTTCCAGCGCTGCATCCATGGCTTGCGTCGCCCGCGCGACCTCGCCGATGATCCAGCGGTTGACCGTGTGCTGCGGGTTCGGGCGATCCCCGCCGCCGCGCACGCCGTTCATTTCGGCAAAGCGGGTGGCGTTCCAGATCTTGGTGACGAAGTTGCGGTTCGCCTCGACATGTTTCGGCCCCAGCTTCGGGTCGCGGCCCATCGCCGCCATCGAAGTCAGAGTAAAGCGCAGCGGGTCGGCGCCGTATTGGTCGATCAGCGTCAGCGGGTCGATGACGTTGCCCTTGGACTTCGACATCTTCGCGCCTTTTTCGTCGCGCACCAGACCGTGGACATAGACCGTGTGGAACGGGATATCGCCCACGACTTCCAGCTGCATCATCATCATCCGGGCGACCCAGAAGAAGATGATGTCAAAGCCGGTGACCAGCACGTCGGTCGGGAAATACTTTCGCATCTCCGGCGTATCCTCGGGCCAGCCGAGCGTGCCGATGGGCCAGAGACCCGAGGAGAACCAGGTGTCGAGCACATCAGGGTCGCGCCAGACCGGATAGACCAGCTGGGTCGGGTCTTGCGTCAGGTTATAATTCGCCAACCCCTGGGCGAAGGCATCAACGGCGGCTTCGCGGTCGGCGACCTCGATCACGCGGCTGATTTCCAGCGGTTGCGGCAGGCCGGCGATATCGTCGCGGAACTTCTCGACCACGCCGTCGAAATTCGGCGCGGCGTGGTGGAAGTCGCCCTTCTGGACGAGGCCGTTGAGCAGCAGTTCGAACAGCTCGACCTCATCCAGCGCGCCGTCGCCATCGTCATCGGGGAAGGATGGCGGTTCCAGATCAAGGCCGTACCAGACCGGGATCTGGTGCCCCCACCAAAGCTGGCGCGAGATGGTCCAGGGCTCGATATTCTCCAGCCAGTTGAAATAGACCTTGCGGTGCTGTTCGGGCAGGATCTGGGTGCGGCCGTCGCGGACGGCCTCCAGCGCCGGGCCGACGATGCGCTGCGTGTCGACGAACCACTGATCGGTCAGCATCGGCTCGATCACCACGCCCGAGCGGTCGCCGAAGGGCTGCATGATCGGCTTGGCGTCGACCAGCGGGCGCATTTCCAGATGCTCGGCCCCGGTCTCCTTGTCGAGCTCCTTGTGCAGATAGGTCACCGCGAGGCCCTCGGCGTTGATCTGCTCGATCACCTGCTTGCGGGCGTCATAGCGGTCCAACCCGCGCAGATCGTCGGGGACGAGGTTGACGTTCGACACATCACCCACATCCTCGCCCCGCGCGGCACGGGTGGCGATTTCGGCGCTTTCAGCGTAGGGCAGGCCGTCCTCACGCATGGCACCCTTGCTGTCCATCAGCGCGTAAAGCGGGATGTTGTTCCGGGTGGCGACGCCGTAATCGTTGAAGTCATGCGCGCCGGTGATCTTGACCGCGCCAGAGCCGAAATTCATGTCCGGGTATTCATCGGTGATGATCGGGATCAGGCGGCGGTGTTCCTTCGGGCCGACCGGGATTTCCACCAGCTTGCCAACGATCGGCGCGTAACGCGCATCATCGGGGTGAACCGCAACCGCGCCGTCGCCCAGCATGGTTTCCGGCCGCGTCGTGGCGATGCTGATATAGTCCCGCGTCTCGCGCAGGGTGACGTGGCCAGCCTCGTCACGCTCAACATATTCATAGGTTTCGCCGCCCGCGAGCGGGTATTTGAAATGCCACATATGGCCGGGAACCTCGCGATTCTCGACCTCCAGATCGCTGATGGCGGTCTCAAAGTGCGGGTCCCAGTTCACCAGCCGCTTGCCGCGATAGATGATGCCCTTGTCATAGAGGTCCACGAAAACCCGGATCACGGCGTCGTGGAAATTGCCCTCCTCGCCCGCAGGCGCGCCGGGGGCGCCGGACATGGTGAAGGCGTTGCGCGACCAGTCGCAACTGGCACCCAGCCGCTTCAGCTGGTTGATGATCGTGTCGCCGGATTCCTGCTTCCAGGCCCAGATCTTTTTGACAAAAGCCTCGCGCCCGATCTCGCGGCGGTTCGGTTCCTGGCGTTCGGCCATGCGGCGTTCGACCACCATCTGGGTGGCGATGCCGGCATGGTCCTGACCGGGCTGCCAAAGCACATCGAAGCCGCGCATCCGGTGCCAGCGGACCAGAATATCCTGCAGCGTGTTGTTCAGCGCGTGGCCGATATGCAGGCTGCCGGTGACGTTCGGGGGCGGGATCAGCACGGAAAAGGCCTCTGCCCCCGGCTGCGCGTTGGCGCCGGCGGCAAAGGCGTTTTCCGCCTCCCACTCGGTGCTGATGCGGGCTTCGGCACTGGCGGCGTCGAAAGTCTTGTCCATGCTCATCGGTGATCCCCTGATCTTTGCCGATTTTCCTAGACCTTTCGGCGGCCAAGGCCAAGACCGGGAACCGCCCTGCGCCGCAGGTGTTGTCTGCCGAACAGTCAGGCAGGCAAGAATGAGCGACCATTTCGACCTTTCCCGCGCCCGGGTGGCCGCGATCCTGAACCGCAAGGCCGGGCGCAATGACAGCGACGGCACCGGCGCATTGCTGGATGAAAAAATCGCCCCCGCCTGCGCCAGCTTCGAGGTCTTGCGCCCCGGCAAGCATGAAAGCCTGACCGACATCGCCGCGCGGGCCGCAAAGGACCACGACCTGCTGATCGCCGTGGGCGGTGACGGCACGCAGGCGGCGGTGGCACAGGCGCTGGCGGATGGCGGCGGCGACACCGTCATGGGCGTCATCCCCGGCGGCACCTTCAACTATTTTGCCCGCGACCTTGGGGTCGGAGAAACGCAGGAAGAAGCGATCGAGACGCTGCTGAATGCGCGGATCGCGCCGGTTTCGGTCGGTGACATGAACGGCAAGGTGTTCCTGAACAATATCAGCCTCGGCGCCTATCCCGAGATTCTGGAACGGCGCGAGGAAGCCTATCGCCGCTTTGGTCGCCGCCGCATTCTGGCCTATTGGGCCGTGCTGCGTGCGCTGCGCGACCTGCGCCACCCGATGAAGCTGACGGCGCATGTGGGGGGCAAGACGCTGGAATTCGACACAGCGCTCGCCTTTGTCGCGCAAAGCGAGACGCAGCTGGAAAGCTTTGGCCTTGAAGGCGCCGAGGAGGTCAAGCGCGACCGCCTGCCTTTGTTCATCGCCAAGGCGAAGAACGGGCGGGCGCTGATCGCGGCTGCGCTGCGGCTGGCGCTTGGCCGGACCTCGCATGGCGAGGATTTCGAACTGATCATCGCCGATGATTTCGTCATCAATACCGATGCCCCGACCCGCCACGTCGCCCATGATGGCGAACGCTCGCGCGTGCCCGCGCCGCTGAACCTGACCATTCGCAAGGACGCGCTGCGCGTGCTTGTCCCAGCCGAGCCGAAATCCGACTGATGCGTATCGCCCTGCTTTCCGACCTGCATATCGGCATGCATCGCCCGCGTCTGGTCCAGCCGATGCTGGACGCCATCGCCGATGCTGCGCCTGAGCATATCGTCATTGCCGGCGATCTGGTCCAACGCGCCCGCCCCGATCTGTTCGCCGAGGCAGAGGCGATCCTGGACCAGACCGGCCTGCCGTGGCTGTGCGTGCCCGGCAATCACGACATTCCGCTGATGAACGTGCCGGGGCGGCTGCTGTGGCCGTTTCGCGATTATCAGAGCGCCGTTCCCGGCCCGCGAGAGCCGCTGCTGGAGCTGCCGGGGTTGAAGATCATCGGCGTGAATTCGACCTTTCCCTATCGCTGGCGCAATGGCCGGCTGACCAGCCGGCAGATCGAACGCGTCAAGCATCTTGCACGGACCGGGCCGACGCTGGTCGTCCAGCACCACCCGATCAGCCTGCTTCCGGGCGAAACCAAGGAGCTGATGCTGAACGCGGAAAACGCGCTTTCGGGCTATGACGAGGCAGGTGTGGATCTGGTGCTGACGGGGCATCTGCACAGCTTCAACACCGCGACCTCGGCCAGCGGGATGACGCAGATCCATGCCGGATCGGCGCTGTGTGACCGGGTTGAGGATCCGCCAAACGAAATCGCCATGCTGGATGTCGAGGCGGGCGAATTTCAACTGACCCGCATGATCGCGCCGAAGGACGGGGCGGATTTCGTCGCACAGCCCCCGATCGCTCTGCCCAGCCGTCACTGACGGCCAGGGTCAGTCCAGACCCAGCACGTCCAGCATGTCATACTCGCCGGGGCCCTTGTCCTGGCCCCAGATCGCCGCCCGCAGCGCCCCGCGTGCAAAGATCGCGCGGTCCGTCGCCAGATGGCGCAGCACGACGCGTTCACCCTGCCCCGCAAAAATGACATCATGTTCGCCCACCACATCGCCGCCGCGAATGGCGGCAAAGCCGATGCTGCCTTCCTTGCGCGCGCCGGTGATCCCCTCGCGCGCAGGCGTGCGCAACTCGGCCAGCGGGGCACCCCGGCCTTCCGCCGCAGCCTCGCCCAGCATCAGCGCCGTGCCTGACGGCGCATCGACCTTGTGGCGGTGATGGGCCTCGACCACGTCGATATCCCAGTCCGCACCTAGGGCCGCCGCCACGCGGCGGGTCAGCCCCATCAGCAGATTGACACCAAGGCTCATATTGCCGGCGCGGATGATCGGGGCGTGGCGGGCGGCGCGCGAAATCGCCGCCAGATCGTCAGCCTCCAGCCCGGTGGTGCCGATCACATGGACGGCGCGGGCCTGCGCGGCCAGTTCTGCAAAGGCCACGGTCGCCGCCGGGGTGGTGAAGTCGATGACCGCCTGCGCCTTGGCAATCGCGCCGACCGCATCATCGGTGACGATGATCCCGCTCGACTGCCCGCCCATCGCCTGCCCCAGATCACGCCCGACCCAATCGCTGCCCGGCCGCTCGATTGCGCCGACCAGCCGCACCTTGTCAGATTCGCCGACCACGCGCACCAGCATCTGCCCCATGCGCCCCGATACGCCCGTGATGACGATGCCCGGCTTGTCCATATCGCGTCTCCTGACCGTTTCCCCATCGCTTAGTCCATTGCGGGGCGCGGCCCAACCCCCTACATCTGGCGACATGGCACAGAACCGCTTTCATACCGGCCCCGGCCCCTCGCAGCGTCAGCTTCGCGTGGGCGAGCTGATCCGTCACCGCCTGTCCGAGCTGCTGCTGCGGGCAGAGGTCCACGACCCCGACCTGAACCGCCACTCGATCACCGTGGGCGAGGTCAGCGCCTCGCCAGATCTGAAGGTCGCCACGGCCTATGTCATGCCGCTTGGCGGCAATGACGCGGAAGAGGCGCTGAAGGCGCTGCGTCGCAACTCGCGAGAGCTGCGCCACATGGTCGCCAAGGGCCTGAACCTCAAATACGCGCCCGAGCTGCGTTTCCAACTGGACGAGACCTTCGACCGCATGGACGACACCCGCCGCCTGTTCGCCGACGAACGCGTGCAGCGCGACATTCAGGCCGACCATGACGACGAAGATCTGGAATAGCCTGCGCCGCCGTCTGGGTGTAGCGGTCGGGGCGCTGTTTGCATTGGGACTGCCTGCCGCTGCCGCCGATTGCGCGCGCATGGCGCATGACGGGCAGGGCTATACCCTGTGCACCGTCACCGCCGAGGAAGAACCGCGCCTTGGCCTGTGGCTTTATGACGACGGTGGCGCGCCGCTGAACAATTTCGGCCGCCTGCGCAGCCATCTGGACGGCAAGACGCTGGCCTTCGCCATGAATGCCGGCATGTTCCATTCCGACTACGCCCCGGTCGGCCTGTTCAAATCGGGCGAGGCCACCCACGGCCAGTTGGTCACTGCGGGCGGCGGGGGAAACTTCGGACTGCTGCCCAACGGGGTTTTCTGCACCGGCGGCGCCCGGCCTTTCCAGGTCATCGAATCGCGCGCCTTCGCAAGCGCACCCCCCCAATGCCGGCTCGCCACGCAATCCGGCCCCATGCTGGTGATCGAGGGCGATCTGCACCCCCGCTTTCTGGTCGATTCCGACAGCCGCTATATCCGCAACGGCGTCGGTGTTTCGGCGGACGGGCAGACGGCGTGGTTCGCGATCTCCGACCGCCCCGTCACGTTCCACGAATTCGGCCGCCTGTTCCGCGACGGTCTGAAGGCGCGGAATGCGCTGTATTTCGACGGCTCGATCTCGCGGCTTTACGCGCCGCAACTGCGCCGCAACGATTTCGGCTGGTCGATGGGGCCGATCATCGGGCTGGTTGACGAAGGCTAGGTCCGGCGCTATCCGCATCGCCTTCCGAAGGAGGCTGCCATGGCACGCAAGAAGGGCCGCGAGATTTCCGGCTGGCTGATCGTCGACAAGCCTGCGGGCGTTGGTTCGACCGATGTTGTCGGGCGCGTGCGTTGGGCGCTGGATGCGAAAAAGGCGGGCCATGCCGGCACGCTGGACCCTGACGCGACCGGGGTGCTGGCGGTGGCTCTGGGCGAGGCGACAAAAACCGTGCCGCTGCTGACCGAGGCGCTGAAAGCCTATGATTTCACCGTCAACTGGGGTGCGGAAACGGCGACCGATGACGCGTCGGGCGAGGTGACCGACCGATCCGATGCGCGCCCGTCAGCGGACGCGATCCGCGCCGCCCTGCCCGCCTTCATCGGCGACATCATGCAAGTCCCGCCAGCCTTCTCCGCCGTGAAGGTCGATGGCGAACGCGCCTATGACCTCGCCCGCGAAGGCGAGGCGGTCGAACTCGCCGCCCGCCCGCTTTACGTCGACGAACTGACCCTGCTGGATGCCCGCGACGATCAGGCCGACCTGCACATGGTCTGCGGCAAGGGCGGTTACGTCCGCAGCATCGCCCGCGACCTTGGCCGGACGCTTGGCTGCCTTGGCCATGTCCAAAGCCTGCGCCGCGTCTGGTCCGGCCCGTTCGAGGTCGACGCAGCCACCCCCTTCGACCTAGTCGACCGTGCCAATCAGGCCGAACTCGAATCGCGGCTGCTGCCCATCCAATCCGCGCTGAGCGACCTGACCGAGATGCGCGCCACCGATCAGGGCGCGGTGCGCATCCTGAACGGCAATCCCGGCCAGGTGCTGGGCACGGCCGAATTCGGCGAACAGGTCTGGGTCAGCCATCAGGGCCGGGCGCTGTGCATTGGCCGCTATCTGTCGGGCGAGGTCCAGCCCGACCGCGTATTCGTTCAGGGTCCCGCCTGATGCCCGCCCCGCTGATCCGGCCCGAGACGCCCGCGGACGCTGCCGCCATCTCTGCCCTGACCACGGCAGCCTTTGCCGGCGCCGAACACAGCGACGGAACCGAGGCGCAGATTGTCGCGCGCCTGCGCGACGCGGGCGCGCTGCTGCTGTCGCTGGTGGCGGAACGCGACGGGGAAATCATCGGTCACGTCGCCTTTTCCGATGTCACCATCGACGGCAAGGACCGGGGTTGGGTCGGGCTTGGCCCGGTCTCGGTCTCGCCCGGGCTTCAGGCCGGCGGTATCGGATCGGCGCTGATCCGCGATGGGATCTCGCGCCTGAAATCCAGCCGCAAGGGCTGCGTGGTGCTGGGCGATCCCGGCTATTACACGCGCTTCGGCTTTGCGGTCGCGCCCGGCCTGACCTATCCGGACGTGCAGGCGGAATATTTCATGGCGCTTAGCTGGGACGGCCCCGCGCCCATGGGCGAGGTCGCCTATCACCCGGCTTTTACAGGCTGATCGGCAGCGCTGGCGGCCGCCGTGCGCCCCGGAACGGGCCGTACCCGGCCGCATCGATGCGGGCAATCGCGCTGGCGATATCCTCGTGGATGACCCGCATCTGCCACGCGGTCGCATGGATCATGCGGCCGTCGCCGCAGGCCATCGCAACATGGCCCGGCCAGAACAGCAGATCGCCGCGCTGCATGTCATCGACCGGGGCAAACGCGGCCTCTTGCAGATCAGCATCGCCCGGGCAGGCGATGCCGCAGGCAAACAGCGCCGCCTGCACCATCCCCGAACAGTCGATCCCGCCGCGCGAATTGCCGCCCCACAGATAGGGCGTCCCCAGCAGCGCTTCCGCCACCGCGACCGGATCATCGGCAAAACGGTCCGAGATCGCCTGCACCGGAACCCAGCCGCCCGTCGCAAGCCGGGCGAAACCGTCACGCGTCTCGACCACCGACAGCCGCGCATTCAGCGACAGCCAGCCGATCTCGCGTAGCTTCATGTTCGGTTCCGGGTAAAGATGCGTGGCGGGCGCGCTAACGCGATGGGTGATGGCTGGCATTTCGACCGTCAGGTCACCTTCAGCCACCCAGCCGACATAGCCGTCGCGCGTGGTCTGCACGAAGGCCCAGCCGTCACGGCGGTCAATCACCGTCACATCAGCGCCGAAATTCAACTGCCGGTCGCGCGCGCCGTCGGGGCGGGCCAGCAGTTCTGCCAGCGATGCACCCACGCGCGCCGGGGCGCCATCGGTATAGTCCGGGCGCTCCAGAGTCCCGCGCAGAGACGACAGCGCAATCCGGTCATTGGCCGGGGTCAGGCGCCGGTCGGTCATTTCAGCAGCCCCGGCAGCGCCCCCAGCAGCGCCCGCGCGCCCTGCTGGACGCCGCCCTTGGTGCGACCGGGCGCTGGCTTCGGCTGCCAGCCGTAAATGTCGAAATGCGCGTATCGCCCCGCCCCTTCGGCAAAGCGGCGCAAGAACAGCGCCGCCGTGATCGACCCCGCCATACCGCCCGAGGGCGCGTTGTCCAGATCGGCGATGCCGGGCTCGATCATCTCCTCATATGGCTCCCAGAATGGCATCCGCCACAGCGGGTCCCAATTCGCCCGGCTGGCTTCCGAAATCGCCGCCGCTGCGGCGTCGTCATCGCAGTAGAAGGGCGGCACATCGGGGCCGAGCGCTACCCGCGCCGCCCCCGTCAGCGTCGCCATGGAAACCAGCCAGTCGGGCCGATCCTCTGCCGCCAGCGCCAGCGCATCGGCCAGCACCAGCCGGCCTTCGGCATCGGTATTGTTGATCTCGACCGTCAGGCCCTTGCGGCTGGTCAGGATATCGCCGGGCCGAAAGGCATTGGCGGAGATGGAATTTTCGACCGCTGGGATCAGCACCCGCAGGCGAATGCCATCAGCCGCCCCGGTCGCGGCCAGCATCTGCGCCAGCCCCAGCACGGTGGCAGCACCGCCCATGTCCTTCTTCATCAACCCCATGCCGGCGGCGGGCTTGATGTCCAGCCCGCCGGTGTCGAAGCACACCCCTTTACCGACCAGAGCAAGCTGCGGGCCAGCGGTGCCGCGCGTCAGTTCGATCAGGCGCGGGGCCTGTGCGCCGGCCCGGCCAACCGCATGAATCAGCGGGAAGTTCTGCGCCAACAGATCCTCGCCCGCGATCACGTTGACCGCGAAACCGTGCCTGGTGGCCATATCACGCGCGGCGGCTTCCAGCGCGTCGGGGCCCATGTCATTCGCGGGCGTATTGATCAGGTCGCGAGTCAGAAACTCGGCCTCGGCCATGGCCAACAGGCGCGCGGTATCCACGCCCTCGGGCGCGACCAGCCGGGCTTTCGCGCCTTCGGCCTTGCGATAGCGGCCAAAGGCGTATTGCGCCAGCAGCCAACCAAGCGCGGCCTCGGCCCGGTCGACGCCTTCGGGCCAGTCCACAACCTGCCACGCCCCTTCCGGCAGCGCCGAGGCCGCCTTCGCCAAAGCAAACCGCTCGCGAGAGGGCCGCGCGGCCGCCGCTTCGACCCCGACCAAGGCCCCCGCAATCACCCCATCCGCGCCCGGCAGCAGGCAGACCTGTCCGGGCTTGCCCGCGAAGCCGTTGGCCTTTGCCCAAGCACGCGCCGCCGGGTCCAGCCCATCGGGCAGCGCCCCCTGCACCAGCCAGAGCGGTCGGGCAGCGGCGTTCGGAGCGGCAAATTCAGGTGTCATTTCGGCCTCAAATCCTTGGATCGGCGCAAGCATGTCACTGCGGCACCCCAACCGCAACTAGAGCCCCGACACCTCGTCCCAGATTTCCGTAAGCGAGCGGTTCGCAACCCGCACCGCGCGTGCCAGCGTGGCCGTCAGCGCCACTGCCTCGTGTCTGCGGGCGCAATCGGCCACGTCGATCGCCACCCCCGCCAATGAGACCAGCCCGACCTGCCACGCCAACCGCGACAGCCGTTCGGCCTGCGACACCACGGCCGCATCATCGCCCTGCCGGGCGCTTTCCAGAACCCCCTCGACCAGACTGGCCATCTGTTCCAGCGCCAGCTGAATGACCCCTTCGGCCGCGCTACCGCCCAGTTCGGTCACGATGTTCTGAATGCGCCCCGCATCGACGCGAATTGGCTCGGTCACACCAAGTGGCGCAATCTTGCTCATTACTCTCACTCCACACACTCGTGTCCCCACACGTCGGGGCAAGATGGCAGTGTGGGGTTATGATTTCCTTACCCTGCCTTGGAAAAATCGCTCGAATTGAAGACAATCCCGGCCTATCTGTGGGGGCGCGCGATGAAAGGACAATCCATGCACAACGCCAAGCCCCTGCCGCATTACCTTGTCAGCCGCTATAATGGCTGGCGTGCGACGACCTTTGCGGAAAATCGCGCCTGGTATCACCGGCTGGCCGAGGACGGGCAGCGGCCGCGGGCGATGGTTATTTCCTGCTGCGATTCACGTGTGCATGTGACCTCGATTTTCGGGGCCGATACGGGCGAGTTCTTCATTCACCGCAACATTGCCAACCTCGTCCCGCCCTATTCGCCTGACGGGCTGCAGCACGGCACCTCGGCTGCGGTGGAATACGCAGTCAAGGCGCTGAAAGTCGCGCATCTGATCGTCATGGGCCACACGAAATGCGGCGGCGTTGCCGGCTGCCATGCGATGTGTTCAGGCCACGCGCCGGATCTGGAAGACGAATCCAGCTTTGTCGGCCGCTGGATGGACATTCTGCGCCCCGGCTATGACCGCGTGAACACCCTGCCCGAGGACGAACAGGTCCCGGCGCTGGAACGCGAGGCGGTCATGGTGTCGCTGGAAAACCTGATGGGCTTCCCCTTCGTACGCGAGGCCGTGGAATCCAGCCAGATGACCCTGCACGGGTTGATCCACGATATCGGCGACGGCACGCTGTTCCAATATGACGGCGGAGAAGGAAAGTTCGTTCGGGTCTGATGCGGCGCTTCTCGGCGGGGATATGGGTGCTGGTGCTGGGCTATACGCTCAGCCAGTTCTATCGCGCCTTCATGGCGGTGCTCAGCCCCGTCCTGCGCGAGGATATCGGCGCCGGGCCGGGCGATCTGGCGATCTCGTCAGGTGTGTGGTTCTTCGCCTTCGCGGGCATGCAGGTTGCGGTGGGCAGCTGGCTGGACCGCTACGGCCCGCGCCGCACTGCGTCGGGGCTGATGCTGGTCGCGGCGGCGGGGGCGGCGGTCTTTGCCTGTGCCAGCGCACCCTGGCATCTGCATGTCGCGATGGCGCTGATCGGGATCGGCTGTTCGCCGGCGCTGATGGCGGCCTATTACATTTTCGCGCGCAATTTCAGCCTGCGCGAATTCGGCACACTTGCCGGCACATTCGTGGCGGTCGGCGCGCTTGGCAATATCCTCAGCGCCTCGCCGCTGGAAGCCTATGCCGACGCCGTGGGTTGGCGCGCGGCGATGTGGTCGATGGTGGCGGTGACGCTGGGCGTGGCCGTGGCCGAATACCTGGTCGTTCGCGACCCGGAGCGGCTGGATGCCAGCCACCCCGCCGGGCGGCTTTCGGACATCCTGCGGCTGCGGGCCTTGTGGTTCATCCTGCCGCTGTTTTCGGTCAATTACGCGGCATCCGCCGCCATTCGCGGACTGTGGGCAGGCCCCTATCTGGAGGAGGTCTACCACGCCTCGGGCGAGATGATCGGCCATGCAGCGCTGCTGATGGGGCTGGCAATGATCGCGGGGAATTTCCTTGCCGGACCGGCTGTGCGGCTGGTCGGGTCTGTGCGCCGGACCATCCTGATCGGCACTGCGGGCACCGTGGTGGTGATTGGGGGGCTTTGGCTGTTTACGGCCAGCAGCCTTACGCTGTCGGTCACGCTGCTGGCGCTGGTGGGGTTCTCGGGTGCCTCCTATGTGCTGCTGATCGCCCATGGACGCGCCTTCCTGCCGCCGCATCTGGTCGGGCGCGGGGTGACGTTCCTCAACATGTTCTCGATCGGGGGCACCGGCATGCTGCAATTCGGATCTCGCCCGGTCTATCAATGGGCGTCGGCGCATGGCGATGCGGCGCAGGCCTATTCGACCTTGTTCCTGTTCTTCACCCTGCCACTTGCGCTAGGCTTGGCATTGTATTTCCTGACGCCGGAGGCCCCGCGTGACTGACCCCCGCCAGATCGAGGTGGTTGCACCCAATCTGAAAAAGCGCCTGTCCGGCGTGACCGCAACCGTCGTGCGGCTGATCCCGGTGCAGGCGCGGATGATCGGCATCGTGACCACCGGGCCGGGCCTGCCGGACGAATTGCCCCATATCCCGCTGTCCACCGCCGCCACCCTGCCACGCGACCGCTGGCGGGTCTGGCACGCGCGGCGCAACACTGAAATGGCCCTGGGGCTGATCTATCGCCGGGTGCTGGGGCGGCGCTACAAGCTGCTGTTTACCTCGGCCGCGCAGCGACACCATACCGGCTTCACCAAATGGCTGATCCGCCAGCAGGACGCGCTGATCGCCACCTCGCCCCAGGCCGCAAGCTATCTGGAACGCCCGGCAAAGGTGATCCTGCATGGTGTCGATACGCAGGTCTTCCACCCGGCAGAGGACAAGCGCGCCCTGCGCGAAAGCCTTGGCCTTGATCCCGATGCGGTGCTGATCGGCTGCTTTGGCCGGGTGCGGGCGCAGAAGGGCGTCGACCTGCTGGTCCGCGCGGCGCTGCGCCTGTTCGCGGAACGGCCCAGGGCGCAGATGGTCTTTACCGGGCGCATCACCTCGGACAACCAGCAATTCACCGATGAATTGAGGGCCGAAATCGCCGCTGCCGGGCTGCCCGACCGCATCCGCTTTCTGGGCGAATTGCCTTGGGAGGATGTCGTGCGCCATTATCAGGCCATGGACCTGTTTGCCGCCCCCGCCCGGTGGGAGGGCTTTGGCCTGACCCCGCTGGAAGCCATGGCCTGCGGCGTTCCCGTCGTCGCCACCCGTGTCGGGGCCTATGAAACCCTGATCCGCGAGGGCCAGACCGGCTCGCTGGTCCCGCCCGACGATCTGGACGCCCTGACCGAAGCCTTGCGCCACTGGCTGGACGACGCCCCCGCGCGCGAGGCTGCCGGCCCCGCCGCCCGCGCCCATGTCGTCGCCAATCACGCGATCGAGGATGAGGCCCGCGCCATCGTCGAGGTGTATCGGGGGCTGTTGGCATGACGCCCATGCGCTTTATCACCGCGCGGCTGATGCGGGACGAGGATTTGCTGGCGACCCTTTCCGTCCCGCAGCCGGATCTGCTGGCGACGCTGGCGGGCAAGACCGTGGCGCTTGTCGGCAATGCGCGCGCGCTGACCAATTCGCGGCACGGGCAGGACATCGACGCCCATGACGTGGTTGTCCGCGTCAACCTCGCGCCGATGCCCTATGTCGAAAGCCATGGGGCGCGGACCGATTGGCTGGGACTGGCCGTGCGCCTGCCCGGCCGGGATCGGGCGCGGATCGAACCGGGGCGGATCCTTTGGATGTCGCACAAGCGCAAACGGCTGGATTACCTCAGCGCGCGCTCCAAGGGCTTTTACCTGCATCCCTTGGATGACTATGAGGCGCTGAAGGACCAACTTGGCGCGCAGCCGACCACCGGGGCAATGCTGATCGAGCTGCTGCTGCGATCGGATCTGGCCCGGCTGGATCTGTACGGCTTCGACTTCTTCGCCTCGCAATCGCTGACCGGCAGCCGCTCGGCCGAGCAGGTTCCCCATGATTTCAGCGCCGAGGCCGCATGGGTCGAGGACCTGCTGAACACCGACCCCCGCCTGAGCCTGCATCGCCCGCATAACTGAAAACGCCCCGCGAGCGGCTCGCGGGGCGTTCGTGTTGTCATCAGGCTTGGCCTAGCTGCGCAAGACGCCGCCGGTTGCCTTCGCAACCTTTTCAACAATCTTCGCGCTGACCGCCTCGATCTCGGCATCGGTCAGAGTCTTGTCGCGCGGTTGCAGGCGGGCGGTGATGGCCACGGATTTCTTGCCCGCGCCCATCTGCGCCTCGGCCTTGTCGCCGGTGAACTGGTCGAAGACGCGCACGCTGTCGATCAGCGCCTTGTCGGCACCGGCAGCGGCATTCACCAGCGTCAGCGCCTCGACCCCCTTGTCGACGACAAAGGCGAAGTCACGCTCGACCGGTTGCAGGCTCGATGCATTCAGCGCCGAACGCGTGGTCACGCTGGCCTTGGGCAGCGGCACGTTCGGGATGTGAATGGTGAAGGCCACGGCCGGCCCCTTCACGTCCAGCGCCCGCAGCACCTTGGGATGCACCTCGCCAAATGTCGCCAGCCGGTTCGGGCCCAACTGGATATTGCCCGCGCGGCCCGGATGCCACCAGCCGTCCAGCTTGCGGTCGATCTGCACCCTGGCGGGCGCGCCGATGGCGGCAAGGATCGCCTCGGCATCGGCCTTGGCGTCATAAATATCGACCGGACGACGCGAGCCATAAGGGTCGCGCGCCGCGTTCGCACCGACCAGCAACCCGGTCAGGCGCAGGGCCTGCTCGCCCGGTTCGCCACCTGAAAAGACCGGGCCGCATTCGAACAGCGCCAGATCGGCAAAGCCGCGCGCCTGATTGCGCGCCGCCGCCGCCAGCAGGCCGGGCAGCAGGTCGGGGCGCAGGTGGGTCATCTCGCTGCTGATCGGGTTTTCGATCCGCACCGCATCGGTCCCGCCGCCGAACAGTTCCGCCGCCTGCTGGTCGATGAAGCTGTAGGTCACGCATTCATTATACCCCAGCGAGGCCGCCAGCCGCCGCGCCGCGCTTTCGCGGCGCTGCAAGGGCGTCAGCACCGGCTGCGGAACGCCCGCGCGCGGACGCGGCAAGGGCTTGCCGACCAGCTGGGTCAGCGAGGCGATGCGTGCGATTTCCTCGATCAGATCAGCCTCGCCCTGCACATCGGGGCGCCAGCTGGGCACATGTGCCATGTCGCCTTCCATGCGGAAGCCCAGGTTTTCCAGCGTATTGCGCTGCATGTCGGCGTCGATCTCCATGCCCACGAGGCTAACGACGCGCTGCGTGTCCAGCCGGTAGGCGCGTGCATGGTCTGGCACCTCGCCCGCAGTCACGATGTCCGAAGCCTCGCCACCGCACAGGTCCAGCACCATCTGCGTCGCCAGTTCCAGCCCTGGCACGGTGAATTCAGGGTCGATGCCGCGTTCGAACCGGTAACGCGCATCTGAATTGATCTTCAGCGCCCTTCCCGTCGTGGCAACCGCGATGGGGTCGAAGAAGGCGGCCTCGATGAACACATCGGTGGTGTCATCTGACGCACCCGAGGCCGCGCCGCCCATCACGCCGCCGATGGATTCGATGGCCTTGGCGTCTGTGATCACAACCGCGCCCTCGGGCAGCGTATAGGTCTTGTCATCCAGTGCCACGATGGTTTCGCCCGCACGCGCCGCACGCAGGTTCAGATCGCCGGTGACCTTGGCCGCATCGAAGACGTGCAGCGCACGGTTCAGGTCATAGGTGAAGAAGTTGGTGATATCGACGAGGGCATTGATCGGACGCAGCCCGATCGCGCGCAGTCGCTTTTGCAGCCAATCCGGCGATGGGCCATTCTTGAGCCCGCGCACCACACGACCCGAGAAGAAGGGCACCTTATCGGCCACTTCAGCGTCGATGGTGACCTTGATCGGGCTTTCGAAGCTGCCTTCGACCTTTGCCTCGCGCAGGGGCTTCAGCGTGCCCAGACCGCGCGCCGCCAGATCGCGGGCGATGCCGCGCACGCCAAGCGCGTCGGGGCGGTTTGGGGTGATCTTGATGTGGATCATCGGGTCGATCTTGTCGGGCGCGTTTTCCGCCAGCCAGTCGACGAAGCGCTGCCCGACCTGCCCCGAGGGCAACTCGATGATGCCGTTATGTTCGTCCGACAGCTCCAGCTCGCGTTCAGATGCCATCATGCCGTGGCTTTCGATGCCGCGGATCTTGCCGACGCCAAGGGTGGTGTCGATCCCCGGAACATAATCGCCCGGCTTGGCCAGCACGCCGATGATCCCCGTCCGTGCATTGGGCGCACCGCAGACGATCTGCTTTTCGCCCTCATCCGTGTCGACCTTCAGCACCCGCAACCGGTCGGCATCGGGATGAGGCTCGGCATGGGTGACGCGTGCCAGCGTGAAACCGCCCAGCTTGGCGGCGGGGTCGACGATTTCCTCGACCTCCAGACCCAGATCGGTCAGCGCTTCGGTGATCTCGGCGACCGATGCGTCGGTCTCCAGATGGTCCTTCAGCCAGGACAGGGTGAATTTCATGGCACACCTTCATGTCAGCACCCGCCCTTGCGGGGCGGGTGAGGGGTTTGTGGTTCTTCAATCCAACGAATGCCGGGGCGTCAAGCCCTGCGAGGACCGAAAAGCTTAGTCGTTGCGATGCTTGTCCAGATATTCGCGGGTCAGCATCAGCACCACCGGCGTCAGCACGATCAGCGAAATCAGGTTCGGGATCGCCATCAGCGCGTTCAGCGTATCCGCCACCAGCCAGGCGAAATCGAGGCTGACCACCGTGCCCACAAAGACCGCGATGGTCCAGAGCAGGCGGAACGGCGTCTCGACCTTGCTGCCGAACAGGAACTCCCAGCATTTCTCGCCATAGAAGGCCCAGCCGAGGATGGTGGTGAAGGCAAAGACCGACAGCAACAGGGCCAGCAATTCCTCGCCCATGCCCGGAAGCGCCGTTTCAAAGGCCGCAGCCGACAGCGCCGCCCCGGATTCGCCCGAGGTCCAGACCCCGGTGACCATGATCGCCAGCGCCGTCATGGTGCAGATGACGATGGTGTCGATGAAGGTGCCCATCATCCCGATCATGCCGGAATAGACCGGATCGCGGGTGGCGCCTGCCGCCTGCGCGATGCCGGCGGTGCCCAGACCCGCCTCGTTCGAGAAGATGCCGCGGGCCACGCCATAGCGAATGCCCGCCATCACCGCCGCGCCGGCAAAGCCGCCAACGGCCGAGGTCGGCGAAAAGGCCGAGGTCAGGATCGTCATGAAGGCCCCCGGCACTGCCGAGGCGTTCAGGATCAGCACCACCAGAACCGCGACGACATAGATGATGGCCATGGTCGGGACCAGCCGTTCTGCCACTGCCCCGATGCGGCGAATGCCGCCCAGCACGACCGCGCCGGTCAGCACCGCCAGCACCAGCCCGATCACCCAGTTGGGCACGCCAAAGGCCGTCTGCATGGCCTCGGCGATAGAGTTCGACTGCACCATATTGCCGATGCCGAACCCGGCCAGCCCGCCGAAAATGGCAAAGGCCGCGGCCAGCCAGCCCCAACGCGGGCCCAGCCCGTTCCTGATCGCATACATCGGACCGCCGGACATTTCGCCCTGCTCGTCCTTCTGGCGGTAATGCACCGCCACGACGACCTCGGCATATTTGGTGGCCATGCCGACAAAAGCGGTCATCCACATCCAGAAGACCGCACCGGGACCGCCAAGCGCAATCGCCGTTGCCACACCGGCAATGTTGCCGGTGCCGATGGTCGCCGAAAGCGCCGTCATCAGTGCCGCGAAGGGCGTGATCTCACCCTCTGCCATCTCATCGGGCTTGCGGCTTTTGGCGATCATGCGGAAGCCATAGCCGATCTTGCGGATCGGCAAAAATCCCAGCCGGATCTGCAGGTAAAGCCCGGTGCCAAGGATCAGCACGATCATCGGCACGCCCCAGACGATGCCGTTCAGCCAGCTGACGAAGTTATGGATGCTTTCCATCTCTGTCCCTCACATTTTTGTTAAGCTATGCAGAGGAAAGCCAGATTGTCGAGTGTGCCGCCCAAGGATGAGGCCGATGCCCGCAGAAGACCAGGAAGCAATCGTCGTGATTCTGACCGCAATCGCCATGTGCGGCGGTGCAGGCGCGCTGTGGCTGTGGTCTGACCGGTCGAACAAGGCCCTGCTGCTGATCGGCGGATTATGGCTGGTAATCGGCCTGGCGGGGCTGGTGATCGGCCCGCCATGGGATGTCGGCGTCATGGCCGCAACGGTGCTTTTGGTCCTGCTGCTGGTCGCGGCGTCCTATGCGGCGGGGGGCTGGCGGCGCTAGATATCGGCCCCGAAGCCGATCCGATAGGGCGGCTGTTCCGGTGCGGGCGGCACCGCCACCAGCATGAAATTCAACTGCGAGACATGCTGCACCACCGCAACCTGCGTCAGCCCCTCCAGCAGCCCATAGAATTCGATGATATTCGGGTTGCGAAAGCCCATGCCGCGCACATGAACCGCACGCTCGCCGCCGAAATTGGCAAGCTGAATGCCCAATTCGTGATGCTCGGGCAGGCTGGCCTGAAACTCTTTCACGCGGGCCAGAAGGTGGTTGAACACCTCCTCGGCGGCGCGCAGCGTGGCCTGATCGGCCGCGTCCTCCTGCGGCCACAGATCCTCGGCAATGGCGGGAACCGGGGACATGATCGCGCGCGGGGCGGGTGCTGGCTCGGGTTTCTCGGGCTTGGCCTTGGTCTTTCTGCCTTTGGATTTCGGCGGCTTGGTCATGGTGATCTGCCCCTTCTGATTTTCGGGCAGGATGCACGGATCGACCGGAAAGGAAAAGGCGGGCGCCTAGAACAGCATCCCGAAAATCGCGAAGGTCAGGAACACCGCCGCGACCGCCATAAAGCCCCCGCGCCGCGCCGGGCGGCTGTAATAGGCCAGTGCCGCAAAGCACAGCGCATAGATCAGCGCCCAGCTTTTGACCACCCACAGCGCGGCGCCGGTCAGCCCGAATGCCGCCAGCCCGTAACCCGCCAGAGCCAGCGCACCCATGCCGCAGGCAACCAGCATCCCATTCATCAGCAGGGTTTCTTCGGTTTGCGCACTGTTCCACCGGCGCCCGCCCGGCAGGACATGGCGCGACAGCACCACCGCCGTCAGCGCAAGAAACAGCAGGCAGACAATGACCAGCAGCGGCAACAGATAGGTGCCAGTCGCCGGCATTGCACCCGCGGGCTGCCGCGAATTGACCAACGCCAACAAGCCAAGCGTCACCATGAAAGTCGTGAAATAGCCGACAAGATTGATTCGGGCCGTATCGTTACCCACCGCGTTTCCTCCCCTGCGCATTTTGTCGCACCCTATCCGAGGATGGGGTGCTGGGTCATGTTGAAAGATCGTGAAGTGAGGCGCCGAATGCTGCGGCTGCTTTCGTCATCGGCCCGTTCTGCGTTAACGGTTTCGCAAGCTTTGTGCGCGTAAGCTTCTGCTTATGTGTGTATTGGAGCCTATTGAATGAACCTGACCACCCAACAACAGATGCTTGTCGAACAGCGGATCACCAATGACGCGAAATCGCCGCTGGTCGCCTATCTTCTTCTGATTTTCCTGGGTGGCTTTGGGGCCCACCGCTTCTACTTGGGCAAGACTGGCACAGCGATCACCATGCTGGTTCTGTTCATCCTCGGCTGGTTGACCGTCGTGATCGGGATCGGCCTGCTTGCGCTGGCGGCGGTCGGGATCTGGTGCCTCGTGGACATCTTCCTGATCCCTGGGATGATTCAGGAAAACAAGGATGCGCTGCGGCAGCAATATTCGGTGATCGCGGCGTCGACTCCCGCGGCTGGCTGACACCGGGCGGGTTGCACAAAGTCACGCCCCGGACCCAGCGACGAAAAACCGCCGGAGCCTGATGGCCCCGGCGGTTCTCAGACCGGTTGCGCAGTCTTATTTCGGCATCTGGGCTGCGGCTTGCTCCACCAACGAGGCGAGCTGCCCGCACAGTGCCTTCACATCGGTGCTCTGGGCGGTGGCGGCGTCGGCAAGGGTCTGTTCGACCCCCATCGCGCTGACGGTGCCTTCCTTGCCCTTGGCATAGGCGGCATCGACGGTTTCCTGATTCTCGGCCGCCGGAACCATCTCGATCATCTTGGTCTGAATCTCGACGGCGCTGCCCTCGATATGCCCTTCGGCCTGGCAATATTCCAGGATGCCCAGCTGGTTCTGTGCTGCGGCAGCCGCCGCATCGGGATCGGGCGTCGCCGTCTGGGCGAGGGCCGCGGTGCCAACAAATGCAAGCGACAGGGTCAGAATGGACGTCTTCAACATGGATATACCTCTGTGATCCAAGGGAATCACCGACCTAACGCGGCCAGACCACAGCGGGTTCAAATGGTTCCGTCCCCCGCACTGGGGTCGGTGAAAACCTGCCGAGATCGAACCGGGACGCGCGGGCAAGGCAGGTCAGCCGGGCTGTCGATTCCCCCTGCCCTTCGCCGGGGGCGCACGCTAGTGTCGCGGCCATGTCACAGCAGCCGCAAGCCACTGATTCGCCAAAAGGCTATGCCTTTGCCTTGGGCGCATATCTGCTCTGGGGGATGCTGCCGCTTTACATGAAGGCGATGGCGCATATCCCGCCATCCGAGGTCATCGCCCACCGGGTCATCTGGTCGCTGCCGATCGCCGCCGGGGTGCTGCTGTATCAACGCCGCACCAGCGACATCCGCGCCGCCATCGCCCGCCCGCGCCTGCTGGCCATGGCGGCGCTGACGGCGGCGCTGATCAGCGTGAACTGGCTGATCTATGTCTGGTCCATCGCCAACGGCCACGCGCTGGAAGCGGCATTGGGATATTACATCAACCCGCTGTTTTCGGTCTGTCTGGCCGCGCTTTTGCTGGGCGAACGGCTAAGCCGGATGCAATGGGTGGCCATCGCAATCGCTGCGGCGGCGGTGGTGATCCTGACGTTCGAGGCCGGCCGCCTGCCCGCCGTGGCCGTGGGCCTGACCCTGTCATGGGGCTTTTACGCCTTTTTCAAGCGCAGCCTGCCGCTGGGTCCGAACCAGGGCTTCACGCTGGAGGTGATGCTGCTGACCCTGCCGGCCGTCGCCTATCTGGTCTGGCTGCACAGCCAGGGCCAAAGCCATTTCGGCAAGGATTGGCGCGACACGCTGCTGCTGATCGGTTGCGGCCCGGTCACGGCGATCCCGCTGATGTTCTATGCCAATGGCGCCAAGCTGCTGCGGCTGTCGACCATCGGGATCCTGCAATACATCACCCCCACCATGGTCTTCCTGATCGCCGTCTGGCTGTTCGGCGAACCTTTCGAGGGCGCCAAGCGCATCGCATTCCCGATGATCTGGGCGGCGCTGGCGATCTATTCCGTGACGCTGATCCAGTCCGCCCGCAACCGTCGCCGCGCGCTGCATAACGAAACCGCCCTGCGGCCGGAATAAGGCTGAGAAATCCTTTTATTCCTGCGCCATGGCTCGGGAAGGCAAGAGATTATCGTTATGGAAATCTTTCTTTCAGTCCTGCTTTTTGCCGCCATCATTGGCTGGGTCTGGCTGGCCGCGGTGTGGGCTCCGCGGCGTTTCTCGGACGGGAATACTGACCAACGAAAGACAGCGATCTTTGTCATTCTGGTGCTGGCCGCGTCCGGTATCGGCCTTGGGGTCTTCTGGGATTCCCTAAGCGCCCTATCCTATCGGATCGCGCATATACGGCCGATGATTTCGCAGTGCCGCGATGACGGCGATGCCGATGCCTGCATGGAGCTTGCGCAGTCTTACAGGCAGGGTGTCATGGGCCGTTGCGAAACGCAAAGTCGGTACGGGCACCGCAGCTCTCACAGTTGCAGGCTGCTAAGCCCCGACCCCGGAAAAGCCCTGCAATTCGCCGAGCTGGCCTGCGCCGCCGGCAATCCCGATAGCTGCCTGGCCGCACTGCCCGCCGAAACGGCCCCCGCCGACCGTCAAAGCGATCTGCACGACCTGTGCGGCCTGGGCGCGATGGGGGCATGCGACGAATTCCTGCGCGCGCAGCCGAAAACCAAGCTGGCTGAGTTGCTGCCGGGCGATCTGACGACGCTGTGCGAGGCGGGAAATCACTCTGTCTGCCTGTATCAGATGCGCGACCGGTTGCTGGCGGCCCTGTCGCCAGAGGTCGCAGACGATCTGTCCCGCCGGATGCAGCTGATGACGGCAGCCATGCAATCGGCGCCCGTCCTGTTTGTCGACACACCCGCGCAGGCAGAGGCCGCGAAGCAGCTTGTCGATGCGATGGACCATACGGCCATCACCGCCGCGATGACGGACCCGACCGGCGCAAAGGCAGGTGAGCTTCGCGCCCGGCTGCAGGCCATTCGAATGCCGACCCTCGCAGAGGGCGCGCCGCGCTAGGCCGGATCGCCGACCGGCAGCGCCTCGATCACCACGAAAGCCTGCGCCCACGGGTGGTCGTCGGTCAGGGTGACGTGGACGGTGGCCTGATGGCCGGCGGGCGTCATTTCGGCCAGCCGTTCGGCCGCCCAGCCGGTCAGCTGCATGACGGGCTGGCCGGTGCGCAGGTTCGACACCGCCATGTCCTTCCAGCTGATCCCCATGGCCAGCCCGGTGCCAAGCGCCTTTGAACAGGCCTCTTTCGCGGCCCAACGCTTGGCCAGCGTCCCGGCCTCGTCCTTGCGCCGCGCGGCCTTGGCCAGTTCGACAGAGGTGAAGACACGGTTGCGAAAGCGGTCGCCATGCCGTTCCAGAACGCCCTGAATACGGTCGATATTGGCCAGATCGGTGCCGATGCCGAGAATCACGAGCCCGCCACCTCGGCCCTGATTTCGCCGGTGGATTGGTTGATTGTCACCGTCAGCTCAGCCGGTTCGCCGCCGCCGGTTTCGGGGACATAGACCGCCATCGGCATGGTCAGCACCAGCCCTTGCGCGGGATCATATGCCGCTTCATGCGCGGCGAAATCGATGTCGAAGAAGCCGATCGGGCCGCCGCCCTCGGATCGCGAAAGCGAAACGAACCTGCATTGCCGTTCGCCGATCTCGTCGCGGGGCGGCGACAGGACCAGCAGGTGCACGGCAGCAGCGGCAGGTTCCATCGTGTCGATCAGTGCGACCCGGACATCGCCATTCGCGAATGTGGCCGTGTTCTGCCCCCACGGCTCGGCGATGTAGGCCGCGGCGGCCAGATGGCCGCAATCGCCGACGGATTGCGCCAGCGCAGGCGCGGCCAGAAACAGCAGCGGCAGGGCATAGCGGATCATGCGCGGGCCTCGTCCATCAGGCGGCGCATTTCACGGATCGCCGCAGGCAGTCCAATGAAGACGGATTCGGCAATCAGGAAATGGCCGATATTCAGCTCGGCGATTTCTGGGATCGCGGCGATGGGGCCGACATTGTCGAAGGTCAGGCCGTGTCCTGCGTGAACCTCCAGCCCCAGACTTGCCGCCAGCGCCGCGCCTTCGCGGATTGCGGCCAGTTCGGCGTCGCGTTCGGCGATGCGCCCCTCGGTGTCGTAATCGCAGTAGGCGCCGGTATGGATTTCCACCACCGCAGCCCCGATCCGAGCCGAGGCGCGGATCTGTTCGGGCTGGTGACCGATGAACATGGACACCCGGCAGCCCGCATCGCGCAGCGGCGCGATGTAATGGGCAAGCGCGTTGTCATTGCCGACCACGTCCAGCCCGCCTTCGGTCGTGCGCTCCTCGCGCTTTTCGGGGACCAGGCAGATGGCATGGGGCTTGTGACGCAGGGCGATGGTCTGCATCTCTGCCGTCGCCGCCATTTCAAGGTTCAGTGGCAGACGCAGCGTGTCCATCAGCGCGTCGATATCGGCATCGGTGATGTGGCGGCGATCCTCGCGCAGATGGGCCGTGATGCCGTCGGCGCCCGTTTCCTCGACCAGCTTCGCGGCGCGCAGCGGGTCGGGCCAGGGCGTGCCGCGTGCGTTGCGGATCGTGGCCACGTGGTCGATATTGACGCCAAGTCTCAGCATGTCGGCACCTCCTGCAATGCTATCCTAAAACGGCGCTGGCGGTGCAGCCAGCCCCGTCGCGGTGATCCACCAATCCACCGGACCCGTCCCGATGCGATATGCCGCCAGCCCGGCCGTTGCGGCATCGGGGAATATCCCGAAACAGGTCGCGCCCGATCCCGACATCCGCGCCAGAAGTGCGCCTTCGTCCTGCAAGGCGGTCAGCACGTCGCCGATCTGAGGGCACAGCGCGACAGCGGGGGCCTGCAAATCGTTGCGGCAAAGCTGCAAATAGTCGACCAGAGCGCCAAGGTCAAAGCTGTCCGGCAGCGGCGGCAGTGGCGGATTGTCCTTCCGGTCCAATGCCTTGAAGATCTGCGGGGTCGAGATGCCGACGCCCGGATTGATCAGCACCAGATGCAGATCCGGCAGCGCGGGCACGGGGTCCAGAACCTCGCCCACCCCGCGCATCCGGCGCGGTTCCGAAACGACGCAGACCGGCACATCCGCGCCCAGCCGCTCGGGCCGGTCAGGCAGCGGGGTGCCGCGCCGGGCCAGCCCGCGCAGAACCGCCGCCGCATCGGCCGAGCCGCCCCCGATGCCAGAGGCCACCGGCAGGTTCTTGGTCAGGGTGATTGCGGCCTCGGCCCCCGCCAGCCGGGCGGCATCGAGGCACAGGTTTTCCTCGACCGACAGCCCGGCGCCAAACTGGCCGTCTATCCGCAGCGACAGCGGGCCGGGATCCAGCCTGACCAGATCACCCGCCGCCGCAAAGACCACCAGCGAATCCAGCAGGTGATAGCCGTCGGCGCGCTGCCCGGTGACATGCAACGCAAGGTTCAGTTTGGCGGGCGCGGCCTCGGCGATGGTCATTCGGCGGGGGTCATTCGGCCGGCGGCACGACTTCGGGGTCGTCGCTGTCGGGTTCCGGTTCCGGCGGCGGCGGCAGCTTGCCGCCATTGGCCTTTTCCTCGGCCAGCACGGCATCCAGCCCCCGGTCCAGCTTGGCGCGGATGCGGTAGGCGTCTTCTTCGGATTCAGGCTTGAAGCTGAGCGCGCGTTTCCACTGGATCTCGGCCTCGCGCTTGCGATCGACCATCCAGTAGATATCGCCGAGGTGGTCATTCACCAGCGGGTCATTGCTCATTTCCAGCACGGCGCGTTCCTGCGGCGCCACCGCTTCGGAATAGCGGCCAAGCCGATACAGCACCCAGCCCAGCGAATCGAGGATATATCCGTCATCCGGCGAAAGCTCGACCGCGCGCTGGATCAGGCTCAGCGCCTCGTCCAGATTCTGGCCGCGATCGACATAGGAATAGCCGAGGTAGTTCAGCATCTGCGCATTGTCCGGGCGGATCTTCAGCGCTGCCCGCAGGTCGGTTTCGGCAGCATCGAAGTCGCCCCGGCGCTCCTCTGCGATGGCACGGGCATAAAGCGGGAACCAGATCATGTCTTCATTGGCCGGATCGGTCAGGTCGATGGCCTTGTCATAGGCGTCAACGGCCTCGGCCCATTTGTCCTGCTGGCGCCGCAGATCGCCAAGCGCGATCCAGGCCTCGGCCATGTCGGGATAGGCCTCGGTCAGGGCGATGCCGGCCTTTTCGGCATCGGCGATGCGGTCGGCACGCGCCAGCGTGTCGATGCGGCCCAGCTCGGCCAGCGGGCGCATCTGGCCCTTTTCGCGCAGTATGGTGAATTCGGCTTCGGCGGCGTCGAACTGGCCGGTGGCCTGCAGCATCTGCGCCACCATCAGCCGCGCATCGGTCATGTCCGGCGCGATATAGCTGGCCAGGCGGGCATGGATCAGCCCCAGCGGCGTTGGTTCCACATCGCTGTCCAGCAGTGTGGCGAAGGTCAGGAAGACCTGCGCGATGCCGTCACGCGGGCCGGTAACGAAGTCGAAGGGCACCTGTTCCGATGATTTCAGCCGCGCCAGCAGCTCATCGGCGGCCGTGTCGACGCCGGCGCCCGTCGCGGCAAGTTGTTCCAGCATCGTGATCGCCTCGTCCCGGCGGTCCAGCTGGGCCAGCACCTGCGCACGGGCGAGCGCACCCATCAGGTTCTGGTCCGGATTGTCTGTTTCCAGCAGATCGGCCGCGCCCTCATAATCGCCCACCAGCGCCTTGGACAGGGCGCGGTGATACTCGACCAGCCCCTCGGTGCCGCGAATCCTGCGCAATTCCAGGAAAGTGGCGTCGGCCTCGCCGGCTTTGCCCGCGCCCAGCAACGCCCAGGCACGCAACATGCCGTCGAACAACCGCTCTGAGCCCTCGTCCGCGCTGCGCGATGCGTCCAGCAGCGCGATCAGGCCGGTCCAATCTTCCTGCTGTGCCAGTCGGCTGCGCGCAACCAGTCCGGCGATCTGTGCGGGCGCGATGGGCGCATCGGGCTGTGCCATCTCATCCGCCAGCTTGATCGCGCGCTCGACCTGACCCGAGGCGAGAAGCGATACCAGCGCACTGTCCCCGATGAACCGCGACGAGGGATCCTGCTTCAGCGCCCGCAGGTAATATTCGGCGGCAGTGTTGAAATTGCTGTCGATGGCAGCGACGCGACCGGCCAGATAGGGACCGGCCAGATCGCGGGTCAACGGCGCGCTTGCCCCGTCCGGCGTATTGCCCCCCTCGGCGTCGTCCGCGCCGCGTTCGGGACGGGGCGGCGGCGGCGTATCGTCCTGTGCCCCGGCCGGAAATGCGGCGGGAAGGGCGATTAGGGCGGCAAGGACCAGCGAGTGCAGAAGTTTCATCAGCGCGTTCCGGTTTTTCGGTGTCGGCACGACCCTAGCCGCGCCGCACGGCACACGCAACGGCGCCCCGGAAACTGCGCGGAAAGCCCCGATCACATGTTCGGGTAGTTCGGCCCGTCCCCGCCCTGCGGGGTCGTCCAGACGATGTTCTGGCTGGGATCCTTGATGTCGCAGGTCTTGCAGTGGACGCAGTTCTGGAAGTTGATCTGAAAGCGCGGACCGTTATCGCCCTCGATCACCTCATAGACGCCGGCCGGGCAGTAACGCTGCGCGGGTTCGGCATATTCGGGCAGGTTCACCGCGATCGGGATCGCAGCATCCTTCAGCTTCAGATGCGAGGGCTGCGATTCCTCGTGGTTGGTGAAGCTGAAACTGACATTGGTCAGGCGGTCGAAGGACAGTTTTCCATCCGGGCGCGGATAGTTGATTTCCTTGAAATCCTTGGCCTTGCCGGTCGCCTGCGCGTCAGTCTTGCCATGCTTCCACGTCCCCAGCGGGTTCCAGCCGGTCAGGCTCGCCACCCACATGTCAAAGCCCCCAAGCGCGAGGCTGGCCCACAGGCCCATCTTCGACCAGATCGGCTTGACGTTGCGGACCGGCTTCAGGTCCTTCGCAATCGGACCGCTGCGCAGATCGTCCTCGTAAGCCACCAACTCGTCACCTTCGCGGCCTTCGGCAATCGCTGCGGCGGCGGCATTGGCGGCGGCGATGCCCGAGAGCATGGCGTTGTGGTTGCCCTTGATGCGCGGCACGTTCACCAGCCCGGCCGAACAGCCAAGCAGCGCGCCGCCCGGAAAGGTCAGCTTCGGGATCGACTGCCAGCCGCCTTCGCTGATGGCGCGGGCACCGTAGGCCACGCGTTTCCCGCCCTCCAGCAGTTCCGCCACCATCGGGTGATGCTTGAAACGCTGGAATTCCATATACGGATACAGATAGGGGTTGGCATAGTTCAGGTGGACGACGAAGCCAACCAGCACCTGATTGTTTTCCATGTGATAGATGAAGCTACCGCCGCCGGCATTCTTGCCCAGTGGCCAGCCCATAGTATGGGTCACCGTGCCGGCCTTGAACTTTGCCGGATCAACCTCCCAGATCTCTTTCATGCCGAGGCCGAATTTCTGCGGCTCGTGCCCGTCCGACAGGTTGTATTTCGCCATCACTTCTTTCGAGAGTGATCCGCGCACGCCCTCGGCCAGCAGCACGTATTTGCCGCGCAACTCCATGCCGGGTTCATATTGCGGGCCGGGGGTGCCGTCGGCGTTCAGACCCATCTCGCCCGCGATGACGCCAGCCACGCGGTCGCCATCCATCACCAACGCGGAACAGGCCATGCCGGGGAAAACCTCGACGCCCATACCTTCGGCCTGTTCGGCCATCCAGCGGGTCACATTCCCCATGCTGACGATGTATTTGCCGTGGTTCGACATCAGGGGCGGCATCGGCCAGTTCGGCACCCGCATCTGCCCGCCTTCGCCCAGCATATAGAAGTTGTCGGCGGTGACTTCCTGGCTGATCGGCGCGCCCTTTTCCTTCCAATCGGGGATCAGCGCATCCAATCCTGCGGTATCCAGCACCGCACCCGAGAGGATATGCGCCCCGATCTCGGACCCTTTTTCCAGCACCACCACGTTCAGATCCGCGTCAATCTGCTTCAGCCGGATCGCCGCTGACAGGCCAGCCGGGCCGCCACCCACGATGACAACGTCGAAATCCATCGACTCGCGTTCAATGCTGTTGTCCGTATCGGCCATGGCTTGCCTCCCGCTTGCAGATTGCCCCCGTTTTGGTAGCCGGTTGAACCGGTGCGGGCAATCGTTACGCGGCGGTGCATCTGCCCCAATTGGTGCAAATCGGTCCGATTGGCCGGATTTCAGCGCCCAACCCGAAAGATTTCCGTTCAATTTCGCAGAATTGCGCGGTGCTTTGCCGAGTCGCGCCCATATGACTTGCAATGCGGGCGCGGATCGGGGAACGCTACCCAGAACGGAATCGCGCACCCCTGCCATTCGCTTGGCGGGGGTTTTTCCCAACACCCCGTCGCGGATCAGGCCGCGGCAACCAAAGGCAGAACGACGATGGAAAAGATCCCCATGACCCGCGGCGGCTTCGATCAGCTGGACGCAGAACTTCGCGACCTGAAAGGCACCGAGCGGCCAGCGATCATTGCCGCCATCGCCGAGGCGCGCGCCCATGGCGACCTGTCGGAAAATGCCGAATATCACTCCGCCCGCGAAAAGCAGAGCTTCATCGAGGGCCGGATCAAGGAATTGGAAATCGTGCTGTCGCGCGCCGAGGTGATCGACCCGTCCAAATTTTCCGGCGCGGTAAAATTCGGCGCCACGGTGCAGCTGCTGGACGAAGATACCGACGAGGAAAAGACCTATCAGATCGTCGGCGAACACGAGGCGAGCCTGGAAAAGGGCCTGCTGAACATGCGTTCTCCGCTGGCGCGGTCGCTGATCGGCAAGGAAGAAGGCGACGTGGTCGAGGTGCAGACCCCCGGCGGCGTGAAAAGCTATGAAATCCTGTCAGTGCGTTTCTCGTGATGTTTGCGGGCCCGGGCGACGGCGGGCGCGGTAATCGCGCGCTGGTTATCGGCGCCGGGCTGACGGCGCTGTGGCTGGTGATGCTGCTGGTCTTCTGGCTGACCAGCAGTGGCACGGCTGCGGGCGCACCGCGCTGGATTTCGGTCGTGGCCGCGCTGATGCCGCTGGGATTGATCTGGATGGCGGTCGGCATCGCCCGCGCCATCGACACCCTGCGGGCCGAGGCAGACACATTGCGCGCCCAGCTTGACCGCGAGCGCCTGATGGCAGAGCCGCCACGCCGCATGAGCTCCGCAGGTGCCGACACCACCCCCGCCCCCGCGACCCCGGCCAGCCGCGCGCCGATCCCGGCCGCCCCGCGCCCCGCGGCCGCGCCGCGCACGATGCCGGCCCCGCGCCGGACCGAGCCCACCGCTGCAACCGATCCGCGCCAGACCTCGCTTGGCCTCGACGCGCCCGAGCCGCTGGAACTGCCCGGCGAGACGGTGATTCTGGCGCTGAACTTCCCGGACGGGCCTGACGACACCGCCGCCATCGCGGCCCTGCGCGAGGCGCTGCGCGACCCAGATCAGGCCCGGTTGATCCGCAGCGCCCAGGATGTGGTCACCCTGCTGGCAGAGCGCGGCATCATCACCGACGAGCTTCAGCCGGATCCCACCGATCCCGCCGCCTGGCGCCGCTTTGGCGACGGGCAGCGCGGCCGGGCGGTCGGCGATGTCGGCGCCATCCGCGATCCCGCAGCGCTGGAAGCCGCAACCGCCGCGATGCGCGCGGACGAGGTATTCCGCGACGCCGTTCACCACTTTTTGCGCCTGTTCGACCGCAACATAACCGAGTTGATGCCGCAGCTCAGCGACGATGAAATCCTGTGGCTGGCCGAGACACGCTCTGCCCGCGCCTTCATGCTGCTGGCCCGCGCCGCCGGATTGTTCGGGCAGGACCAATAGCGCCGGGCGGACGCGCGAAAAACCTGCCCCCTGTGATCACTAAGCCCCTGTCAACGCTTGCACCGGCAGCGATGGGGGCTAAGGTGGGCGCGAAATTCGCAAATACGCATCACCATGACCCAAGCTTCCAACGCCCCGTCCAGACGGGCCGCCGCGATCGAGGCCTCGCGCGCCCGTGCCCTGGCGCGAACGCCCCTGCAAAGCATGCGCCACGGCGCCACCCATTCGCTGCCCTTCCTGCTGGTGATGGTCCCCTTCGGGATGCTGTTCGGGGTCGTCGCCACGAATGCCGGCTTCGATCTGGCGCAGACCATGGGCTTTACGATCCTGGTGCTGGCCGGCGCGTCGCAGTTTACCGCCGTGCAGCTGCTGACCGACAATGCGCCGCTGTGGCTGGTGATCCTGTCCTCGTTGGCGGTGAACCTGCGGATGGCGATGTATTCGGCATCGCTGGTGCCGTGGCTTGGCGCGGCCTCGCAGCCGGCGCGGGCCGCGGTGGCTTATTCGCTGGTCGATCAGACCTATGCGCTGTCCATCGACTATTTCCAGAACACGCCCAAGCTCAGCATTCCGCAAAGGCTGGGGTATTTCTTTGGCACCGCCTTCGTGCTGTGCGGGGCGTGGATGACCTTCGCCTATCTGGGCGCGACGGTCGGGCGCGCCATTCCCGACAGCATCCCGCTGGATTTCGCGGTTCCGATTACCTTCCTTGCGATGATCGCGCCGGCGCTGCGCAGCCTGCCCCACATGGCGGCGGCCACGGTGGCGGTCGTTGTATCGCTGTTTCTGGTCGGACTGCCCGCGGGGGTTGGCCCGATGATCGCGGCGATCCTGGCCATGCTGGCGGGATCCGCGACCGAGGTTTGGCAAGTGCGCCGCAGCGGAGGCCGGGCATGACCTATAGCAATGCCGAGATCTGGTTTACCATCCTCGCACTCGGCGCGGGGACCTTCCTGCTGCGCTACAGCTTTCTGGGCGCGATCGGCAGCCGGCCAATGCCGGAATGGTTCCTGCGGATGCTGCGCTATACCGCCGTCGCGGTGCTGCCGGCCCTGGCGGCGCCGCTGGTGGTCTGGCCGGCTGCAACGCACGGCCAGACCGATCCCGTCCGGCTGGCGGCGGGGGCGGCCACGGTCATCGCCGGATACGCCACCCGCAATACGCTGGCCGCCATCGTTGCCGGGGCGGCCACGCTGATGATCGGCTTCTACCTGTCGTAAGCCCGGACAGAGCCGTCCTTCATCCGCAGCAGATCGCCGTGGACCAGACGCGGATCGGCATCGTCATAGCGCGTCGACTGCACGCCCGGAACGGTCAGGAACCAGTTGCGCATTCGGATCGGGCTGAAGCCGCCCGGCGCACCCTGAAAGCCCGGCACCTGCCGCAGGACTGCGGTGGTCGCATTGGCGCAGAAAGCCTTGTTGGCGGGGCCGTTCGCCTCGGCCGCGCGGATGGCGGCATCGGCAACCTCGCGGCTGACGGGAACGGTGTCGACGGCGACATAGTAGTTTTCGCCCGCGACATTGCGCGCGTGATAGTCGATATAGACGTTCCGCATCTCGGGCGTGATGCCATACAGCACGTCATGGCGTTCCGGCGCGCGGGGATGTTCAAAGCTGCCGGCCGGGTCGAAGATGACCGTCTGGCTGCCATTGATCAGCAGCGCCGAATGCCCGCCCTCGCCGCGCGGAATGCCGATCACCGTCATGAGTGAGATCGAGGGCTGCGTGTTCGAGGTATAGCGCGCAGTTCGCACCGCCTCGTCGCTGGCCCATTTGTTATCGGCGCCGCAAGCCGCCAAAAGCAGCGGCAGCGCCAAGGCAAGCAGGATACGGCGCAGCATCAGGCGTTCGACAATGCCATGAAGACCAGAACGCCAAGCGACAGGACCACCACCCAGCTGGCGAAGGTCAGGAAGCCGCTGAAGGTCTTCTGCTGTTCGCGGATATCCATCGAGCCGTGCACATATTCGGAGGTTTCGTTGTCAGCCATGTCCTGTCCCCTCGGGTACTGCGTTTCGCTTCTCCATAGCGGATCGCGGGGGCGCTGTCACGCGGGCGCACGCCACAACTCGGCCCCGTGATCGTCCGTCCCGGCACGGGTGATGCGGTTCTGCCGCGCAAGGTGGTTCAGATGCGCCACCGATTCGACCAGGGCGAGGCCGATCTCGGCCGTGCCGATCTGGCGCTTGAACAGCGCCGGAAAGCAGCCGACGGCGCTTTGCGGCGATTCGGTCAGAAGCTCGACCACCCGATCCAGCGCCGAGACATGGTTGTCATGCATCTGTTCCAGCCGCAGCGGCAGGCCGGTGAAGGGCAGTTTGTGGCCGGGCAGGACCAGGTGGCGATCCTCGGCCAAGCCAAGGAACCGGGTGCAGCTGTCCAGCCATTCACCCACCGGGTCGGCGCCCGGCTCGGTCGGGTAAACGCCCAGATTGGGCGAAATGCCGGGCAGCAGCTGGTCACCGCCGATCACCAGATCGTCGTCGCGCGACCAGAATGTCGCATGTTCCGGCGCATGACCGTCCCCGGTCGCCACGGCCCAATCGCGACCGCCGAAGCGTACCGTCTGGCCGTCCTGCAACCGCGTGAAACCCAGCGGAAGCGGGTGGACGCAATCGGCAAAGTTGAAGGGGCGTTCTGCGGCGCGCTGCGCCAGCAGATCGGGCGGCATACCGGCGGCGCGCCAGAAGGCGATGGCTTCAGGCGGCGGCGCGTCCTGTTCGTCCAGCACCAGCATCCGCGTGGTCAGCCAGGCGGTGCGCGTGGTCCAAAGCTCTGCCTCGCGTTCCATGAACCAGCCGGCCAGCCCCATGTGGTCGGGATGGTGATGGGTCGCGATCACCCGCGTCACCGGCTTGCGCCCCAGCGGGCCGTCCAGCAGCATCTGCCAGATCGCCCGCGACTTTGCCGTATCGAATCCGGTATCGACCACCGTCCAGCCTTCGCCGTCTTCCAGCGCATAGACATTGACGTGGTCCAGCTTCATCGGCAGCGGCAGCCGCATCCACAACACGCCCGGCGCGACCTCGGTCGCGGTGCCGGGGGCGGGCGGTTCGGCCCAGGGGTATGCGATGCCCGCGCTCACCCGGCGAGGCCGAGCGCGCGGTCGCTGATCGCGTTCAGGTCGGCGACGCCGGCCTCGGCCTCGATCAGGTCCGAACGATAACGCGGCAGGATCCGGTCGATATAGATGCGGGCAAGCAGCTTTTCATCCTCGCCCCCGGCAACTGCGGCCTTCAGGTGGAAATAGGCCCCCAGCACGCGGGCAAAGGCCGACAGATAGGGCACGGCGGCAGCGTTGCGGTCATCCATATTCGCCTCGACCAGACGCGAGGTCGCCTCGGACAGGGTTTGCGCGGCTTTCCAGATCGTTTCGACCCGCGCGGGCCACAGCTGGCTGTTGGCGCGGGCGGCGTCCATGATTTCGTCCAGCATCGCCTGTGCGGCGGCACCACCATCCATCATCTTGCGGCCGACGAGATCCATGGCCTGAATGCCGTTGGTCCCTTCATAGATGGGGGTGATGCGGACGTCGCGCAGATACTGGGCGGCGCCGGTTTCCTCGATATATCCCATGCCGCCATGGACCTGCACCGCGGTATCGGCGACGCGGCAACCGACATCGGTGCCGTATGCCTTGGCGATGGGGGTCAGCAGCGCGCCGCGCGCGGCCCAATCGGCCTCGCCGGTGGCGGCAGCCATATCCAGCGCGGTGGCACAGGCAAGACCGATGGCGCGGGCGGCAAAGATTTCCGCGCGTGCGGTGGCCAGCATCCGGCGCACATCGGCATGGCGGATGATGGGGCCGAACTGTTCGCGTTCGGCCGCGTATTCGGCGGCCTTCTGCAACGCCGCCTCGCCCACGCCGACGCCCTGCATCCCAACGGCCAGCCGGGCGTTGTTCATCATCGTGAACATCGCAGCCATGCCGCCATTTTCCTTGCCGATCAGCCAGCCCTTCGCGCCATCATAGCTCATTACGCAGGTGGGCGATCCGTGGATGCCCATCTTGTGTTCCAGCGAGACCACTTTCAGGCTGTTCGCCTGCCCCGGATTGCCGTCTTCGTCGGGCAGGTATTTCGGCACCATGAACAGGCTGATGCCCTTGGTTCCCTTGACCCCATCGGGCAGGCGCGCCAGCACCGCGTGACAGGTGTTCGCGGTCACGTCGCTGTCGCCCCAGGTGATGAAGATCTTCTGACCGGTGATGGAAAAGCTGCCATCGCCATTCGGCTCGGCCTTGGTCTTCAGAGCCCCCACATCCGAGCCCGCGCCCGGCTCGGTCAGGTTCATGGTGCCGTTCCACTCCCCCCCGATCAGCTTGGGCAGATAAAGCGCCTTCATCTCGTCACTGGCATGATGTTCCAGCGCCTCGATTTGCCCCTGAGTCAGCAGCGGGTTCAGTTGCAGCGCCAGACATGCGCCGGCCATCATCTCGCTGACGGCCATGTTCAGCGCCTGCGGCAGGCCCGCGCCGCCATATTCGGGATCCGCCGACAACCCGATCCATCCGCCCTCGGCAATGGCCTGAAACCCCTTGTCATAGCCGGGCGAGGACCGCAGCACCCCGTTTTCCAGCCGCGCCGGCGTCTGATCGCCGGCAATGTTGAGCGGCGCCAGCACCTCGGACGACATGCGCCCGGCCTCGGTCAGGATGGCGTCAACCATGTCGGGCGTGGCCTCGGCATAGGTCTCGGTCGCGGCGACCGCGTCGAAGGGGACGACATTGGCAAGGATAAAGCGGATCTGGTCGACGGGTGCGCGGTAGGCCATGAAAACTTCCTCGCGCCGGGTTACCCGAAAGGCATGCGGCGTCAAAGCGGGGTTGCGTTTGTGCCAGATTACAAGGCAGAAGCGATCCGGCAAGCCATCCAACCACGCGACCCTGCGTAACAGCGCGAATCCCGCCGAATGTCCGAACAGACACGCCTGCTGACGCCCGAAGCCGAACATGTCGCCTATGCCGCCATGATGCTGGCCAAGGGCCGGCTGGTCGCGATGCCGACCGAAACGGTTTACGGTCTGGCCGCCGATGCGCGAAATGCGCAGGCTGTTGCAGGGATTTACGCGGCCAAGGGGCGGCCCAGCTTCAACCCGCTGATCGTCCATGCGCCGGATCTGGCCACCGCCGAAACGATCGGCATCTTCGACGCGTCAGCCCGGCGGCTGGCCGATGCCTTCTGGCCCGGCGCGCTGACGCTGGTGGTTCCGTTGCGTCACGATGCGGGCATTGCCTCGCTGGTGACGGCGGGGCTGGACACGGTGGCGATCCGGGTGCCCGCCCATCCGGTCGCGCAGGATCTGCTGCACGCGTTTGGCGGCGTGGTGGCCGCGCCTTCGGCGAACCCCTCGGGGCGGATCAGCCCGACTTCGGCCAGCCATGTGATGGCGGGGCTGGCGGGCAAGCTGGCGGCGGTGCTGGATGCGGGGCCGTCCCCGGTCGGTGTCGAATCGACCATCATCGGCTGGCAGCAGGGCACCCCCCGGCTGCTGCGCCCCGGTGGCATCCCGGCCGAGGCGATTGCCGATTGTCTGGGCCAACCCCTTGCCGCGCCCATTGCCGACCCCGACCGCCCCGCCGCGCCGGGGATGCTGTCCAGCCACTATGCACCCGGCGCGCCGGTGCGGCTGAATGCCGATCACGCCAAGGCGGGAGAGTTCCTGATCGGCTTCGGTCCGGTGGCAGGTGATATCTCGCTGTCGCCCACAGGCGATCTGGTCGAGGCAGCGGCGCGGCTGTTCGACGCGCTGCATCGCGCCGATGCCGCAGGCCGGCCCATCGCCATCGCCCCGATCCCCGATCACGGCATGGGCCGCGCGATCAACGACCGCCTGCGCCGGGCCGCAGCGCCGCGCTAGGCCCGGCCCGCAGCACCTGACAGCGAAATCGGGTCGACACCCAGCGAATGCAGCGCCCGCATCCAGGCCGCACCGGGATCGCCAAAGGCATAATCGGGGTCCATGTCGGCGGTCAGCCAGCCATTGGCGCGGATCTCGGTATCCAACTGCCCCGGCCCCCAGCCGGCATAACCAAGCGCAAGGATGGCCCGATCCGGGCCGCGCCCCTCGGCCAGTTCGACCAGAATGTCGCGGGTGGTGGTCAGTTCCAGACCGCAGCCCACATCCATACTGCCATCATGGGGCGGGTCGGATTTCGGATGCAGCACGAAGCCGCGCACCGGCTCGACCGGGCCACCGGTACGCACCGGCAGGTCGGGGGCGTTGTCCACGTCCTCGATCCCCAGCAGGTCCAGCAGCTTGATGAACTGCATGTCCTTCATCGGCTGGTTCAGCACGATCCCCATCGCGCCATCTTCCGAATGGGCGCAGACCAGCACGACCGAGCGCCGAAAGCGCGGGTCGCCCATGTCGGGCATGGCGATCAGGATCTTGCCGGTCAGGTCGCTGTCAGGCGTCATGTCTTGGCCTCCTGCCCCCAAGATCGGGCTTTTGGGGCCATTCGGCAAGGGTGTGGCGAAAAGGTGATTTCAGCCGCCGCCCGCACCGCGCTATGGCTTGCTGTATGAGACATGTGCTGATCCTTTCCCTGCTGACCGCCCTTCCCGCCGCCGCCCAGAACCTGCCGCAAGGTCTGGAATCGGCGCGTTTCCTGCCTGGCTGGACCGATGCCGAAGGCCGCCGGGTGGCGGCGCTGGAACTGGTTCTGGAACCGGGCTGGAAAACCTATTGGCGCAGCCCCGGCGATGCCGGGCTGGCACCGGTCTTCGACTGGAAAGGCAGCAATATCGGCAAGGTCGATTTCCACTGGCCCGCGCCCGAGGTGGTCATCTCGGACGGGGTGCGCACGCTGGGATATCACGACCGGCTGGTGCTGCCCTTCACGGTGACCCCCGCCAAAACGGACGAGCCGGTTGGCATTTCCGCCAATGTTGCCTTCGGGCTGTGCGAAAACATCTGTATCCCAGCCGAGCTGGACCTTGTCGCCACCCCGGCCGGCCCCCGGCCTGATCCGGTGATCGAAAAGGCCATCGCCCTTGCCCCTCGGCCCGGCAAGGACCGGCCCGCCTGCGAGATTTCGGAAATCGAGGACGGCATGACCGTGACCCTGTCGCTGCCGGAACCGGGGGCAGAGCTGGCGATCGAATATGCGACAGACCCCGATATCTGGGTCTCGGCGCCGGAATTGTCGAAGAACGGGCGCGAGGTCAGCGCCGATTTCGTGGCCCCCAGCGGCAAGCCGTTCCCGCTGGACGCCGATGCGGTGGTGATGACCGTTCTGGCCGAGGACGGCGCCACCGAATATCGCGGTTGCGCCGCCGGCTAGCCCCGAAGGGTCACACCCCCAGACACCAGCGCATGATCGCCTTCTGGGCATGCAGGCGGTTTTCAGCCTCGTCGAAGATCACCGAATGGGGGCCGTCCATCACCGCGCTCGTCGCCTCGTCATTGCGATGGGCGGGCAGGCAATGCATGAACAGCGCGTCGGGCTTGGCCCGCGCCATCAGATCCTCGTTCACCTGATAGCCGCGCAGCTGGTTGTGGCGGCGTTCCTTGGCCGATTCGGGGTCATGCATGCTGACCCAGGTATCGGTAACGACCAGATCGGCGCCCTCGACCGCCTTGTGGGGGTCGCGTTCGATCAGCGCCTCGACCCCCTTGCTGCGGGCAAAGCCGATCCATTCGGGTTCGGGGTCCAGCGGCATCGGGCCGGTAAAGGTGAAATCGAAACCGAACTGACCGGCGGCATGCAGGAAGCTGGCGCAGACATTGTTGCCGTCGCCAGACCAGACCACCTTCTTGCCGGCGATGGGGCCGCGATGTTCTTCGTAAGTCAGCACGTCCGCCATGATCTGGCAGGGATGGGTGCGGTTGGTCAGCCCGTTGATGACCGGCACGGTGGCGTGTTCGGCCATCTCGTGCAGGGTCGCTTCTTCAAACGTGCGGATCATGATCAGGTCGACATAGCGCGACAGGACGCGGGCGGTGTCGGCGATGGTCTCGCCATGGCCCAGCTGCATTTCCTTGCCCGACAGCACCATGGTTTCGCCGCCCAGCTGGCGCACGCCCACATCGAAGCTGACGCGCGTCCGGGTCGAGGGCTTTTCGAAGATCAGCGCCACCATGCGGCCCGCAAGCGGCAATTCGTCGTCCGGTGTGCCCTTTGGGCGGCCATTGCGGGCGATCTTCATGGTGCGGGCATTGTCGATAATGCTGCGCAGATCTGCGGGCGAGGTAGTGTGGATATCAAGGAAGTGCTGCATCTTCATGTCTTTCGGCTGATCGGGCCAGCAAGCCCGCTTGTGGCTGCGGGGTCAAGGGGGCGGCTTTGCCCCCGCCGCATCTGCGGCACCCCCAAGGTCGTTCGGCATGGAAGATGGCATTATCGTCGGCGCGTCATCACCAGCACCGGCTTTCCGTCGGCATCCGGGCGAATGACATCACCATCGAAGCCCGCCTTGCGATAGGCGCGGACGGCGGCCACGTTGTCGGTGGTCGGGTCAGTCGCCAGCATCGAGACGCGGCCCAACAGGTCGTCCCCCAACTGCCGCAACCACGACGCGCCGTGACCGAACCCCATGGGTCCGCTGAACAGATCCAGCGCCACGGTGTCATGGGGCAGATGGGCGAATTGCGGCGCGGGCCAGCGGCGGGCGCTGTAATGCTGGACATAGGCGATGGGATCATCGCCCCGGCTGACGATCAACGGGCTGATGGCCGGGTCGGCAATATGGGCGCGAATCTGGTCAAGCTCATCGTTCTCGCGCCACCAGCGGCGGACCTGCAATTGCTGCAACCAACCAGACAGCATGGTCAGGTCGTTCCCGGTCACCGCCCGAAAGCTGTAATCAGCCATGCAGCCCCCCCGCCGCCCGGTCAAGGCGCGCGACGGCCTCGGTCATTTCGTCATCGGTGATGGTCAGCGGCGGCAACAGGCGCAGGGTATTGTCGGCGGCGGCCACGGTCAGGATCTGCTGGTCATAACCGGCCTTGACCAGATCGCCGGGCGCAATCTTGCATTTCAGCCCCAGCATCAGCCCCTGCCCGCGCACGCTTTCGAAGATGTCCGGATGCGCAGCGACCAGCCCCTCCAGCTTTTGCCGCATCAGCGCCCCCTTGCGGCCGACCTCGGCCAGAAAGGCGGGATCGGCGACGATTTCCATCACCTTTGCCCCGACCGCGCAGGCCAGCGGGTTGCCGCCATAGGTCGAGCCATGCGTCCCCGCCACCATGCCCGAGGCCGCCTTGGCCGTGGCCAGCACCGCGCCCAACGGAAAGCCGCCGCCAATGCCCTTGGCGACCATCATGATGTCGGGGGTGATGCCCGCGAATTCATGCGCGAACAGGCGGCCGGTGCGGCCCATGCCGGACTGCACCTCGTCCAGTATCAGCAGCGCGCCGGTGGCGTCGCACAATGCGCGGATTTCTTTCAGCTCGGCATCGGGCAGCGGGCGGATGCCGCCCTCGCCCTGAATGGGTTCCAGCATGACCGCGCAGGTCTTGTCACTGATGGCGGCGCGCAGCGCCTCGACATCGCCGAACGGAAGCTGCCGGAAGCCCGGCATCAGCGGGCCGAAGCCCTTGACCATCTTGTCCGATCCCGCCGCCGCGATGGCGCCGGTCGAGCGGCCATGGAATGCGCCCTCGAAGGTCAGGATCTCGACCCGTTCGGGCTGCCCTTCATGGTCCCAGTATTTACGGGCCATCTTGATCGCCAGCTCGGCCGCCTCGGTGCCTGAGTTGGTGAAGAAAACTGTCTCGGCAAAGGTGTTGTCGACCAGCAGGCTGGCCAGCCGTTCCTGTTCAGGGATGTGATACAGGTTCGAGACATGCCAGATCCGCCCCGCCTGTTCGGTCAGCGCCGCCACCAGATCGGGGTTGGCGTGACCCAGCGCGTTGACCGCGATGCCCGCACCAAGATCCAGATAACGGGTGCCGTCGCGGGTGATCGCCCAGACGCCTTCACCACGGTCAAAGGACAGCGGCGCGCGGTTATAGGTCGGCAGGACATGCGGAAATTCGGACATGGGAAGGCTCCGGGTTTGGGGTGGCCTGAGGGATAGCGATGGGATTTGCCCGCGAACCGCCGGACATGCGGGATCATGCGCCTCAGCGGCGTCGGGGACGGGCAAACAGGGCGGTCCGTGCGATCATGCGCGATCCTTGCGGCAAAACCACCGCATCGGCAAGCGCTAATTTCGTTGCAGCAGATCCCGACGGTTGCCCCGGGGATCGCGGAACTTCACCACCTTGCCAGAGGCTTCGCTGCCTTGGGGGCTGCGAAATGCACGCCATGGGCCAACATGCGGGCGATATGGCTTACGGTTTCATCCGATAGCCGCTGCGCAGAACCGCCCAGCCGGTGACGCAGACGGCCAGTGCGGCCATGGAACAGACCGCCAGCCCCAGCCGGGGATCGGCATCACTGACCCCGGTAAAGCCGTAACGCGCGCCGTCGATCAGGTAAAAGATCGGGTTCATATGGCTGATGGCCCGGAAGAAGGGCGGCAGCGCGTCAATGGAATAAAACGTGCCCGACAGAAAGCTGAGCGGCGTGACCACGAAATTGGTGATCGCCGCCATCTGGTCCCATTTCTGCGCCAGCACCCCGCCGATCAGCCCCAGCCCGCCCATGAACAGCGCCCCCAGCAGGATGAACCCCACCGCCCAGACCGGATGCGCAGGCCCCTGCCCCAGCAGCAGCGCCATGCCGGTGCCGATCACCAGCCCGACCAGCCCCGCCCGCGCCACCGCGCCGATCAGATAGCCGGCCAGGATCTCGGCCGCGGACAGGGGCGGCATCAGCGTATCGACGATATTGCCCTGCATCTTGCTGGAAACGATACTGGACGACGTATTGGCGAACGCATTCTGGACCACCGTCATCATCAGGATGCCAGGGCCAAGGAATGCCAGATAGGGCAGCCCCATCACCTGCCGGTCACCCCCAAGCGCCAGCGCAAAGACGACCACAAACAGCCCCGCCGTCATCAGCGGCGCAAAAACCGTCTGCTGCCAGACCGCCATGAAGCGCATGATTTCGCGGGCGCAAAGTGTGTAAAGACCCAGCCAGTTAACACGGCCAAAGCGGCGCGCGCCCATCGGGCGCAGGGTGATATCACGATCTGTCATGGCGGACTGCTTGAATTGGGGCGCGTGGCAGGATATTTCTGTCCGATCCCGGTTTGGCCGGGTCAGTCTGAAATTGCAAGATCGGCGGCGGGTCCGCCAGAAAGGCCGAAATGTCCTGGACCGACGAACGCGTCGAAACGCTCAAGCGGATGTGGTCCGAGGGCCAGTCCGCCAGCCAGATCGCGAAAGAACTGGGCGGGGTCACTCGGAACGCCGTCATCGGCAAGGTGCATCGCCTTGGCCTGTCGAACCGCGACGAGGGCGAGGCAGAGGCCGCGCCCGCCGCCGCTGCCCCTGCGCCAGCCCCCGAACCGAAGGTCGAGGCAAAGGCAAAGCCCGCACCGAAGCCCAAGGCCGCGCCGACCTCGCGTCCTGAACCGGCTGCCGCCGCCCCGGCCTCTGCGTCGCAGGGCGCAACCGACGCGGCACCCGCAGCCGAGGCCCCTGTTGCCTTCACCCCGCGCCGCCCCATCGTGCCGGCCGGCCAACCGCTGCCGCCGCAGCCCTCGGCCAATGAAATCAGCCCCGAAGCACTGGCGAATGTGCGCGAGGTCGAGAAATCGGCCCGCAAGCTGTCGCTGATGGAACTGACCGAGCGGACCTGCAAATGGCCGATCGGCGACCCCGCGACCGAAAAATTCTGGTTCTGCGGCCTGCCCAGCCAGCCCGGAAAACCTTATTGCGAGGCCCATGTCGGCGTCGCCTTCCAGCCGATGAGCTCGCGCCGGGACCGCCGCCGCTGATGCTGGGCTGGCTGGATCAGTCGGCGACCGGCGGGGGCGATGGCGCGCATGACCTGATGCGCCAGATCGCCGCCCAACTGGCCGCCGAAGGCATCGCCGTGCGCGGTGCGATCCAGACCAACACCCCCAAGGGCGCGGATTGTCATTGCGACATGATGCTGGAGGTCTTGGGGGACGATGGGCCGGACGTAGCCATCTCGCAGGATCTGGGGCGCGAATCGACGGGTTGCCGGCTGGATGCGGGTGCGCTGGAAGGCGCGGCGCAACGCGTTCTGGAAACCCTGCCCGAGGCCCAGATGGTCGTGCTGAACAAGTTCGGCAAGCAGGAGATTCTGGGCCGCGGCATGGTGGCGGTCATTGCTGCCGCAATGGAGCGCGACCTGCCGGTGCTGATTTCCGTGGCACCGCAGCAGCAGGCCGAATTTCTGGCCTTCGCCGGCGATCTTGCCGTGCAGCTGGCCCCCGAAGAAGCGGCGAACTGGTGCCGCCGCGCCCTGCGGGTCGCGGCATGACCGAACTGGACGCGCGCGGCCTGTTATGCCCGCTGCCGGTCCTGCGCCTGCGCAAATTCCTGAACGCCGCTGCCCCCGGCAGCCGCGTGGCGCTGATCGCCACCGATGCCATGGCGGCGGTCGACGTGCCGCATTTCTGCGCCGAATCGGGGCATGTCCTGATCTCTGTCACCGAAATCGACGGCGCCACCCGCTATGAGGTGATGCGCGGCGATGCCTTCGCCTGCCGCGCCCCGGCCTGACACGGCGGCCTAGCGCACCTGCCCCAGCCGCCCCGCCGCAATCGCGGCCATGTTCAGGATGTCGTTGACCGTGGACGAGGTCGAACAGATCTGGATCGGCTTGTCGACGCCGGTCAGGATCGGCCCGATCACCGTCGCCCCCGCCATTTCCTGCATCAACTTCACCGAAATGCTGGCCGAATGCCGCGCCGGTACCACCAGCACATTGGCCGGTCCCGTCAGGCGCGAGAAGGGATATTTCGCCGCCTGATCCATGTTCAGCGCGACATCGACGGTCATTTCGCCTTCATATTCGAAATCGACTTGGCGGCGGTCCAGAACATGGGTCGCCTCGGCCATCTTCTCGGCCCTCTCGCTGACCGGATAGCCGAAATTGGAAAATGACAGGAAGGCGACGCGCGGGTCCAGCCCCAGATCGCGGGCGACATGGGCGCCGCGGGTGCCAATATCGGCCAGATCCTCTGCCTCGGGCCATTCATGGACCAGCGTATCGCCGATCAGCACGATCCGGCCCTTGTGCAGCACCGCCGTAATCCCGACCGCACCGTCCTGAGGGCGCACGTCGAAGACCTGACCGATCTGGGCCAGAACATGCGCGTTCTTGCGCGTGGCCCCTGCCACCAGCCCATCGCCATGGCCATGGGCCAGCATCAGCGAGGCGAAGACATGACGGTCGCGGTTGACCTCTTTATCGGCATCCTCGCGGTCGACGCCCTTGCGTTGCAACCGGCGGTAAAGAAAATCGTGATAGGCATCCAGATGGCGGGTGCTGTGAGCGTTTACCACGGTCAGTTCGCGCACGGCATCACCAAGGCCGGCGGCCTCCAGCTTCTCGCGCACGTCGGATTCGCGGCCCACAACGATGGAGGATCCCATCCCGCCCCGCTGCCAGGCGACGGCGGCCCGCAGCACGCGCGGATCGTCGCCTTCGGCGAAGATCATCCGCGCCTGATGCTGGCGCGCGCGGGCGTGGATGCCTTGCAGGATCGCCGCCGTCGGGTCCATCCGCGCCTTCAAGGCATGGGTATAGGCCTCCATGTCGATGATCGGGCGGCGGGCGACGCCGGTATCCATCCCGGCCTTGGCGACGGCGGGCGGGATCACATGGATCAGGCGCGGATCGAAGGGCGTCGGGATGATATAGTCGCGCCCGAATTGCAGCTTGCGGCCATAAGCCACGGCAACCTCGTCCGGCACATCCTCGCGCGCGAGTTCGGCAAGCGCGCGGGCGCAGGCCAGCTTCATTTCGTCATTGATGGCGCGGGCGTGGATATCCAGCGCGCCCCGGAACAGATAGGGGAAGCCCAGGACGTTATTGACCTGATTGGGATAATCGCTGCGCCCGGTGGCTACGATGGCGTCAGGGCGGACGGCATGGGCGTCCTCGGGCGTGATTTCCGGGTCCGGGTTGGCCATGGCGAAGATGACCGGGTTTTCCGCCATGCTTTCGACCATTTCCGGCGTCACCGCGCCCTTGGCCGAGACACCAAGGAACACATCCGCGCCCTTCATGGCTTCTTCCAGCGTGCGGGCCTCGGTCACGACGGCATGGGCCGATTTCCACTGGTTCATGCCCTCGGTCCGGCCCTGATAAATCACGCCCTTGGTGTCGCACATGATGCAGTTTTCTTGCCGCGCGCCCATCGTCTTGATCAGTTCCAGACAGGCAATGCCCGCCGCGCCCGCACCGTTCAGGACGATCTTCACATCCTCGATCCGCTTGCCGGACAGCTGCAGCGCATTCATCAGCCCCGCCGCGCAGATCACCGCCGTGCCATGCTGGTCGTCATGGAAGACGGGGATGTCCATCAGCTCTTTCAGGCGGCTTTCGATGATGAAGCATTCCGGCGCCTTGATGTCTTCAAGGTTGATGCCGCCGAATGTGGGGCCCATCAGACGGACGGCCTGAATGATCTCGTCAGGGTCTTCGGTGTCCAGTTCGATGTCGATGGCGTTCACGTCGGCGAAGCGCTTGAACAGAACCGCCTTGCCTTCCATCACCGGCTTCGATGCCAGCGCGCCGAGGTTACCCATTCCCAGAATGGCCGTGCCATTGCTGATGACCGCGACCAGATTGCCCTTGGTGGTATAGTCGTAAGCGGTTTCGGGCCGGTCGGCGATGGCCTGCACCGGCACCGCCACCCCCGGCGAATAGGCCAGCGACAGGTCGCGCTGCGTCGCCATCGGGGTCGAGGGCACGACGTCGAATTTTCCCGGACGCGGCTCCAAGTGATAGGCCAGCGCCTCCTCGGGCGTGATGCGGTTGCGCGGCGTCTTGTCGGTCATGGATCCTCCGGGCGGGCTGGGGTCAGGCATTCCTACGCGCACGGCCCCTGCCGTCAATCAGTTTGCGCCATCATCGCCGGGCGGTTTGACCCCGAAGACCGCGCAATACAGCGCCGGCACGAACAGCAGCGTAATCAGCGTGCCGGCGATGATTCCGCCCATCATGGCAAAGGCCATCGGCCCCCAGAACACCTGCCGCGAGATCGGGATCAGCGCCAATGACGCCGCCGCCGCCGTCAGCAGGATCGGGCGGGCGCGGCTGTCCGATGCCTCGTAAACCGCATCCCAGCGGGTGCGGCCCTTGTCGATCAGGACCTGCACCTCGTGGACAAGGATGATCGAGTTGCGGATCAGGATCCCCACCAGCGCCAGAATCCCCAGAATGGCGACAAAGCCCATCGGCACGCCGAAACCGGCCAGAACCGCGACCACGCCAATCAGGCCAATGGGGGCGGCGGCAAAGACGATGGCCGACAGCCGGAAGCTTTGCATCTGCGCCATGACCAGGAAGGCCATGATCAGCAGCATCAGCGGCACGACGGCCGCGATCGGTTCCTGGCTGTCGGCCGAGGTTTCGACGGTGCCGCCGACCTCGACCCGGATGTTCGAAGGCAACGTCTCTTCGAACTCGGCAACGCGCGATGACAGTGCATTGACCAAAGTCGCCGGCTGATCCTTGGTAGTGATGGCTGCCTTGACGGTCACCGTGGGCAGCCCGTCGCGCTGCATGATCAGCGGCTGCTCGGTCCCGTAAACGGCGGTTGCCAGACTGGCCAGCGGAATCGGCGTGCTGGTCGGTGTTGCCAGTTGCAGGTTACGCAGCGTGTCGATAGTTGTGCGTTCGTCCGCGCTGCCCCGGCTGACCACGTCGATCAGGAACTCACCGTCGCGCAGCTGGGTGATGGTGCGCCCGGAAAACATCGCCGCCAACGAGCTGGCAATATCGGCAGAGCTGATCCCCAACCGCCGCGCCTGATCCTGACTGACCTGCAGGCGCACGACCCGCGCGGGTTCGTTCCAGTCCAGAGCCACGCCGGTCAGCCGCGGCTCGGTCGCGATAACCGCCGCCAGCTTGCGGGCAGCGTCGCGCGTCGCGTCGATATCGGGGCCAGAGACGCGGTATTGCACCGGCTTGCCGACCGGCGGGCCGATTTCCAGGTTCTTGACGTAGATGTCGGCGGCGTAAAGTTCTGTCTCGGCGATCTGGTCCAGCTTTGCCTTCACGCGGTCGCGCGCCGCCAGATCCGGCGTCTGGATCAGGATCTGCCCGATATGCGGCCCCGGCGTCTGCACATCCATTGCAAGGACAAAGCGCGGCGCGCCCCGCCCGACATAAGACGTCCAGAACAGCACATCCTCGTCATCCTTCAAATGCGATTCCAGCTTGTCCATCGTCTCGCGCGTGCCGGCGATGGATGCGTTCTGGCGCATAGTGATATCGACGAGCACCTCGGGGCGGTCGGATGTGGGGAAAAACTGCTGTTCGACAAAGCGCATCCCCCAGATCGAAATCGCAAAGGCGATCACGGTGACGGCGATGGTCAGCCACTTGAACCGCATCGACAGGCGCAGCATGCCGTGGAACCGACCGCGCAGCCAGCCGACCTTTTCGCCGTGATGCTTCAGCGTCCTCGGCAGGAAGGCAACGCCCAGCAGCGGCGCGAACAGCACCGCAACCACCCAGCTGACGACCAGCGAAATCGCGATCACCACGAACAGCGAGAAGGTAAACTCCCCCGCAGCCGAGCTGTTCAGCCCGATCGGGATGAAGCCCGCCACCGTGACCAGCGTCCCGGTCAGCATCGGGAATGCAATAGAGGTCCAGGCGTAAGAGGCCGCGTCGGTCAGCGTTTCGCCCAGTTCCAGCCGCGAGATCATCGTCTCGATGGCGATCATGGCATCGTCGACCAGCAGGCCAAGCGCGATAATCAGCGCCCCCAGTGAGATCCGCTGAAGCGTGATGCCCCAGTAATCCATAAAGACGAAGGTGATCGCCAGCACCAGCGGGATGGTCATGGTCACGACCATCCCCGCCCGCAGCCCAAGGCTGACAAAACTGACCAGCAGAACGATGGCCACCGCCTCGATAAGGGCCTTAACGAAATGACCCACGGCCTCGTCAACGACATGCGGCTGGTCGGCGAATTTCGCCATCTCGATGCCGATGGGCAGGTCGGCGGCGACGTCGTTCATCAGGGCGTCGACCTGTTCGCCGAATTCCAGGATATTGCCACCGGACTTCATGCCGATCTGCAGCCCGATGGCGGGCTTGCCCTCGAAACGGAACAGCGTCTGCGGCGGGTCCTCATAGCCGCGCCTGACCGTCGCCACATCGGCAAGGTTGAAGAACCGATCCGCGATGCGCAGGTTCACGGCGGCGATTGCGGCGGCATCGCCAAATTCGCCATCGACGCGGACGAGGACACGTTCAGGGCCCGCCTCGATCACACCCGAAGGCGCGATGGCGTTCTGGTTCGCCAAGGTGGCCATGACATCTTCCTGGTTCAGCCCCAGCGCCGCCAGCCGCGAGGGCGAAAACTCCAGATAGATCTCCTCGTCCTGTTCGCCCAGCAGCTCGACCTTGCCGGCCAAAGGCAGCGCCTGCACCAGATCGCGGATGTCGTCCACGCGGTCGCGCAATTCGCGCGGGGTGAAGCCATCGGCGGTGAAGGCATAGATATTGCCGAACACATCGCCGAAATTGTCGTTGAACTGAAAGCCGGCAAATTCCTGCGGGAAGTCGGGGCGAATGTCCGACATCATCTCGCGCACGCGCTTCCAGACCTCGGGGACGCGCCTGCCGCGCACGGTCGGGTCAAGCTCGATATAGACGACCGCCTGCCCGGGCATGGTGACGGAACGGGTAAAGTCCAGCTCGTCCAGTTCCTCCAGCTTGTTCTCGATCCGCGTGGTGACCTGATTCAGCGTCTCGTCAATGCTGGCGCCGGGCAGCGCGGCGCTGATGACCATGACTTTGATGGTGAAGTTCGGGTCTTCCTCGCGCCCCAGATTGGCATAGGAAATCGCGCCGGCCAGCATCGACACGATCAGGAGGAACCAGACAAAGCTGCGATGCTTCAACGCCCAATCCGACAGGTTGAACCTTGGCCCGTGAATCATGGCTTTACCCTTTCGCCGACCGGCTGTCCTTCGGTCAGCGAATGAACCCCGCGCACGACCACCTCTTCGCCCGCCGACAGGCCGGCGCTGATTTCAACCAATCCGTTCAGCCGCAGCCCCAATTCGACTTTTCGCGCCGAAACCGTGGCCGCGTCGCCGCGCCGGGCTACGATCCAGATCCACGGCGCGTCGGCTGTGCCGGCAATGGCCGCTTCGGGCAGGGCCACGAAATTGCTGCGCGGGCCGCCGCGCTGTGCGCGGATCAGCGTGCCAAGGCGGAAATTCGTCGGGTCATCCATGGACAGATGCAGCCGGCGGGTGCGCGTGGCGGCATCCGCCAGCGGGTCAATCCGGCTGATCCGGCCGGTGCTGCGGGTCTCACTGTCGGATTCCAGCTGGATCTCGACCTCGGTGCCGACGGGCATCGCCGAAAGCACGGCCTCGGGCAGGTCGATCACCGCCTCGCGCGTGTTGACGTCCGACAGCGTCAGCACCGGCGTGCCCGAGCCCACCACCGCACCCGGCGTTTCCATCACCGCCGAAACCACCCCGTCAAAGGGCGCCAGCAAGCGTGCGAAGCCTTCGGCATCGGCGGCGCGGGCCAGTTCCGATTGCGCCTGTGCAAGCCCGGCCTCGGCCGATTTCAGGCCGCGTTCGGCCTGTTCAAGCTGCGCACGCGAAGCGACATTGCGCTTGGCCAGGTCGCGCGTACGCTCTGCCGTTGCCTGCGCGGTTTCCAGCCTCACCTGCGCTGCGTCGACGGCAGATCGCGCAGCGCGGACATTGTCTTGCAGGTCATCCGGCGTCAGTTCGGCCAGTAGCGCGCCGGTCCGAACGTGATCGCCCACATCCACGGGACGGGCAGATAACCGTCCAAGGGTCTGAAAGCCCAGCTGCACCTCGGTTCCGGCCACAACCACACCGGGGAAGCTGCGCAGCTCAGACGGCAGGTCAGTCACCACCACCGACACCACCGGGCGCGGCGACAGTTGCGGCAATGCTTCGTCCTTCTTGCCCCACGGCAGTTCAAATGCCGCGGCCGGCGCCGCAAGCAGCAGGGCCGAGATTACAGCCAAAATGCATCGGGGCGTCGCGCGGGTCATTTGTTTCCTGTCTTCACGTCGTTCCCCGCCACGACCTCGCGACCGGGATAGAGCTTCTGCGAGCCGTCACCGACCACGATCTCGCCCGCCGAAACCCCGCCCGACAACAGCACCCGCCCATCATCGAAACGCGAAATCTCGACCGCGCGCAGCTCTACCTTGTTGCCTTCGCCCACGATCCAGACACAGGGCGTCCCCAGTCCAGAGGTCAGCGCGGTCCACGGAATTTCCATTGCCTCGCCGGTGCCCAGCATCATCTTGCCCCGGACCGAGGCCCCCAGCAGGTCGACATTCTCGGGCGCGTCCGCAACTTGCGCCCGCACCCGCACAGAGCCGGTCGCGGGATCGACCAGCGGCGCGATTTCGGTCACCGTTCCGGTCATCGGTGGCGCGATGATATCCAGCGTCGACAGCTGGACGGGAGTGCCCATCACCTCGTTCAGGATCGGCAGGTCAGGGGTCATGAAAACCGCCTCGATCCCACCCTTGCCGGCCAGCGACAGCACCGTCTGCGCCGCGCCGACAACCTGCCCCGGCTCGCCCGCGCGGGCGGTCACCACGCCGGCGAAGGGCGCGCGCAGCTCGGTATCCTCGACCGAGCGGCGGGCCTGGTCCAGCGTGCTGCGGGCCTGCTGGAGCTGGGTCTCGGCCTCGCTGAGGGTCTGGCGGGCGGTGTCACGCGCGGCACGCGTGCCGACACCGCGATCCAGCATCGCCTGCGCCCTGTCGGCGGCTTGACGGGCCTGTTGTTCGGCTGCCTCGGCCGCCGCAAGCGCGGCCATAGCGACATTCAACGATTGCTGAAGCTGCAACGGGTCGATCCGGCCCAGCACCTGCCCGGCGGTGAAATGATCGCCCTCATTTACCAGCATCTCGGTGATCCGACCGGACTGGCGAAAACCCAGGTCGACACTGTCCAGTGCCTCCAACGTGCCGGTCAGTTCGATCTGCATACCGGTTTCGCGGGCGGCGACGGTCAGAAACTCGACACGCAGCGCCTCCTCCGCACGGGTGGGAACGGCAGCAAATATGGCAATCGTCAGGCTTATCCCGCCCACCCTAATGCCGGTGGCGACATCTCGGACCAACTTGACCTCCTCACGTCTGGATGACGATTGCCTCATACTTCCCTGATTGAAAAGCCCCGCCGCGACACGTGCCGTGGCGTCAATCGCCTGAATGTGGCGAATTTTCGCGCGAAATTTACTTAATTTACGCAGGGTAGCCTAAGGCCCGAAAGCGGGCAGCGGAACAATGCGCCCTTTCGTCGCATTCGGGTACTACTTATATCTACGGCAAAGTGAAGGTCCTGCCACCAGATGTTGCGTATCAACGACCAAATCTCCATCGAGGAATGGGAGCTTGTCGAAAGCTTCACCCGCGCCCAGGGGCCGGGTGGGCAGCATGTGAACAAGGTCGAAACCGCCGTTGAGCTGCGCTTCGAGGCCGAACGCTCGCCCAACCTGCCCGAGCCGGTAAAGCGCCGCCTGCAGCGTCTGGCCGGGCGACGCTGGACGCAGGACGGCGCGGTCGTGATCCTCGCGCAGGAAACCCGCAGTCAGTTGCGCAATCGCGAACTGGCCCGCGAGAAGCTGGCCGACCTGATCCTGCGCGCCACTGTCGCGCCGAAGCGCCGCATTGCCACCCGCCCGACGCTGGGCAGTCAGCGCCGGCGGCTGAAGGCGAAATCCGAACGCGGCGCGGTCAAGGCCCTGCGCGGCCGGGTGGAGGGCGGCGATGAATGACATGCTGCGCGATCTGTTGGGTCGCATGCTGGGCCGCCGCCCGCCCGCCTTGCAGGTCGGCGCGCTGTGCCTTCATCCCGAAACCGGCAAGGTGCTGATGGTGACAAGCCGGGGCACCGGGCGCTGGATCATCCCGAAGGGATGGCCGATGGACGGCCGCAGCACCGGCGGCGCCGCCCTGCGCGAGGCCTGGGAAGAAGCCGGCGTGCGCGGCGAGGTCGAAGAACGCCCGCTGGGCCGTTACAGCTATGACAAGAAACTGACACGCGGGTTGTCGGCACCGGTCGAGGTGCAGGTCCATCTGGTCCGTGTCGCCGGTCTCGACAGGGATTTTCCCGAACGCAAACAACGCCGCCGCCGCTGGTTTTCTCCAACCGAGGCCGCCAAGCTGGTCGATGAGCCCGGCCTCGCCACGCTGATGCGCCGCCTGCCGCGATAGGGATGTCCGCAAAGGCCGCTTGCTGTCTCGTCGCGATGGCCTATGGTCGGCGCAATGCAGAGCAGCCGTGATTTTCGCATTTTGGATAAAGACCTCGACCGGCTCGGCCATGCCGAAGGCGCGGGGCGTGCTGCCGCGCGCCCGCTGCGCCGGCTGGGGCTGGTCCTGGGCCTTGGCCTGCTGGCGCTGCTGGCTGCGGCACTGGCCGGAATCGGCTTGCCGGCACAGGCGCCAATCGTGGCGGGTTTTTCGGTCGCGATCTATCTGGGGCTGAACATCGGCGCGAACGACGTTGCCAACTCTGTCGGTGCGGCCGTGGGTGCGCGTGCGGTGCCGGTTGGGCTTGGGCTGGCGCTGGTGGCTGCGGCCCAGCTTGCCGGCGCGCTTCTGGCCGGCGACATGGTGACCGAAACCATCGCCACTGACATCCTCGCCCTTGGTCAGATCGGACCGGATGGCCAGCCTGGCCGAATCATGGCGGCGGCGCTTGTGGGCGCGGCGATGTGGATCACGCTTGCCAACTGGGCGCGGGCGCCGGTTTCGACCACGCACAGCGTGATCGGCGCGGTCGCCGGTGCCGGCATGGCCGGACTGGGCGTGGCGGCGATAAATTGGCCGGTGGTGGCCGGGATCGCGCTTGGCTGGGTGGTGGCACCGGTGGCCTCGGCGCTGATGGCGGCAGGTGTGCTGGGATTGCTGCGCTGGCGCGTGCATTTCGCCGCCGACCGGGTCGCTGCCGCGCGGGTCTGGCTGCCGCTGCTGATCGGGATCACGGCCTTTATCTTTGCGGCCTATCTGCTGACGCTGCCGGGCCGCCCTCCCCTGCAGGGCGGCGCATTGGCTGCCTGCGCCGCGCTGGGGCTGGTCGCCTTTGCCTTCGCGCGCCGCCATCTGGATCGCCAGATCGCCGCCGAGCGGGGCGAGAGCCTGGCCCTGAAGAACCTGCTGGCCGGGCCGCTGATCGTGACTGCGGTGCTATCGGGATTTGCCCATGGCGCCAATGACGTGGCCAATGTCGCAGGCCCGCTGTCGGTGATGATGAACAGCGCCACCACGGGCGCGCTGCCGCTGTGGGTGGTCGGACTGGCGGGGCTGAGCGTGGCGCTGGGATCGCTGATCTTCGGGCGCCGGCTGGTGCGCATGGTCGGGTCCGCAATCACCCGGCTGAACACGGTGCGCGCCTTCTGCGCGGCGCTGGCGGCGGCGGCGACGGTGCTGGCCTGTTCCGCCGCCGGGTTGCCCGTGTCGACCACGCATTGCGCGGTTGGGGGGATCTTCGGCGTCGGCTTTTATCGCGAATGGGAAGACCGTTTTCGCCGCAAGACCCCGAAATCCCTGCCGATTGAGGAACAGCACCGCCGCCGTCTGGTCCGGCGCAGCCATGTCTGGACCACGCTTGCCGCCTGGGCGGTGACAGTGCCGGGCGCCGGCAGCGTGGCGGCGGCGACATACTCGCTGCTGGCTTTGCTGGGCTGAATCGGAATCATTATGGTGACGTTAACCGCCTCGTGATAATCAGGTGATATATCAACGCGAACAACAGCGTGACGAGGCAGTGATGATTCGAGCAATCCGGGCCGGTCTGGCCCTGACCCTTCTGGCAATTCTGGCCGCCTGTGGCGGCGGCGGTGACAGCGCGCCGGGTACCCCGCGCGCACCGCGTTTTCTGTCCTATGACGGCCCGCAGGTCACACAGGTTGTGATCAACAAGTCCGACCGGATGATGTATCTGGTCTCGGGCAAGACAGTGCTGAAATCCTACAAGATCGGGCTTGGCAACCAGCCGATCGGGGCCAAGCAATTCGAAGGCGACGGCAAGACGCCGGAAGGCATCTATTTCATCGACCGGTTCAACCCGCGCAGCACCTATCACCTTTCGGTCGGCGTCAGCTATCCGAACACCCAGGATACCGCACGCGCCCTGGCCGTCGGACTGAAGCCGGGTGGCGACATCTTCATCCATGGCCGCGGCCGTGAAGGCGCTGCAGCAGCCGCAGCCAAGAAGGTGGACTGGACCGCCGGCTGCATCGCGGTCGAGGATAGCGAGATCGAGGAAATCTTCGCCATGCTTCAGGGCGGCGTCCCTGTCGTCATCAACCCCTGATCTCTGACCCAGCTGTCACGACATTGCGCAGGGCCGGTTCCCCAATGCGGGGCCGGCCCTTTTGCGTGGCCTGACGCGGCGGCATTCCCCGTCAGCTGCGACCGCGCTTGACCATGCCCGCCCGCGCCCGCACAAGTTCCGCCGTACCCGGTGCGGTTGATACCGGGCGACAAATCAGGCCGGAGACATGCCGTGAAACTTGAGAACAAGACCTTCGACGAACTGCGCATCGGCGACACCGCCGAGCTTCGCCGGCTTATCACGCCAGACGACCTGATCGCCTTCGCTGCGACCTCGGGGAATTACAACACGCTGCACCTGCCCGGCTTTGACACCGACGGCGACGGCCGCCCTGATGAAGTCGCGCCGGGAATGTTTCTGGCCAGCCTGATTGCTGGCGTGCTCGGCTCTATCCTGCCCGGGCCGGGGACGCTGTATCGCAACCAGGTGCTGTCCTTTCAGGACCGCGCCCATGCCGGAGACGAGCTGCTCGCCCGCGTCACCGTGACCGATATCGCCTCGACCGGCATCGTCACCCTGCGGACCGAGGTGCTGCGCCCCGCCGACGACACGATGATCGTCGCGGGCGAAGCGCAGGTCATCGCCCCCGCCCGCAAATTCGCCGCCGAGGACGTCCATATCCCCGGCCTGATCGTCCAGCGTCACCGCCATTTCGAAGCGCTGATCGCCCGCGCCGCGCCGCTGCCGGCGCTGATCACTGCCGTAGTCTGCCCGACCGAGGACGAATCGCTGCGCGGGGCGCTGCTGGCCAGCGACGACGCCATCATCACCCCCATCCTGATCGGTGATGCCGCCCGTATCCGTGCCGCCGCAGAACGGATCGGACGCGACATCGCGGCCTTCGAGATCATAGATGAGCCGACCGATACCGGCGCCGCGCTGCTGGCCTGCAAGCTGGTCCATGAGGGCCGCGCCAATGCGGTGATGAAGGGGCATCTGCATACTGACGACCTGCTGCGCGCGCTGCTGGACAAGGAGGTTGGTCTTCGCGCCGGCCGCCGATTCACCCATGTCTTCGTCATGGACGTGCCGGGCGAACCTGAACCGCTGCTGGTCACCGACGCCGCCATCAACATCGCCCCCGACCTGAAGACCAAGGTCGATATCACCCAGAACGCGATCGAGTTGGCAACGTCGCTGGGGTTGGTGCCACGCGCCGGGATCCTGTCGGCGGTTGAAACGGTGAACCCTGAAATCCAGTCCTCGGTCGATGCCGCGCTGCTGTCCAAGATGGCCGAGCGCGGCCAGATCAAAGGCGGCGCGGTCGATGGGCCGCTGGCGATGGACAATGCCGTCGACATGGGCGCCGCGCATACCAAGGGGCTGAAGGGCGATGTCGCGGGCCGCGCCAATATCCTTGTCGTGCCGGGGATCGACGCGGGCAATATGCTGGCCAAGCAGCTGGCCTATATCAGCCATGCCGAGGCCGCCGGGATCGTGCTGGGCGCGAAGGTGCCGGTTATCCTGAACTCGCGTTCGGACGGGTCGATGTCGCGGCTGGCCTCTTGCGCGGTTGCGGCAATCCGCCACTTCCACGGGGCGGAGACAAAGGGATGAACGGCGAAATCCTGATCCTGAATGCCGGTTCATCCTCGCTGAAGTTCTCGATCTATATCGACGGCGACGAAACGCCCGAGGTCAGCGGGCTGATCGACCGCATCGGCGCGGCCGACCGGGCCGAGATCAAGCTGAAGGACGCGCAGGGCCAGCCGCTTTCGACCGGCGAAATCGGGGCGGTCGCCGATCACGGCGCCGCGCTTATGGTGGCCATCGGCGCGATGGGTCAGCACTATCCCGGCCATACGATCAAGGCGGTGGGGCATCGCGTTGTCCATGGTGGCCCCGACTTTGCCGCGCCGGTCGCGATCGACGACGACGTGCAAGCGCAGCTGGAGGCATTGACGCCGCTGGCCCCGCTGCATCAGCCGCACTGCCTGGCGGGCATCCGCGCCGCCCGTGCGGCTTTTCCCGATGCGGTGCAGATCGCCTGTTTCGACACCGCTTTCCACCGCACCATGCCACGCCTGAATGAAACCTATGCCATCCCGCGCGAATATTTCGATGCCGGCGTGCGTCGCTATGGGTTTCACGGCCTCAGTTACGACTATATCGCCGGAGCGCTGCGGGAACATGACCCGAAGCTTGCCTCGGGGCGCGTGATTGTCGCCCATCTGGGCAACGGCGCGTCACTTTGCGCGATGCAGGACGGCAAGTCGGTCGCAACGACCATGGGGTTTTCGGCGCTTGACGGGCTGGCCATGGGCACGCGCTGCGGGCAGATCGACCCCGGCGTGCTGCTGTATCTGCTGGACCGGGGAATGAGCAGTGCCGAGCTGTCAGACATGCTCTATCGCAAATCGGGCCTGCTGGGGCTGTCAGGAGTATCCAGCGACATGCGCACGCTTCTGGCCAGCCCCGCGCCCGAGGCAACCGAGGCCGTCGCCTATTTCGTCCAGAGCATCTGCCGCGGGGTGGCCGAGCTGACCGCGATGCTGGGGGGGCTGGATGCGCTGATCTTCACCGCCGGGATTGGCGAGAATTCCTATGAGATCCGCGAAAACGTCTGCGCCGGGCTGCACTGGCTGGGCGTTCGTCTGAATGCGCGCGCCAACGATTATAGCGCCTTTGGCATCGCAGATCAGGATTCCCGCGTCGAGGTCCTGGTCATTCCCACGCGCGAGGATCTAACGATCCTGCGCGCGGTCCGGGCAGCAGCCTAAAAGGCTGACGGGTCAGGTGCCCGTCATCCCTTCCCAGAAGTTCTTGACCTTATTGAAGAAACCAGCCGATTGCGGCGAATTGTCGGCCTTGATTTCATCAAATTCGCGCAGCAGTTCCTTTTGCCGCGGGGTCAGGTTGACCGGGGTTTCGACGACCAGTTCGATCATCATGTCGCCGGGTTCGTCATTGGCGCGCGCGCCGTGGCGCAGCGGCGGCATGCCCTTGCCGCGCAGGCGCATCTGCCGGCCGGTCTGGCTGCCAGCGGGGACTTTCACGCGCGAGCGGCCGCCGTCGATGGTGGGCACCTCGACCTCGCCACCCAGGGCGGCGATGGCCATGCCGACAGGCACCTGACAGGCCAGCAACTTGCCGTCACGCAGGAAGATCTCGTGTTCGGCGACGGTGACGAAGATATACAGATCGCCCGCCGTGCCGCCACGCAAGCCGGCCTCGCCCTCGCCTGCCAGGCGGATGCGGGTGCCGGTTTCGACGCCGGCCGGGATATTGACCTGAAGCGCGCGCTTCTGTTCGACGCGGCCCTGTCCGGCGCAGGCCTGACAGGGATTCTTGACCATCTGGCCCTGACCGTTACAGGTCGGGCAGGTGCGTTCGACGGTGAAAAAGCCTTGGCTGGCGCGGACCTTGCCCATGCCCGAACAGGTCGGGCAGGTCACCGGTTCGACCTTGCCCTCGGCGCCGGTGCCGTCGCATTCGTCGCAAGCGACCGAACCGGGGATATTGATGGTTTTCTGGACGCCCTCGAACGCTTCTTCAAGTGAGACCGAAAGATTATAGCGCAGGTCCTGGCCGCGGCTGGGCCGCGCACGGCCTGCGCCGGCACCGGCACGCCCGCCAAAATCGCCGAACAGGTCTTCGAAAATATCGGCGAAGGCCGAACCGAAATCGCCCTGCCCCGCGCCACCGCCGCGCCCGAAGCCGCCAAAGCCGCCGCTGCCGTCAAAGGCACCATGTCCGAAGCGGTCATAGGCCGCCTTCTTCTGCGGATCCTTCAGGCAGTCATAGGCTTCGTTGACTTCCTTGAACTTCGATTCCGCCGTCGGATCGGCGCTGTTGCGATCGGGATGAAGCTCTTTCGCCTTGCTGCGAAAGGCCTTCTTGATCTCGTCGCCCGCGGCGCCCTTGGACACGCCAAGTGTTTCGTAATAGCAGCGTTTCGCCATTCCGTACCCCTTACGCAAAGGCCGGCCCGAGCGGGGTGCCCGAACCGGCCTCGCCGTTCATCCGCGCTTACTTGCGCTTGCCTTCACCGAGATCTTCGAAATCGGCGTCGACAATATCGTCATCGACGTCACGCGGGCCTTCGCTGGCAGCAGCCTCGCCCTCATCGGACTGCTGCGCCTTGTAGATGGCCTCGCCCAGGCGCATCGAGGCGTCCATGACGTTCTGAATGCCGCCCTTGATCTTGCCGGCATCTTCCGACTTGAGGGCTTCTTCCAGCGCGCCGATGGCCAGTTCGATCGCCTCGACGGTCGAGCCGTCGACCTTGTCGCCATGCTCGTCCAGCGATTTCTTGGTCGAGTGGATCAGGCTTTCGCCCTGGTTCTTGACCTCGACCAGTTCGCGGCGGGACTTGTCGGCCTCGGCATTCGTTTCCGCGTCGCGGACCATCTTGTCGATTTCTTCATCCGACAGACCACCCGAGGCCTGGATGGTGATGTCCTGCGACTTGCCGGTGCCCTTGTCCTTGGCGTTCACCGACACGATGCCGTTGGCGTCGATGTCGAAGGTCACCTCGATCTGGGGCAGACCGCGCGGCGCCGGGGGGATGTCTTCCAGGTTGAACTGGCCCAGCAGCTTGTTGTCCGCAGCCATCTCGCGTTCGCCCTGGAACACCCGGATCGTCACCGCGTTCTGGTTGTCCTCGGCGGTCGAGAAGACCTGGCTTTTCTTGGTCGGGATGGTGGTGTTGCGGTCGATCAGCCGGGTGAAGACACCGCCCAGGGTTTCAATGCCCAGCGACAGCGGGGTCACGTCCAGCAGCACCACGTCCTTGACGTCGCCCTGCAGAACGCCGGCCTGAACGGCAGCACCCAGCGCCACGACCTCGTCGGGGTTCACGCCCTTGTGGGGTTCCTTGCCGAAGAAGCCCGAGACCTCCTCGATCACTTTCGGCATCCGGGTCATCCCGCCGACCAGCACGACCTCGTCAATGTCGGCCTTGGAAACGCCGGCATCTTTCAGCGCGGCTTTCACCGGGTCCATGGTGCGCTTGATCAGGTCGCCGACCAGGCTTTCCAGCTTGGCGCGGGTCAGCTTGACGACCATGTGCAGCGGCGTGCCCGAGTTCTTGTCCATCGAGATGAACGGCTGGTTGATCTCGGTCTGGGTCGAGCTGGACAGTTCGATCTTGGCCTTTTCCGCCGCCTCTTTCAGGCGCTGAAGGGCCATCTTGTCCTTGGTCAGGTCGACGCCATGTTCCTTTTTGAACTCGTCCGCCAGATAGTTGACGATGCGCATGTCGAAGTCTTCGCCGCCCAGGAACGTGTCCCCGTTGGTCGATTTCACTTCGAACAACCCGTCGTCGATTTCCAGAATGGTGATGTCGAAGGTACCGCCGCCAAGGTCATAGACCGCGATGGTTTTCGATTCTTTCTTGTCCAGACCGTAAGCCAGTGCGGCGGCGGTCGGTTCGTTGATGATACGCAGCACTTCAAGGCCGGCGATCTTGCCCGCGTCCTTGGTGGCCTGACGCTGGGCGTCGTTGAAATAGGCGGGCACGGTGATGACGGCCTGGGTGACGGGTTCGCCAAGATAGCTCTCGGCGGTTTCCTTCATCTTGCCCAGGATCATGGCGCTGATCTGCGCGGGCGAATATTTCTCGTCCCGGACCTCGACCCAGGCGTCGCCATTGCCGCCGTCGACGATCTCGTAAGGAACCAGCTTGCGGTCCTTTTCCACGGCCGGGTCGGTGACGCGGCGGCCGATCAGGCGCTTGACGGCGAAGACGGTATTGGTGGGGTTGGTCACAGCCTGGCGTTTCGCCGGCTGACCGACCAGGCGTTCACCTTCGGTGAAACCGACGATCGAGGGCGTGGTACGTGCGCCTTCGCTGTTTTCGATCACCTTGGGCTGGCTGCCGTCCATAATGGCGACAACGCTGTTGGTGGTGCCCAGGTCGATCCCGATGACTTTAGACATGTATAAACCTTTCTTCCGGCGATTTCTGCGGTCCACGGGTCCATGAAAGGCCCCCGCGGGCCTGATCCCTTATGCAACCGGCCGTCCCGATGGCCGGCTTCGTTGGGCTATATAGGAAGGCTGTTTTCGGGCTGCAAGAACCGCCGCGACCTGTCGGGCACCCGTTTTTCATCAATTTGGGCAGGCGTTTCAGCGCCCCGCCGTCCAGCTGAGCGAGACCTGGTTGCGGGTCACGAATTCCCCCATCAACCCGATCATCGCCAGTGCGATCGAGACATAGATCGGATACATCAGGCTGGAATTGTGCGGCGTATAGTTGATGAAGGCGAAGCCGCGGGTCTGGTCGATGACGTGAAACAGCGGATTCCAGTCGAACATGCGCAGCACGAAATGGGGCAGCGTGTTAGCCACTACCATCTTGCCCGAGGTGAACATGTTCATCCGCATGTAGAACTGGCTGATGATCGTGATCCCGCGCGGCCACCAGGGCTGCGCGGCACGGAAGACCAGCCCGATGCAGCAGCCGGTGAACCAGGCCAGCAGGAACATGCCGAGGCAGGGGACCAGCCGGTCTATCCCCAACGGCTCGATGAATGTATTGGTGAACAGCAGCAGCACCGTACAGGCGAGCAGCTGCTGATACAGCGCCGCCAGCGCTGCCGCACTGATCGAGATCGCGGTGTTCATCGGCGTGTGCTTCATTAGCGGCGAAACCGGGCCTTCTGCAGACATGACCGCCGTGATGGCCTGGTTATGGGTCATGAACATGAAGATGCCGGTCATGATGTAGACGATGAAATTCCCCCGGATCGGCGAGGTGCGCACCCCAATGATCGTGAACAGCGCATAGAAGACCGCCACCATCATCATGCCGCGCAAGATCGTCATCAGCAGCCCGACAATCGCGCTGCGCTCGCTCTTGCGCAGCTTGTAGACGGTCATGTGATAGATCAGCGCCATCGTGGTAAGCGAGGCCTGGAAAAGGTTCGTGGTTCTGCGCTGTTGAAACAATTGTCCCTCGCTGGCGGGTCGGCCTGCCGGCGCGTCCGGCTTGCCCTGAACCCACGCCCGGATCATAAGTGTCCGAACAGCCCTGCACAATCAAACATGCAAGGCTCGATGAATGAACGATTAACGTCCGGAGGGCGACATGGATTTCGACAGGCTCACCACGGTGATGCGCCGGCTTGCGCTGGAAGCTGGCGACAGGATCATGCAGATTTACGGCGCCGAGGATTTCGAGGTTCGTTCGAAATCCGACGCCTCACCCGTTACCGAGGCGGACGAGGCCGCGGATGCGCTGATCTCGGCCGGGCTGCGCGCGGAATTTCCAGATGTCACGCTGGTGACCGAAGAACAGGCCGCCACCCACGGCCAGCAGGCCACGACTTTCCTGATCGTGGACCCGTTGGACGGAACCAAGGAATTCGTCCAGCGGCGCGGCGATTTCACCGTCAACATCGCCTATGTCGAAAACGGCGTGCCGTTGCGGGGCGTTGTCTATGCACCGGCCAAGGGGCGGCTGTTCTATACCACTGCCGATGGCCGCTCGGTCGAGGAGACAGGTCCCTTTGGCGAGGCTCCCGGCGCCACCCATTCGATCGGCGTCAATGCCACGCCTGACAATCGCGGGCTGATGATCGTGGCGTCGAAATCGCACCGCGACGCGGCGACCGATGAATATATCGGGCGTTACCGGACGCGCGACATGACCTCGGCCGGGTCGTCGCTGAAGTTCTGCCTGGTGGCGACGGGCGAGGCGGATTTGTATCCGCGCCTTGGCCGGACGATGGAATGGGACACGGCCGCAGGCGATGCGGTGCTGCGCGGCGCGGGTGGCGAGGTGGTGCGTTTTGACGATCACACGCCCTTGGCCTATGGCAAGCCCGGCTTCGAAAACCCCTTCTTCATCGCCTATGCGCCGGGCGTGCTGCTTGTGAAAGATACCGCCTGATGTCGGTTGTCATCGTCATCCCGGCCCGCTTTGCCTCTACCCGCTACCCCGGCAAGCCGCTGGCGATGCTGAAAGGCGCGACCGGTCAATCGCTGTCGCTGATCGAACGCAGCTGGCGCGCGGCGCAGGATGTGGCGGGCATCGACCGGGTCGTCGTCGCCACCGATGACGACCGCATCCGCGATGCCGCAGAAGCTTTCGGGGCCGAGGTGGTGATGACCTCGCCCGAATGCCGCAACGGCACCGAACGCTGCGCCGAGGCGGTGACGAATATGGGCATCACGCCCGAGATCGTGGTCAACCTGCAAGGCGACGCGCCCCTGACACCCGCCTGGTTCATCGAGGATCTGGTCGCCGGCCTGCGCGCCGATAGCGCGGCCGATCTGGCCACGCCGGTGCTTCAGACATCGGGCAAGATGCGGGCGGATCTGCTGGCCGACCGCGCCGCCGGCCGCGTCGGCGGCACCACGGCGGTCTTCGGGGCGCGGATGCAGGGGCTGTATTTCTCGAAAGAGGTGATCCCCTATGCCGGCCGCGACTTCGCCCCGGACGAAATCACCCCGGTCTTCCACCATGTCGGCGTCTACGCATACCGGCCCGACGCGCTCGCCGCCTATCCTGGCTGGCCCGAGGGCAAGCTGGAAAGGCTGGAAGGGCTGGAACAGCTGCGCTTCCTGGAAAACGGTCGCCGTATCCTCTGCGTCGAGGTCGCCGCACGCGGCCGCCAGTTCTGGGAGCTGAACAACCCCGAGGACATCCCCCGCATCGAATCCATGCTGGCGGAGATGGGTCAGGCGTGAGCCCGGCCACCGCAGCCCCCGCGATAAGGGCGAGTGTCGTCGTCGTCTCGCGCGGGCGGCCGGAATTGCTGGGGCTGTGCCTGACCGCGCTCAGCTATCAAACGCATCCGGATTTCGAGGTCATTCTGGTCGCCGACCCGGAGGGGCTGACGCAGCGCCCCGATCTGCCAATCAAGCGGGTCGGGTTCGACCTGCCGAATATTTCGCAGGCGCGCAACCTCGGAATCGCGCAGGCGGCGGGCGACATCATTGCCTTCATCGACGACGATTCGGTGGCGGAACCGACCTGGCTGTCGCGGCTGGCCGCGCCCTTCGCGGATGCGCGGGTGATCGCCGCCGCCGGCTGGACCCGCGACCGCGACGGCTTTCGCTGGCAAAGCCGGACCCAACGGATCAGCCGCCAAGGCCTCCCGCGCGAACTGCCCCGCGCTCCCGCACTGCAGCTGCTGCCTGTCGAGGCGGAAGAACCCGTCAGCACACTGGGCACCAATTGCGCGTTCCGCGCCAGCGCGCTGCGCCAGGTGGGCGGCTTCGATCCGATCTTCTCCTATCACCTGGACGAATCGGACGTGAACATGCGCATGGCCCAAACCTTCCCTGAGGGGCTGACGGCGGTAGAGCCCTCCGCGCAGGTGATCCACGCCCGCGCGGGCAACCCGCGGCGGACCGGGCCGGCGACGCCGCTGGATCTGCATGTGCACGGCCGCTCGGCCGCGCTGTTTGCACGCCGGCACGGCGGCGCAGCGCCCGATGACGTGCTGCTGCCCCGCCTGCGGCGGCAGATGCACCGCGCCATGCTGGACGGACGGATGGACCCGCTGCGCATAGCCCCGGTGCTGACCACACTGCGCGCCGGTCTGCGCGATGGCCGACAGATGGCGCTGGAAGGCCCGCCGCCGCCGCGCAACGACAGCCCTGCGGCCTTTCGTCGCATGCCGTCCCCCTGCCATGACAGCGCGGTGATCGGGGGCTGGCACTGGCACGCGAACCGCCTGCGTGGCGAGGCAGCCAAACTGCTGTCGCAGGGCCTGGTCCCCACCATTTTCCTGTTGACGCCCAGCGTTCTGCCGCACCGGGTCCGGCTGACCAAACAGGGTTGGTTCGAACAGACCGGCGGAATCTGGGGGCCCTCGGAACCGGGTGATTCGCCCATGGCGCGCTGGCATATGCGCAGCAGACTTACGCGCGAGGCGAATTTGGCGAACTCGCGCCGGAACTTAGCACTTTCTGCGGACGTTGGCGCGCCACGCTTGTTCACTTGCAGAACTTGCGGATAAAAAGGAAATACGCGGAAAACCGCAATTCGAAGGGAATACCGTCATGAGCCGGAAAGTCACCAAAGCAATTTTCCCGGTCGCCGGTCTTGGCACGCGTTTTTTGCCAGCCACCAAGTCGATCCCGAAAGAGATCATGACCCTGGTTGACCGCCCACTCATTCAGTATGCAATTGATGAAGCCCGGGCAGCCGGGATCGAAGAATTCATTTTTGTGACCTCGCGCGGCAAGGGCGCGCTGGAGGATTATTTCGACCACGCCCATGAACTGGAAGCGACCCTGAAGCGGGGCGGCAAGAACGACCTTTTGGACATTCTGCGCGGCACGAACATGGATTCGGGCGCGATCGCCTATGTGCGCCAGCACAAGGCCATGGGCCTGGGTCACGCCGTCTGGTGCGCCCGCCGGCTGGTTCCTGAAAATGAATCCGTCGCTGTCATCCTGACCGATGACGTCATCATGGGCGAGCCCCCCTGCCTTCAGCAGATGATCGAAGCCCATGGCGAAACCGGCGGCACCATGGTTGCGACCATGGAAGTGCCGATGGAAAAGACCAAGTCCTACGGCGTTCTGGACGTGGCCGAAGATATGGGCGCCATCGTCAAGGCCAAGGGCCTGGTCGAGAAGCCGAAGGAAAACCCGCCGTCGAACCTGGCGGTGATCGGGCGCTATATTCTGGCGCCGACGGTGCTACAAAACCTCAACAAGCTGCGCGAAGGCGCGGGCGGTGAGATCCAGTTGACCGATGCCATCGCCGACGAGATCGTCGAGGGCCGCGAGGTGTTCGGCCTGCGCTTCCGCGGTCAGCGCTATGACTGCGGTTCGAAAGCTGGCTTCCTGCAGGCCACCGTCGCCTTCGGTCTGGAACGCGACGAGTTGCGCGACGAGTTCCTCGACTATCTGAACGAGGTCGTTTCGATGCAGCGCGCGGCCGAGTAATGGCGGACAAGGTTCTGGTAACCGGCGGTGCCGGTTACATCGGCTCTCATGCCTGCAAGGCGCTTGCGGCGGCGGGTTTTGTTCCCGTGACCTATGACAGCCTGATCACGGGCTGGCGCGAGGCGGTGAAGTTCGGCCCCTTCGAGGAAGGCGAGCTGATGGACCGCGCCCGGCTTGATGCGGTTTTCGCCAAGTATAAACCCGTCGCGGTGATGCATTTCGCCGCCCTCAGCCAGGTTGGCGAGGCGATGTCACAGCCCGGCAAGTACTGGCGCGGCAATGTCAGCGCCTCGCTGTCGCTGATCGAGGCGACGCTGGCCGCTGGCGTGCGTGATTTCGTCTTTTCCTCGACCTGCGCGACCTATGGCGATCAGGACGGGGTGGTCCTGAATGAGGGCAGCGCCCAGCTGCCACTGAACGCCTACGGCGCCAGCAAGCGCGCGATCGAGGATATGCTGAAGGATTTCGGCGCCTCGGACGGGTTGAACAGCGTGATCTTTCGGTATTTCAACGTCGCCGGCGCCGATCCCGATGGCGAGGTGGGCGAGTTCCACCAGCCGGAAACCCACCTGATCCCGCTGATCCTTGACGCCATAGACGGCCGCCGCGCGGCGCTGACCATCCACGGCACCGATTACCCGACCGAGGACGGAACCTGCATCCGCGACTATGTCCATGTCATGGATCTGGTCGACGCCCATGTGCAGGGCCTGAACTGGCTGCGTGCCGGGAAAGGCCCGACGAAAGGCGGGACCGAGGTTTTCTGCCTTGGCACCGGCGATGGCTTCTCGGTCCGCGAGGTCGTGCGCGCTGCCGGAACGGTCACCAATCGCGAAGTTCCCATGCAGGACGGGCCGCGCCGCGCGGGCGATGCGGTCAAGCTCGTATCTGGCAGCGAACGCGCCGGGCGGGTTCTGGGCTGGACGCCCGACCGGTCCACCATGCCACAGATGATCCGCGATGCCTGGCGATGGCATCAGAATGGCGGATATGACCGCTAGCCCGGCATTTCTGCTGGACGTCTCGCGGCTGGTCTCTCGGATCGGGACCGGCCCCTTGACCGGAATTGACCGCGTCGAAGCCGCCTGGCTGGCCCATATGGCCGACCGCCCGCACCTGCTTCTGTGTCGTGTCACCCGCGGCCAGGCCCTGCTGCCACCGGCTGCGGGGCCTTTGATCCTGCGCTGGATCGCCGGCGACCTGTCGGGCCTGCCCGCCCGACCCGGCTGGCGTGAACGGCTGGCCCGGCAGTCCGGGGCGCCCGCGCTTGCCAGAACCGCGCTGCGCCAGATGGCCCTGACGGTTGCCAACCGTGACGGACGCGGCCTTGCGGCGGAAATGCAGCGCCGCCTGCCCGGCGCGGCTTATCTGAATGTCGGTCATTCCAATCTGGATCGGAGACTGTTGATCGGCCTCGCACCGCTGATGCGGGTGGTGCTGATCCATGACACCATCCCGCTGGACCACCCGGAATTTACCCGCCAGGGGCAGGCTCCGAAATTCCGCGCCCGGCTGATGAACGCGTTGAACTTCGCGGACCTGATCGTCACCGTCTCGCAAGCCACCGCCGAGAACGTCGCGCTTTGGCGCGGCCGGCTGGCCGTCACCCGCCGTGCGCCGATCATCGCAGCCCCGATCGGCACAACCCTGACCCCGCCCGATCCAAGCGCCATTCCAGCCGATCTGCCCCTGGACCGGCCCCTTTTCGTGACCCTCGGCACCATAGAGCCGCGCAAGAACCACGCACTGCTGCTGGATGTCTGGGAACGGCTTGCCCGCCGCCTGTCGGCGGAAAAGATGCCGCGCCTGCTGATACTCGGCCGGCGCGGCTGGGAAAATGCCGAGGTTTTCGCCCGGCTCGACAAACTGCCAAAGGACGGCGCGGTGATCGAACGCGCAGGCCTGCCCGACGCCGCTGTGGCCGCATTGATCAGTCGCAGCCACGGCCTGCTGATGCCCTCCCGTGCCGAGGGCTTCGGCCTGCCGCTAACCGAGGCTGCGGGGCGCGGTATCCCGGTTCTGACCGCCCCGCTGCCATCGGCGCGAGAACTGCTGGGCGATTACCCGCGCTATCTGGACGCTGACGATTCCGCGGCATGGGCAGACACGATTGCAGAGCTGGCGGCTGGCCCTGCTATGTCACTGAAACCTATTGCAGTTTCATCATGGAGCGGGCATTTTATGCCTATCGAGCAGGCAATCATGTCGCGACAGAACAACCTGACAGCGTGAATGGTGGCAGCTGGTGGCGAGACATTGGAAATCCAGCTGGAACGCGCTGAGACTTCGCGCAATCCGGCAATGGTATCTTGGCCGTGCATTGCGCCGCCGGAAACAGGTGAAGCCTGTCAAGCTGCGCCTGAAATCGGTGCCCAAGGACGCCATTCTTTGCTTTGTCACCCAGCGGAATGAACGTATTCGCCTGCCCTATTTCCTGGACTACTATCGTCGCGCGGGCGTCGGGCATTTCCTGTTTGTCGACAATGATTCCGACGACGGCAGCGGCGAATACCTGGCCGGCCAGCCAGATGTATCGCTGTGGCGGACGACGACCAGCTATAAGGCCGCGCGCTTTGGCATGGACTGGCTGAACTGGCTGCTGTTTCGCTATGGCACCGGTCATTGGTGCCTGACAGTCGATCCCGACGAGTTTCTGGTCTATCCCCATTGCGACACTCGACCGCTGCAGGCGCTTGTCGACTGGATGGACAATTCCGGGGTCAAGAGCTTCCCGGCAATGCTGCTGGATGTCTATCCCGAAGGCCGCATCGGCGATCAGCCCTATCACGAGGGTCAGAACCCGATGGAGATCGCACGCTATTTCGACGCTGCGAATTACATGATCCACAAGAACGGCCGGCACGGCAATCTGTGGATCCAGGGCGGCCCGCGCGCGCGCGCCTTCTTCGGACGCAACCCGGAACTGGCGCCGGCGCTGAACAAGGTGCCGCTGATCCGCTGGGAACGGCAATATGCCTATATCTCGTCGACGCATATGGCGCTGCCACGGACGCTAAACCTCGTCTATGACGAAAACGGCGGAGAGCGTATCTCTGGCGTGTTGCTGCATGCGAAATTCCTGTCGACCTTCATCACCAAGTCCAGCGAGGAAATGGAGCGTGGCGAGCATTACGCCAACAGTCAGGAATACCGTGCCTATAATGCCGTGTTGCATAACGACATGGTGCTGCACACGCCGGAATCCCGCCTGTACGAGGATTGGCGGCAGCTTCAGGATCTTGGGCTGATCTCGCAGGGGAACTGGCCATGACGGGGCCGGTCCGCCTGGGCGTCGTCTTCCTGTGCCACAACGAACTGGACGTGGCCGCATCTATGGTGCGCGTCTGGCATGACGGCGGGGCGGCAGTGGCGATCCATGTCGACAGCCGTGCGAACGAGGTCAACTATCAGACCATGCGCCAGTCGCTGGCCGACCTGACGGATATCGTCTGGGTCGACCGCCGGCGCTGCGAATGGGGCATGTTCAGCATGGTCGGCGCGACACAGGCCGCCGCAACCGCGCTGCTGGACCGGTTCGAGGACGTGACCCATGTCCTCGTCGCCTCGGGCTCCTGCCTGCCACTGAGGCCGGTGGCCGAACTGTGCGACTATCTGCGCCGACACCCGCGCGTCGATTTCATCGAAAGCGTCAGCGCCCAGGATGTCGGCTGGACAATGGGCGGCCCGAATATCGAGCGGTTCGAGCGGTATTTCCCCGTTTCGTGGCGCAAGCGGCGGCGGCTGTTCGACTGGCTGGTCGAGATGCAGCGCAAACTCCGCATTCGCCGGACGATGCCGCGCGGGCTGGTGCCGCATCTGGGTTCGCAATGGTGGTGCCTGACCCGGCAGACGCTGGACGCGATCCTGCACGATCAGCGGCGCAGCGAATTCGACCGGTTTTTCCGATATTGCTGGATCCCGGACGAAAGCTATTTTCAGACGCTGGCACGGCGGCATTCCACCCGGATCGAAAGCCGCTCTTTGACGCTGTCGAAATTCGACTTTCAGGGCCGGCCCTACACGTTTTACGGCGACCACGCCGACATGCTGTCGCTGTCGCGCTGCTTCGTTGCGCGCAAGATCTGGCCCGGCGCACGAGAGCTTCTGTCGCGCTTCCCCGAGGATCTCGGCGCCGAGGGCCAGCGTGATGAACCCGATCCCGGCCGGATCGACCGCCTGATCGCCGCCACCGTGGCCCGGCGCACGCTGGGGCGGCCGGGCCTGTATATGCAAAGCCGGTTCCCGCTGAAGGACCGCGAGAATGGCAAAACCGCCGGGCCTTATGCGCTGCTGCAGGGTTTCACCGACCTGTTCCCGGATTTCGAGGCATGGCTGCAGGCCCGCGTCGACGCCGATGTTCATGGCCATCTTTTCGCGCGTGAAAGCGTCGAATTCGCCGGCAGGCCACGCATCGGGCCGGGGGCGATTTCGACGCATCCCGAAAGCCGCGACTATGATCCTTACGGTTTCCTGACCAGCCTGATCCGCATCACCGACCGCATGCAGGTCTTCCAATACGGGCCGCGCGACCTTCAGGCGCTGAACTGGTTCATGGTGACCGACCCCAATGCAACGATCCGGGTGATCACTGGCGCCTGGGTGGTGCCGCTGATGCATTCCGATATGCCATTCGACGATGTCCGACACATCGCCGCCCGCCTGCAACGGACAGAGCTGAGTCAGCTGAAGGTGCTCCGCTCGGTCTGGGTCAAGGCCGATGTCGAGATTTGGGAGCTTTCCGATTTCGTCGCCCGCCCCGCAGCCACCCTTCAGCGCGTGGTCCGCGACCTGACGCCGGGGACATGGCCGCTTTACGATCAATACCCGCAGCTGCGCGATCTGGATCAGCTGGGCCGCTTTCTGCAACGGTTGCGCAATGCCGGCCTGCAACCGCGCCTGATGGGCGATTTTCCGGCCACGCGGTCAGAACAGGAATGGAATGTCTGAGGTCAACAGCTTCGTCATCTTCGCGGAAATGCGCACCGGCTCGAACCTGCTGGAGGCGACGCTCAACAAGATCAAACGGGTCACCTGCTTTGGCGAGGCCTTCAACCCCTATATGTTGGGTTGGCCCGATACTGACCAGATCCGCGGCGTGACCCAGGCCGAACGCGACGCCGACCCCGCCCACCTGCTAGAGGCGATTACCGCGCGCGAAGGGCACCTGTCCGGCTTTCGCTATTTCCACGACCATGACCCGCGCGTACTGGATGCGATCATGGCCAACCGGCGCTGCGCCAAGATCGTGCTGACCCGCAACCCGGTCGACAGCTACGTCTCGACCGAGCTTGCCCGCGCCACCAACCAGTGGAAGCTGAACCAGACGGAAACGCCGATCCCCGCCGCCATCACCTATGACGGCCCCGCCTTCCGCGATACGCTGTCGGCGATCCAGGCCTTTCAGGCGCGCATCCTGCGCGGATTGCAGGTGTCGGGGCAGACGGCCTTCTGGCTGAACTACGATGACCTGCGCGATGCCGGGGTGATGACCGGCCTGCTGCATTGGCTGGGGCGCCGCGATCTGGAAGCGGTCGAGCCGGCCTCGGATCAGGTGCCGCAGAACCCGCGCGAAATGTCCGAAAAAGTCACCAATATCGCCGAGATGCAGGCCGATCTGGCGGCGATGGACCCGTTCCAGCTGTCGCGCATCCCCACATTCGAACCGACCCGAGGCCCGGCAGTCCCCAGCTTCGTCGCCTCGGATGCCGGGGGCGGGTTGCTTTACCTGCCCGTACGTGGCGGACCGCAGGACGCGGTGACCGGATGGCTGAAGGCAGCGGGCGCCGAGCTGACCCGGGACTTTACCCAGAACAGCCTGCGCGGCTGGCTGCGGGAACACCCCAAGCATCGCAGCTTTACGGTGCTGCGTCACCCGCTGCACCGGGCCTGGCAGGCCTTCACCCATCTGCTGGCGGCAACCTCGCCCGAATTGCGCCAGCAGATGCGCGACAACCAACGCGTCGCCCTGCCCGAAGACGCCGCCCTGCATGACATGTCCGCCGAGGATCAGGCCCGCGCCTTTGCCGATTTCCTGGGCTTTCTGAAGCGGAACCTGAACGGACAGACCGGGTTGCAGGTGCTGCCGATCTGGGCCAGCCAGACCGAGATCCTGGCCGGTTTTTCCCGCTTTATCACCCCGGATCTGGTCCTGCGCGAGGGAACCTTGCCCCGCGATCTGTCCTGGCTGGCCGAGGCCGCCGGGTTACCCGCCCCGCCGCCGCCTGAACCGGAACCAATGCCCGACTTCCTGGCTGAAAAATCGCTGCAACAGGCCGCCCGCGCCGCCTATCTGCGCGACTATGTCCAGTTCGGATTTGCCAACCAGCCCTGACGGGCGCAGCGGCGGCGCGCCCTAGGCCGTCTCGGCCCGCAGGATCGCCTGCAACCCGGATACCACATCGGGATAGCGCAGATGATAGCCGATCTCGTCGCGCAGGCGGTCGTTCCGCACGCGCTTGGATTCGGCATAGAAGCTGCGGGCCATGGGGGTCATCTCTGCCGTTGCAAAGGGCTCGGCCGGGGGCACCGGCAGGTCCAGCATGTTGGCGGCAAGCTCGATCACCGTCTCGGGCGGTGCGGGCTGATCGTCGCACAGATTGATGACCCGCGCGCCGGGCACCGGCGGCCGGTCCAGCGACGCCATGATTGCGCCGGCAATGTCGTCCACATGGATGCGCGAAAACACCTGCCCCGGCTTGACGATGCGGCGGGCCGTCCCGGCGCGCAGCTTGGCAAAGGGGCCACGGCCGGGGCCGTAAATGCCGGCGAGACGAAAGATGGTCAGCGGCCACCCGGCGCGGCTGGCAAGCGCGGTCCAGTCATCCTCTGCCTGAAGCCGTGCCTTGCCGCGCGTGGTGGTCGGGGCGGGGGGCGTGGTCTCATCCACCCAATCACCGCCACGATCGCCGTAAACATTGGTCGAGGACAGATAGCCCACCCAGCCAGGGCGGGCGCGCAGCAACTCGCCTGCAAATTCCGCCAGAACCGGGTCGCCGGTCACGGGGCCGGGGGCCGCGGAAATCAGGATCGTATCGGCGCGGGCGATTTCCGCGCGCAGCCGGTCGGCATCGCCGGGCCAAAGGATCGGCGTGGCCCCGGCGGCCGTGACCCGCCCCGGATCGCCCCGCGTGGTCCCCGCCACCGTCCAGCCAGCCGCGATCAGCTGCGGGGTCAGGGCGGCGGCGGTATAGCCGTGGCCAAAGATCAGCATATGCATGGGGTCACCGGAATAGGTTTCTGTCGCGGCGAAGATGCAGGCGCCGGTGCGGGTTGGTCAACCCGACGGATGGCCGCGGCCCATTGCTGCGGCTATCCGGGGGCGGAAGGTCAGGGCCGGGTCAGGCCGGCGACTTCATTCCCTCCATGACCTCGGCGGCGATGCGGAACGAGTTGCGGCGCGCCTCGGGGTCGTGGATCTGGCCGGTCAGGATCACTTCGTCCGGGGCATAGCGCGCGATCAGTTCGGACAGTTGCGCGCGCACGGTGGTGGGGCTGCCAACGGCGCTGATGCGCAGGGCCTCACCCACCATGCGCTGGATCGGCGGGGTGATTTCCGACAGGTCATCTGTCGGCGCCGGCAGCTTGCCCGGCTTGCCGCTGCGCAGACGTGCAAAGGCCAGTTGCTGGCTGGATTGCAGCAGCCGCGCCTGTTCATCCGTGTCGGCGGCGATGACGTTGATCGCCAGCATGAAGCGCGGGCCGTCTTCGGCATCGGGGCGGCCGGCGGGCTGGAACCGGTCGCGATACAGCGCCAGCGCATCCTCCAACGCGGTCGGCGCGAAATGCGAGGCAAAGGCGTAAGGCAGCCCCAGCATCGCCGCCAGTTGGGCACCGAACAGGGACGAGCCGAGCATCCAGACCGGAACATGGGTTCCCTGCCCCGGATGGGCCTGCACCGCCGCCGCCGGGTTCGGAACGTCCAGATAGGAGATCAGCTCCAACACGTCCTGCGGGAAATTCTCGGCCATGTCGGGGGATTTGCGCAACGCGCGGAACACCGCCCCATCACCGCCCGGCGCGCGGCCCAGACCAAGGTCGATCCGATCGCCATGGATGGTGGCCAGCGTGCCGAACTGTTCGGCGATGGACAGGGGCGAGTGGTTGGGCAGCATCACGCCCCCGGCGCCCACCCGGATGCGCGAGGTCGCGGCCGCAATATGGCCGATCAGCACCGAAGTCGCCGCCGAGGCGATGCCGATCATGTTGTGATGTTCGGCCAGCCAATAGCGGTGATAGCCAAGCCCGTCGGCCATCTGCGCCAGCGCGACACTGCTTTCGATAGCCTCACGAGTGCTGCTGCCTTCGGGAACGGGGGCAAGATCGAGGATGGAATAACGCATGAGATTTTCCTTTCGCGAAGGACTTAGGCACCGCGGGGCTGTCTTGCCAGTGTCGCGCCCGGCTGGCACTGTCATCAGAACGACGAGGTTATTTGATGAACGACGAACAATTGCAGCTGGAAACGCCTGCCGCTGGCGCGCCGGAATATTTTACCGATCCCCGCGCAGCAGTGGAACGCCTCAAGGAACTTTATGACCAGTCGAGCGGCTTTCTGACCGACCGCTTCGTTCATACGCTAAGCGGCGAAAAGCCCACTGCCCGCTATCGCGCCTTCTACCCCGAGGTGCGCCTGACGACGACCAGCCACACCAAGGCGGATTCGCGCCTGTCCTTCGGCCATGTCTCGCTGCCCGGCACCTATGCCGCAACGATTACCCGCCCCGACCTGTTCGAACATTACCTCCGCGAACAGCTGGGCCTGCTGATCCGCAATCACGGCACCCCGATCGCCGTGGGTTACAGCGACACGCCGATGCCGGTGCATTTCGCCGTCGCCACCCGCACAGACCTGAACGTGCCCCAGGAAGGGGTTCTGGATTACAGCCTGCGCGATGTCTTCGACGTGCCCGACCTGAACACCGTAAACGATGATATCGTCAATGGCGTGGCGGTGCCGGGGCCAGACGGGGTGCAGCATCTTTCGCCCTTCACGGCGCAACGGGTCGATTATTCGCTGGCGCGGCTGGCGCATTACACCGCCACCGACCCGAAGCATTTCCAGAATTTCGTGCTGTTCACCAACTATCAGTTCTATGTCGACGAGTTCGAGGCCTTCGCCCGCACCGCGCTTGGCGATCCGGCCTCGGGCTATACCGAATTCGTGGCACCGGGAAACCAGGTCATCGACCAGCCAGACGGCGAAATCGTGCCGCTGGCCAAGATGCCGCAGATGCCCACCTATCACCTGAAACGCGCCGGCAATCAGGGGATCACGCTGGTTAATATCGGCGTCGGCCCGTCGAATGCCAAGACCGCGACCGACCACATCGCGGTGCTGCGCCCGCATGCCTGGCTGATGGTCGGCCATTGTGCCGGGTTGCGCAACAGCCAGCGACTGGGTGATTTCGTGCTGGCCCATGCCTATCTGCGCGAGGATCACGTGCTGGACGACGACCTGCCGGTCTGGGTGCCGATCCCGGCCCTGGCCGAGGTGCAGGTGGCCCTGCAGGAAGCCGTGGCCGAAGTCACCAAGCTGGAAGGATACGAGCTGAAGCGCATCATGCGCACCGGCACCGTCGCCACCATCGACAACCGCAACTGGGAACTGCGCGACCAGTCCGGCCCGATCCACCGGCTGTCGCTGTCGCGCGCCATCGCGCTGGATATGGAAAGCGCCACCATCGCCGCCAACGGCTTCCGCTTCCGGGTTCCCTACGGCACGCTTCTCTGCGTCTCAGACAAGCCGCTGCATGGAGAGCTGAAGCTGCCCGGCATGGCCACCGATTTTTATCGCACGCAGGTTGCCAATCACCTGCTGATCGGCGTCCGGGCAATGGAAAAATTACGCGACATGCCGCTGGAACGGATCCATTCGCGCAAACTACGCTCTTTCAGCGAAACAGCGTTCCTCTGAGCGCGCCAAAGCATGTTGACCTTGCGTAAATCAGCGCTGAATCGGCGGAAATTGCGCTTTCCTGCGTCAGATCGTGCCAACCCCGCGAAAAACGGTTGAAAAGTTGGGCGAAACCTTGTGTAGCAAGGGAATGCCGCAGCCAGCGGTAACTAAAGTTCCCCACCGAAGGGGATAACGAGGAGACTGACTTATGGCTCAAGCCGTCAAGCCGATGACCAAGACCCAACTCGTCGCCGTTCTGGCCGAGGAAATGGGCAGCGACAAGAAAACCGCCACTGCCGCACTGGACGCGATCGCTTCGGTCGTGACCCGTGAAGTGTCGAATGGCGGTGCCGTGACGCTGCCGGGCATCGGCAAAGTTGCCTGCCGCGCACGCCCCGAGCGTCAGGTTCGCAACCCGCAGACCCAGGAAATGATGACCAAACCCGCGGACAAGCAAGTCAAGGTCACCGTTGCCAAAGCGCTGAAAGACAGCGTGAACGCCTGATTGGCCGTTGACAGCTTTTCAGGGCCGCCTTTCGGGGCGGCCTTTTCTTTTGGCGGGCCTTTTTCTTTCTGCGCCAAACCGACTGCCGGGACTGGCGCCCCCCTTCCGCCGCGCCTAAGGTCGCCCACGCAGCAAGGGGTGTGGCGATGGATTTCAAGGCCGTTCTGATGGGGCTGGCATTCGCGGTGATGTGGTCGTCGGCCTTCACCTCGACCCGCGTGATCGTAACCGCCGCCCCGCCGCTTACGGCATTGGTGATCCGCTTTGCCCTGTCGGCAGTGATCGGCATCGCTATCGCCCGCGCCATGGGCCAGACATGGCGGCTGACGCGAGCCGAATGGCGGGTGCTGATCGTCTTCGGGATCATGCAGAACGCGTTTTATCTGGGCCTCAACTGGATCGCCATGCGCACGATCGAGGCCTCGGCCGCGTCCATCATCGCCTCCATGATGCCGCTGCTGGTGGCATTCTTCGGCTGGGTCTGGCTGGGCGAAAAGCTGCGGCCGGTGGCGATTGCCGGGCTGGTGCTGGGGGTGCTGGGCGTGGCCCTGATCATGGGGGTGCGGCTGCAACACGGGCTGGACCCGCTGGGCGCGATCCTTTGCGTGATCGCGGTGGTTGCCCTGACGGTGGCGACGCTGGTCGTGCGCGGCACCGGGGGCAGTCGCAACATGCTGATGATCGTGGGGCTGCAGATGGCCGTGGGCGCCGTGGCGCTGATCATCCCCGCAGCCGTCATGGAATGGGGCCAGCCGATCGAATGGAGCTGGCGGCTGGTTCTGGCCTTTATCTATACGGTCGCCGCCCCGGGGCTGGCGGCGACCTTCATCTGGTTCCGGCTGGTCAGCCGCATCGGTGCGGTGCGCGCGGCGACCTTTCATTTCCTGTCGCCGATCTTTGGCGTCACCATTGCCGCGCTGTTTCTGGGCGAGCGCTTCGGGTGGAGCGATGTGATCGGGGCCAGCATCGTGGCGGCGGGCATCCTGATGGTGCAGATGGCCCGCCTGCCAGCTGCGCCCGATCAGCGTTCGCCGACCAGCCTGACCGATTCCCGGTCCTGACAGCGCGTGACCCAATCCTTGATCGCAGGCGTCGCGGGCAACTGGTCACCGAACCACGCAAAGGGGCCGGCGCAAAGCAGATCGGCGGCACTGAAATCATCGCCCAGCAGATAGGGCTGACGGGTCAGCACCTCGTCCAGCCGCTGGATTGCGGTGTCATAATCGCGCAGCGATGCCTTGATCGCCGGATGGTCCACCTCGGCCCAGCTGAGGATCGCCACCGGCTCGAACACCCCCTGATACCAGGCCAGCCAGGACAGGTAGCGCCCGCGCTGCGGGTCGCCGACCGACCGGCCCAGCCCCGCCTTGGGGAAGCGGTCGGTCAGGTACAGGATGACCGCCGCACGCTCGCGCACGAAATCCTCGCCATCAGTCAGATAGGGCACCTTGCCTTCGGGGTGGGGATTCGACGGATCGCGCGCGCCTGATCCGTCCTGCCGGGGAATGGTGACGACTTTCGTCTGCACCTGATCGGTAATGCCCAGTTCATGCAGCAATTGCATCACCGAGGTCGAGCGGGATTGCGGGGCGTGATAAAAGGTCAGCATCATGGACTCCTTGAGTTCGATGCGTCACTTATGGCCCGAAGCCCCTGACAGAATATGGCAGCATGGCACGCACCGACCGGCTGATGCGATTGATGGACTGCTTGCGCCGCCTGCCCGCGCCCGTAACCGCCGCGCGGCTGGCCCAGGAAACCGGCGTCAGCCCCCGCCAGCTTTACCGCGACATTGCCACGCTGCGCGCAGGCGGCGCGCTGATCGACGGCGAGGCGGGCCTTGGTTACCGGCTGACGGAAGACCCGGCACTGCCACCGCAGAGCTTTTCACGGCTGGAGATCGAGGCCCTGCGTCTGGCGGTCGAGGCGCTGCCCCGCATCGGCGACCCCGACCTGACCGAGGCCGCCCGCGCCGCATTGGCGCGCATCATCGCCACCCTGCCGGATCGCCAAGCCCAGCAGGCCGCGCATACGGCACTGCGCAGCTTTTCCTTGAAGACTGAACGCCCCTTGCCCGCTGTCGACATGGCGCTGATCCGCCAGGCCTGCTGGGACGAGGCAGAGCTGCGCATCACCTATCGCGACCTGCAAGACCGCCAGAGCACGCGCGAGATCCGCCCGCTGGGCATGTCCTATTCCGAACACTCGCTGCTGCTGCTGGGCTGGTGCCTGCTGCGGCAGGATTTCCGCATGTTTCACTGCAACCGCATCCTCAGTGCCGAGCTGAGCGGCCACAGCTTCCGCCCGCAGCGCGTCGCGCTGTTGCGGGCATATACGCGGGCGCTGCGCGACCGGCACTCACCACGCGCATGAAAAAGGGCCATGCGGTCACCCGCACGGCCCAAACCCCAGAAAGCCGGGATCAGAAGCGGTAGTTCACACCGATCTTGATATTGTGGTATTTCGGCGTGGCTTCCGTGTGGAGATCCCCAAATTCGCGGGTTTCCTTGCCGAAATTCGCATATTCATATTCGCCGCTGACCGACAGCTTTTCCGAGACGCGCTTTTCAAGCCCGACGCCGACGATATAGCCGGTTTTCTTGAAATCCGCTTCGCCCGAGCTGGCGATGCCATTGTCATCGACAAAGCTGGCACGGTATTCGATATCCGCGCGGGCAACGCCGGCTTTGGTGAACAGCAGCAGGTCCGGCTTCACCAGATAACCGCCCTTCAGCACCAGCGAAACGACGTTCTTCACCTTCGACTCGGTCTCTGCCTCGAAGGGCACATAGCCGCCGGGGGTCAGCCGGCCACTGGTCTCATCTTCGATATTGCCGAAATCAGCGCTCAGTTCCGGGCCGAAAACCCAATCTTCGCGCTGCCAGCGATAACCGGCACGAATACCGCCATTCACGCCTTTCAGCTTCAGTTCGCCCGCATTGCCCAGCGAGCGTTCGGCATTGGTTGCAGTCGCCGTTTCGTGGTAGCCCACGCGATCTTCGCCCTGAAATGCATAGCCCAGCGTACCGCCAACATAACCGCCAGCCCACAGCGGAGCAGGTGCGGCGTCGACGACCGGGACAACCTGTTCAACCACCGGGGCGATATAGCCGCCAGCCAATGCAGCGGAGCCGGCAAACACAAAGGCGGCGGCAAACGGGAACGCGTTAATTTTCATGACTGACTCCACGAACATAGAGGGCGACTCTTGATGAATTGATATCTCAGGATACGGCTCCTCTTTTTGCGGAGCAATTGCGCTTATGGATAGTGTATTAACATGCAGCAATCCAGCCGCTGACTGCGGCAGGATTGTCACGTATTTCATCGCAAGGTGGTGAAAACGGGATCAGATGTCCAGATTTTCAACGCTCAGCGCGTTCTGCTGGATAAACTCGCGACGCGGTTCGACCAGATCGCCCATCAGCTTGCTGAAGATATCCTCGGCTTCCGACAGGTCCTCGATCTTGACCTGCAACATGGTCCGCGCCTGCGGGTCCAGCGTGGTTTCCCACAACTGTTCCGGGTTCATCTCGCCCAGCCCCTTATAGCGTTGCAGCGACAGGCCCTTTTCGCCTTCCAGCAGGATCGCCGACAGCAGGCTCAGCGGGCCAAAGATCGGCACCTCGCGGTCCTTGCGCACCAGCACAGCCGGCTTGGCGTAGATTTCCTGAAGCTTCGCCGTCATCGCGCCCAGTCGACGCGATTCAGCCGACCGCAGCATCGGGCCGTCCAGCGTCCGGCCCTCTTCGACCCCGCGCACCAGACGCGACAGCCGGATGCCGCCGTCCTGGGTCGGCCGCCCGGACCAGCCGCGTTCATATTCCTCGGCCACCAGATCCAGACGCGCGGCAACGTCCGCCGCCACCGCACCCGCATCTTCGTCAACACGGCCGGGCAGCAAAGCGGCGGCGATGGCCGCCTGCTCGGTCACGTGAGGCGGGTAATGGGTCGGATAGGCGCGCAGGATCCGCCGGGCGGTCCGCGCATCCTCGATCACCCGCAGCAGGTCATTGCCCGAAAGCGTCTCGCCCGACCCAAGACGCAGCGTGGCACCGTCAATGCCCTGCTGGATCAGGTAATCCTCCAAGGCGGCCTCGTTCTTCAGATAGACCTCGGACCGGCCGCGACCGACCTTATAAAGGGGCGGTTCGGCGATATACAGATGGCCCGCTTCGATCAGTTCGGGCATCTGCCGGAAGAAGAAGGTCAGCAGCAGGGTGCGGATATGGGCACCGTCCACATCGGCATCGGTCATGATGACGATCTTGTGGTAGCGCAGCTTGTCCAGATTGAATTCGTCCCGCCCGATGCCGGTACCAAGCGCGGTAATCAGCGTGCCCACCGTTTCCGAGGACAGCATCCGGTCGAAGCGCGCGCGTTCGACGTTCAAGATCTTCCCGCGCAAGGGCAGCACGGCCTGATTCTTGCGCGAACGCCCCTGCTTGGCCGATCCACCGGCCGAGTCACCCTCGACGATGAACAGTTCGGACAAGGCCGGGTCTTTTTCCTGACAGTCGGCCAGCTTGCCGGGCAGGCTGGCAATATCCATCGCCGTTTTGCGCCGGGTCAGTTCGCGCGCCTTACGGGCGGCTTCACGGGCCAATGCGGCCTCGATGATCTTGCCGACGATCTGCTTGGCCTCGGCCGGGTTTTCCTCGAACCACTCGGACAGCTTCTCGCCAACCAGACCTTCGACCGCAGGGCGCACCTCGGATGAGACCAGCTTGTCCTTGGTCTGGCTGGAGAATTTCGGATCCGGCACCTTGACCGACAGCACGCAGGTCAGCCCTTCGCGCGCATCATCGCCGGTAAATTCGACCTTCTCGCGCTTGGCGATGCCGCTGTCCTGCGCATATTTTGTGATCACACGCGTCAGCGCGCCCCGGAAGCCGGCCAAGTGGGTGCCGCCGTCGCGCTGCGGGATGTTGTTGGTAAAGGGCAGCACGGTTTCGTGGTAGCTGTCGTTCCACCACATCGCGACCTCGACCCCGATGCCGCCTTTTTCGCCCTGCATGAAGATCGGTTCAGGCATGACCGCGCTTTTTGAACGGTCGATGTATTTCACGAACTCGCGCACGCCGCCTTCATAGAACAGTTCGGTCTTCAGCGGTTCTGCCGGACGTTCATCTTCCAGAATGATCCGCACGCCGCTGTTCAGGAAAGCGAGTTCCCGCAGACGGTTTTCCAGCGTCTTGAACACGAAATCCCGGTTCGAGAAGGTGCCGTCCGGCCGGTCTTCGCGGGACGAGGCCAGAAACCGCACCTCGGTCCCCTTTTCGCCGGGGGCCGCATCGCCGACGACGCGCAGATGTTCGACCGTGTCGCCGTTTTCGAAACGCGCGACATGTTCCTTGCCGTTGCGCCAGATCCGCAGTTCCAGCCAATCGGACAGCGCATTCACGACCGAAACGCCAACCCCGTGCAAACCGCCCGAGACCTTATAGCTGTTCTGGTCGAATTTACCGCCGGCATGCAGCTGGGTCATGATGACTTCTGCCGCCGAAACGCCTTCGGTCGGGTGCATGTCGACGGGAATGCCGCGACCGTTGTCGCGGACCGAGATGCTGCTGTCGGCATGGATCTTGACGCGCACGAAATCGGCGTGACCGGCAAGGGCTTCGTCGATGCCGTTGTCGACAACTTCGTAAACCATGTGATGCAGGCCGCTGCCGTCGTCGGTGTCGCCGATATACATGCCGGGGCGCTTGCGGACGGCCTCCAGCCCTTTCAGCACCTTGATCGAATCGGCGCCGTATTCTGCTTGTTGCGGGGCAGTATCGTTCATGCCTGAATGTTCCTGTTCATTTGCGCATGATATAGTCACTCACGCGGGCAAAGTCACGGCAAAGCCACGGTATTTCGTGGCTTTCCGCCGCTTTGGCGCGATCTCTTGCGCATCCCGCGCAGGTGTCGTGAGACTGGCCCGAGTAACGGATGCGAGGGACAATGATGCGGTGGCTGCGGATGGTGTTACAGATCCTGTTCATACTGGCATTGCTGTGGGTGGCGGGCCGGATGCTGTTCCCGGTCCCCTCAACCGAAGGTCGGCCAGTCGAAACGGCGATGCCCTTTGATCCCGCGACCCGCCTGGGCCCGCGCGCGGCCGAAGCGCAGGCCGCCCATCCCGGTAAATCGGGCGTTCTGCCGCTTCCAATCGGGCTTGGCGCGTTGCACAGCCGGATTGCGCTGGCGCGGAATGCCGAACGCTCGATCGACGTTATGTATTACATCTGGCACGACGATGTGTCGGGGCTGCTGCTGATGGAAGCACTGCGTGATGCGGCAGCGCGCGGGGTGCGTGTGCGGCTGCTGCTGGACGATAACGGCATCGCAGGGCTGGACCAGAGCCTTGCGGCGATGCACGCGCGACCGAATTTCGATGTGCGGCTGTTCAACCCTTCGACCATTCGCACGCCCAAGATGGCCGGATATGCGCTGTACCCGCTGCGCATGAACCGGCGCATGCACAACAAGGCTTTTATCGTTGATGGGGCTGCTGCAATCGTCGGCGGGCGCAATATCGGCAACGAATATTTCGCCGTGGGGGATGAGCCGTCCTATCTGGACCTCGACGTTCTGGGGGTCGGCAAGGTGGTGACAGATACCGCCGCGATCTTCGATGAATACTGGAACAGCGCGCCGGTCCTTGGGCTGGAACAGGTGATCTCGGGCGATGGTGACATGGCCGCGTTTGATGCGGCACTTGAACAGGCCAAGGCCTCGGACGCCGGGCAGGCCTATCTTGCCAGCGTGCGCACTGTGATCGACGACCTGACCGCCGGTCGCACACCGCAACTGGAATGGACCGACGTTCAGGTCGTGGCCGATGATCCGGTCAAGGGCAGCGGCGACGTCCGCAGGGACCAGTTGATGATCAACCGTCTCGGCAACATCGTCGGGCCAGTGGCCAGCAAGATGGACCTGATTTCCGCCTATTTCGTGCCCTCCAAGGCTGGCACGAGGTATTTTGGCGAGATGGCAAAATCCGGCGCTCAGGTCCGTATCCTGACCAATGCATGGGAGGCGACCGATGTGCCGATGGTGCATGCCGGCTATACCAAGTACCGGCGAGAGTTGCTGGAAGATGGCGCCGATCTGTACGAATTGAAGCCGACCGGAGAGCGACCGAAGGGAGAACAGGAACTGGGTCCGATCGGATCGTCCGGGGCCTCGCTGCACGCAAAGACCTTCGTCGTGGATGACAGCCGCGTCTTCATCGGATCGTTCAACTTCGACCCGCGATCGGCCCTGCTGAATTGCGAGATGGGCTTTCTGATCGACAGCCCGACCATCGCGGCGGGCAGCACGCGCATGTTCGACGAATCCCTGATCCCGCGCAGCTTCAAGCCCGAGCTGAAAGGCCGCGATATGGTCTGGCTGGACCCGCAGCCCGATGGCTCGACAGTAGAGATTGACCACGAGCCGGGGCTGGGAATGGGCAGCCGGATCATGGTCTATGTGCTGAACGTGCTGCCGATCGAATGGCTGCTTTAATCGGCGGCGGCTGACGCGCCCTCGATCCGGGTGACGGCGATCTGGCGGGCGCGGGGGCCGAATTCGGCGAACAGTTCCGGCCCGGTGCCGGTCAGCATGGATTGCGCCGGAAGTGCCGTGATCTGGTCATACAGCGCCGCCCGGCGTCCGGCATCCAGATGCGCCGCCACCTCGTCCAGCAGCAGCATGACCGGCTGATCGGACAGCGCCCGGGCATTGGCGAGGATCAGCGACAGCAGCAGCGCCTTCTGCTCGCCGGTCGAGGACAGCGCCGCCGCCATGTCCTGCGGCCCCCAGACGGCCCCCAGATCTGCGCGGTGCGGGCCGGTCAGGCTGCGCCCGGCGGCCAGATCGCGCGGCCGCATCGCCGCCAGCCGCCCGGCGATGTCGCCGGCATTTGGATCATCGGCGAAGCCCTCGCCCGGCAGCAGGGTCAGCCGGGCGGCGGGAAAGCCGCTGGATTCGTCCTGCGCGGCAGTGATCGCCGCCAGCGCCGCCAGCCGGTTGCGGGTGATGCGCGCGCCCGCGTCCGCCATCTGGCTTTCCAGCGCGCGATACCAGCCGGGATCGGTGATCTGATCCTTCAGCAGCCGGTTCCTTTCGCGCATCGCCTTTTCATAAGCCAGCGACGCCTCGGCATGGTCGGGGTGAAAGGACAGCGTCACCCGGTCCAGAAACCGCCGCCGCCCTTCGGGCGCATCGGTCCAGATCCGGTCCATCGCCGGGGTCAGCCAGATCACCCGCAGCAGCGCCCCCAGCGCCGTCTGCGGCGCGGCCTTGTCGTCCAGCGTCACGCTGCGGCTGGCACCGGGCGGGGCCGAGGTCTCGACCTGCCTGTCACCGATTTCAGCCCGAATGCGCCAACCTGCGCCGACGCCCTGCCGCGCCTGTTCGGCAGGCGCCACGCCGCGAATACCGCGCCCGGGCGACAGCATGGACACCGCCTCAAGTACATTGGTCTTGCCAGAGCCGTTCGGCCCGTGCAGCGCAACCGGCCTCGCGTCCAGATGCAGATCCAGACGCGGCCAAGACCGGAACTGCGCCAGCGTCAGTCGGCTGAGCGTCACACGCGCATCGGCATGACGACATAAACGGCGGACAGGTCATTGCCCTCGCGGATCAGCGCCGCATCGCCAGAGCCGTTGAACATGAAGACCGCATTTTCGCGATCCACCTGACCGGCGATTTCCTGCAAGTATTTGGCGTTAAATCCGATCTCCAGCGGATCGTCACCGTAGGCCACGGCCAGTTCTTCATCTGCCGTGCCAGCATCGGGGGCGTTCACCGACAAGACCAGCCGGTCCATCTCCAGCGCCAGCTTGACCGCGCGCGAGCGTTCGCTGCTGACGGTGGCCACACGGTCGACGGCGCGGGCGAAATCCTTGGCATCGACTTCCAGCTTGCGGGTATTTCCGGCTGGAATGACGCGGGTGTAATCGGGGAATGTTCCGTCGATCACCTTTGAGGTCAGGGTGATGTTCGGGGTCGCGAAACGCACCTTGGTTTCGCTGACGGAAACCGCGATCTGCATCTCGTCATCGTCCAGCAGCTTGCGCAGCTCGGCCACGGTCTTCTTGGGCACGATCACCCCCGGCATGTCCGAGGCACCATCCGGCAGCTCCGCGTCGATTCGTGCCAGACGGTGACCGTCCGTCGCCACGCAGCGCAGCACCATGCCCTCATCGCCCTGGGCCACATGCATATAGACCCCGTTCAGGTAATAACGGGTTTCCTCGTTGGAGATCGCGAATTTCGACTTGTCGAACAGCCGGCGCAGCACTGGCGCGGGGGCGGCGAAATTGGCGCTGTATTCGGCATTGGCCATGACCGGGAAATCCTCGGTCGGCAGCGTGGCGAGGCTAAAGTTCGACCGTCCCGCCTGCACGGTCAGCCGCTCATTCGCGCCATCGACGGCGATGGTCACCAACGAGCCGTCGGGCAGCTTGCGCGCGATCTCGTTCAGCATCTGCGCCGAAACGGTGGTGGCACCGGGGCGTTCGACCTGCGCGGGGGCGCGGTCCACGACCTCGGTATCCAGATCCGTGGCGCGGAAGCTGACGCCGTCGGGCGTGGCCTCGATTTGGACATTGGCCAGGATCGGAATGGTATGGCGGCGTTCCACAACGGATTGCGCCTGCGCCACGGCCTTTACCAGATCGGCCCGTTCAATCGAGAATTTCATCACCAGTCCCCTGCAATGCGCGTCAATATCTGCGCACATCCCGGCGCATCAAAACCGGCCCCATGGCCGGTTCGCCGAATGTCATTAAAAATCCCGCCAGAATCAAGCCTTGGCTGTCGCCGAGCTATGCTTCCAATGCGCGGCGCAGCAGCTGCACGTCCTCGGCCATGCCGTGATCTTCGGTGCAAAGCTCCTCGATCTTGCGAACGCCGTGCATGATGGTGGTGTGATCGCGCCCACCAAAGCGGCGGCCGATTTCCGGCAAGCTGCGGGTGGTCATCTGCTTGGCCAGATACATTGCAACCTGCCGAGGCCGGGCAATGGTGCGCACGCGCTTCTGTCCGACCAGATCGGCCAGCTTGATGTTGTAATGTTCCGCCACCTTGCGCTGGATATCCTCGATCGACAGCTTGCGATCCGAAGAACGCAGAATATCGGCCAGGCAGTCCTGCGTCAGATCCATGTCGATCTTGCGACCGACGAGGCTGGCGAAGGCGAACAGACGCTGCAGCGCGCCTTCCAGCACCCGCACATTCGAGGTGATGCGGTGCGCCAGGAACTCCAGCACGCCCGGCTCGATACACAGGCCCGCATATTGCGCCCGGAAAGCGTCGGTCTTGGATTGCAGGATGCCAAGGCGCAATTCGTAATCGGTCGGGTGCAGGTCGACGACCAGCCCGCATTGCAGGCGCGACTTGATGCGGTCTTCCAGATCCTTGATCTCGCCCGGCGCGCGGTCAGCGGAAATCACGATCTGCTTGCCCTGATCCACCAGCGCGTTGAACGTGTGGAAGAACTCCTCCTGCGTCGATTCCTTGCCGGCGATGAACTGCACATCATCGACCATCAGCACCTCGACGGTGCGGAACATTTCCTTGAAATCCATGACCGTGCGTTCGCGCAGCGCCTGCACAAAGCGGTACATGAACTGTTCCGCCGACAGATACAGCACGCGCGCCTCGGGGCGGCGGGTGCGGATATCGCTGGCGATGGCATGCATCAGGTGAGTCTTGCCCAGACCCACGCCGCCATAAAGGAACAGCGGGTTGAAGGTCACCGGCCCGCCCTCGGCGACGCGGCGGGCGGCGGCATGGGCCAGTTCGTTCGGCTTGCCGACGACGAAATTTTCAAAGGTAAAGCGGGCATCCAGCGGGGCGGACATTTCCGGCTCGACCGCACGGGGGGCGGCAACGGGGGCGGCCGCCTGCTTGCGCGGCGCTGCGGCGGCGCGGCGCGCCGCGGCCACGCGGAAATTCAGACGCGCAATCGGGGCGCCAACCTCGATCAGGGCATCGCGAATCGCGTCGGCATAATGGCGCTGCACCCAATCGGAAATGAAACGCGTCGGCGTCACGATCTGCGCCTCGCCCGAATCGATTCCGGTCAGATCCAACGGCGCAATCCATGCGGTGTGGTTGTTGCTGCCGACGCGGTCCCGCAGCGTGTTGCTGGCCCGATCCCAAAGGTCTTTCATTCTTTTTATCTCGTCCGTCCTGTCCCCGTTCCCGACCGCACCAGCGGCAAGGGCGACACACGAAGCCTTTGGGGGACGGCAACAACCGGACATCGCGGCGCAAAGCCCCGCGCGGCCTGTCCGACCCGGACAAAATCCACCGCCGTCTGCGAAAGGTAGCAGCCCTTCGCATTAGCAGCGTATGACCGCTGAAACGGTCTGATTGTTCGCACCTTCTGGCCGGTTGGCAGAACCTGCTGGGTGCGACTTCCCCCAAGGCGACGTGAATCGCAGGATTGAAGCTAGCGCTTCCCGAAGCCCCCCCGCAACCGATCTTCGCGCTTGACAGAAACTTCGCTGGAACGAATCCGGGACGCTTTCGCAAAGCCGTCGCAAATCCAGAGACTTGCCCGAATATGTTGGAAATTCAGAAGTTTGGAGACGTCAAAAAGCAAAAGGGCGCATGCAGGATGCGCCCTTACGTCAACTTTCATTGGTGCTTCCGCCCACAACCATGGGAAGAATCACCTGTGTGTCCGATTACTTCGCAGCGACTGCTTTCACGCGTGCGGCCAGGCGCGAAACCTTGCGCGAGGCGGTGTTCTTGTGGACGACGCCTTTGGTCACACCGCGCATCAATTCGGGTTCAGCAGCCCGCAGAGCGGCCTTGGCAGCATCGGCATCACCCGAGGCGATCGCTTCTTCGACCTTGCGCAGGTAGGTGCGGATGCGCGAGCGGCGAGCTTTGTTGACGTCGGTGCGGCGCTCGATCTGGCGGGCGCGTTTCTTGGACTGGGGCGTGTTGGCCATGGGTGCGTTCCTGTGTGTTCGTCGAATATCTGTTACGCAAAAGCCCCATGGCACCGTTCCTGAAGAACGGTCATGATTCTTGCCTTAAGCGGGCCCACGCGCATGTAAGCCCGGGCCTATACAGGCGCCGGGCCGGAAAGCCAAGCGGAATCAGCGATCGCGGAACTGCGGCTCGCGCTTTTCAAGGAATGCGGCCATGCCTTCCTTCTGATCCTCGGTGGAAAACAACGCGTGGAACAGGCGGCGTTCGTATTGCAGCCCTTCGCGCAGCGTCGTTTCATAGCTGCGGTTGACGGCCTCCTTGGCAGCCTTGACCGCAACCTGCGATTTTTCCGCGATCTTGCGGGCAACGGCCATCGCCTCGGGGATCAGCTTCGCGCTCGGCACGACGCGGCTGACCAGGCCCGAACGCTCGGCTTCCTCGGCATCCATGAAACGACCGGTCAGGTTCATGTCCATGGACTTCGACTTGCCGACGAACCGGGTCAGTCGCTGGGTGCCGCCGATGCCGGGGATCACGCCGAGGTTGATTTCTGGCTGGCCGAATTTCGCGTTATCCGCAGCGATGATGAAATCGCAGGCCATGGCCAGTTCCGCCCCGCCGCCAAGCGCATAGCCGGAAACGGCCGCGATGATCGGCTTGCGCGTATTGGCAATCGTTTCCGTCGGGGCAACGAACAGGTTTTCGTTGAAGACATCCACAAAGCTTTTGCTGGACATCTCCTTGATGTCGGCGCCGGCCGCAAAGGCCTTTTCGCTGCCGGTGATGACGATGCAGCGCACCTTGTCATTCTGGTCGGCATCGACAAGCGCCGCCGACAGCTCGCCCAGCAGTTCCGAGTTCAGCGCGTTCAGCGCATCTGGTCGGTTCAGGCGGATCAGCGCGACGTAATCGTCGATCTCGACAGTGATGGTCTGGTAACCCATGGGGTGCCCCTTCGCGATTGCGGATCGGACTGTCCTAACAAAGCCGTGACCCGAGGGCCAGCCTCCGCGCGAGGGCGCTAGCGCTGGCAGCGTGGACACCAGAAGCTGGACCGCCCCGATTGCACGATTCGCTGCACATGGCCGTCGCAGCCGGGACGCGGACAGGGTGCGCCCTCGCGGTCGTAAACCCGGAAACTGTGCTGGAAATAGCCCAGTTCGCCCGTCGCCTGCCGATGGTCGCGCAACGAGGATCCGCCCGCCGCGATCGCCTCGGTCAGGACATCCTTGATATGGCCTGCCAGCGCATCCAGCCGCGCCCGGCCGATCCGACCCGCCGCCCGGCGCGGGTCGATCCCGGCCCGGTGCAGCGATTCGGATACGTAGATATTGCCCAGACCCGCCACCACGCCCTGATCCAGCAACGCCGCCTTGACCGGCGCGCGGCGCCCTTCAAACGCCGCCGCCAGCGTGGCCCCGGTGAATTCATCGCCCAAAGGCTCTGGCCCCAGCACATCCAACAGGGGCGAGCTGCCCCGGATCAGGTCGACCATGCCAAAGCGGCGGGCGTCGTTCATCGTAATTCGGGTGCCTTCGTCGGTCTCGAACACCACATGGTCATGGCGCGGCAGGATCGCCGGGTCGCGGTGAAAATCGCCCACGCCCGCGCCTTCGATCAGCATTCTCCCCGACATGCCCAAGTGGATCAGGATCGAGGCCTCGCGGTCCAGATCCAGCAGCACATATTTCGACCGCCGCCGCAGCCCGGTGACCGTGGCACCCGTCGCCACCTGCACCAGATCGGGCGGGAATTTCCAGCGCAGCCCGTCGCGGTTCAGCACCAGCCGGGCAATCCGCCGGCCTTCCAGATGCGGCTGAAGGCCGCGGCGGACTGTTTCAACTTCGGGCAGTTCTGGCATTCCGCTGTCTTTCGTCGCATTGTGTCGGCCAATCACAGGCCTTAACTGGCCCCGACAAGCGTGAACGGCAAGAGCATGACATCCCATAAGGAAACCCATTTCGGCTTTCAAACCGTGGCCGAGGACGAAAAGGCCGGTCTGGTCCATGGCGTGTTTTCAAGCGTCGCCTCGCGCTATGACGTGATGAACGACGTGATGAGCGTCGGCATTCATCGCATCTGGAAGAATGCCATGATGGACTGGCTGGCTCCGCAGAACGGGCAGGCCCTGCTGGATGTGGCGGGCGGGACGGGCGATATCGCCTTTCGCTTTCTCGACCGCGCGCCAAATGCGCAAGTCACCGTCTGCGACATGACCGAATCGATGCTGGTCGAAGGCCGCAAACGGGCCGAGGCGGAACGCCTTGCCGACCGTCTGGGCTGGGTCACGGGCGATGCGATGGCCCTGCCCTTCAAGGATAACAGCTTCGATCGCTATACGATCAGCTTCGGCATCCGCAACGTCACCCGCATCCCCGATGCATTGGCAGAGGCTTTCCGCGTCCTGCGCCCCGGCGGGCGGCTGATGGTGCTGGAATTTTCACAGCTGCCGGTTCCAGCGATGCAATGGGCCTACGACCGCTACAGCTTCAATGTCATCCCGGTGATGGGCCAGCTGATCGCCAATGATCGCGACAGCTATCAGTATCTGGTCGAATCTATCCGCAACTTCCCCGATCAGGACACATTCGCCACCATGATCCGCGATGCCGGGTTTGAACGCGTGCAGTATCGCAACCTCTCCATGGGCATTGCCGCGCTGCATTCGGGCTGGAAGCTGTAACATGCGCGGCCCTCATAATATCTGGCGCCTGATCCGCACCGGCGCCACCTTCGAACGCACGGGTGCGATGGGCGTGGCGCTGGATGCGATGGACGCGCCGCGCAATGTCCGCGTGGCGGCGCGCGTGCTGGGCTGGCCGTTCCGCTGGCTGGGCTATAAGGGCGATCCCTCGCTGCCGCCGGTCACCCGCGCCATCACCGCGCTTGGCCCGGCCTACATCAAGTTCGGCCAGATCCTGTCGACCCGCCCCGATGTGGTGGGGGTCGAGCTGGCCGACCAGCTGAGCTATCTTCAGGACAAGCTGCCCCCCTTCCCGACCGAAACCGCCAAGCAGATGATCCAGGCCGATCTGGGCCGCCCGGTCGATCAGGTCTTCAGCGAGTTTTCCGATTCCGTGGCCGCAGCCTCTATCGCGCAGGTGCACCGGGCGCGGCGCGCCGATACCGGGCAGGAGGTGGCCGTGAAGGTGCTGCGCCCCAATATCGGCACCGCTTTCGCCCGCGACATCGACGCCTTCCATTTCGGCGCGAACATGATCGAGGCGCTGTCGCCCGCCACCCGCCGCCTGCGCCCCAAGGACGTGGTGCAGCATTTCGAAGACACCGTGAACGGCGAGTTGGACCTGCGACTGGAAGCGGCCTCTGCCTCGCTTTTCGCCGAAAACACCCGTGACGACGCCCATATTCAGGTGCCGATGCCGCATTGGGGGCTAACCTCGCGCCGGGTGCTGACCTCGGACTGGGCCGAAGGGATTTCACTGGGGAATGTGGCCGCGATCCGGGCAGCGGGGCATGATACCAGCCTGCTGGCCGAACGGATCCTGCAACTGTTCCTGTCCCATGCGCTGCGTGATGGGTTCTTTCACGGCGACATGCATCAGGGCAACCTGAAGGTCGCGCCGAATGGCGACGTGATCGCCTATGATTTCGGCATCATGGGCGAGATCGACGAATATACCCGCCGCGTCTATGCCGAGATCCTGATGGGTTTCATCCGCCGCGATTACGACGCCCTCGCCCGCGTCCATTTCGAGGCAGGCTATGTCCCCCGCGACCGCGACCCGGCCGCCTTCGCCCGCGCGCTGCGCGCCGTGGGAGAGCCGATCTTCGGCGCCGATGCCAGCCAGATCTCCATGGCCAACCTGCTCGGCTATCTGTTCGAGGTCACGGAACGCTTTGGCATGCAGACCCGGACCGAGCTGATCCTGCTGCAGCGCACCATGGTCGTGGTCGAAGGCGTCGCCCGCTCGCTCGACCCCAACCTGAATATCTGGAATGCCGCCCGTCCGGTGGTCGAGGATTACATCAAGGCCAATCTCGGGCCGCGCGCCTTCCTCAAGGACAGCCAGCGCATCGCCCAGACGCTGCAACGCGCCATGCCGCTGATGCCCGGCCTGATCGAGGATGCGATCTGGCGCGCCCGCCAGCAGGCCAAACCGGCCGCGCCGCCCAAACGGTTCAGCTGGCGATCCGCCGCGATCGGTGCCGGCACGTCCGTTGCCGCGCTGGCGCTGCTGCTGGCGGTCGCAGCCTAGCGCGCGATCCGGCAGCAGCCCGAATACATCACCGGGGCGGCATCGCGGCTTTGCCGGATCACCGTGGCCTGCAAGCCGTAAGCCATATCCGACATGCCATCGGAACATTGCGCGGGGGTAATCGCGGCGGTCAGCAGGTCGTGGTCATCCTCGACATAAATCCCCCGCCGCGGATCGCGGAAAACACCCGTATCCAGCACCACCGCCCCCGACAGCGCTATCTTGTGATTCGGCTCGTCCCAGATCAGGCCGCCATCCCGAACCTCGAAGGACCAGAAGGGTTCGGTCCCGCCGCAACTGAAACCTGCGGGCAGCTTGCCCGGCTGCCAGACATCGGTGCGGTAATTCAGAAACCGCATCGACACCCAGCCCACCTGTTCGCCCGCATTCACCTGCCCCCATCGCCCCGAGGGGTCATGCCCGGTGATCTCGACACCCTTGGCGTCGGGCAGCAGTGTGCCGATGATCGTGGCCGAGGCATTCGGCGCGGCCCGGATGTTCAGCACATCGCCCGCCGCCACGCCCTGGACGTCGAACAGCGTCGGCAGGATATATTCCTGCGTCGCCGCCGCAGGCCCGGCCGCCAGAACAGCCATCACGACCAGTCGCTTCAGCATCGCTACCCCACGGTCACGCCAAACAGTTTTCCGATGCCGGCGGTAACCCCCATGGCAACGCAGCCCCAAAAGATCACGCGCAGCACCGCCCGCCCCGCAGGCGCGCCGCCGGCCTTGGCACCGATGAAGCCCAGTACCGCCATCGCGATCAGCGTGGCCATCAGAACCACCGGAATGACCATCCCCGCCGGTGCCAGCCAGGCCCCTAGCAGCGGCACCGCCCCCGCCGCCGTAAAGGTCAACGCCGAGGTAAACGCCGCCTGCAACGGATTGGCAGCGGTCACGTCTGACAAGCCCAACTCGTCCCGGATATGGGCGCCGAGCGCATCATATTCCGTCATCTCGCGCGCCACCCGCAGGGCGGTTTCCGGTGCAAGCCCGCGCTTTTCATAGATCTCGGCCAGCTCGATCAGCTCGGTCTCCGGGTCCTCTTTCAGCGCGCGGGTTTCGCGCCTGATATCGGCGCGTTCAATGTCGGACTGGCTGGAAACCGACACGTATTCTCCCGCCGCCATCGACAGCGCACCTGCCGAAAGCCCGGCGATCCCGGCCAGCAGCACCGCATGACGATCCGCGCCCGAGGCCGCGATCCCCGCCAGAAGCGACGCGACCGAGACGATTCCGTCATTCGCCCCCAACACCGCCGCCCGGAGCCAGCCCGAGCGCGAAATGAAATGCGGATCATCGGGATGGGCGTCGGCATGGGTATGGCGGGACATGGTTATTCCATCAGATTGGGTCGAAGAAGTTCGCATCGATGGAACGCAGCACATAGGTCTTGTCAACCCTGACGCCGACGCCATGGTCAATCATCAGCCGCGCCAGTCGTGCCCCGTCGATCAGAACCACGCGCTGCTGAACGCGACGCACATAATCATGCGCCTCGCGCGAGAAGCCCGAGGTGGTGACGAACACGCCCTTGGTGGCGCTTTCACCGGTCATCGAACCAATGAAGGCCTGGAGTGCCGGCCTTCCAACCGTAATTTCAGGCTTGTATTTTTTGGCCTGAATATAAACGGCATCGAGGCCTAACTTATCCTCGTTCACCACCCCGTCGATCCCGCCATCGCCGGATTTGCCGATGGCACGGCCCATTTCTGCATGACCATTACCATAACCCATGGCCAGAAGAAGCTCGACAATAAGCTGCTCGAAACGGGCGGGGGTAAGCGCGAGGAGGTGCTCAAGCAGTTCTTCAGAAAGCGTGCTGTCCAGCTTGGCGAACGCGCTTTCCTTCAGATCTTCGGGGGTTTCAGAGGACTCAGCCGGGATACCACTGACGTCTGGGCGGTCGTCATCGTTCGAATTGCGCACCGCTTTCCAAAATCGAAAATCGGCAGATTCAGACAGTATCCGATTGTCCAATTTTGTGGGATTCGATTCCAGGAACTCTCGTCCTCTCGGCGATACAACGTAAGCTCCGCGAGCACGTCGTGAGATGAATCCTGCTTTCAACATATACGAACAGGCCCAATAAGCGCGGTCATAAATGTAAGTTTTACTTCCGCTTGGGGTCAGCCGCTCCATCTGCTCGTCGGTCAGTTGAAACTCGGCCTGTAGCTGCGGCAACAAGCTCTTGATCCGGGTTTCGCCTACCGCAATCAGCTTCAGAACGGGAAGCATAAATTGCTGATAGCTTGGAATATCCGTTCCGCTCACGCCCGCTTATCCCCGATCTGGGCCACGCCCAGCACCTCCAGCACCTTTGCCTCGATATCGGGGGCGTTCATGGCGGCGTCGGCATACATCGCCGCCGGGCTGTTATGGTCGATGAAGGTGTCGGGCAGCACCATTGAACGGAATTTCAGCCCGTGATCGAACACGCCCTCATCGGCCAGAAGCTGGGCTACATGACTGCCGAAGCCGCCGATGGCACCTTCTTCGATGGTGATGAGCGCCTCGTGATCGGCCGCAAGGCGCAGTATCAGATCGCGGTCCAGCGGCTTGGCGAAACGGGCATCGGCGACGGTGGGCGTGATGCCGCGCGCCATCAGCGCCTCGCGGGCGGTCATGACCTCGGACAGGCGGGTGCCGAAGGACAGGATAGCGACGCGGCTGCCCTCGGCGATCATGCGGCCCTTGCCGATTTCCAGCGGCATGCCGCGCTCGGGCATTTCGACGCCGGTGCCCTCGCCCCGCGGGAAGCGGAAGGCGATGGGGCCGGTATCATGGGCGGCGGCGGTAGCGACCATATGGACCAGTTCGGCCTCGTCAGCGGCGGCCATCACCACCATGCCGGGCAGATTGGCGAGGAAACCGATATCGAAGGCCCCGGCATGGGTCGCCCCATCCGCGCCGACCAACCCGGCGCGGTCGATGGCGAAACGCACCGGCAGACGCTGGATCGCCACGTCATGCACGATTTGGTCATAGCCGCGTTGCAGGAAGGTCGAATACAGCGCGCAGAAGGGTTTTATACCACCCGCAGCCAGACCGGCGCTGAAAGTCACAGCGTGCTGTTCGGCAATACCCACGTCAAAGCAGCGGCGCGGGAAACGTTCGGCGAACAGGTTCAGCCCGGTCCCGTCCGGCATGGCGGCGGTAATGGCGGCGATTTTGTCGTCACGCTCGGCCTCGGCGATCAACGCCTTGGCGAATACGCTGGTATAGCTGGGCGCGTTGGATTTGGCCTTGGCCTGTTCGCCCGTGACCACGTCGAACTTGCCACGTGCATGGCCACGGTCGGCGGCGCCTTCGGCGGGCGCATAGCCCTTCCCCTTGCGGGTGATCGCATGGATCAGCACCGGCCCGTCGGCCCGCGCCTTCACCGTGCGCAGCAGCGCCAGAAGCTGGTCCAGATCATGCCCGTCGACCGGGCCGATATAGGAAAAGCCCAACTCCTCGAACAGGGTGCCGCCGATGGCCATGCCCTTCAGCATTTCCTTGGCCCTGCGCGCGCCTTCCTGAATCGGCCCCGGCAGGAAGCCCACCGCGCCCTTGGCGATGGATTTCAGTTCCTGAAATGGGCCCTCGGTATACAGCTTCGTCAGATAGGTCGACAGCGCCCCGGTCGGGGGCGCGATGGACATTTCATTGTCGTTGAGGATCACGAACAGCCGCTTGCCCAGATGGCCGGCATTGTTCAGCGCCTCGAATGCCATGCCGGCCGACATCGCGCCGTCGCCGATCACCGCAATCGCATCGCCGGGATCGCCGCCCAATTCCCGCGCCATGGCAAAGCCCACCGCCGCAGAAATCGAGGTCGAGCTGTGCCCGGCCCCGAACGGGTCATAGGGGCTTTCGGATCGCTTGGTGAAACCCGACAGCCCGCCGCCCGTGCGCAACGTGCGGATACGGTCACGCCGACCGGTCAGGATCTTGTGGGGGTAGCACTGATGGCCCACATCCCAGATGATCTTGTCGCGCGGCGCGTCAAAGACGGCATGCAGCGCCACCGTCATTTCGACCACGCCCAGACCCGCGCCCAGATGGCCGCCGGTCACCGATACGGCGCTGATGGTTTCGGCGCGCAATTCGTCGGCAAGCTGGCGCAATTCCCGGTCGGAAAGCGCCTTCAGGTCGGATGGCATGTTCACCCGGTCGAGAACCGGGGTCTTGGGGCGATCTTGGCTCATTCTTGGCGGCCCTTTCCGGGGCTTCAGCTTTGGCGGTCGATAACGAAACGCGCCAGCGCACGCAAGTTTTCCGCCTTTTCACCATAAGGTGACAGCGCGGCGTTGGCGCGTTCGATCAATTCGGCCTCGCGCGCGCGGGCACCGTCCAGCCCCAGCAGCGACACGAAGGTCGCCTTGCCGGCGCCTGCATCTTTACCCACCCGCTTGCCGGTCATTTCCTGATCGCCGGTGACGTCCAGAACGTCGTCATGGATCTGGAAGGCAAGGCCCAGTTTCGCGGCATAGATCCGCAGCGCCTCGGTTTCCGCACCCGCGATCAGCGCGCCCGACACGGCGGCGAAAGCGATCAGCGCGCCGGTCTTGGCAACCTGCATCCGGGTGATGCCGGCGATGTCCAGCGGCGTTTCCGACTGTTCGGCATTGATGTCCAGCATCTGGCCGTAAACCATGCCGGCGGGGCCGACGGCATGGGCGAAGGCTGCAATCAGGCGGGCCCGCACCTCGCCGTCGCCAATGGCGGGATCGGTCATCATTTCGAAAGCCAGAGTCTGCAACGCATCACCGGCCAGAATCGCGGTCGCCTCGGACCATTGCACATGCACGGTCGGCAGGCCCCGGCGCAGGTCGTCATCATCCATCGCCGGCAGGTCGTCATGGACGAGGCTATAGGTATGCAGCGCCTCGACCGCCATGGCGACCGGCAGGGCGGCGCTGTCGGGCACGCCATGCAGGCGGGCCGATTCCATCACCAGAAAGGCACGCAGCTTCTTGCCGCCAAGGCAGGCGTAGCGCATCGCGTCCGTCAGCTCACCCTGGGGAAGGTCGTTCATCGCGGCATCCAGCGCGGCCTCGACCTGCGCCTTCACCTCGTCCATGCGGGCCTGCAGCATCACAGGCCCTCGGCCTTGGTGGTGCCGGTGGGCTGGCCCTGGGCGAGGGTGATCTTTTCGACCCGCTCCTCTGCCTCGCGCAGGCGGGCTTCGCAATGGGCGCGCAGGGCGGCGCCGCGTTCATACAGCTTGATCGAATCCTCAAGCGAGGCATTGCCGCTTTCCAGCCGCGTTACGACCGATTCCAGCTCTTTCATCGCGTCCTCGAAGGACATGGTTGCGATTTCCGTCATTACGCGGCCCTCATCAGTGCGTCCACATGCGCCCGGACCGATCGCCCCAGCGCCGCAAGGTTGTAGCCCCCTTCGAGGCAAGAAACCACTGCCGCGTCACAATCGCGCGCGACGTCGCAAATTGCCGCCGTCAGCAGCCGGTAATCTTCATCCTGCCAGCGAAGTTCGCCCTTGGGATCATCGGCATGGGCGTCGAACCCGGCCGAAAGGATGACCAGCTGCGGCCGGAATTCCGCCACCCGCAGAAGGATCCGATCCCAGGCCGCACGCCCGAAAGCGCCATCCGATTCGGGCGGCAGCGGCGCGTTGATGACATTGTCATGCGCGCCGCGTTCATCGGCGGCACCAGTCCCCGGCCAATGCGGATATTGCTGGCTGGAGGCAAACAGCGTGCGGGGCTCGTCCCACAGCAGTTCCTGAGTGCCATTGCCGTGGTGAACGTCGAAATCCAGCACCGCCACCCGGTCCAGCCCGCGCGCATCCAGCGCATGTTTCGCGGCGATTGCAGCATTCCCGAACAGGCAGAAGCCCATCGGCCGGTCCGCCAGCGCGTGGTGACCCGGCGGGCGCATGGCGACAAAGGCATTCGCAGCCGCGCCGTCCAGCACCGCATCAACCGCCGCCACCGCGCCGCCGGCGCTGCGCCGCGCGGCCTCCAGACTGCCGGGCGACAGGAAGGTATCCTCATCCAGCTGGTGCAGGCCCTCAGCCGGGACAGCGTCGCGCAGGAAATCCAAATACGATTGCGGGTGGCAGCGCAGCAGGTCGGCATCGCGGGCCAAGGGCGCCTCGCGCCGGTCAAGCGGCAGATCCGCCAGCGCGGCCATGACGGCGGCGTAGCGGCCCTGCTGTTCGCCGTGACCCGGCGGGGTCAGGTGGTTCGCAGCCGCTTCATGCGTGAATAACAGCGTCATCAGGGATCAGACCGGCCGTTGCAGGTCGTCTTCCGCATCTTCGGGCGAGATGCCGAGCGCATCCATCCCCGCCTCCAGCAGGTCGGCAAGGCGCGGTTCGCCCATCAGGTAATCCTCGGTCGGGGCGGACCTCTCAGTCTTGGCGGTGACGATCGCCTCCTCCAGATCCTCGGGGTCGAAGCTTTCGCGCCCGATCCACATGACCGCCGTCAGCGCGGCCTGTTCATCTTCGTTCAGGCCGGCAATGAACTCGTGCAGTTCAGTCCGCACACCATGGCCAGTACGCTGCCCGCTATGCGCCCAGGCGTTCACGCCGCTTTCATATTCGCGGGCACGAATGATGACATAGGCGATCTTGTCCGCAGTGATTTCAAGCATCTTGGTCCCCCTTCATGCTTGTCGCGCCTGTATCGCACGCAGTCAATCCTTGCGACCGAACAGCCGTTCGATATCGCCCAGCGACAGGCTGACCCATGTGGGCCGGCCGTGATTGCACTGGCCGGAACGGGGCGTGCGTTCCATCTCGCGCAGCAGGGCATTCATTTCCTCGGCGCTCATCCGCCGCCCGGACCGGACAGAGCCATGGCAGGCCATCGACGACAACACCGCATCGACCCGCGCGCGCAACCGGTCCGAGGCCCCCAGATCGGCCAGATCGTCGGCGATGTCGCGGATCAGCGCGGCGGCATTGACCTTGCCCAGCAGCGCCGGCACCTCGCGCACGGCCACGGCACCACCGCCGAAAGCCTCGACATGCAGGCCAAGCGCGGCCAGATCATCCGCGACCGACAGGATGCGCGCGGCGTCACCCTCGGGCAGGTCGACGATTTCGGGGATCAGCAGGGCCTGGCTGGCAATGCCATTCGCCTCTGCCTGCGCCTTCAGGCGTTCGTAAACCAGCCGCTCATGCGCGGCGTGCTGGTCGACGATGACCATGCCGTTTTCGGTCTGGGCGATGATATAGTTTTCATGGATCTGTGCCCGCGCCGCACCCAGCGGCGCGTCAGTGACGACCTCCTCGGGTGCCGGCGCCTCGACTCGGGCCGAGGGCGCTTCGCGAAAACCATCGAATGCCGGGGCCTGCGCCTGATAGGCCGCCCGGATCGCCCCGGCCGAGGGGCGGGCGTAATCCATCTGATAGCGCGGCGCGAAAGCTGGCGCGGCGGCCTGCGGTTCGGGCCGGAACGCCGCCAGCGTCGCCGCCCCCACCGTGTCCGAGGCCCGACGCGATTCCCCCGCCAGCCGGTTGCGCAGCGTCGAGACCAACAGCCCGCGCACCAGATCCGGCTCGCGGAAACGGACCTCGGCCTTGGCGGGGTGGACGTTCACATCGACGAAATGCGGGTCGCAGGTGATGAACAGCACGGCGGCGGGATGCCGACCCGAGGGCAGCACGTCGAAATACCCCGCGCGAAGCGCCCCGGTCAGCAGCTTGTCGCGGACGGGCCGGTTGTTCACATAGACATGCTGCGCCACCGCCGCGCCGCGCGAATAGGTCGGCAGCGCCGCAAAGCCGGTCAGCCTTGCGCCGTCGCGTTCGGCGTCGATTCGGATCGCGTTGTCGATGAAATCGCGGCCCATCACCTTCGTCAGCCGCGCATGAAGGGCGTCGAACAGATCGCCCTGTTCGGCATCGGCGCGGAACAGCAGCCGTTCATCGTCATGCAGGGTAAAGCCGACCGTGGGTTCGGCCATCGCCAGCCGACGAATGACCTCGGCCACGGCCTGCGTTTCGGCGCGTTCGCTGCGCAGGAATTTCAGCCGCGCAGGCGTGGCGAAAAACAGGTCGCGCAATTCAACCACGGTGCCGCGATTCGCGGGGGCCGGGCGTACCGGATCGGCGCGGCCGCCGGTCACGCGGATCTCGGCCCCTTCCTCGCCGGCGCGCGAGGTGATGGTCAGCCGCCCCACCGCGCCAAGCGAGGGCAGCGCCTCGCCCCGGAAGCCGAAGCTATGAATGTCCAGCAGATCGCTGCCGTCGATCTTCGATGTGGCATGGCGCGACATCGCCAGCGGCAGATCCTCGGCGGTCATGCCGCAGCCGTCATCGGCGACCCGGATCAGCGCCTTGCCGCCCTGCGAAATCGTCACCTCGATCCGCCGCGCGCCGGCATCCAGCGCGTTTTCAACCAATTCCTTGACGGCCGAGGCCGGGCGTTCGACCACCTCGCCCGCGGCGATGCGGTTGGCGACGCTATCGTCAAGCTGGCGGATAACCGGGCGCATATGGCGGCTGTGTTCGTTCATGCCACAATATCTAGCAAGTTCCGCGGGATCTGAAAATGATTCTGCGCTTTTTGCGCCCGCATTGGAAACTAATGCCACAAACATTCGTTCTTTTCACCAGCCGGGCCATCCGCCGCCCGACATTTTATCCAGCGAGGAGAAGACCATGACGAGACTTGCTGCCATCGCATTTTGCGGAATTGCCCTGAGCCTTGCAGCTTGCGGACAGAATACCGCCACCCGCGCCACCACTGGCGCCGCAACCGGCGCAGTCGTGGCCGGTCCTGTGGGCGCGGTCGCAGGCGCCGCCCTTGGCGGTTCGGGCGCGGTTCAGGTCAAGTAAGACCGAACGCAACGGCCCAAAGCGATCGACCAAACGCAAGAAGCGCCGCCCCATGGGGCGGCGCTTTTTCATGCCGGCAACCATCGCGGCGCGGTTAATTCGCCAGCCCTTCCGGACGCCCGACCAGCACGAGTTGCAGCGCATCGGGGTTCAGTCGGTCCCGCGCAACACGGGCCACATCCTCGGCGGTCACGGCTTCGATCCTGGAGTTACGGGTGTCAGGATAGTCGATCGGCAGGCCGATCAGCTGCATGCCAACCAGGATCGAGGCGATCTTGGAATTGCCATCCCAGCGCAACGGGTATTCGCCGGTCAGATAGGTCTTCGCGTCGGTCAGTTCCTTTTCGGTCACGCCTTCGGCCATGCGGCCCCATTCCTGCTTCACCAACTCGGTCGCCTCGGCCGCCGAGGTGTTGGAACTGGCCATCCCGCCAACCCAGGACGCCCCGTTCACCGCATTCGACAGCGCCGTCGACACGCCATAGGTCAGCCCGCGCTTTTCGCGGATCTCCTCCATCAGGCGCGAGGAAAAACCGCCGCCGCCCAGAATGTGGTCCGCCACGAAAGCGGCGAAATAGTCGGGATCGTCCATCGACAGGCCGGGCTGGGCGAAGGAAATCACCGTTTGCGGGCTGTCCCAATCGATTACCTCGGTGCCGCCCTGCGACTGGAACTCTGCGGGTTGCGGCAGCGGTGCGGTGCCGGTTTCGGGCAGGTCCGCCAGAATGCGGTCAACCAGCACGCCAAGCTGTTCGGGCGTGATGTCGCCAGCGGCGCCAACGATCACCCGGTCGCGGGCAATGACGCGGTTCTGCGCCTCGACCATGTCCTCGCGCCCCAAGGGCGCCACCGATTCGGCAGTCCCGTTCAGTGAACTGCCATAGGGGTGCGCGCCCCAGATCGCCTTTGCCAGCGCCTTCTGCGCGATGGCGTTGGGCTCGCTGTCCTCGGCGCGGATGATGGCCTGCACCTGCCCCCTGACGCGAGCCACGGCATCATCATCGAAGCGCGGCGCAGTCAGCGCGGCGGCGATCAGGTCGGCGCCTTCGTCGCGATTTTCGCTGAGCAGCCGGCCGGCTACGGTCAGCGCGTCATCGCCGACATCAAAGCTGATCCGCGCGCCAAGCGCCTCGATCGCGCTCGCATAGGCGGTGGCGTCCATGTCGCCGGCGCCTTCTTCCAGCGTATGGGTCATCAGGTTGATGGCCCCGCGCTTGCCCGGCGCATCAAGGCTGGCCCCGCCCCGGAAGGCCAGATTCAGTGCCGTGAAGGGGATGGTGTGATCCTCGACCAGCCAGGCCTTGATGCCGCCGGGCGAGGTAACTTCCTGAATTTCGGTCGCGGCGGCAGGCTGAACGATCAGGCTGGCCAGCAGCAGGGGAATGGCACGAAGGAAGCTCATTGGTCGACCTCTGGGGCTTCGGTTTCGAGTTCGGACGCCTCGGCCTCGGGCGCAGGCGCACCTCCGGGCGGAATGCGACCGATCTGCGGATTCGCTATCAGTTCTTCGAGGGCCTTCCGACCAGCTTCGGACAGCGTACCTTCGGTTGGCGCTGGCAGCAGCCAGCCGGTCACGGTGGCGGTGCTGTTCAGGACCAGATCGGCGGCTTCCATCACGTCTTCGGCGGTAACGGCAGCCAGCAGATCGGGCCAGTCGTTCACATCCTCAATCGTCAGCCCTGTCGCCAGCCCCTGCCCGTATTGATAGGCGCGGCCATGGGCCGAATCCTGTTCATAGACCTTCGCGGCGCGGATCTGGGTCTTGACCCGTTCAAGCTGGGCGGGGTCCGGGCCTTCCTTCAGGAAATCGGCCAGAACCTGATCCAGCGCGGCCTCGGCAGCCGCAGGCTCCATCCCGTCGACCGGCGCGAACGAGATATAGAAATTCGTCGGATCAACCGCGAAGCCTTCATAGCCCGCGCCCGCATACAGCGCCTTGCCGGTCATCACCAGCTTTTGCCCCAGAACCGAGGTCTGCGCCGAGCCGCCCAGCATTTCCGCCAGCACCGTCAGCGCCGCAGCGGTCTTCTGGTCTCCGGGATTGCGTTCGGGGACCAGTACCGTGCGCACCAGCGAGGGCTGCGGGACGCGCGGATCGCGCATCTCCATCCGGCGGGGCGCGCGTTGTTCCGGTTCCTGCGGGCGGGCGCTGCGGGCGACGCCTTCCTTTGCGGGTACTTCGCCGTAATATTTCTGCGCCAACTCGCGTGCCTTTTCGGGGGTCACGTCGCCCGCCAGCACCAGGATCGCGTTGTTGGGCGCATAATGGGTGTCATACCAATCCAGCGCGTCGGCGCGGGTCAGCCCCAACATCTCCGCGCGCCAGCCGATGACCGGGCGCCCGTAAGGGTGGTTCAGATATTGCGCGGCGCTGCGTTCCTCTGCGAACAGGGCCGAGGGGTCGCTGTCGGTGCGCTGCGCGCGTTCCTCCAGCACGACCTGGCGTTCGGCCTGCCAATCCTCTTCGCCGATGCGAAGGTTCTGCATCCGGTCGGCTTCCATTTCCATAATCAAGGGCAGCCGGTCGGCGGCAATACGCTGGAAATAGGTGGTGAAATCATAGCTGGTAAAGGCGTTGTCGGATCCGCCATTGGCGGTAACCGTCTTCGACAGCTCGCCCGGTGCCAGCTTGTCGGTGCCCTTGAACATCAGATGTTCCAGATAATGGGCAAGGCCGGTCTTGCCGGCAACCTCGTCGGCGGAACCGACCTTGTACCAGACCATCTGCACGACAACCGGGGCGCGGTGATCTTCGATCACCACGGCCTCCATGCCGTTATCCAGGGTGAAATGGGTCACGCCCTCTGGCATCTCGGCCAGGGCGGGGGTGGCGGCCAGCAGGGCAGCCAAAGATAGCGCGCGCATCGGCGGTCCTTTCAACGGACGAGAAGCGAGGGGAACATGAAACGCCGCGCCGCCGGTCGCAAATCACGACCGGGTGACCAAAGGATCTTGCCGCTGCGGTCAGTCTTCGAACTGGGGCGGCGCAGAGGGCACCCGCGCCCCGGCCCGACGCCAGCGTTCATTTTCGGCCCAGCTGTCCAGCGTCATGGGCGCATAGGCACGATAATACACGTCTGTCCGGGCAAGCCGTTCCAGCAGCTTGCGCGAATGACGCGAGCGCCATTCGACATCCTCGACGGCCAGTTGCTGGCGGATGCCGCCCTGCACACCCAACCGCGAGGCATGGTTGATCAGCGCGCCATCGGCCGCGCCGACGCCCTGCGCCGCCAGTTGTGCGGGGTTGCCGCCAAGTGCCGCCACCGCATCGCCCTTGGGGTTCGGGTCGGTGATATTCGCGCCGCCCGGCGTCGGCGGGGGCAGCACGTTCAGGTCGCCCGGAAGCGCAAGCGCGCGCGTCGGCACGATGGCGAATTCGTCCGGCGTGCTTTGGCCGGCACGGATATTGTGCAGCAGGGGATCGTTGGAACAGGCCGCCAGCGCAGCCGTCCCGATCAGTGCCCAGATTACCCGCATACCGGTCCCCCGTTTTTCATTGTTGCCGTTCTAGCGTCATTTCGCGGCAAGGTCACGGGCCTTGTCGGCAGTTTGCGGCGGTTGCAGGATCAAGCCGATGGCACCGGCGAAAATGGCGATATCGGCGACGTTGAAGCTGTAGGGGTTCCGCCAGAAGGGCAGCGACATGTTCAGGAAATCCGCGACCGCCCCGTAAAGGACACGGTCGACGACATTGCCGATGGCCCCACCCACCAGCAACCCGGCCGAGGCCTGCGCGAACCAGCCCGGCCGAACCCGCCGGATCCACAGGATCACCCAGGCACAGACGGCCAACGCCACCGCGATCAGCACCCAGCGCATGATATCCTGCGAGGACGAGAACAGCCCGAAATTCACCCCTTGGTTCCAGGCCATGTGCAGGTTCAGCCAAGGCGGCAGCAGCTCGATCTCTCGCACGCGGTCCAGCCGCAGCATGTGGACCACGTAATATTTGCTGACCTGATCCAGCAGCAGGATCACCCCCACCACCCAGGCCATCACGCGCAGGCTGACCGGCGGCGGCGGCGGGGGGGCGGGCGCCTTCTTCGCGCGCGGCTTGCGCGGCTTCGGCGCAGGCTTGTCCGCCGCCGGCTGTGCCGCCGTTTGGGTGGGATCCTTGGCCATCAGTGACGGAAATGCCGCTGGCCGGTGAAGACCATTGCCAAACCGTGCGCATCGGCTGCCGCGATTACCTCGGCGTCGCGCATGGACCCGCCGGGCTGGATCACCGCCTTGGCACCGGCGTCCGCCAGCGCCTCGACCCCGTCGGCAAAGGGGAAGAACGCGTCCGACGCCACCGCCGAACCCGCCGTCAACGGCAAGGGCAACGCCAGCGCCTCGGCCATGTCGGCGGCCTTGCTGCGCCCGATGCGGGTGGAATCGATCCGGCTCATCTGGCCGGCGCCGATGCCCACGGTCGCCAGATCCTTGGCATAGACGATGGCATTAGATTTCACATGCTTGGCGACCTGCCAGGCAAACAGCAGATCGGCCATTTCCTCGGCCGAAGGCTGGCGCTTGGTCACGACTTTCAGATCGGGCAGCGCGATGCGGCCATTGTCGCGCGACTGCACCAGAAAGCCGCCCGCAACTTGCCGGAAGGCGGTACCCGGCGCGCCTGCATCGGGCAGGCCGCCGGTGGTCAGCAGGCGCAGGTTCTTGCGCTCGGCGAAGACGGCCCTGGCCTCGTCGGTGGCATCGGGGGCGATGACGACCTCGGTGAAGATCTCGGTGATGGCGCGCGCGGTTTCCCCGTCGAGGGTCTGGTTCAGCGCGATGATGCCCCCGAAGGCCGAGGTGCGGTCGCAGTCAAAGGCGCGCCGGTAAGCCTCTGCCGCTGTATCGGCGCGGGCAACGCCGCAGGGGTTGGCGTGCTTGATGATCGCGCAGGCCGGACCTTCGGCGGGGTCGAATTCGGCGACCAGTTCAAACGCGGCATCGGTGTCGTTGATATTGTTGTAGGACAGTTCCTTGCCCTGCCACTGCTGCGCGGTGGCGACGCCGGGGCGCGCCTCGCCGGTGGTATAGAACGCAGCCCGCTGGTGCGGGTTCTCGCCGTAACGCAGCCCCTGCGCCAGCGTTCCGGCGAAGGCGCGGCGGCGCGGGGTCTCGATCTCCACCGCATCGGCCATCCAGTTCGACACCGCGGCGTCATAGGCCGCGGTGCGCGCATAAGCCGTCTGCGCCAGCTTCTTGCGGGTGGCCAGATCGGTGCCGCCCTGCGCATCCAGCTGCGCAAGAACGGTGTCGTAATCCTGCACATCGACGACCACGCCGACAAAGGCGTGGTTTTTCGAGGCGGCGCGAATCATCGCCGGGCCGCCGATGTCGATATTCTCGACGCAATCGTCATAGCTGCCGCCCTTGGCGACGGTTTCCTCGAACGGGTACAGGTTCACGACCAACAGGTCGATCATCCCGATCCCGTGTTCGGCGGCGGAGGCCTGATGACCGGCATCGTCGCGCAGCGCCAGCAGGCCGCCATGCACGACGGGGTGCAGCGTCTTGACCCGGCCGTCCATCATTTCGGGGAAGCCGGTGACCTCGGACACATCCTTGACCGCGATGCCTGCCTCGCGCAGCGCCTTGGCGGTGCCGCCGGTCGACAGGATCTCGACCCCCTTGGCATCCAGGGCCTTGGCGAAGTCGACAAGCCCGGTCTTGTCGGAAACAGAGATGAGGGCGCGTTTCAGCGGGACGATATCTTGCGGCATGGGAGTCCTTGGCGAGGCAGCTTTCGGTTGGCGCCTAGCTACCGCCTGCTCGCATGAAGGTCCAGCCAATCTGCACCGCATGGTCCGCCAGCCGATGGCTCAGCACGATCTGGACACCGGGGCGCGGGTCGGTCAGGCCCGGTTCCAGCCAGGCCGTCGGCTCCAGCCGCAGATCGGCCACGAGGTCGTGGCTGAAATACCATTCCTCGCCGCCGGGCAGTATCAGCCGGGCGGCATCGCCGTCCTGCACGGCGTCGACATCGGGGTGCAGATGAAAGCGGATGTCAAAACCGATGCCCTCGGGGTGGTTGGTCAATACCTGGTCCAGCCGCCCCTGCCCGGCAATATCCAGCGCCGCCAGCGTGTCCTCGCCCCTGAACTCATCGCCATCGGGGGACAGGTACAGCTCGCGCAGATGGGTCAGCCCATGGGTGCCCTGCCAGGCGTCATGCCCCGACAGGATCGTCGCCGGCAAACGGGGCGAGGGCGGGGGCGCGTCCGTTGGCAGCAGGTTGCCATCGGCATCGCATTGCCCGGCCCAGACCTTCTGCGGCAGCAGCGTCAGCCGTTCCTGCCCCTGCCCGTCCGGCGGCAGAAGCTTGGCGGAACTAAGGCCGGTCAGGCTCAGCGTCGAATGGCAGGCCGTGGCGCGGGCAGCCCGCGCCCAGGCCTGCCCGAACATCCGGCCGGGGCCACAATTGACCACGATGGGATGCCGGGCCGAGGTGAATTCGATCGCCAGCGTCGAGGCATGCGCATGGGCCGCAGCCGGCCCCGCCGGGGGCGCTGCCGCATCCAGCACCACCGTCGCCCGCGCCCGCGACAGCCGGGCAAAGCCCATCGCGTGCCCGGGGGCGGTGACGCTGGCGCCCTCGGCGGCCTTGAGGCTGTGATCCAGCCGACCCGCCGCCCCCCGCCCGCCGCCGTGAAAGCGCGGCAGCCCGCCATCGGCATGGCGCAACGCGCGCAGGATCGGGGCAATCTCGGCAATGGCCACGTCAATTTCGGGCGGCAGCGGATGGCCGGCCTCGATGGCGGTGGCCTTGACCCAGCCCAGCAGCGACAGGCAGTTCAGCAGCGCTTCCGGGCAACGGCCGCGCAGCACGCCTTGGCGGATGCTGGCATCCATATCCGCCGCCAGCGCATCCAACGCCGGATGGGCGCGGTCGCCCGCCCCTTTCAGCAACATCGCGGCAATGGCGCGGGCTGACAGCGCCTCGATCCGCGCGGTGCCGGCGGGGGCCTCTGCCCGGTCCAGCAGGGCAAGCTGGGCGTGCAACCTGTCAAAGAAAGGTTGCGCCGCCGCGCGGTCCAGCCCCGGCAGGATCTGGCCCGAGTTAAAGATCCAGCGCAGCATCCGCCGGCCAGTCACATCGGCGCGCCAGACCGGATCGCCAGCGGGATCCGCGGGCGGGGCCGGATGCGCGGCCAGCCAGCCCAGCACCCGCGCCTGCGCCAGATCGCGCGCCTTGGCATTGCCGACGGCGGCCAGATCGTCCAGCCAGCCGAAACCATGCAGTTCCGCCGCCTGATCGGCATCCGCCAGCATCTGCGCGAAAGGATCGCCCTCCAGCCGCAGACCGGTCAGCGGCAGCGCACCATCGACCATCTCCTGCCCGCGCAGGGCAGAGCCAAGGCTGCGCGCTTCGGGGCGGAGGGTGAAACCATGGGGGCGAGGATCGGTCATGGCGCGAATTTACCGGGCCGCCCCGGCCTTCTGCAAGCGGGCGATAAAGAAGCCGTCCATGCCGCCCCGGTCCGCCCAGTAATCGGGCCGCAGCCGCAGCCCGCCCTGATCGGTCACCCATTCCGGCGCGATACCGGGCAGATCCGGCCGCAGGATTTCCAGCCCCGGATGGCGTTCCAGCGCGGCGGCAAGCTGGTCCTCGCCTTCGGCCTTCAGCAGCGAGCAGGTGGCGAAAACCAGCCGGCCGCCGGGTTTCAGCAACGCCAGCGCCCGGTCGATCAGTGCCGATTGCAGGGCGGCCAGCCCCTCGATCCCGCTGTCGTCGCGAATCAGCGGCAGGTCGGGATGGCGGCGGATGGTGCCGGTGGCGGAACAGGGCGCGTCCAGCAGGATCGCATCGGGGGCCTCGGGCGGGGTCCATTCCAGCGCGTCGCCTGCCACGACCTCGGCCTGCAAGCCGCAGCGGTCGAGATTTTCGCGCAGCCGCACCAACCGCGCCTCGGATACATCCAGCGCGGTGACCCGCGCGCCCGCCGCCGCCAGTTGCAGCGTCTTGCCGCCGGGTGCGGCACACATGTCCAGAATCGCCTCGCCAGGTTGCGGGTCCAGCAGCCGCACCGCCAGCGCGGCGGCGGCGTCCTGCACCCACCAGTCGCCCTCGGCATAGCCCGGCAGCGCGCTGATCTGCGCCTGCCCGATCAGCCGGAAGGATCCGGTGGGCAGCGCCTCACCGGGAGCGTCTTTGCCGGGCTTGGTGCTGAAATCAACCGGCGCACCGGCCTGATGGGCGGCCTCGATGGCCAGCACTGCGTCTTCGCCCCAGGCCGCCGCGATGGGGTCGCGCAGCCAGTCGGGCATCTCCTCGGGCGGCAGGGTCGGCCAGACCTCGCGCTGATCGGCAATCTTGCGCAGCACCGCGTTTACCATCCCCGCCGCGGCACGGCCCTTCGGCCCCATGCCGCGCACCAGCCCGACCGCGGCATTGACCGCACCATGCGGGGCCTCGCCCATTTCCAGCAGCTCGACCGTGGCCAGCCGCAGCACGTCCAGCACCTCGGGCCGGGGTTTCTTGGACAGGTGCTGGACCAGCAGCGTGTCAGCGCGGTCGATATTGCGCAGCACCGCCAGCGCCAGCCGTTGCGCCCGCGCCCGATCCGCCGGGGCCAGCCGCGCCAAGGCAGCGGGCTGGTCGGACAGCGACAGACCCTCTCGCACGCCCGAGATCAGCCGCAGCGCGCCCTTGCGCGCCGCATCCGGCGGCGGGTTGCCCGAGCTCGCGTTGCGCTGTGGTTTTCCTGTCTGCGGCTTGCCCAAATCCGGCCCTTTCCCTAGATGTCGTGTTGTTACCCGAATGAAAGGCTGCCCGCCATGACCGACAAACGCGAATTGCCGCCCGAGGCCGTCCGGGCGCTTGCCGAGGCCGACGAACGCCGCAAGGCAGCAAAAGCGGTGGAGCTGCCGCCCGAGCTGGGCGGCCGCGACGGACCAGAGCCGGTGCGCTACGGCGATTACGAAAAGAAGGGGATCTGCGTCGATTTCTGACGACGCTCCCACGAAGGCGCGCTAACTGTCGCCTTCACGGCGCGCGGGGGGGCGCGCCGGTCCGCCTTACAGCGTCAGCCCTTCCGGGTCCGGCAAGCCGTTTGCCCGGCAGCAGGCGGTCAGCGTATTCGCCAGCAGGCACGCAATGGTCATCGGCCCGACGCCGCCAGGAACCGGCGTGACCGCGCCCGCGACCTGCGCCACGCTGTCATAATCCACATCGCCGACCAGCCCGGCATCGGTGCGGTTGATGCCGACATCGATGACCGTGGCGCCGGGCTTGATCCAGTCGCCCTTGATCATCTGCGGCCGGCCCACGGCGGCGACCACGATATCGGCGCCGCGCACCACATCCGGCAGGTCTTTGGTGCGCGAATGCGCCACCGTGACCGTGGCACTGTCGGCCAGAAGCAGCGCGGCCATCGGCTTGCCGACGATGTTCGAGCGCCCGATGACAACCGCGTTCTTGCCCGACAGATCGCCCAGCTGATCACGCAGCAGCATCAGGCAGCCCAGCGGCGTGCAGGGCACCATCGCGCGCTGACCGGTCGCCAGCCGCCCGGTATTCGCGACGGTAAAGCCGTCAACGTCCTTCTTCACGGCAATGGCGTTGATGATCTCTGCCTCGTCGATATGGGCGGGCAAGGGCAGCTGCACCAGAATGCCATGGACATCGGCATCGGCATTCAGCCGCCCGATCAGGGCCAGCAGTTCTGCCTGGCCGGCATCGGCGGGCAGCCGGTGCTCATAGGAATTCATCCCCGCCGCGACCGTCTGCTTGCCTTTCGAGGCGACATAGACCTGACTGGCCGGGTCATCGCCCACCAGAACGACCGCCAAACCCGGCGTGATGCCGTGTTCATCCTTTAGCGCTGCAACCTGCCCGGCGATCTTCTCGCGCAGCCCCGCTGCGAACACCTTGCCGTCAATCCGCTGTGCCACCATGACTGCCCCCAAGCTGCGCATCTTCCTGCGCAATGAAATGTTCCATCATCAGCCGCCACAGCCCTTCGGCCAGATCGGGATCCAGCCCGGCCTGAACTGCGCGACGGCGTGCAAGCGCGGCCACTTCCTCGACCCGAGCGTCGATCCGGGCCGGCAGGCCGACCTGCGCCTTGATCTGGGCGGCGCGGTCAATCAGCGTGCTGCGTTCGGCCAGAAGCGCGATCAGCCGCGCGTCCAACGCGTCGATCCGGGCGCGCAGCGCCCCCATGTCGTGAATGTCCTCATGCGCCATGGCGGCACTTCTGCCCGCTGGATCGTCGCCGTGCAAGCCCGAAGAGTGACAAAATTGCCGCAGCGCAGAAATGACATATCTGTGACGGAACTGCCCCCTTAAGAGGCACGTTTTGCTGCATCTCGATTAAAAGCGGCAGCCCGCCGCCATGAAAGGACGCGCCATGGAAAAGCTTGGCGTCATTATTAATCTGGGGTTTGGCATGGCACTCGTCGTGGCTGCCTCGGTGCTTATGGTGCTTTAACCAGTGCGGCGAAAGCCGATCGTTTAAAAGAAACCCCGGCCGCAAGGACCGGGGTTTCTTTTTGTGATCCGACAGTGTGGATCAGGATTGCGGGACCGGCGCGCCCCCCTCGGCCGCGCGACCGGCCTTTGGAACGGCACTCACCTGCGGGATCCCCGACGAGGGCGTATCGTCGTCGCCGCCAAGCGCATCGCCTCGGATCACCTTGCCGATTTCCTCGCCGGTCAGGGTTTCGTATTCCAGCAGGCCCTTGGCCAGACGCTCGAATTCTTCTTCCTTCTCGATGAGGATGCGATACGCCTCCTGATAGCCTTCCTCGATCAGGTCATGGACCTCCTGCTCGATCAGCTCCTTGGTCGCCGCCGAAACCGAGAAGCCGCCGGTCGAGCCGCTGTACCCCTCATGCGCCTCGGCATAGTCGATATTGCCGACCTTGTCGGACATGCCCCAGCGCATGACCATGGCGCGCGCCAGTGCCGAGGCCTGCTGGATGTCGCCGGCCGGGCCGTTCGACACGCCTTCCTCGCCATATTTGATGATCTCGGCCGCCTTGCCTGCCATGGTCATGGCCAGCTTCTGCTTGGCCTCGTCCTTGTGGAAGTTCAGCCGATCCATTTCCGGCAGGCTGACAACCATGCCAAGCGCGCCGCCGCGCGGAATGATCGTGGCCTTGTAGACCGGATCGGTCTTGTCCAGCGTCAGGCCGACAATGGCGTGGCCGGCCTCGTGATAGGCGGTTTTTTCCTTCTGCTCGGGCGTCAGGACCATGCTGCGGCGCTCCACGCCCAGCATGACCTTGTCCTTGGCATTTTCGAAATCTTCCATAGTCACGAATCGGCGGCCGATGCGGGCGGCGGTCAACGCGGCCTCGTTCACCAGGTTCATCAGATCCGCGCCGGAAAAGCCCGGCGTGCCGCGCGCGATGATGCGCAGGTCGACGTCGGGGCCTTGCGGCACCTTCTTGGCGTGGACGCCCAGAATTTTCTCGCGGCCCTTGATGTCGGGGTTCGGGACATGGATCTGGCGGTCAAAGCGACCGGGGCGCAGCAGTGCGGGGTCCAGAACGTCCTTGCGGTTGGTCGCAGCGATGATGATGACGCCTTCATTGGCGTCAAAGCCGTCCATTTCCACCAGAAGCTGGTTCAGCGTCTGTTCGCGTTCGTCATTGCCGCCGCCGATGCCGACGCCACGCGCACGGCCCACGGCGTCGATTTCGTCGATGAAGACGATGCAGGGGGCGGACTTCTTCGCCTGTTCGAACATGTCGCGCACGCGGCTGGCGCCGACGCCCACGAACATTTCAACGAAGTCCGAGCCCGAGATGGTGAAGAAGGGAACGCCCGCCTCGCCCGCAATCGCGCGGGCCAGCAGGGTTTTACCGGTGCCGGGCGGGCCGACCAGCAGCGCGCCTTTGGGGATCTTTCCGCCGAGGCGGCTGAATTTCTGCGGGTTGCGCAGGAATTCGACGATCTCCTCCAGCTCTTCCTTGGCTTCGTCGATGCCCGCCACATCGTCGAAGGTCACCCGGCCATGCTTTTCGGTCAGCAGCTTGGCGCGCGACTTGCCAAAGCCCATCGCGCCGCCTTTGCCGCCGCCCTGCATCCGGTTCATGAAGAAGATCCAGACCCCGATCAGCAGGATGAAGGGCAGCCAGACGCCGATGATCGACATGAAGCCCGACTGCTGCTGGCGTTCGACGCGGACCTCGACATCCTTGGCGATCAGCTTGTCGGCGATTTCCTCGCCCTGAGGCCGGATGGTGGTGAACTGGTTTCCGTCGGCGGTCTTGTAATAGATCTGTTCGCCATCAATCGTCGCGGTGGCGACCTGATCGTTGTCGACCTGCGTGATGAACTCTGAATAGCTGACCTGACGGCTGTTCATCTGCGACGCGCCGTCGCTGAACAGGTTGAACAGCGCAAGGATCATCAGGAACAGAACGACCCAGAAGGCGATATTGCGTGCGTTACCCAAAGGGTGGTCCTCCGGCGGGATAAGGTTTGGCCTGAAAATAGGGATTCGAGGGCGGGGTTCAATGCCCAAGCAGGATTCCGTGAAAATCCATAATGCCACGCAAAGGCGTGGCCGTCAGCCCCTTGGCAGGTTCCAGGGCAGGCACGATCAAGTGACCGGCGCGACGAATGGCGGGAAGGGCCTGCGCCTCAAGATGGGTCAGCCCGGCGGCGCGCCAATCTGCCGCAGCCGCATCCGCGCCCAGTGCCGCAACCGAATCACCTGCGCGCAAACCGTCAATCCGCCAGCGATTGTCCCAAACCGCTGCGCCGTCATTGGCGCGCGCGGCCGCCGCAGGTTCCCGGTGAACCCGCAGCGCCTGCGCCGGGTCCAGCACCGCACCGTCCAGCGTGACCCGCGCGCCGCGTTCCAGCGCTGCCAGCGCATGTTCCACCCCGGCCCGGCGCGGCGGATAACCGGCGCCGGTCACGAAACGCACAGCCGCGACCACCAGCCGCCGGCGCTGTTCCAAGGGCGCCGCGTCGAACCCCGCGCGATCCAGCAGCACCGAGCCGTAACGGGCCTCGGCACTGTCCAGCAGCGGCATCAGCGCCGCGTTCAGCGCCTCCCGCGCCTGGCCGAGATTCGCCGCCGATTGCGCCAGCGCCGCCGTGTCCAGCCCCAATGCGGCAATCGCCTGCCGCGCGCGGACCCGTTCAAAGCGGTCATTGTCATTGCTGGGATCGTCGATCCAGCCAACCGACCGGGCGCGCAGATGGTCGCGCAACTCCTCGCGGCCAATATCCAGCAAGGGCCGCAGCCAGACCATGCCGCGATCTGTGCGCCGGGCGGCCATTGCGGCCAGCCCGTCGATCCCGGCCCCGCGCGCCAGCCGCATCAGCAGCGTTTCAGCAAGGTCGTCGCGCGTATGGCCCAGCGCCACCGCGTCCAGCCCCTGCGCGCGCGCCCAGTCGGCCAGCAAATCCAGCCGCGCCTGCCGCGCATTGGCCATCAGATTGCCCGGCCCGCCCGCCGCCTGCCAGCGAAGCACCTGATGCGGCAGGCCCAGACGAGCGGCTGCCGCGCCAGCCGCCGCCGCCTCGGCCGCCGATTCGGGACGCAGCCCATGGTCGACCGTGGCCGTCGCCAGACGGCAGCTGCGGCCCGCCGCCCATTCCGCGGCCAGATGCATCAATGCGACAGAATCGCCCCCGCCCGACAGCGCGATGCCAAGCCCGCCTACGTCGCCCGCCAGCAGATCCAGCGCCGCGAAGGCCCGCGCCCGCAAATCGCCGGGCGCCGCATCATCGGGGATGTCAGTCCGCACCGCCCTCATCCGCGGCGGCGAGATCGGCACAGGCTGCGGCCTCGGTCAACGGGACGGCATCGGCAGCCTCGGGCGAGGCGGGGAAGCGGCGCGTCAGTTCGCCCAGATAGGGGCAGGCATCGGCAGGCGTGCCAAGCCCGGCCATCGCCTGCGACAGCGCCAGCAGGCTTGCCGCGGCGCGCGGTCCGTCAGGGGCAGCAGAAAAGGCCATCAGAAAGGACTGCGCAGCTTCGGTCTCGCGGCCGTCGCCCTGCCGCGCGATACCCTGCAGATACAGTGCTTCGGTGGTCAGCGGACCGCCGGCATGGGCGGTGACAAGATGGTCCAGCTTGGTATTGGCCTGCGCCCAGTCCTGCGCCGCAACCAACGCGCGGATCTCGGCAAATTCGCGCGCCTCCTCCTCGGTCGGTGGGGTGGCGGTAGGCGGGGTTTCGGTCATCGGCGGCAGGGTCTGCGCGCTGACATCGGAAGGCGGCATGGGCACCGGGTCGCCGGCGGGTGCGGGCGTCATCCCCGTCCCCTGCCCGCCCAGATCGGCAGTCATCAGCGCGCCCAGATCACAGTTCGGGTCCAGTTCGCACAGGCGGAATTCAATGTCACCGACGCGGTTGGTGCCATCAGCCACGACCTGCTTGATCCGGTTCGACAGCTGTTCGGTCTGCTCGGTCAGGGTCGCAATCCGGGCTTCCATCGCGTTCATGCGGTCAATGGCCGAATCGCCCCCCGCCGCCGCAAACCCCTGCGCGCCCGAGGTCAGCAGCTCGGCCCGCAGCGCCTGAAGATCGGCAGAAACGGCGCGCAACGTGGTCTGCATATCGGCCAGCGTGGCAGCATCGACCGGCGGACGGGCGGCGGCATTTTCCGCTGCCACCTCGGCCGCGATGTCGTCGGTCGAGGGCAGCGCCTCCAGCCCCTGGGCAAGGCTGGGATCATTCACCGCGATGCCGTCGGGCAGGACGATCGCCTGTTGCGCGATCACCGGCAGGGCCGTCAGCCCCGCCAGCGCAAGCGCCGTGACGGCCCTGCGCATCAGACGCCCGCCGCGGGCGGCGCGACGATGGTGACAGCGCGGCGATTGCGGCCCAGACAGCTAGCTTCCGAGGCGCAGATCGACGCGGGGCGTTCCTTGCCGAAGGAAACGGTGCGGATCCGGGCGGCCTCGACCCCCTTGGCGACCAGGTATTCCTGCACCGAGGTCGCACGACGCGCGCCCAGTGCCAGGTTGAATTCACGGGTGCCCGGTTCGTCGGCATGGCCTTCGACCGTGGCGGTGAAGCCGGCATTCTGGGCCAGCCAGGCGGCTTGGCGCGACAGCGTGGCGCGGGCTTCCTCGGACAGGGTGGCTTGTGCCTCGGCGAAATAGACGGTGGCCCCGGCAGCGGCGAAATCGGCCCCGGCAGCAACCGTATCAGCGCCCGGCAGGCGGTTTCCGGCCAGATTGACATCGCCGCGATAAACCGCAACGCCGCCTGCACCGGTGGTATAGGGATCGGTCACAGGCCCGGATGCCACCGGGGTGTCATTGGGCATATTGCATGCCGACAGCGCCAGAACGGCTGCGATCAGGGTCACGGTAACGCGCATCAGACTGTTTCCTCGGCCTTTTTCAGGGCAGCAGCGGACCCCAAGCTGGGTCCGACGCCGCATCATTCAGCGCAACTGGTCGCATGTTTCGCCCCGTGATGTCCACAGAATGCAAGTGGGAGACCTCATCCTCGGGGTTCAGGCGTGTGAAGATCAACACACGCCCGTTCGGTGCCCAGCTTGGCCCGGAATCGCGCCCGCCTTCGGACAGAAGATCCTCGCCCGAGCCGTCGGGCCGCATCACCCCGATCGCCGAACCCTCTTTCGTGTGCCGGGTGAACGCGATCCGGTCACCGCGCGGCGACCATGCCGGTTCGCCATATCCGCCGCCGCCGTCGCCAAAGGAAATCCGCGTCGGTTCCGATCCGTCGGCGCGCATCGTATACAGCTGCGACGAGCCCGAGCGGTCGCTTTCAAAGACGATATGCCGCCCGTCCGGCGACCAGGACGGTGCCGTGTCGATGGCCGGTCCCAGCGTGATCGGCTTGGCGAAGCTGGGATTTGCGACCTCCATGATCCAGATGTCGGTGTTGCCGCCACTTTCACGCGAAAACGCGATCCATTTCCCATCGGGAGAAAAGCGCGGCGCAAAGCTCATCGCTCGGGGATCGCGGGTCAGCGCGGTCGAGGTGACGGTCTCCACATCCAGCGACATGATCTGCGGCACGCCGCTGGCAAAGCTGGTATAAAGCACCGTCTGCCCATCGGGCGAGAAGCGCGGCGACAGCACCAGATCATCCTTGGAAGTCAGCCATTTGACCCCGGCACCGTCGTAATCCATCACCCCCACCCGCTTGACGCGTTCGGTCGCCGAACCGCTTTCGCCGATGAAGGCGATGCGGCTGTCGAAATAGGGGGTCTCGCCGGTGATCCGGGCATAGATCTGGTCGGCGACCTTATGGGCAGCGCGACGCCAGCCCTCGCGCGGAGATACGAATTGCATCCCGTCACCCAGCGGCTGGCCGGCAAAGACGTCGAACAAGCGAAAGCGCAGCATGACCGTGTCGTCATCCACGGTGACCTGGCCGGTTATCAGCGCCTCGGTCCCGGCGGCCTTCCAGCCGATATAATCGACGGTGCGGTCAAAGCGGCTGACCGGCGCGGCCTCTGGTTCCGCCATCTCGAAGAGGCCGGTGCCTTGCAGGTCGTCGGCGATGATCGCGGTGATGTCGGTCATCAGATCACCGGCGCCGCCGGCATCTTCGAAACGCAGGGTAACGGGCATCGGGCGGACCACGCCTTCGGTGATTTCGATCCGCAGCGGCGCATCCTGCGCCAGCGCGGGCAAGGGTCCCACCAGGCCGGCGGCCAGCAGCGCGAGGGCGGCGCGACGCATCATGGCATGTCTCCGGTCCCGTTGGTGTTGAAGGTCATTTCGACCCGTTTCCAGGCGTCGTGCCGGTCCTTGGGCAGATCATAGCCACCGCCCGCGCACAGCATCACCGCGCGCCGCGCGGCTGCAAAAGCCTGCGGATCGGCCGCGCCCAGCAGGGTGAAGCTGTCGGGGTCGGGACGGCCGTCGCGATCCATCGAAAAGCCGATGGTGACGGTCGGGTCGGTCCCCGACGGCGGGTTCCAGCAGCTTTGGACCCGAGCCACGAAGTCAGCTTTTTCTGCCGGCGACAGTGCCGCGGGCTGCGCCAGCGCCACCGCAGGCGCAAATATCAGCAGGCCCAGGCCAAGCCTCATTCAAACCCCTCCACACCTGCGGGCGTAAAGGTCATTTCGACATCGTCCCATTCGTTATACTTGTCGGCCGGCAGGTCATAGCCCGCGCCAGCGCAACGCATTACCGCCCGGCGCGCTGCCTCGAAGGCCTGCTGGCGGGGACCGCTGGCCTCGGGTTCATCGACAATGCGGAAGCTGTCGGGATCGGGACGGCCATCGCGGCCCATCGTGAAGCCGACCACGACGCGAGTTTCCAGCACTTCGGTCGACACCGCGCCGAGGTTCCAGCACGATTGCACCGCATCGCGGAACCCGTCCTTCTCTGACTGGGTCATCGGCACGCTGGCGATCTTTATCGCCTCACGCGGGGGCAATTCCGACGGCCGCGTCTCGCCCAAGGCATCGGCCAGGGCATCGTCCAGATCATTCGCTTCGATCGGGGCATTGCTGGCCTCGTTCAGCGCATCAGTCAGAACGTCCGAGCCGCCACCCTCGCCCTCGCCCTCTGGCGCATTGCCGTCAACCGGGCTGGGAGTCGCTTCCTGCGCGTTCTGGGCGGCATCCTGAAGGCGCTGCTGTTCGGCAAGTTGTTCGGCAAGCGCAGTCTGGCGCGCGAGTTCTGCCTGCGCGGCGGCACGGATATCGGCCAACTCGCGCTCCTCCGCCTCGCGGGCCAGGCGGCGCTGTTCCTCGGCGCGGCGTTCGGCGGCAAGTCGTTCTTCTTCGGCGCGGCGCTCGGCTTCCTGACGGGCTTCTTCCTCGCGGCGGGCCGCTTCGGCGCGGCGTTCTTCCTCGGCGCGCTCCTGCTCGATCCGTTCAGCCTCCGCTCGTTCAGCTTCGGCCCGGGCGGCCTCGGCGCGCGCGGCTTCCTCGCGCGCGGCGGCGGCACGTTCTTCCTCGGCGCGGGCAGCGGCGGCGGCGGCGCGGGCCTCGCGTTCCCGTTCGGCCTCGGCGGCGGCGATGGCTGCCTGACGGTCGGCCTCGGCCTGCGCGGCGATGGCCAGACGTTCCTGTTCCGCGGCGGCAGCTTCGGCTGCTTCGGCGCGGGCAGCCTCGCGCGCGGCCAGAACCGCCTCGCGCAGGTCTGCCGGGCGATCCGGCGGCGGCAGCGAGCGATCCAGCGCCAACGCCGAGCGCGGCGTGACCGGCTGGTCGGGCCGCGACGGCGTGGCGGTATCGGGGGCAGCGTCGGTCTGTGGCGTATCAGGCGCAATTTCGGCGTCGGGGGCCTGAGGCACCGGCGCGATGGTCGCCACGTCCACGGTCGGCCGCGCGGTTTCCAGATCGCTGAGATCGGGCACCGGCTCGGCCGTGGTCGAGGGCTGCGGCAGGGCCGTCGCGGTGGTGTCCGGCTCGGGCGCTTCCAACGCGATTTCAGGGCCTTCGGGGGCGCTGGTATCGCCCGGCGCCTGTGGCTGCACCGGCGCGTCGCCATCGGCCTGCCCGACCGGACCGGCCCCACGCGACCGCGCGGCCATTTCCTCGAACTGCTGGTTGGAGATCGTCGTGACCTCGGTCATCTCGACCTGGGCGCTGTCGCTGGCGGCAAACAACGCGCCGCCAACAATGGCCCACAGCACCAGCACCGTATGGCCAACGCCAGAAATCCACATGCCCACGCGTTCGGCGCGGTCGGGACCTTGCAGCTGTTGTTCAAGCGGATCCAGCATCGGATCAGCCGTCCATCCGCGGCCCGCCGGTATCGGTCACCAGCACGATATCGTTAAAGCCGGCGGCGTTCAGCGCGCCCATCACCTGCACCACGCGGGCATAGGGAATCGTCCCGTCCGCGCGCAGGAAGATCTTGGCCGAGGCGCGGGTCTGCGCCAGTTCGCGCAGGCGCGGCACCAGCTGGCCTTCATCAACGCTGTCTTCCATCAGCATCAGCGGGCCTTCCGCCGGGACCGAAACGGTCAGCGGTTCCTCGGGTTCGGCGGCGACGGCATTGGCGGCGGTTTCCGGCAGTTGCAGCGGCACGCCCACAGTCAGCAAGGGCGCCGCGACCATGAAGATGATCAGCAGCACCAGCATCACGTCCACGAAAGGGGTGACGTTGATTTCTGCCATCGGCTGGCGGCGGCTGCGCCCCCGGCGCGAAGAAGACGGGCTGTTGCGCGACTGGACCTGCATCGGTCAGCCCTCGTTCAACTGACGCGACAGGATGGTCGAGAATTCGTCGGCGAAGTTTTCATAGCTTGCGCCCAGACGGTCGGCATCGGCGATGAACTTGTTGTAGAAGATCACCGCCGGAATCGCCGCCATCAGGCCAAGCGCAGTCGCCAGCAGCGCCTCGGCAATGCCGGGTGCTACGACGGCCAACGAGGTGTCCTGCGCAATGGCGATCTGTTCAAACGCGGTCTTGATCCCCCAGACGGTGCCGAACAGCCCGATGAAGGGCGCGGTCGAGCCGATGGTCGCCAGCCAGGACAGGCCGCGCGTCAGCCGCGCCTCTTCCCGCCCGATCGCGACATTCATCGCCCGGTCGATCCGCTGCTGGGTGCCGGGGATCATGCCGCCCTGATCGTCCTGCGACTTGCGCCATTCGCCCATGCCGGCGGCAAAGATCCGTTCCGGCGCGCCACGCGGGGTCTGCCCGATCCGGTCATACAGATCGTCCAGCGGCTCGCCCGACCAGAAAGCGCGGTCGAATTTCGACGCATCGGCGCGGGCGGCGGTAAATTTCAGAAGTTTCTGGATAATCAGCGCCCAGGACCAGAAGGACGCGAGAATCAGAAGCACCATCACGATCTTCACGATCAGCGAGGCACGCATGAACAGCGCGATCAGCGAAAAATCGATCTGCTGCCCTGCGGAGGCGAGTTGTTCCATGAATCTGCCCGTAAACTGCTGGCCATTTCCGGCCTTTGCTGGGCTTTTAGCAGGATTTGCCGGCCGGGACCAACGAAATGGCGATCAACTTCGCATGAGTGCCGCGAGATCACCCGGCAAACGCCGCGGCCGCATGTCCGGGCCAAGGCATGCCAGCGTCACACGGGCACGAAACAGCACCTGATCGCCGCGCAGCACCTGCTGGTCCAGCTCGATCCGGGCGGGGGTGATGCGGTAAGGCGCGGTGGTGACGATCAACTCGTCATCGAAGACGGCGGGCGACAGATAGTCGGCCTCGACCCGGCGGACGGCGAAGACCGCGCCTTCGTCTTCCTTCAGCCGGGTCTGGTCGACGCCCAGATCGCGCGTCCATTCGGTGCGCGCGCGTTCGATAAAGCGCAGGTAATTGGCGTAATAGACGATCCCGGCCAGATCGGTGTCTTCGTAATAGACGCGAACCGGCCAGCGATGCATCAGGGGCGTTCCCGCACCAGCCCGGCAAATTCCGGGAACAGTGCCGCATTGGCGCAGACGATATTGCCAGCGTCCACGACCGGTCCGTCGCCACGGATGGTCTCGACAAAGCCGCCGGCTTCCTTGACCAGCAGGATGCCCGCCGCAACGTCCCAGGCGTTGATGTCGCGCTCCCAATATCCGTCGACACGGCCCGCCGCGACATAGGCCAGATCCAGCGCGGCCGAACCGAAGCGGCGGATGCCAGCAGTCACAGGCGCGATGCGGGCAAAATCCTGCAGGGCCGCCGGCAGCTTGCCGCTACCACCAAAGGGAATGCCCGTCGCGAAGATCGAATCGATCATCCGCCGCCGTCCCGAAACCCGCAGCCGGGTGCCGTTCATCCATGCACCGCCGCCCTTTTCAGCGCTGTAAAGTTCATCCTTCGCCGCGTCAAAGATCACCGCCGCGACGATCTCGCCCTTGTGTTCCAGCGCGATGCTGACCGCCCAATGCGGCAGGCCGTGCAGGAAGTTGGTCGTCCCGTCCAGCGGGTCGACGATCCAGCGCCGGGTCGGGTCTTCGCCCGCCTCGGTGCCGGTTTCCTCGCCCAGCCAGCCATAGGTGGGGCGGGCGCCGCGCAGTTCTTCCTTGATGATGCGTTCGGCCTCGCGGTCGGCACGGCTGACGAAATCGCCCGCGCCCTTGACCGAAACCTGAAGATTTTCGACCTCGCGGAAGTCCTTGACCAGACCGCGCCCGGCCTTGCGCGCGGCCTTGATCATCACATTCATATTGGCGCTTTGCATCGCGGCGCTCCTGCATTCGGGGATTCTGGCTATCGGGTTTGGCTGCGGTTTAGGGGCAATGGCGCGCAAAGGGAAGCCATCGCCCGCATTTGCGGGGCTTTTCTGTTGTCAGATCGACGCGCGCCCGGCCCGGATCGTATCCGTGCGCGCCAGCCGCAGGAAGTGGTCCATGTAAGGCAGCCGCAGGTCGCTGTCGCGGATCGCAGCATAGACACGGCGGCGCAGGCCCTCTTTGCCAAGCCGGATCGCGGTCAGTTCCGGGTTGCCCGCATGGCGGCGCAGCACCCAGTCGGGCATCACCGCGACGCCGCGCCCGGCGGCCACCAGCATCAGGCTGACATCGGTCTGTTCGACCTGCCGCACCTCGCGCGGTTCGATCCCGGCGGGGATCAGGAACTCTGAAAATACGTCAAGCCTTTCGCGGTCCATCGGGTAGACGATCAGGCTTTCACCGGCCAGATCCTCGGGCCGGGCAAAGCCGCGCGCGGCCAGCGGATGATTGGCGGCGACGACCATGGTGGGGGCATAGTCGAACAGCGGTTCAAAGGTGACGCCGGGCAGGTCTTCGGGGTCCATCGAGATGACCAGGTCGACCTCGCCGCGCAGCAGCGCCGGCAGGGCGGTGAAGGCCAGACGGGCGCGGATGTCCAGATCGACCTCGGGGAAGGTGCGGCGGAACTGGTCGAGGACGGGCAGCAGCCAGTCGAAACAGGCGTGGCACTCCATCGCGATATGCAATTGGCCAACGCGCCCGGCCTCAACCCCTTTGATCTCAGCTTCGGCCGCGTCGACCAGTGGCAGCACCTGCTCGGCCAGACGCAGCAGGCGCATCCCTGCGGGCGACAGCCGCATCGGCTTGGCGCGGCGCACGAACAGCTCGACCCCGGCCTGTTCTTCCAGTGCCTTGACCTGATGGGACAGCGCCGATTGGGTGATGTTCAGAATATCTGCGGCGCGCGCCAATCCGCCCTGTTCATGAATCGCCCGGACTGTGCGAAGATGACGCAATTCTAGATGCATGACGCTCATAAAGATGATGCGGACTATGAATTTGTCTCACGCTGTCAGGCATGACACAAGAGGCCAGCTTCAAGGAACGCCATGATGACCACGCCGACTGTCAGCTTCGAATTCTTCCCGCCGCGCAATCTGGATGCGTCCTTTCGGCTGTGGGACACCGCCCGCGCACTTGCGCCGCTGGGGCCTGATTTCGTGTCAGTGACTTACGGCGCCGGCGGCACCACCCGCCAGTTGACGCACGAGGCGGTGACCGCGCTGTCCAACCATTACGGACTGAACGTGGCCGCGCATTTGACCTGCGTCGATGCAAGCCGCGAAGAAACAATGCAAATTGTCGATGAATACGCGGCCGCGGGTGTGCGCGAAATCGTGGCCCTGCGCGGCGACGCGGCGCAAGGTCAGGCGACATGGAGCGCCCATCCCGAAGGCTTTGCGTCGTCGGTCGAACTGATCGAGGCGATCGCCAAACGCGGCGACATCGCCATCCGCGTCGGCGCCTATCCCGAACCGCACCCCGATTCGCCGGACACCGCCGCCGATGTGGCCTTTCTGAAGCGCAAGGTGGATGCGGGCGCGACCTCGGCCATTACGCAGTTCTTCTTCGACGCCGACACCTTTTTCCGCTTCCGCGACGCCTGCGCAGCGGCGGGAATCAGCACGCCGATTCTGCCCGGCATCCTGCCGATCCAAAGCTGGACCGGCGCGCGCAAATTCGCCGCGCGCTGCGGCACCTCGGTTCCCGATTGGGCGGTTGCCGCATTCGAGGCCGCCGGCAAGGAAGGCGAGGCCGCGCTGGCGCAGGACCTGTGCGTCAAGCTGTGCCGCGACCTGTTGGCCGGCGGGGCAGAGCAGCTGCATTTCTATACGCTGAACAAGCCCGACCTCACGCTTGCCGTCTGCCGCGAGTTGGGCGTGGCCGAAAAGGGCCTGGCCGCCTGAACCGGGCTGCCCCGGTCCACGCAGCGATATGTTCCATCAAGGCGCACCGACCCGTCGTTATCCGGCCGGTTGGTGAAGTCACCGCCAGCTGTGGCCCCCGACTGCTCCGCTGCCGCTAATGCAACTGCCGCTCTGCCCGGCGCAGCTGCCTTTTGCGCCGGCGGGCGCGCAGGCGGGTGGGGTGCGGGGCTTCATCGGCCAGATGGCCTGCCAGCACCGCCGGGCCTGTATAGGGGCGCGGGACCGTGGGGTGTATCGCTTCGCTGGCGTCCAGCCCGACGACACGCGGACTGCGCGCAAGGAATGCCTTGCCCCATCCCCGCCAATTTCCAACCGAGGGCGCGCTGACATCCTGCGCGAACCGGTTTCGCCAGCCCTCGGGCAGGGTCAGCCCCGCGCCTTCGGCCTGACCAAGCATCCAGACCAGCGGGATATTTGCCAGCGGTCGCGCCGGTTCATAGCCGGTCAACTGGCCACCGATATCGGCGTGACAGCCCCTGAACCACATCTGCGCGATGCGCCCATCGGTTCTGTCGGCACTGTTCCACAGGATCGGCTGAAAGGCCGCGCGGGTTTCGTCCAGCGCCAGCGCCTGCGCGCCAAGCAGCACGTCATCGCCCAGATGCTGGTCATGAAAGCGAAAGCGCGGCTCGGTCAGCATCCACAGGACCGGCAGCCGGATCCCCAGCGCCATGACCGTATCGAACACCCCCAGCATGTCGATGGGCATGCTGTCATGGCACAGCCGCGCGCGCAGATCGGCCCGCAGGTCGGCACCCAGTTCGTCGCGATACATGCGCCAGACGGTGCGGATATTGCGTTCGGTGGCGGCATCCGCGCGCAAGAGCCCGACCCGGCCGATCATCGCCGCCAGCGAGCGGATGGCAAAAGCACCGCGCGAATAGCCCATCAGAAAGACCTGATCCCCTGGACGATATGCCGAGGCCAGCCAGCCGTAAGCATCGCGGATGCGCGCGCCCATCCCCTTGCCCATGGCGATGCCGAAGATTTCCCGCCACGCCTCCCATTGCTGGCCAGCGTCATAGCGCACGCGCATCGTGGCCCCGCGCATCGGTCGCAGCAGACGATAGATTTGGCCAATATTGGAGTGGCGCCCCTCCATCAACGAGGCGAACGTGCCATCAAGCAGCACAACATGGGTAACAGACCGCCGATTCATCTGACCAGAGTAACACCGATTCCTTCATCGGTGATGAATCCTTGACCTGACAAATTCGTCAGCACGGTCTCGAACCCGGCGCACGCAGGGTCTATGCCAAGGCGGATACCCCAACTTCAGGCCCAGATGACATGAGCGCGCTTGCCCTTTTCGCCATTGCCGCATTTTGCGAAATCGCCGGCTGCTTCGCCTTCTGGGCATGGGCGCGCATGGGGCAAAGCCCGCTGTGGCTGCTGCCCGGGGTCGGGCTGCTGATCGGATTCGCATGGGCGCTGACGCTGAGCCCCGCAGATCAGGCGGGGCGCAGTTTCGCCAGCTATGGCGGGATCTATATCACCGCCTCGCTGGTCTGGATGTGGTTGATCGAGGGGCGACGACCCGACGCGTGGGATCTGGCGGGCGGCTCGTTGTGTTTGGCAGGCGCCGCCGTGATCCTGTTCGCGCCGCGGGGTGCCTGAACCGCGCCCCGCGGCCCGAGCCTAGTCCAGCCGCAGGGCAGTGGCGCGCTGCATCTCACCAAAGCCGTTGAAGCGGGTATTTGTGACCACCGAATAGGCGCCGGCGCCATTGAAGATGACGTAATCGCCTTCCTGCACATCGTTCGACATGACCAGTTCGCCCGGCAAGCGGTCGACCGAATCGCAGGTCGGGCCAAAGATGACACGGCCGCCCTCATCTCCGCCGCGCGGGGTGCCCTCGGGCGTCAGCAGTTCGATCCGGTCAAGGTTGCCAACGATCGGCAGTTCGGCCAGCCCGCCATAGACGCCATCGTTCAGAAACACCGACTGGCCGTCGCGCACCGCCTTCACGCGGGTGATCAGCGAAAAGGCATCGCCGCACAGGCCCCGGCCCGGCTCGCAGACCAGTTCTGGCGCGTCCTCGTCGAAGCTTTCGGCGGCGACCCGGCCGATCAGGTCAAAGATGTCTTCCAACGCCGGCTCGACCCCATGCACCCGGTGCGAGGGGAAGCCGCCCCCGACATTCAGGCGGCGCGCGCGGACACCGGCCGCATCGCAGATCTCGCGCGCGGTGTGGATGTACTGCTCCCACGCGCCCGGATCGGTGCATTGCGTGCCGGGATGGAAGGTCAGCGAGGGGGTGAAGCCCGCATCAGCCACGCGCTTCAGCAGTTCCGCCGCCAATTCCGGCGAGGCCCCGAATTTCGACCCGAAATCATAAATCGCCCCCGCGACCGGCAGCTTGAACCGGGGCGAGATTTCGCAGCCCTCGGGCGGGACCATCTCGATCAGCTTGTCCAGTTCGGAATGGCTATCGACGGACCAGGACTTGATGCCGGCCTTGACCGCATGGGCGATTTCCCAGCGCGCGCGGACCGGGTTGTGGTAATGGCGCGCGGCCCCGGGTGCCAACCGTCCGATCAGGTCGATTTCCGCCGGCGAGGCGACGTCAAAGCCAGTGACCCCGGCGGCGATCAGGTTTTCGATCACAGTCTCGTCCGGGTTCGATTTCACGGCATAGGTGACCAGACCCGGAAACCCCTTGAGGAACCGTTTGGCGGTGTCCTGCAACACGGTCGGCGCAAACACCATGACCGGATTTTCGGGCTTGGTTTCGCGAATGATTTCAGCGGGATTTTGCCAGACGGTCTTCAACTGTGTCATCGCACCTTCCATGATCGCGGGTGACAGGGCCCCTTTGGGGTTCGCTGCAAATAATCCATCTTGCAGCGCGTTTCAAATGCGATCGCCCCGAACATACGGGGCGATGCAATGGTTTTGCGACGTTGGTCAGTCGTCCCCGTAGGCGTCTTCGGCGGCTTCCTCGCGCGATTCCAGCGCCTCTTTGCTCAGCCCCGAAACGATCGCGATACGGTCCGGGGTGACGACAAACGCCATCTCCTCGGGTTGCAGGACGACCTCTTTTTCGCCGATGCCCAGAAAGCCGCCAACTTCGGCGATGGCACCGACGATTTCACCGGATTGATCAAGGACCAGATCTTCGACTTCGCCGATCTTGTCCCAGTCGGCATTGATGTCGGTATAGGCCACACCGTCATCCCAGTTGGTGTTGCCAGTCACGTCGACGGTATAGATATCCGCGCCCTCAAATGCCGAGGCACGCAGCAGTCCCGTCTGGGCCGCGCCTTCGGGTGTGGCCGCAGCGGCATCCGCGGGGGGCGGCGTTTCGGGGGTGGCGGTCTGGGCGATTGCGGCGCCGCCAAGTGTCAGCAGAATGGCAGAGGTCAGATAAAGCTGTTTCATCGTGAATGTCCTTTTCGAACGTTGCCCCCTACAACCCTTCAGCGGCGAAATCGTTTCCACACTGTTTCCCGGCGGCTCGAATTCGGTAAGGTGCTGCCAATGGGGCGGCAGGCCCTGACGGCCCAGTCAGTGCGAAGCCGCAGGTTGCGCCCCCAGCCGGAACATATCGACAAACTCCTGCGCTGCCGTCAGGTCACCTTCGGCATCGATCACCCCATTCGCGACCAGCTGGGCCAGCGGGGTCGGCCCATAAACGGCGATGGCCATGCTGTTGCCGTTGCCCTTCAGCACAAAGGGGGTATCGGGTCGGTCGACTGCCCGCGTGGTCACATGCAGGCGATCAGCCTCCATCACAAACCGCTCGGCCCCGAAGTCGAACCCGGCCCGCGCCGCAGCCGGCCGCGCCGGATCTGGTAACAGGTTCACCCGCATCGAGATCATCAGCGCGCTTGGGCTGATGAACCGCGTCGGGTCATGGCCGGGCACCAGCAGCGCCCAGCGACACAGCGCATCCAGCACCGGCAGCAGCGCATGGCCCGCATCCGTCAGCGCATAAATGCCCAGCCGGTCGTCATGGGTCAGCACGCCCACATCACGCAGTTGCGCCAGCCGCGCGGTCAGAACACTGGCGGTGACACCGGGCAGCCCGGCCCGTATCATCTGAAAGCGCTTGGGCGCAAAGATCAGCTCGCGGACCACCAGCAAAGCCCAGCGGTCACCAATCAGGTTCAACGCATGGGACGCGAGGCAGCCTTCATCATAACGGATGCGCGAGGTTTCGCTGGGTTTGGCCATTCTTTCACACGTTCAGTTCGATATTCATACTATCAGTTGTTTTTTGATACGACAAGTGAGATGCTGCGATTCGTCAACGCTATCGGAGGAGATGCGAGATGACCTATTTCACCGGAATGATTGCGGCAGTGCCGACCGCGAATAAGCAGGCATATACGGACCACGCGCGGGCCGCCTGGCCACTGTTTCAGAAATATGGCGCTATCCGCACAGTCGAAACTTGGGGCGTCGACACGCCGAAAGGCAAGGTCACCGATTTTCAGGGCGTGGTCAGGGCAAAGGATGACGAAACCATCGTCTTTACCTGGATCGAATGGCCCGACCGCGCGGCCGCAGACAAGGCATGGGAAGGCATGCAGAACGATCCCGACATGGCCGCGATGGGCGAAATGCCCTTTGACGGCGCCCGCATGGTCTTTGGCGGGTTCGAGCCGCTGATGGCGGAAGGCCAGATCGCGGGCGCGCCCTATTATCAGGGCTTCCTGCTGGCAGTGCCGGAAAAGAACAAGGATGCTTATACGGCGATGGCCAAGGACGCATGGGGCATGTTCGAAAAATTCGGCTGCCTGGGAATTGCTGAAAACTGGGGCGTCGACGTGCCCCATGGCAAGCTGACCGACATGTATCGCGGCACCAAGGCAGAGGACGGCGAGGCAATCGTCTTCAGCTGGACCGCCTGGCCCGACCGCAAAACCTGCGAGGAGGCCGGCCAGAAGATGCAGGCCGAGATGGAGGGGCAGGAAATGCCCGAAATGCCCTTTGACGGGATGCGCATGATCTGGGGCGGATTCGAGACGATCTTCGATTCCGCCAAGTGATGAAGGGATGCCCCGATGACCGAACTGACCATCTACACCTATGAATGGCTGCCCGAATTTCCGCGCGGCTTTGTGCGCGACATGCGCATCCGCTGGGCCGCCGAAGAGGTCGGGCGCGGCTATCAGGTCGCGACCGTGCCGGTCTATCCCAAAAGCCCGGCGCACCGTGCCCGTCAGCCCTTCGCGCAGGTGCCGATGATCGAAGACGGCGATCTCGCGCTGTTCGAATCCGGTGCCATCGTGCTGCATCTGGCCCAAGGCTCGGCGCTGTTGCCCGAAGGCAAGCGGCCAGAGGTCACGCAATGGGTGATCGCGGCGCTGAACAGTGTCGAGCCAGCGGTCGGGAACTGGATGACCAGCCAGCTGTCCAAGGACATGCCGGATATCTTCGGCCCGCCCGCCTCGCCCGAGCTGGAGGCGCATATGCGCAAGTTCATGGATGGCCGCCTTGCCGCGCTGGAAGAGTTGCTGGCCAGCCGCGACTGGATCGCAGGCGATTTCAGCGCGGCCGACATCATCCTTGTCGAAGTGCTGCGCCCCGCCCAGCACGCCGGCGCCCTGGCCGATTACCCGGCGCTGACGGCCTATATCGAACGCGCAACCTCTCGCCCCGCCTTCAAGAAGGCAATGGCGGATCACATGGCCCATTGGACTGCCGCCGATGCCGCAAAAGCGGCGCGGGCCGGCTGAATTCAAGAAATGGAGAGTTGAGATGAGCTATCAAGGCAATCCCTGCTGGTATGAGCTTGGCACCAGCGACCTGAAGGGCGCGACCGGCTTCTACGAAAAGATCATCGGCTGGCAGATCGCCGATTCCGGGATGGAGGGGTTCAACTATCTGCTCGCCCGCAGTGGTGAGGAGATGGTCGCCGGCATGATGTCCAACGACATGCAGGAAGGCCCGCCGCCGCCGAACTGGCTGATCTATTTCGCCGTCGATGATTGCGACGCGGCGGCGGCGCAAATCACCGCGGCGGGCGGCCGCATCTACAAGGCCCCGGCCGATATTCCCGGCACTGGTCGTTTTGCCGTGGCCGCCGATCCGCAGGGCGCGGCATTCGGCATCCTTCAGCCGGACATGAGCAAGATGACCCCCGAACAGATCGCAAAGGCAGAAACCACCGGAGCCTTCGATCATAAAAAAAGCGGTCATGGCTGCTGGAACGAGCTGATGTCCCCCGACCCCGAGGCGGGCTATGCCTTTTATTCAGGCCTGTTCGGCTGGACCAAGGGCGAGGCGATGGATATGGGCGAATGCCCCGATGGCGGCAGCGCCGGCATCTATCAGCTGATCCAGCACAACGGCCAGGACATCGGCGCGATCCAGCCGCATATCAATTCGCCCGTGCCGGCATGGCTGCCCTATTTCGGCGTCGACGGCAGCGTTGCCGCGAAGATCGAGGCGATCAGGTCTGCGGGCGGTCAGGTCCATTTCGGTCCGCAGGAAGTCCCCGGCCCGGCATGGATCGCGATTGCCCAAGATCCGCAAGGCGCGGCCTTCGCCATCGCCGGGCCGGAGGAATAGCCATGACAAGCCCCGTGCGCACCTGCCTGTGGATGGAGAAAGACGGCGAGGCGGCGGCGCGGTTCTATACCGCGCTGATCCCCGGCAGCGCCGTCACCGGCACCCACGGCTTCAAGGGCGGTGACGTGGCGGCGATGGTGGTCGAGTTTCACCTTGCCGGCACGCCCTACATGATCCTGAACGGCGGCCCGCATTTCACGCTGACGCCCGCCGCCTCGATTTCCGTCCTGACCGAGGATCAGGCCGAGACAGACCGGCTGTGGGCGGCGCTGACCGCGGACGGCGGGCAGGAAAGCCAATGCGGCTGGCTGATCGACCGATGGGGCCTGTCGTGGCAGATCACCCCGCGCGAAGTGATGGAGATGAATTTTTCCGACGACGCCGAGGCGTCCGAACGCGCGCGGCAGGCGATGTATCAAATGACGAAGCTGGATATTGCCGTCATGCGGAAGGCGTATGAGGGGCGTTAGGGCAAGACGTCGGTCAAGCAGGAGCTAGCTGCCATTGCATCTTATTCACACCGAAGTTAGCGATAATGATGCAATCGGTACATCCGCCCTTCCCCTCTGCGCATGTTGAAGCAGCCTTCACGGGCTTTCCTGAAGCGGCCCGTTCCGGTTTGTTGCAACTGCGCCGTCTGATCTTTGATACTGCCAACAGTATCCCTCAGGTCGGGCGGATTGAGGAAACCCTGAAATGGGGGCAACCAGCCTATCTGACACCAGAAACCAAATCTGGGTCGACAATTCGCCTTGGTCTGCCCAAAACCGGGGGCTTTGCAGTTTACGCGCATTGCCAGACAACGATCATCTCCGATTTTCGCAGCCTCTTCCCCGATGAGTTCCGTTATGAGGGCAACCGCGCAATTCAGTTCGAAGATGATGCGCGATTGCCCTTCGACGCCCTCAGGCTTCTGATCGCAAGCGCGTTAACCTATCACCTGAAATAGATGAGCATAGGCGCGAGAACTGCAAAGCTGCCAATTCACGCCCCCGCCTCTCGCCGCTTGTTCAGCGTTACCCGCCTGACAAACGCCACGACGAAAATCGCCGTCAGCACCAGAACGATTGTCGCAGCCGGGGCGCTGTCCAGAACAAAGCTGGCATAGACCCCGCCCAGCATCCCGACCAGATTGACCGCCACCGCGACGACCAGCATCGCCCCGAACCGCCGCACCGTCAGGAAGGCAATCGCGCCGGGCGCGATCAGCAGCCCCACCGCCAGGATCAGCCCGGTCGAGGACAGCGTCGCCACGATGGTCAGCGACAGGATCGTCAGCATCCCGTAATGCAGCAGCCCGACCGGCAGGCCCGAGGCCTTTGCCTGCGCCGGGTCGAAGGCATGCAGCATCAGATCCTTCCATTTCAGCAGCAGGCAGGCGCAGACCAGGGCAGAGATCCAGCCGGCGGTGCGCAGATCCTCGGCACCGATGCCCAGCATGTTGCCGAACAGCACATGATCCAGATGCACATTGGTCTGCAGCGCCACATACATGACGATGCCCAGCCCGAACATGCCGGAAAACACGACGCCCATCACCGTATCCTGCTTGACCCGGCTGTTATCGGACAGGAACCCCGTCGCCAGTGCCGTGACCATGCCGGCGGCGAAGGCCCCGAAGATCAGCGGCAGCCCCCAGATATAGGCCAACACGATCCCCGGCAGGACCGCATGGCTGACCGCATCGCCCATCAGCGCCCAGCCCTTCAGCACCAAAAAGCAGGACAGCAGCGCCGTGGGCGGGGCCACCAACAGGCAGATCAGGAAGGCTTTCTGCATGAAGGGAAAGGCAAAGGGTTGAAGCAGAGTCTCGATCATGGCGTGGCCCTCAATGCCTGCGCGGCGCGGCGGCGGGCGGCCAGCAGCCCGTGCTTGGGCGCAAAGATAAAGGCCGCCAGGAAGATCAGCGTTTGCAGGACCACGATGATCCCGCCCGTCGCGCCGTTCAGGAAGAAGCTGATATAGGCGCCGACAGAGCAGGTAATGGCGCCGATCGCGACCGAGGTCAGGATCAGCCGCTCGAACCGGTCGCACAGCAGATATGCCGTGGCCCCCGGCGTCACCACCAGCGCAATAACCAGAAATGCGCCGACCGTCTGCATCGCGGCCACGACGCAGGCCGAAAGCAGCATGAAGAACACACCCTTCAGCAGCCCGACTCGCAACCCGATGGAGCGCGCGTGGCTTTCGTCAAAGAACACCACCATCAGATCGCGCCACTTCGCCACCAGCACCACCAGCGAGACCAGACCGATGATCGCCAGCTGCCAGGTCTCGGCCGCGCCGATGGCCAGGATATTGCCCATGGTGATGGCCTGCAGATCGACCGCAATCGGGTTGATCGACACCAGAAACAGGCCCAGCCCGAAAAACGACGTGAAGATCATGCCGATCACCACATCGACCTTCAGGCCAGAGCGTTCCGACAGAAACAGCATCGCCCCCGCCGCCAGCCCGCCCGACAGGAATGCGCCCACCGCCAGCGGCAGACCCAGCAGATAGGCACCTGCCACGCCCGGCACCACCGAATGGGACAGCGCGTCGCCGATCAGCGACCAGCCTTTCAGCATCAGGAAGCAGGACAGGAAGGCGCAGACCGCCCCCACCAGCGCGGAAACCAGCATCGCACTGGTCATGTAGCCATAGGCGAACGGGTCCAGAAGCACGCTCATTCGCGATCCTCGCGGCGCTGCAACTGCTCGCCATATTGAACCAGCGGGCGTTCATCGTCGGAAAAGATGGTAATGGCGCGGGCGTCGTCATCGTCATGCAGCGCGTTTCCGCCAAGGGTGAAATGCCGCAAAACCCCGCCAAAGGCGCGTTCCAGATTGGCGCGGGTAAAGGTGGTTTCGGTCGGGCCGTAAGCCAGCACGGTGCCCTTCACCAGCACCACCCGGTCGCAATATTCCGGGACCGAGCCGAGGTTATGCGTCGACACCAGCATCACCCGACCCTCGGCGCGCAGTTCCTGCAAAAGGGCGATGATCTGCTCCTCGGTCTTCACGTCGACGCCGGTAAAGGGTTCGTCCAGCAGGATCACCTGCCCGTCCTGTGCCAGCGCGCGGGCCAGGAAGACGCGCTTTTTCTGGCCGCCTGACAGCTCGCCGATCTGGCGGTCGCGATAATCCCACATGTTCACCCGGCGCAGCGCCGCCTCGACCGCGGCATGATCGGCGGCCGAGGGGATGCGCAGGAAGTTCATCATCCCATAGCGCCCCATCATCACCACATCCTTGACCAGCACCGGGAACGACCAATCGACCTCCTCGGATTGCGGGACATAGGCGACGAGGTTGCGCTTCAGCGCCTCTGGCACGGTCATGCCCAGCAGACGGATCTGCCCGGCGGCAACCGGCAAAAAGCCCATGATCGCCTTGAAAAGCGTGGATTTTCCGGCCCCGTTCACCCCCACCAGCGCGGTGACCGTGCCGCGCGGAATGGCGAAGCTGGCATGGTTCAGCGCGGTCAGCCCATTGCGATAGGTCACCGTCACGTCACGGGCCATAATCCCGCCGTCGGGGTTGGCGTCATTCTCAATCATCCGCACGCTCTCCTTCCGCAGAGAGGCCATCGGCCACGGTCTCCACGGTCTTTTTCAGCAAATCGAGGTAAGTCGGCACCGGGCCATCCGGCTCAGACAGACTGTCCACATACAGCTCGCCCCCGTAAGCCGCGCCGGTTTCACGGGCGATCTGGCGGGCGGGGGCGGTGTTGACGGTGCTTTCGCAGAAGACGGTGGGGATCTGGTTCTGCTTTATGCCGTCGATCACCGTGCGGATCTGCTGGGGCGTGCCCATCCGGTCGGCGTTCATCGGCCACAGATACAGCTCCTTCAGGCCGAGCTCGCGGGTCATATAGGGGAACGCCCCTTCGCAACTGACCAGCCAGCGGCGCTCCTCGGGCAGGGCTGTGATACGGTCGCGCAGCGGGCCGATCTCGGCCACGATACGGGCCTTATAGGCCTCGGCATTGGCGCGATAGGTGGCGGCGTTGGCAGGGTCGTGATCGGACAGCGCACGCGCGATATTGTCGATATAGATCATGGCGCTATCCAGCCCCATCCAGGCATGGGGATTGGGCTTGCCCTCGTACCCGCCCGAGGCGACCGGGATCGGCGTCACCCCTTCTGTCAGCGTGACCGAGGGCAGATCGCCCAGGTTCGACAGGAACTGTTCGAACCAGATTTCAAGGTCCATGCCATTGCGCAGGATCAGGTCGGCGTCCTGCGCGCGGACAAAGTCGCGCGGCGTTGGTTCATAGCCGTGGATATCTGCCCCGGCCTTGGTGATCGAGACCACATCCGCCGCATCCCCCGCCACCTGCCGCGCCATGTCGGCCAGCACGGTGAAGGTCGTGACCACCTTCAGGCGTTCCGGGTCGGTGTCAGCAACGACCGGGCCGGCCGTCAAGGCCAGGATCAAAGCCGCAATTGCTCTTCGGATCAGCATGATGTGCCTCCTGTCGCTTCTGTAAATGCAATTCATTCGCAATAGTCAAGCCTAATTGCGAACCGCTCTCATTTACTTGCCTTCATGGGTGCAAGCGGCTAGACCGGACGGAAAGCAGCAAGGACCAGCGGATGAGCGCCGAGACCACCGACTTCGCCCGCGCCCTGCGAGAGGCCGGGCTGCGCGTCACCCAGCAGCGTTTGGCACTGCTGTCGATCCTGATGGACGCCGCCGATCACCCCAATGCCGACGAATTGCTGGCCCGGGCGCGGGGTCTGGACGATTCCATGTCGCTTGCGACGGTCTACCGGACGCTGTCGGCGCTGGAAGAAGCCGGGCTGATCCGCAAGCTGTCGCTGGAAGGCGAGCCGGCGCGCTATGAGATCGCGCCTGTGGCCGAACATGACCATCTGGTCGATGTGGAAACCGGCGAGGTGATCGAGCTTGAAAGCGACGAAATTAACCGGCTGCGGGCGGAACTGGCGGCGAAGCTGGGTTATGAGATCGTGAGCCAGCATACGCTGATCCGGGCGCGGAAGCTGCGGGGTTGAGGGCTGCCGAAAGAACTGTCGCCCGCGCAGATTGCATTGGCCGGATCGAGCACCTTTCTACCCCCGATACAGCCCCCTGAACCGCGCCAGAACGGCGTCAAACTCTGGCCGCAGCGCCTCATCCGGCAGGATCTCGGCGGCGATCTTTGGCGGTGTGCAGACCTGAACCGGATCGGCACCCGTCGCGGCCATCAGACCCAGACGGGCGGCGCCGAAGGCCGCGCCGAAATCGCCGCTTTCGGGGACCAGAACGGGCAGGTTCAGGGCCGTGGCGATAACCTTCAGCCAGTAATCGGAACGCGCGCCGCCACCCAAAGCCAGCAGCGCCTTTGGGTCGGAACCGGCATCACGCAGGGCGGCAAGGTTATCTGCGAAGGCAAAGGCCACGCCTTCCAGCACGGCCTGCGTCATCGCCGCGCGGTCGGTGCGGGCCGACAATCCGGTGAAGCTGGCGCGCGCGGCGGCGTCATTATGCGGCGTTCGCTCGCCCGACAGATAGGGCAGGAAAGTGACCTCGCCCGGTGCGCGCAGGTCGGGGCCGAGTTCCGCCGTCAACTCGGCGGGTTTGGCGCCGGTGATGGTCGCCAACCACTCCATCGCCGCTGACGCCGACAGGATCACCCCCATCTGGTGCCACATGCCGGGCAGCGCGTGGCAGAAGGCGTGAACGGCGCTTTCGGGGCGCGGCAGATAGCGGTCGGTCGCGGCGAAAATCACGCCAGAGGTACCGAGCGAGACAAAGCCCTGCCCTTCCGTCACCGTGCCCGCGCCGATGGCGGTGGCGGCATTGTCCCCTGCCCCGCCCGCGACCGGCGTGCCGGGCTGCATGCCGAATTCGGCGGCGATTTCGGGAAGCAGGCCGCCCGAGTTCTCGCTGCCCTCGATCAGCCGGGGCATCTGATCGCGGCGCATGCCGGATGCGGCCAGCAGCTTGTCGGACCATGCCCGCGCGCCGGTATCCAGCCAGCTTGTGCCGGCGGCGTCGGACATTTCGGCCACGCGTTCGCCGTTCAGCCACAGGCGCAGATAGTCCTTGGGCAGCAGCACACAATCGACGCGGGCGAAGGCCTCGGGTTCGTTTTCGGCCATCCAGACCAGCTTGGGCGCGGTGAAGCCGGGGAAGACGATATTGCCGGTAATGGCGCGGAAATCCGGGTCGGCATCCAGACGCGCGGCCTGTTCATGGCTGCGGGTGTCGTTCCACAGGATCGCCGGACGGATGACGTTATTTTCGCGGTCGAGCGTCACCGCCCCATGCATCTGCCCGGACAGGCCGATGCCCTGAACGCCGGACAGTTCATGCGCGCCGCGCAGTTCGTTCAGGGCCTTGCGGGTCGCCTGGATCCAGTCAGAGGGCGCTTGTTCCGACCAGCCTGCATGCGGGCGCTGCACCGTCAGTGCGCCTGTCGCGGACCCCAGCACCTTTTGGTCCGCGTCCATCAGCAACACCTTCACGCCCGAGGTGCCCAAGTCGATCCCTAGAAACATCGTCCCCCCTCGGCTTCAGACCGAAGCCCTTATCCTCGGGGAAGTTTCGAGCAAATCTTTGGGCTTCGCAATGTCCGCTGCGGGGAAATCGCGAAGCCTTTGACGTCTGCGTGCTGCGCCGGAATTGGCGGCGCAGCGCAAAGGCGGACGAAAAGCCCGTCAGCCGTCGATATAGCGGCGCAGCGTGGCCGCCGTGCCGTCCTGCCACAGCGCCGCCAGCCATTTCGCAAAGGCGGCGGCGAATTGCGGATTCTTGCCGGTGTCACCATAGATTTCGGACATGGCAAGCCACGCGTCCGGGTTGTCCTTGGCGTCCTGCGCCACCTTTGTCAGGTGATCCCAGTTCGGATCGTTCGGTTCGATCACCGCACCCGAATCGGTCTTTCCCGCGCAATAGCGGCACCACAGCGCGGATTCGAGCGCCAGCCCGTCCACTGCCTGCCCAGCCTTCAGCCGGTCGGCGATGGTCGGAATGATGAATTTTGGCTGCCGGTTCGACCCGTCAAGGCACAGACGGCGCACGGTGTCCCCGATCTTGGGGTTGGCGCAGCGTTCTTCGACCTTGGCGAAATAGGCTTGCAGGTCGGTGTTGGGGACGGGCGGGACGGCGGGAATGATCTCTTCATTCTCGATCTTGCGAAGGAAGCCGCGAACAAGGTCGTTTTCCATCGCCTCATGCACAAAATGGATGTCCATCAGCCCGGCCGGATAGGCGATGACGGCGTGGCCGCCGTTCAGGATGCGGATCTTCATAAGCTCCCACGGCGTCACGTCATCGACGAATTCGACGCCGACCTTTTCCAGCGCCGGGCGGCCTGCAGGAAAATTGTCTTCCAGCACCCATTGGATGAAATCCTCGCAGAAGACGGGGCTGTCGTCGTCGATGCCCATGTCGCGGATCATGGCGCGTTCGCGGTCGCTGGTGGCGGGGGTGATGCGGTCGACCATGCCGTTCGGGAAGGCCACGTTCGCGGCGATCCAGTCGGCAAGGGCGGGGTCGGACAGCCGCGCGGTTTCCACAACGGCTTCCTTGGTGATGACGCCGTTATGGGGGATGTTGTCACAGCACATGACAGTAAACGACTGCTCGCCCGCATCGCGGCGGGCCTTCAACCCCGCGACCAGCATCCCGAAGACGGTTTTCGGCGCTGCAGGGTTCGCGCCATCGGCAGCGATGGCGGGGTGGGTCTTGTCGAAATGCCCGGTTGCGGCGTCGATGAAATAGCCGCCTTCGGTGATGGTCAGGCTGGCGATTTTGGTCGCCGGATCGGCCAGCTTCGCGATCACCGCCGCCGGATCGCCCGGCGCGAGATAGTCGATCATCGCCCCCACGACGCGCGGGTCCGAGGCATCCGCCGACTGTTCGACAACGGTGTAAAGGAAATCCTGCCCGGCCAGCACGTCGCGCGCCTTGGCATCGGCGGGCATCACGCCTGCGCCGATAATGGCGAAATCATGGCCTTCGCCGGTGTTCATCAGCCGGTCCAGATAGACCGCCTGATGGGCGCGGTGGAAGTTGCCCAGACCGAAATGGACGATCCCGCCCGTCAGCCCGGATCGGTCATAGCCGGGCACCGCTGCGGGCAGGCTGGACAGATTGGCGTTATTGAGTTTCATGGCGTTTCATCCCGTTGCGTCGGACCAAAAAGACGGCGGCAGTCATTCAGCGCCGCCCGGCCACGCGGACCGGGCGGCGATACAGGTCAGATCGCCAGACCGTTTTCGGCAAACCTGTAAATGCGGCCATCCTGCGGTGTCAGGAAGATCTTGTCACCGTGGTGGATGTCACGCTCGCCCTCGGCCCGCGCGATGATGGGGGTGCCGTCATCCAGATGGATATGCAGGAAAGTGTCAGACCCCAGATGCTCGGCCACGCCGACGGTGCCGGAAAACTCGCCGCCCTCGGTCGAAAGCTGCCAGTGTTCGGGGCGCACGCCGATGGTATGGGCGGCGTGTTTGGCGGCACCTTCGCCCACGATGAAGTTCATGTTCGGGCTGCCGATGAAACCACCGACGAACTTGTTGGCAGGCTTCGAATACAGCTCCATGGGCGAGCCGACCTGTTCGACGTTGCCGGCACGCAGCACGACGATCTTGTCGGCCATGGTCATCGCCTCGACCTGATCGTGGGTGACATAGATCATCGTGGTTTTCAGGCTGTTATGCAGTTCGCTGATTTCAACCCGCATGTTCACCCGCAGTGCGGCATCAAGGTTCGACAGCGGTTCGTCGAACAGGAAGGCCGAGGGCTCTCGCACGATGGCGCGGCCGATGGCCACGCGCTGACGCTGACCGCCCGACAGCTGGCCCGGCTTGCGGTCCAGGTAATTGTCCAGGTTCAGGATGCGGGCGGCATGGGCCACGCGCTTTTCCTGCTCGGCTTCGGACATCTTGGCCATCTTCAGCGGGAAGGCGATGTTCTTGCGAACCGACATATGCGGATAAAGCGCATAGGACTGGAACACCATCGCCAGCCCGCGCTTGGCCGGGCCGGCATCGGTCACGTCCTGCCCGTCGATATTGATCTGGCCAGAGGTCACGTCCTCCAGCCCCGCGATCAGGCGCAGCAGCGTGGATTTGCCGCAACCCGAGGGGCCGACGAAGACGACGAACTCGCCGTCTTCGATGTTCAGGTCGACGCCGGGGATCACCTCGACATCGCCGAAGGCCTTGCGCACGTTTTTCAGCGTAATGGAACCCATATCAATGTCCCCCTTATTTCACCGCGCCGAAGGTCAGGCCGCGGACAAGTTGTTTCTGGCTGAACCAGCCCATGATCAGGATCGGCGCAATCGCCATGACGGACGCCGCCGACAGCTTCGCCCAGAACAGACCTTGCGGGCTGGAGAACGAGGCGATGAAGGCCGAAAGCGGGGCCGCGTTGGTGGTGGTCAACTGGATGGTCCAGAAGGCTTCGTTCCACGCAAGGATGACGTTCAGAAGCATGGTCGAGGCGATGCCCGGCACCGCCATCGGCGTCAGCACATGCACGATTTCCTGCGACAGCGTGGCGCCGTCCATCCGCGCGGCTTCCAGGATCTCGCCCGGAATCTCGCGGAAATAGGTGTAAAGCATCCACACAACGATCGGCAGGTTCATCAGCATCAGCACGATGACCAGCCCGGTGCGGGTGTCCATCAGCCCGGTGCGCAGGAAGATGAGGTAGATCGGCACCAGCACGGCGACCGCCGGCATCATCTTGGTGGACAGCATCCACATCAGGATGTCCTTGGTCCGCTTGGTGGGCGAGAACGCCATCGCCCAGGCGGCCGGCACCGCCACGATCAGCGCCAAGACGGTCGAGCCCACCGCGATGATGACCGAGTTCATGAACGGCCGAATATAGTTATATTGCGACTGCACCTCTCGGTAGCTGTCAAGCGTGAAGGAAGGGATCAGGTCGAAACCGGCAATCGCCTCATTCTCGGTCTTGAAGCTGGTGATGATCGCATAAAGGATCGGGAAGAAGATCAGCAGGGCCACGAACCATGCCGCGATGGTCCAGCCGATCTTGGTTTTTGTCGAAACTGCGCGTGCCATGTTTCGCTCCTCAATCCAGGTTCTTGCCGACGGCGCGCATCAGGAAGATGGCGACGATATTGGCCAGAACGACCGCGATGATGCCGCCTGCCGCCGCACCGCCCACGTCGAAATTCAGACGTGCCGCGCGATAGATCAGGAAGGTCAGGTTGGTGGACGCGTTGCCCGGACCGCCATTGGTGGTCACAAGGATTTCCGCATAAACGCCCAGCAGAAAGATCGTCTGGATCAGGATCACCACGGTGATCGCGCGGGCCATATGCGGCAGCGTCAGATAGATGAAGCGCTGAAGCGCGGGCGCGCCGTCCATTTCGGCGGCCTCCATCTGTTCGCCGTCCAGCGATTGCAGCGCCGTCAGCAGGATCAGCGTGGCGAAGGGCAGCCATTGCCAGGCGACGATCAGGATGATCGAAAACAGCGGATATTGCGCGAACCAGTCCACGGGTTGCATGCCGAAGAACTTGGCAATGTCCGCAAAGACGCCGTAACTCGGGTGCATGATCATGTTCTTCCAGATCAGCGCGGCCACCGGCGGCATGACGAAGAAGGGCGAGATCACCAGGATCCGCACGATCCCCTGCCCGAAGATCGGCTTGTCGATCAGCATTGCGATGGCGATGCCACCCACCACGGTAATCAGCAGCACACCCAGCACAAGGATCAGCGTGTTCCAGATGGATTCCCAGAAAGCGGGGTCGGTGTAGAAATACTGATAGTTGAACCAGCCGGCGAAACTGGTGCCGGTCGGGTTCAGCAAATTATAGTTCATGAATGAATAGTAGAGCGTCATCGCCAGCGGCACGACCATCCAGATCAGAAGCAGGATGATTGCCGGCGCGCGCATGAGCTTGGCGAGGCTCTGAGTCTGGCGTGTGGCCATTGCGGCTTCCTCCGACGGGTGGGGCGTTGGGCGCCGCCCCGGTTGCGCGGCGCTGCCCGGGCTAATGGCCGGACAGCGCAAGGGTCAAAGCCTGTGCGGGCTTACTTGGGATAGCCCGCGCGGGCCATTTCGCGGGTGGTGGTCGCCTGCGCGGCGGCAAGCGCATCCGCACCCGACATCTGCCCGGCAAGGGCTGCCGCGAATTGCTGGCCAACCGCTGTGCCGATACCCTGGAATTCAGGGATCGCGACGAACTGGCCGCCCGTATACGGAATGTCCTGAACCGAGGACTTCTGCGTATTCGCGCTTTCGATTGCGGTCAGCGTCATCGCCGCGAAAGGCGCAGCCCCCTGATATTCCGCGTTGTCATACAGCGATTTGCGCGTGCCCGGAGGCGCTGCGCGCCAGCCATTCGCGGCTGCAACTTCGTTGGTATAGTCCTTGCTGGTTGCCCAGGCGACGAATTTCTTGGCCGCATCCGGTGCATCCGAGGTGGCCGGAATGGCCAGCGACCACGCCCACAGCCAGTTCCCGTGATTGTCGACGCCTTCCTTGTTCGGGAACTGCGCAAAGCCAACCTTGTCGGCCACGGTCGAATTTTCCGGGTCGGTCACAAAGCTGGCGGCGACGGTGGCGTCGATCCAGATGCCGCATTTGCCCTGCTGGAACAGCGACAGGTTTTCGTTGAACCCGTTGGACGAGGCACCGGGCGGACCGTAATTGGTCATCAGCGCCAGATAGTCGGTCAGCGCCTCGTTCCATTCCGCACTGTCGAATTGCGGCTTCCATTCGGGATCGAACCAGCGCGCGCCATAGCTGTTGGCCATGGCCGTCAGGAAGGCCATGTTTTCGCCCCAGCCCGGCTTGCCGCGCAGGCAGATGCCGTAAACCTCGCCGTCCTTGTTGGTCATCTTTTCGGCGGCGGTCTTGATGTCGGTCCAGGTCGGGCTGTCAGGGATGGTCACGCCCGCCGCCTCGGCCAGATCCGTGCGATACATCACCATCGCCGATTCGGCATAGAAGGGCACCGCGTACAGCGTGCCATCGACCGACAGCGCGTCGCGCACCGGGGGCAGCAGGTCGTCGGCGTCATATTCCGCCGGCAGGTCGCCAAGCGGCAGCAGCCATTCCTGCGCCGCCCACAGCGGCACTTCGTAGGTGCCGATGGTCATGACGTCATATTGCCCGCCGCTGGTGGCGATATCGGTCGTCACCCGCTCGCGCAGGATGTTTTCTTCCAGCTGAACCCATTCCAGCTGAATATCGGGATTGGCGTCGGTAAACGGCTTGGTCAGCTTCTGCATCGTGATCATGTCACCGTTGTTCACGGTGGCGATGGTCAGCGTTTCGGCCATCGCAGGTGCCGCAAGGGCCGCAACGGCACAGGCACCCCAAAGGGCGTGCTTTGCACGGATCATAACTCTATTCCTCCCATGAGCGCGGCAATTGCCCTCGCTATGGGCAAATGCTCACATCATCTGCTACACTTGTCAAATCGAATCTCTGACGTAGGAATTGGCGGCCTTCGATTGGACGGGAGACGCGCATGAGCCGGGACGACAACAAGCTGGATCAGGCCGTCCGCGCCGCATGGATGTCCTGGGTCGGCAAACTGACACAGGACGAAATCGCCCGCGAGATGGGTGTGTCGCGCCAGACCGCGCAGCGGCTGGTCGCGCAGGCGATGGCGGCGGGGGTCGTGAAGGTGCGCATCGACCACCCGCTGGCCGATTGCCTGGATCTGGGCCAGCAGCTGAAGGACCGCTTTGACCTGCGGCTGGCGACGGTTGCCCCCGATGCGGGTGGGCGAGCCGGCGTGGCGATGCAGGCGGCCGAACTGATCGAAGCCCAGCTGGGCCGTACCGAACCGATCACGCTTGCCATCGGCACCGGCCGGATGCTGCGCGCGGCGGTGGCGCAGATGCACCGGCTGGATTGCCCCCAGCACCGCATCGTCTCGCTGACCGGCAATATCGCGCGCGACGGCTCTGCCGCGTATTACAATGTCCTGTTCACGCTGTCGGAACTGGTGACGGCCAGCAGCTATCCGCTGATGGTGCCCGTCATCGCCGCCGCGTCCGAGGAAAGGCAGGCGCTGCACCGTCAGCCCGGCATCAGTCGGGTGATGCAGATGGCCGAACAGGCAGACACCGCGATCATCGGTTTGGGTGACCTGGGTCCCGACGCCCCCCTGCGCGTCGACCGCTTTCTGTCGCAGGAAGAAGTTAACGCCCTGACCGCGCGCGGTGGCGTGGGCGAGATCCTGGGCCGCCCCTTCGATATTTACGGCCGGTTGCTGCCGCTGGATGGCCGGGTGGCCTCGGCACGGCTGCCCGCCATGGACCGGGCGCTGGTGGTCGCGGTCTGCCATGGCCCCGCCAAACATGCCCCGGTCCTCGGCGCGCTGCGCGGCAGGTTAATCAATGGGTTGCTGTGCGACGAGACGACCGCCCGCTGGCTTTTGGCCCAGCCGCCCAGCCTGAATGCGCCCGCCCGTGCGACCGTCCCGGCGACCTGATCGCGCAGACGAAACCCGTGGGATGTTTCTGCCCGTAACGGCGCGGAAAACAGTGGCAAAATTGCCCGACCCCGCGTATAGGCCGGGGCGTCATTGATAGGGGAGCGCTCGATGAAATCCACCCTTGCCGCATGCCTTCTGGCCACACTGGCGCTGCCCGCCGCAGCCGACACCACCGTCGGCCTGTTGCTGCCCGGATCGGGCAATTACGCAGCACTTGGTCAGGATATCGAAGATGGTTTTCGCATGGCCCTGGCCGAGGCGGGCCGCGACGACATCACCGTGATCGAGGCGGATACCGAGGCGAAGCCCCAGACCGGGCTGACCCGCGCGCGCAAGCTGATCATGCAGGATCAGGCCGATGTGCTGGTGGGGGTCGTGTCGTCGGCAGTGCTGGCGGCGGTGCGCGACGTGGTCGACGGCGCGGGGGTTCCGCTGATCGTGGCCAATGCCGGCAATGACGCAGCGACCGGTGCCGATTGTTCGCCCTTTATCACCCGCGTCAGCTTTTCCAACAGCCAACTGAACCGACCGATGGGCGAATGGATGGCGGCGCAGGGAATCACCTCTGTCTATACACTCGCCCCTGATTACGCGGCTGGCCAGCAGATGATCGGCGCCTTCACCGCCGGGTTCGAGGCCGGCGGCGGCAAGGTGGTCGGCGGCGAGTTGACCCCATTCGGCAAGACCGAGGATTTCGGCCCCTATCTCGCCAAGGCCAAGGCATCGGGCGCCGAGGCGCTGTATGTCTTTTATGGCGGAGCCGATGCGATCAGCTTTGTCCAGCAATATGACGGATTCGGGCTGCGCGACGACATGCCGCTTTATTCCGTGGGCTTCCTGACCGCGCCGCTGTATCTGCGCTCGCAAGGCGCGGCGGCCGAGGGCGTGATCGGTGCGCTGCATTACCTGCCGATGCTGGACACCCCGGAAAACATGGCTTTCGTCACCGCCTATCAGGCCGCGCATGGGGGAGATCTGCCCTCGGAATATGTCGTTGCGGGCTATGATGCGGGGCGGCTGTTGCTGGGCGCGCTGGAAACCGGCGCCGAGGGTCGGGCCGCGATTGCCGAGGCCCTGCCCAAGGTCGCCTATGATGGCCCGCGCGGGCCGTTGCAGATCGACCCGGCAACCAACAATATCGTCCAGAACGTCTATATCTTCGAAACCATCAAGGACGATGCCGGGATGAGCTATCGCCTGCTGGATACCCGCGAACAGGTGCGCGACGCCCCGAACGGCTGCGTGATGCCCGGGTGACCGGATGACCGGATTCTGGACACTTCAGGCGTTGAACATGCTGCAGCATGCGGCGCTGTTGCTGCTGATCTCTTCCGGGCTGTCGGTCAGCTTCGGGCTGATGGGATTCGTCAATCTCGCCCATGGCGCGCTGTACATGCTGGGCGCCTATATCGGCATCGCCGTGGCCGCCAAGGCCGGTTTCTGGGCGGCGTTGCTGATCGCGCCGCTGGTTGTGGGGGCATTGGGTGCCGCGCTGTATCTGGGCCTGTTGTGCCGGCTGCGGGGGCCGATGCCGCAAGTGCTGGCCAGCTTCGGGCTGGTCTTCATCACCGTCGAGCTGGTCCGCATCCTCTGGGGCGACGTGGCGCTGACGCTGGAACGTCCGGCGATACTGGCGGGCTCCAGGCATGTGCTGGGGGTCGACTATCCGGCCTATCGCTTGTTCATCATCCTGCTGGGATTGGCGGTCGCCGTCGGGCTGTGGCGGACGGTCCATCGCAGCAGCCTGGGCGCGATGCTGCGCGCCGCGGTTGAAAACCCGGCCATGGCCCGCGCCATCGGCATCCGGACCGGGTCGCTGTTTCTGGCCACATTCGCCCTTGGCGCGGCGCTGGCGGGGCTGGGCGGCGTGGTCGCGGCACCGATCTTGTCGGCCAATACCGGCATGGCGATCAGCGCGCTGATCCCGGCGCTGATCGTGACCGTGATCGGGGGCATGGGCAGCGTCTCTGGTACGATCCTCGGGGCGCTGATCGTCGCCGCGATCGAGGTTTTCGGCGCTGCGTTGTGGCCCGACGCCAGCGCGGTGCTGATCTATGCCGCGCTTGCCGCCGCCCTGATCTGGCGCCCGCAGGGTTTGCTGGCCGTAAAGGGTCACGGCTGATGTTCCGGCTGACAACCATTCGCGCCGCCACTGCGGCGCTGGTGCTGATCGCACTGGCGGCCTGGTCCGTTCATGGTGATTACCTCGCCCGCGAAATCACGGCCGAGATCGCCATCCTCGCCATCCTCGTTCTGGCGCTGGATCTGGTGGCGGGGTTCGGCGGCATGGTCTCGCTGGCGCATGGCGCGATCATGGGCGTCGGGGCTTATGGCTATGCGCTTGCCAATCTGGCCGGGCTGCCGCCATGGCCCGCAGCGCTGGTGGGGATCGTCGCCTCAACCGCGACCGGCGGGGTGATCGGGGCGATCTCGGCGCGGTTGACGGGGGTGTTCTTCCTGATGGTGACGCTGGCTTTCGGGCAGATGATCTGGGCGCTGACCTTCCGCGCCGACGCGCTTGGCGGCGACAACGGATTGGGCGGCATCGCCCGGCCGGCACTGCCCTTCGTCGACAGCAACGATCCCCTGGTCTTCGCGCTGTATGCGCTGCTGATGCTTCTGGCCTGCCTGCTGCTGTGCGTGGCGGTACTGCGCAGCCCCTTCGGCCACAGGTTTCAGGCCGTCCACGACAACCCCGCCCGCGCCGCCGCGTTGGGATTCGCGCCGGAACGAATCCGTGCGCAGGGCTTTGCGATCTCTTCCATGCTGGCCGGGGTGGCGGGCGTGCTGGCGGCACAGCACATGCAATTCGTTTCGCCCGAGCTGATGGTCTGGACCGCCTCGGGCGAAGTGCTGGTGGTGCTGATATTGGGCGGCATCGGATCGGTCACCGGCGCCATGGTCGGGGCGGCAGGGTACCTGCTGCTGAAACATTGGGCGGCGGGCTGGACCGATCACTGGCACCTGGCGGTCGGCCTTTTGCTGATCGCCGTCGTGCTGGCCGGCGGCCGCGGCCTGTCCGGCCTGCTGGAAAGGCGCCGCGATGCTTGAACTGTCCGGACTGTTCCTTGGTTTTGGGGGCATCAACGTCATCTGCGACCTGTCCCTGCGGGTTGCGACCGGTGAAAGGTTGGTCATCCTTGGGCCAAACGGCGCCGGCAAGACCTCGCTTCTGCGACTGATCGCGGGCGAGGTGCAGCCCGAGCAGGGCAATATCTGGCTGAACTACCGCGAGATCACCGGCGACACCGTCGCCACCCGCGCCCGTGCCGGCATCGGCCGTGGTTTTCAGCAGACCAGCCTGTTTACCGGCATGACCCTGCGCGAAAACCTCGGCCTTGCCTGCGCTGCAGGGGGGCGCAGGATCGAAGATCTGGCCGCCCAAGCCGGGCTGGTTGATCTGGACCGGCCGGTGGCCGAGGTGGATTACGGCACCGCGCGGCGGCTGGATCTGGCGCTGGCGCTGGCGGGCAATCCGCGCCTGCTGCTGCTGGATGAACCGGCATCGGGCATCGGTCCCGGCGGGGCTGCGGAAATCCACGCCCTGATCGCCGCCCTGCCCCGCGACCTGACGCTGGTGGTGATCGAACACGACCTTGATCTGGCATTTGCCATTGCCGACCGCATTGCCATCATGGATCGCGGACGCATCACCTTCGATGGCCCGCCCGAGGCCGCCCGCCCGGCCCTGAAGGCAATCTATGACACTTGAGATCCACGACCTGACCGCCTTTCACGGCAAGGTGCAGGCCCTGCACGGTCTGTCCCTGCGGGTCGAATCCGCGCAGATCCACGCGCTGCTGGGCCGCAACGGCGCTGGAAAATCGGCACTTCTGTCGCGGATCATCGGGTGTTTGCCCGACGCGCAGGGCCGCATCATCTGGGACGGGCAGGATATCACCCATTGGCCGACGCCGCGCATCGCCCGCGCCGGCATCGCCCTTGTCCCCGAGGCGCGCGAGGTCTTCGCCAGCCTGACCGTGCATGAAAATCTGGCGCTTGCCGGCCGCATCGGGCGCGGCGACTGGACCGTCAGCCGGGTTGGCGCGCTGTTTCCGAACCTGTTAACGCGGCTGGAGGCACCGGCCGGGATGTTGTCAGGGGGCGAACAGCAGATGCTGGCGATCGGGCGGGCACTGATGACCTCGCCGCGCCTTTTGCTGCTGGATGAACCGACCGAGGGGCTGGCCGCCCCGATGGTCACCGCGCTGCAGTCCGCGCTGGCATCGTTGAAGGCGGATGGGCTGGCGATCCTGCTGGTCGAACAGAATGTCCGCTTTGCTGCGGCGCTGGCGGACCGGATCACGCTGGTCTCGCGCGGGGCGGCGATCTGGGCGGGCGGGCCGAAGGAATTCGCCCACGCCGATGAGGCACGGCAGCGCTATCTGGGGGCGTGATCGCGCGCATTCGCACTTTCGGAACCCATCCGGCGGACCTATATCGGCCATTCAGCAACGGAGTCTCCTGATGGGCTATAGAATCGCCGTCGCCGGGGCCACAAGCAATGTGGGCCGCGAAATCCTGAATATCCTCGCCGAGCGCGAGTTCCCCGTCGACGAGGTGGTCGCACTTGCCGGGCGCAAATCGCTGGGGACCGAGGTGAGCTTTGGCGAGCGCACCTTGAAGACCCGTGATATCGAGAATTTTGATTTCTCGGGTTTCGACATGGCGCTGTTCGCCACCGACGCCGAGACCTCGCGCAAACACGCGCCTGCCGCGGCCCATCAGGGCTGCGTGGTCATCGACGCGTCGGAAGCGTTCCGGCTGGACCCTTCGGTGCCGCTGATCGTGCCCGAGGTGAACGCCGAAGCGATCGCGCATTACCGCGAGAGAATGATCATCGCCAGCCCGGACGGCGCCACCGCCGAACTGGTCGTGGTGCTGAAGCCGCTGCATGACCGGGCGCGGATCCGGCGCGTGGTGGTATCGACCTATCAGGCGGTCTCGGGCGAGAGCAACGCCCAGATGGACGAGTTGTGGAACCAGACCAAGGGCATGTACGTGCCCGGTCAGGAGGTCGAACCCAAGCACTTCCCCCGCCAGATTGCCTTCAACGTCATCCCCCAGATCGGCGCGTTCATGGAGGACGGGACGTCAAGCGCGGAATGGCAACTGGTGACCGAGGTGAAGAAGATCCTCGACCCGGCGATCCGCATTTCTGCGACCTGCGTACAGGTGCCCGTCTTCGTCGGCGATGCCGAGGCGGTCAATGTCGAGTTCGAGGATTTCCTGGACGAGGACGAGGCCCGCGACATCCTGCGCGAATCGCCAGGTTTGCTGGTGATCGACAAGCGCGAGGATGGCGGCTATGTCACGCCGGTCGAAAGCGTCGGCGATTTTGCGACCTTCGTATCGCGTATCAGGCAGGATGCGACGGTCGAAAACGGGCTGAACCTGTGGGTCGTGTCTGACAACCTGCGCAAGGGCGCGGCGCTGAATGCCGTGCAGATCGCCGAAATTCTGGGCCGCGACGAATTGCGCAAGGGCTAAGGCCCGCCGGGGGCCAGCCCCCGGACCCCCGGGATATTTGGACCAGAATGAAAGAGGGCTGACGTGGTCAGTCCTCTTTTTTCATATCCTCGGGTTCGTTGGCGTCGGCCGGTGTTGCGGGGTCTTCCGGGGTTTCCTCGGGGGTGCCGTCGCTGTTGGTCAGTTTGCGCATCGCGGCGCGGAAGCGGTCGACCGGGGCAAGTGCAAGGGTCGCGGCGTCTTCCTGCGGGTGTTGCGACAGATATTCGGCGATCAGCCGGTGTCCAAGTCCGTAACCCGACCAGCGGCGGACCTGGCCCTTGCCGAAGAACCATTCTGCATGGTCATAGCCCAGCCGCGACCATTCGTTCATGGCTCGCCGCGCGAGACCGTCCGAGGGCGCGACAGCGTCCCAGGGGTCCGGCTTGCCGCCCAGCACCTGCAGAACGAAATGGCCGGCCAGACCTTCGCTGACCAGTGCCTCGCCCAAGGTCTTGCCATAGCCGGGACCGTCCCAGCGCAGCAGGTGGTGAAGTTCGTGGACAAGGGTGCGGATGAACAGGTCGGGCGCGAAGCGGGTGGGGTCCAGCGTGATCTGGATCTGGCCCGGCGCGGGGGCATAGCCGCCGACGCCCCAGCCGGTCATCACCTCGTCGCCGGCACGGATGATCAGATCGAAGGGCGGCAGGTCGATATGTTCCGACGCGGCGGCGACCGCCTCGCGTGCGGCGGCGCGGGATTCGGGCATCACGCCGGTCAGGGCATTGCGTGCGTTCAGGAAGTGCAGATTATAGATCGACATGGTGCCTGTTGCGGAATGGGTCAGGCGGAGACGCTAAGCCAAACAGCCGGGTGATTCCAGAACTGGCGCACCGCCACAGCGGGCAAGTGCCGATTTCATCGCCAGTCAGGCCGGCGGCAGTTCGCATTCGTTCTGGAACAGGATCAGGATATTATCGCGACCGATCCCGTCCCTGAAACGGCGCAACGCCGCGATGGCCTGTGATCGGCGCGCCTTGTCCAGCCGCAACCAGGCCATCGCGGCGTAATCGCCTGAAAACCCCTCCTCGAACAGGATTTCCCGCGCCAGCGCGGTGGTCGGTCCGACAGAGACATGGGTGAAGCAATCGGTCGGCAGCATCCGGTCAATCGCGGCGCGCAGGTCTTGGGGCGTGCCGCGATAGTAGAGGCTATATTCGATGGCCATGCCCGGATCAGATCTCGGGCACCAGCACCTCGCGCTTGCCGACATGGTTGGCGCTGCTGACCACGCCCTGTTCTTCCATCATCTCGACGATGCGGGCCGCCTTGTTATAGCCGATGGCCAGTTTGCGCTGGATATAGCTGGTCGAGCATTTGCGGTCCTTGGCGACGATCATCACTGCCTGATCGTACAGCGCATCATCGCCATCCGCCGCATTGCCCAGACCCAGCACCGCGTTGATGTCCGATGCCACGTCATCTTCCGGCCCATCGACCACACCAGACTTATAGCTTGGCGGGCCAAAGGATTTCAGGTGATTGACGACTTCCTCGACCTCTTCGTCGCTGACGAAAGGCCCGTGAACGCGGGTGATGCGCGAGCCGCCGGCCATATACAGCATGTCGCCCTGACCCAGCAATTGTTCGGCCCCCTGTTCGCCAAGGATGGTGCGGCTGTCGATCTTCGAGGTGACCTGGAAGCTGATCCGGGTCGGGAAGTTGGCCTTGATCGTGCCGGTGATGACATCGACCGAAGGCCGCTGCGTCGCCATGATCAGGTGGATGCCGGATGCCCGTGCCATCTGGGCCAGGCGCTGGATGCAGGCTTCGATTTCCTTGCCCGCGACCATCATCAGGTCGGCCATCTCGTCGACGATGACGACGATATAGGGGAAGGTCTCGGGCTGGAATTCCTCGGTCTCGAAAACGGGTTCGCCGGTGTCTTCGTCAAAGCCGGTCTGAACGGTGCGCTTGAACATCTCGTCGCGGGCAAGCGCTTCGCGAACCCGGCCGTTATAGCCCTCGATGTTGCGGACGCCCATCTTGGACATCTTGCGGTAGCGTTCCTCCATCTCGGCGACGACCCATTTCAGGGCCACGACGGCCTTCTTGGGGTCGGTCACAACCGGGGACAGCAGATGCGGGATGCCGTCATAGACCGACAGTTCCAGCATCTTCGGGTCGATCATGATCAGCCGGCATTCATCAGGCGTCAGCTTGTACAGCAGCGACAGGATCATGGTGTTGATGGCGACCGACTTACCCGAGCCGGTGGTCCCCGCGATCAGCAGGTGGGGCATCTTCGCCAGATTCGACACGATCGGGGCGCCGCCAATGTCTTTCCCCAGCGCCAAGGGCAGCGGATAGGACGCATCGCCGTAAGATTTCGCCGACAGGATTTCCCGCAGCAGCACCTTTTCGCGGCGCGCATTCGGCAGTTCGATCCCGATCACGGTGCGGCCGGGCACCGTCGACACACGCGCCGACAGGGCCGACATCGACCGCGCGATGTCGTCCGACAGGCCGATCACGCGGCTGGCCTTCAGCCCGGGCGCGGGTTCCAGTTCATACAGCGTGACCACCGGGCCGGGATGGACGGCAACGATCTGACCCTTGACGCCGTAATCGTCCAGCACGGCTTCCAGCATGCGGGCATTTTCCGCCAAAGCTTCATCCGAAAGCGTGTGGCGTTCGATGGTTGACGCGGCGGTCAGCAGCGACAGCGGCGGGCATTCGTAGCTGCTGGCGTTCTCGTCGAAGCGCAGCGAGGGCTGCGCCTCGGCCTGCGCCTGACGCGACGGTGCCACGGGCTTTTTCAGGGGCGTCACCACGCGGGCGGTGTCGGCACCGAAGGGATGCGGGTCGGCGGGCTCGATCAGGTCATCCTCGTCATCCGAGGAAAGCTCAAACTCCTGATGATTGGCGTTCAGCCGCTGCGTGACCGAGCTGAGAAGGCTGCTGCCCCGCTTGCTGATCGCGTCGGTGATGCGGGCCGAAACCTCATCGGGCGACGGGGCGGTGGCGTCATGGGCCTCGGGTTCGAACAGTTCGGGATCCTCGTCCCACTCCTCGGTCTGGCGGCGGCGGAACAGGCGACGCGGGGCCGAGGGCTCCTCGCCGCGCGGATCGGTGGCCTCGTCGCGATTGGCCCGGCGCTCGGCGGCGCGGGCCTTCAGACCCTGCGCGGCACCCACCGCACCCACCGCACTGCGGCCCAGCACACGCAGCAACAGATCATATGCAGTGACAAGCCCGGTGGTCAGCCAGCGGCCCAGACGGCGCGCCTCGGACCAGTCAAAGCCCAGCACGAAACCATAGAGGGCAATCGCCCCCGCCGCCATCAGCAACGCCCCGATCTTCAGCGAGGCAGCCGGCCCGAAAGGCAGCAGCGTCATCAGCCCGCCCATCATCATGTCGCCGAAATGCCCGCCAAGGCCAAAGCTTTCCTGCCAGCCCGGCGGCGGCACCATTGAGGCGCAATAGACCGATCCCAGCGCCACCGCGATGGGCAAGAAGACCGCCCGCATGACCCGGTCCTCGCCCTTGTGCAGCATCAGACGCAAGCCCCACACGAACGCGCCAAGCGCCAGGCCCCATGCGCCGTAACCGGCGATCATCATCAGCGGCGCAGCAAGATAGGCGCCGAACCGGCCCAACAGGTTCACCGGCGGCTGATCGGTGGCGGCAAGGAAGCTGGGATCCTCGGGCGACCAGCTGTAAAGGATCAGCGCCAGCACAACCGCCAGCAATACAAGGCCGGCGCCGATCAGTTCCTTGCCGCGCCGTTCCAGCGCCGCCTGGGTATTCTGGTCAAACAGCGGATCGCGTTGTTTTGCCTGCCAGCTGGCCATGCGCCTGCCCCCCTAGTAGATCGTCTGCCGCAGGCGGTTCAGCGCCTGCTCGGTTTCGTCTTCGCCAGCGACAAGCGCCACGCGGATATAGCCCCGGCCCGGATTGGTCCCATCGACCTCGCGCGACAGATAGGCGCCGGGCAGGACCTGAATGCCTGCCTCGCGCCACAGCGCCTTCGCGGCGTCTTCGCCATCCTCGACCGGCAGCCACAGGAAGAACCCGCCCGCAGGCCCGTGATAGCCCGGCACATTGCCCAGCACCCGGTCGGCAATGGCGTATTTGCGGTGATACAGCGCGCGGTTTTCGGTGACGTGGTCCTCTTCGGCCCAGACGGCCGCACTGACCGCCTGCGCAGGCAGCGACATCGGCGCGCCGGAATAGCTGCGCAGCCGGCGCAATTGCGCGATGGCATCCTTGCTGCCTGCGGCAAAGCCTGACCGCAGACCGGGCAGGTTTGACCGCTTCGAAAGCGAGTTGAACATCACCACCCGGTCGGCCAGTCCCATGCGCGCCGCCACCGCCAGCGCGCCAGGCGGGGGGGCATCGCGGTAGATCTCGGAATAGCACTCGTCCGAGAAGATCAGGAAATCATGCCGATCCGCCAGCGCGATCAGGCTTTCCAGATAATCCTCGTCCGCGATCGAGCCCTGCGGGTTCGCGGGCGAGCAGATATAGGCAATCGCCGTGCGGTCCAGCACCGCGGCATCAAGCCCGGCATAGTCCGGCAGGTGCCCGGTTTCGGCCGTCGCCGGAACAAAGACCGGTTCGGCACCGACGGCGGCGGCGGCCACGGCATAGACCTGATAGAACGGGTTCGGGATCAGGATCGCCGGGCGCTGCCCGTTCTTCTGTTCCGGGCATAGGGCAAGGGCGGCGTTGAACAGCCCCTCTCGCGTGCCGTTCAGACTGGTGATGCGGTCGGGCGCGACGTCAAGGCCGTGACGGCGGCCGATCCAGCCGGAAATGGCACCGAGCAGAGCTGGCGTGCCCTCGTTCGAGGGGTATTTGCCGAAATCCGCGATACTGGCCGCCATGATCGGGGCGACGAAATCCGGGATCGCGTGGCGCGGCTCGCCAATGGTCATCACCATGGGATCGCCGCCGGGTTCGATACCCGACAGCAGCGCGCGCAGGCGCGGGAATGCGTATTCCGGCAGGTTCGAAAACCGCTCGGGTATTGCCATGACTGCCTCTCAGTCGGGGTCGTGTCGCCCCGTTACTGAGAGAAGGTTACAGAATGCAGGCCGTTGCGTCCAGTCAGCTTGAGGCGGAAAACACCGCTTCCATGGCACGGGCGACACGCAGAAGGCGCAGATCACCCCCCGCCGCCCCCATGACCGAGATCCCGCAGGCCGGCCGGCCAGTGGGCAGCGTCACCGCCGGCAAGCCCAGAACATTGCCGATCCGGGTGTTGCGCAAGGCCATCAGGTTCTCGGCGGCGAAGAAATCAGCGTCGGACAGCAACCTTTCGCGGTCCGGCGGCAGGATCGGCGCGGTGGGCAGGATCACCGCGTCAAAGCCCGCGACGCTGTCGGCCCAGACCCGGCGCAGACGGTCAAGCGTGATCCAGGCGGCAACGTAATCGGCGGCGGAAACGCTGCCACCGGCGCGGAACCGGGCGAGGATGGGCGGATACATCGCCTCGGGGTCGGCCTCGATATGGTCCTTCCAGGTGCCGTAAGCCTCGGGCGCGAAAAGGGTTGGCGACAGCGCCATGGCTTCGGCCACGCAAGGCGGGGCGGCCCGGGCGATGCGGGCGCCAGCACGGCCCAGCCTGTCCACGGCTTCCTCAAAGGCGGCAATGGGGGCCTCGCGCGCCTCGTCAAAGGGGACGCCGTCCAGCACCAACAGGCGCAGCCCGCCCGGCACGGTCTCGGCATCGGTCAGATCGGGGGCGCGGGTGGCGGTGATGGCGGCGAACAGCTCGGCGCAGTCTTCCACGCTGCGACCCAGCGGGCCGGTCACGTCAAAACGCGCGCAAAGCGGCACCACCCCGCGCGCAGGCACAGCGCCGGGCGTGGGTTTGAAACCAACCAGCCCGTTCCACGCCGCCGGCAAGCGGATGGAGCCGCCGGTGTCCGACCCGACCGTCGCCGCCGCCAGCCCCAACGCCACCGACACCGCAGAACCAGAGCTGGAGCCGCCGGGCGCCAGCGCCGGATCCAGCGCGTTGGGCGGCGTGGCGGTCACCGGGTTCACGCCCAGCCCGCTGAAGGCGAGTTCCGTCATGTGGGTTTTGCCAAGGCAGGCCAGCCCGGCCAGGGTGGCGTTTTCCAGCAGCGCCGCATCGCGGCTTGGCGTACGCCCGGCCAGCAGGGCCGATCCGGCCTCGGTCGCGGTACCAGCGCTGTCAATATTGTCCTTCCAGCTGATCGCCACCCCGTCCAGCAGCCCCCGACGCCGCCCCGCACGGGCGCGGTCATGGGCGGCAATCGCCTCGGCCCGGGCGCGGGCGGGGGTCAGGCGGGCATAGATCAGCTCTCGGTCAGGATGACGCAGCGCGGCCTCCAGATAGGCTTCGGTCAGGTCCACGGGCGAGACCAGCCCCGCCATGATCCCCCGCCCCTGTTCACATGCCGTACCAGTCAGCCAATCCATCCACGCACCCCAATTCATGCCGCACCGACGCTAATCCCGACCGCCCCCGCCGTCCATCCGTTTTGACGCATGGACCTTGGATTGGGGCAGGAATAAGCTGGCGCAATGGAACATGATTTCGATGTGGTGATCGCGGGCGGCGGGCTGAACGGGCCGGCCCTGGGGCTGGCGCTGGCGGATGCCGGGATGCAGGTGGCGGTGGTCGATGCCGCACCGGCGCGGGCGCGGGCGGCCGACGCCTTTGACGGCCGCGCCTATGCGCTGGCGCTGGCATCCATGCGGCTGCTGCGCGGTATCGGCATCTGGCAGGTGCTGGCGGAGAAGGCCCAGCCGATCCGCAAGGTGACCGCGACCCAGGCCCGCAGCAGCGGCGAGGCCGGCCATTTCGGCCTGTTCTTCGACAGCGCCGAGATCGAGGAAGGCGTGCTGGGCCAGATGCTGGAAGACCGCTTTCTGTATCGCGCCCTGTTAGAGGCGATGCAGACGCGCCTGACCCATATTCCCGAAACCCAGGTGACCGGGCAGGCCGCCGATGCAAGCGGGATCGCGGTGTCGCTGTCCGATGGCCGCACCCTGCGCGCGCGCCTGCTGGTCGGTGCCGACGGGCGCAAATCGGGCGTGGCCGAACGCGCGGGCATTACCCGGACCGGCTGGGATTACGGCCAGACCGCACTTGTCGCCGCGCTGGATCAGCAGATCCCGCATGAGGGAACCGCCCATCAGGTCTTTCTGCCCACCGGCCCGCTGGCAGTGCTGCCGCTGACCGGCGATCGTTCGTCTATCGTCTGGTCGCTGACCCGCCGTCAGGCGCAGGCCATCGCGGCGCTGGAAGACGCCGATTTCCTTGACGTTCTGGCCCCGCATATCCGCGATATCACCGGCCAGATCGCCCTTGCCGGACCGCGCTTTTCCTATCCGCTGAACCTGACGCTGGCGAACGAATATACCGCTGATCGGGTGGCGCTGATCGGCGATGCGGCCCATGGCGTCCACCCGATTGCGGGACAGGGGCTGAACCTTGGGCTGCGCGACGTGGCAGCACTGGCGGAATGTGTGGTCGAAGCCGCACGGCTGGGCGAGGATATCGGTTTCGCCACCACGCTTGACCGCTATCAGGGTTGGCGTCGGTTCGATTCCACCGCGCTGGCGCTGGGGATGGACAGCGTCAACCGGCTGTTTTCCAACGATAACCCGCTGCTGCGCGCGGCGCGGGGCCTTGGCATGGGGGCGGTCAATGCAGTGCCGACACTGCGGCGGCGCTTTATGCGGCAGGCGGCCGGGCTGACCATCGACCCGATGCCGCGCCTGCTGGCAGGTCGGCCGTTGTAAGCCAGCAAAACCCGCCGAGACCGACCGGCGGGTTTCTTCGGTCAGATCAGCGAATTGCCGGGTCAGTCCGCCTTGATCTGGCGGGCCTCGTCGATCAGCATGATCGGGATGCCGGCGCGGATCGGAAAGGCAAGCCCCGCCGCCTTTGACACCAGCTCCTGCCGCGACGCGTCGTAATGCAGCACGCTGTGGGTCACCGGACAAACCAGTGCTTCCAGCATGTGGCGGTCAAATTCCGGCGCCGGCCGGTCGGGGATTTCGGATGTCATTGCATCACCTCGTCATGTTCGCCGCCGCGAAGTTCGTATTCCAGCAGCCCTTCCAGCAATTCGCGCCGTTCGGGCAGGGTCGAGGCCTCCAGCAGGGCCTGCTTGTCCTGAACCTCCAGCGGCAGAGCCATCGCCAGCGAATTGATCAGCAACTCGGCCTCGGCCCCGTCCGCTGCATCCCAGTCGGTCGACAGCGAATGCACCTCCATATAGCGGCGGATCAGGTCCAGAAAGCCGGCGCGATTCCAGCCCGGGTCCTGTTCGGCACCGTCCTGATCCGGCGCGAAATCGGACCAGTCGGCAAAGCCCTGCGGATAAGGCGCAAAGCCCTGCTCGGCCCCGGTCAACCGGAACCGTGACACCTGCCCGAGCGAGATCAGATAGCGCCCGTCATCCTGTTCGGAAAAGCCCACGATCCGCCCGGCAGAGCCGACATGCGCCAACGTGTTGCCGGATTCGTCCAGCGGCTGGATCATGCCGATCAGCCGGTGCGGCGTGCGCAGTACATCATCGACCATCTGCAGATAGCGCGGCTCGAAGATGTTCAGCGGCAGGCGCGAGCGCGGCATCAGCACCGCGCCCGGCAGCACGAACAGCGGCAGCGTTTCCGGCAGATCGAAGCCGCGCCGCGTCATGCGTAGATCAGGCTGGACAGCTTGCGCCGGCCCTTCTGCGCGATCGGGTCGGTCGGCTTCAACGCGTCGAAAATGGTGAACAGCTGCGCCTTGGCGGCGCCGTCATTCCATTCGCGGTCGCGGCGGAAGGCCTCCAGCAACTGGTCCACGGCCTCCTCGACCTGACCGGCGGCGTGCAGCGCGGTGGCATAGTCGAAACGGGCCTGACTGTCGGCGGGATCGGCATCGACCTTCGCGCGCAGTTCTTCGAGCGGACCGGCACTTGCCGCCTGACGCGCCAGCGCCAGTTGGGCGCGTGCGGCCTCGACCGGGGCGGCCCCGGCGATGGCTGCGGGGACACGGGCCAAGGTTTCGGCCGCGTCATCGGCCTTGCCTGCCGCCTGCTGGGCGCGGATCAGCCCGCCCCATGCTTCGGCGTTCTCGGCCTCTTCGCCGATGATCGCCTCGAAAGTCTCGGCGGCATCATCGAATGCACCCTCGGCCAGCATGGTTTCGGCGGCTTCCAGCGCCTCGCCCAAGCCCCCGTCATCGCCCGACAGCGCCGTCAGCTTGTCGACGAACTGCTTGATCTGGCTTTGCGGCAGCGCGCCCTGAAAGGCGTCGACCGGCTGTCCCTTGTAGAAGGCATAGACGGTTGGGATCGACTGCACCTGCAACTGGCCGGCGATCATCTGGTTCTGGTCGACATCGACCTTGGCCATGACGACGCGGCCCTTGGCCTTTGCCACCTCGGCTTCCAGCATGGGGCCAAGCGTCTTGCAAGGCCCGCACCACGGCGCCCAGAAGTCGACGATGACCGGCACTTCCATCGAGCGCTCGACCACCTCGGCCATAAAGGTCGCCTCGGTCACGTCCTTGATATACTGGCCGGCCTGCGGGCTTTCGGTATTTTCTCCGATCAGCATGAACTTCTCCGAAATTGATTTGCGGCCAATATGGGGCGTCAGACGCCCCGGCGAAAGGGGCGCCTACAGATCGAAGCTGGCCAGCACCGGAACATGGTCCGAAGGCTGGTCCCAGCCGCGCACCGGGCGCAGGATGCGGCTGCCATGGCCGGCATTGGCGATATCGGGCGTGGCCCAGATGTGATCCAGACGGCGGCCCTTGTCAGCGGCGTCCCAATCCTTGGCGCGATAGGACCACCACGAATACAGCAGACCCGAGGGGATATCCTTGCGGGTGATGTCCACCCATTTGCCGGCATCCTGCGCCGCGCCCAGATGTTCGACCTCGATGGGCGTGTGGCTGACGATCTTCAGCAATTGCTTGTGCGACCACACGTCATCCTCGCGCGGGGCGATGTTCAGGTCACCGACCATGATCGAGCGCTGCGGATTGTCGGCATGAAAGGCGTCGCGCATCTCGGTCAGGAAATCCAGCTTCTGGCCGAATTTCAGATTGACCTCGCGGTCGGGAATGTCGCCGCCTGCCGGCACATAGAAGTTATGAATGGTAACGCCGTTTTCCAGCCGCGCGGCCACATGCCGGGCATGGCCAAGCCCCGCATAGTCGCGATCGCCCGCGTCTTCCAGCGGCAGCCGCGACAGGATCGCCACCCCGTTATAGCCCTTCTGCCCGCGCGCGACCATGTAGCGATAGCCGAGCGCCGCAAACCCATCCAGCGGCACCTTGTCCACGGGGGACTTGATCTCCTGCAGGCACAGGATGTCGGGCGCTTCCTCGCGCAGCAGGCGTTCGACCAGCCCCGCGCGAAGACGGACCGAATTGATGTTCCAGGTGGCAATGGTGAACATGGGCAGCCTTTCTGTCAGGGCCGAAAACGTAACGACACATTCCCTGACTGTCGAGTGCGGCAAGATTACCCTTTGTCTGCTGCAACTTGGCCGTTACAAGACTGCATCCGACGAAAAGGGCAGGATGCGCATGACCATCGACGAGGCATTGGCGCAAGGCGGCGCCGGCAGATTTCAGAAACGCCTGCTGGGCATATTCGGGCTGGTCTGGGCCGCCGATGCCATGCAGGTCATCGCGGTGGGCTTTGCCGCGCCCTCGGTCGCGGCGACCTTTGGGCTGGAACGGGCCGCAGCGCTGCAGATCGGCACCCTGTTCTTTCTGGGCATGTTCGTTGGCGCCTTTGTCTTCGGCAGGGTGGCCGACCGCTGGGGCCGGCGCAATGTCCTGCTGCTGACGGTGGCGGCGGATGCGGTCTTTGGCCTCGCCTCGGTCTTTGCGCCCAGCTTCGAGATGCTGCTGGTCCTGCGCTTCCTGACCGGGGTAGCGGTGGGCGGCACCCTTCCCGTCGATTACGCGCTGATGGCAGAGTTCCTGCCACCGAAGAACCGCGGCCGCTGGCTGGTGATACTGGAAGGTTTCTGGGCCGTGGGTACCATCGTTGTGGCGCTGACGGCATGGATTGCGGCAAGCTATGGCGCCGCGGCACCGTGGCGCTGGATCTTCCTGATCGCGGCACTGCCTGCGCTGATCGGGGTGTTCCTGCGCCTGTGGGTGCCGGAATCGCCGATGTTCCTGCTGAAATCCGGCCGCGGGGACGAGGCGCTGCGCGTCGTCAACCGCGTCTTGTCCGCCAATGGCAGCCCAACCCTGCCCCCCGACACCCCGCTGACCCTTGTCACCCCGCCCGAAGGCGCGCCGCAGTCGATGTTTGCGCCGGGGCTTTTCAAGCGCACGGTCGGCATCCTGGCGGTGTGGTTTCTGGTCTCGCTGTCCTATTACGGGGTCTTTGTCTGGGTGCCGGGCTGGCTGGCCAATGAGGGCATGGGCTGGGTGCGCGGTTACGGCTTCCTGGTCATCCTGGCGCTGGCGCAGGTGCCGGGCTATGCACTGGCGGCATATGGCGTGGAACGCTGGGGCCGCCGGCCGACGCTGATGGGCTTCCTGCTGCTTTCGGCGCTTGCCTGCTTCCTGTTCACGCTGTCGATGAACCCGACACTGGTCGCGGCCTCGCTGCTGATCATGAGCTTTGCGCTGCTGGGATGCTGGGGGGCGCTTTATGCCTATACGCCCGAACTGTATCCCACGAACCTGCGCGGCACGGGCATGGGCACGGCCTCGGCGGTGGCGCGGCTGGGCGGAATCTTCGCGCCGACGCTGCTGACCTTCGCCTTCGCCAAGGGCTTCGGCTTCGCCATCGGCGTCTTCGCGGCGCTGCTCGTGCTGGCGGCGGTGGCACTGCTGCTGGTCAGGACGGAGACGAAGGATCGGGCGATCGGCTAAGCCCACCCGGAAAAGAAATGCCCCGGCGCAACGCCGGGGCAAAGAGAGACAAGGTAGGTTGCGTGATCGTATCCGCCGATCACTGGGCTTCACCGCATTAACTCGCAACTGCCAGTGCAGTTCCAAAGCGCCTTGCCGGCCCGCAACTCTCGGATAATATGCGCCCATTCACCGATCTCAGGGTCGCCACATGGACAGTTTCACCCCTCTTTTTTCCTATGCGGCCGCACTTGCCGTGGCGGCGGCCATTCCCGGCCCCGGCGTGGCGGCACTGGTCGGTCAGGCGCTTGGCAACGGGCTGCGACCGGCCATGTTCTTCCTGGCCGGAATCGCGCTTGGCGATGTCGCATGGCTGACCGTCGCAGTCGCCGGACTGGCCGCGCTGGCGCAGGTCTTTGCCGGCGCGCTTCTGGTCATCAAGCTGATGGGCGGGGCCTATCTGGTTTGGCTGGCATGGAAGTTCTGGACCACCGATGCCAGCATTGTCCGCGCCCAGGGCGCCCGGTCGCAGGACGGGCTGCGGTCGATGCTGGCGGGTTTTACGCTGACCCTCGGCAATCCCAAGACGATCATCTTCTATATGGCGCTGCTGCCAGCGGTGCTGGACCTGCGACAGGTGCATCCGACGGAATGGAGCCTGCTGGCATTGCTGACGGTGCTGGTCCTGTTCGCGGTGCTTTCGCCCTATGCTGTGCTGTCGGCGAAGGCGCGCGGAATGATGAAAAGCAGCACGGCACTGGCGCGGATCAACCGCACCGCCGCCGGGATCATCGGCGCAGCGGGAATGCTGATCCTTGGACAGGCGGCGCAAACGTTGACGCGCCGGGCCTGAGCCGAGAAAAAAGAAACCCCGGCATTCCGCCGGGGCCAGTCGAGACAGGGAGGGTGTGGCCGCATCCCCGGCCACTGGGCTTCGTGGGGATAACCCCGCCCGGCGAAACCGGTTCCCTGCGATTCGTCGCTATCATGCGATCAGCCGATATCCGCCGCTTTCGGTCACCAGCAGCCGCGCGTTCGAGGGATCGGGCTCGATCTTCTGGCGCAGGCGATAGATATGCGTCTCCAGCGTGTGGGTGGTGACACCGGCATTATAGCCCCAGACCTCGTGCAGCAGCACATCGCGGGCGACCACGCCATCCTGCGCGCGATACAGGTATTTCAGGATGTTGGTTTCCTTTTCGGTCAGTCGGATCTTGCGATCCTTTTCGTCGACCAACATCTTCATCGCCGGCTTGAACGTATAGGGGCCAAGCTGGAAGATCGCGTCCTCGGACTGTTCATGCGTGCGCAGCTGCGCCCGCAGCCGGGCGAGCAGGACCGGGAACTTGAACGGCTTGGTGATGTAATCATTGGCACCGCTGTCCAGACCCAGGATCGTGTCCGCGTCGGTATCGTGCCCGGTCAGCATGACGATGGGGCATTTGACGCCCTGCTTGCGCAGACGCTTGCACAGCTCGCGCCCGTCGGTGTCGGGCAGACCGACATCCAGCACCACAAGATCGAAGATCGCGGCCTTGCTGCGCTCGACCGCCTCGGCGCCGGTGCCGGCCTCGAACACGTCGAAATCCTCGGTTGCGACCAGTTGCTCGGCCAGGGCTTCGCGCAGGTCTTCTTCATCGTCCACCAGCAGAATCTTTTTCAGTCCGGCCATGCTCTTGCCTCCTTTGGCGTTGTGGCGCAAAGCTGAGGCCCCACGCCCGCGGCGTCCAGCGATGTTGCGAAATCCTCACGCGCTGTTGTCGAAGGGCGGCCAAATGTTTCAGTTTGTTTCAAGATGAGCCTGCTTCCGACCCTTGAAGAACAGATCTTCCGCGCCCGCGCCGACCTGCGCATGGGGCTTGCGGTGGCCATTGACGGCTGGATCGCGGCCTCGGTCGAAACCCTGCGTCCCGACCGGCTGGCGGCTATCTGCGCGCTTGGCACGCCCGTTCTGGCGGTGACTGCCCGCCGGGCCGAGACGCTGAAGGCCCACGCCTATGACGGCGATCTGGCCCGGATCGAGATCCCGAAAGATGCCGGTCTGACCTGGCTGCGCGATGTGGCCGATCCATCGGCCGACATGATGTCGCCGCTGAAAGGCCCCTTCCGCACCCTGCGCGGCGGCGATACCGCGCCACATCTGGCGGCCATCGCGCTGGCGAAATCGGCGCAACTTCTGCCGGCGATGCTGATGGTCGAAGTCCCCGCGCCCGAAGGCATGCCCCGCCTGCCCGCCGCAACGGTACTGGACACACTCGCCGCCGAATCCATCCTGCATCCGGTCGCGGCGGCGCGCCTGCCGCTGGAATCCTCGGTCCGGTCGCGGCTGCATATCTTCCGCCCCGAAGACGGCGGCATCGAACATTACGCGGTCGAAATCGGAGAGCCGGACCGCGACGCCACCCCGCTGGTGCGCCTGCATTCGGCCTGCTTCACCGGCGACGTGCTGGGCAGCCTGAAATGCGATTGCGGGCCGCAACTGCATACCGCGCTGGCGACCATGGGCGAACTGGGCGAGGGCGTGCTGCTATACCTCAATCAGGAAGGCCGCGGCATCGGGCTGGCCAACAAGATGCGCGCCTATGCGCTGCAAAATCAGGGATTTGACACCGTCGAGGCCAACCACCGCCTGGGCTTCGAGGATGACGAGCGCGACTTTCGCATCGGCGCCGAGATCCTGCGCGAAATGGGCATCAAGCGGGTCCGGCTGATGACCAACAACCCGCGCAAGGTGGCGATGCTGCAATCCCACGGGATCGAGGTCGTCGAGCGTGTCCCGCTGATCCTGCCCACGAACCGCTTCAATCAGGGCTATCTGGCGACCAAGGCGGAAAAATCCGGGCATCTGCTGTGAGCGCGATTACCCTGACCCCGCAGGGGCTGCGCTTCCTGAACCGAAGGATCCCCTGCAGCATCGGCCGGGGCGGCGTCACCACAACCAAGCGCGAGGGCGACGGCGCCACCCCGGCAGGCACCCTGCACATCGCCGAGCTGTGGTTCCGCCCCGACCGCCTGCCACCCCCGGCCCCTTGGGCGCGACCCATCGGACCCGGCGATCTGTGGTGCGACGACAGCGCCCATCCGGCCTATAACCTCCACGCCCGCGCGCCTTTGGCCGCAAGCCATGAACGGCTGCGCCGCGCTGATCCGCTTTATGACATCATCTTGACGACCGACTGGAATTGGCCGCTGGCGCTGCCCGGCCACGGCTCTGCCATCTTCCTGCATCAGTGGCGCAGGCCCGGCTTTTCGACCGCAGGCTGCATCGCGATGTCGCGCGCGAACCTGATCTGGCTGGCTGCGCATGCCGCGCCGGGGACGCCGCTGGTCATCCCGTCTTCATTGCCAAAATACCTCGGGGCGCGGCGCGGCGCCGCCGAAACGCGCGTCTGAAGGGCGCGCGGGCGTCAGTACATCACCGCATACATGGTGATCGCCACCGGCTCGCCCGGGGTGAAGGGGGCGCTGCCGCGCGCCAACAGCCAGCCATCCGCGCGTTCCAGCGTGGCCACGATCTCGGTGGGGGCCGCGCTTGCGCGCGCTGGCAACGACATCGAGAACTCGACCGCGCCGGCCTTTCCGTCGCTGTCCATCTGGGTCGCACTGCCGGCGGCCTTGGCGACGGCGGCACCCTCGATTGCAAGATTGATCCGGCCCTTCGGGATCGGCGCGCCGCCCTCATAGGTGACGGTGCCGCGAATATCGGGCGATTGCGCGACGACGCCGCTTGCAACGGCGGCGGCGGCCGTGGTGCCGGCGGCCAGAAGGATGGTGCGGCGGTCGGTCATGCGCTTCATCGAAACTCCCTTATGTGGTTGCCAGCCCGGCGGTTAGGCGGGGGGCCTGCGCCCCCCCGACCCGCTCAGACGACCCAGAAATCGTCACTCGACAGCGACAGGTTTCTGGCCAGCCGGGCGAACTGGACCGCGGCCTCTGCCCCCGAGCCATCCGCATCATAGGACAAGGCGCCGCTGTCGGTATCATAGAGGATACGGTCACCCGCGTCCTGCGCCGTCCCGGCCGAGCTTCCGTGGAAGCTGCCAAAGCTCAGCGCGCCCTCATCACCCAGTTCGGTGAAGATGCGCAGATCCAGCAGGATCAGGTCCTCGTCCACGTCGAAATCGGTGATCCGGTCGATATTGCCGGCCCCCAGTTCGGTCGAGAAGCGGAAGGAATCCTCATCCGCGCCGCCGATCAGGGTATCGGCCATCAGCCCGCCATCCAGCAGGTCGGCACCGCGACCACCCACCAGCCGGTCATTGCCCGACACACCCGGCGCGGCAGGCGCGACCGGGAAATCAACCGACACGTTCAGCGTATAGGTTGATCCGTCGGGGACCGATTCCGACCAGCCGCTGGGGTCGGGCGAATCCGGATCCCAGCGGCCTTCGAGGATATAGTAGGTGCCGGTTTCCGGCACGACAAAGACCGTGCTGGAATCGCGGGTGGAGGTCGAACCGGGATCACCGCCGCCATCGTCGTTTTGCGCAACGATATTGCCGTCGCTGTCCAGCAGCCGCAGCCAGCTGTCATGCACATTGGGATCCGCGATGCCGTCAATGTCGATGGACAGGACCGTGCCCGCCGCTAGGTCGATCTTGTAATATCCGCCCTGACCGTTGCCGGTGGCATTGACCGTGGTGTGCAGAACGGTGGTCGAATCGAAGATATTCGGGTCCGCCGTCAACGAGAAGTTGTCCGAAATATCGAAGGCCGTCGCCATCGAGTTATTGGTCGCATCCGGCCCCAGCGTGGCATAGCCCGTGCCCATTCCGGGCGTCGGCAGCGGTTCGCCCTGATAGGCAAAGTCGCCCTGCAGCACGTCGTCGCCATTGCCACCGCGAAGGACGTCATTGCCGCCCTGCCCGGTCAGCGTGTTGGCGGCGCCGTCGCCCCTCAGCCGGTCATTGTGGCCCGAACCGGCCAGGTTCTCGATCGAGGAATAGGTGTCGCCCTCGGACCTGCCGCGCGCAAGGTTCAGGTTCACGCCGCGCGTTGCATCGGCGTAATCGGCGGTATCGCTGCCCGCGCCGCCGCGCAGGATATCGGCGCCTGCGCCGCCCGCCAGCCGGTCATCGCCCGCGCCGCCCGACAGTTCGTTGCGGTTGCCATCACCGATCAGATAGTCGTCGAAGGACGAGCCCTGCACGTTCTCGATCCCTGCCAGAATATCGTGGCGGATGGTGGTGCCACGCCCGACGATCTGGACCGGGCCATCGGCGTCGCCACCGCTGGCAGTACCGTTGACCAGATCGACCGTGACCCCGGCCACGCTGCCGGCATAAACGGCGGTGTCGATGCCCGCCCCGCCGTCAAGATAGTCCTGCCCGGCGCCGCCGATCAGCGTGTCATTACCGTCCTCGCCATACAGGATGTCGCCGTCATTGCCGCCATCCAGGATGTCATCGCCAGCGCGGCCATTGAAGACGTCGCCACCGCCCCGGCCCCAGAAATGGTTGTCGGCGTCTGTGCCGATAAAGCGGTCGATGCGGTCATCCGAGCCGATCAGGTTTTCGATGCTAAAGAAGGTATCGCCCGTGGCGGTGCCGCCATTGGCCACGTTCGTTTCAAGGTTCACCAGCAGCTGAAAGGGGCTTTCCATGCTGAAATCGACAGTATCGGTGCCCGCACCGCCGCGGAAGATATCAACCCCATCCTGACCGCGCAGCACGTCATCGCCGGCTCCGCCGTCCAGCAGGTCATCGCCGGCCCCGCCCATGATGGTGTCATTGCCGCGCCCGCCATACAGGGCGTCATTGCCATCGTCGCTTTCGGTCTGGTCTTCCAGATCGGCAATGTCGATGGTGTTGTTGATGTCGCGGCTGGCAAGCGAGTCGCGCCCGCCGATAATCAGGTCATCGCCATCCAGCCCAAGGATGGTATTGCCACCAGCGCCACCGTCCAACGTGTCGCCCTGATTGGTGCCAACCAGAACGCTGCCCAGCGTGCCGCCCGGATTGGTGGGCGTCGGCGTGGGTGTCGTGGCGGGCGGTGTAGCGGTGCCGTTGACATAGATGATGTTCTCGACATTGGCGACGCGGCCCAGCCGGACGCCACTGTTCAGCACGATGATGGTGTCGTTGCCGCCATTGGCCTCCTCGCGGACGATGTCATCGGCGGAATCGACGAAATAAGTGTCATCGCCGCCATAGCCGGCCATGCTGTCAGCGCCGCCCCGGCCGTCGATCGTATTGTTGCCATCATTGCCGATGATCACATCGGCGAAATCGCTGCCGATGCCGTTTTCAACGTAATATTCGGTCTGATCGGCATTATGGCCGGCGAAGATCGAGACATTGTTGCTGTGCCCGTTCACGCTGGAAAACTGGCCCGCGCGCAGATCCAGGATCGTGCCCGCGGTCGAGCCGGAAAAGTCCACCGTATCGGTACCGCCGGTATCGTGGATGACGAATCCGATATCATGCTGCAGCCCTGACGAGGTCAGCTGATAGCCATATTGGCTGCTGTTGAAGCCATAAGTGTTATCGCCGGTGTTCAGGTCGATGGTCTGATAGGTGCGCACCCCGTCCGCATCCACGGTCGAGAAGAAGCGCCGGATCGTGGCCTCGATATCGGCCATCAGCGGGGTTGATGCCGACCAGCGGGTATCCTCGCCCACGTCGATGCCATCGAAATATGACATGACGCTGTATTGCTGGCGGTCATAAATCCAGGTGGCGTTGTTCAGATAGTTGATCTGGACGCCGCCCGGGCCGCTGTAATTGTACAGGCCCGGATGGTTCAGGCCAAATTCATGGCCGAATTCATGGATGAAGGTGTCGAAAATATAGCCGCCAATATCTGTCTCGGCCTCGGTATCGTGGAAACGCTGGCCGACACTGACAAAGCGGTTGCTGGAATAGGCGCTTCCGTCGCTGGACTCGCCGATTTCGGGGCTGACGACCTGCATCCAGTCCGTCGTCGGATCCCAAGGCGCATCATCGACGATCTCGAATTGCAGCGGCGTGACCGAAGACCACATCGTCAGCGCGCCAATGGCCGCAGCCTTGTAATCGGGGTGGTCGTTCAGCTCGGTGACGTTGATGCGCAGCGGGTTGGCTGCGATGGCCGGTGTCAGGCTGCGATTGAGGGCGCCGAGATAATCGAGGAAGGCGTCATAATCGTCGCTTTTGCCGAACGGATTGTCCGGCGTCTGGTCGTTAATCCACCATTGCGTGCTGGTCTGAGTTGAAGACGGCATCTTCCATGCTCCCTGCTTAAAACAACCCTGAATAGTCAAGAATGCAAAAGTCCGGCATCGCCGACGAGTGGTCGGCGCTGTGAATCTTGTTCGATACGTTTATTGTTTGGGTTGATAATGCTCACCGAATTTCGGTGTGTCCACAACTTTCATTGCTGTGCACATCAAGAATAATTTAATATATACAGTGAGTTATAAATGGTTAACGCGTCATCGGCGAAAGTCAGCTTATTGGCCTGCGATTTTTGCCAACCGTGCCTGCCGCAACGGCACCGCGATTCCGGGACGTAATCCGATTGGGCGCCGACTCCGCCAAAGCATGGCGCTGTCTCAACCCAGGGGTGAATTTCATTGCCATCAAGAAGCCGGCATCGTGGCCCATTTCGGCGGGGAATCGCCCCACCCGGCACCGGCCCGTTGCGATGCGCTGAACGGCTAGGCCTCAGCCGACGACGATATCGTCATGGTTGCGATGGGTGGCATAGAAGCGCTGCATGAAGCTGCAGCGCAACACCGCCTTGCGCCCCGAGGCCCGGATCAGGTCGAAGGTGCCGGTCGCCAGCTTGGTGCCGATCCCTCGCCCGCCGTATTCAGACGGGACCTCGGTATGGGTCAGCACCAGATTGCCGTTCTCGTCGATCTGGTAATAGGCGGCGGCGATATCCTCGCCCTCCAGCGGCAGTTCAAAGCGGTGTTCCGCGACGTTTTCGATCACAGTATCCGACATGATTGTCCCCTATTGCGGTTCAGCAGGCGCAAGGCCCAGATGGTCGACCAGTTCCTGCGCCGCCGCAGCCCCGGCTCGGTTCGCCCCAATGGTCGAGGCGGAAGGTCCGTAGCCGACCAGATGCACGCGCGGATCGCGCTGAACCTGCGTCGCCAACCGGCCGGTCATGACAATGCCGCCGTTCTCCTCGCGCAGTTGCAGGGGTGCGAGATGATCCAGCGCGCTGCGAAAACCCGTGGCCCAGATGATGACATCCACCGCTTCTTCGCGCCCGTCTGGCCAGCGGATGCCGATGGGGGTGATTTCGGAAAACATCGGCTGGCGGTTCAGCACGCCGCGCGCATCCATCGCGTTGATGGCCGGGCTGCGCGGGATGCCGGTCACCGAGACGACAGAGCCGGGGATCAGCCCCTGCCGTACCCGTTCCTCGACCCGCGCGACGGCGGCGCGGCCGTCTTCGGGGGTAAAGTCGGTATCGCGAAATTCGGGCGGCCGCCGCGTCACCCAAATTGTATCAGCGACTTGCGACACCTCGTCCAGGATCTGCAGGGCCGAAATCCCCGCCCCTACGATCACCACCCGCTGACCGGCAAATTCGCCCGGCACGTGATAGTCATGCGTATGGATCTGGCGACCCTGAAACAGTTCGCGACCCGGATAATAGGGGATCTGCGGCGCATCCCAGGTGCCGGTGCCATTGATGATGCCGCGCGCCGAGAAGGTCTCGTGATCGGTTTCCACCCGCAGCCGGTCGCCACGCCCGCAGACCATCTGCACCGTGACCGGGCGATAAACCGGCAGGTGAAAGCGTTTCTCATAAGCCCTGAAATAGGCAGGCACGGCCTCTGCCGCGCGAACCTCGGTCTGGCCGGGATCCAGCACCTCGGCAAAACCCATGCCGGGCAGGTCATGCACACGATTGACCGTCTTCATGGTCAGCGATGGCCAGCGGAACTGCCACGCCCCGCCCGGTTGCGGCGATTTGTCGAGAACCAGGTAGCCGCGGCCACCCACAAGCCCCAGCCGCCGCAGATGATAACCCGCCGAAAGCCCGGCCTGACCGCCACCGATCACCAGGATGTCGATCTTGTAGGCAAGATTGCTCATCATCTTCCTGCGCGATTACCTTGACTCTCCCGCCCAGAATGACGGCGCAACCGGCCGCAGGCAAGGCAGCACGCGGCGGGCAGAAAGCCCATCGCCTTCGGTCAAAACATCCCGCGCCGGAACGGTCAGACATGCCTTGGACCGTGGCGCCAACCCTGCCCGAAATCGAGTTATCCCTTCTTTAGAATCAGCTGATGCGTTAAAATCAGCAGGTGCTTAACCAGGTGCCCCCACATTTTCGAAACAACCTGACGTTTTCGAATAGGCGAATTCGCCGTGTCCATTTCGTTCAGCAAATCTCCCCCCAATGGGGGGACGGCTGCTGGTAACCAGACGGCCCAGACAGACCGACCTGCACCGGAAAATGGAAGCCAGAAACCGCTATTGCCGTCGATCGCCCCGCCCAAGGGAGGGGCGCGTTCCGAGGTGTGGCCGCGAAGTTCTCGACCAATCCGGCGACAGGCAGCGGATCGGTGCAGATCACCTTGCCAGTCAGTCCGGGTCGGGCGGGCTTTGCGCCGTCGCTGGCGCTCAGCTACGATTCCGCCAGCGGCAACGGCCTGTTCGGATTTGGCTGGTCGCTGTCCCTGCCCCGGATCGCGCGCCGCACCGCCAAGGGTGTGCCGCTTTACGACGATAGCGATGTCTTCGTTCTCAGCGGGGCCGAAGATCTGGTGCCGGTCCTTGACCCCGATGATTGCCCGGTTGAGCCAGACCTGCACCCCGATTTCATCATCCAACGCTATATGCCGCGGGTCCGCTATGGCAATGTGACCTCTGCCCTGATCGATCCCGACCTGTCCCGTGCCGAGTGGTTGTTCGAAGTCGTCCTCGACTATGACGACCACCTGAGCGGCGCGCACAGCCATGAAGGGCGTGGCAGCGCCTGCGCCAGCGCGGTTCCGGCGCGGGACTGGCCGGTCCGGCCTGACCCCTTTTCGGATTGCCGCGCGGGGTACGAATTGCGGACCCAACGGCGCTGCAAGCGGGTACTGATGTTTCACAGCTTTCAGGAACTCGGCCCCGGCCCCTATCTGGTCGCCAGCACCGATTTCGACTATCGCGATGGCGAAGAACACGGAAGCGGTCCCGCCGGATCCTTCCTGATGGCCGTGTCGCAATCGGGCTATATCCGCCAGCCCGACGGCAGCTATCACAGCGAAAGCCTGCCCCCGACCGAATTCGGCTATAGCCGCGCGCATCTGTCAGACGAGGCAGGGACGCTGGATTCCGCCAGTCTGGAAAACCTGCCTGCGGGTTTGGGCGCGAATATTCATTGGGTCGATCTGGACGGCGACGGGCTGCCCGGAATGCTGCTGCGCACGACCGGCGCGTGGCTTTACAAGCCGAATCTGGGCGGGGGGGGCGTTCGGACCGGCGCGAATCCTGCTTAAACAACCCTAGACCGCTGCGGCGACGGGATCTGAACGGTTCATGGACCTGTCAGGGGACGGCGACCTTGATCTGGTGACGCTGGAAGCGCCGCTACCCGGATTTTACGAACGTGGGGGCCGCGACTGGCGCGGCTTTCGCACCATTCCCGCCCTGCCACGCATTGATTGGGCCGATCCCGCGCTGCGTTTCGTCGACCTGACGGGGGACGGTCTTGCCGACCTGCTGGTCACGCGGGACGACGGCTTCGACATCTGGCCGTCGCGCGGCGAAGAGGGCTTTGCCCCCGCGCGCGTCGTCCGGCACAGCGGCAAGGACCGGCCAGAGGTCGCCTTTACCAAAGACGCGAACGAGTTGTACCTGGCCGACATGACCGGCGACGGCCTGACGGATCTGGTCCGCATCCGGAACGGCGAGGTCAGCTATTGGCCAAGCCTCGGTCATGGGCGTTTCGGCCCGCGCGTCACCTGCGCTCGGTTCCGCCGGTCAGCCAGCTTGACCATGTGACGACCGCCGACCTGTTCGGCAATGGCACGGCCTGCATGGTCTGGTCGACGCCGCTGCCGGGCGGCGCTTTTGGCCCCCTGCGCTATATCGACCTGATGGGCGGGGAAAAGCCGCATCTGCTGACATTCTCGACCAACAATCTTGGCGTCGAAACCAGGGTTCACTATGCCCCCTCGACCCGCTTTTACAGCGCCGACCGCGCTGCCGGGCAGCCATGGCTGGGCCATTTGCCCTTCCCCGTCCATGTGGTCGAGCGGATCGAGACCCGCGACCACGTCTCTCAGAACCGTTTCGTCACGCGATACAGCTATCGTCACGGCTGTTTCGACGGCATCGAGCGCGAGTTTCGGGGCTTTGCCCGCGTCGATCAGATCGACACGCAGGAATTTGCCGCGCTGTCCGGCGGCGATCCGGCGCTGAACTGCGAAAGCTATTCGCATGTCCCCGAAGTGCTGACGCGCATCTTCTACCACACCGGCCTTTCGCTGCGGGGCGACCTGTCGCAGGAGTTCTTTCACGAGGACGGGCCATGCGCCGCGCATCTGCCGGGCGCCGATCTTCCCGCGCGCCTGTCGCCAGACGAATTGCGGCAAGCCCATCGTGCCCTGAAAGGCGCGCTTTTGCGGCAAGAGGTCTATGCGCTTGACGGCGGCGCGCGTTCGGAAATCCCCTATGCGGTAACGGAACGCTGCCACGCGGTACGGCTGCTGCAACGGCAGGGACCGAACCCCTATGCGGCCTTTCTGACGCTGCCGTCAGAGGAGTTGCAGATCCATTATGACCGCGCGACGGTCTGGGCGAAAGGCGGGGTCATCGCGCCGGACGATCCCGACAGTTGCGAAAGGCTGGACCCCCGCATCGCCCACAGCATCGCGCTGGAAACCGACCGCTTCGGCAATCGGTTAAAGGCGGTCAGCATCGGATATGGTCGCCGCCACACCGACCCCGGATCAGGCCTACTTCAACCAGTCGATGCCAGAAACGGCAGCGGCATAACCGAGGCGGAAAGCCACTTAGAAAACGCCCGATACCTGTTCAGATCCCCCGAACCACCTCTCATCACGCTGACACGGGACATCCACGAAAGCGACCTTGACGCGCATGCGCGCAGCCCCGTCCGAGCACGCATCACGACCTGCTTTTCTATCCCGGTCAGGGGCTGCGTGATTTCGACCCGGCCAGCTGCGCGGAAGGGGTCAAAACCGTCACCTGCATCGGCGACGCCGCATGGCCGGGATACTATCACGGAGCCATTACGCTGGATGAGCCCCGCCCCCTGACGGGCGAAGACCTTCACCAGATCGGTGTGCTGGCGTTCCAGCCGAACGTGGGACAGATCGGAAATGCCTGGATCGTCTACGGCTATGCGGCACCGGCAGCGACGTCGATGTGAGTGCGGGGAGACCGGCGCTGCGCGCGGACCGGTCCCTTCGTCCCGGCCGGTCCGAAACCTAGGCGACCGAAACGAAATCCAGTCCGATATCCAGCACCGGCGCGCTGTGGGTAATCCAGCCGACTGAAATCAGATCAACGCCGCTGGCCGCGATCCGGGCGGCGGTTTCGGGGGTGATATTGCCCGAGGCCTCGGTCACGGCGCGGCCAGCGACGATCGTCACCGCTTCGTGCAGTGTCTCGGGGGACATGTTGTCCAGCAGCACGACGTCGACGCCGGTCGCCATCGCCTCGCGCAGCTGGTCGAGGTTATCGACCTCGACCTCGATCTTGACCATGTGGCCGACGCCGGCGCGGGCGCGCGTGATCGCCTCGCGGATGCTGCCCGTGATGGCGACGTGGTTGTCCTTGATCAGCACCGCATCCGCCAGCGAGAAGCGGTGATTGACGCCGCCGCCCGCCCGGACAGCGTATTTTTCCAGCGCGCGCAGCCCCGGCGTGGTCTTGCGTGTACAGGCGACGCGGGCGCGGGTGCCGCTGATCGCGTCGGCGATGCGCGCGGTGACGCTGGCGATGCCCGACAGGTGGCACAGGATGTTCAGCGCGGTCCGTTCCGCCGTCAGCAGGCTGCGCGACGGGCCTTCGATGGTGGCGATCCGGTCGCCCGGCGCAACACGGTCGCCGTCCCGCACATGGGGGGTAAAGACGCAGGCGGGATCGACAAGCGCAAAAGCCAGTTCTGCCGCGTCCAGCCCGGCAATCACCCCATGTTGGCGTGTCTGCGCCGTGACGATGGAGCGGTGATCGGCGGGAACGACGGTCATTGACGTCAGATCGCCCGCCAGCCCCAGATCTTCAGCCAGCGCGGCGCGGATGACCGGTCCGATCATCAGGCGCGGCAGGGGTGCCATGCGGGCCTGCTGGACTGGATCGTGCTGGGTTGAATGCAGGGCAAGGGTCATCTCAGGCGCTCCGGGCGATGGGTTGGGTCACGGCGCTGTCACGCGCGGCGACAAGGATCTGCGGCAGGGTCATGTGGCGACGCGTTGCTTGCGGCCACGCCTCGGGGAAGTCGGTGCGGGCATGTGCGCCACGGGATTCGTCGCGCAGGCGGGCGAAGACGGCAATGGCAAGCGCGACAAGCGCGGGATCGGCCAGCCTGTCATCCGACTGGGCCAGCGGCAGCAGTTGCGCAATGGCCGCATCCAGCCCCGCCGCATCGCGCAACACCCCGAGATGCTGCGAGGTGATCGCGCGAATTACTTCGGCATCTGCCTCGGACCGACCCGGCGGCACATCCATCGTGTCCGCGTCGGGCAAGGCCATACGCAACGGAGGCGCGGCTTGGTCCGCGATATCGCGCGCGGCCTCCAGACCCATCGCCGCGGCCTCCAGCAGGGAATTGCTGGCCAGCCGGTTTGCCCCGTGCAGCCCGGTCGAGGCGCATTCCCCCACCGCCCAAAGCCCGGCCAGACTGCTGCGGCCGCGCGCATCGGTGGCGATGCCGCCCATGTGGTAATGCACAGCCGGGCGGACCGGGATCAGATCGCGCGACGGGTCGATGCCATCTGCAGCACAAAGCCGAAAGATGCCGGGGAAACGGGCGGCGAAGCGGTCGCCAAGTGCGGCGCGCGCATCCAGAAAGACCCGCCGACCCTCGGCGATCTGGGCATGAATGGCGCGCGCGACCAGATCGCGCGGGGCCAGCTCCGCCCCCGGCACGTCCAACATGAAGCGTTGCCCCAGATCGTTCAGCAGCAGCGCGCCTTCACCGCGCACCGCCTCGCTGATCAGCGATAGCGGGCGTCGGGCCGTTGCAAGCGCAGTGGGATGGAACTGCACGAATTCCATATCGGCCAGCTCGGCACCCGCGCACGCCGCCATGGCAATGCCCGCGCCGCAATTCCCCGTCGGGTTGGTGGAGGCGTCATAAAGCCCACCAATGCCGCCCGTCGCCAGCACCACGGACGAGGCCGCCAGATGCTGGATGCGCCCCTGCCGGCGGATGACCACACCGCCGACCCGGTTGCCTGCGGTCAGCAGACGCAGCGCTTCGGCATGTTCAAGAACGGTGATAGCGGCGCAGTTGCGCACCGCGCCCGACAGCGCATCGGTGATGGCCGCGCCAGTCCCGTCGCCACGTGTATGCAGGATACGCTTGCGCGAATGCGCGGCTTCCAGCCCAAAGGACGGCGCGCCGGTTTCGTCAACATCAAAGCGCAACCCGTGCCGGGCCAGCATCGCGATCACATCCGGTGCGCTTTCAAGGATCCTCTCTGCCATGCCGGCATCGCACAGCCCCGCACCGGCGGCCAGCGTATCGGCCAGATGCAGACCCGTATCGTCATCCGGGCCAAGCGCGGCGGCGATTCCGCCCTGAGCCCGCGCGGTCGCGCTTTCCTGCCCAAGCCCGGCGCGCGTCAGCAGCAGCACCGGGCGGGGCGCCAGTGCAAGCGCCGTGACCAGCCCGGCGATGCCGCTGCCGATGATGACGACGGGATCGGTCATACCGCCAGCATCCTTTCGACCGCACGGCGTGCGGGTTCGATGATGGCCGGATCGACCGTGACCTCGTGGCGGTTCTGTTCCAGCGCCTCGCGGATATTCGACAGGCTGATCCGCTTCATATGCGGGCACAGGTTGCAGGGGCGGATGAATTCGACATCCGGGTGATCGACCGCCACATTGTCGCTCATCGAGCATTCGGTCAGCAGGACCACCCGGCCCGGCTTCTGCTGCCCGACATAATCCGACATCACGGCGGTCGAGCCGGAAAAGTCAGCCTCGGCCACCACGTCGGGCGGGCATTCGGGATGGGCCAGAATCTGAACGCCGGGCCAGCTTGCCCGCAGCTCGCGCACGTCTTCGGCGGTGAACAGCTCATGCACCTCGCAATGGCCATGCCATGCGATCAGTTCGACATCGGTTTCCTTGGCGACATTCTTGGCCAGATATTCGTCGGGCAGCATCAGCACCCGCGGCACGCCCAGCGATTCCACCACCGCCCGCGCGTTGCCCGAGGTGCAGCAGATATCCGAGGCCGCCTTGACCGCCGCCGAGGTGTTCACATAGGTCACCACCGGCACGCCGGGATGGGCCTGACGCAGCAAGGCGATATCTTCGGGCGTGATCGAATCCGCCAGTGAACAGCCCGCCCCCATATCCGGGATCAGCACGGTTTTTTCGGGGTTCAGCAGCTTCGCCGTCTCGGCCATGAAATGCACGCCGGCAAGCACGATCACATCGGCTTCAACCTCGACCGCCTTGCGGGCCAGCGCCAGGCTGTCGCCGACGATATCGGCCACGCCATGAAAGATCTCGGGCGTCTGATAGTTATGGGCGAGGATCACCGCGTTGCGTTCACGCTTCAGCCGCAGGATCGCGTCGATATCGTCTTCGTAAAGCATCCAGTCCGGCGCCGGAATGACCTTGCGGACGGGTTCGTAAAGCTGCGGGAAACGTAGCTGCGTGTTCATGTGACCTCCTTTATACTCGATTCGAGTATATGAAGGCTATTTATTCTCTGATTGAGATTATGTCAATCGCGCGCTATCGGCAGCCGCGACCCGGCAAGGGCCCGCGCCTCCAGGATGCTGCGCCGATAACGGAACAGCTTGGCGGGTCGGCCGCGGGTTTCGCTTGTGATCTCACCGGTTTCCTCGATCAGTTCCTGCTGATCGACCTGACGGCGGAAGTTCGGCTTGTGCAGGCGAAGACCCGCCAATGCCTCGACCGTCTGCTGAAGGCCAAGCAGGGTAAAGCTGTTCGGCATCAATTCGAACACCACCGGGTGATACTTGATCTTGGCCCGCAGCCGGGCGATTCCCGTGGCCAGAATGCGCCGGTGATCGCCCGCCATGGCACGCCCAAAGCCGGGACCACGCAGCCGCCCGCATTCGGCGACAAGGCAGGCTTCATACATCAGCTCATAGCGTTGCAGGGCCAGATCCTCGTTCCAACCGGGACCGACCCGCCCGAAGGCATGATCAATCCGGTGGCGTCTTGAGGCGTGCTGTTCGCTGTCGCTGCTGGCCCATTCATCCAGACCTTCAATGATCGCGTCCAACACGGGGGGACGCCGGTCCCGGTGATCCTCCCAAGGAAAGTATTCGTACCAGCCCAGCCACTGCGGCCGGTCCGAACCCAAAGCTGACTGCTCGCGCACCAGCCCAAGGTAACTGATGGATATGCGCCGCGTATTCGGGTCCGACGACGGTTCGCGATCGCGGTCTGCGAAGGTATAGAGCTGTTCCAGATAGCCTGCCGGGTGCCCGGTCTTGTTTTCGATCCAGGCACGCAGCCCGGCCTGAAGGCTGTGATGGTCGGATTCGAATGATCCCGACGGCAACGCATCACCCAGCCGCACCGTCATCACGCGCGGCTCCTCATCCGTGACGGCAACCAGAACGGCAATCAGTTCGGCATGCGCAAGTGTCGATACCAATTCACTACCCCAGTTGGTCCGGTCAATCTGACTGTTATCCCAAGGTGTGAGGTAGTTCCACAGATCGCCGACCCAAGCATGCCCGGTGCGGTCACGGCCCGCTGGAAATCTTCGACAGCCCGGATGACGCCCAGATCAAGTTGGCTGTCTGGCAACCGGACTACGCTCGGCCAGACCGGATTCAGCGCGCACATCCCAAGCGCGCATCATGTCTGAGCAGCTTCTGGGCGCCACGCCTGACACGTTTCCGCCACAGTACGAATTCGAAATGTTACGCGTTAACATTTATCAGCAGCACACCGAACCATCCAGTATGTTATGGCGTTCTTGTAGACGTCGTAGAATCGATCCGGTGCGGTCTGAATCCTAGCTACGCGTCGTGTTGTGATGCCCTTGGCAAACGACACGACTGCAGGTGCTCAGAACCCTATCTGCGTTCGGTGTCCCCGACCTATTTGACAACGTGAACCGGGGCAGAAGCGAGTCGTCAAGTTCTGTAGAATATCGGCCGGTATGCGCCTGCGTCGCATCCATACCTGGTCGAGGCACGCGGCAACGCCTGCACACAGAATCCTGATCTTGCGGCCAGTGGAATGAGTGAAGGATGGACTATGGCAACATTTACCGGCGGCACCGGCAATGACACGTATCCCGGCACCGCGACCGCAGATACGGTCTCGGGCGGTTTCGGCAACGACACTCTCGCTGGAGGCGGTGGTGCCGATGTCATCTATGGCGAGGCCTCACTCAATGCCAGGGCGAATGCGGGAACGGAAAGCGGCACCGCTGCGACGTTGACGGTTACCAACAACACGACCGACACGATCTATATTTACCGCGTCCTGACTGGCTCCGGCGGGATCACCGTCACCAAGCTGGCCCCAATCCTGCCAGGTCAGACCTACAGCGCCAGCACCCCGTTGAACGCGAGCCGCATTATCGGCAACGCCGATGGGACCGAGTTTTACCAGATTGTCAAAACGCCCGGCACTGCGGCCTCGGCCCAGACGATCAATACGGCCAATGATTCTATCACCGGCGGTGCTGGAAACGACTCTCTCTATGGTCAGGTTGGCGCAGACTATATCGATGCCGGGGCCGACAATGATTATGTCGAAGGTGGTACCGGCAAAGACACGATCCTTGGGCAGGCGGGCGCCGATCAGATCAATGCGGGTGACGGAGACGATTCTGTCCGGGGTGGCAATGATGCGGATGTCATCGGTGGCGGTGCGGGCGCCGATACCCTGCGGGGCGAACAAGGCGCCGACATCATCCGGGGCGGGTCTGGCAACGACGTTGTCTCGGGCGGAACTGAAAATGACGAGATCTATGGCGACGGCGGTGACGACAGCCTGACCGGCGATGCCGGGGCCGATACGCTTTTCGGCAGTCTCGGCACGGATACGATTGACGGCGGCGCCGATGCCGACGTCATTTCGGGCGATGCGGGCAATGACAGCTAGCGGGGTGGGGCTGGCGCGGACGTCATCTCTGGTGGCGGCAACGATGATATCATCGACGGCGGCACCGAAAACGACAGCCTGATGGGCAACAGCGGCGACGATTCCATCTTGGGCGGTGATGGCCTGGACACGCTTGAAGGCGGCATCGGTGACGACACGCTGAACGGTGGCAGCGGCGCAGACACGATCTATGGCAACAATTTAAGCGGTGTCACCGACGCAGACACGGTGATTACGCCCGGTACGGTCACAACATCCAGCGGCGTCACTGTTACCCCGCCTGGTGGAGGTACCCCGCAAGCGCCGCAGCAGTGGCAAACGGTGACCGTTGACGGGAATCCCTATGTCATCACGACCACCTCCGCAACAAACGGGTATGTTGGCGTCTTCCGGCTGAACGATGACGGGACGTTGACAAAGACCGATCAGATGACCCGGGTCGTCAACGATGTGGTGGTGCAGTCTTCGGGAAGCAATCCCATCACGGTTCCGGCCGGCACCATTAATGCCTTCGGAAGCGCGCAGAGCGCCGTTGAAGTCGTCGATATCAACGGCACCACGACGTTTTTTGTCACGTCGCAGAACGGAACGGGCGTCACTGCCTGGGAACTCAGCGCTGACGGCACAATGAGCCTGAAGGGCGCAATCGACTATGGCCAGAGCGGTGGCATCAATGGCGGGCTTACCGTCGCTCATGAGATCTATCCGGCCCCAGATGGCAGTGGCAACTATTACCTTTATGCGAGCCGCGGAGAGACCGACCAGATCACGCGACTTGTCTATGATCCGGCCACCGGGAACATAACGGAAGACACGTCATTCGCAGCGGTTCCGACGGGAGACTATCCCTCTGGAATGGAGGCCGTCAGCGTTGACGGCACGGACTATCTGACTGTCGCGGTCAATAATGGCGTCGAAATCTATGAAATCGATTCAACGACGGGTGCTCTGACGCTCGTCAACAGCGTGACCGGCACACAACAGTCTGGCTTATTCTACGGCGACGCAGATGTTTATACCAAGCCGGACGGCACGGTATATCTTACGGTTTCGAACCTTAGCGCCGAGGAGGTCCTTCTTTATGAACTGGGGCCGGGCGGCACGCTGACGCCGACGGATTCTCTTGTTGGGCAGGGTGACTTCCATGCCAATCACAGCGAGGTCAGCTATATCAATGGCGAGCCCGTCATTGTCGTCCCGGACATCGCGAATGGCGTTACACGCCTTTACACGATCAGTGACGAAGGAAACTTTGTCCTTGAGGCAGAAGTTTCCGGCATCGCCGAACTCAGCAAGCCTGCGATTATTGTTCAGTCCGAAGACGGAACCTATTTCCTTGTCGACCCCAGCACGGGCACGACCGTCAAACTGGATCTCGTCACCGGCCCCGGCGCCGACAATGATGTGATCGACGGCGGCGACGGCGCAGACGTCATCTATGCTCAGCAGGGCAACGATACGGTCGACGGCAACCTGGGCGACGACACAATCGAAGGCGGCGAAGGCAACGACGTGCTCGATGGTGGCGTTGGCGATGACGTCATCGATGCCGGCGCGGGCGACGACACGATACAGGGCGGTGTCCGCAGCATCGTCAACCCTGATACTTCTGACGACACGATCATTGGCGGTGATGGCGATGACGTCATCGACGCCAATATCGGCGACGATTCGGTAAGCGGTGATGACGGTGCAGATCTCATCATGGCTGGCGCCGGTGTGGACACGGTTGACGGCGGCGAAGGCAACGACACGATCTGGGGCATGGGTGGCGACTATTCCGACAGCCTCTCGGGCGATTCACTGTCGGGGGACGCCGGAAACGATATTATCGTGGGCGACTATGCCGAGATCGTTTTCCCTGACGGCACGGCAATTGGCGAAAATGTCGATGTCGGCTTGCCCGTAGCCCTGGCTTCGACAGTCGATTCTGCGAGCAACATTGCCGCGAACAGTCTTGGCTGGGTGCTGGACAACTATTCCAGTTATACCGTTGATTTCTACTACGTAGAGCCCGACGGAACGCTAACGAAAATTGCGGGATTAGAGCCGGACGATTCTACATATTTCAACTCGACCTATGCCGAGTCCGCTTCGATTGTTGCCGTTAACGCCGAAACAGGCGCGTTGATCGAGCAATTCAATATCCCGGACAACTTCACGACCGCCTTCTCCTACACGCCGAACGGCGGAGGAAATGATACGCTTGATGGTGGGGCCGGCGATGACACGCTGGATGGCGGAGAGGGTCGCGACTATCTGTCAGGCGGCGATGGTGCAGATGTTGACACCGGCGGCGAAGGCTTCGACACCTTCGTGGCTGGCGACGGCGACACCATCACGGATTTCAACACCGCAACCGGCCAGAACTTCGACAACGGCGATATCGCTGCGGGCACGGGTCAGGACGATAACGACTTCGTTGACCTCAGCGGTTATTACAACGAATCCAACCTGGCTGTTTATAACGCCTGGGCGAAAGACAACAATCAGGACACCTATGGCAACCCGCTGGGCTGGATGCGCGCCGATCAGGACGGCGACGGCATTCTGAACCACATGGACAGCCTGACTGGCCTTCCCAGCTTCACCATGACAATCCAGAACGGTGGTACTGCGGTCGCCGGGGATCACCTGACCTGGGACAATACCAACGTCCTGTGCTTCGGCGCGGATGCGCTGATCGGAACCGCATCTGGTGAGGTGCCGGCCGGCGATCTGGAAGTGGGCGACATGGTGCAGACCCGAGACGCGGGAATTCAGGCGATCCGCTGGATTGGCAAACGGACCCTCGACAGCGCGACACTGGAGGCAAACCCGAATCTGCGCCCGATCCGGATTCGTCAGGGTGCGCTGGGTTCAGGACTGCCGCGGGCCGATCTGATCGTTTCGCCGCAGCACCGGATGCTGGTGCGTTCGAAGATCGCGCTGAAGATGTTCGGCGCGACCGAGGTCCTGGTCGCCGCCAAGCAGCTTCTCCAGATCGAGGGGATCGACATCGCCGGTGATCTGGATCGCGTGACTTATGTCCACTTCCTCATGGACGCGCATCAGATCGTTCTTGCGAATGGCGCCGAGGCAGAGTCGCTTTTCACCGGCACAGAGGCATTGAAATCGGTCGGGCGCGCCGCTCAGGCCGAGATCTTTGCAATCTTCCCCGAACTGGCTGCGCCAGATCACAATCCGGTCGCAGCGCGCGAATTGACCTCTGGCCGCCTGGGTCGCAAATTGGCGATGCGCCACGCGCAAAACGGGAAGCCGCTGGTCAGCTAAGGTCTCCGCTCGGGACTTTATCGCTGCGTTCAGGACCCGCCAGCGGCACGAGGCGGGCGCAAAACTGAACCGCTCCGGGACGACCGGAGCGGTTCGAAAAGCCTCTAACCGCTGGGGAAGGTGGTAACCGGGCCGGTAGGCGCTGATCCAAAGCGCCTTATGTCCATTTGGCAGCCGCCTTCACGCGTCTCACCGGGCGCATGCCCTCAGACCAGTGAGTCCGCGGTGATCGAGTCCCAAAGCCTGACCAGGAAGTTGTGTTCTTCCATGACGGAGTTCCAGATCACGATCTGGCTTTGCCGTGTTTCATAGCTGCCGCCTTCGCGCCGCTCTCCGCGTCGATAGACGACATTGATCCTCCCCCTTTGAAGTGGTCCGCCGTTATGGTTAGGAAACGGAGGATCAAGAATGGCAAACAAGCGACCAAAACCGGAAGAAATTGTGTCGAAACTTCGGCAGGTTGAGGTTCTGATGGGGCAAGGGATGTCCCGTCTGGACGCGATCAGGAAGATCGGGTTTGTTGAACAGACCTATTACCGCTGGCGCAAGCAGTATGGTGGCATGGGTGTGGATCAGCTTAAGGATCTGAAGCGACTGCAGCAGGAGAATGATCGGCTTCGACCTGCGGTGTCTGACCTGACGCTGGACAAGCTTATCCTGACGGAGGCCGCGCGGGGAAACTTCTGAGCCCCGCTCGCCGCCGGGCCTGCATCGCTCATGTCCGCGGTGAGCTGGGCGTTTCCGAACGCCGCGCCTGTCAGGTGCTGGGCCAACATCGATCGACCCAACGCAAGCGATTGCAGGGCCGGGCTGACGAAGACCGTCTGGTTGCGGATATGATCGAGCTGGCTCGGCAATATGGGCGCTATGGCTATCGCCGGATCGCGGCTTTGCTGCGCAATGCAGGCTGGCTGTTGAATGACAAGCGCGTCGAGCGGCTATGGCGACGGGAGGGGCTGAAAGTGCCGGTCAAGCAACCAAAGAGGGGGCGGCTGTGGCTGAACGACGGGTCCTGTGTCCGGCTGCGACCGGAATACCGCGACCATGTCTGGTCCTACGACTTCGTCCATTGCCGGACCGATGATGGCAAGGCGTTCAGGACGCTGAACATCCTTGATGAACGCAGCCGTGAATGCCTGACGATCAGGGTCCGGAGAGGTGGTTCGGGGGATCTGAACAGGCCGGATAGGTGGATTTTCTGCGCAACGGCGGGATGATGCCGCGAGCGAGGAGAAGACCATGGCAATACGACCGCGCCGGAATCACAGCCCGGCTTTCAAGGCAAAGGTCGCGGTAGCCGCGATCAAGGGCGAGAAGACCCTGATCGAGCTGTCGCAGGATTTCGACGTGCATCCGAACCAGATCAAGCAATGGCGCGATCAGCTTCTGGAAGGCGCGACCGGAGTTTTCGGCGAGACCGCGAAAGCGGATCCCGAACCTGCCATCGACGTGAAGACCTTGCATGCGAAGATCGACGAGTTGACGTTGGAGAACGATTTTTTATCGGTCGCGCTCGGCAAGGCCGGTCTGTTGCCGAGCGCAAAAAGATGATCGATCCTGCTGCGAAACTCAGTGTCGGCCGCCAGGCCAATGTGCTGGGGATCAGCCGAAGCGCGGTCTATTACAAGCCGCGCCCGGTGCCGGACAGTGACCTGAAGCTGATGCACCGGATCGACCGGCTGCATATGGAATTCCCCTTCGCGGGCAGCCGCATGCTGCGCGGCCTGCTGGTTTAGGAGGGCTTCACGGTCGGGCGGCTGCATGTCGCCACGCTGATGAAGCGGATGGGCATCGAGGCGCTTTACCGCAAGCCCAACACCTCGAAACCGGCGCCGGGGCACAAGATCTATCCTTATCTGCTGCGCAACCTGCCCATCACCCGGCCAAATCAGGCCTGGGCGATGGACATCACCTACATCCCCATGGCCCGGGGCTTCATTTACCTCGCGGCCGTGGTCGACTGGTTCAGCCGGCGTGTTTTGGCATGGCGGGTGTCGATCACGCTGGAGGCGGATTTCTGCATCGAGGCCGTCGAGGAAGCCTTGGCCCGATACGGCACGCCCGAGATCTTCAACACCGACCAGGGCAGCCAGTTCACCTCGACCGGGTTCATCAAGGTGCTGGCCGCCCACGGCATCAGGATCAGCAAGGGCGCATGGCGCATGGCGCGACAATGTCTTCGTCGAGCGCCTCTGGCGGACGATCAAATACGAGGAGGTCTATCTGCACGGCTATGTCAGCGTCCCCGAGGCCCGCGCCGGGATCGGTCGATATCTGACCTTCTACAACGGTCGGCGCCCGCATTCATCGCTTGACGGGATGACCCCGGATCAAGCCTACTTCAACCAGTCGATGCCGGAAACGGCAGCGGCATAACCGAGGCGGAAAGCCACTTAGAAAACGCCCGATACCTGTTCAGATCCCCCGAACCACCTCTATTTCTTCCGGTTTTGGTCGCTTGTTTGCCATTCTTGATCCTCCGTTTCCTAACCATAACGGCGGACCACTTCAAAGGGGAGGATCAGTCTCTTCAAACGTTGATGTGGCGTTGATGTAAAGTGCGGATGGGAATGCGCGACTGCTTTGTCACCATCCAAGCGTTTGATATCTTTATAGATTTTGGTTGCGGGGGCTCGATTTGGACACTGTTTCGCAAAGATGACGTCTTTACGAGCAATAAGTTTCCGACGCTAATTATTATTTTATATTTTATTTCAATAGCTTGTTAGGCTCGCGCCCACTGCAGTGGGTAGATGCTTATTATCTCGACAATCGAACTTTACCGGTAGGTTCAAGACCCTAGCCTAAAGCCCTACCGGTCGCTCGCAGGTGCCGCAACGCTGCAGCGCGGCTTATCTGAGCCGCCCTTCCGCTTTATCTACGAAGAGGCGGGTCGAACGACTTCAGGCGATGCGGACACAGCCACATTTCGCCGGTTCCGCGCCAAAGGAAGCACCCTACGTTTCTAGACGGTGGCGACAAGCAGCTTGGGCGGGAAGCGGTCGTTCACTGCGCTTCGCACGAATGACTGCTAAGAGCAGAAGTTGGCAACTCTTTGTGGCGGCTTGAACGCAACCGTCGCGCTTTTCGAACGAGGTATCTATTCATAGCCAGTAGCGGCACCACTTTGTGCCCAGTCAAACCGGCGATTAGGTGTGCCCGAGGTTTGGCCGAGTTGAAACCTTCATCCGTTCCGTTCATTAGGATGATATGGGCTACTGTAGCAGTGAGCGCTTTACCCATGGAAGAACCGGATTTCATAGTCGATTACGACGTCAAAGCACCGCCGCCTTTGGACCCGCATATTGCCAATGTCTGGCTTCGTGCGACGTCCAACCGTTTTGTGGATGGATACGAATTGGAGGTTTCAGCCTCTTTCGGAGAGGAAATGATTCCACTCGAAGGTGACGATTTTTCCCTGTCGGTTTCATTTGCCATCAAGAAGGCTTCCATTGGTCTGCAATTCATCAACTGCCAGCCTGACTCTATTTTCGAAAGATCGAGCGACACGTATGCCAGAGAGAAATCGACCGAAAACGGCGAGGTTTTGGCATCTGTGCGGAAGTAGAGGCGGGCGCATCGACAAGTGTGCCTGTTCCAGACGTCCAAGGCACGGGCAAGATTGACGCCAGCTATGGCGGCGAGTCTTCTACTACCGAAACCCGAAGGCGGACGCGTCGATGGAAGCAGATGGGACCGCAGACCATTGTGGTGGAGGATGCTGGTCGCATTCTAGAAGGACAGCTAGTCGATAGAGAGAAAGGGTGGTTCGTTAAGCCGAACCCGTCCTGTGATGCTTCAGCGGTGGTTGCGACACTCACGACGCGTGCCGAATGGATCCAATTCGGTCGGGTTGACGATGTCGAACCAAGCGGCGGAATCGGAAAGCGAGCCGCCCGGTTCCTGAAAGGTAAGAAGTCACGCGACAAGGACCTGTTCGGGCTTTTACTCCGGACCCTCGCGACACGGGGGCTGCAGAACGCTTTGAGCCGGGATGCGGCGCTGGCGGTCTATCTCCACGTATTACGCAAGCCTGTTGCCCTCGATGGGCCAAGTGATACACGCCCTATGGCGGTTCCCGCGGGGTCTCCACTTCGCTCAATCGGCGTAGATTCAACAGTAATCGACAATTTCCTTAATACAGACAGCCAAGGGCGCGTCGCGGTGTTGAAGCAGGTGGGCGCGCCCTCAGAAGAGTTACAGAGGATCCTTAGCGATAACGGTGGTCAAAGTCCGCGCTCCGAACGCCTCTTCATCGCTGGCACCGCCCCGCCATCAGCTCTTGCATCGCTCGAATTTACAATGTCCCATGACGCTGTTCCCGCATCGCATTGGGACGCTGCGAACAAAAATCGAAGTCGCACCGACTTGGTGGCGCTGGGGTTGATCGAGGTCCGCGACGGTAAAGTTCACTCGCTTGTACCTGACAATGCATCTGCCGAAGACACGCTCCGGCACGCAGCCATGAAAGCTCCTACGCTACAATCCACAAGGGAAATCCTACTCGAAGACCCGCACCAGACCGGTGTCGAAATCGGCGACGAAATCGGCGCGCGTTTCAGCCGGAAATATAATAGCGAAGCTTCGAAGCTGCGGGTGGGGAACGCCTTGCGTAGGTGGGCAATATGGCTTGAGCCTCACCTTGTCGATCCGACAAACGCCAAAGGCGCGGCCCGGTTGCGTATTTCCGCGAAGTCCGAACGCCCGGGTATCGGCGCGCCAAGCTTCGCGACGCCTGAGAATATCCGGAAAGCACAGGCGGCACTGGATCAAGGGATGCGTGCCAAAGACGTCGCAAAGCTGATCGGCGTGTCACGCGCAACGATCTACGGATGGTCCAAGCAAGGGCTCGTCTCAATCCCCAAAGCCAGATGAAGGCTGAACTACCGCGCAAAATAATGCGCCCAGCTTATGCGAGATAGTCGCGTCTTGGTGTAGCAATCAGACCCCGGTTGGGTGCAGTCAGTTAAAGCGTCTGGACTTACGGCCAAATTCACTGGTCAGCCACTGCACTTAGCACCAGCGGAGCTATGGGGCAGGACCGGTCATCCGCTACGCTCGGCCCAAAGGTCGGCTCAGGGCCGTGGTCGCGGTCTCCATTTCAGTTCGATCGATACCTCAGTGCATCGACGATCAGCCTGAACACGGGAAAGTTCTGGCGGCGGGTCGGGTATTACAGGAGATAGCCGTCGAAGAAGGACGACCAGTCGCCCAGCACCAGTTGAAGCGCACCCGAGACCACATGAGTGTCTGCAAGGCTGGGGCAAAGAACCTGTGGGCCGTCGAAGATGCCGGTCGATATAAGCGTGGAAGATTAAGTAGCCTCGGAACCGCCCGGTTTCGCTGGTGGTAAGGCCGAAATATGCGGCTGATCCATATGCGCTTTGTCTGGCCTGGCTGCACTGCCCAGCGGCGCGGCCCCTACCTTAGCCGGAAAAGCCCAGCGTCCGGATCCTTTTCGCCAGCAATGCCAGCCGTCACAATCTGCGCCGCGATCATTGAGAAGGTGATCCCGTTTCCGCCGAAACCCATCGCCGCCCAGACCCGGTCATGAGCCTTGACCCGATCGATGATCGGCAGCCCGTCATCGGTCACGCTGAAGGGCGCGGACCAGGCAAATTCCGCCGGGCCGACGCCGAGCCCTGTCAGCTTTTCCAGCTTTGCGATGATGGTCTTGGATTTGCGGGCCAGCAGCTTCGTATCGCTGTTTCGCTCTAATGCCTCCTCATCCTCGCCGCCCGCGATGATCCGCCCCGAGGGATCGCTGCGGAAATAGAGGTATGGATCGGACGCTTCCCATACAATCGTATCCTTCAGCCAGACTGGCATATTCTTTATCTTGCCTGTCGCAAGCGCCCAGGTCGATGTGACGTGATGCGATTTCGTCTGCATCTGGGGCAGGAATTCGTAGCCTGTGCAGAAAACCGCGTGATCCGCTGTCAGCACACGGCCGTCACTGGTGGCGAGCGCTACGCCGCCCGGAAGTTCCGCCATATCAGTGACCTCGACCGGCGCGGCAATCAGCGCGCCGCGCTTGCGGCAGGCGCGCAGCAATCCCGCCGTCAACTGCGCAGGGTTCGCGCTTGCGGAATCCGGCGACAGGATCGCGGCTGCGCGCGACATACCATAGTCGGCCTTGAGGGTCGCGCGGTCGATAAGTTCGGCCCTGATCCCGATCTTGCGTCTGGCCGCGGCCTCGTCTGCAAGATCGTCAGCGTCCATCTGATTGCCCGCGAGATATAAGGCGGGCTTGCGCTGCATCTGGCAGTTGATCGTCAGCCTTTCGGCCAACTCGACCAGATCGTTGACGGCGGCAACGGACCGACGCCATGCGGCATTCGCCGCACGCGCGCCGCGCTGCGCCTGAAGTTTTGTCAGCGGCACGTCGATTTCATGCTGGATCATGGCGGTCGAGGCCGGGGTTGATCCGCTGACCGGCGCGCGACGATCAAGGATAAGCACCTTACGGCCCTGTCGCGTCAACGCCTCGGCCATCAGCGCGCCGCTAATACCGGCGCCAACGACGATCACCTCAAAACGATCACGGCCCGGATCGGCGCGGTGAGGCACGGAAATGCCGGAAGAGGTCAGCCAGTAGGGCTTGCCGGTGCGCAGATCATCCTTGCGCGTTTCGGCGTCCTTGCCGTTTGTCATATTCGTTCATCCAGAGAAAAGAAAATGGGCCGCCTGATCCGGCGGCCCATATGACTCAGGCCAGATCGCGGACCTTCGGCTCTCGGTCCCAATAGCGTTTGCTTGCAGCGGCCACGAAATCCTCGTTCTTGACGACGCCCTCATCGGCTTCGATGTGGCAGTGATCCAGCAAAGCCTTGGACCCCGGACAATGGCCGATGGCTTTCAGATGGGCATAAGCGTCGCTGACCCAGGCCATTGCGGCGGCGTCTTTTTTCAGCTTTTCAACCTGTTCAGGCATCAACACCATCGCAACCGCGTCAAAGATGACCGAGGGGCTGCCGGCAAGCTGACCATCAGCGGCAAGCTTGCCGCCCTTGACCTTCATTTCACCCACCTTCGGCGCGACCAGCATGACGCTGCCGCCCTGCGCCTCGACATCGGATTTCAGCTTGTCGATGGTCGCCTTGTCCGAGCCTTCGGCGAACAGAATGCCGATCTTGCGACCTTCCAGCGTGTCTTTCCAGTTCTTCTGGATCGACAGCGCGTCCGAGGGCGCAAGCTCGACCGGTTCGCGGAAGGGCTTCGCCGCCTTGGGCAGGTCGATCCCCAGCCCGTCGGCCACACGCTGGCCAAGGTCGGCGTGGATATTCTGGATTACCGACAGCACGCGGTCTCGCACATGCGGCAGGCTGACCTTGGACAGTTCGAACGTGATCGCGCTGGCGATATGGGCGCGTTCATTATCGGTCTGGCTTAGCCAGAACTGGCGCGGCTGGCTGTAATGGTCGCCAAACGTCTCGTCCCGCTTGCGCAGCTTTTCCGAAGGCTCATTGCCCAGTTCGGTATTGTCTTCATAAGTGTGAAACACCGTGCCGGTTTCGCGCGGCCCGGGATCCTCGCCTGCCTCATCAAGGCTGTTGGGTTCGTAATTCGCCCGGCCCTTGGGGATCATCGTCTGCATCATGCCGTCGCGCTGCATGTTCGCAAAGGGGCATTTCGGCGCGTTAACCGGGATCTGGTGGAAGTTGGTGGTGCCCAGCCGGGATTTCTGGGTGTCGAGATAGCTGAACAGCCGCCCCTGCAGCAGCGGGTCGTTGGTGAAGTCGATCCCCGGCACCACGTTGGACGGCAGGAAGGCGGATTGTTCCGTCTCGGCAAAGAAGTTGTCCGGCCAGCGGTCCAGCACCATGCGGCCGATGACGCGCAGGGGGGCGTCTTCCTCGGGGACGATCTTGGTCGCGTCCAGAACCGAATAGGGCAGGCTTTCGGCCAGTTCGTCGCTGATGACCTGAATGGCGAGCTCCCATTCCGGGTAATCGCCTGCCTCGATTGCCTCGAACAGGTCGCGGCGGTGGAAGTCGTTGTCCGCGCCCTGCAGCTTGGCGCTTTCGTCCCAGACCAGCGACTGAACGCCCAGCTTTGGCGTCCAGTGGAACTTGACGAATGTCGATTTGCCATCGGCGTTGACCAGCCGGAACGTGTGCACGCCAAAGCCCTGCATCATCCGCAGACTGCGCGGGATCGCGCGATCCGACATGGCCCAGATCATGGTGTTCATCGTTTCGGGCATCAGCGAGATGAAGTCCCAGAAGGTGTCATGCGCAGACGCCGCCTGCGGATAGCCGCGATCGGCCTCCATCTTCACGGAATGGATCAGGTCAGGGAACTTGATCGCATCCTGAATGAAAAACACCGGGATGTTGTTGCCAACCAGATCCCAGTTGCCTTCGTCAGTGTAAAACTTGACCGCAAAGCCCCGCACATCGCGCGGCGTGTCAACACTGCCAGCCCCGCCCGCGACGGTCGAGAAGCGGGTGAATACCGGCGTGCGCTTGCCCTTTTCGGCAAACAGGCTGGCAATGGACAGATCCGGGATCGGGTCGGTGCATTCGAAATAGCCATGCGCCGCGCTGCCACGCGCGTGGACGATGCGTTCCGGGATCCGTTCGTGGTCGAAATGAAAGATCTTCTCGCGCAGAACGAAGTCTTCCAGCAATGTCGGGCCGTTCGCCCCCGCCTTCAGGCTGTTCTGATTGTCCGACACTGGAACGCCGTGATTGGTGGTCAGCCGCTGGTCGTCGCCCGCGCGCTGATGCATTTCGCCTGCATTTCCTGTCTGGGTTTTCTTGTCCATGGTCGGTCTCCGTTAGCTGGAATGTCTGATCGCGGCTTCTGCCGCACGTTCTGGCTAGAGTTCTGTCACTCGACACAAGAGAGGCCGACGCATCTGCCGCCCAGATGGACAGACAGGCGCGTCGGCTGTTTTACCACTGGTCGTCCTAAGGCCACCGCCTCACAATTCAACGACACCATCACCCGGCTTGCCCCAGCACTCCGCGCGGCTGGCGGCCACTTCGATCAAAGTCAGGCCGGGCGTGTCGATCCCCTGTTCGAACCACTGATCGAGTTCATCGGTCCAATGCTTCTTGAACAGTTCCTTGTCATCCTGATGAAGTTTCGACTTCCCGGACAGCACTATCCAGGTATCCTTGCCCTGAAACGTCAGCTCGGTCGCCGGGTTTTCCCCGATTTCGTCAACCTTGCGCGTGTCGCCTTTGCTGAAAAACCAGTTGCTGCCATCCCATTCAACCTGAGAATTATTCGACATCGGACGCGACGACACGCCCCCGCCCTTGGCAACGGTGGACATGAAGCACAGGTCCATGTCGCGCATCGCCTCAACAACCGTTTTCTTGTCCATGAATATCTCCTCCCATGATTTAGACAGTCCGATATCTTAAGACGTTCTCGCGTTGCCCGGCGCGCAACCAAGATCAATCCTTATTAAGACCCTGCCTTTCATCGGATATAAACGAAACCGAGCATTGCGGGTTCCGCCAGAACAGCCTTTGACTTGGTTGTTCAGTTATGCCCTCCCGGCACCCCCCGCCCGAGGGCCGGGCACGTCCACACAAGGCGAAACTCAACAACTGGGCAAGAAAATTGCAAGGTTCAAAACCAACTCCGTTCCGTGCCAACCGCGTCGGTGAGGT
>NZ_JAAOHY010000003.1 GCF_011308835.1 Paracoccus xiamenensis | reverse complement strand
AAAATCGAACCACGCGGCTGAGACCCCCGCTCGGGCTACGCCCTCACGGCGGTCTCAGCCGCGCGCAAGGGTGGCCGACTTTTGCGCCGCCCAGTGGCTGGGTTTTACGCCGCCGTTGACAGAATGGAGCTTCTTCGGAGAGTTTCGTCCCGACCTTCGGCTGATGGGCGGCGTCGGATATGTCCAGTCCAAGATGACGAAAACGGCGGGCGGCGAAAACGAAGGCAAGCAGGCGGCCGGCACGCCAAAGCTTCAGGCCAAGCTGGGCGCGGAATGGGATGTCGCCGCCGTCGACGGGCTGACGCTGCTGGGGAACGCCACCTATATCTCGAAAATCTACATCAATGCGGACAACAGCCAGTCGGTCGGAGGGCGCACGATCTACGATCTCGGGCTGCGCTATCAGACCGAGGTCGCGGACCGGCCCCTGAACGTCAGGGCCAGCCTGACCAACGTGACAAACAAGGCTTATTGGGCTGGCCAACTTTGGGCCGGGACGGGCGCACCCCGGACATTGCAGATTTCGGCCACGATGGAGTTCTGACTTGGCAGGCAGTTTTCTGCATGCTGTCCGGGCACATGCCCCGCTGGCGTCGCGAATTATCGCGGCGCTTTTCGGCGGTTATGCACTGGCGGCGCTGACCTCGGTCGCGACGCTGGCACTGCCGACGAACCGCATTGACGCGATATTTGCCGGCATGCTGGCCAGCTTTCTGGTCTATACCGCCGCGATCGTCTGGGTCTTCGCCGTGCGCTCGGCCCGCCGCGCTTGGGCGGGGTTGCTGCTTGCCGGTCTGCCGCTGCTGGCCGCTTGTGCATGGGGCGGACAGGGGCTGTCGGTATGAACGCAAAGCCCCGCGGCATCCGCCAGACCATGTCGGACCTGCATATCTGGACCGGGCTGCTGGTCAGCTGGATCCTGTACGCGATCTTCCTGACCGGCACTGTCAGCTATTTCCGGGACGAAATATCGGTGTGGATGCGCCCCGAACTGCCCGCCGCATCCCATCCGTCCGCCGCGCCAGAGCTGGCACAGCGGATGATTGACGCAATGTCGAAAACTCACGCGCCCGGCGGCACCATGTGGAGCATTCGCCTGCCCACACCACGCGATCCGACGGTGTTTGTCTTCTGGCGCGACGAGAGCGGCTTTGCCAGCGCGACCCTGGATCCTGCATCCGGCGCGCGGGTGTCGGCGCGCGATACCAAGGGCGGTGATTTCTTCTTCTCCTTCCACTTCAACCTGCACTACATCCCGCGCCTGTGGGGGCGATGGATCGCGGGCGTCAGCGCGATGTTCATGCTGGTGGCCATCGTCAGCGGAGTCATCACGCATAAGAAGATCTTTACCGATTTCTTCACCTTCCGATGGGGCAAGGGGCAAAGGTCGTGGCTGGACGGCCATGCCGCACTGTCGGTGCTGGGCCTGCCGTTTCATTTCATGGTGACTTACAGCGGTCTGGTCACGCTGATGGTGCTGTACATGCCATGGGGAATGCAGTCCGTGGCCTCGCCCGAAATACAGGCCGCCGTTACCAATGAAATCCGTTTCAAACTTCCCGCGCCCGAACCGCACGGCGCCGTGACAGCGCTCACCGCGATCGCGCCGCTGGTGCAGCAGGCAGAGGCGCGTTGGGGGCGGGGCTCTGTCCGGTCGGTCGAGATCACGAAATCCGCCGATAATGGCGCGCGCGTTGCGATCACTCAGGCACAGAGCCGCCGCGTCTCGACCACGCCGCGCTATCTGGTCTTCGACGGCGTCAGCGGCGAATTGGTGACCGCCAAGGAACATTCCGGGCCTGCGGCGGAAACGCAGGGCGTCTTCTATGGCCTGCATATGGGCCGCTTCGCCGATCTGATGACGCGGTGGCTCTACTTCCTTTCAAGCCTTGCGGGGACTACAATGATCGCGTCCGGGCTGGTCCTTTGGACGGTCAAAAGGCGGACCAAGCTGGCCGATCCGCAGCGCCCCTATTTCGGCTTCAGACTGGTCGAGCGGCTGAACATCGCCACCATTGCGGGGCTGCCTTTTGCCATGGCGGGGATGCTGTGGGCAAATCGCCTGCTGCCGCTGAACGTGCCCGGTCGCGCGGAATGCGAGATACATCTGTTCTTCATCCTCTGGGCGCTGATGCTGTTCCATGCCGCGCTGCGCCCGCCCAAACGGGCATGGGTCGAGCAGTTTCTGGCCACAGCCGCCGCCCTTGCCCTGTTGCCGGCGCTGAACCTGCTGACGACGACGCGCGGACTTCCTGGCAGCCTGACATCCGGGGATTTCCTTTTCGCCGGATTTGATCTGGCATTGCTGGCCTTGGCTGCGACCAGTCTTGAAATCGCACGCCGCACCGCCCGCCATCAGCCCCGCCAAGCAAAGAAACGGCGCCGCGCTGGATCAGTCGGCGAGGCGACATGACCCCTGCAATCTCGCATACGCTTGTCCTTGCGATCTCGCTGGCTGGATTCGTATGTCTCGCGCTGTCCATGAACCGCCATCAGCGGGACGAGTTCGGTCGTGCGCTATCGGCGAGGATGACCTGGTGGCTGCGCTGGCTTGGCTGGGTGCTGGTCACGCTGGCCTTGCCGGTCGCGATCATCGGCCTTGGCACGGGCTTTGGCATCGTCGCGTGGAACGGCCATATCAGCCTTGCCGCGACCGTTGTATTCGTCGGGCTTTTGGCGCGCAGCCGCAGGCGCGAAATCAAGGGCTAGCCGGATAAGGTGGTGTGATCCCCCGAACTCACGCACAGGCTTGATGCCGTGCGGTGTGCCTTGCGAAGACTCCGTTGTCGCGCCAACGTTTCCCGCGGTTAAACAGGGTAATGGCTGGGCGGTGTTCCCTCAGCGCATCGCACCATCGCAACCCATTGCGATTGATGAAGATTATGCCAGTGAAGACACGGCCATCATCAACGCGAGGCTTGCCAGGGCTTGGGAAAGAACCGCGTCACGCGCTCCATCTGGGCGTCGGTTACGCCAGTAAAGACTGTTCATCGATCAGATCGTCTTACCAAGCCTGAATTACGCCAAAAGCCCGAAATCAACGGCGCTGGAGCCTAGCGCATCTTCGCGTCATGGGTGCTGATCGGCTCGTCGCCGGTCGCCGCCTGCGGACCTTTCGGCCTGAAGCTGCGTCTGACCGAGCCACGGAGTTTCAGGCGGGGCTCCAGGGTCAGCACCGCGGCCGTGTCCGCCGTCTTTTCGGACAGCAGCCAATCCACAGATTGCGCGGCAATGTCGTCCACCGGCTGACGAAAGGTTGTCAGGTCATAACCTTCCCAACCGGCCTGTGGTATGTCGTCAAAACCGATCACAGAAAGCTGGTCGGGTATGCTGATACCCAGCCGCCAGCGCGCGGCATCCATGACGCCGCAGGCCATCAGGTCGGTCGTGCAAAAGATCGCGTCGGGCCGGTCCTTTCGCGTCAGCAGCGCCATGCCCAGTTCAAGCCCGGTCTCATAGGAGGTCGCGCCCAGCCGCTCCTCGATCCATTCGACCCCTGCGGAACGGGCTGCGTCGCGAAAGCCGCGCTCGCGGCCGACAAGGCTTGGCGTCCCCGTGCGCGAACTGGCAAGCGCGAGGCGTTTGCAGCCAGCCGCCAGCAGGATCGCGACCGCGCGCGCGCCGGCATCTTCATCCGGCAGACGCACCAGAAGCGAGCCGGGGTGGTTGCCGTCGCGATTGATCAGAACAAGCCGCATCCCATTGCGCTGACAGGTTTCCGCCAGTGAACGCGCGGGCATCCCCGACAGAAAGATCGCCGCGTCGGTGCGATAGCTGATGGCCTGCCGTAAGGCCTGTTCAACGCTTTCGTCAGAGCGGTCGGTATTGATGACAAGGGCAACCTTGCCGGCGCGTTGCAGCGCGGCAGTCAGCGCCGCCAGAAGTTGCGCCCGATATGGGGTTGCGATTTCGGCGCTGATCAGGGCGACGATACCGGATTCATTGCGGATCAGACCACTCGCCAGCCGGTTGACCTGATAGCCAAGCGTTTCCGCCGCCTTCAGGATCCGCGCGCGCGTCTCGGGCGAGATGCTGGCGCCCGGCGTGAAGCAGCGCGAAACCGCCGCGCGTGATACGCCCGCAAGCTCGGCGACGTCCTTGGCGCTGGCGGGGGTTCGGGGCATGGGGTCCTGCGTTTGTCTGGATGAACAGCTTTGCAAGCGTTCATATCTGGATTTTGGGCGACCCCCGCATATCAGCACAAAAATCAATTGACACAAAGCCGATTCGCGTTGGAACCTGATGCACAGCTTTGCATCCTTTTGCTCGGGTGCGGGTCAAGGGAGGATAATGATGAACATCAAGAGTGCCGCGATCGCGGCAGGCGCAGTCATGGGTATGCCGGTCCTTGCTGCTGGCGCTGCCGAACTGAATCTGATCTGCTCGGCCGATGTGGTGATCTGCGAAAAGCTGGTCACTGAATTCGAAGCAGGCCATTCCGACATCAATGTGAACATGGTTCGCCTGTCCTCGGGCGAGGCCTATGCCAAGATCCGGGCCGAGGGGCGCAACCCCCAGACTGACCTGTGGTGGGGCGGCACTGGCGACCCGCATTTGCAGGCGGCAGCAGACGAATTGACCTCTGTATACGAATCGCCGATGCTGGCCGAACTGCAGGACTGGGCGGTCGAACAGGCGAATGTGTCGGGCAATCGCACGGTCGGGGTTTACAGCGGCGCGCTCGGCTGGGGCTATAACACTCAGATCTTCGAACAAAAGGGCCTGGAAGCTCCCGCCTGTTGGGCTGACCTGCTGAACGAAGGCCTGAAGGGCGAGATCCAGATTGCCGATCCGAATTCGTCCGGCACCGCCTATACGACATTGGCGACGCTGGTGCAGCTGATGGGCGAGGATGAGGCGTTTGAGTACCTGAAGGGCCTGAACGCCAATGTCGCCCAATATACGAAATCGGGCTCGGCCCCGGTGAAGGCAGCGGCGCGGGGCGAAACCGGGCTGGGCATCGTCTTCATGCATGACGCCGTATCGCAATCTGTCGAAGGCTTCCCGATCGCGGTCGTGGCACCCTGCGAAGGCACGGGCTACGAGGTCGGGTCGATGTCGCTGATCGAAGGCGCGCAGAACCCGGACGAGGCGAAAGTCTTCTATGACTGGGTGCTGACGGCAGATGCGCAGAACCTGATGCCCGAAGCGGGTTCGTTCCAGATCCCGTCGAACAAGGCGGCCAAGGTGTCGGACAAGGTGCCGGATATCAGCCAGATCAAGCTGATCGATTATGACTTCGCCGAATATGGCTCGGCCGACCGCCGCAAGGAATTGCTGGCGCGTTGGGACGCGGAAATTGGCGGCCGCGCAGCCGAATAAAGGCCGGGCCTTGCCGGGGCAGCATGAGGGGCTGCCCCGGTCCTTTCTGACAATGTGACGGGTGGCGCGGATGAACGCTGACAACAGGCGGCTGGACTGGATCCTTGGCGGCGCGATCCTGGCGCTGCTGATCCTGCCCTGGTACCGGATCCGCGCGGGCTTTTTCAGCTTTGACTGGCTGGGCGATTTCTTCGCTGAACCCGATCTGTGGCCGGGGCTGTTTCAGGCGCTGATCGGGCGTTGGCAGCTTTGGCCGATCATCCTGCTGACCGCCGCCGCCCTGTATCTGCGCCTGCGCGCGCCATCCGGCGCAGGTCGCGGTCGCGCGATGGTCTGGATCGGCGCGCTTGGCCTGATCTGGCTGGCGGTAGAGGGCCTGTCGGTCGGCACCCGCGGCTGGAACTGGGGCCTGCTGGAAGCCAGTTTTGGCGAGGTCGATGGCCAGCCCGCATTCGGCGCGGGCGCGGTGGTGTTGTCGTTGTTCTTCACCTGCTTGATCTCTTTCGGGGCGGCGGAACGCGGCGCGCTGAAGGGGGACGCTTTCGTTCTGACCTCCATCGCGCTGCTGATCCTGCTGGTCGGAGCCTTCGTTTTCTATCCGATCCTGTCGATCTTCACCGGCGCGTTTCAGGATTTCGACGGTTCATTCACGACCGAGGGCGTGCGCCGCAATATCGCGGACCCGAAGATATGGAGCCTCGGCTGCCTGACAGGCGGAGCCTGCGGCGTCGCATGGCGGACCTTCTTCCTTGCCATCTGCACGGCCACGGCAACGACACTTCTTGGCCTCGCTTTCGCGCTTGTCGCCACCCGCACCCGCTTTCCCTTCAAGAAAAGCCTGCGCCTGCTGACCGTCCTGCCGATCATCACCCCGCCTTTCGTCGTGGGCCTTGCGCTGATCATGCTGCTGGGGCGGCAGGGCACGCTCACGCAGGCGATTTACAGCGTGACTGGAATCGAGCTTGGCCGCTGGATTTACGGACTGACCGGCATCTGGCTGGCGCAGGTGCTCAGCTTCACGCCGATCTCGTTTCTGGTGCTGATCGGCGTGGTCGAGGGCGTCAGCCCCTCGATGGAAGAAGCTAGCCAAACCCTGCGCGCCGGACGCTGGCGGACCTTCCGCAAGGTCTCGCTGCCGCTGATGGCGCCGGGCCTCGCGAATGCTTTCCTGATCGGCTTCATCGAAAGCATGGCCGATTTCGGCAACCCGCTGGTGCTTGGCGGATCGGGTGGGGTGCTGTCGACCGAGATCTTCTTCTCGGTCGTGGGCGCGCAGAATGACCCCTCGCGTGCGGCGGTGCTGGCGGCGGTGCTGCTGTTCTTTACCCTGTCCGCCTTCATCGCGCAGCGGGTCTGGCTGTCGGGGCGCAGCTTTGCGACCGTGGGCGGCAAGGGCGATGGCGGCACCCACGCCCAACTGCCCGCCCGCGTCGCATGGCCGGTGATCGGCGTTGTTTCTGCATGGAGCCTGTTCACCGTCATCGTCTACGCAATGATCCTGTTCGGCGGCTTCGTGAAGCTGTGGGGGCTGGATCACACGCTGACGCTGGAACATTACGTCCGCGCCTTTGGCGTCACCTTCGAAGGCGGCTTCCGCTGGACCGGCGTTGCGTGGAACAGCTTCTGGACCACCATGACCATCGCCCTGATCGCCGCACCGCTGACGGCGGCGGTGGGCCTGCTGACCGGCTGGCTGATCTCTCGCCAGACATTCCCCGGCAAGACCGTGTTCGAGTTCGTGCTGATGATGAGCTTTGCGATCCCCGGCACGGTCATCGGCATCAGCTATATCATGGCCTTCAACCTGCCGCCGATCCAGATGACCGGCACGGCGCTGATCCTGATCGTCTGCTTTGTCTTCCGCAACATGCCCGTCGGTGTGCGCGGCAGCGTTGCCGCCATGGCCCAGCTTGACGGCAGCCTTGACGAGGCATCGCTGACCCTTGGCGCGGGTTCCGGGCGCACCCTGCGCCGGGTGATCCTGCCGTTGCTGCGCCCCGCGATCATGGCGGCGCTTGTCTACAGTTTCGTGCGGGCGATCACCTCGATCTCGGCGGTGATCTTCCTTGTTTCCGCCAAATACAACATGGCCACCGCCTATATCGTCGGTCTGGTAGAGAACGGGCAATACGGCGTCGCTATCGCCTATTCCTCGGTCCTGATCCTTGTGATGATCACCGTGATCGGCGGCTTCCAGATGCTTGTGGGCGAGCGCAGGTTGCGCCGCCGCCCCGTCCCACCCGCCGCGAAGGAGGCGACCGTTTGACCAATCCCCAAAGAGGCGCGGTCGAATTCCGCGCGGTCCGCAAGAATTACGGCAATTTCACCGCCATTCCGCAGTTGAACCTGTCGATTGAACCCGGCCAGCTTGTCACCCTGCTGGGGCCGTCAGGCTGCGGCAAGACGACGACGCTGCGGATGCTGGCGGGGCTGGAAACACCCACCGAAGGCGCGATCCTGATCGGCGGGCAGGACGTGACCCGGCTACCGGCGAACCGGCGCGACGTGACGATGGTGTTCCAAAGCTATGCGCTGTTCCCGCATATGACCGTCTTCGACAATATCGCCTATGGTCTGGAATCCGACGGCATCAAGAAGGCAGAGGCGCGGCAGTTGGCGGAGAAAGGCCTTGATCTGGTCGGCCTGTCCGGGCTTGGCGACCGCCTGCCATCGGAACTGTCGGGCGGCCAGCAGCAGCGCGTCGCCGTGGCCCGCGCGCTGGTGCTGGAACCGCAGGTGCTGTTGCTGGATGAACCCTTGTCGAACCTCGACGCCCGCCTGCGCCGGCGGGTGCGGACAGAGATCCGCGAATTGCAGCAACGCCTCGGCTTCACCGCCGTCTATGTGACCCACGATCAGGACGAGGCGCTGGCGGTATCCGACCGCATTGTGGTGATGAAGGACGGCCTGATCGCGCAGGACGGCACCCCCCGCGACCTGTATGAATCCCCCGCATCCGAATTCATCGCCGATTTCATTGGCGAGGCGAATGTCATCGACTGTCAGGTGCTGTCTGTACAGGGCGATATGGCCCGCGTCAGTGCTGGCGGGGCTGAAATCGACCTGCCAGCGCGCGGCGCACAGCCCGGCCCGGCCAAGCTTGCCGTCCGCCCCGGTGCCTTCCGCGTCGTGCAGGATGGCGAGGGGCTGGAAGGCAAGGTCGCATCCGCCGCCTATCTGGGCGATCACATCGAATATGAAATCGACAGCGCGGCGGGCCGCCTGTTCGTTGTCGACGACACCAATACGACCGCCATCGCCCCCGGCGCGCCCGTGCGCCTGCAATTCCGCGGCGTCGGCGTCGCGCTGATCGCCTGAGGACCATGATGAACCTTCCCGAAGACTCACTCGCCGCGCGTCTTGCGGTCATGGAACAGGTTGCCCGTGCGGCTGGCGATCTGGCGCTGGAATATTTCGCGCGCCTCGATGCGCTGGAAATCGAAACCAAGCGCGGCCTGACCGATATGGTCACAATCGCCGATCGAGAGGTCGAACAGCTGATCCGCGCCCGCCTTCAGGCGAAATTTCCCGGTGATGCCTTTCTGGGCGAGGAATATGGGCACAGCGAAGGCACGACCGGGCTGACATGGGTGATCGATCCCATCGACGGCACCGCGCCGTTCCTGAACGGGATGCCGGGTTGGTGCGTCTCCATCGGGCTGATGGACGGGAAGGGGCCCTTGCTGGGCGCGATCTTCGCGCCGGTGCTGGGTGAGATGTATCTGGGCGGGCGGGGCGTCGGGGTGACGCTGAACGGCAAGCCCGTCCATGTCACCCGGCGGTTCGATCTGTCGACCGGGCTGCTTGGTATCGGCGTCAATGACCTTGCCGAACCGCAGCGGCTGGGGCGGCTTTATGCGGATCTGGCCGATCAGGGGATCGCGCATGTCCGCTATGGCTCCGGCGCGCTGATGCTGGCCTTTGTCGCCGCCGGGCGGTTGGTGGGCTATGCCGAACCGCGCATGGCGCTGTGGGATTGCTGCGCGGCCTATGCGCTGATCGAGGCCGGTGGCGGCCGTGTCGCGCCATTGGGGCCGCAGGCGTTGCAGGGCAAGCAGTTCGGCGTTCTCGCCTGTGTGTCGCAGGACTTTGACCGCCTGACCGCGCTGACGCAGTTTGACGGGGCCGAGTGGGACCGGGCGGCGACGCCCTGATCTCAACCAGCTGCGGCCCAGGAAATTCCCAGAACTTCGCGGATTTCATCAATCAACCGCATCATCTGCAAAGTCGCATCCAAGGGCCGCTGCGGCGCTTCTGCCTTGCCCTCGGCGATGCAACGCGCAACCGCAGCGGCCTCGTAAAATAGCCCCTCGAAATGTCGCCCGACGGGTTCGTCATGGCGCAGCCGGGTGGTCGTATCGGCCGAGATCACCTCGAACGGTCCGGGCAGGTTGAACTCGGACCCGAAACGCACGGTGCCGCCGGTCCCGACAATGGCGGCATTCGTCGGCGTCAGCCCGTAAAGCGTCGTCGACATCACCCCCTGATTGCCCGCCGCATTGGCCATGATGACCGACAACTGCCCATGCACGCCGCTGGGATCATCCTGCTTCAGCCCGACCAGCTGCTTGGCAGGCCCCAGAAGTTTCGAGATCAGCGAAAGCGGATAGGTCCCCAGATCCAGCAGCGGCCCGCCCGCCAGTCGGGCATCAAAGATCCGGTGATCGCGAGTGAAGTATTCGCCGTATTCCGTGTGAACTGACTTGATTTCCCCCAGCGCCCCGCTGTCGAACACCTGCTGCAGCACGTCGAATTTCGGCAGGAAATAGGTCCACAACGCCTCGCACAGGAACAGCCCCTTGGCGCGGGCAAGCGCCACCATTTCGGCCGCCTGCGCGTGATCCAGCGCCATGGGCTTTTCGACCAGCACATTCCGGCCCGCTTCCAGCGCCATCATCACATGGGGGTGGTGCATGTTATGTGGCGTCGCGACATATATCACGTCAAGGCTGTCATCGGCGACCAGTGCCTCGTAACTGCCATGGGCCGTTCCGATCCCCCATTCGCGGGCGAAGGCATCGGCCTTGTCCTGACTTCGCGACCCCACCGCCGCGATATCCTGCCGCGTATGGGCGCGGACCGAGCGGATGAACTGTTCCGCGATCCAGCCCGAGCCGAGGATGCCCCACCGCAGTGGCGGGGCGTCCATCGGGTCGGGTACGCGCGATGGCGGCAAAGCGGTGGGAAACATCAGACCTCCTCCCATGTTTGCGATTGCAGCGAGCGTTCCATCGCGTCGATGATCCGCATGTTCTTCAAGCCGAACTCGAAATCCGGGTCGCAGCCGTCATCTTCGCAGATGCCCGCGATCAGGTCGCGCACCTCGATCACCTTCACGTCGAAATAGCCAAGCCCGCCGCCCGCGAAATCGAACGGGAAGAAGGCTGCGAATTGCGGCACCTGAGACCCCGCAAGCAGCGTCTTGAAACCCCGGTCGCGCTTGGCATCGCCAAAGCGCGAGACCTTCAATTCGTTGAAGCGTTCGCCATCCATGATGATCGTGCCCTCGGTGCCCGAGACCTCCCAGTAGATGCCGAAAACCTTCCCTGCCGACACGCGTGAGGCCTCGATGGTCCCGCCTGCGCCACTGGCAAAGCGGATCATGGCCTGCACCTGATCCTCATTCTCGACCTCGCGCCGGGGGGCATCAGCGGCGGCCTTGGCGCTATAGCTCGCGGCCCCCTGCGGCACGGGGCGGGTCGGGAACCATGTCTGGGTCTGGGCGATGGTGCTGGTCACATCGCCCATCAGGTACTGCGCGACGGAAATCACATGGCTGCCCAGATCGCCAAGCGCGCCCGATCCGGCTTCCTTACGGGTGCAGCGCCAGGAAAATGGCAGCTCGGGATCGTTGAAAAAACCCTGATCGAACTACCCGCGAAAGCGGATCGGAGTCCCGATCTCGCCCGCGTCGATGATCTGACGCGCCAGCATCGCGGCTGGCGTCTTGACGTTGTTGAAGGCGACCATGGTTTTCACGCCCTTGGCGCGGGCGGCTGCCGTCATCTCCTCGGCCTCGGCCACTGTCACCGAAAGCGGCTTTTCGCAATAGACATGCTTGCCCGCCGCAATCGCCGCCAGCGCCATTTCGTGATGCATGGCATTGGGCGAGGTGATGTCGACGACATCGACGCCGGGATCTTTGACCAGCTCTCGCCAGTCGCCGGTCGATTTCTCGAAACCGAAGCGGCTGGCGGCATCAGCTGCAAGCTCCGGCGTCGCATCGGCGATCATGTACAGATGCGGGACGGCGGGCAGGTCGCGATACAGCATCCCCGCGCGTCGGAAAGCGTCGGCATGGGCCTGCCCCATGAAGCCCGACCCGATCAGGCCGATGTTCAAACGTTTGGTCATGGCGTCACCTTGTTCAGGTCGCGAAATAGGGCCTCGATATGGGTCATGGCGCGGGTCACGGCGGGTAAGCGCGGGGTCCTGTTCAGCCTCGATGACCAGCCAGCCTTGATAGCCGCTGCCCCGGACAAAGCGCGCAATCGGCGCGAAATCGACCGCGCCATCGCCCGGCACCGTAAACATCCCCGCGCGCACGCCCGCATTGAAGCTGGCATCATCGGCGCGCACCTGCGCCATGACATCGGCGCGCATGTCCTTCAGGTGGATATGCACGATCCGGTCGCCGAAGCGGTCGATCAGCCTTGCATAGTCGAAACCCGCCGCAGCCGCGTGGCCGGTATCCAGCAACAAGCCCAGTTCACGACCGGCGGCATCGAAGATCGCGGCGATTTCGTCAAACTCCTCGGCCACCATCATCAGGTGGTGGTGATAGGCCAGCGTCAGGCCGTATTCACCCATCAGCCAACCCGCGAAATCTGTCAGCCGCGCCGCATAGCCGGCGCTGTCGCCCATCCGCAGCCGTTGCGACATGGGCGCATCCAGCGGCGCATCGCCCGCCATCATCGCGACCTCGCCATAGACCATCACCTTGCAACCCATCGCGGCCAGCAGGCTCGCATGGTCGCGCGCTGCTTCGCGTTCGGTGACGGCATCCCGCACCGCCAACTCGCCCGAATACCAGCCCGAGGCCAGCGACAACCCCCGCGCATCCAGCATCGGGCGCAGCGCTGCCGCATCACGTGGGAACAACCGGCCCAGTTCAACGCCCTGATAGCCCGCGCTCGCGGCCTCGTTCAGACACGTTTCGACCGGGGTGTCGCCGCCCAGATCAGCCAGCACGTCATTCGTCCATGACAGCGGGCTGACCGCCAGCCGGACGCCTTCGGGAAGAAAATCCATCGCTTAAACCCTTTCCGGTGTCCAATCCGGTCCGAAATCCACGACCTTCCCTGTCCGTGCCGATTGCACCGCCGCCTCGACCAGCCGCTGCGCCTCCAGCCCGTCGCGGATACCGGCGAGCGGGGGCGTTCCATCGCGGATCAGGGCGACGAAGGCCGCCATCTCGTCGCGGTAAGCTTGGGTGAAGCGTTCGATGAAATAATTCTCTGGCGGGGCGCTGCGGCTGCCATGCGCATCTGTGACCGTCAGCGTCGATTGCGGCTGATTGCCGACGCTCAGCACCTCGCGGCTGCAAAGCGCTTCCAGCCGCTGGTCATAGCCCATCGGTCCGCGACGGCAGGCCACAATCTGCGCCATGCGCCCCGAGGCGGTGGTCAGCGTGATCATCAGCGTGTCCACATCCCCCGCCGCGCCGATCTCTTCCGAGATCAGGCAGGACCCCACGGCGTAAACGCTGGTGATCTGTTCATCCAGCAGATGCCGCGCCATGTCGACATCGTGGATCGAGCTGTCGCGGAACATGCCGCCCGAGGTTTCCACATATGCGCGCGGCGGCGGCGACGGATCGCGCGAAAACATCACCACCTGTTCCAGTTTGCCCGCCTGACCCGAGGCGATGCGGTCCTTCAGCTGCCGGAAAGATGTGTCATAGCGGCGCTGAAAGCCCAGCATGCAGGGAATGCCAACCGCCTCGACCTTGCGGGCGACGGCATCGGTCAGCGCGAAATCCAGACTGATCGGCTTTTCGCAGAAGACCGCCTTGCCAGCATCTGCTGCGCGGGTCAGCAGGTCGGCATGGCTGTCCGTCGAACTGGCGATGATGATGCCCTCGATACTGTCATCGGCGAAGATCTGGTCCGGCTCGGCAAGCGCGGCACCCGTCGCGTCCGCCAGTGCGTCGCGCGCCGGACCGGCCACCGGGTCGGACAGCCAGGCCAGCCGCACCCCCGGCATTGCTGCCGCATTCCTTGCATGAACATGGCCAATCCGGCCCGCGCCGAAACAGGCAAGCTTTACCATCGCACTCCCTCCCCTCGGGCCGCAGCCCATGCCGTGAAGATTAGGATTGCCGCGCAGCCTGCCAAACGCCATTCTTGAAGAGATTTCTTCAAATGGGCAGTCATGGGTCATAAACCGACAGCGCAGGACGTCGCGCGCGAGGCGGGGGTTTCCGCCTCGACCGTGGACCGTGTGCTGAACAATCGCGGCGGTGTCGATGCGGAGAAAGAACGCCGCGTATTCGCCGCCGCCCGCCGCTTGCGGCTGGACCGCGCGCTGGATCCCCGCGACGCGCGCACGCTGCGGGTCGCGGCGTTTATGCAGCCGCCCGCGAACCCGTTTCATGCCGCGCTGGCGGCGGCGTTTCAGGCACAGAACCGTGGCCCGAACCCGTTCAACATCCAGACCCGCATTTTTCACGCCCATGCCGCGCGTGCCGCCGAAACCGCCCGCCGGGTTCGGGCAGCCGGTGCCGAACATGACGCGGTCATTATCTGCCTGCCACACGACGATGCTCTGGCGCCGGTGCTGGAAGAAATGGCCGGGCAGGGCAAGCCTGTCATCACGCTCGCCACCGATATCCGCTGTCACGGTGCCACCTATATCGGCCCCGATAACCGCCGTTCCGGGCGACTGGCGGGCGAGCTGATGGGCCGTCTGCTGGGCCGCGACGGGGGCGAGGTCATCGTCATCGCCGGGCTGCTGGCCATGATCGGCCAGCAGGAACGCCATGCTGGTTTCCAGGCCGTGCTGGCCGAACGCTTCCCGGCCTGCCGTATCGCCGAGGTCCACGAAAGCCGTGAACAGGGCGATATGGCGGGCGATCTGGCCTATCGCGCTTTGCGTCGCAATCCCGCGATCCGGGGGATCTATAACCAGTCCGCAGGTGCGCCGCAGGTGGTTGACGCGCTGAGGCGTCTCGGCCGCCAGGACGATGTCACCTTCATCACCCATGAACTGACGCCCGACCGCCGCGCGCTTCTGCAAAGCGGTGCCATCGACGCGGTGATCGACCAGAACCCCGCGCTGGAGGTCGAGGCGGCCTTGCGCGCCATTGCTGCCACCCACTGCCGCACCGACGGCGAGCCCGGCCCCGCGATCACGCCGGTGACAATCTACATGCGCGAAAACTGCTGATCCGTGCCGCTTGCCGGGGCGCTGAATGTCACCGATACTCGTATCACCTTATGATGCGAAACCACCATGACCCGCCCGACCATCGCTGATCTGGCCCGTGCCGCAGGCGTCGGCACCGCGACCGTGGACCGGGTGCTGAACGGCCGCCCGAACGTGCGCGAGGAAACTGTCCGCCGCGTTCACGAAGCGGCCGAGCGCATCGGCTATCACGGTGCCAATATCATCCGCCACCGATTGCTGGCGGACAAACCGGAGTTCCGGCTGGGCCTTATCCTGCAAAAGCCGCAACACGCCTTTTATCAGGAGACCCTGCGCCTGTTCGAGGCACAGGCCCGCGCCAGCACCCTGCGCCGGGTTCAGATCACCGCGAAATTCCTGGACGATCTGAACCCGGAAGGCCTTGCCCGGCTGCTGACCGGGATGAAGGGCCGCGTCGATGCGGTCGCGGCCACAGGGCTGGACCATCACGCTGTCACGCAGGCCGTACAGGACCTGCGCGCGTCGGGCATTCCGGTCTATTCGCTGCTGTCCGATTTCGCCCAAGGCGTGCGCGAAGGCTATTTCGGGACCAATAACATAAAGGTCGGGCGGATCGCGGGCTGGTTCATCTCTCGCCTGTCGCGCAGCACCGGCAAGGTCGGGCTGTTCATCGGCGGCCCCCGCTTTCACGGCCACGAATTGCGGGAAACCGGCTTTCGCAGCTATTTCCGCGAATCCGCACCGGATTTTCAGATGCTGGAAACCCAGATCAATCTTGAAACCCGGCAACTGACCTACGAGGCGACGGTCAGCCTGCTGTCGCGTCACCAGGATCTGGTCGGTCTGTACTGTGCGGGCGGCGGGATGGAGGGCGCCATTCAGGCCGTCCGCGAAATGCGCAAGCCCGGCCAGGTGGTGCTGATCGTCAATGAACTGACCCCTGAATCGCAGGCGGGTCTGCAGGATGGATCGTTAAGTGTCGTGCTGTCCACGCCGGTCAAACAGATCGCCGCCGACCTGATCCAGCAGATGATCGACGCGTCCGAACGCGGGCTGACCGAAACCCCCGGTCAGCGCTTCTTTCCCGCGCAGATATGGACGCCGGAAAGCGATTTCGTGATGGGATCACATCAATAGCGGCAATGGAATGCATCACCGTTGATGCGATTCTTGTCAGGTTTACGTTGATTGCGTCCGGCAGATCGGGAATCCTTCTGTTCGCTGGCTTGGGAGTTAAGGGGGCCGGCGGATACAAAACAGTTTCGGCACAATCACCGCTTTGGCGGATAGAACGGGTCTGTCCGCAGGTCAGGCCGAACGGATCGCGGCAGACCCGGTGCCGCCTGTGGAGGAGAAGACGATGAAGAAATTTCTGCTGTCGACAGCGATGCTCGCGGGTCTTGCGGGGGCTGCCAGCGCCGAAAATATCGGCGTCAGCATGGCGCTGTTCGACGACAACTTCCTGACCGTGCTGCGCAACGGCATTCAGGAACAGGCAAGCGCCATGGAAGGCGTCGATGTCCAGATCGAGGATGCCCAGAATGACGTGGCGCGCCAGTTGGACCAGATCAACAACTTCATCGCCTCGGGCGTGGATGCGATCATCGTGAACCCGGTCGATACCTCGGCCACGCAGGCGATGACCGATGCCGCCGCCGCAGGTGGCGTTCCGCTGGTCTTCGTCAACCGCGAGCCGGTGAATGTCGATACGCTGCCCGACAATCAGGCCTTTGTCGCCTCGGACGAAAAGGAATCCGGCACGCTGGAAACCATTCAGGTCTGTGAGCTGCTGAAAGCCGCCGGCAAGACCGAGGCGAATATCTATGTGATGATGGGCGAACTGTCGAACCAGGCTGCGGTGCAGCGCACGGCTGATATTCATGACGTGATGGAAGGCGGCAAATGTGCCGTGACCCTGAACATCATTGACGAACAGACCGCCAACTGGCAGCGCGATGAAGCGCAGGACCTGATGACCAACTGGTTGTCATCCGGCACGCCGTTTGACGGGCTGATTTCGAACAATGACGAAATGGCGATCGGGGCGATTCAGGCGATGAAGGCATCCGGCGTCAACATGGAGGATGTCGTCATCGGTGGCATCGACGCCACGCAGGACGGACTTCTGGCCATGGCTGCGGGCGAATTGGATGTGACCGTGTTCCAGGATGCGGCAGGGCAGGGTGGCGGCGCATTGGACGCGGCGCTGAAGCTGGCCAAGGGCGAGGCGGTTGAACAGAAGGTCTATGTGCCCTTCCAACTGGTCACCCCGGAAAACATGGCCGACTTCGCCCAAAGCAACTGAGGCCCCGCCTCATAACCTCGGGTGGTGCAAGCTGCGCCGCCCGAACCTGATCATCAGGCGGGGGCTGGCCCCGCAGGAGGGATGGATCATGTCAGATACCTCGCATGGTGTCGGTGGACTGAGTTTCGACAAGTCAAAGCGCAGCCTTCCAGCCGAAGCAGGCGTTGCTATTGCGCTGGTGCTGATCATCGTCGTCTTTGAGCTGCTGGATCTGGTGCTGATGAATGACAGCTTCCTGTTCAACACCCGCGAAAACGTCCCCGGCATCTTCAATCAGGCGCGTCTGCAGATCATCATTCTTCAGGTCTCGATCATCGGGATCATCGCGCTTGGCGTCACGCAGGTGATCCTGACCGGCGGAATTGATCTGTCATCAGGTTCCGTCGTCGGCATGACCGCCATGATCGCGATGAGTTTCGCGCAGGCGGGTCAGATCAACGGCATGGACAATACCCGCGCCGTCTTCTTTGATCGGGGCTGGGTGGATTTGCCGGTGATCATCCCTGTGGTGATCGGTTTGCTTTGCGGCACCGCCTGCGGGCTGATTAACGGGCTGTTCATCGCCTACACGAAAATTCCGCCCTTCATCGCGACGCTGGGCATGATGGTGTCGGCGCGCGGGCTTGCGAAATGGTGGACCGCCGGTCAGCCGGTGTCTTTCCCGACGCCCAGCTATGCCAGCATCGGCGCGGGCATGATGCCGGTCATCATCTTCGCCTGCCTGGCGATCCTGTTTCACCTGATCCTGAAATACACCGTCTACGGCAAGCACACCTATGCCATCGGCTCGAACGAGGCGGCGGCGCGCATGTCGGGCATCAATGTCGCCCGCCACAAGGTGCTGGTCTATACGCTGGCCGGGCTGCTGGGCGGTATTGCCGCGATTGTGCTGAGTTCGAAGAACCTGACCGCGCAGGCGGGGATGGGCGTGATGTATGAACTCGACGCCATCGCCATGGCGGTGATCGGGGGGATCTCGCTGTCAGGTGGGCGCGGCACGATCCTTGGCACCGTGCTGGGGGCGCTGATCTTCGGGGTGATTATCTCTGGTTTCACCTTCCTGCGTCTCGACGCGTATTATCAGGAAATGGTCAAGGGCGCGATCATCGTCGGCGCCGTCGTGCTGGACCAGTGGCGTCAGCGCCGCTCGGCCGCCCGGTCATAAGGGGGCTTTCATGGCAAGCGATATTCAAACCGATATCTCGGGCGCGGATGCCCCGGCACCCTCGGCTCCGCTGGGCGATGTGATCCTGCGCACGGAAGGCCTGACCAAGCATTACGGCGGCGTCCACGCGCTGGTCGATTGCAACTTCGAAATCCGCAAGGGCGAACATGTCGCGATCATGGGCGATAATGGTGCCGGCAAGTCGACCTTCGTGCGCCAGATCACCGCGGTCGAAAAACGCACCGCCGGCAAGGTCTGGTTCAACGGCCAGTATGTCGATTTCGACGGGCCATTGGCTGCGCGAGAGGCGGGGATTGAGACGGTCTTCCAGACCCTCGCCCTGGCCGATCATCTGGACGTGCCGGACAACCTGTTCCTGGGGCGCGAGATCCGCAAGTTCAACCTCGGCCCGTTCTCGATCCTCGATTACAAGGCGATGAGAGAGGCGACGAAGCGCGGGCTGGAACGGACCGGGGTGAAGATCCCCAACATCCGCAACACCATCCAGAACATGTCGGGCGGTCAGCGCCAATGCGTGGCCATCGCCCGCACCGCGACCTTCCATTCCAAGCTGACCATCATGGACGAACCGACGGCGGCGCTTGGTGTGCAGGAAACCGCGCAGGTCGAAAACATCATCCGCACGCTGAAAGAACAGGGCGAGCCGCTGATCCTGATCAGCCACAACATGCGGCAGGTGATGGACCTGTGCGACCGGATCGTCGTTTGGCGGCGCGGGCGCATCTGCGCCAACCTGCGCAAGGAAGACACCGATGGCGAAGACGTCGTGGCCTATATCACCGGCGCCAAGACGCAGCCGGAATATGACACAGCAGCATAGGGGAAGATGATGCAGAAGTTCCTGACGATGACAGCGCTTTTGGCCTCGACCGCGTTCGCCGGACCGGCGCTTGCCGAAACCCGCGTGGCCGTTTCGATGACGGCCTTTGACAACCCGTTCCTGACCATCATCCGCGAGGCGATCGGCGCCGAGGCGGAAGCCGCAGGCGAGGTCGAGGTTGCGTTCGAGGATGCGCAGCTGGACGTGGCCCGGCAGCTGGATCAGGTGAACAATTTCATCGCCAGCGGCTATGACGCGATCATCGTGAACCCGGTCGATGGCAACTCGACCACGGCGATCACGCAGGCGGCGACGGCTGCCGGCATTCCGCTGGTCTATGTGAACCATCCGCCCGGCGATGTGGACGCGCTGCCCGAAGGCGTCAGCTTCGTCGGCTCGAACGAGATAGACAGCGGCACCATGCAGACTCAGCAGGCCTGCGAGTTGCTGGGCGGCAAGGGCGACGTGCTGGTGATGGTGGGGCCGCTGGAAAACCATTCCGCGATCATCCGCACCAAGGACATCCATGACGTGATCGCCACGCCCGACTGTTCCGGCATGAAGGTGGTCGAGGAACAGACCGCCAACTGGAACCGGGCCGAGGCGCAGGACCTGATGACGAACTGGCTGACCTCTGGCGTGCAGTTCGACGCCGTCATCGCCAATAACGATGAAATGGCGATTGGCGCGATCCTGGCCATGAAGGCGGCAGGGATGAACATGGACGATGTTGTCGTCGCCGGCATTGACGCCACGCCGGACGGGCTGATGGCGCTGGCATCTGGCGACCTTGATGTGACCGTCTTCCAGAATGCCGCCAAGCAGGGCGAGGTCGCATTGCAGACCGCCGTCAGCATGGCAGGCGGCACCCCGGCCGAACGGAACATCTGGATCCCGTTCGAACCCGTCACCCGCGAGAATATGGGCGATTATCAATAGGCGCACCGCCCGCGCCGCCCCAACCCGAATGCAGCGGTGCAGGCCACCGCCCCGGCAATGCTGTGCCGGATGAAAGGACAGAAGATGAAAATCGCGCTCGACCCCTTCATGCACCGCCACCTGACGCTGGAACAGCTGCCCTCGAAGGTGGCGGAACTGGGCTATGAATGGATCGAGCTGTCCCCGCGCGCCGATTTCCTTGAATGGTTCAAGGCTCCGCGCGTCTTCCCCGACCGGGTGAAGACGTTCAAGAAGGCGCTTTCCGACGCCAATGTCGGCATCGCCACGCTGCTGCCGATGTATCGCTGGGCCTCGAATGACGAGGCTGAACGTCAAGCCGCCGTCCGCCACTGGAAGCGCGCCATCGAAATCGCTGTCGAGCTGGGCGTCGATACGATGAACAGCGAATTCGGTCGCGGCCCGCATCCTGACAAGGGCACCTGCTATTGCTGCCACACCGGCAGCATGATCGAGGCTTGCGAGGATGCCTGGTGGCGCAGCATGGAAGAACTGGTGCCGATCTTCGAACGCGAAGGCATCAACCTGCATATCGAACCCCACCCCGAGGACTGGACAGAAACGCTTCAGCCCTCGGTCGATCTGATCCGCACGGTGAACAGTCCGCGCGTCAGGTTCCTGTATTGCACGCCGCATACCTTCTATTTCGGCGATGACACCGTGGCGATGCTGCGCGAATGCGCGGACGTGCTGGCCCATGTCCACATCGCGGACACCTTCAACCACAAGGCATCATCGGGGCTGCGTTATATCATCAACCCGCCCGGATCGCAGGCCCGCGTCCACCAGCACCTGAATATCGGTCAGGGCGAAGTGCCATGGGACGACTTCTACAAGACGCTGGCCGAAATCGGCTTTGACGGCATCATGACCGCCTGCGTCTTCGCGTGGGAGGACAAGGCCGACGAATCCGGGAAATTCATGCGCGGCGAAATGCAGCGCTATGTCGATAAATACTTCAAGTGAGGCAGCAGAAATGACCGTCAGAATTGGCGTTATCGGAACAGGTATGATCGGGCGTGACCACACGCGGCGCATGCAACAGGTGCTGGCGGGGGCGCAGGTGGTCGCGCTCAGCGACTATAACCCGGATGCCGCACGCGCGGTGCAGAAGGATCTGGCCCCCGACGCAAAGGTCTATGACCGGGGCGAGGATCTGATCGCCGCCCCCGATGTGGACGCGGTTCTGGTCTGCTCGACCGGATCGACCCACGAACCCTATGTGCTGGCCGCGATTGCCGCTGGCAAGCCTGTCTTCTGCGAAAAGCCGCTGGCAACCACAGCCGAAGGCGCGCTGCGCATTGTCGAAGCCGAGGCCGCGCATGGCAGCCGTCTGGTGCAGGTCGGCTTCATGCGCCGCTATGACGCCGGGTATCGGATGCTGAAACAGGTGGTGGATAACGACATCGGCACGCCGCTGATGGTCCATGCCGCACACAGGAACCCGACTGTGCCGGATACTTATGGCACGCCCATGGCCATCCACGACACGCTGATCCACGAAATCGACGTGCTGCGCTGGCTGCTGGATGACGACTATGTCTCGGCGCAGGTGGTGTTCCCGCGCAAATCCAGCCACGCCCATTCCGCCCTGCGCGATCCGCAGGTGGTGCTGCTGGAAACCGCCAAGGGCATCCGCATCGATGTCGAGATCTTCGTGAACTGCCGCTATGGCTATGACATTCAATGCCAGATCGTGGGCGAGGAGGGGCTGGCGAACCTGCCCGAACCCATGTCCATCACGCTCCGCAAGCAGGCGCATCTGCAAAACGAAATCCTGATGGATTGGAAAGACCGCTTCATCGACAGCTATGACGTGGAGCTCGCCGATTTCATCAAGGCCGCGGCCCAAGGCACTGCCGCTGGCCCCACCGCATGGGATGGCTATGTCGCCGCCATCACCTCGGACGCGTGTGTTCAGGCGCAGGAAAGCGGCCAGATCGTCCCGATCACCCTGCCGGCGCGCCCGGCGCTTTACGACTAAGGGGGGGCGCGATGCGCTTTGCCATCAACCATATCTCGGCCCCGAAACTGCCGCTGGCGGAGTTCTTCGCCATGTGCCGCCGCCTTGGCGTGCATGAGGTCGAGATCAGGAATGACATTCCCGATGTACTGGGCATCATGACCCCCGCGCAGGTCCGGGCAGAGGCCGACGCGCAGGGCATCACCATTCTGTCGATCAACGCGCTGTATCCGTTCAATGTCTGGTCTGGCGATCTGCCCGACCGGGCGCGCCGCATGGCTGACTATGCCGCCGAATGCGGTGCGCAGGCGCTGGTGATGTGTCCGCTGAATGACGGGAACAAGGTGCCGCATTCAGACCTGGTCACGGCCTTGGACGCGATGGTCCCGATCCTTCGGGATCGCGGCTTGACCGGGCTGATCGAACCGTTGGGCTTTCCGATCAGCTCGCTGCGCACCAAGGCCGAGGCCATTGCCGCAATGACCGAAGCGGATGAAACCGGCATCTTCAAATTGCTGCACGATACCTTCCACCACCACCTGGCGGCCGAGGCAGAGTTATATCCAAACCGAACCGGCCTTGTGCATATCTCTGGCGTGACCAATCCCGCGTTAGCGGTGGCGGATATGCTGGACGAACACCGCGTATTGGTAAGTCACGACGACCGGCTGGAAAACCTGATTCAGATCAAGGCCTTGCTGCAAGCGGGCTATGACGGGCCGTTCAGCTTTGAACCCTTTGCCGCCGAAATCCACGATCTTGCTGATGCCGAAGGCGCGCTTCGCGCAAGCATGGCCTATCTGAAAGAGGCGCTTTGACCATGTCCAACGCAATTATGCCCAACCGTCCGCTTGGCGTCGCCCTGATCGGCACCGGCTTTATGGGCAAGTGTCACGCGATGGCATGGCGCAATGTTGCAACCGTCTTCGGCGGGGCGCATCCAAGGCTGGAGGTGCTTTGCGACACGCCGGCCGACAAGGCCAGCGAGTTTGCCGCGCAATTCGGCTTTGCCCGCGGCAGCGACGACTGGCAGGGGGCTATTGCCGATCCCGCCGTCGATGTCGTGTCCATCACGACGCCGAACGGCATGCATCGCCCAATGGCCGAAGCGGCGCTGAAGGCGGGCAAACATGTCTGGCTGGAAAAGCCGATGGCGCTGACGCTTGCTGATGCGCAATCCATGGCGGAAATCGCTGCGGCGCATCCTCGGCAGATGACTTTGCTGGGCTATAACTATCTGCGCAGCCCCGCCTTTCAGGCCGCCCGTCAGATGTTGACCGATGGCGTTATCGGTCGCCCGCTGGCCTTCCGCGGTGTCTATGACGAAGACTATTCCGCCGACCCGAACCTGCCATGGTCGTGGCGGATGACACATGAAGGCGGCCGCCTTGGTGCCTTGGGCGATCTTGGTTGCCACCTTGTCAGCCAGATGGTGGCGCTGATGGGGCCGGTGGCAGAAATTACCGCAATCACCCAGATCGCGGTTCCGCAAAGACCTTCACCCGCAGGCCCCCGCGCCGTAGAAAACGAAGACAGCGCCATGGCGCTGATCCGGTTTGCCAGCGGCGCGCAAGGCAGCTTTGCCACGTCTCGCGTGGCCCGTGGCCGCAAATGCCGTCTGCAGTGGGAAATACACGGAACTGAAGGAACGCTGGTTTTCGATCAGGAAAACATGAACGAGCTTTGGCTGCATCGCGCTGGAGAGGCAGGATTTACCCGCCATCTGACCGGCCCTGAACAGCCTGATTTCGCGGCCTTCTGCCCCGCGCCGGGCCATAATTTCGGCTTTAATGAGCAAAAAGTCGTTGAATGCCGCGACCTGTTGCGCGCCATAGCCGGAGGCCCCGCAGCCATGCCCGATTTTGCCAACGGTCTGGGGATCGAGCGGATCATTCACGCCATGGCTGCCTCGAACGGCCAGCCCGTGAAGATTGAGGAGGCCGCCCATGAAGACGCTTGACCTGATCACCATCGGTCGCTCGTCGGTCGACCTTTATGGCGACCAGATCGGCGGTCGGCTGGAAGATATGGGGTCTTTCAGCAAATATATCGGCGGCTCGCCGACCAATATCGCCTGCGGGACTGCTCGGCTGGGGTTGAAATCGGCCGTCATCACCGGCGTCGGCGACGAACATATGGGCCGCTTCATCCGCGAACAGCTTGAACGCGAAGGCGTCGATGTGCGCGGCGTCAAGACCGACCCGGACCGCCTGACGGCGCTGGTTCTGCTGGGCATTCGCGACGAGGAAAGCTTTCCGCTGATCTTCTACCGCGAAAACTGCGCCGATATGGGCCTGACCGAAGCGGATATTGATGAGGGTTTAATCGCCTCGGCGCGCTCGGTGCTGGCCACCGGCACCCATCTGTCGCATCCGCAGACCCGCGCGGCGGTGCTGAAGGCGCTGGAACTGGCGCGAAAGCACGGTGCGCAAACGGCGTTGGATATTGATTACCGCCCGAACCTCTGGGGGGTGGCGGGGCATGGTGATGGCGAAAGCCGCTTTGTCGCCAGCGACAAGGTCACGGCAGAGCTGCAATCGACCCTGCACCTGTTCGACCTGATCGTCGGGACCGAGGAAGAGTTTCACATCGCCGGCGGATCGACCGACACCATCACCGCCCTGCGCAATGTCCGCGCCGTCAGCGATGCCACGCTGGTCTGCAAACGCGGCGCAGCGGGTGCCGTGGCCTTCGAAGGCGAGATTCCAGACAGCCTGGACGACGGTCAGACCGGTCCCGGCTTCCCGATCGAGGTCTTCAATGTGCTGGGCGCAGGCGACGGCTTTTTCTCGGGCCTGATGAAAGGCTGGCTGGACGGCGAGGACTGGCCCACGGCGCTGAAATACGCCAATGCCTGCGGCGCTTTCGCCGTCAGCCGCCACGGCTGCACGCCCGCCTATCCCAGCCTTGCCGAACTCGACTTCTTCCTGAAGCGCGGCGTCCAACGTCCCGATCTGCGCAATGATGCGGAACTGGAACAGATCCACTGGGCCACCAACCGTCAAGGGCGTATGGGCGGCGACTGGTCGACCATGCGCGTCTTCGCCTTCGACCACCGCCTGCAACTGGAAGAGATGGAGGGCTACACGCTCGACAAAGGCGGCGCGTTCAAGGAGCTGTGCCTGCAGGCTGCGTTGCAGGTGGCTGACGGGCAGGGTGGCCACGGCATCCTGTGCGACAACCGCATCGGACGTAGCGCGCTGCATAAGGCCAGCGGATCGGGCCTGTGGATCGGGCGGCCGGCGGAATGGCCGGGGTCGCGCCGCCTGACGCTGGAACCGGAACTCGGTGCCGATTGTGGCGCGCTGTCCGAATGGGCGCGGGAAAACGTGGTAAAGGTGCTGTGTTTCTGCCACCCCGATGACGACGCGGCGATGCGCGCGGATCAGGAGGCGACCGTGACCCGCCTTTATCAGGCCGCGCGGCGTAGCGGGTTGGAGTTCCTGCTGGAGATCATCCCCTCGAAGGTCGGCCCCGTCGATGACATGACCACCGCGACCTTGATCCGGCAGTTCTACGATATCGGCATCTATCCCGATTGGTGGAAGCTGGAACCGATGAAGACCCGCGAGGCGTGGGCCAACGCCATCTCCGCCATCGAGGAACACGACCAGCATACGCGCGGCATCGTGGTGCTTGGCCTCGACGCGCCCGAGGCCGAGTTGGCCGCCAGTTTCGAGGTCGCCGCCAGCTTTCCTCTGGTGCGCGGTTTCGCGGTCGGGCGCACGATCTTTGGCGACGCCGCGCGGGCGTGGATGGCGGGGCAGATCAGCGATGATGATGCGGTCGCGCAGATGGCGGATCGCTATGCAAAGCTGTGTGCGGTCTGGGACAAGGCGCGGGCGGCGGCATAAGAACCGGGGCGCTGCCCCGGACCCCGGGATATTTGCGCCAGAATGAAAGAGGCGGAGTAATGGCTGAGACGATCAGATTGACGGCAGCGCAGGCAATGACCCGTTGGCTTGCTGTGCAGAAGACCGATGGGGGCGAGCGTTTCATCGAAGGCGTCTGGGCAATCTTTGGCCATGGTAATGTGGCTGGGATTGGCGAGGCGCTGCACGGTATCGGCGATGCGCTGCCGACATGGCGCGGGCAGAACGAACAGTCGATGGCCCATGCCGCGATTGCCTTTGCCAAGGGTCATGCGCGGCGCCGCGCGCAGGCGGTGACGACCTCGATCGGGCCGGGGGCCACCAATGTGGTGACGGCGGCGGCACTTGCCCATGTGAATCGGCTGCCCTTGCTGATCATCGCGGGCGATGTCTTCGCCAACCGTAGCCCCGATCCGGTATTGCAACAGATCGAGGATTTCGATGACGGAACCGTCAGCGCCAATGACTGCTTCCGTCCCGTTGTGCGTTACTTCGACCGCATTACCCGGCCTGAGCATCTGCTGACAGCGCTGCCTCGTGCCATGCGGGTCATGACCGATCCGGCAAATTGCGGCCCGGTCTGTCTGGCCTTTTGTCAGGATGTGCAGGCGGAAGCCTATGACTGGCCTGCCGAGTTCTTCGAGCCGCGCGTCTGGCGGATCCGGCGACCCGAGCCCGATGCTGCGGAATTGGCCGAGGTGGCGGATCTGATCCGTGCAGCCAAAGCGCCGGTGATCGTTGCGGGCGGTGGGGTGATCTATTCCAGCGCGGAAGCCACACTGGCGAAGTTCGCCAGCCGCCACAACATCTTGGTGATAGAGACGCAGGCGGGGAAGTCGGCGCTGCCACAGTCTGATGACATGAATTATGGGGCGGCCGGGGTAGATGGCTCTGCTGCGGCGAATGCGGTGGCAGCAGGGGCTGATCTTGTCATTGCGCTCGGCACTCGCTTGCAGGATTTCACCACCGGGTCGCGGACCTTGTTTGGTGATGCCAAACTGGTCAGCATCAACGTGCAGCCTTTCGATGCGGCCAAGCATGGCGGGGTCTCGCTGGTGGCGGATGCGAAGGTTGCGCTGGAAAAGCTGGGCGCGGCTTTGGGCGATTACCGCGCCGACGCAGCGGCGCCGGGCGTCCGTGAAAGCTGGTTGCGGGCGGTCGATGCCCATTGCGCCGCCCCCGTAGACAGCAACGAATTGCCCGCCGACGCGCAGGTGATCGGCGCGGTGCAGCGTGCGACCGGGGCTGATGCCATCGCCATGTGTGCAGCTGGGACCATGCCGGGCGCGCTGAAACTGCTGTGGCAGCCAAGCCAGCACGGCTATCACATGGAATACGGCTATAGCTGCATGGGCTATGAAATTGCGGGCGCAATGGGTCTGAAGCTGGCGCGGCCTGATCGCGAGGTGATCTGTTTCGTCGGCGATGGCAGCTATATGATGATGAACAGCGAACTGGCGACGGCGGTAATGCGGCGCATCCCCTTCACTGTCGTGTTGACCGACAACCGGGGTTACGGCTGCATCAATCGCTTGCAGGCTGGCACAGGTGGCGCGCCGTTCAACAACATGTATGTCGACAGCAATATCGAGGTGCAGCCGCAGATCGACTTTGTCGCCCATGCCGCCAGCATGGGGGCGCATGCGATAAAGGCTGCGAATATCGCCGAACTGGAGGCAGGGATTGCCGCTGCACGCAGTCGCGACATACCGACTGTGATCGTCATCGACACCACCGCCGCCCCTGGGCCCGGCGACGGGCTGGAAGGTGCCGGACACTGGTGGGATGTGGCCGTTCCGGCGGTCGGTGACACCGAAAAGCTGCGCGTCGCCTATGCGGAATATCTGGAAAACGCCGCCAGGCAGCGGCTTGTGAATTGAGGGCATCATGATCCTTTACGGCACCAACCCCATCGCCTGGGCCAATGACGACGACCAAAGCATCGGCGCGCATATCCCGACAGAACAGATCCTGCAGGAGGCCGGTCAGTTGATCGGCTTTGACGGGATCGAGAATGGCCACCGCTGGCCCGACGATCCCGCCGCCCTGAAGGCGCTGCTTGAGCATTACGGTCTGCGCTTCATCTCGGGCTGGTATTCGACCGCGTTGCTGACCCGCTCGGTCGAGGATGAGATTGCCGCCGTGCAGCCGCATCTGGCGAAACTGAAGGCCAATGACTGCAAGGTCTGCATCACCTGCGAATGTTCGAACACCGTGCACGGTAGCCACGATATTCCCGTGAACCATCGTCCCCGGCTGACCCCTGATGAAATGGTGGCCTTTGGGACGAAGATGGAGGCATTTGCGGATTACCTCGCTTCGCAAGGCATCACGCTGGCCTATCATCACCATATGGGCACGGTGATCGAATCCCCCGAGGATATCGACGCCTTCATGGCTGCGACTGGTCCCGCGACGCATCTGTTGTTTGATGCCGGTCACTGCGCCTTTGGTGGCGGTGATCCGGTGGCGGTACTGACGAAACATGCGTCCCGTGTCGCGCATTTCCATGCCAAGAACATCCGCCCTCGGGTTGCGGAACGGGTCCGGGCCGAGGGCCTGTCCTTTCTGCAAGGGGTGCTGGCCGGGGCCTTTACCGTGCCGGGCGATCCAGAAGGCGCAATCGACTTTGTGCCATTGCTGAGTGTCCTTGCGCAGGCGGGTTATGACGGTTGGCTGGTGATCGAGGCCGAACAGGACCCAGAGATGAGGAATCCGCTGGAGTATCAGTCGCTGGGCCTGAGGTCGCTGAAGGCGGCAGCAGTCGCGGCGGGTCTGGATCATGGCGAGGCTGCGTGACACGATCCGGGGGCGCTGCCCCCAACCGGCATTCGCCGGTTTCCCCCGGGGTACTTGGGCCAGAATGAAAGGGATCTGAATGGTTGATCTTCTGCACAAGCCTTTCGGCACCCACGGCAAGGTGCATCAGATTACGCCCGAAAGCGCCGGCTGGCGCTATGTTGGCTTCACGCTGTACCGCCTGCGTCCGGGCGAGGCGGCGTCCGAAGCGACCGGCACCAATGAGGTCATCCTGGTGATGGTCGAGGGCAAGGCCGCGTTCCACGCCGCCGGTCAGGACTGGGGAGTTGTGGGCGAGCGGATGGACGTGTTCGACAAGACGCCGCCGCACTGTCTGTATGTCCCGAACGGGCAGGAGTGGCGGGCGGAAGCGGTGACCGATTGCGTGATCGCCGTCTGCGCGGCACCGGGGCAGGGCGGTCATCCGGCGCGCCGTATCGGCCCTGACGGTATTACCCTGACCCAGCGGGGCGAGGGCAACAATACCCGTTGGATCAACAATATCGCGATGGAGAATGAGGATTACGCCGACAGCCTGCTGGTGACAGAGGTTTTCACCCCCGCGGGCAACTGGTCCAGCTATCCCAGCCATCGCCATGATGAGGATGACTTTCCGCGCATCACCTATCTGGAAGAGACCTATTATCACCGCCTGAACCCGAAAGATGGTTGGGCGGTGCAGCGCGTCTATACCGATGACGGCAGCATGGACGAGGTCATGGCAGTCAGGGATGGCGATGTGGTCTGCGTCCCGCGTGGCCACCACCCCTGCGGTGCGCCTTACGGGTTCGAGCTGTATTACCTCAACGTCATGGCCGGGCCCCGCCGCGCATGGCGCTTTGTTCCCGCGCCAGAGGTCGAGCACCTGTTCTGAAAAGACGGGGGAATGGCGTCACGCCTGCGGCAGCCCGTGCTGGATCGGCGCGGCCTCTTCGCATATCCGCAACGTTCGGGGCGATGTCTGCATCAACTCGAACAGTGTCGCATGCCGGTCTGTCTGCACCCGTTCCACGGTGTGGCAACACTCATCTACCCGATCCTGCCGTCTCAAGCGGCTGCTGCGCCTGTGTCGGATGGCCGCATATCCCTTGGTCCACCGACGTTCTGGATTTGAAAGCAAGGCGCGGAGTGAGGTGCGGCGAAAGCCCCCTATATTGGGCTCAACAGCAATCAGACCGGGTATTGACCATGACCACCATACCGACCCAGACCGAACAGGATCCGCGCTGGCAAAGTGTTGTCGCGCGGGATGCGGGCGCGGATGGCAGCTTTGTCTTTGCGGTGAAAACCACCGGTATTTATTGCCGGCCGTCCTGCCCCTCGCGTCGTGCCAAGCCCGCCAATGTCGCGTTTTACCACACGCCCGAGGCGGCCGAGGCGGCGGGCTTTCGCCCCTGCATGCGCTGCAATCCCAAGGGGCAATCGGCCGCGCAGGCGAACACCGAAATCATCGCCGGGGCCTGCCGGATCATCGCGGCCTCGGACGCAATGCCAAAGCTGGATGACCTTGCCGCAAAGGTAGGCTTCAGCAGCCATTACTTTCACCGCCAGTTCAAGGCGATCACCGGGCTGACGCCCCGCGAATGGGGCGCTGCGCATCGGGCGCAGAAGGTCCGCGCTGAACTGCAGGATAAGGAGAATACCGTGACCGAAGCGATTTACGACGCCGGGTTCAACGCGAACAGCCGGTTTTACGAGACCTCGAACAAGGTTCTGGGCATGACGCCCACGGCCTTCCGTCAGGGCGGGAAGGATACCGATATCCGCTTTGCCCTGGGCGAAAGCGCGCTTGGCGCGATCCTCGTGGCCGAAAGCGACAAGGGTATCTGCGCCATTGCCTTGGGGGACGATCCCGAAGCCTTGGTCAACGAGTTGCAGGACCGCTTTCCAAGGGCCAATCTGATCGGCGGCGATGTGGCTTTCGAGGCCCGCGTGGCGCAGGTCGTTGGCTTTGTCGAAGCGCCGCAGATCGGGCTCGACCTGCCGCTGGACATTCGCGGCACGGCGTTCCAGCAGCGCGTCTGGCAGGCCCTGCGCGACATCCCGGTGGGTGAAACCGTCAGCTACACCGAGATCGCGCGCCGGATCGGCGCACCGAATTCGGTCCGCGCCGTGGCCGGGGCCTGTGCGGCCAACAAGCTCGCCGTGGCGATCCCCTGCCACCGGGTCGTGCGTCAGGATGGCGATCTGTCCGGCTATCGCTGGGGGATCGAACGCAAGCGCACCCTTCTGGAAAAGGAGGCCGCAGCATGAATGCCGTGACCGATTTTATCCCCGCCGCGCCGGTCGTGAAATCGGCCGAGCAGCGCCTTGCTGTCTATGACTGGTCGGCTTTCGCGGGCGAGATGAACAGTTTCGGCTGCGCCACGCTGAAATCCGTCCTGACGCCGGAGGAGTGCCGCGACCTTGCCGCGCTTTACCCACAGGAACAGCATTTCCGCAGCCATATCCACATGGCGCGGCACGGGTTTGGCAAGGGCGAATACCGCTATTTCAAATACCCGCTGCCGGATCTGCTGGGCGGGCTGCGCACGGCGCTTTGGCCGAAACTGGCCGAGATCGCGAACAGCTGGAACGAACGCATGGGGATCGATCAGCGCTACCCCGACGCCCACGCGGATTTCCTGCGCCAGTGCCACGAAGCCGGGCAGAAACGCCCAACGCCGTTGCTCCTGCAATATGTCACAGGCGACTTCAACTGCCTGCATCAGGATCTGTATGGCGATCTGGCCTTTCCGATCCAGGTGGCGTTCCTGCTGTCCCAACCGGGCCGCGATTTCACCGGCGGTGAGTTCGTGCTGACCGAACAACGCCCCCGGATGCAGAGCCGTGCCGAGGTCGTGCCGCTTATGCAAGGCGACGCCGTCGCCTTCGCCGTCCACAACCGGCCCGTCCAAGGCAGCCGCGGCAATTACCGCGTCAACCTCCGCCACGGCGTCAGCCGCGTCCGCAGCGGGCAACGCCATACGGTTGGGATCATCTTCCACGACGCGAAGTAGCCGGGATTGGGGTTCTCTCCCGGCAGCGGCGGCCGAATGGCTGCCGGTGCGGACGGCACGTTGCTGCGATGAAACCAGTTCGGCCGACACCGCCTCTGTTCCCAAGCGGGCGACGCGATGGCGGACATGGCGGCAAGACGCTCTAGCCCGCGTTTTCCTTTGGTGGTGCCGGCGTTCCTCTGGTTTTCCGCGAGAACCATTCGGTGATGCTCTGGATGATGAAATACAGCGATGGAATGATGAACAGGCCGATCAGGGTTGCCCCCAGCATCCCGCTGATGATGGTGATCCCGACGGCATTCTGCGCACCGGCGCCGGCGCCATGCGATTCCGCCAAGGGAAGGACGCCGAAGATAAAGGCCAACGCGGTCATCAGCACGGCGCGGAACCGGGCCTCGGCCCCAGTGCGAGCGGCATCCAGAATCGACATGCCCTCCTCTCGCCGCTCCTTGGCGAATTCGACGATCAGGATCGCGTTCTTTGCCGCCAGCCCGATCAACAGGACCAGTGCGATCTGGACATAAAGGCTCATTTGCAGGCCAGTGATGACCAGCCCAACGGCAGCACCGAACGCCGCCGCACCCAGCGAAAGCAGGATCGCGATGGGCAGCGAAAAGCTTTCATAAAGCGCGACGAGGAACAGATAGGCGAAGACCAGTGACATGACATAAGTGATGTATTGATTGCCGCCGCCCTGCTGTTCCTGAAACGACAGCCCGGCCCAGGCCACGGCATAGCCCTCTGGCATGTCTTCCTGGGCGATCCTTTCGACCGCGGCCATTGCGGAACCGGAGCTTTGCCCCGGCGCCGCCTGGCCGTTCACCGTCGCGGAAACCTGTTGGTTGAAGCGGTTGATGACATAGGGGCCAAGCACCGTCCGCGTTGTCGCCACCGTGCGCAAGGGCACCATCGCGCCGTTATTGCTGCGGACGTGCAGGTTCATCAGATCGGTGACGTCGCCGCGATATTCCCCATCCGCGGCAAGCGTGACCTGATAATTCCGCCCGCCGGTGGTGAAATCGTTGATATAGCTGGATCCGAAGGCAACGCCGATGGCGCTGTAGATGTCCGATGGACTAAGCCCAAGCCGTTCAGCGCGCACCCGGTCCACCTCCAGATAGACCTGCGGCACATCTGCGCTGAACGTCGAACCGAGCCCGCCGATGGCTGGGTCCTGATTGGCAATCGAAAGGAATGACCGCAGCGTCTGTGCAAGCTCGGCCGGGGTCTGACCCTCCAGCGTCTGAAACCGCATATCAAGGCCGCCGACGGCACCCACGCCGGGGATCGGGGGCGGTGCAAAGGCCGCAATCGTTGCGCCGGGGACCTGGCTGAAACGTTGGTTCAACGAGCTTAGAAGGTGGCCCATTTCGGTTTCTTCGGTCTCGCGATCCTCCCAGGGTTCAAGTGCAACGACCGCCATGCCGCCATTCGGGGCCGAAGTGCCTTGCAGAATGCTGAAGCCCGAGACGGAAATAACCTCTTGCACGCCGGGGGTGTTGGCCAGTTCCTTGCGGACAAGCGCCATGATTTCGTCTGTACGCTGCAACGAAGCGGCATCGGGAAGCTGGACGTTGACGAACAATGCCCCCTGATCCTCATCCGGCAGGAAGGTGCTGGGCAGCGAAGTGATCAGATAGACCGCGCCGGCGGCGCAAGCGGCAAGTATGCCGACCGGGATCGGCCAGAAGCGCAGCATGAAACCGACGATCTTGCCGTAACTATCGCGCATCCAGTTCAGACCTGCCTCGACCCAGGCAAGCGGGCCGCGCTTGCCGCCTTCTTTCGGCGGCCGCAGCATGATCGCCGACAGCGCCGGGGCCAGCGTCACCGCGACGATTGCGGACATGACCAACCCGCCCGAGATCGTCACCGCGAACTGTCGGAACAACTGACCGTTGATGCCGGGCAGAAAGGCCGTCGGCACAACCACCGCAAGCAGCACGAAGGTGGTCGAGATGATGGGGCCGGTGATCTGAACCATGGCCTTCTTCGCCGCTTCCGGCACCGGCATGTCGGGGTCTTGTTCCAGGTTGTGCTGGACGTTCTCGACAACGAGGATCGCGTCATCCACCACCAGCCCGATGGCCAGCACCAACGCCAGCAACGAGATCATGTTGAGCGAATAGCCCATCATCAGCAACACCGCCATCGCGCCCAGGAGCGAGACCGGAATTGAGATGCCGGCCACAATGGTCGCCCGCCAGTCCTGAAGAAACAGGAAGATCACCACCATGACGATGATAAAGGCTTCGACAAGAATCCGCATGATCAGGTCGATGCTGGAACTGACGAACAGTGTTGAATCGTAGACCGTGTCAAAGGTCAGATCGGCCGGAAAACGCTGTCGGGTCTCTTCCAGCATCGCCAGGACCGCATCGCGGGTATCCAGCGCATTGGCGCCGGGCCCCAGATTGACCTGTACCATGGTGGCATTTCGGTCGCCGACCATCGCCTGCGCGGCATAGGACTGCGCGCCCAGTTCGATCCGGGCGATATCGCCCAGCCGGACGATGCTGCCATCGCTGCCGGTGCGCACGATCAGGCGTTCGAACTCATCCGGTTCAGCAAGCCGGCCCTGGGACACCAGCGTCAGCTGCATTTCCGTCCCTTCCGGCGCCGGCGGGCCGCCAAGCTCACCCAGGGCAGCCTGCACGTTCTGGGTCGAGATGGCGGCGGCCACCTCGTCCGCGGTAATTTCCAGCGCGACCATTTTCGGCGTATCCAGCCAGATGCGCATGGCATATTCGGATGTGCCCACGGATGACGCATCACCAACGCCCGAGATGCGGACGATTTCGTCAATCAGCGAGGTGCTGACATAGTTCGCGACGGCCAGATCGTCGATCTGCCCGTTTTCAGAATAGAACCCTAGTGCCAGCAGAAAGTCCGGCGAGCTGGCGCGGACCTCAACGCCTTGCTGCTGCACCTCGCTTGGCAGGCTGGACATTGCCAGTTGCACGCGGTTCTGCACGTTCACCTGCGCCTGATCCGAGTCGGTGCCGATCTCGAAGGTGACCGCCAGCGAATATTGTCCGGCATTCGAACTGGTCGAGGACATGTAGGTCATATCATCGACGCCATTGACGGCGGATTCGATGGGGCCGCCGATCACGTCGGCTACGGTTTCGGCGCTGGCACCGGGATAGATCGTCGATACGTTGACCGTTGGCGGGGTGATGTTCGGATATTGTTGAACGGGCAAGGCAAAAAGCGCGATCAGCCCGACGATCGAAATGACGATCGAAACCACCAGCGCGAAGCGGACCCGACTGATGAAGAAATTCGAGATCATGGCGCGTCACCGGCGGGCTCGGCATCCTCTTCCGCGCTCGGCGTATCGGTTGCCGGGTCGGTCGCGGCGTCACTGTCTGTCGGTGCGGGGGCGCTGACGGCGACTGTCATGCCATCCTGCAAGCGTTGCACGCCCTCGACAACCAGCATTTCCCCGCCTTGAAGACCCTCGGTGACAGCCCAGCCGTTTCTGACGCCCGGACCAGTAGAGATACGCCGCTGAGAGACGGTGTCATCGTCGTTGACCAGAAAGACATAGCGGCCTTCGCGGTCCTGAAGCACGGCGGGCTGCGGAACGATCGGCAGGCTTTCGGGGTCTTTTTCCGCGATGAGAATGGTGACGAACTGGCCCGGCAGCAAAAGCGCATCCGGGTTTTCGTATACGATGCGCACCGGAACGCTGCCTGTGGCGGGGTCAACCTGATTGTCGATATATTCCAGCGTTCCGGTCAAAGGATATGGGCTGCCATTCGCCAGCATCAGGCTGAAATTGACGCTTTCAGCGCCGGTTTCAGCGACCCCGCTTTGCTGCATGTCCAGCAAAAGCTGCTCCGGTATCGAAAACACGACCCGAATGGGATCGAGCTGCACGACCTGCGCCAGTGATCCGGCCGATGGCCCGACGAAATTACCCCTGGTAATCAATGCCTGCCCGATCTTTCCGGTGATCGGGCTGGTGATTGTCGTATAGCCTTGATTGATTCGGGCCAGTTCGACGCCGGCCTGTGCCGCCTGCACATTCGCTTCGGTGACCTGAAAATCGGCCTGTGCCTGTTCCAGATTCACCGCTGCCGCGGCATTTCTGTTCACCAGTTCCTGTTGTCGCCTGGCCTCGCTTTCGGCGCGCACACGCTGCGCCTCGGCCTGGGCAAGGCTGGCTTGCGCGGATGCAACCTCGGCTTCATAGCGCTCGGGCTCGATCAGGAAAAGCTGGTCGCCATTTTCAACGATCTGGCCCGCGGTGAAGGTGACTTCATCGATGAAACCCTCGATCCGCGCCTGTATTTCGACGCTTTCGATTGCTTCCACATTCGCGGTAAAGCTGTCGGGCGCTTCAATCGGCGCGACTTCGACCTGATGCGTGACAACGACAGGCGGAGGCGTTTCCTGCGCAAGCATTTCGGTTGCTGACAGACTGTACGGAATGCCCGGAGCCACTATCGCAAAGGCCAATGTCCGGAAGATTCTGCGCATCTATCTGCCCCCCAAAAAGGTTGCTGTGTCGGTATCCGCCATTCAAGAGTTGCTGCTACGGATTGTAGCGGCAAGTACGTTAGATGCAATATTCGAGCGGCGCGGCTAACGCGTCCGCAACTGTATTCAACTGCCCTTGAGCTGCCCGCGCCAGCAACCGGGCCGGTTAAACCGCGAACATCATCGCGCAGTGGGGCAGGCTGAAGCCGGCTGTCATCCTCATTCAACCTCTACATGCGCGAGATGGTCTCCTTCGGATATGTTATCCCCTGCGGCAGCTTTCAGACGAATCTTTCCGGCACGATCGCTGTGCAGTGTCATTTCCATTTTCATCGCTTCCATGACGGCGATGGGCTGTTCGGCCTTGACCGTGGCGCCGTCCTTGACAAGCCAACGGGTAAGCGTGCCGGAAATCGGCGCGGTCAGCGTCCCGTCGGCTGCTTTTTCAGCAGGCTTTTCCGAAGGCGGGGGCGCGGCGGGGGCGACGTGGCCAAGCGCTGTGCCAAGGCGGGCCAGAGCCTGCGCAGACAGCCCGATATCGTGGCGCTCCCCGGCGATCTCAACGGGCAGGCGCAGCACTGTATCTTCGGCTTCGGGCACGCGCAGGGCGGCGTCCAGATCGTCGGCGAAATCGGTCTCGATCCAGCGGGTATGAACGGCGAAGGGGGCGCTGCCGTCGAAATCCGGGGCGTCCAGTACCGCACGGGCAAAGGGCAGGACCGAGGCGACGCCTTCAATGCGGAACTCTGACAATGCGCGACGGGCGCGGGCAATCGCGATTTCCCGCGTGGGGCCGGTCACGATCAGCTTGGCCATCAGGGAATCGAAGGCCCCCGCGACCACGCTGCCGGTCTCGACGCCGCTGTCCAACCGGATGCCGGGGCCGGACGGCGGGGCAAAGCGGGTGATCCGGCCCGGCGTCGGCAAGAAGCCGCGGCCCGGATCTTCGGCATTGATGCGGAATTCGATGCTGTGGCCGGTGGGGGTGGGCATGGCGTCGATGCGCAAGGCCCCGCCCCGGGCGATGCGGATCTGTTCGATCACAAGGTCGATGCCGGTGGTTTCCTCGGTGACGGGGTGTTCGACCTGAAGGCGGGTATTCACCTCCAGAAAGCTCAGCATGCCGTCGGCGCCCAGCAGAAATTCCACCGTGCCCGCGCCGGTATAGGCGGCCTTGCGACAGATGTCGCGGGCGGCGGTTTCGATCCGGTCGGCGGTGCCTTCGGGCAGGAAGGGGGCGGGGGCTTCCTCGACCAGCTTCTGGTTGCGGCGTTGCAGGGAACAGTCGCGCAGGCCCACGACGGCGACATTGCCGTGCCGATCGGCCAGCACCTGCGCCTCGATATGGCGGGGGCGGTCAAGGAAGCGTTCGACATAGCAGGCACCGTTGCCAAAGGCGGTCTGCGCCTCGCTGGCGGCGGCGGCAAACAATTCGTCAATTTCGGCTTCGTCGCGGACCACGCGCATGCCGCGCCCGCCGCCCCCGGCCGAGGCCTTGATGGCGACCGGAAGCCCGTGCTCGGCGACAAAGGCGCGGATTTCGGCGGCATCTGCCACCGGCCCGTCGCTGCCGGGAACCAGAGGCGCGCCGACCTCGCGGGCGATGGCGCGGGCGGCGATCTTGTCGCCAAGGGCCGAGATCGCCGCCGGGTCCGGGCCGATCCAGATCAGCCCGGCATCCTGAACGGCCTGCGCGAATTTGGCGCTTTCGGACAGGAAGCCGTAGCCTGGATGGACCGCATCCGCGCCCGCCCGGCGGGCGATCTCCAGCAGGGCCGGGATGTTCAGATAGGTCTCGGCCGGGGTCTTGCCGGGCAGCGCGAAGGCCTGATCTGCCAGACGCAACCAGCAGGCGTCCGCATCGGCATCGGCATAGACGGCAACCGACGAAAGGCCGGCATCGCGGCAGGCGCGCAGGATGCGCAGGGCGATTTCGCCACGATTGGCGATGAGGATCTTTTTCATGTCCGGCCTCTGCTTGGGTTCGGGATGATCGGGGCGAAGGGTGCGCGGGCGCGAAAGCGGATGCGCGCACCGGGCGGCACCTGCGCCGCCAGATCAAGATGGTGGGCGGCGACCACGGCCATCACCGGATAGCCGCCGGTCAGCGGATGATCGGCCAGAAACAGCACGGGCTGGCCGGAATGGGGGATCTGGATGGCACCGGCGGGTGTGGCCTCGCTTGGCAATTCGCGGGCATCGCGTTGCAGGGGCTGGCCCTCCAGCCGCTTGCCGACGCGGCTGGATTGCGGGGTGACCAGCCAGTCCTGCGCCAGAAACTGCGCCTGCACCTGTGGCGTAAACCAGTCGGCGCGCGGTCCCATGGTCACCTCGATTTCCACCAGATCGCCGGGGCGGGGCAGCGCAGGCTGGGCCAGTGGCGGCTGCACGGCTTCGGCGCGGGCACCCGCCAGCCCCAGCCAATCACCGGCGCGCAAGACCTTGGGGCCGATCTGGGCCAGCGTGTCGGTGGCAGCACTGCCCAGCACCGGCTCGACCGTAAAACCGCCGCGGACGCCAAGATAGCCGTAGGTGCCGCTGTCTGCCGGGCCAAGGGCGAGTTCATCGCCCGCATCAAGCGCGATCACCCGATGAGAGGCGAAGGGCGCGCCGTTCACCTGCATCTGTCGTGGCGCCCCGGTCGCAGCCACCGTGCAGGGCGCGGTCGCGCGCAGGCGCAGACCGCCGCCCAGAACCTCCAGCGCGGCCGTGCCGGGGGAGTTGCCCAGAAGCCTGTTCAGCGCCCGGAGCGCACCCTGATCGACCGAGCCCGATGCCGCGATGCCCTGATCGGCAAGCCCCACCCGCCCGGCATCCTGCAACAGCGCCGGAAAGGGTGCGGCGAGGATGTCCCAGCGTGCCGCCGGTGGCGTGAGTTCGGGTGTTGAGGGTCGGGCCGGCTGCGACCGCAGCCTGCCTGCCTTGGCCTGATCGACGAAGCGGACCCGGTCGCCGGGTGCCAGCAATGCGGGTGGGTCGCGGTTCAGATCCCACATCGGGACCGGCGCGGTGCCGATGATCTGCCAGCCGCCGGGGCTGGATTGCGGATAGACGCCGCTGAAAGTGCCCGCCAGCGCCACAGACCCGGCCGGGATCTCTGTCCTCGGCGTGGCGCGTCGCGGCACGTCAAGGGCCGGGTCGCCGCCGGTCAGATAGCAGAAGCCGGGTGCGAAACCGTTGAATGCCGCCAACCAGGGCGTGCCGGTATGCCGCGCGATCACCTCGGCGCGGCTGAGGTCGGTCAGGGCGGCGACCTCGTCCAGGTCCTGGCCGTCGTAATCGACCGGGATCTCGACCTCACGGCCCGTGCCGGCATCGCGATGGGACAGATCGCGCGGGGCAATTTCCGCCGCCAGTTCCGCCGCGCTGATCCGATAGGGATCAAAGCCGATCAGCAGGGTCTCGGCCGCCGGAATCATCTCGGCCATGCCCGGCACCGGCTTCGCGCGCAGACTGGCATGTAGCGACAGCACCTCGTCAAGGCTGCCAAGCTGCACCAGAAGCGCGTTTTCACCGGCGGGCAGGAAGCGCATGTTCAGCCCTTCGCGAAGGGGGTCAGCGCGACCCCTTCCGCGTCGAAGACCGCGCGCAGGCGGCGTGCGATGGCGACCGCGCCGGGGTTGTCGCCGTGAACGCAGATCGATTGCGCCTCGATGGGAACAAGGCTGCCGTCCTGCGCCTCGATCACGCCATCGCGGGCGAGGCGCAGCATCCGCGCGGCGATCAGGTCGGGGTCGTGCAGCACCGCGCCCGGATCGCGGCGCGAGACCAGTTGGCCGTCGGGCTGATATCCGCGGTCGGCGAAGGCCTCGGCCACCACGGTCAGCCCGGCGGCGCGGGCATGGGCGACCAGCGGCGAACCCGCCAGCGCCAGCAGCGGCAGGGTGGCATCATAGGCGCGAATGGCGGCGATGACGGCATCGGCCTGCGCGCCGCCCTGCGCGATGGTGTTATACAGCGCCCCGTGGGGTTTGACGTAAGTGACCCGCGTCCCCGCCGCCCGCGCCAGCCCGTCAAGCGCGCCGATCTGATAGATCACATCGGCGGTCAGCTCGCGCGGCGGCACGTCCATCGGACGGCGACCGAAGCCGGCGAGATCGCGGTAGCCGACATGGGCGCCCACGGCCACGCCGCGGGCGGCCGCAGCGCGCAGCGTGTCCAGCATCCCCGCAGGATCGCCGGCATGAAAGCCGCAGGCGATATTGGCCGAACTCACGATGTCCAGCATCACCGCATCGTCGCCCATCGCCCAGGCGCCGAAGCTTTCGCCCATGTCGCTGTTCAGGTCCATGGCGCTTTCCTTTCGCGGCTGTGGCCTCGGGCGGCCGATTGTGTCACAGGATGGCAGGTCACTTCAGGAAGCCCGAACCCATGCCGCCACCCCCAGTCTCGCTTGCCGAACGCGTCGCTTCGGATATTCGCGACCTGATCGCGCAGGGCGCGCTGCGCCCCGGTCAACGCCTGTCCGAGGCCGGCATGGCCGAACGGCTGGGCGTGTCGCGCAATACCCTGCGCGAAGCCTTCCGGTCGCTGACGAATGAGGGGCTGGTAACGTACGAGGCCAATCGCGGCGTGTCCGTTACGGTGCCCAGCATGGCGGCGGTGATCGACATCTACCGCGTTCGTCGCATGATCGAGGTGCAGGCCCTGCGCAGCGCCTTTCCGCAGCATCCGGCAGTGGCGCGGATGGCGGCTGCGGTCGCGCGGGCGCAGGAACTGGCCACCGGGCGCGACTGGGTGGGCGTAGGCAACGCCAATATGGAGTTTCACGCCGCCATCGTCGATCTGGCCGACAGCCCGCGCCTGAACGCCTTCTTTGAAAAGCTCGCGACCGAGCTGCGGCTGGCCTTCGGCCTGCTGGATGAGCCAGAGATGATGCACGCCCCCTATATCCCGCAGAACCTTGAACTGGTCGCCATGGTCAAACGCGGCGAATCCGAAGAAGCCGCCCGCCGGCTGGAGCAGTATCTGCTGCAATCGGAACGTGCGGTGCTGGCGGCGCTGACGCGGGCGGAAGGGGTGCATGGCTGACCCCTCAGACCAACAGCGCCGACGGCGCTGACGCGGCCAGCCCCTGCCATGCCGCCTGCGCGGCCAGCACGGTCTGCATCTGCGCCTCATGCGCGCGGATGAAGGCGGGGCCATAGATGGTTTCATCCGGGTATTCGGTGATCAGCGTCAGCGGCACGCGGTGGCGCGGATCGGGGCCGATATAGCAGGGGAAGCCGTTGACCATCTCGAAACCCGTCTCGCCGGCATGGGTCGCGTAAAGGGCGATCTGGCGGGCATTCATTTCCATCAACTCGGTATTGCGGGCCAGATCGGCGGTCACTGCCTCGGTCAGGGCGCGGGCGATATCGGCCCAGCCTTCGTGATGGCGCATGACCAGGAAAAAGCCCTTGGGCAGCGTCCACATGGCAAAGCCGCGCGGGACATAACCCGACAGCGGGCGCGTCCATTCATGCGCCGGATAGCCGTGCAGGTTGATATGCAGCTGCGCGCGGCTGAGCGTTTCGGCCTGCTGGCGGATGGCGTTTTCATAGAGTGCCGAGGGCGCCTGCCGGTATTCCAAATCGTCGCCAAAGGCGGTGTAGCGGGCGGCGTGGTGCATGTGGCGCGGATTATCCGCAACCAGCCGGCCATGCAGCGCATAGCCATCCGGGTTTTCCAGCGGCGACAGGGTGAAGGACGCGCCCCGTTCCTTCAGCACGCGGCCTGCGCGCAGGGCGCCGACAATGGCGCTGGTTTCGTTCGGGTGCTGCCCGGCCGAAATCATCACCGGCGCGCCGTCCCCGCTGATATGGCGCGCCTCGACCTCGCGCCCGGCGCGGGTCGGCGCGGTGAAGCGCGTGCCGCCGAGCGCCGCCAATTCGTCGCGGATCTGCGCAGCGGCGGGCGGCGCGGTGGTATTGTCCAGCACCTGATGCGCACCCATGCGGTCGCCGGTCGCCAAGGGCCTCAGGCTGACGGTCAGGCCGGGCGGGCCTTGGGTGATTTCCGGCACGATCTGGCCCGGTTGCAGGTGCCGGTCGCCGACCGGGCGGCCGGAAAGCTGGCCGAAATATTCCAGCAGCGAGAAATACAGATCCTCGTGCAGCGCCTCGCGCAGGCTCAGCGCTTCGTCATCATGGTTCAGGGCTTCATCATCTGCGGGGATGGTGACGGCGAGGTTCAGTTCTTCGAAATAGGGTTCCTGGCCCCAATCATGGGCGGCGACGGCCTCCATCGCGCCGTGAAACAGCGCCTCATAATCGGTCGGCATCGGGGCCGACTGGTCGCCCGCGATCAGCCAGCCGCAGGGCGACAGCATGGGCGCGCCTTCCAGATCGGGATGTTCGCGGTTGGGGGCGAAAACGCGGTGTGTTTCGGTGCCTTCGGGATAGGTCAGGGTGATGTCATAGAGGTCGGTGCAGGTGCCGGCGGTGAAGCTGACCGCCGCCGGGGCCAGCAGCGCCGCCAGTGGATAGCTTTCCAGCAGGAAGCGGTTCGGGATCGCTGCCGGATGGACCGGATAGGCGATGCGGGCGGCGGTGAAGCCGGGGCGGGCTTCTTCCAGAAAGAAACTCACCACGGGTTTGTAGGCCGACCGGATGCGGGCGGTGATGCCGCGCGTGGCAAGCGCGCCTTCGGTGCGGCGGCGGGCGGCGCGGTCGTCGAACGTCCATGCCTCGACCCGCGTGCCGGCGGGCGCGTCCGAAAAGCGGGCGACAAGCGCGTCCAGCGTGCGCGGCGGGTTGGCTTGGTGCAGGATCATCTTTCGGTCCTTCCGGTCGGGTCAAGCTGGTCGCGCAGCCAGTCGCCCAGCAGGTTCAGCCCCAGCACCGTGAACAGGATGGCAAGGCCGGGAAAGACGCTGACCCACCAGGCCGATTGCAGATAGGTGCGGCCCTCGGCCAGCATGCCGCCCCAACTGGGGATGGTCGGATCGACGCCGAGGCCCAGAAAGGTCAGGCTGCTTTCCAGCAGGATGTTGTTTGCGACGTTCAGCGTCATCAGCACGATCACCGGGCCCAGCAGGTTGGGCAGAAGGTGCTGAAACAGGATATTGCGGTTCTTCACCCCGATGGCCTGCGCCGCCAGCACGAATTCGCGTTCGCGCAGCGCCAGCACCTGCGCACGCACGAGACGCGCATATTGCACCCATTGCGACACGATAAGCAGGATGATGGTATTGGTCAGGCTGCCGCCGATGACCGCGATCACGGTGATGGCCAGCAGGATGAAGGGCAGCGCCAGTTGCACATCGGCAAAGCGCATCAGGATCACGTCCCAGATGCCGCGGTAATAGCCCGCGACCAGCCCCATGATGACGCCCAGCACCACCGAACCCGCGACCGAAACCAAGCCCACCGTCAGCGAGATCTTGCCCCCCGCCACGGCGCGGGCAAGCACGTCGCGCCCGAGCGGATCGGTGCCGAAGGGATGGCCGGCCTGTTGGAAGGGCGGCAGCAGCCGCGCCATCAGGTCGATCTTGCCGACATCGGGAAACAGCCAGCCAGAGGCCAGCACGAGGCCGCAGATTACCAGCGTGATCCCGGCGCCAAGGATGAATTCCAGCGAACGAAAGCGCGACATCGGCCTACTCCGTCCGGATGCGCGGATCGACCAGCCCATAGGCGATATCGACCAGCAGGTTGACCAGAACGATCAGGGTGGACAGCACCATGATCACGGATTGCAGCACCGGGTAATCCCGCGACGCGACCGCATCGAAAGCAAGCGAGCCCATGCCGGGCCAGTTGAACACCCGTTCGACCACCACAACGCCGCCCAGAAGCCCGCCGAATTGCAGTCCCATATAGGTGATCAGCGGGATGGCGCAGTTGCGCAGCGCATGTTTGTAAAGAACCGTGCGCTCTGGCAGGCCCTTGGCGCGGGCGACCATGATATATTGGGAATTCAGCACCTCCAGCATCGAGGTGCGGACCAGCCGCACATTGGTCGCGGTCAGGATGACGCCGAGGGTCGCGGCCGGCATGATGAAGCTGGCAGGCCCGACCATGCCGCTGGGGGGCAGCCATTTCAGGGTAATGGAAAACAGCAGCACCATCATCGTGGCCAGCCAGAAATTCGGGAAGGACAGCCCGACCAGCGAGACGACGCGGATCAGTTGGTCGACCCCGCGGCCCTTGTGGACCGCCGCCCATATCCCCAGCGGGATCGACAGCAGGATCGACACCGCCATGGCGCAGAAGGCGAGTGCCAGCGTCGCCGGCAGCGCAGACCCGATCAGCCGGGCGACCGGGGTGCCGCCGATGAAGCTGTTGCCGAAATCCCAGGTGAACAGGCCCGAGAGCGTGTTCAGATACTGGGTGAGAAAGGGCTCGTTCAGGCCCAGCCCCTCGCGGATGCGGGCAAGGTCCGCCTCGGTTATCTCGGTCGCGCCCGAGGCGATCATCAGCGCCGGGTCGCCGGTCAGGCGCACCGCGAATGCCACGATCAGCGTCACCACGACGACCACGAAGGCCGCCTGCAGCAGGCGTTTGAGCAGAAATCCGGCCATGCCGAGCCCTCGCTTTTCCGGTTGAGTGTGGGCCGGCCCGGTCAGGGGCCGGCCCGGCGTCTTACTTCACCGTCACTTCGTTCAGCTTCAGGCGGCTGTCCGGTGCGGGGGTGAAATTCTCGACCCGCTTGTTGATCGCGTAGATGGCGTTCAGGTTGTAAAGCGGCATTTCCAGCGCCCGGTCGGCGGCATAGACGGCGATGTCCTGCAACAGCTTCTCGCGCTCGGCCTTGTCGGTCATCGGGCGCTGTGCCTCCAGCAGCTTGTCCAGTTCGGGATCGCTGTCATAGGGGTTCCATTTCTGGCCGGTGTGATACATCGCATAGGCGGTGTTGTCGTAATCGAAGGTCCAGCCACCCCAGGATTGCTGGAACATCGCGCCGGTCTTGCCCTGCGGGATGATGTCGTTCAGCAGCACGTTGGTTTCGTAAGGCTTGATCGTCGCGACGATGCCCACGGTGGACAGATAGGCTGCGACGGCCTGGGCGACCTCGTTGAAGGTGGAGTCATTGCCGCGGGTGTTGATTTCCACCGTCGCGCCGGGCTGGATGCCGGCATCGGCCAGCAGCTTCTGCGCGCCTTCGGGATCATAGGGCAGCGGCTGCAGATCGGCGCTATAGCCGAAGCTGTCCTTGCCCTGGAACGACCCAATGGTCTCTGCCTGCCCGGCGAGGATCGAGCTCACGATGGTCTCGCGGTCCACGGCCATGATCAGCGCTTTGCGGACATTCGGGTCCTTGGTGATGCCGTCGCGGGTGTTGAAGCGCAGCGCCGCCACCGTCGGCCCGGCGGTCGAGACGATTTCAAGATTGTCGTCGGCCTCGATCGTCGGGATCATGCCGATCGGAATGGTCGGCGGAATGACCAGATCGACGCCGCCAGATTGCAGTTCGGCCACGGCGGTCGCGGGTTCGGGGATGAAGCGGTATTCAAGTTCCGACAGCTTCGGCGCGCCGCCCCAATAGTCGGGATTGGCCTCCAGCTTCACGCCGACCTTGGGTTCATAGGAGGTGACCTTGAACGGGCCGGTGCCGATGGGCTTCATGCCGAATTCGGCGTCGCCGACCTCGGCATAGTATTTCGGCGGCACGATCATGGCGCCGTAACCGGCCAGCTTGGTCAGCAGTACCGGATCGGGTTCCTTCAGGATGAAGTCGACGGTCTTGTCGTCGATCACCTGCACCTCGGCGATCGAGGTATAGTTCGATTGCTGCGGCCCCTTGCCGCCTTCCTCGCCCAGCAGGCGGTCGAAGGTGAACTTGACGGCCTCGGCGGTGAAGGGCTCGCCATTCTGGAAGGTCACGCCCTGACGCAGGGTAAAGCGGATGCGCTTGCCCTCATCGAGTTCTTCCCATGCCTCGGCCAGACCGGGGACCAGTTCCATGTCGGGTCCGCGATAGGTCAGGCCTTCGAAGACATTGGTCGCGACCGAGGCCCAGTTGACCAGAAACGTGTCGATCGGGTCCCAGCCGCCCGGATCCTGCGGGGATGAGATGGTCAGCTTGCCCTCGGCTGCGGCCGGGGCGGCAAAGGCTGCGGCCGACAGGATCAGCGCCAGCGCGGTTGCGGTCAATGTCTTCATGGGTTCCTCCGAGTGTCAGGTGTTCGCTGTAAAATGGCCGGGGGCCAGTTCGGTCAGGGTGACGGGTACGGGTTCTTCGCCCGCCTTCCGCGTGGTGGATGGCACCTCGCCTTCCAGCGCCGGGCGGTCGGGCCGGCGGGTCGGATCGGGCACCGGCACCGCCGAGAGAAGCCGGCGGGTATAGGGATGCGATGGATTTTCGAAGACCTGGGCGCGGCTGCCCAGTTCCATGATCTGGCCCAGATACAGAACCGCGACGCGGTGGCTCATCTTCTCGACCACGGCCATGTCGTGGCTGACGAACAGATAGGCCAGCCCCTCGTCTTTCTGCAGATCCATGAACAGGTTGATGACCTGCGCCTGAATGGACACATCCAGCGCCGACAGCGCCTCGTCGGCGATGATCAGGCGCGGCTTGCTGGCAAGGGCGCGGGCGATGCAGATACGCTGGCGCTGCCCGCCCGAGAACTGGTGCGGATAGCGAGCAGCGGCGGCGGCCGGCAGGCCCACACGTTCCAGCAGCTCGGCCACGCGGCGGGTGATTTCTCGGTCGCCCGACAGCAGGCCGTGGGTGCGGATCGGTTCGGCCACCGACCAGCCCACGGTCTTGCGCGGATCCAGCGAGGCGAAGGGATCCTGAAAGATATACTGGATGTCGCGGCGCAGACGCTGACGCTCTGCCAGACCCATCTGCGACATCGGGCGGCCGTCGAACATCACATCGCCCGAATGGGGCTTGTTCAGCTGCATGATGGTGCGCGCGATGGTCGACTTGCCCGACCCGCTTTCGCCCACCAGCGCCAGCGTCTCGCCGGGATGGATGTCGAAACTGACATTGGTCACGGCGGGAACGTAATGGGTGGTCCGGCCCAGCCAGGTCTTCTTCACGTCGAAGCGCACCGACAGGTCGCGGACCTGGATTAGCGGACCCTCCGCCATCCGCGCCGTGTCCTGCACCCGGCGCTCGCCCACCAGTTTCGGCGCGCCGTCTTCCAGCACGGTCAGGGGCGTGCGCAGTGGGAACGGCTCTCCCGTCATCTGGCCCAGCCGCGGGATCGCCGACAGAAGCGCCTGCGTATAGGGGTGCTGCGGATCGGCAAAGACCTTTTCGACCGGGCCTTCCTCGACCTTGCGGCCCTGCCACATGACCACGACATCATCGGCGATCTCGGCCACGACGCCCATGTCATGGGTGATGAAGATGATCGACATGCCCAGTTCGGCCTGCAAATCGCGCAGGATGGACAGGATCTGCGCCTGAATGGTCACATCCAGCGCCGTCGTCGGCTCATCCGCGATCAGCAGCTTGGGCCGGCAGGCAAGCGCCATGGCGATCATCACCCGCTGGCGCATGCCCCCTGAAAGCTGGTGCGGATAGCGCTTCAGCATCCCCGCCGCATCGGGCAGCCGGACCAGGTTCAGCAGGCGTTCCGCCTCGGTCAGGGCGTCGGGCTTGCTGCGGTTTTCGTGCAGCATCAGCACCTCGGCGATCTGGTCGCCAATGGTGAAGACCGGGTTCAGCGAGGTCATCGGCTCTTGAAAGATCATGCCGATCTGGTTGCCGCGAATGTGGCGGGCCTGATCCTGGCTGATCGACAAAAGGTCGATATCGCCGCCGCTGCCCTGAAACAGGATCCGCCCGCCGGTGAATTTCGCCCCCGCCAGATCCGCCAGCCGCATGATCGACAGCGAGGTCACGCTTTTGCCCGAACCACTTTCGCCGACGATGGCGACGGTGCGACCCTGCGGTGCGGAAAAAGACAGGTCGTGGATGACCGGATTGGACCCGAAAGCCACGCTGAGGTTTTCCACCGACAGAAGCGGGGCGCTGGCTGCTTGCGTCATCGTCATCCCTGTTGGTGCGGCAGATGCCGCGGCGTTGGCTGTCTGGCGTTGCGCCGGGGGATGGTTGCGTCGCGGCCCGTCGGGGCTGTTGCGTGACGCATCACCTCCTCCGTGATGCAGTTCCGCCCTCAGCTATCTGAGTTGTCGCGAAATACTCTCATATTTTGTCTGACAATCAAGATATTTTATTGAACAATCCGAAACTGCCTGAAATTTGCGCGCAAATCAGCGCTCAGCGGCGTGCAGCATGGATGGAGACCAGCCGCGCGCTTGTCCTATGGTGCCTCATATTCGGATGATTCGGCCCCCGGTGGCCCGCACAGCACAGCAACAGGGGGGTGCACAGGGATGACCAAGGCGGCGGTTCCCAACCCGGTCTCGATCACGCGGCAAAGCGCCTCGACGGTGCCGCGCCGGCTGCGCGGCCTGCTGTCGCTGGATGATTTTGAGCGACGGGCGCGGCGTCACCTGCCGCTGTCGATCTTCGGCTATGTCAGCGGCGGGGTCGAGGATGACGTCACTCTGTCGGAAAACCGCGCCGCCTTCCGCCGTATCGGGCTGCGGCCGCGGGTGCTGCGCGATGTTTCGGGCCGCAACCTGACGACCCGGCTGTTCGGGCAAGAATACGCGCTGCCCTTCGCCATCGCGCCCATGGGGTTCAGCGCGCTGGCTGCCTTCGACGGCGACGTGGTGCTGGCCAAAGGCGCGCGGGCGGCGGGCAGCTTTGCCATCTGCTCGGCCGCTTCGCTGACGCCGCTGGAACGTGCGGCCAGCGAAGGCGGCAGCCGCTGGTTCCAGTGCTATATCCCCGGCGACCGCACCCGCATTCAGGCGTTGCTAGACCGGGTCACGCGTGCGGGCTTTGACACGCTGGTCGTCACCGGCGACGTCCCGGTGGCCGGGAACCGTGAAAACAACGCCCGCAACGGTTTTGATGCGCCCCTGCGGATCACCCCGAAACTGTTCTGGCAGGGCATCACGCATCCGCGCTGGGTGTTTGGCACATTGGCGCGTGAAATCGCCACCCGCGGCATGCCGCATTTCGAGAATATGGAATCGGTGCAGGGCCCGCCGCTGTTCTCTCGCGATCTGGTGCGGTCCAAGATCGCCCGCGATGAGCTAAGCTGGGATCATATCCGCTTCATCCGCGAGATCTGGCCGGGCAAGCTGGTGGTGAAGGGCATCCTCGACGTTCAGGATGCGCAACTGGCGGCGGATGCGGGCTGCGACGGGATCATCGTGTCGAACCATGGCGGACGGCAGCTTGACGGTGTGGTCTCGCCGCTGGACGTGCTGCCCGAGATCCGCGCGGCGGTGCCCGATCTGGTGGTGATGTTCGACAGCGGCATCCGGCGCGGCACCGATGTGCTGAAGGCGATCATGCTGGGCGCGGATTTCGTCTTTGTCGGCCGGCCCTTCCTGTATGCGGCAGCGGTCTATGGCGAGCCGGGCGTCACCCACGCGATGAAGCTGCTGCGTGACGAGGTTCACCGCGACATGGCGTTGTTGGGCATCACCACACCCATGGCGGCACGCGAATACGCGCCGGTTCCGCTGCCGGGCTGAGACCGGGTCAGGCGATGTTCAGGATCGGACCTTCCAGCAGCCGCATCAGATCGCCGAAATGCCCGTCCGAGCGAGCCGGCTGCGTCGGGTCCGAGGTGATGGCCACGGCCAGATCGCGCCCCTCATGCGCGGCGATCAGCTGGCCGCCGTATCCACGCGCGATGACCCAACCGCTGCGGCTGAGAAACCAGCCATAGCCGTAATCCAGCCCCGAATAGGGCGACCGGGTGCGCGGCCGGGTCGATGCGCGGATCCAGTCTTCGGCCACCACCTGGCGGCCCTCGAACCGGCCACCGTCGCGCATCATCACGGCGACCCGCAGCATGGCGCGCGGTGTCAGCGCCATCTCATTCCCACCAAAGAAGAAGCCCTGTGGGTCGCGGGTCCATGGTGGGATGTCGATCCCCAGGCCCCGGCCCAGATGTTTGCGGGCCAGTTCAAGCAGGCTCTGGCCGGTGGCGGTAGCAATGGCCGCGCCCAGTACATGGGTGGTGCCGGTGGAATAGATCATCCGCCCGCCCGCCGCCGCGATCCGGGGCTGGCGCAGCGCATAGCTGACCCAATTGGGCGAGGCGACCCATTCGCCGTAATTCGGCCCCGAGGTCCCTTGCAGCCCCGCCCGCAGCGTCACCAGATCCTCCATCGTCAGCGCGCCCACGCCTTCGGTGGCGTCGCGGGGGATCAGCCGCGGGGCCAATTGGGCAAGCGTGGCGCCCGGGTCCGCAATATCGCCCTTGGCGATGGCGGCGCCCAGTATCAGTGCCAGCAGGCTTTTCGAGCATGACTTGATATTCGCCGCCCGCCCCAGTCCCGGCCCGCGCGGTGCATCGGCCAGAACCACCTGCCCACCGCGCTGCACCAGAACCGCGTGCAATTGTGGCAGCCCTGCGGCGGCGGCGCGGATATCCGCCCCCGCCCCGGTCTGGGCGCGGGCAAGGGCAGGGGTGGCCATGGCGGCCAGCGTGGCGGCGCAGAAGCTGCGGCGGGTCAGGGGCATCGGCATGGACAGTCTTTCGCGGCAGGGATGATAGCATGATGATAGCGGGCAGGATCGCGTGGGCGAGTCCGCTGTGACACCGCAGCGTTCACAGAAGGTCACAGCTGCGTCATCGGTCGAACCTCGTGCCACGACAAGGATGCGGCCCGCGAACGATCCGCACTGGCGCGCTGGTTCGGGTCGTTAGCGGCGCGTACAGCTTTGGACGCCGAAGATGCTGTAAAGCGGACAGGAACCAAGCAGAGCGGTCAGGATCAGCACCGCCGCGACCAGCAGCGCCAGCCAGAACCACAAACCATGACCCAGTGTTCCGGTCACCAGCGCCGCAAAAAGCAGCAGCACAGCCACGGCCAGCCGGATGGCACGGTCAGCGGATCCAACGTTCACAGGCATCTCAATCTCCTTTTCGAATCATATGCGTCCACCCTGCCATGACCAGCGGCGGGGCCTCAAACCGAGCTGTCATTCAACCAACGTGCGTGACGTGCGGCGCTGCTGGTTTCCGACGCATGATCGCGCGCCTGCGACGCAAATTTCGTGCCGTTGCTGCCGCGCATGAGGCGGCCGCAAGGCATCGTCCTGTTGAACTGAACGCCTCAGGAAGCTTCTTGTTTCCTCGCGGTCATCGACTGCTGTCGTCGTAGGTCGCAGTTTCCGGGTGCGGGGCGCGGCAACCACAGCGAAGGTCAGAACGGATATACCGGCAATCGGGTCATGCCGATCAGCGCGGGCCAAGGGGTCTGCGACGGCGGTGCACTGGACAGACCCTTGCCGGATGGATCAATAATGGCTTGCGGTCCGTCCTGCGCGTATGGCGGATAGCTGCATGCTACGCCTCAGCAAACGGAAAATGCCGATGCCTGAAGACTCTGCCCCGATACCATCACCCGACGATCGCCGGCTTGCGCGGATTGCGCGAGATATGATCTGGGTGCCCGGCGGCCTTTATCATATGGGTTCGGAAAAATATTACCCCGAAGAAGCGCCAGTGCATCGGGTCAAGGTCGGCGTTTTCTGGATGGACCGGACGCCTGTGACCAACGCCCAGTTCAAGCGCTTTGTGAAGGCCACGGGCCACGTTACCGAGGCAGAGCGCAAGCCCAACGCCAAGGACTATCCCGGTGCCCGGCCCGAGATGCTGTTTGCCGGATCGTTGGTATTCGCGCCGCAGCCGAACATCACCGATCTGCGGGACTGGCGGCAATGGTGGGAATTCCGCAAGGGCGCCGACTGGCGCCATCCCGAGGGGCGCGGCAGTACGCTGCGCGGGCGCGACGATCACCCGGTGGTGCATGTGGCTTACGCCGATGCACTGGCCTTTGCACGATGGGCGGGCAAGGATCTGCCGACCGAAGCCGAATGGGAATTCGCCGCACGCGGCGGTCTGGACCGCGCGGAATTCGCCTGGGGGGACGAACTGAACCCGGACGGGCGGCAAATGGCGAATACCTGGCAGGGGGCGTTTCCGGTCGAGAACCAGATGCTGGATGGCTATGCCGGCACTTCGCCGGTCGAAGCCTTCCCGCAGAACGGCTACGGGCTTTTCGACGTGATCGGCAATTGCTGGGAATGGACGCAAGACTGGTACAACTCGGCCCATACTGGCGACGCGCCCAAGGCCTGCTGCGTCCCCGAAAACCCGCGCGGCGGCGTGATGGAGCGCAGCTTTGACCCTGCTCTGCCGCAGATCCGCATCCCGCGCCGGGTGCTGAAGGGCGGCTCGCATCTTTGCGCGCCAAATTACTGCCAGCGCTACCGGCCCGCAGCCCGCCACGCCGAGGCCGTCGATACCTCGACCAGCCATCTGAGCTTTCGTTGCGTGCTGCGGGTGGCGGAGGAGTAACCGCCGCCACCCTCAGCGATCCGCCCGCCGGGCATGAAAACCGACCTTGGCCCGGCCGATTCTTCGCTCGGCTATTCTGCTGCGCGTTTGGGCAGAACCCAGTTCGGGCGCGGGAAGTGGCAGGTATAGCCGTTGGGGGTCCGCTGCAGATAGTCCTGATGCTCTGGCTCTGCCTGCCAGAAGTCGCCGGCGGGCTTCACCTCGGTAACGACCTTGCCGGGCCACAGGCCCGAGGCATCGACATCGGCAATGGTATCCAGCGCGGTCTGATGCTGCGCTTCAGACGTGTAATAGATCCCCGAGCGGTAACTGGTGCCACGGTCATTGCCCTGACGGTCGGGCGTCGAGGGGTCGTGGATCTGAAAGAAGAACTCCAGCAGTTCGCGATAGCTGATCTTCGTCGGATCAAAGGTGATCTCGATCCCCTCGGCATGAGTGCCGTGGTTGCGATAGGTGGCATTGGCCACGTCGCCGCCGGTATAGCCCACGCGGGTCGCCTCAACCCCCGGAAGCTTGCGGATCAGATCCTGCATGCCCCAGAAGCAGCCACCGGCCAGTACAGCGCGTTCGGTCATCACTTCGCCTCCACCTGATCCAGATATTCGCCATAGCCCTCGGCTTCCATCTCGTCTTTCGGGACGAAGCGCAGGCTGGCCGAGTTGATGCAATAGCGCAGCCCGCCCATGTCGCGCGGGCCGTCCGGGAAGACATGGCCCAGATGGCTGTCACCATGGGCCGAGCGGACCTCGGTGCGGATCATGCCATGGGTGGTATCGCGCAACTCGTTGACGTTCGCGTCGACGATGGGTTTGGAAAAGGACGGCCAGCCGCAGCCCGAGTTGAACTTTGCGGATGAGGCGAAAAGCGGCTCGCCCGAGACGACATCGACATAGATGCCGGGTTCGAAATGTTCGTCATATTCGCCGGTAAAGGCGCGCTCGGTCCCGTTCTGCTGGGTGACGCGGAACTGTTCGGGCGTCAGGCGGGAAATGGCGTCGTCGGATTTCGTATAGGTCATCCTTGGTCCCCCTTATCTGTTCGGTGTCCGGCATGTATGCAGACTGCCCCGAATTTCCAATGGCCTTTGCGCCATCCTGTCCCCCGCTCTGGCAATCGCCACCCGATCCGCTAGAACCGTCCCGCGAAGGAGACGCCCATGACCGACCAGCCGACGCCGATGATGGCCCAATATCTCGCGATCCGCGAGGCCAATCCCGGTGCGCTGCTGTTCTATCGCATGGGCGATTTCTACGAGATGTTCTTTGACGATGCCGTCGCCGCGGCGGCCGCGCTGGATATCGCGCTGACCAAGCGCGGCACCCATCAGGGCCAGCCGATCCCGATGTGCGGCGTGCCCGTCCATGCCGCCGAATCCTATCTGCTGTCGCTGATCCGCAAGGGTTTTCGCGTGGCCATCGCCGAACAGATGGAAGACCCGGCCGAGGCGAAGAAGCGCGGTTCGAAATCCGTGGTTGCGCGCGACGTGGTGCGCCTGGTCACCCCCGGCACCCTGACCGAGGAATCGCTGCTGGAGGCGCGGCGGCACAACTTCCTGGCCGCCTATGCCTCGGTCCGCGACGAAGGGGCGCTGGCATGGGTCGATATTTCCACCGGCAGCCTGCGGGTGATGGCCTGCCCGGCCGTGCGGCTGGGCCCGGAACTGGCGCGGATCGCCCCGCGCGAATTGCTGGCCATCGAGGGCAGCGGGCTGGATGAACTGGCGGCGGAAAACGGCACGGCACTGACCGAATTGCCGCCCGGAAGCTTCGATTCCAGCGCCGCACTGCGCCGGTTGGCGGCGCTGTTCAAGGTGGAAACGCTGGACGGTTTCGGCAGTTTCAGCCGGGCGGAGATCGCCGCCATGGGGGCGATTGCCGATTATCTGGAACTGACCCAGAAGGCACAGCTGCCGCTGATCCGCCCGCCGCTGCGCGAAGCGATCGCCGGATCCATGCAGATCGACGCCGCCACCCGGCGCAATCTGGAACTGACGCAGGCACTTTCGGGCGGTCGCGATGGCTCTCTGCTGGCCACAATCGACCGAACCGCCACCGCCGGCGGCGCGCGGCTGCTGGAACGCCGGATCAGCGCGCCGTCGCGCGATCTGGCGGTGATCCATGACCGCCTTGATGCCGTCACCCATCTGGCCGAAGACAGCCGCCTGACCGCCGATCTGCGCGAGGCGCTGAGCGGCGTGCCCGACATGGACCGGGCACTTTCGCGTCTGGCGTTGGATCGGGGCGGCCCGCGTGATCTGGCGGCGATCCGGGCCGGGCTGACGCAGGCCATCCGCATCGCCTCGATGCTGGGTGATGACACGGTCACGGTGCTGGCGGATGCCGCCCGCGATCTGCTGGGCCATGACGCGCTGATCGACCTTCTGGACGATGCGCTGGTGGCCGAACCCCCGCTGTTGGCGCGTGACGGCGGTTTCGTGGCCTCGAATTATGACGAGGATCTGGACCGGACACGCCAGCTGCGCGACGAAGGCCGTGGCGTGATCGCGCAGATGCAGGGCGAATTCATCGAGGTCACCGGGGTCAGCAGCCTGAAGATCAAGCACAATAACGTGCTGGGCTATTTCATCGAAACCACGGCGACCCATGCTGAAAAGATGCTGGCCCCGCCGTTGAACGAGACCTTCATTCACCGCCAGACCACCGCCAACCAGATCCGTTTTACCACCGTCGAGCTGTCGGAACTGGAGACCCGTATCCTCAACGCCCGCGACCGCGCGCTGGAGATCGAGCGCGGCATTTTCGCCCGCCTGCGCGACGCGGTGCTGGCGGCGGCTGGTCCCATCGGGCAGGCGGCGCGGGCATTGGCAGAAATCGACCTGACCGCCGCCTTTGCCGATCTCGCCATGGGCGAGGGCTGGACGCGGCCGCAGGTCGATGACAGCCGCGCTTTTGAAATCGAGGCCGGGCGTCACCCCGTTGTCGAACGCGCGCTGCGGCGCAAGGCGGAAAGCTTCGTGGCCAATGACTGCGCGCTGACCGCGGACGCGACGCCGGCGATCTGGCTGCTGACCGGGCCGAACATGGCCGGTAAATCGACCTTCCTGCGCCAGAACGCGCTGATCGCAATCCTCGCGCAGGCGGGCAGCTTTGTGCCGGCCACGCGCGCCCATGTGGGACTGGTCAGCCAGTTGTTCAGCCGCGTCGGTGCCGCCGACGATCTGGCGCGGGGCCGGTCAACCTTCATGGTCGAGATGGTGGAAACCGCTGCGATCCTGAACCAGGCCGACGACCGCGCGCTGGTGATCCTGGATGAAATCGGCCGCGGCACCGCGACCTGGGACGGGCTGTCCATCGCCTGGGCGGTGATGGAACATCTGCAGGCCGTCAACCGCTGCCGGGCGCTGTTCGCCACACATTACCACGAACTGACGGCCCTTGCCGCGCGGCTGGACGGCGTCGAAAACGCCACCGTGTCCGTCCGCGAATGGGAGGGTGAGGTGATCTTCCTGCATGAGGTCATCAAGGGTGCCGCCGACCGTTCCTATGGCGTGCAGGTGGCGCGGCTGGCAGGTCTGCCCGAGGCTGTGGTGACGCGCGCGCGCGATATCCTCGCCAGTCTCGAATCGGGCGAACGCGAGGGTGCGGCCAAGCCCGCCGCGATCATCGACGACCTGCCGCTCTTCCGCGCCGCGCCGCCGCCCCCGGCGCCTGCGAAATCCCGCGACAGCGCCGTTGAGGCGCGGCTGAAGGACCTGCATCCCGACAGCCTTACCCCGCGCGAGGCGCTGGATCTGATCTATGAATTGAAGGGCTTGGCAGAGTAAACTGCCAGAGTTCCGCAGCCTGCGGCGTGGTCCTTGCGGTCAGGCCGTCAGCCGTGTGCCGTCATGGCCAAGAATGTCCACCTGCAACAGGCTGCCTTCGGGCATGTCACGGGCGAAAGTCACCTCGGTGAATTGCTCGGTCCGGCCAAGGCGCGGGCCTTCGGTCAGGACGCGATGGCTGCGGCCCTGCTGGGCGTTCAGATGCGTCAGCAAGGCGGCATCGCCAGCCGCACGCAACCGTGCGGCGCGGTCCTTGATGGCGGTGCCGTTCACCGCCGGCATACGGGCGGCGGGGGTGCCCTGACGCGCGGAATAGGGGAAGACGTGCAGGAAGGTCAGGCCGCAATCCTGAACCAGCTTCAGCGAGTTTTCAAACATCGCCTCGGTCTCGGTCGGGAAGCCCGCGATGATATCGGCGCCGAAGACGATTTCGGGGCGCAGGCGGCGGGCATCCTCGCAGAAGCGGATGGCGTCGTCGCGCAGGTGGCGGCGCTTCATGCGCTTCAGGATCATGTCGTCGCCGGCCTGCAGCGACAGGTGCAGATGCGGCATCAGGCGCGGCTCGCTCGCAATGGCGAGCATGAGGTTTTCATCCGCTTCGATTGAATCGATTGACGAAATCCGCAGTCGTGGCAGGTCGGGCACCAGCTTCAGGATCCGCATGACCAGATCGCCGAGGCGCGGCGTACCCGGCAGATCGGCCCCCCAGCTTGTCAGGTCGACGCCGGTCAGCACCACCTCGTTAAAGCCGCGATCCCGCAGCCGCTTGATCTGGTCGACGACGACGCCCGCCGGGACGGAGCGCGAATTGCCGCGACCGTAAGGGATGATGCAGAAGGTGCAGCGGTGATCGCAGCCGTTCTGGACCTGCACATAGGCGCGGTGGCGACCAAAGCCGTCGATCAGGTGGCCGGCGGTTTCCTTGACCGACATGATGTCATCCACCACGACCCGCTCGGTCTGGCCGATCAGGTCGGGCGTCAGGCCGGCCCATGTCTCGGGCTGCATCTTTTCGGTATTGCCGATGACGCGGGTGACCTCGGGCATGGCGGCGAAGGTTTCCGGTTCGGTTTGGGCGGCGCAGCCGGTGACGATGACCGGCGCGCCGGGGTTGTCGCGGGCCAGCCGGCGAATGTCCTGGCGGGCCTTGCGCACGGCCTCGGCCGTCACCGCGCAGGTGTTCACGATCACCGCGCCTTGCAGCCCGGCGGCCTCGGCCATTTCGCGCATCGCCTCGGATTCATAGGCATTCAGGCGGCAGCCATGGGTGGAAAAGACCGGCGCGCTCATTCCCGCCAAACCCCGTCGAAGGCGTGGGCGGTGGGGCCGGTCATCCAGACGCCATCGTCGCGCCAGTCGATCTGCAACTGCCCGCCCGGCACGTTCACCGTGACCTGCCGACCCGTCAGCCCGCGCCGCGCCGCAGCCACCGCCGCCGCGCAGGAACAGGAGCCAGAGGCCAGCGTCGCCCCGGTCCCGCGTTCCCAGATGCGTAGCTTGATTTCGGAAGGCGACAGCACCTGAACGACTTCGACATTGGTGCGCTGCGGATAAAGCGGATGGTGTTCATGTTCCGGGCCGAAATGATCCAGATCGACCGAATCGGCATCCTCGACAAAGAAGGTCATATGCGGATTGCCCATGCCGGTGGCGACCGGATCGCCCGCAATCGGCAGGTGCAGCAGATCGACATCCTGCGCCAGCGGGATCGCCTGCCAATCCAGCACCGGCGGGCCCATGTTCACGCGGGTCAGGCCATTGCCGGCATCTTCGGCCCGCAGGATCGCGTGGTCCGTCCGCAGGCCCAGCGACTGCTTGCCGCTGCCGTCCATCAGAAAGCGGGCAATGCAGCGTGTCGCGTTGCCACACGCGGCCGAGCGGCTGCCATCGGCATTGAAGAAGACCAGCCGGGCATCGGCCTGATCGTCATGGTCGATTGTGGCAAGCTGGTCGAAACCGACCCCAAAGTGACGGTCAGCGATGGCCGCAATGGTCGCAGCATCAGGCGCCTGCGTTCCGTGGCGCAGGTCGATGACGACGAAATCATTGCCGAGCCCGTGCATTTTCATGAAGGGCAGGCCGGGGGTGCGGGCGTGTTCCATGAGGTGCATATAGTGCCGCCGAAAAGTTTTCGCCAGCGGCACGTTTTGGACTTGACCCAAGCCGTGCCCGACCTTAGGCAAGCGCCCTGTGATGGGCCCATAGCTCAGTTGGTAGAGCAACTGACTTTTAATCAGTGGGTCACAGGTTCGAATCCTGTTGGGCTCACCATTATCTCAAAAAGGCAGTCGCAAGACTGCCTTTTTTGATTCGAAGCACAGAAGCAGGACTTGCTTCGCGCGGAAGTTTGCTTCATGGCCCCCGTGTTTTTGCTGATTTTAACGCAAAGAGTGCATGTTGGGCGCAGGGAGTTTCAGGGACAGGTTCCGTTGGAACGCTGTGCCGCAGATCAACAGATCCGTTGATCGTCTGTTTCTCCTCGGCACTCGACTGTCCGCGTGCGGTCAAGCAGGCCCCAGACAGCCGCCATCTTTCCATCACGTTTCTGCCAAAGCTGCCGCTAATACTGGTGCGCTTTCGCATCTGGCCGTCGATAATAACCAACAACTTCTGCCGTTGAAAAAAACGGCCGACAACCAGTTGAGAGAAAGGGGAAAAGTGGTGAGCCCAACAGGATTCGAACCTGTGACCCACTGATTAAAAGTCAGTTGCTCTACCAACTGAGCTATGGGCCCATCACAGGGCGCCTGCCTAAGGTCGGGCGCGGGCGGGGTCAAGCGCAAAAATCGTGGAAAGTGCCCTGAAAATACCTGAGCCGGCTGCGCGAGAGATGACTTCGACCCTCAAGGCCCGACCTGCGAAGCGCGCAATCTGAGAGGGATTGATGCGCCGCAAACTCGCCCCGGCCCGGGCGGCGGGTGTGCGGCGCCCTGGCCAGTGCGGTAATCACCGGCAGTTCGCGCCCGCCCTGCCCAGGGTCCAGGCGGTCATCTCGGTAATCAATTGCAGGGCGGCCGCGTCGAAGGCCGGGATCAGGTCGGCCGTTCTGGTGCTGGGCGATTCGGTGGTGACCTCGAAGCGGCTTCGACCCACGACCACGGCATCCATTTCCCGGATCAACTGGCTTTCGACGGTCATGCGGATCAGCGCGCCCTTTTCCAGAAGTTCGGCGTTGAAGGCGCTGATCTCGGTCAGCAGGGCAAAGTCGCCGGCAAGGCCCAGCGGTTCGCGCCCGACATGGCCGAAGGCATCGTGATTGTTCAGCGTCTCGACCAGCAGACGCTGAACCATGGCCGGGACCGGCTCACCCCAGATCGCATCGGGCAGGTACTGGGTTTCCAGAACCGAAGGCCGGATCATGATGCGTGGCGAATCCAGCGTCTCGCGCGCCTTGGGCAGCTCGACCACCAGTTCCGTTCCGCGGGCACCGCCGCATTGGCCGGCGCTGACCGGCGGAGCGCGCAATTCGAACACGTCGCGGTTCGGCTCTCCCTCCAGCGCGCGAAGTGCGCCGCAGGCGGGCAGCAGCAGGGTCAGTGACAGCAGAAGGGCGGGGCGAAGGATCGAACGGGTCATGGCAACACCTCAGCGGCGGAATTCGGGGGTCGGCTGACCCCGAAGGATCTGCGACGGATTGCGTTTCAGCGCCGTGACGAGCTGATCGATATTGGCGACCAGCCCGCGCAGCTCGTGGCCGAGGCGTGAAAATTGCGGCAGCCCCTCGCGCGTGAAAGTCTGGACCGGGCTGCGGGCGCCGTCCAGCATCGCCTGAAGCGAATCGAAGGCGCCAGCGGCGGAATCGGCTGCATCTCCAATATTGGCGGTGATGCGCGGCAGTTCCTCGGGCAGGTTCGCAAGGGCGGTGCTGATGCTGCCAAGCGTCGTCCGCAGTTCGGTGAAGACCGGGCCCAGATCCTCGATCACTTCATGGGCTGCATCCATGGTGCCGGTGGCGGAGGCGAGGGCGGTGTCGACATTGTCGAGGCTGGTCTGCGCGCGGGTGCCAAGCGCGGCCAGATCGGTTTTCAGCGTCGCGGCCGTCTGCTTCAGGTCCTGGGTCAGCGGGGTCAGGTCGCCGGTGACATAGCTGTCGACACTGGCCAGAGTGGTTTCGGCCTGGGTCGAGGCGCCGGCAAAACTGTTCAGCGCGCCCTCGGCGCTGCTGGTCAGCGTGTCCAGCTTGTCGCCAAAGCCGGCAATCGCATCGGCAGCGGTCGAGATATCGGCCATGGTCTTGTCGATATTTTCGGTCGAGCGTTCCAGATTGATCAGGATATTAGATATCCGCTCTTGATTTTCGGTGCCGAACAGCTGGGTCAGCTGCTGGGCGACGATGTTGGCGCGGCTCAGCAGCTCTGGCGCTTGTTCACCGATGGTCTGCAAGGCCGTGGGGCTGGATTGAATGACCGGGGTGTCTTCGGTCTCGATGGAACTCAACAGCAGGCTCGCGGGCATGCCGGGGGTGATGGTGACCTGCGACACGCCGGTGACCGCCGAGGTGTCGATCGAGGCGCGCGAATCGACGCGCACGGGGGTGTTTTCGTCCAGTTCAAGCGTCACGCGGACCGCGTCAGGGCGGTCAGGGGCCAGTTCTATCGCCGAGACAGTGCCGACATGCAGGCCCGCGAACAGAACCTGCGAGGAAACCGAAAGCCCGGCCACCTCGGGGAAATAGGCGTCATAATAGGCGAATTGCTGATTCAGCTGCAGCTTGGCGAACCACATCAGGAACCCCAGCAACCCCAGAAACCCGACAATGGTGAACGCGCCGATGAGGGCATAATTCGCCTTAGTTTCCATTTGCGTCTTCGCCTCCTGCGTCGGCCGTCATGGCTGCACGAGCGCGCGGACCATGGAAATATTCATGCACCCAGGGGTGATCTATCTTCAACATTTCGGCCATCGTTCCAGTGGCCAGCACGTGTTTTTCGGCCAAAGCCGCAATGCGGTCGCAGCAGGTATGCAACGTATCGAGGTCATGGGTGACCAGAAACACCGACAGATTCAGCGCGTCGCGCAGGGTCAGGATCAGCCGGTCAAAGGCATCCGCCCCGATCGGGTCCAGCCCGGCGGTGGGTTCGTCCAGAAACAGGATCTCGGGATCCAGCGCCAGCGCGCGGGCAAGTCCGGCTCGCTTGCGCATCCCGCCCGACAGGTCCGAGGGGAGTTTCTGATTGGCATTGACCGGCAGCCCGGCCATCGAGACCTTCAGCCCCGCCAGCCTTTCGCGATCATCGTCGCTGAGGTCGGGGACAGCGCGCAGCGGCACCTCGACATTCTCGCGCACGGTCAGCGCCGAAAACAGGGCGCCGTCCTGAAAATTCACCCCCCAGCGGCGTTCCACCGATTCACGCGCCGGCCCGGTCAGCTTGCGAATGTCCTGGCCGAAGACGCGAATCTCGCCCGCCTGCGGCGTGACAAGCCCGACGATGCTGCGCAACAGCACCGATTTGCCGGTGCCGGATCCGCCGACCACGCCCAGAATCTCGCCCCGGCGCAGGTCCAGATCCAGATCGTGATGGACCACGTGATCCCCAAACTGGTTGTGCAGCCCGCGAACCTCGATGACGTTTTCGACGCTCATAGCCCGACCACCGAGAAGAAGACCGAGAACAGCGCGTCGGCGATGATGACGGCGAAAATCGCGTTTACCACCGATTTTGAGGTCATCTGACCCAGCGATTCGGCGTCCTTGCCCACTCGCATGCCGCCATTCACGCCGATGATGCCGATGATGAGGGCGAAGAAAGGGGCCTTCGACAGCCCGACAATGACGTGAGAGACATGCGTATCGGTCAGCCGGGTCAGAAACATCGAGGGCGAGATGCCAAGCGTGATCCAGGACATAATCGCCCCGCCAAGCAGCCCCGCCACATCCGCGATCAGCCCCAGAATCGGCAGCATGATCACCAGCGCCAGCACACGGGGCAGGGTCAGGACCAGGTCGGGGTCCATGCCGAAGGTGCGCATCGCGTCGATTTCCTCGCGCATCTTCATCGACCCGATCGAGGCCGTCAGCGCCGAGGCCGTACGCCCGGCAACCACGATGGCGGTCAGCAAAATCCCCAGTTCTCGCAATACGGCAATGCCGATTAGGTCGACGACGAAGACCTCGGCCCCGAACTGGGACAATTGTGCCGCGCCTTGAAAGGCCAGCACAACCCCGATCAGGAAGGACATCACGAAGACAATGGGCACGGCACGCAGGCCGGATTCCTGACAGTGATAGACAAGCGACGTCAGCCGAAATTGCGATGGGTGACGGATCGCGCGCATGCCGGCAGCAAGGTAGCGGCCCAGATATTCGGCCAGCTCGCGGAAATATCCCAGTGCCTGTGTGGTGCGAATGCCGGTCCGGGTCAGGATCTGCTGCCACAGGGGCGCGGCCGGCGGTTCCGGGTCGGGTTCGGGGATAGAGGCGCTTACCGTCTCGATCAGCTGGGCGTGGTTCGGCCGCAGCCCTTCCAGCCGGGTGCCGGCGCGCTGTGCCTCTGCCAGGTACCAGGCGCCGGCTGTGTCCAGCTTGTCCACCCCCGCAACACTGATCCGGGGGGCGCCCTTTGGGGGCAGTTGCGGCAGCGTCCAGACCAGCAGCGACCCATCCAGTACCAGCAGATCGCCGTCGCGCCGTTGCGAGATTGTGGACCTTTCCGGATCGTCCTGGGCGAGCGTGTCGGTCAGATCAGTACCCTTTTCCTGCGGCCGTGCCAGCTTTCAACAGGACAAAACAGGCGTTGCCTCGACTGTCCGCCCCCTTGGTGTCGACCCGTAAAGGTCGGAAGCCCTTCATCTTCCAGCCAGATTGGTGTGCCACGCGGCCAGTGTAAAGACGCCTTGTCGGCGCTGGTTACTCGACCTCGAAGCTGAACAGGGCGACGCTGCGTTCCAATTCGTTCACGGCCAGATTGCGGTTGATGGGTGCCTGCGCGCGCGAGGCGCAATTCTGGCGTTCGCACAGGAAGCAGTTCAGCCCGATATCGGTCGGTTCGGTCCGCTCTGGGTCGAAGGCATCGGCATAGATCAACCGCGGCGCGAAGGCCACGTCACAGCCCAGCCCCACCGCAAGGCGCGGCGCAGGAGAGGAGAAGCTGCCCCCCGCCCGCGTCACCGTGCGCGCGACCGAATAATACCGTGCCCCTTCCGGCATGCGGATCAGCTGGGTCTGGATCTGGCCGGGTGTTTCGAAAGCACCATGGATGTTCCAAAGCGGGCAGGTGCCGCCAAAGCGTGAAAACGGGAAGCGCCCGGCACTAAAGCGCTTGGACACGTTGCCCGCCCGGTCGACGCGGACGAAGAAAAAGGGAATGCCGCGTGCCTCCTGCCGTTGCAGGGTGGTCATGCGATGGGCGGTCTGTTCGAAACTGGTGCCAAAGCGGTGGCTGATCAGCTCGATATCATAGCGTTCGGATTCGCAGGCCGCCAGGAAGGGCCGATAGGGCATCAGCAGCGCGGCGGCGAAATAGTTCGCCAGGCTTACGCGGGCCAGACTGCGCGCGGCATCGCCTTCAAAGTCGGCCTCGGCCAGCACCTCGTCAATCAGATCTTCATAATTCAGCCGCGCGATCAGCACCGCCATCTGGAAACGCCGGCTGGAGGCGTCCAGCAGTTCCGACAGCAGCAATTCCTTGCGATGCGGGTCATAGCGGCGCAGAGACCCGCCCATCACCGAGGCGGGTAGCCTGCGGATGCGGATGTTATGCGCCGCCAGCAGCCCGCTGAGCGCCACGTCCGAGGCATCGCGGTGGATCTTGTTCTCATCGGCCAAGCCCTCGGCCACGCGGTCGAGGGCGTCTATATAGTTGCGGCTGTCATAGAACCAGTCGCGCACCTGTTCGACCGGCCGGGCAATCTGGGCCAAAGCCTCGACCTTGTTACGGTCGGTCAGGGGGTTTTCCTCGATCTGGTGACGCATCAGCGCGTCCCCCAGTCGCCCCTGCAACCGCACCAGCGCCGCCGCGATCCGGGGCGAGGCCTGCAGCACGGCCTCCATCTCGGCGCGGTTGACGCCCTCGACCTCCAGCACGGGGTCTTTCAGGGCGGCCTCGAAATCGGCGGCCAGCTGGGCGTCGGTATCGGGGGCCAGTTCCGCCACGTTCAGGTCGTAGACCTGCGCCAGCCGCATCAGCAGCTTGGCCGAAGCAGGCCGCTGATCGGATTCGATCAATGTGATGTAACTGGCAGAGACGCCCAGCTGCGCGGCCATCTGGGCCTGTGTCAGCCCCAGCGTGGTGCGCAGGATCTTCAGTCGCTGCCCGATGATCAGCTTGTCGCCGCGTGCCGCCATGATGTCCTCGTTTCGTTACAAATCTTACATTACAAAAGTAACGACCCTGACAAAAGTGACAGAGTGACCCCTTTTATACACAAGCCTACTGCATATGCGAGATGACATTACTAAAGTGACATTATGCAGAAGCAGAATCGCTGCCTGCCATGAAGGTTGTAACGGAAGGCCATGCCCATGTCGCTCGATCAGCCCGTCACCTCGCATCAGTTGCCGCTGGTTCTGCGCGCTGTCCGCGATGGTAATCGTGTGCTGACGGCTGACGCACTAAGCTTTCTGGGTGAATTGCAGCGCCGTTTCGGGATGAAGCTGCATGCGCTGATGATCGCGCGCCAGCGTCGGCAGGAAAAGATCGACGCAGGCCGGATGCCCGAATATCTGGAAGACACCCGCCAGATCCGTCAGGGCATCTGGGAAGCCGCCCCGGTTCCCGAAGCACTGTGGGACCGCCGCGTCGAAATCACCGGCCCGGTCGACCGCAAGATGATGATCAATGCGCTGAATTCAGGCGCAAAAACCTTCATGGCGGATTTCGAGGACGCCACCGCCCCCAGCTTCCGCAACATCATTGCCGGGCACCTGAACGTCATCGACTATCGCGACGACGCGCTGGAATACGACGATCCCGAAAGCGGCAAGTCCTACCGCGTCGGCGCCAATCCCGCCGTCCTGATCCTGCGCCCGCGCGGGCTTCATATGGCCGAGGCCAATGTGCTGATCGGCGGTCAGCCGATGTCGGCGGCGCTGTTCGATTTCGGGCTGAGCATCTTTCACTGCGGGCGCGCCTTTGCCGCAACCGGTCGCGGGCCGTTCTATTACCTGCCCAAGCTGGAAAGCCACCGCGAGGCGGCCTTCTGGAACGAGGTCTTCACCTTCGCGCAGGAACGCGTCGGGCTTGCGCACGGCACCATCAAGGCCACCGTGCTGATCGAGACCCTGCCGGCCGCCTTCGAGATGGATGAGATCGTCTGGGAACTGCGCAACCATATCGCCGGGCTGAATTGCGGGCGCTGGGATTATATCTTCAGCTATATCAAAACGCTGCGCCAGCATTCTCAATACGTCCTGCCGGATCGGGCGCAGGTCACGATGGCGGATGCCTTCCTTGCGACCTATGCGGCGCGGCTGATCAAGGTCTGTCACCGCCGTGGCATTCATGCCATGGGCGGGATGGCGGCGCAGATCCCGGTCAAGGGCGACGATACCGCCAATGCCGAGGCCTTCGCCAAGGTCCGCGCCGACAAGCTGCGCGAGGTCGGCCTTGGTCATGATGGCACCTGGGTCGCCCATCCCGATCTGGTTCCCGTCGCGATGGAGGTGTTCGACGCCGAAATGCCCGGCCCGAACCAGATCCGCCTGCAACGCCAGACCTACCGGATCGAGCCGGCCAAGCTGCTGCAACCCCATCGCGGGCAGGTCACCGAAGCGGGGCTGCGGACCAATGTCTCGGTCGCGATCGAATATCTGGCCAACTGGTTGCAGGGCAGGGGCGCTGTCCCCATCCACAACCTGATGGAAGACGCGGCCACCGCCGAAATCAGCCGCGCGCAGATCTGGCAATGGATCCGCCACCGCACCGATATCCGCCTGCCCGACGGATCCAGCCGCCGCATGGATGCGGCCCTGCTGGGCGAAATGGTGCAGACCGAAATCGCCGCCATCCTCGACCGGCTTGGCCCGGCCGGGTTTCACCGCGGGCATTACGCCTCGGCCGCGCGCATCCTTCAGGATGCCGCCACCGCCGACGTTCTGCCCGATTTCATCACCACCCCCGCCTATGACGTGCTGAACGCGCTGGATTGAGGAGATCTGGCCCCGGCCCGGGCGGGCCGAACCCAACGAACCATTCTCTCGAAAGGAAAGATCATGGCAAACCGCAAAAGCTACGCCGAACTGCACGCCGAAGTTTCCAAGCGCTACCCCTCGGGTCAGACCCCCGGTGGCGTCAGCGTCGACGATATCGTGCAGCTGAAGCTTCAGAACAGCTATGACACCCATCTGGACATCGCCCGCGACATGGCAAAGGTCATGCGTGAGGATATGGCGGCCTATGATGCCGACCCGACGCTGTCGACCCAGTCGCTTGGCTGCTGGTCCGGCTTTCATGCCCAGCAGATGATCAAGTCGGTCAAGCGCCTGCGTGGCACCACCAAGCGCGCCTATGTCTACCTTTCGGGCTGGATGGTTGCCGGTCTGCGCAACACCTGGGGCCATCTGCCCGACCAGTCGATGCACGAAAAGACCGCCGTCGCCGACCTGATCCGCGAGATCTACGTCTCGCTGCGTCAGGCCGATGAAGTGGCGATGAACGACCTGTTCAAGGACCTGCACGCCGCCCGCAAGGCCGGTGATGCAGCGGCCGAGAAGAAGGCGATCGAGGCCATCGACAACTTCGAATCCCACGTTGTTCCGATCATCGCCGATATCGATGCGGGCTTCGGCAACGAACATGCCACCTACCTGCTGGCGAAGGAACTGATCCAAGCCGGCGCTTGCTGCCTGCAGATCGAAAACCAGGTTTCGGACGCCAAGCAATGCGGCCACCAGGACGGCAAGGTCACCGTGCCCCGCGAAGATTTCATCGAGAAGCTGCGCGCCTGCCGTCTGGCGCTGGAGGAACTGGGCGTTGATGAAGGCGTCATCGTTGCCCGCACCGACAGCCTTGGCGCCGGTCTGACCCAGAAGGTTCCGGTGTCTCAGGAACCCGGCGATCTGGCCTCGGAATACATCAAATGGCTGGATACCGACGCGATCACCGATGAAAACCCCGTCCGCGATGGCGAGCTGGCGATCATGCTGAACGGCGAATTCGTCAAGCCGAAGCGCCTGCCGAACGGTCTTTTCCCGTTCAAGAAAGGCTCGGGCCGGGCGCGCGTCGTGGAAGACTGCATTGCCAACCTGACACAGGGCGGCGCCGATATGCTGTGGATCGAAACCGACACCCCGAATGTCGCCGAAATCGCTGGCATGGTGAACGAAGTGCGTGAGGCGGTTCCGAACGCCAAGCTGGTCTATAACAACTCGCCTTCGTTCAACTGGACCCTGAACCTGCGCAAGCAGGTCCGTGATGAATGGATCGCCGAAGGCAAGATCGCGGCCGGCGATTACCCGGAGGGGAATGAGCTGATGAAGGCGGAATTCGACGCCTCGGAGCTGGGTCAGGAAGCCGATGCGCGCCTGCAGCGCTTCCAGCACGACATCTCGACGCAGGCCGGCGTGTTCCACAACCTGATCACGCTGCCGACCTTCCACCTGACCGCGAAATCGGTGGACGAGCTGTCGCGCGGTTACTTCGGCGACGACAAGATGCTGGCTTACGTCAAGACCGTTCAGCGCGAGGAAATCCGTCGCGGCATCAGTGCGGTCAAGCACCAGCACGAGGTCGGCTCGGATCTGGGCGACACGTTCAAGGAAATGGTCGGCGGCGAGCGCGCACTGAAAGCGGGCGGTCATGCCAACACCATGAACCAGTTCGCGGCAGAATAAGGCCCTGTAAACTCTTGGTTGGGGCGGCTAATGTGGCCCCAACCCCTAACTGGAGGAGCGAGACATGAACGCAGATACCGAATTTCAGCGCATCGACCTTCCCGAAGGCGACCGCGAAACCCGCGCCATTCACCGCGTGGCCGAGGCGGTGCACCGCCTGAATGACGCCGTGCAACGTGCCGTGCACGAAGGCGTCTCGGTCGAGGTGATCCGCGTCTCGCGCATCCATAACGGCGCGGGCGCCTGGGGCGACCAGGTCGTCCCCACCATTCGCGGCACCGGTGCCAAGGCCGAAGACGCCAAGGACTGACCGGGCGGGAATAAGCGAAAGGCGGGCCTCGGCCCGCCTTTTTTCGTTTGTGCCGAGGGCGGTGGTGGCTGGCCCCGCTGTCGGTGCCCGCAGGGGCGATTCGCCATTTGCAGGGAATGGCCGCGTCGGGCGGGCCGCTCACGAAAGCGTGATGTTTAAAATCTTCCCAATCGGGCGGACGGCAAGGCCGCAAACTGCCGTCTGAATGCCCGCCGCGGATGTCGGGCCTTTCTGTCGGTTATTCTTCGCGGCGCGGCATTCCGCAGTCTTTCCTGGCTATTCCTGCCGCCGCAGAAACTTGAGAGTTTTCCTTGCAAAACTGATGGATTTCCTTGGCCTTCTTTGCCTGACTTAATAGATCAAGTATTTGTTTTTATTGAATTAATTATTGAACCTTGGTGCGGTGCGTCCTAGATAGGTGACAAGGCAGCCAGCCAGAAAACGCCAGCCTAAACGCCAGCGAACCAGCCAGCCGCCATCTGAAGCCGCAACCGAAAGAAGGAAGCCAAAATGTCGAATTCGACCTGCGCATCTTGCGCATTTTTCGAGGATCACGTCGCCAACCTGTCGCATAAGCTGAGCGATGGCGGGCTGTGCCGTGCCAATCCGCCGGTCTCGCAGAAAGATGCGGACAGTCAGGGCCTGTGGCCGGTCGTCAAATCCGACGATTGGTGTGGTCATCACGCGAAAGCCGCCTGACGGCTTGATCGCCGGACCGACAGGGTTCGGACAAGGGGCGGCCTTCGGGTCGCCCTTTTCGTTTTGTCGCTTTCAGGCTAGAAAACACGCTTGATCCCGCGCCGTCGCAAGGTATCCGCCATGACCACCGATTTTGAACGCCCCGTCCTGACGCCCCCCGGCGGGCAGACAAAGGTGCTGCTGCATTCCTGCTGCGCCCCCTGTTCGGGCGAAGTGATGGAAGCGATGACGGCATCGGGCATCGACTATACGATCTTCTTCTATAACCCGAACATCCACCCCGAGAAGGAATACCTTCTGCGCAAGGATGAAAACATCCGCTTCGCCGAAACCCACAACGTCCCCTTCGTCGATGCCGATTACGACACTGAAAACTGGTATGCCCGTGCAAAGGGGATGGAGTGGGAGCCAGAGCGCGGCATCCGCTGCACCATGTGCTTCGACATGCGGTTCGAACGCACCGCGCTTTACGCGCATGAGCACGGCTTTCCGGTGATGACCTCCAGCCTTGGCATCTCGCGCTGGAAGGACATGAAGCAGATCAATGGCTGCGGAGAACGCGCGGTGCGGCCGTATGACGGGCTGGAATATTGGGATTACAACTGGCGCAAGGGTGGCGGGTCCAGCCGCATGATCGATATTTCCAAGCGCGAGGAATTCTACATGCAGGAATATTGCGGCTGCGTGTACTCGCTGCGCGACACCAACCGCCACCGGCGCGAGGTCGGACGCGGCCAGATCGAGATCGGCACCATGTTCTACGGCAAGGAATCCGAAGAATAGGGCGCAAAGGCGGCCCGGCCCGGCGCGGCTGAAATGGGCTGGCCGATCATCGGAAAGGCGCGCTGCGGGCAGGCGGGTCGTTCGCAAAGTTTGCAGCCGGGACCGATTGGCGTGGCCGTTTCCGGTCCCAGCAGGTCCAGCCCGCGCCCATAGACCAGCCGGTCGGCATGGGCGATGTCGCAGCCAAGCGCCACGGCGAAGTGCTTGACCGGCGTGCCAAAGCCGCCGCGCCCATGGCTGACTGTGCGCGCGATCCACAGGTAACGCCGCCCGTCCGGCATCTGCGCCACCTGCCGCAACACCTCGCCCGGATGGGAGAAGGCGTCATAGATCGTCCACAGCGGGCAGGATCCCCCGAAGCGCGAGAAATGGAAATCCGTCGCCGATTGCCGTTTCGAGATATTGCCCGCCCGGTCGACCCGGATGAAGAAGAACGGCACCCCCTCGGCGCCGGGGCGTTGCAAGGTGGACATGCGGTGGCAGGTGGTTTCGAAACCGACATCGAAGCGCTGTGACAGCAGGGCGATGTCGTAACGTTCGGCCTCGGCGGCGGTCAGGAATGTCTCGTATGGCAGGATCAGCGCGCCGGCATAGTAATTTGCCAGCCCGATCCGCAGCATCGGCTGATCCTCGGGCGCAAGCCCGGATTTCTGGCACAGCCGCTCGATGGTCTCGGCTTCTTCCAGCAGGCCAAGCTGAGTGCCCATCTGAAACGCCTGTTGCGCGTCCGACAGTTGGGTCGAGATCCGCAGCACCCGCGTCTCGGCATCGTAACGCCGCAGGACGCCCGGCTCGGTCGCGGGTTCGACCCGGATCTTGTAGCGGTCGGCCAGATAGGTTGTCAGCGCGTCCGCCCGCCCGATCACCGGCAGCAGATTGCCCAGCCGTTCGGCCGCGCGGTCCAGTTCGGCAATGTGGTTGCGGCGGGTATAGAAATAATCGCGAACGGCCTCGAAGGCGGTCGGCGCGGCGGGGCCGCCCGACGGATCGCTTGCCTGTTCGGCCAGCAGGTTCGCCCGCTCTGTCGCGTTGCGCAGACGGCGGCGCATGTCCAGAATCACCTTTGCCAGCGCGGGCGAATTGTCGGCCAGATCATGCAGTTCCGACAGGCTCAGCTGCGCGCCCTGATCGGCCAGTGCAGCCCGCAACCGCGAGGCCAGCCGCCCGTCGCCCGCATCGTGGAAGGGCTGCGCCTCGGCCCCGAAAAGCTCGTCCAGCTTGGCCAGCACGGCCAGCGTCAAAGGGCGCTGATTCCGTTCGATCTGGTTCAGGTAGCTGGGCGAGATTTCCAGCGCCCGCGCCAGCGCTGCCTGCGTCATTGCATGGGTTTCACGCAACCGCCGCAGCTGTCCACCAAGATAGGCATTCTTCATTCGCAATCCTTCGCAAAATTCGCAAAACCGCCGGCGCGCTTTCGCAACTTGATGCAAGTCTGTTGTTTACCAGAGGCGCTGCTGCGTGGAAACTGTCGGTGCAAATCTTGCGAAGGATCGCCATGCAAGCGCGAGAAACCGCCACCTTTGAACAGACCGAGCTGGTCCTGCCCGCACAGGCGAACCATTACGGTACGCTGTTCGCGGGGCAGGGGCTTTCGATGCTGGCGCAGGCAGCATTTACCGCCGCCAGCCGCCATGCGCGCAGTAATGTGGTGCTGGCGGCGGTGAAGGATCTGCGCTTCACCGCGCCGGTTCCGGTGGGCCATCTGTTCGTCATTGCCGCCCGCGTCACCGATGCGGGTCGCAGCTCGATGACGGTCGAGGTGCAGGCAAGCCGCGAAGATCCGCAGACCGGCGAACGCGCCCCGGTCGCGCAAGGACAGTTCCAGATGGTCGCCGTGAACGAACACGGCCGGCCGAAGAAGATTACCGCTCAGGAGATCAGCACATGAAGACGCATGAAGTTCGCACCTATAAATCGGCCGAGAATCTGGCCCGCGAAGACCAGCTGGCCTGGAAAATCGCCGAGGTTGCCGCCGATCCCGTCGCGGTCGATGCCGATGTCACCGACATGATCATCAACCGCATCATCGACAACGCCTCGGTCGCAGCCGCTTCCGTCGCGCGCCGCCCGGTCGCCTCGGCCCGCGCGCAGGCCATGGCCCATCCCTATCAGCCCGGCGCGACCGTCTTCGGCGTCGAAAGCGGCACCACCGTTTCGCCGGAATGGGCAGCCTATGCCAACGGCGTGGCGGTGCGAGAGCTGGACTTCCACGACACCTATCTGGCCGCCGATTACTCGCATCCCGGCGACAACATCCCGCCGATTCTGGCAGTCGCCCAGCATACCGGGAAATCCGGCGCCGATCTGATCCGCGGTCTGGCCACTGGTTACGAAATTCAGGTCGATCTGGTCACCGGCATCTGCCTGCACGAACACAAGATCGACCATATCGCCCATCTCGGGCCGTCAGCCGCCGCCGGCATCGGCACGCTGCTGGGGCTGGATACCGAAACCATCTATCAGGCCGTCCAGCAGGCGCTGCACATCACCACCACCACGCGCCAGTCGCGCAAGGGCGAGATCTCGTCCTGGAAGGCCTATGCCCCGGCCTTCGCCGGCAAGATGGCGATCGAGGCCGTGGACCGCGTGATGCGCGGCGAAGGCGCACCGTCGCCGGCATGGGAAGGCGAAGACGGCTTCATTGCCTACCTGCTGTCGGGTCCCGGCGCGAAATATAACGTGCCGCTGCCGGGCAAGGGCGAGGCCAAGCGTGCGATCCTTGACACCTATACCAAGGAACATTCGGCTGAATATCAGTCGCAGGCGCTGATCGACCTCGCCCGCCGCATGGGGCCGAAGATCGGCGACCTGTCGCAGATCGACAGCATCGTCATCCATACCAGCCATCACACCCATTACGTGATCGGCACCGGCGCCAACGACCCGCAGAAGATGGACCCGAAAGCCTCGCGCGAAACGCTTGACCATTCCATCATGTATATCTTCGCCGTCGCGCTGGAAGATGGCGGCTGGCATCACGAAAAATCCTATGCCCCGGAACGCGCGAACCGCCCGGAAACCGTGGCGCTGTGGCACAAGATCTCGACCACCGAGGACAAGGAATGGACGCGCCGCTATCACTCGCAGGATCCGAAGGAAAAGGCCTTCGGCGGTCGCGTGGTTGTCACGCTGAAGAACGGTCAGGTGATCGAGGATGAACTGGCCCTTGCCGACGCCCATCCCGACGGCGCCCGTCCCTTCGTGCGCGAAAACTACAAGAACAAGTTCCTGACCCTGTCGGATGGCATCATCGCGCCGGCCGAACAGACCCGCTTCCTGCAGGCGGCCGAAGCACTGGCCGATCTGAAGGCGGGCGATCTGGCGGCGCTGAACTTCGTCGTCGAAGCCGGCAAACTGGGCGGCGCGCGTCCGACGGGGATCTTCGACTTCAAAGCATAAGGGAGGCTCAGATGGCCAAGACAGCCAAGAAATCCGTGGCCCTGTCCGGGGTCGAGGCCGGCAATACCGCGCTGTGCACCGTGGGCGAAACCGGCAATGACCTGCATTACCGGGGTTATGACATCGTCGACATCGCCGAAGCCGCGACGTTCGAGGAAATCGCCCACCTGCTGGTCCATGGCAGCCTGCCGAACAAGGCCCAGCTGGCGGCATATGAAACCAAGCTCGCGCGTTTGCGCGGGCTTCCCACCCCGGTCATGGCGGCACTGGAACAGCTGCCGGCGGCGACTCATCCGATGGATGTGATGCGCACCGGCGTGTCGGTGCTGGGCTGCATCCTGCCCGAGGCGCATGACCACAACCCGGCCGGCGCGCGCGATATCGTCGACCGGCTGATGGCCTCGCTGGGGTCGATGCTGCTGTACTGGTATCACTACAGCCACAATGGCCGCCGTGTGGATGTCGAGGGCGACGAGACCTCGATCGCCGAACATTTCCTGCGGTTGCTGCATGGCAAGAAGCCCTCGGCCGATCATGTGCGGGCGATGCAGACCTCGCTGATCCTTTATGCGGAACACGAATTCAACGCCTCGACCTTCACGGCGCGGATGGTCGCGGGGACGGGTTCGGATATGTATTCGGCGATCACCGCCGGCATTGGCGCGCTGCGTGGTCCGAAGCACGGCGGTGCCAACGAAGTGGCTTATGAAATCCAGTCGCGCTACGCCGATCCGGATGAGGCCGCCGAAGATATCCGCGCCCGCGTGGCCGAAAAGCAAATCATCATCGGCTTCGGCCATCCGGTCTATACCATCGCCGATCCGCGCAACGTGGTCATCAAGCGGGTGGCGAAAGATCTGTCGAAGCTTGATGGCGACATGCGCCTGTTCGACATCGCCGAACGGATCGAGACGGTGATGGATCAGGAACGCAAGATGTTCCCCAATCTCGACTGGTTCAGCGCCGTGTCCTATCACCGCATGGGGGTTCCGACCGCCATGTTCACGCCGCTTTTCGTCATCTCGCGGACCTCGGGCTGGGGTGCGCATGTGATCGAGCAGCGCGAGGACGGCAAGATCATCCGCCCCTCGGCCCATTACACGGGCCCGGAGAACCGTAAATTCGTGCCGCTGTCCAAGCGCGGCTGAAAAGGAGCCATCATGGTTTATCTTGTTGGGGCCGAATATCCCGACCGCCCCGCGGGCGAGCGTTTCCAGGAACTTCTGGATGCGCCCGGCATCCTGCGCCTGCCCGGCGCGCATAACGGGCAGGCGGCGCTGCAGGCGAAAGCGGCCGGGTTCGATGCGCTTTATCTGTCGGGTGCGGCCATGACCGCGTCGATGGGGCTGCCGGATCTGGGCATCATCACCGTGGACGAAGTCGCCTTCTTCATTCGCCAGATCACCCGGGCCACCGGGCTGCCGCTGCTGGTTGATGGCGATACCGGTTATGGCGAGGCGCTGAATGTCATGCACATGGTCCGCACCTTTGAAGATGCGGGCGCCGGCGCGGTGCATCTGGAAGACCAGCTTTTGCCGAAGAAATGCGGCCATCTGAACGACAAGAAGCTGGCAACGGCGGCGGATATGGCGGCCAAGGTCGCGGCGGCCGCACAGGCGCGCCGGCATCTGCGCATCGTCGCCCGCACCGATGCGGCCGCCAGCGAAGGTCTGGAAGGCGCTATCGCCCGCGCGAAACTCTATGTCGAGGCCGGGGCGGATGCGATCTTCCCCGAGGCGCTGACCTCGGTCGAGATGTTCAAGGAAGTCCGCGCGGCGCTGCCGGGCGTCAAGCTGCTGGCCAACATGACCGAGTTCGGTCGCACGCCCGCGCTGACCGCGCAGGAGTTCGAGGATCTGGGTTACGACATGGTTATCTGGCCGGTGTCTTCGTTGCGGGTGGCGAACAAGGCGCAGGAAAAGCTGTATGCGACGCTGGCGCGCGACGGTGCCACCACCGCCATGCTGCCGGAAATGCAGACCCGATCCGAGCTGTATGGCACCATTGGCCTCGGCGATTTCGAGGCGCTCGACGCCTCAATCGCGGCCTCGGTGGCGCCGGACTGGAAGGTCTGACACGGCCCAAGGCTGGGCGTTTTCGGGGCATCGCGTGCAGGCGCGGTGCCCCTTTCTTATCTGCCTCATCGCGCATCGGAACGCTGACGCCCCTGTCCTGCGTGCATGCAAACGCCGCGCGGGGCTGTTTGGGTCATGCTGGCTGAATTCGTCTGGCACTCTTACGACCTGCTGGCAAAACCGGTCTGCGGTCACAGCAATTCCTCGGCCCCGGAGATTTCAAGATTGGCGGGTGCAATGCCGGCATCGGGCAGGTCGGCGGGATATTCCGTCAACGGCGCGGGCTTCGCGACCAATTCACCATCCGAGAGGTCAGCCGCAACCGGGTTGCGGCGCCGCCGACGGCGTTCGTCGGGTGAAGACGGGGCCGCCGCGCCCGGTCCGATCAGCGGCCCGCGCTGTGCGTCCAGCAGCCCGGTTCCGGATGACAGCAGCGCCATCCTTTCGCCCCCGATGACGGCCAGTGACCCCGGCATTCCGGTCCCGGGCGTCCCCATCGGCGCGCCCAGCAGCATCCGTTTGTCGACGATCCGCGCCCGGCTTGAGGGTTGCGGCAGTCGTGCCAGCGACTTCGGGTCGGCCGAAGCGAAGCGGTTATAGGTCTCTGCCATGTCGCGCATGCCTTCGAACCCGCCCATGCGCAGGCCGGCGCGCAATTCGTCGAACCGCGCCAGATAGCGTGTCGCATGGACCGGTGTGCGGGAATGAAACGTCCCCGCCGCCCGCCGCCAGTCGCCGGTTTCGGCATAAAGCTGGCTGACGAATTTCGCCGCGTATCGGGCATTGTTCAGCGGATCGAACATCTCGGCCACCGAAGCGAAATTCTCGCCATGCCAGCGGTAGTTCAGCTGGAAGCAGCCGATATCCAGGTTGGTACGTCCGGCGGCGACCTTGTCCTCGGCAAAGGCGAGGGCGGCATTGGGGTCTTCGAACCATGTGCCATCGCCTTCGGCATTCACGCTCCACGCCCAGGGGCGGACGACGCCGTCGCGTCTGCGCCCGGTTTCGGTCAGCGTCAGCGCGCCGAGGATGTCGGGTGGCACGCCTGCCTCGATTGCGGCGGTCTGGGACGCCCATTCGCACAAAGCCGCCGGCTCCTCTGTCGCGGCAAGGGCGCGCAGGGGGAACAGCAGGATCAGCAGGGCAAGCACGAATCGCATGCCCTCGAAGCTAGGGCCAAATGTTTAAGTCGAGGTTGACGGCGGAATGCAGGCTGGCGCGGCGGCGGGTCGCAACCCGTTATTGCCGCCCGGCGGCGCTGTCGCTATCACGGTCTTCCGATAAAAGGAGGCCCGCCTTGACCCAGACCGTCGCACAGATCGACCGGGTGATTGCCCAGGAAATAGCCGCCACCCCGGCGCAGGTGAACGCGGCGATTGCGCTGCTGGATGGGGGCGCGACCGTGCCCTTCGTCGCGCGCTATCGCAAGGAGGTCACGGGCGGCCTTGACGATACCCAGCTGCGCAGTCTGGCCGACCGGCTTGGCTATCTGCGCGAACTTGAATCGCGCCGCGAGACGATCCTGAACTCGATCCGCGATCAGGGCAAGCTGACCGACGATCTGGCCCGCGCCATCGCCCTTGCCGAAACCAAGGCGACGCTGGAAGATATCTATCTGCCGTTCAAGCCAAAGCGGCGTACCAAGGCGATGATCGCCCGCGAAAACGGGCTTGAACCCTTGCTGCGCGTCATCATGGAAATGCGGTCGGTCGCGCCAGAGGCACATGCGGAATCCTATCTGGGCGAGGCCGTGCCGACGGTGAAAGACGCGCTTGCCGGCGCGCGCGACATCCTGACCGAGGAGCTGTCCGAACAGGCCGATCTGCTGGGCCAGCTGCGCGATTTCATGCGGCGCGAGGCCTATGTCTCCTCGAAGCTGATCGAGGGCAAGGAACAGCAGGGGGCGAAGTTCTCGGATTATTTTGATCAGCGCGAGAAATGGGCCGATATGCCGTCCCACCGCGCGCTGGCAATCATGCGCGCCGCCAAGGAAGAAATCGTCACCATCGAACTGGCCCCCGATCCCGAAACCGGGGTGCCGCAGGCCATCGCCAAGATCGCGGCGCATCTGGGCACGTCGGGCGACACCCCCGGCGACCGCTGGCTGCGCGATGCGGCGGGCTGGGCCTGGCGGGTCAAATTCTCGCTGGCGCTGTATATCGACCTTCTGGGCGAATTGCGCGAACGCGCGCATGAGGAAGCGATTGCGGTATTTTCGCGCAATCTCAAGGATCTGCTGCTGGCGGCACCGGCGGGGGCAAAGGCGACGCTGGGGCTTGATCCCGGCATCCGCACCGGCGTGAAGTGCGCCGTTGTCGACCAGACCGGCAAGCTGCTGGACACGGCCACCATCTATCCCTTCCAGCCAAAGATGGACCTGCGCGGCGCGCAGTCCAAGCTGGTCGAGCTGATTTCCCGCCACGGGGTCGAGTTGATCGCCATTGGCAACGGCACCGCCAGCCGCGAAACCGAAAAGCTGGTCTCTGAAACGCTTCCGCTGTTGCCGAAAGGGGCGCGCCAGCCCAGCAAGGTTGTCGTGTCCGAGGCCGGGGCCTCGGTCTATTCGGCATCGGAACTTGCAGCGCGCGAATTTCCGGGTCTCGACGTATCGCTGCGCGGGGCGGTTTCCATCGCGCGGCGTTTGCAGGATCCGCTGGCCGAGCTGGTGAAGATCACGCCCCAATCCATTGGCGTCGGCCAGTATCAGCATGACGTCGATCAGCGCCGTCTGGCGCGGGCGCTGGATGCGGTGGTCGAAGATGCGGTGAACGCTGTTGGCGTGGACCTGAACACCGCCTCGGCGCCGCTGCTGGCGCAGGTCGCGGGGCTGGGCCCCTCGCTGGCCGAGGCAATCGTGCGCCACCGCGAACAGCACGGCTCTTTCCCGTCGCGCAAGATGCTGATGAAGGTGTCCGGCCTTGGCCCGAAGGCCTTCGAACAATGCGCGGGCTTTCTGCGCATCCGCGATGGCGAGGAACCGTTGGATGCCTCCTCGGTCCACCCCGAGGCTTACGATGTCGCCCGCCAGATCGTGCGCGCCTGCGGGCGCGATCTTCGCCAGATCGTCGGTTCGGCCGGGGCGTTGAAGACCTTGCGGGCCGAGGATTTCGTGACCGATTCCTTCGGCCTGCCCACCGTGCGCGACATTTTCCGCGAACTGGAAAAGCCGGGTCGCGACCCGCGGCCGGAGTTCAAGACGGCGACCTTCGCGGACGGGGTCGAGGACATCAAGGATCTGAAACCCGGCATGCGGCTGGAAGGCACGGTGACCAATGTCGCGGCCTTTGGTGCCTTCGTGGATATCGGGGTGCATCAGGACGGGTTGGTCCATGTCAGCCAGCTGGCCGACCGTTTCGTCAAGGACCCGCACGAGGTCGTCAAGGCCGGTGATGTGGTCAAGGTTCGCGTGACCGAGGTCGATATTCCGCGCAAGCGCATCGGGCTGTCGATGCGTAAAGATGGGGGCGCAGATGCAGAGCGTGCCCACACAGGAAAGCCCGGTGCAGGGCAGGGGCCGCGCCCGTCGGGCAAGCCGAAGGGGAAGCCGCCCCGCGCGGCCAAAGCCGACGCTCCGGGCGGGTTCGGGGCCGCCCTGCTGGAGGCGATGAAGAAGCGTTAGGCGATGCGCCCTTGCCCGCCCGGCGTTGCCTGTCGGGCAGGGCGCGGCAAATCCACTCGCGCAGGCCGGAAAAAACCGGCATAAGCCCGCTGGGCCGCATGAAAGCGGGCGGCGCCTTGAAGATGATGAGATGAGCAGCAAAGACACAACTGCAGTTCGCGATGCCGCCCGGCTGTCCGTGGCGCCGATGATGGACTGGACCGATCGCTATTGCCGCGGCTTTCACCGCGTGCTGTCGCGGCGTGCGCTGCTGTTCACGGAAATGGTGACCGCGCCCGCGATCATTCACGGCCCGCGTGACCGCTTGCTGGGCAAGGAAATGGCCGAGCATCCGGTGGCCTTGCAGATCGGCGGATCGGACCCGGACGAACTGGCCCGCGCCACCGCGCTTGCGGCGCCCCATGGCTATGACGAAATCAACCTGAATGTCGGCTGCCCCTCGGACCGGGTGCAGTCGGGCTGTTTCGGCGCGGTGCTGATGAAAACGCCGGATCTGGTGGCGCGCTGCGTGGCCGCGATGATTGCCGAAAGCCCGGTCGAGGTGACGGTCAAATGCCGCATCGGGGTGGACGATCAGGACCCGGAAACGGTGCTGCCCGACTTTCTGGCGCGGATGCGCGATGCCGGTGCCAGCCGCGTCACCATCCACGCCCGCAAGGCCTGGCTAGAGGGGCTTTCGCCCAAGGATAACCGCGAAATCCCGCCGCTGGATTACCCGCTGGTTCATCGCATGAAAGCGGCGTTCCCGGATATGCACCTGTCGATCAATGGCGGTGTCCAGCCGGGGATGGAGGCCGAGCAGCTGGCCCATATGGACGGGGTGATGATCGGCCGCGCCGCCTATCACCAGCCCTGGGACAGCCTTGGCGCGGCAGATGCGCTGTGGGGCGACACACCGCCCTTCGCCGATCCGGTGGATGCGGCACTGGCCACGCGCCCGCTGATCGCGCGCTGGCTGGACGACGGCGCACGCATTCACAACATCAGCCGCCACATGCTGGGCCTGTTTCACGGCCGCCCCGGCGCGCGGCTGTGGCGCAGAACCCTCAGCGAGGGGGCGTCGAAGGCGCGGACCCCGGCAGAAGGCCTTGCGCTTTATGACGCGGCATTGGATCAGGTGCGAAACGCTGCGGAGGCCGCATGACCGAGATGATCCTGCCCGCAATCACGCTGGCCCTGGTCGGCGCTTTCGCCGGGCTGCTTGCCGGGCTTCTGGGGGTTGGCGGCGGCATCGTGCTGGTCCCGGCCTTCCTGTATCTGTTCAGCGCTGCCGGTTATGGCTCTGACGACCTGATGCAGATCTGTCTGGCAACCTCGCTGGCGACCATCATCGTGACCTCGGCGCGCTCGGTCATGGCGCATAACCGCAAGGGCGCGGTGGACTGGCAGATCCTGAAGGACTGGGCCGCGGGGATCATGCTGGGGGCCGCAGCTGGGGTGATGCTGGTCTCGTCGCTGCGAACGCAGACACTGCAGGTGATCTTTGGCGTGCTGGTCATCGTCATCGCCAGCTACATGATGTTCGGCCGCGCAAGCTGGCGGCTTGCGGACCGGATGCCGCAGGGGCCGGTGAAATATGTCATGGCGGGGCTGACCGGCTTTGTCTCGGTCCTGCTGGGGATCGGGGGCGGGTCGATCGGGGTGCCGCTGATGTCGCTGCATGGCCTGCCGATCCACCGCGCGGTGGCGACGGCTGCGGGCTTTGGCGGGCTGATCGCGCTGCCCTCGGCCCTGCTGTTCCTGCTGACCCCGACCGAGAACGCACCGCCCGGCACCATCGGCGCGGTCAACATCCCGGCCTTCCTGATCGTGATTGCAATGACGCTGCTGACCGCACCCTTGGGGGCCGCGCTGGCGCACCGGCTGGATGCGAAGATGCTGAAGCGGGTCTTTGCCGGCTTCCTGATGCTCGTTGCGCTGAATATGCTGCGCAAGACCCTGTTCTAGAAAGGTAATCCAGATGTCACACGCGCCCGCGAAGCCGATGTCCTCGCGCCCCGGCAAACCGCTGTCGGGGACTGCACAGGTCCCCGGCGACAAGTCGATCAGCCACCGCGCGCTGATCCTTGGCGCGCTGGCGGTGGGGCGGACCCATATCACCGGCCTGCTGGAAGGGCAGGACGTGCTGGATACCGGCAAGGCCATGCAGGCGTTCGGCGCGACCGTCGAACGGCTGGGACCGGGCGAATGGATCGTCGATGGCGTCGGCGTCGGCGGCTTTGCTGAACCTGCGGGCGTGATCGATTGCGGCAATTCCGGCACCGGCGTGCGGCTGATCATGGGGGCGATGGCAACGACGCCGATCACTGCCACCTTTACCGGCGATGCCAGCCTGTCGAAACGCCCGATGCGCCGCATCACCGACCCGCTGGCGCTGTTCGGCGCGGACATCACCACCCGCGAAGGCGGGTTGCTGCCCGTCACCATCAAGGGCGTTCAGGACCCGGTGCCGGTCCGCTATGCGACGCCGGTCGCCTCGGCCCAGATCAAGTCTGCGGTGCTGCTGGCGGGGCTGAACGCGCCCGGCCAGACCGTCGTGATCGAAAAAGAGCCGACCCGCGACCACTCTGAACGGATGCTTGCAGGCTTTGGTGCGACGATCACCACCGAAACCACCCCCGAGGGCCATGTCATCACCCTGACCGGCCGGCCAGAGCTGCGCGCGCAGACCGTCGCCGTGCCGCGCGACCCGTCCTCGGCGGCGTTCCCGGTGGCGGCGGCGCTGATCGTGCCGGGCTCGGAAATCCGGGTGGCCGGCATCAGCCGCAACCCGACCCGCGACGGGCTGTATGTCACGCTGGCCGAGATGGGCGCGGACCTGACATGGGAAAACGACCGTGAAGAGGGGGGCGAGCCGGTGGCTGATCTGGTCGTGCGTCACTCGACCCTACACGGCGTCAGCGTTCCGGCAGAGCGCGCCGCCAGCATGATCGACGAATTCCCGATCCTGTCGGTCATCGCGGCCATGGCGCAGGGCGATACCGTGATGAACGGCGTCGCCGAACTGCGCGTCAAGGAATCCGACCGCATCGACGCCATGGCCAAGGGGTTGCGCGCGAACGGGGTCGAGGTGGATGAGACCCGCGACAGCATGACCGTCCACGGCAAGGGCCGTATTCCGGGCGGGGCCGGGCCGGTCGCCACCCACCTTGATCACCGCATTGCGATGTCTTTCCTGATCGCAGGGCTTGCCGCAGATGCCGAGGTCACCGTCGATGACGGCGCAGCTATCGCCACGTCATTCCCCGATTTCGTGCCGCTGATGCGCGGGCTGGGGGGCGATCTGGGCTAGGTCTCGATTTCGATACTTGCGGCAGAGCGGCGGGTGATGCGCTCGTCGCATTTCGCCTCGATATTGTTGCCGTCGGGGTCCAACACGAAGGCCGCGTAATAGCCGGGGTGATAATCGCGCGGCCCCGGCGCGCCATTGTCGCGCCCACCATTGGCAAGGGCCGCCTCGTGGAAGCGGTCGACCATGTCGCGGTTCTCGGCCTGAAAACACAGATGCAGCAGGCTTGGGCGTTCGCCGGGTGAAATTTCGTCGATGTAAAGCTCATCGCATTCCAGCCAGTCTCGCCCCCTGCCGACGCATTCGCCGCGGCCCAGTGCGCCCAGAACCGCGCTATAGAAATCACGTGCGCGCCCGATATCCGACACGCGCAGATGAATGTGGTCGATCAGTCTGCCCTGGTGATACGCCATCGCTAAAACTCCTGTTCCCTAACGCAAGCTTTGCCCTGCGGTTCCGGGCCCACTGGACCCGGCGACCGCTTTGCGGCATAGAAAGACGAACAGACCCGAAGGAGCCGCCCATGTGGATCGTTGATCGTATTCTGACCTGGTGGAGGGGCCAGACCCTGAACACGCAGGTCTGGACCGCGCTTTATGGCGAAAAGGTCGGGGATGACGATCAGGGTAATGTTTATTACCAGTCCAAGGACGGCAAGCGCCGCTGGGTCATCTATAATGGCGAATCCGAGGCAAGCCGGGTGCCGGTCGAATGGCATGGCTGGCTGCACCACACCTTCAAGGAACCGCCGACCAAGGACCCGATGACGCGCCGCGCCTGGGAACTGCCCAGCCAGATGAACCTGACCGGCACGCCGCAGGCTTATCGGCCCAAGGGCTCGATCTATCGCGCCAATCCGGTCGAGCGCAGCGATTACGACGCGTGGCAACCCGATCAATGAGCGATGACAGCCGGGCAGAGCTGATCGCCGGCGCAGTGGTGCTGGCGGTTGCTGCCGGTTTTCTGGCCTTCGCGGCAGGCCCTCGGCTGATGCCGGGCGGCGGCTATGATCTGATCGCGGCCTTCCCCAATGTCGAGGGCATCGAAAAGGGATCCGAGATCCGGCTGGGCGGCGTGCCCGTCGGTCGCGTGACCGAGATCACCCTGAACCCTGAAACCTACTATGCCGAGGCCCGGTTGCGGCTTCAGGACGATATCCGGCTGCCCGACGATTCGGCGGCGGTGATCCAGTCCGACGGGCTTCTGGGCGGCGCCTATCTGGAATTGCAGCCGGGCGGCAGCCCCGAAAACCTCGCCCCCGGCGCGGAAATCGAGGACGTGCAGGGTGCTGTCAGCCTGCTGTCGCTGATGATGAAATTCGTCGATTCGCAGGCGGACGATGCCCCGCCAGAGGAAGCACAATGATCCGTTCCGCCATTCTGGCCCCGTCTGTTCTGGTCCTGTCTCTGCTGGCGGCGATGCCCGCCATCGCGCAGGACAATATCGAAACCACCCGTGGGTCGGGGGCGGTGCTGCGCACGCTGGACAAGGTTTCCAGCGAGATCACCGACCTGGAACTGGCGCCGGGCGAATCGGCCGATATCGGTCGGTTGACGGTGCGGCTGGGCGAGTGCCGCTTTCCGTCCGCCGATCCCAATTCCGACGCATTCGCCCAGATGGTCATCACCGATCGCAACAGCCGGGCGACCCTGTTCGATGGCTGGATGGTGGCCTCGTCGCCGGCGCTCTCGTCGCTGGACGATGCCCGCTATGACGTCTGGGTACTGGCCTGCAAGGCGGCCTGAAACGAGGGCAGCGGCAGGGCGGTGATATCCGCCGGGCGCTGGATCGCGTCGGCCAGTCGGCTGCGGTAATCGGCGCGGGAAATGGTCTGGCCACCCAGTGATTCCAGGTGCGGGGTCGGATATTGGGTGTCGAACAGCCTGAAGCCGCAGGCCGCCAGATGCGCCGACAACACGATCAGCGCCGTCTTTGACCCGTTGGTCCGGCCCGAGAACATGCTTTCCCCGAAAAACGCCGCGCCGATAGTCAGCCCGAAGATCCCGCCGACCAATAGATCGCCGTCGAGAACCTCGATCGAATGGGCGTGACCCAGACGATGAAGGTCGTCGTAAACGTGGTGCAGTTCGGCATTTATCCAGGTTTCGCTGCGCGCGGCGCAGGCGCGAACCACGTCGCCAAAGCGGCGGTTCAGCGTCACCTGCCAATCGCTGCGCCGCAGATGTCGCCGCATCGAGCCCGAGGCATGTACCCCCCCGATTGGCATGATGCCGCGACGCAAGGGGTCCAGCCAGTGCAGGATTGCATCGTCGGCCGAGTCCGCCATGGGGAAAATGCCATTGGCATAACCCCACAGCATCTGCTCGGCCGAGATCACGCCGGGACGTTCTCGCTCAGCCAGCGTTCCAGCCAGTGGATGGAATAGTTGCCGCTTTGAATGTCCGGCTCTTCCAGCAGGGCGTCGAACAGCGGCGTGGTGGTGTCCACGCCGTCCACGATCAGTTCCGACAGGGCGCGTTTCAGGCGCGCCAGCGCCTCGGGCCGGTCGCGGCCGTGGACGATCAGCTTGCCGATCAGGCTGTCGTAATAGGGCGGGATGACATAGCCGTCATAGATCGCGCTATCCATCCGCACGCCCAGACCGCCCGGAGCGTGGAACTGGGTGATCTTGCCGGGCGAGGGGCTGAAATTCGGCAGCTTCTCGGCGTTGATGCGCACTTCGATGGCGTGGCCGTTGATCTTCAGCTTGTCCTGATCCAGCTCCATCGGCTCGCCTGCGGCAACGCGGATCTGTTCGCGGACCAGATCGACGCCGTAAATCGCCTCGGTCACCGGATGTTCGACCTGAAGGCGGGTGTTCATTTCGATGAAATAGAACTCGCCATCTTCATACAGGAACTCGATGGTGCCCGCGCCGATATAGCCCAGCTTCTTCATCGCATCCGCGCAGATGGTCCCGATACGCTTGCGCTCTTCCTCGGTGATCGAGGGGCCGGGCGCTTCTTCGAACACCTTCTGGTGGCGGCGTTGCAGGGAACAGTCGCGCTCGCCCAGATAGACGGCATTGCCCTTGCCGTCGCCAAAGACCTGAATCTCGATATGACGCGGCTTTTGCAGGTATTTCTCGATATAGACGTCGGGGTTGCCGAAGGCGGCCTTGGCTTCGGAACGGGCGGTGCGGAAGGCGACCTCCAGCCCGGCCTCGTCATGGGCGACCTTCATGCCGCGCCCGCCGCCGCCGGCGGTGGCCTTGATGATGACCGGATAGCCGATCTCTGCCGCGACCTTCTTGGCTTCGTCGACGTCATTCACACCGCCTTCGGATCCGGGAACGACCGGAATGCCAAGCGCCTTGGCAGTGTCCTTGGCGGTGATCTTGTCGCCCATGATGCGGATATGTTCCGCCTTGGGGCCGATGAAGGTGATATCGTGATCTTCCAGCATCTGCGCGAAACCGGCATTTTCCGACAGAAAGCCGTAACCGGGATGCACGGCCTGTGCGCCGGTGATTTCACAGGCGGCGATGATCGCGGCCGGGTTCAGATAGCTTTCGGAACTGGAATTCGGGCCGATGCAAACCGATTCGTCGGCCATGCGCACATGCATGGCGTTCGTGTCGGCAGTCGAATGCACCGCGACCGACTGGATGCCCATCTCGCGGGCGGCGCGGATGACCCGCAGCGCGATCTCGCCGCGATTGGCGATCAGGATCTTGTCGAACATCCCGGCCTCATTCCACGATCATCAGTGGCGCGCCGTATTCGACCGGGGTGCCGTCATCGACCAGGATGCGCTTGACCGTGCCCGATTTGGGCGAGGGGATGTGGTTCATGGTCTTCATCGCCTCGACGATCAGCAGCGTGTCGCCTTCGCTGACCTGCTGGCCGATGGTGACGAAGGGCGCGGCACCGGGTTCCGCCGACAGGTAAGCCGTGCCGACCATGGGCGAGGTGACTGCGCCCGGAAGATCCGCCGGATCGCCCGCGGTGGCGCCGGGCGTGGCCGTGGGCGTCGCCGGGGATGCCGGGGCGGCGGCGGCGGCCGGTGCCGCGGCTGCTGGCGCATAGGCTGGGGCCGCGGCCTGCATCACCACCTGCTTGCCATGTTTGGACAGGCTGACCGTCAGGCGGTCATTTTCGCCATATTCGCGTTTGACCGACAATTCGGACAGTTCGCTGCTGTTCAGAAGCTCGGCCAGCGACTGGATGAAAGCGACGTCGCCTTCGTGATGCTTGCCGGATTTGGCGTCTGCGGTCATGAGGATCCTCTGCCTTGTGAGTTCCGCGTCTCGCGCGCGGTAGGAATTGCTGGCTTATACCGCGTCTTGGCCGCCGAGGGAAAGCAAATTGCCTTGGAATTCGATCGCCGAAGCCGCAGATTTCGCCGTCCGAGGCCAAGGATATGCGGTCCGGGCCGTTTCGACCACAAGAATTGGCGGCCCGGTGCGACGGCAGCCGTGCCCCGCGTCCGGCTGTCGCAGCTTGCTGTCAGCGCCGTCCGGCCTTTTCGGCAATGCCCGACTGGCCCTCACGGCGGGCGAGTTCCTCGGCAACATCCGCAAGGCTGAGGTCGCGCGCGGCCAGCATGACGGCAAGGTGAAAGACGGCATCCGCCGCTTCTGAGGTCAACTTGGCGCGGTCGCCCTTGACCGCCTCGATGATGGCTTCAACGGCTTCTTCACCGAACTTCTCGGCGCATTTTTCCGGGCCCTTGGCCAGCAGTTTCGCGGTCCAGCTGGTTTCGGGATCGGCGCTTTTGCGTGACGCGATGGTGGCGTCGAGGCGCTGGAACGCGTCGTAATCGCTCATGTCAGCCTCACGGGGATGCCGGCGGCGGCCAGATGGGCCTTGGCTTCGCCGACGGTGAAGGTGCCGAAATGAAAGATGGACGCCGCCAGCAGGGCGCTGGCATGGCCCTCGGTCACGCCTTCGACCAGATGTTCCAGCATGCCGACCCCGCCCGAGGCGATGACGGGAATGTCGACCGCATCGGCCACGGCGCGGGTCAGGGGCAGGTTGAAGCCCGATTTCGTGCCGTCGCGGTCCATGCTGGTCAACAGGATCTCGCCCGCGCCTTTCGCGGCCACGAGGCGGGCGAATTCCACCGCGTCGATGCCGGTGGGCTTGCGGCCGCCATGGGTGAAGATCTCCCATTTCCCGGGCGCCACGGTCTTGGCGTCGATGGCGCAGACGATGCATTGGCTGCCGAAGCGGTCGGCGGCTTCGGCCAGCACGTTCGGATCGGCCACGGCGGCGGAATTGAAGCTGACCTTGTCGGCCCCCGCCAGCAGCAGCGCGCGCACGTCGTGATGGGTTCTGACGCCCCCGCCCACGGTCAGCGGCACAAAGCACTGTTCGGCGGTGCGCGTCACCACGTCGAACATGGTGCCGCGGTTTTCATGGGTGGCGTGGATGTCCAGAAAGCAGATCTCGTCCGCGCCGGCGGCGTCATAGGCCTTCGCGGCCTCGACCGGGTCGCCGGCATCCACGAGATCGACGAAATTGACGCCCTTGACCACCCGGCCATCGGCCACGTCAAGGCAGGGGATGATGCGTGTCTTCAGCATATGCGCCTGATAGCGCGCGCGGGTTGCCGAGGGAAGGGGTCAGCGATCGTCCGGCCCGCGCAGGATCAGCGCGTTGAACAGCACCGCGCCCGCCGCCCCGAACAGGATCGCCCAGAAGACATTGCCGGTGCCCATTTCGAACATCGCCCAGCCAAAGGGGAAGGCCACACACAGGATGCGGACCCAGAGGGGGCGGAAGAACGGGTGGTTCGGATCGACGAGCATGTCTGTTGATAGCGCCTGTTATGGGCGGGGGGAAGGGGGGCAGCGCGGCTGGGGCTTCGCCCCGCTCGTCGCTGAAAATGGTCCCCCGGACCATTTTCCGGGCGCTCCTCGCCCCCCAGGATATTTGGACCAGAATGAAATCAGGCGAGCGCTTTCAGTGCCGCTGTCAGGTCAAGCGCGCCGTCATAAAGCGCCCGGCCCGAGATTGCGCCGGCGATGACGCCGCTATCGCGGAGCGCGGTCAGGTCCTGCATCGATGAGACCCCACCCGAGGCGATCACCGGGATGGTCACCGCGCGGGCAAGCGCCTCGGTCGCGGGAATGTTCGGCCCCTGCATCGCGCCGTCGCGGTCGATATCGGTGTAGATGATGGCCGCGACCCCGGCATCTTCGAAGCTGCGGGCCAGGTCGGTTGCCTGCACCGTCGTTTCCTCGGCCCAGCCCTTGGTGGCGACAAAACCCTTGCGCGCGTCGATGCCGACGGCGACCTGACCGGGGAAGGCTTTGGCGGCCTCGCGGACGAGATCCGGGTTTTCAACGGCGACGGTGCCGAGGATGACGCGTTTCAGGCCCTTTGACAGCCACATCTCGATCGTGGCCAAGTCGCGGATGCCGCCGCCAAGCTGGGCAGGGATGGAGGTGGCAGCAAGGATCGCCTCGACCGCTGCGGCGTTCACCGGCTGGCCTGCGAAAGCGCCGTTCAGGTCGACCAGGTGCAGCCACTCGGCGCCGGCATCCTCAAATGCGCGGGCCTGCGCGGCCGGATCAGTGCCGAAGACGGTCGCGGCCTCCATATCGCCACGCAGCAGGCGCACGCAATTGCCGTCCTTCAGGTCGATGGCGGGATAAAGGATCATGGCAGGCTCCGGCTTGGTTCGCCGCGCTTTGCCACAGGGGCGCGGGCAGGGCAAGCATGGCGGCAGCTGCGTCAACCTGGCCTTCGACCCTACGTCATGCTTGCGGGAATCGCAGGCGTGACCTCTGATCCCGACAAAACGGATCTTTGGGAGGAGAAACCATGAAGAAAATCCTGTTCGCCGCCGCTTTCGGCCTGCTGGCCGGTGCCGCATCCGCCGACCCGATCGAGGGGCTGTGGCAGACCCAGCCGGATGAGGGCGCCTTCGCCCATGTCCAGATCACCCCCTGCGGCGGCGCCTTCTGCGGCACCATCACCCGCACCTTCAAGGACAAGGCCGAATTCAAGTCGCCCAATATCGGCAAGCAGATCGTCATCGACATGGCCCCGAAGGGCAATGGCAATTACAAGGGCAAGGTGCTGCGTCCGGCCGATAACAAGATCTATAACGGTAAGGCCAGCGTCAGCGGCAATCAGATGAGCCTTGCGGGCTGCGTCGCCGGTGGGCTGATCTGCAAGAACCAGACCTGGGCAAAGCTGCAGTAAACTGCCTTTGCGGACGAGAGCGGGGCGGTCACATGGGCCGCCCTTCTGGCTTGGTCATATCGGCGCTGAAGCAGATGGGGTTGATGAACAGCATCCGCCTTCACGGCGTCCAGTTCAGGAAATTCTCGATGATGCGCAGGCCGACGGCTTGCGACTTTTCCGGGTGGAACTGAGTGCCGATGATGTTGTCGCGCCCAACGATTGCGGTGACCGGGCCGCCGTAATCGACATCGGCCAGCAGATGCGCCGGGTCGGTCGGGTGGAACTGCCAGCTATGGACGAAATAGGCGTGATCGCCGTCGTTGATGCCGTCCAGAACCGGATGACTGCCGCGCAGGCGCAACTCGTTCCAGCCCATATGCGGCACTTTCAGCGCAGGATCCGCCGGGCGGATCGCGTCGATTTCGCCGCCGATCCAGCCAAGCCCCGCCGTGTCGCGATATTCATGGCCGACATCGGCCAGCATCTGCATGCCCACACAGATGCCCATGAAGGGCACGGCGCGCCGCTCCACCGCCTCGCGCAGCGCCTCGACCATGCCCGGCACGGCCTCCAGCGCGGCCTTGCAGGCGGGAAACGCGCCATCGCCCGGCAGCACGATCCGGTCGGCCTTCGCCACCGCTTCCGGGTCCGAGGTCACGACGATTTCGGCCCCCGCCTTCGCCCCCATCAGCGCAAAGGCCTTCTGCGCCGAATGCAGATTGCCGCTGTCGTAATCGACCAGGGCCACACGCATCAAAGCGCGCCCTTCGTCGAAGGCAGCACGCCCGACATGCGAGGATCGGGCTCTACCGCCTCGCGCAGGGCGCGGGCGACGGATTTGAATGCAGCCTCGGCGATGTGGTGGCTGTTGATCCCGTGCAGCGCATCGACATGCAGGGTGATGCCGCCATGGGTCGACAGAGCCTGAAAGAACTCGCGCACCAGTTCGGTATCGAAGCTGCCGATCTTCTGGGTCGGGAAATCCACATTCCAGATCAGATAGGGCCGCGCCGACAGATCCAGCGCGGTGCGCAGCTGCGCGTCATCCATCGCCAGCAGAAAGCTGCCATAGCGCCGGATCCCGCGCTTGTCGCCAAGCGCGCGGGTCAGCGCCTGGCCAAGCGCAATGCCCACATCTTCCACCGTGTGATGATCGTCGATATGCAGATCGCCCGCCGCGCGGATGCGCATGTCGATCAGCGAATGGCGCGAAAGCTGGTCCAGCATATGGTCGAAAAAGCCGACCCCGGTCTGGTTGTCATAGACGCCGGTGCCGTCGAGGTTCACACTGACCTCGATATCCGTTTCCGCCGTCTTGCGGGTGATTTCCGCCTGCCGCATCGCCTGAACCTTTCAAGAATTCCGCCGCTTTATACGCTGACCTGCGACAAAGCCCAATCCCCTGACGCGACGCTCTTTGGCCCCTAGGGTGGCATTCCTCGCGCAAATGTGACATAAGCGCCACCCTCAAACTGACACTCACGGAAAGCAAGCAACCCCAGAAAGGAAGTTCATGTCCGAACCGAACGATCCGCAGTCGCGGCACCCCGCGGATCCGCGGGGAAATCCGGCCAGTATGGCAATTGACGAGACATTGACCGAGGGTCAAGCACCAGAGGACGCGGCCGAGGAGGCCGTCCCCGCACCCGAAGGCACGACCGAAGTCATCGAAACCGAATACGAGATCGGCCAGGACAACATCAGTCACGCCTTCACCATCGAATTCGATGTGCATAAGCCCGTCTTCCTGTTCTCGTCGCTGGCGATCATTGCATTCACGCTGGCGGCGCTGATCTTTCAGCATCAGCTGGACCCGTTCTTCAACGGTCTGCGCGACTTCCTGACCAGCAAGCTTGACTGGTTCTTCCTGATCGCCGGCAACATTTTCGTGCTGCTGTGCCTCGGGCTGATCCTGTCGCCGCTGGGCAGTGTCCGCCTTGGCGGTCCAGAGGCAACGCCGGATTATTCCCTGTCGGGCTGGTTCGCCATGCTGTTTGCAGCCGGGATGGGCATCGGGCTGATGTTCTATGGCGTTTCCGAACCGATGAGCCATTTCGACGCCTCGCTGGCCGGTGTGGTGGTCGAGGAAGGCGCCCGCACCGATTGGGCACCCCTGCAAGGTGCCGCCGGCGACGAAATGGCGGCCCGCCGTCTGGGCATGGCCGCGACCATCTTCCACTGGGGGCTGCACCCCTGGGCGATCTATGCCGTCGTGGCACTGGCGTTGGCGCTGTTTTCCTTCAACAAGGGCCTGCCGCTGACCATGCGTTCGGTCTTTTACCCGCTTCTGGGGGAACGCATCTGGGGCTGGCCGGGTCATGTCATCGACATTCTGGCGGTCTTTGCGACCATCTTCGGTCTGGCGACCTCGCTTGGCTTCGGGGCCGAACAGGCGACCGCAGGTCTGAACTTCCTGTTCGACATTCCCGCCACCAACACGACCAAGATCTTCCTGATCCTCGCCATTACCGCAGTCGCGACCTTCAGCGTCGTGGCGGGCGTGGAAAAGGGCGTCAAGCGCCTGTCCGAGATCAACATGTTCCTTGCCTTCGCGCTGATGATCTTCGTGATCGTGCTTGGCCCGACGGCAGACATCCTTGGCGGCTTCTTCGGCAACCTGAAGGCCTATGCGCAGGAAATCATCCCGCTGTCGAACCCGTTCGGACGTGATGATGACAACTTCCGGCAGGGCTGGACCGCCTTCTACTGGGCGTGGTGGATCAGCTGGTCACCGTTTGTCGGCATGTTCATCGCGCGCGTGTCGCGTGGGCGGACCGTGCGGCAGTTCCTGACGGCGGTGCTGATCGTGCCGGCCATCATCTCGGTGCTGTGGATGACGACCTTCGGGGGCACGGCCATCTCGATGACGCTGGCCGGTTTCTCGGGCATCTCGGACGCGGCGCTGGAACTGAAGCTGTTCCAGATGCTGTCGCAACTGCCGCTGACCGAAATCACCAGCTTCGTCGGCATCGTGCTGGTGATCGTGTTCTTCATCACCTCGTCCGATTCTGGATCGCTGGTGATCGACACGATCGCGGCAGGCGGCAAGGTCAACGCGCCCACCCCGCAGCGCATCTTCTGGTGCAGCTTCGAAGGGCTGGTGGCGATTGCGCTGCTGCTGTCGGGCGGTCTGACCGCGCTGCAGGCAATGGCGGTCTCGACCGGATTTCCCTTTACGATCGTGCTGCTTGGCGCCTGCTGGGCCATCGTCAAAGGGCTGATGGGCGAAAAACGTGAACTCACCTAAGCCAGGAAACGCTGGCCAGTAATTGCTGAACGGGCGGGTGAATCCCCGCCCGTTCTTGTTTTTTGGTCCCGGTCCTGTAAGACATTTCGTCATGTTTTCATGTCGGGACCCCCAATGACCAGTTTTGCGGACAGCGAAAAGCGCCTGATTGCCGCCCTTGGCCGCATCGACCAGGCCCTCGATAAGGGTACTCACGAAGATGCCGGGGCAGAGGCGCTGCGTGCCGAAAACGCTGCGCTGAAGCAGCGTCTCGCGGAGGTCGAGGCAGAATTGGCCGCAATGCGCGACGATGCCGCCCCCGTGGATGCGGAACTGCAATCCGAACTGGACCTGATGCGCAGCACCCGCGCCGCCGAAATCGCGGCGCTGGATGACATCATGTCGGGGCTGGAACAGCTGATCGCGCGCGCGCCGCGCGCCTCGGATGCCCCCTATGCTGAAAACGTCGCGCCCGCCTCGGGCGAAGTGGTCGCATTCGACAAGAGCGAGGGCTGAAATGGACGTCACCTTCACCATCGGTCACAAGGAATACACGCTTCAGGCGCAGGACGGCGAAGAACGCCTGCTGCGCCGGGCCGGCGCCCTGCTGGACGAAGAAGCGCAGAAAATCATCGATCAGGCCGGCCGCATGCCCGAACCGCGGCTGCTGCTGCTGGCCGGGCTGATGCTGGCCGATCGCCACAACACCATGGAAGACCGCGCGCTTGCGGCTGAACGCGAACTGATCCGGATGCGCCAAGCCGCAAGCGGCATGGTCGCCTCGGAAGTGCAGGACAGCATGGCTGAACTTGCGACGCGCGCTGAAGCCTTGGCGCAAAAGGCCGAAGACCGGTCCTGATCGGCAATGCCGCCCGCTCCGCGGGGGATATTTGGACCAGAATGAAATTCACGCTGGGATAAATATCCCCGCCGGAGGCAGCTGATTCCCCGCAGGCCTATTCGGCCGCGTGGCTTGGCGCAGTTTCCGAGCCGTCTTTCATCTGGAAGCCGCGCTGCAACTGGTCGAAGGGTGCAACAGGGTAGTCGCCCGAGAAGCAGGCATCGCAATATTGCGGGCAGGATTTGTCGCGGCCCTTGGCTTCGCCAGCCGCGCGATACAGACCGTCCAGCGAGACGAAGGACAGGCTGTCCACGCCGATCCATTCGCGCATTTCCTCGACCGACATCTGGGCCGCCAGCAGCTTTTCACGGTCAGGCGTGTCGACACCGTAGAAGCAGGGCCAGGCGGTCGGCGGGCTGGCGATGCGGAAATGCACCTCCTTGGCGCCAGCATCCAGGATCATGTCCTTGATCTTGCGGCTGGTGGTGCCGCGCACCACCGAATCGTCAACCAGCACGACCCGCTTGCCCGCGATCAGCGAGCGGTTGACGTTCAGCTTCAGCCGCACGCCCATGTTGCGGATCTGGTCGGTGGGTTCGATGAAGGTCCGGCCCATATACTGGTTGCGGATGATTCCCATTCCGTAGGGAATGCCCGATTCCTGCGCATAGCCGATGGCGGCCGGTGTCCCCGAATCAGGGACCGGGCAGACCAGATCGGCCTCGACCGGGGCCTCGCGCGCCAGTTCCACACCGATCTGAAGGCGGGTTTCATAGACCGAGCGGCCGCCGATGATCGAATCGGGGCGGCTGAAATAGACATGCTCGAAGATGCAGAAGCGCGAAGGCGTCGGGTGGAACGGGCGCGAGCTTTCGATCTTGCCCTTGGAAATCACCACCATCTCGCCCGGCTCGACCTCGCGCAGGAATTCGGCGCCGATGATGTCGAGACCACAGGTCTCGGACGACAGGGCATAGCCGTCATCGCCCAGCTTGCCGATCACCAGCGGGCGCACGCCAAGCGGGTCGCGCACACCGATCAGCTTGGTGCGGGTCATGGCGATGACGCTGAACGCGCCCTCGATCCGGCGCAGCGCGTCCTTCATCCGTTCGGGGATGTTCTTCTGGATCGACCGCGCCATCAGGTGAATGATGCATTCCGAATCGCTGCCCGACTGGAAGATCGAGCCGCGCTCGATCAGCTCGCGCCGCAGGGCATCGGCATTGGTGATATTGCCGTTATGGGCGACCGCGCAGCCGCCCATGGAAAATTCACCAAAGAAGGGCTGCACATCGCGGATATGGGCGGCTTTCGCGCCGGCGGTGGAATAGCGCACATGGCCGATGGCCAGCGGCCCCGGCAGCGTTTCCATCAGCGACTGCTTGGTGAAGTTGTCACGGACATAGCCGAACCTGTGCGCGCTGTTAAAGCCGCTCTCGCTATCGTGGCTGATGATGCCGCCTGCTTCCTGGCCGCGATGCTGCAGCGCGTGCAGCCCGAGGGCGACGAAATTCGCCGCTTCAGCGACGCCGATGACACCGAAGACGCCGCATTCCTCGTGCAGACGGTCGTCATCGAATGGATGCGCGAGGAAGGGTTGCATAGGGCTCACCTGACAGTTCTGGGGTCGCGCCACTAGATAGGGGGTGACGCAAGGAAAGTCACGCCCTGCAAGGCAGGGCATGACGCAAAATCGTCACATCAGCGCGCGTGACGTCTAGTTTGCCGGGGCGGGCGCGGGTTCGGCGGCCTGTTCGGTCGCGGGGGCGGCGCCGGTCGGCGCGGCTTCGGGCGTGGTGACGGCGGTGCCGGTGCAGCCCGAGACCAACTGGTTGTAACGGTTGGTGATCCAGCCCGGCGCGTCCTGCGGAATTTCCGCGTTCAGCTGGCCCGTCATGCGGTTGAACACCTGAACCGAGCGCGAATTGTCCACCATCGCCACCGGCGTCGATGCCATGACGCGGTCGTAGACGATGAAGGCAATCGCGACCAGAAGTATACCACGCGCGACCCCGAACAAGAAGCCCATGCCCTGATCCACCCCGCCAAGCGCCGAGCGCTGCACGACCGAGGAAAACAGCGGCGTGATGATCGAAAACAGCACCAGCGCCAGCGCGAAGACGACGGCGAAGGCGGCGATGGTCGCCAATTCGCAGCTTTCGCCCAGGAATTGTTCCAGAACCGGCACCTGCGCGATCATCGGCCTTACGGTGGCGGCGAACAGAAAGGCCAGCACGGCCGCCCCGATCCAGCCCAGGATCGCCAGCGATTCGCGCACGAAGCCGCGCGCATATGCCAGGATCGCCGAAAGGATGATGACGGCCGCAACGATGCCGTCGATAATCGTGAAGCCGTCCATTCTGCCACCTTTTCGCGGCAATCTTGGCCGCACTGTCCCATTTTAACCGGCGCCGAAGATCTCGCCGACAAAGCTTGTCAGGTCGGTGATGCGATCCAGCCGCATCCCGCCTGCGCCCTCGATTTTCTGAGACGCAGGAATTATGGCCTGTGAAAAACCAAGTTTCTGCGCTTCTTTCAACCTGTTTTCGGCCTGCGCCACCGGACGAAGCGCCCCGGACAGGCTGATTTCGCCGAAAGTGACGCAATCGGCGGGCAGGGCGCTGTCCTCGCGCGCGCTTAACAGGGCGGCGGCAATGGCAAGGTCGGCGGCGGGTTCATTGACCCGCATCCCGCCGGCCACGTTCAGGAAAACATCAAGCCCTGCAAAGGGAATCCCGCAGCGCGCCTCCAGCACGGCAAGGATGGTGCTGACGCGCCCGCTGTCCAGCCCGACCACCGTCCGGCGCGGACTGGCCAGCGTCGACGGCGCCACCAGCGCCTGAATTTCGGTCAGCACCGGGCGTGTGCCCTCGATTCCTGCGAAAACCGCGCTGCCGGGCGAGGGCTGGCCGCGTTCGGACAGAAACAGCGCCGAGGGATTCGCGACCTCGGCCAGCCCGCCGCCCGTCATCTCGAAGACGCCGATCTCATCCGCGGGGCCAAAGCGGTTCTTCACCGCGCGCAGGATGCGGAACTGGTGGCCGCGCTCGCCTTCGAAATACAGCACCGTATCGACCATATGTTCGACCACGCGGGGGCCTGCGATCTGGCCGTCCTTGGTGACATGGCCCACGATAATGATTGCCACACCGCGTTTCTTGGCGAAGGTGACCAGTTCATGCGCCGATGCGCGGACCTGGCTGACCGAACCGGGGGCGGCCTCGACCGTGTCGGACCACAGCGTCTGAATCGAATCGATCACCGCCAGATCGGGCTGTTCGGCGTCCAGCGTGGTCAGGATATCGCGCAGCGCCGTTTCCGCGCCCAGCCGAACCGGCGCCTCGGCCAGGCCCAGCCGATGGGCGCGCATGCGGACCTGCGCCGAGGCTTCCTCGCCCGAGATATAGATCGCATGCGATCCCTGCCGGGCAAGCGCGCTGGCGGCCTGCAACAGCAGCGTCGATTTCCCGATCCCCGGATCGCCGCCGACCAGAATGGCCGATCCCGGCACCAGCCCACCGCCCAGCACGCGGTCAAACTCGACAAGGCCAGAGGAGGTGCGCGGCGGCGGCGGCTCCAGCGTGGACAGCGGCGTCAGCGGCACGGTCTTGCCCTTCGCCGCACCAAGGCCGCGCCCCGGTCCCTGGCTCAGCGGGGCTTCCTCGACCACGGTGTTCCATGCCCCGCAGGCATCGCATCGCCCGGCCCATTTCTTATGAGTCGCGCCGCATTCCTGACAGATGAAACTGGTAACGGGTCTGGCCATGGCGGTCTTCATGGCAGAGGGGGCGCGTGGCGGCAAGCGCCCCCGTGCCGCATATCGCCGTATCGCCGTATCGCTTGCCAGCCCGGCCCGGTTGATGCGATGCTGCGGCCATCCCGTTCAGGATCAGGAAGGAGTTGCCGATGCGCGACACCGAAACCGGCGACCGGCTTGCCCGCGCCGAAGCCCTCGCCATGGCAGCCCACAAGGGGCAGGTGGACAAGCTGGGTGTCGATTACATCGAACATGTCCGCGCCGTCGCCCGCGCCGTGGCCCATTTGGACGGGGACCATCAGATCGTCGCCCTGCTGCATGACAGTATCGAGGACTGCCCGGATCGTGATGTCGTCTCGGACCCGATCATCCGCGCGGGATTCGGCGATGTGGTTGCGGATGCGGTGGACGCCATGACCAGACGCGCGGGCGAGGATTATTTCGCAGACTACCTGCCGCGTCTGCTGGCAAACCCGATTGCGGTTCAGGTCAAGCGCGCGGACCTGGCGCATAACCGCAGCCGGCTGCATCTTCTGGATGCGGAAACTGGTGCGCGGCTGGCTGCGAAATACGAAAAGGTCGCCCGCATTCTTGGCGACTAAGGCCGGTGCGGCGGGGCGGCACATCTATGTACGCCCGGTGTACAGGCGGTGTACGCCCTGTGTACGGGTTGTGCGGCCCTGTTCACATCATTGTCGGCTTGCGCTTTGTCCTCTTTCCGATCAGGTTCCGGCCCGAGCCAAAGGACCGGACATGCCGCAAGCCCGATCGAATCCACGACCCTTCTCGCCCTATGAATTCCTGATCGCCTGGCGCTATCTTCGCGCCCGCCGGGCCGAGGGCGGTGTATCGGTGATGACCTGGATCAGCCTGATCGGCATCGCGCTTGGCGTGGCCGCGCTGATCGTGACCCTGGCCGTGCGCACCGGCTTCCGAGAGGAGTTCGTCGACACCATCCTTGGTGCCAACGCCCACAGCTCGGTCTATATGTCGCCGGGCAGCTTCACCAATGAGCTGACGGGCGAGGTCTACATGACGCCCGGCACCATCCCGGATTATACAGAAATGGCCGCCCGTCTGGCCGCCGTTCCGGGCGTGACCCGCACCGCGCCGGTGGTCAAGGGGCAGGTCATGGCGACCGCGTCCGACCGCGCCAACGTGGCCGAGGTTTTTGGTGTAACTGCCGAAGATTTCGCGAAAATCCCTCGCGTCGTCGATCCTGAAACGGCGATGGGCGACGTCGCGAAATTCGATCAGGGCATCGCCATCGGTTCAGGCATCGCCCGCGAATTGGGGGTGGGCATCGGCGACCGCATCCGGCTGATCGCGCCGGAAGGGGCGCAGACCGCCTTTGGCACCACGCCCCGCGTAAATGCCTATGAAGTCACGTATATCTTCACCGCCGGGCGCTATGACATCGACCGCACCCGCGTCTACATGCCGCTGACCGAGGCGCAGTCCTATTTCAACCGCGAAGGCGTCGCCGACGAAATCGAGGTCTATGTGGATGACCCCGAACGCGTCGCCGACTGGACCCTGCCGCTGATCGACGCGGCCGGGCAGGGCGCGCAGATCTGGACCTGGCAGGACAGCTCTGGCAGCTTCCTGCGGGCGCTGGATATCGAGGACGACGTCATGTTCATCATCCTGTCGGTGCTGGTACTGATCGCCACGATGAACATCACCTCGGGTCTGATCATGCTGGTCAAGAACAAGGGCCGCGACATCGGCATCCTGCGCACCATGGGCCTGACCGAGGGCGCGATCCTGCGGGTCTTCTTCCTGTGCGGCGCCTTCACCGGGATCATCGGCACGATTCTGGGCGTGGTGCTGGGAATCGTGGTGTCGCTTAACGTCGATCACATCATGGCGCTGATGAACGGATCCTGGGACCCCTCGGTCCGGGGGATCTATGAATTGCCGGCGAAATTGCGGCTGGTCGATATTGGCAAGGCCGTGGGCCTGTCGCTGTTCCTGTCTTTCCTTGTCACCATCATCCCGGCCAGCCGCGCCGCGCGGATGAACCCGGTAGAGGCGCTTCGCTATGAATGACACGCTGCGCCTTGAAGGGATCGAAAAGACCTATAACCGTGGCCAACCCGGCCAGATCGAGGTGCTGCGGGGCCTCGACCTGACCGTCGCGCGGGGTGAGGTCGTGGCGCTGGTTGCGCCGTCAGGTGCGGGGAAATCGACGCTGCTGCATATCGCCGGGCTGCTGGATACGCCCGATACCGGCCGCGTGGTGCTGAACGGGGCCGATCTGACCGCCAAGTCCGATCACCTGCGCACGGGCGCGCGGCGCAACGATCTGGGCTTTGTCTATCAGTTCCACCATCTGCTGCCGGAATTCAGCGCGGCCGAGAACATCATCCTGCCGCAACTGGCCAATGCCGTGCCCGCGCGAGCGGCGCGGGCCCGCGCCGCCGACCTGCTGGACCGCGTCGGGCTGAAGGCCCGCGCCGATCATCGCCCGGCGGAAATGTCGGGGGGCGAACAGCAACGCGTGGCCTTCTGCCGCGCGCTTGCCAATGAACCGGCGCTGTTGCTGGCGGATGAGCCGACGGGCAACCTCGACCCTGAGACCTCGGAACGGGTTTTCGGCGTGCTCATGGAGCTGGTGCGCGAAACCGGAATGTCGGCGCTGATCGCGACCCACAACCTCGACCTCGCGGCGCGGATGGACCGGATGGTCCGGCTGGAGGCGGGACGGATCGTCGCGGCTTAAGCGTGTTCCTCGGCCGCAGTATCTGAAAGCGCCTGATTCAGCGCCCGCAATGCGTCGACGTGATACAGCGTCCCGATCACCTCGGGCGGGGCGGGCGGGCCGATGGCAGCGGGATCGCGCGGCGCTGGCGGGCGGATCACCGGCAGGAAGGCGGCGCCCGTGCGTTCGAATTCCGACAGCGCCAGCCCCAGCCGCGCCCCGTCGACAAGCGCCCGACCTGACCGGGCCAGCCTGCGGACCAGATCGGGTGAAGGCGCATCTTCGGCATCGGGCAGCCGCATGAGCGAATTGATCCGCATCTTCTGCGGCAGCCAGACCTGCGGGCCCTCGGCGATGCGCACGCCGCGCAGCTTCAGCTGGGTCAGGAAGAAACTGCGATGCAGCAGGCGCGAGGCAAGCGCCGAAGACATCGCCACCGCGACCATGACCGCGATGCCTGTTTGATAGTCGCCGGTCATCTCGAACACGATCAGCGCGGTGGATATCGGCGCGCCAAGCACCGCAGCCCCGACCGCGCCCATCCCCGCCAGGGCGTAAATGGTGGTGCCGCCCGACAGACTGGGCAGCGCCCAGGTCGCGATCATGCCAAAGGCCAGCCCGGTCAATGCCCCCAGCACCAATGCGGGCGAAAACACCCCGCCGCCCATGCGCCCGGCAAGGGTGATTGCCACCGCGACGATTTTCACCACCGCGAAGACGATGACCTCATTCAGCGTAAAAGCACCGTTCAGGGCGGCGAAGGTGGTCTGATAGCCGACGCCGATGATATGCGGAAAGGGGATGGCGATGACGCCCAGCAGCGCGCCCGCCAGCGTCGGGCGCAGCCAGCGCGGCCAGCCGGTGCGCGCGAATATCGTGCTGCCGGTCTGGTCGGCGCGCAGGATCGCCCAGACAAGCGCCGCCGCCACAAACGCCGAGATCAGCCCGAGCGCCGCAAAGGCCGGCAGCTCGGCATAAAAGCCCAGACCCGGCTCTCCCGCCAATGCATATTCGGTGACGCCGCCGAAGGCCTGCCGGTTGATGACCGCGCCCGCCACCGCGGCAATGGCGATGGGGGCGAAGGCATGGGCCGCGAAATGGCGCAGGATGACCTCATGCGCGAACAGGGCGCCGGCGATGGGGGCGTTGAAACTGGCCGCGACAGCGCCGGCTACGGCGCAGCCCAGCAGCTCACGCCCGGCCATCGGGCTGGCATTGATGCGATCGGCGAACCAGGTGGAGATCACGCCGGCCAGATGCACCACAGGCCCCTCACGCCCGGAAGATCCGCCGGTCCCCAGCGTGATCAGCGACGCCGCGGCAGAGGCCAGCCCCTCGCGCGTCTCGACCCTGCCGCCTTCCAGCGCCGCGCCCTCGATCACGTCGGCCACGGCGCGCGCCCGGCCGTCGGCGGTGAAACGGTCAAGGATCAGCCCCACCGCCAGGCCGCCAAGGGTCGGCACCGCGACCAGCCACCACCAGGGCAGGATGCCCGCATTGCTGGTCAGTGTCTGGTCGTCGATCCCATAGACGGCGTGCTGCAACGCCTCGATCCCCAGCCGGAAGAACAAGGCCGCCAGCCCCGCGCCGATGCCGATCAGCAGCGCCAGCAGCCAGAACTGCATCTGGCTTGGCCCCTTGGCGCGGACGATCCGCAGCGCGCGCCGCGCCTGCCGGCGCAATTGCTTTGGCCGCGCCACCGTCCAATGGGGCGCAGATGCGTCGTTACGGGGCTTTCGCGGGCGTTCGGGTTGGGCCATGTTGCTCATGAAGCAAAAGGGGGCGCGCATGGTCAACCACATGCAGGCATTTGATGAAATCCGCACAGTGATCGGGGACCGGCTGTCAGTGAAGGACGCCGACCGCGATCTGCATGGCCAGTCCGAAACCTGGCACCGTGCGCCGCCGCCCGATGCCGTCGCCTGGCCCCACACGACTGCCGAGGTCAGCGCCATCCTGGCCATCTGCAACCGCCACGGCGTCCCGGTCATCGGCTGGGGCACCGGAACCTCGCTGGAGGGCCACGCCCTTGCCACCCATGGCGGGCTGGTGCTGGACATGATGCAGATGAACCGCGTGCTCGACATCCGGGCCGAGGATATGCTGGCCGTGGTTCAGCCCGGCGTCACGCGCGAGGCGCTGAACACCGATCTGCGCGCGACCGGCCTGTTCTTCCCCATCGACCCGGGCGCGAATGCCAGCCTTGGCGGAATGGCGGCGACGCGGGCCTCGGGGACGATGGCGGTGCGCTATGGCACGATGCGCGATGCCGTGCTGGCGCTGGAGGTGGTGCTTGCCGACGGCACCATTATCCGCACCGGCACCTGCGCCGCGAAATCCAGCGCCGGTTACGACCTGACCGCGCTGATGGTCGGATCCGAGGGCACGCTGGGCATCATCACCGAGCTGACCTTGCGCCTGCATGGCCAGCCCGAGGACGTGGCCGCCGCAGTCTGCGCCTTCGCCTCGATGGAGGACGCGGTGACCTGCGTGGCAACCACCATGCAGATCGGCATTCCGATGGCGCGGATCGAATTCATGGACCCCATCGCCATGCGCGCGGTGAACCTGCATTCCGGCACCGATTACCCCGAGCAGCCGCATCTGATGATCGAATTCAATGGCTCCCCCGATGCCGTGCGCGCCGATGCCGAGGCATTTGGCGAGATTGCCGCTGAACATGGCGGGCAGGGCTTTCAATGGGCCACCTCGCCCGAGGATCGCAAGAAGCTGTGGGAGGCGCGGCATGCCTCTTACTGGGCGACGCTGAAGCTGCGGCCGGGCGCGACGGGGGTGGTGACTGACGTTTGCGTGCCGATGTCGGAACTGCCGGGCGCCGTGACGGCGGCGGCGGCGGATATGGCGGCGGCCGGGATCCTTGGCGATATCGTCGGCCATGTCGGCGACGGCAATTTCCACACCCTGCTGCTGATCGAGCCCGGAAATGCCGAAGAGCTGGCCCGCGCGAAAGAGGTCGCGAATGCCATGGCCCGGCGCGCGATTGCCGTCGGCGGCACGGTGTCGGGCGAACATGGCATCGGCATCGGCAAACGCGGGCTGATGGCCGAACAGCATGGGCCTGCATGGGCGGTAATGGGCGCGATCAAGCAGTCGCTGGACCCGAACAATATCCTCAACCCCGGCAAGCTGGTGCCCGACAGGAACTGACTGCGGAACTGCATCATGTCCGAGGGGTTGAGGTCAGCCACCAAGGAGGAATTTCAATGGCTCAACCACCCGATCAGCCCGTCCAAAAGCAGGCGCGCCGGCACTCGCCCGCGGTGATCGCGATTGTCGTTGCGTTGGTCGTCGTCGTGATCGCCTGGATCGTATTCGGCAGTTCCGAACCGGAAACCATGACGGATGAGCCTACTGCCACCTCGGCGGAACCCGCTGCCGGCACGACTGCAGAAGGCCTTGCCGATGATCCCGCACCGGCAGCTGCACAATAAGCGCGCATTTCCGCGTCATTTGTCCTGACGATTTCGTGAGCGTGTTGCGGTCGTGACTTTATGAATATGCGCTGCGATAAGTCGAAAAACAGAACTGTCGAGGGGCACTCATGACGCGCATCGCTATCATCCTGTCGGCCATTGCCGTGCTGCTTCTTGCGGCCTGTGGCGGGCCGCGCACCGTCGTTGCGCCGGGCGGCAGCGGCGGCTGGGTCGGCGGGGCTGTGCCGCAGCTTGGCGACAATGCCCCCCATGCCTGGGTCGGCGGCCATCCCTATGACATGCCGGTCCACGGCATCGACATCTCGCGCTGGCAAGGCGTGATCGACTGGAACCGCGCCCGTACGTCGGGGATCAGCTTCGCCTTCCTGAAGGCGACCGAGGGCGCCGACCACTCCGACCCCGAATTCCGCCGCTACTGGCGCGAGGCCGGCAATGCCCGCATCCCGCGCGGCGCCTACCACTATTATTATTTCTGCCGCTCGGGCGCCGAGCAGGCGGCCTGGTATATCCGCAATGTCCCGCGCGAGCCGGGCTCGCTGCCGCCGGTGCTGGACATTGAATGGACCAACTCCAAGACCTGCCCGCGCCGCCCCGGCTCGGCCGAGATCCTGCGCGAGGCGTCCAACTTCATCGCCATTCTGGAACGCCATTACGGTCAGCGTCCGATCATCTACACCACGGTGGATTTCTATCGCGACAGTGGCATCGGTCGCCTGAATGCAGAATTCTGGCTGCGTTCGGTCGCGGGTCATCCGCGCAAGGTCTATCCGGGCCAACGCTGGACCTTCTGGCAATATACCGGGACCGGCAGCGTGCCGGGCATCCGTGGCAATGTCGACCTGAACGCCTTTGCAGGCAGCGTGAGTGACTGGCGCGCATGGCTGAATCGTCGACTGGTTCGCTGACCCCGCGTTTCACCTGGGCGCAACCCGGCCAGCTTGGCCGGGCGCGGCTGATCGCGGAGTTCGTGACGCTGTTCGTGGCGATCCCTGTCGCGATCGCCGTGTTCATGCCGCCCAGCTACCTGTTTGAATCGCTGGCCTTCTTTTCGCTCGCCGGTCTTGGGCTGCTTTGGTACACGGGCAACTTCAACTGGCGAGAGCTGTTCTGGGGCTGGGGGCGCTTTGATTGGCGCATGGTCGCGGGCTTTGCGGCGATCACCTTCACGGCCTCGGTGGTGGTGCTGTACCTGACAGAGCCACAGGCCATGTTCCGGTTCCTGCGAAGGAACTGGCGATTCATGCTGGTGATCTGGGTCTTCTACCCGATCCTGTCGGCGCTGCCGCAGGAACTGATCTTCCGGGTGCTGTTCTTTCACCGCTTCGGCCGCCTGTTCAGCGGCCCCAAACAGGCGGTGCTGGCCAATGCCGCGATCTTCAGCCTGGCACATCTGATGTATTGGAGCTGGATCGTCGCCATCTTCACCTTCGCGGGCGGGTTGGCCTTCGCCGTGGGCTATCTGCGGCGCGGCTTTCCCTATGCATGGTTCCTGCACGCCATCGCCGGAAACATCCTGTTCGCCGTCGGCATGGGCGTCTATTTCTACTCCGGCGCAGTTCAGCGCCCGTTCTGACGCATCCGGGGCCAGCATCGCCTTGACTTCCCGCCGCCGTGGCTGTTCATGCGGAGGCTGAACGAAAGAGGTCCGCCATGCACGCCTATCGCAGCCACACCTGCGCCGATCTGAACGCCAAGAATGCCGGGGAAACCGTCCGCCTGTCGGGCTGGGTTCATCGCGTCCGTGACCATGGGGGCGTGCTGTTCGTCGATTTGCGCGATCATTATGGCATGACGCAGGTGCTGGCCGATAGCGACAGCCCGGCCTTCAAGGACATGGAAAAGCTGCGTGCCGAAACCGTCATCCGCGTCGATGGCCGGGTAAAGCTGCGCGATGCCTCGCTGGTGAACCCGAAACTGCCCACCGGCGAGATCGAGGTCTACGCGACCGAGATCGAGGTCCTAGGTGCCGCCGACGAGCTGCCGCTGCCGGTCTTCGGCGATCAAGATTACCCCGAGGAAACGCGCCTGACTTACCGCTTCCTCGATCTGCGCCGCGAGTCGCTGCACAACAACATCATGCTGCGTTCGAAGGTCGTGCGGTCGCTGCGCAACCGCATGTGGGACGAGGGATTTACCGAGTTCCAGACCCCTATCATCACCGCCTCCAGCCCCGAAGGCGCGCGCGACTTCCTAGTGCCTTCGCGTCTGCATCCGGGCAAATTCTATGCGCTGCCGCAGGCACCGCAGCAGTTCAAGCAGTTGATCATGGTCGCGGGCTTTGACCGCTATTTCCAGATCGCCCCCTGCTTCCGCGACGAAGACCCGCGCGCCGACCGCTCGCCCACGGACTTCTATCAGCTGGACGTCGAAATGTCGTTTGTCGATCAGGAAGACGTGTTCAACACCGTCCAGCCGGTCATCCAAGGTCTGTTCGAGGAATTTGGCGGTGGCCGCCCGGTCGATGCCGACTGGCCGCGCATCCCTTATGCGGAATCGATGCTGAAATACGGCAGCGACAAGCCCGACCTGCGCAACCCGATCGAGATGCAGGTCGTCAGCGACCACTTCCGCAACAGCGGCTTTGCGATCTTCGCGAAACTGCTGGAACAGGACGGGACAGAGGTCCGCGCCATCCCCGCGCCGACAGGCGGCAGCCGCAAATTCGCCGACCGCATGAACGCATTTGCACAGGGGCAGGGCCTGCCGGGTATGGGCTATATCTTCTGGCGCAAGGCCGAAGACGGCTCGACCGAGGCCGCAGGCCCCATCGCCAAGGCCATCGGCCTCGAAAAGACCGAAGCGCTCCGCGTGCAGCTTGGTTTGGGCGAGGGCGACGCCGCCTTCTTCCTCGGCGGCAAGCCGGAGGCTTTCGAAGCCGTCGCCGGTCGCGCCCGCAACGAGATCGGGCGCGAGTTGGGCCTGACGGTTGAGGACCAGTTCAAATTCGCCTGGATCGTCGATTTCCCGATGTATGAGAAGACCGACGAGGGCAAGATCGACTTCAGCCATAACCCCTTCTCGATGCCGCAAGGGGGGCTGGAGGCGCTGAACGGCGATCCGCTGGCGGTGAAGGGCTATCAATACGATCTGGCCTGTAACGGCTATGAGCTGGTCTCGGGTGCGATCCGCAACCACAAGCCGGAAATCATGTTCAAGGCCTTCGAGCTGGCCGGTTACGGCGCGGACGAGGTCGAAAAGCGTTTCGGCGGCATGGTCAAGGCGTTCAAATACGGCGCCCCCCCGCACGGCGGCTGCGCGGCCGGTATCGACCGCATCGTCATGCTGCTGGCGGATGAACAAAACATCCGCGAGGTCATCATGTTCCCGATGAACCAGCGCGCCGAGGATCTGATGATGGGCGCGCCTTCGGAACCGACCAACGAACAGCTTCGCGACCTGCGCCTGCGTGCGCTGCCGAAGGAATAAGCCACCAGTCGTGACCCGACACAACCGCCGCCCGTGCAGATGCCGGGCGGCGGTTTTCGTTTGAAGCAATTGATGCAGCCATCCTTACGCGCCATGCAATATGCGGCAGCAAGATCGTTCGATCCGATCGCCATCGGGGGTTGGTAACCCGAGGCGCGCCTTTCCCAAGCTTCCGAAAACCGGGCCTCGCGGGCGGCGACTGATGTGTGTCGCTTGTCCTTAGCCTGGGAAAGCCTGTCCGAGCGCGTGGTGGTCGTCTGCCTTTCCCGGACGTGGCAGGAACAGCCAACGCTAGACTGCCAAGGGAACAAAGTGGCGGCATGATCGGTCATGGCGTTCCCGCATGCGACGAAGCAGCCGGCACCATCAGCGGATGAAGATTACTAAGCCTTGCAGGGCGGGGCTGGCAGATTGTTCCTAGCCGCCCTCATTCCAGCGCGTGCATTTTTCTACAACACCAAGGGGGTTGCCGGCGAAAACGCCATTGATAACCTGCGACAATGAAATCCGATGCGCTTCGCCGCCCGCTTGGTTCCTTCTTACCCGACTGGCACCCGCCCATGCGGCCGGGGCCTGACATCATACCCGGTCGCTACGTCCAACTGGCGCGGCTGGATCCCTTGCGCCATGCGTCGGCCATACATTCGGCGACGCAAGATGACCCGACGATCTGGGATTACATGAGCAATGGCCCCTTCCGCACCGCCGACGAACTGCGCGGTTGGATGGAAGGGGCTGTGGCCTCGGACGCCGTGTTCTATGCCTTTCTGCCCGCCGACGGGGGGGAAGCCTTCGGCTATGCCTCGTTCATGCGCATCGACGCCGGGAATGGTGTGGTCGAGATTGGCAATGTCGTCATCTCGCGCGCGGCGCAGCGCAGCAGGGCGGCTTCTGAAGCGCTTATGGCGATGGTCGATTGGGCCTTCGAGGCCGGCTTTCGCCGTATCGAATGGAAATGCAATGCACTGAACGTGGCCTCACGCCGCGCTGCGCGGCGTTACGGCTTTGCCTTCGAAGGCCTTTTTCGCAACCACATGATCATCAAGTCCCGCAGCCGTGATACCGCCTGGTTCGCCATGACCGATGCGGATTGGTCGGAGATCCGGGCAGCCTATCAGGCGTGGCTGGACCCGGCGAATTTTACCGGGGATGGGCTGCAGACAACCAGCCTTTCTGCGGCAACGAAGGCCGTTGTCGCCCGGGCAGAGGCTGCCGTTCGGGCGGGTTGAAGTCGTTCTGCACTGACGAAAATTGTGTGCAACTGGTGCCTCTTTAGGGGCAACAGAGGCCGGGCGATCCGTCATGGTGGAGCATTCCATGACGGATCGCCCGGATGCGGCGTTCAGGCAGTGCCCGCCGCCGTAAGCCGTTCATGAACAAGGCCGCGAATCCGCGTCAAATCGGTTGCCACCGCACGGCCGGCCTGATGGTCGCGGGCGAGCGCTGCCGCCGCTTCGGCCAGGGGCGCGTCATGCGCCGACCGGGCAACCCCGGCCAGAAAGCGCGCGATATAGTCGATCGCCGCTTCGTCGCTCGCGCCGGCCAGTACCTCGGCCACGTGGGCGAGATCGTCTCGCAGCGCGCTGTCGTCAGGGATAATGACATCGTCGGGCAATAAGCGCGGACCGCGCGGGCCGAGATCTGCCGGGAGCGTCGATAGGATTACCTGCTGGAACAATGCAAGGCTCTCAATCGGCTTTTCCATGAACTCCGCCGCACCGGCCCGCATGGCCTGATCGCGCTTATCGGGATCACCAGAAATCGCCAGAATGGTCGGTGCGCCCGCGCCGAGCGCGCGGACCTGCGCGATCAGTTCGGTCCCGCAGCCGTCGGGCAGGCCCATATCGACGATCACCACGGCCGGGCGATAGGTCTGGAGATGTCGCATCGCCGCGCGCAGGCTGTCAGCCCGCCGGATCCGTGCGCCGGAGCGCAGGCACAGCAGCCGCATGGCTTCCGAGGCAAAGCGGGAATCTTCGACCACCAGCACCGTCAGCCCGGAAAGCGGCCGCCCGGGCAGCTTCGCTTGCCACAGTGGTGCCGTTGCCCGAAGCGAATTTGGTTCAGTCTGCATTTTCCATCCCCTCATGGAATCACCTGATGATCCAAGACTAGGCGGGAAATGCCTAAGGGCTGGTTAATGCCCGGCCGGTTTTCCTTGGAATTGCCCTCGCTGACGCCTAAAAGGCCCGCGAGTGGCAGACGCGCCCCGCACCGGACCCATAGAAGGAGTTGACCCGATGAACCTGACTGGCGGCATCGTCCTTTATGCGGTCCTGTGGTTTCTGACTCTGTTCGTGCTGCTGCCGATCGGGCAGGTCAGTCAGGCCGACGCCGGCGAGGTGGTCCCGGGCACACCGTCAGGTGCGCCCGCAAATCCACGACTGGGCCGCAAGATGGCCTGGGCCACGCTGATTTCGGCGGTGCTTTGGGGGGCTTGTGCCTATGTCATCCTGGGCGGGCTGATCTCGCGCGAGGATATCATGCAGCTCGACCAGCTGGTGCGCTGAGCAGATGGTAAAGATGTGTGAATGAAGCCACCGCCAGCACCGGCACGGCGATATTCACCACCGGAATGGTCAGCGCGAAGGCAATCATCATTCCCAGTGCCGTGACCGTGACGCTGCGGGCCTTGCGCAGTCGGCCGGCCTCGGGTTCCGGAAGATGGCGGCGCGCGGCCAAATGGAAGAACTCGCGCCCCAAAAGCCAGCCATTCGCGCCATAGAACAGCACCGGCGCCAGCGGCCCCAGAAACGGCGTCAGCACCAAGCTGGCCAGGCCAACCAGCAGCACGAGCCCCATTACCGCCAGCGATTCCAGCAAGCCGTCCCAGAAATCTGGCTCGGCCCCGCGGGCTGCAGGATAGTGGATTTCTTCGACACGGGTGGCGACCTGTTCGGAAAACAGCCCCGCAAAGGCGGCAGCCACCGGGGCCATCAGGAAGAAACCGAGGATCGGAAACAGTGCCAGACTGCCCCAGCTGAGCGCCGAGCCGAAGGTCAGCTCTCCCCAGAAGGGCAGGGTGATGCTGTCTGGGCCGAACAGCCGCAGCGCCCAGAAGATCCCAGCCTGAAGCGCCACGAACAGCAGGATGGTCAGGGCGATGCCCATCGCCACCAATCCGAAAATGCGCGGGCGCGCCATGTCGGCCATGCCCAGGAACAGGGCGCGCAGTGCGATCATTTCAGCACCGTGGTCTTGGCGGCGATGTCGGGGCGCGGGCGGTCCGGCGGCGGGGCGTCGCGGCGGGCGCCGATATGGATAAAGCCGGCGATGCGTTCGCCCTCGGTCAGGTCCAGCTGGGCCTGTGCGAAATCAGGGGCGGCGGCCACGCCGGTCAGCCAGCTTGCGCCGTAACCAGATGCCAGCGCGGCATTGACCAGGCCCAGGCAGACGGCTCCGGTCGACAGGAACTGTTCCCATTCCGGCACCTTGTCGCTTGCAGCCGGGGTGAAGACGACCGCCACCACCACCGGGACGCGGAAGGCATCGCCATGTTTCTTCGCCTTTTCGGGCATGTTGCCCGCCCGCGCCGAGGCGGCCTCGACCAGCGGGGCAAGCCGTGCCAATGCAGCGTCACGCAGGATGATGAAACGCCAGGGCTCCAACTTGCCATGATCCGGTGCGCGGGCGGCGAGCGTCAGCAGCTCGGTCAGGGCCGCGTCGTCGGGTCCGGGCCCGGTCAGCAGCGCCGGCGGATGAGAGCGGCGGCTGCGCAGGAAATCGAGCGCGGCGGAGTTGGCGGCGGGCAGGGGGGCGGATGTCATCGGCGTCTCCTTTTGGCGGTGATCTAATCAACCGGGACGCTGCCGCCAAGCCTTGACGCGGTCGCGCCGGCGCGTTTCAACGGCATCATGCCGAAAGCTGCCGCCGATCTTCGCCATCTGGCCGTGCCCGAGACCCGCTTCGACGTGCGGGTCACGCCCAAGGCTGCGGCGAACCGCATCACCATTGGTGATGACGGCTTGATCCGTGTCTATGTCACCACCGTTCCCGAAGGCGGCAAGGCCACGGCCGCCGTAATCGCGCTGCTGGCCAAGGCGATCGGTATCCCGAAATCGCGGCTGGAACTGGTGCGGGGCGAGACCTCGCGCGAGAAGTCCTTTCGCGTCGTCGCCTGACTATTTCCGGCGATCCAGCCGATAACCGCCCTCGGGCAGGTTCAGCGCCGCGCGCAATTCATCCAATTGGCGCAGGCTCAGCGTGATTTCGCTGTAGCGGTCGGTATCGGGTTCGTCCTGACGGACTACCACGCGGTCATCAAATGCGGTGATGACGATATCGCCCTGCAAGGGCGCGCTTTCTGGTTCGTCGATCAGGGTGATGATGGTGGCGTCGAAATCGTGCTCGATGGTGAACATGGCATCCCCTGTCGTGAACTTATGGCCAACGTGGCCCGAAGTGGTTTGCCTCGCAAGGGGGGCTTGTCTATTCTGCGCTTCGGTCCGTCAGTCGAGAGTGAACATGATCCGCAACCGCGCCCGCCTTGCCCTTGTCTTTGCAACCGCTGCGGCCGCCCTGTCGGCCTGTGCGCCGGTGGTGGTGTCGGATACGCCGACAGTGCCCGCGCCCACGCAGCGCACCGCCGAAACCACGGTCGCGGCTCCGTCGCGCACGACGCCGCTGTCGCCCCGGCAGGCGGCGAACAATTTCCTCAGCGTGATTCGCAAGATGGAGCCGGCGGTTGAACGCGAATGCGTCGCGCGGCGGACCACCAATATCAATTGCGACTATCAGTTCGTGGTCGATGACCGCCCGCAGATGGAGCCGAACGCGTTTCAGACCCTGGACGATTCCGGGCGGCCGATCATCGGCTTCACCGTCTCGTTGATCGCGGCGGCGCAGAATGCCGATGAGCTCGCCTTTGTCGTCGGCCACGAGGCCAGCCACCACATCCTGAACCACCTGGCGCGCAAGTCGAGTTCGGCCACCGCCGGGGCGATCATCCTGGGCGGGCTGGCCGCTGCCGCAGGGGCAGATTCCAGCACGGTCAGCAGCATTCAGCAGATGGGGGCAAGTGTCGGCTCGCGCGTCTATTCCAAGGAATGGGAGCTTCAGGCCGACTACATGGGTGCGATTGTGACCATGAATGCCGGATACGACCCGGTGAATGGGGCAGAGTTCTTCCGCCGCATGCCTGATCCTGGCAACCAAATTCTGGGTTCCCATCCCTCTCGCGCGTCGCGCATGGCGCAGGTTCAGAAGGCGGTCGCCGACGTGCGCGCCGGGCGCACCCGTTAATCGCTGTCGCGCAGGCGGCTCCGACCTGTAGCGGTGCGCTTTAGTCTGCACTTATACGGTCGGAGCTGCGCAGTGGCACGGGAGCGGTGGCCGTCAAGCTTGGCTCAGCACGCAAATATTGCCGCTTTTCAGCTATGTTATCGCATATATCTACGATGCCCGCGCAGGTTTGCTTGACATGTCTGACAGAAAAGGGGTTCATTTGCACGACCGTAGGTTGTACACAGTTTTTTGTTATGACGTCGCGTCACTTTGGGGAACCAAGTTAGAACTAACAAAAACCGACTTCCGACAGCGGCTCAGGGTAGTTACTAATAATCGAGATTTGAACGGTGGCTCAGGCAACAACGGTTCACCGGCAGGAGGCAGGAATGATCGGAGTGGTGATCTGGAGCAGTGAATCCAGCCAGAAGGCGGTGATCTGGTGCGAAGATCAGGGGCCACTGGCCTATTTGCGCGGCTGCGATGGCTTGCTGGAACAGATCGACTGGCCAGTCCCGGGCGACTTGCTGCGGCTGGAATGCGAAACGGTCGGCAACCTGCGCCACGCCCACTCGGTCAGCATCATCGCCCCAAAAGCCTGCCCGCAACTGCCGGACGCCCTGATGGGGCAAACCAATCGCCCGGCGTCGCATCTGCATGTTATCTCGCGCAGCGATGCGCGGCCTTTGCGCAGTGTCCCGGCAGATGGCGCTGCCGACGAGGTTTACTCGCCGGCAATCAATCACTGATTATATCCTGCTAGCCTGCCGGACCTAGCACCGGGGCAATCAAGCCCCGCGCGCCAGCGCTGCCACACCCGTCCGTGCCTGATCGCTGAGTCCCAGCGGCCGCATCAGATCGGCAAAGGCGTCCAGTTTCTCTGGTGTGCCGGTGATTTCAAAGACAAAGCTTTTCAGGGTCGAATCGACGACATTGGCGCGGAAGATCTCGGCAATGCGCAGGGCCTCGACGCGATGTTCGCCGGTGCCGCCAACCTTGAACAGGCCCAGTTCGCGTTCCACGCTGGGCCCCTCCGCCGTCAGGTCATGCACGTCGTGTACCGGCACGATCCGGCCCAGCTGTGCCTTGATCTGTTCGATCACCGAAGGCGTGCCGCGCGTCACGATGGTGATACGCGAGCGGTGCCCCTCGTGGTCGGTTTCCGCAACCGTCAGGCTGTCGATATTATAGCCGCGACCCGAAAACAGACCGATGACGCGGGCCAGTACGCCGGGTTCGTTTTCGACCAGCACCGCCAGCGTGTGGCGTTCCTCGATCTGGGCATTGGGGTCGCGCAGATCATAGGCTGAATGGCTGGATGCGCCTTGCTTGATATTCAGAACCATCTTCATGCCCCCTCTTACACCAGCGCGCCGCCGCCGGTGAAGGCACCGGCCTCGGGCGATAGCAGCATTTCGTTATGCGGCTTGCCTGATGGGATCATCGGGAAGCAGTTTTCATGTTTCTCGACCAGCACGTCCAGAATGAACGGGCCGTCATATTCGATCATCTCGCGGATCGCATCGTCCAATTCCGCCGGGTCGCTGACCTGCCGGCCCTTGCAGCCGAAGGCCTCGGCCAGTTTGACGAAATCGGGCAGGCTGTCCGACCACGACTGGCTATAACGTTCGCCATGCAGAAGCTGCTGCCACTGGCGCACCATGCCAAGGCGTTCGTTGTTCAGGATGAACTGCTTGACTGGCGCGCGGAATTGCACGGCGGTGCCCATTTCCTGCATGTTCATAAGCCAGCTGGCATCGCCCGCCACGTTGATCACCAGCGCATCCGGATGTGCGACCTGAACGCCGACGGAGGCAGGCAGCCCGTAGCCCATCGTTCCCAGCCCGCCCGAGGTCATCCAGCGGTTCGGGTCCTCGAAATGCAGGAACTGCGCGGCCCACATCTGATGCTGGCCGACCTCGGTCGCGATATAGCGGTCGCGGTCCTTGGTCAGCGCCTCCAGCCGTTGCAAGGCGTGCTGCGGTTTGATGATCGTGTCCGAGTTCGTATAGGCAAGGCAGTTTGTCGCCTTCCACTGCTCGATCTGCGCCCACCATTTCTGAACGGCGGCGCTGTTGGTCTTGCGCCCGCGCGACTTCCAGATCTTCAGCATGTCTTCAAGCACATGCCCGACGTCGGCCTGAATGGGCAGATCGACATGGATGACCTTGTTGATGCTGCTGGGGTCGATGTCGATCTGCACCTTGATCGATCCGGGGCTGAAGTCGGCCACCCGCCCGGTGATGCGGTCGTCAAAACGCGCCCCCACCGCGATCATCAGGTCGCAGCCATGCATGGCCAGGTTCGCCTCGTACATGCCGTGCATCCCCAGCATGCCCAGCCAGTTCTTGCCGGATGCCGGGTATGCGCCCAGACCCATCAGTGTCGAGGTGATCGGGAAGCCTGTGGCATCCACGATCTCGCGCAACAACTGGCTGGCGGCGGGGCCGGAATTGATGACGCCGCCGCCGGTATAGAAGATCGGGCGCTCGGCCCTCTCCATCAGCTCGACCAGCTGGGTGATCGCATCGAGATCGCCCTTCTTCTTGGGCTGATAGGGGCTGGCGGGGATCTGCTTGGGGCCGACATATTCGGCCTCGGCGAATTGGACATCCTTGGGGATGTCGACCAGCACCGGACCCGGCCGGCCCGTGGTGGCGACATGGAAGGCCTGATGAATGGTCTGCGCCAGCTTCTCGGTATCCTTTACCAGCCAGTTATGCTTGGTGCAGGGGCGCGTGATGCCGACGGTATCGGCCTCCTGGAAGCCGTCAGTGCCCACCAGGAAGGTCGGAACCTGCCCCGACAGCACGATCAGCGGGATCGAATCCAGCAATGCATCGGTCAGCCCGGTGACGGCATTCGTGGCGCCCGGCCCCGATGTGACCAGCACAACCCCGGGCTTCCCGGTCGAGCGGGCATAACCTTCGGCCATGTGAACCGCGCCCTGTTCGTGGCGGACCAGAATGTGCTTGATGTCGTTCTGCTGGAAAATCTCATCATAGATCGGTAGTACCGCGCCGCCCGGATAGCCGAATACCGTATCGACGCCCTGATCCTTCAGGGCTTCAACGATCATTTTCGCACCCGTCATCTTTCGGGACATCGGACCATCCTTCTATCGATCGTGCAGCTATGCCGCAGCGCAGGAATAACAGCGCAGAGCGTGCCGCGCCGCCGCAAACTATTGGCGGGCGCCGGCAGCGTCAATGGGCGAATTTATCGAAAATGACGGAAAGTTCTCGAAAGACGCAATAATATTTCGCGCTTAGGGCAGGTCGATACGGGCAACCTGTTCGACGATGGGATCGACGGCCAGCGGATGGGCCTCATCCGAATGATCGGCGGGGTTGCCGATATCCTGCCAGACGCCGCCCTTGTAGATTTCCAGTGCCCCAAAGCGCGCCTTATAATCCATCTTGCGGCTGCCCGGCACCCAATAGCCCAGATAGACGTAAGGCAGACCTGTCTCGCGGGCGAGCTCGATATGATCGAGGATGATATGCGTTCCCAGACTGCGCGCCTCCAGCCGCGGGTCGAAGAAGCTGTAGACCAGCGACAGTCCGTCATCCAACACGTCGGTCAGGCAGACGGCGGCCAGGTCGGGATCGGTCATGGGATCGCCGGGCAGAATACCTTTGCCGCGATACTCGATGACGCGGGTGCGGACGGGCGTTTCCTCGATCATCGCGGCGAATTCGAAGATATCCATGTCGGCCATACCGCCATCGGCATGGCGACCGTCCAGATAGCGGCGGAACAGCTCGAACTGCTCTTCGGTCGCCCAGGCGCTGGTGGCGACGCGGTTCAGATCTGCATTGCGGTTGCGCACGCGGCGTTGGGTGCGGTTGGGGGCGAAATCGCGCACCCGGATCCGCGCCGACATGCAGGCGACGCAGCTTTCGCAGCTTGGCCGGTACAGCACGTTCTGCGACCGCCGGAAGCCCTGTCGCGACAGGGCGTTGTTCAGCTCTTGCGCATTACCGGGATGCAGCGCGGTGAACAGTTTGCGTTCCGCCCGGCCATGCAGGTAGGGGCAGGGCTGCGGAGCCGTGACATAGAACTGCGGCGCATGCGTCAGCGTATGCCGCATCAGCGGACCCTATTCCTGCGCGCTCCGGGACGTGCGGTGCGCGATGCTTCGCCAATGGTTGCAGTCATGCATTCCCGCCGATGACGCTCCTTCAGGGAACGGTAGCAACAGAACCGGCAAAGTCCAAGCGCAGAAGTTGGTTTACGCCGCCGCTGCGCCAATTGACGCGGCGCGGGCGATGGCCCTAACTCACGCCATGGAATTCAACGCCGCCATCACCCGCATGCCGATCCCCCATGACCCCGACCGCAGCGCCGAGGCGCGCGCTGCATTTGCGGACCTGCCGGGGCGAATCCCCGATCTGATCGCCGGCTCCGCCGGCTGCAGCCCCTATCTGTGGTCGCTGATGCAGAAAGAGGCTGATTGGCTGCTCGGGGCCTTGGCGCAGGCCGATGCCGGATTGGTTGCGCGCGAAACCACGGGGTTCGAGGATCTGGACGCAGATGCCCTGGGTCCGGCCCTGCGCCGTGCCAAGCGACGCGTGGCGCTGCTGGCGGGGCTGGCCGATCTCGGCGGAGTCTGGCAGCTGGAACAGGTGACCGGCGCACTGACCGAGCTGGCCGACCGTGCGACCGATCTGGCGCTGCGCGCGCATCTGCGTACGGAAATCGCCAAGGGCAAGCTGCCGCAGACGGATGCCGATGCCGGCGGCGTCTTCGCCATGGCCATGGGCAAGATGGGCGCGGCAGAGCTGAATTACAGCTCCGACATCGACCTGATCGTGCTGTACGATGACGCAGCCTTTGCACCCGATGACCAGCACGAGGCCCGCGCCGCGCTGATCCGCGTTACCCGCAAGATGGCGGCGACGCTGTCGGACAATACCGATCACGGCTATGTTTTCCGCACCGATCTTCGGCTGCGTCCCGATGCCTCGGTTACGCCGGTCTGCATCTCGGCCTCTGCCGCGCTGGCTTATTACGAGGCCGAAGGCCGCACCTGGGAACGCGCCGCCTATATCAAAGCCCGGCCCTGCGCGGGCAATATTGCCGCGGGGGAACGGTTCCTTGCCGATCTGCGCCCCTTTGTCTGGCGCAAGCATCTGGACTTTGCTGCCATTCAGGACGCCCATGACATGCGGCTGCGTATCCGTGACCACAAGGGGCTGGGCGGGCGGCTGACCATCCCCGGCCACAATATGAAGCTGGGCCAGGGCGGCATCCGCGAGATCGAGTTCTTCACCCAGACCCGGCAGTTGATCGCCGGCGGCCGCGACCCCGGCCTGCGCCAGCGAGGCACCGTGGCAGCGCTGGCGGCGCTGGCGCAGGCCGGCTGGATACCGCCCGCGATCGCCGATGAGCTGGCCGACCATTACCGCCAGCACCGCGATATCGAACACCGCGTGCAGATGGTGAATGACACTCAGACCCATGATCTGCCGAAGGATCCCCAGGGCTTGCTGAACATCGCCCAGATGACGGGCGAGGGCGACCTTGACGCCTGGACCGAACGCTTGCGCGAGCGGCTGGAACGGGTCGAAACCCTGACCGACGCCTTTTTCGCGCCCCAGGACAGCGCCGCCATGCCGGAAATTTCCGAGGCATCGCAGGCCATTATCGACCGCTGGGACGCATACGCGGCGCTGCGCACCGACCGGGCGCGGCAGATCTTCAAGCGCATCAAGCCCGATCTGCTGGGCCGCATGGCCCGCGCCGCGCACCCCGAAGAAGCGCTGTCGCGTTTTGACGGTTTCCTGCAGGGCTTGCCCGCCGGGGTGCAGCTGTTTTCGCTGTTCGAGGCGAACCCTTCGCTGATCGACCTGATTGTCGACATCTGCGCCACCGCGCCCGGCCTTGCCGCCTATCTGGGCCGCCACCCCGAGGTGCTGGACGCCGTGCTGGGCGGCACCTTCTTCGCCCCCTGGCCGGGCGAGGCCGGGCTGCGCGCGGACCTTTCGCAGCGCTTGCAGCAGCGGATGCAGGCCCGTGACGGCGGCTATGAACGCGCGTTGGACGAGGCGCGGCGTTGGGCGCATGAATGGCAGTTCCGGGTCGGCGTCCATCATCTGCGCGGGCTGTCCGACGCGGCGCAGGTGGGGCAGGAATATGCCGATATCGCCGACGCGGCCATCGCGGCGCTGCTGCCGCTGGTCGTGGCGCAACTGGCAGAGCGCCACGGCTCGCCACCGGGGCGCGGGGCGGTGGTGATGGGCATGGGCTCGCTGGGGGCGCGGCGGTTGAACGCGGCCTCGGACCTGGATCTGCTGGTGATCTATGATGCGGCCGGGGTCGAGGAATCTGATGGCCGCAAGCCGCTGGCGCCACGTGCCTGGTACGCAAAACTGACGCAAGCGCTGATCACGGCACTGTCGGCCCAAACCTCCACCGGGCGGCTTTACGAGGTCGACATGCGGCTGCGCCCCTCGGGGCGGCAGGGGCCGGTGGCGACTTCGGTTCAGTCCTTCCGCGACTATCAGATGACCGAGGCCTGGACTTGGGAGCATCTGGCGCTGACCCGTGCCCGCGTCATTGCCTCCTGCGGCGAAGATGGTCCCGCGCTCGCCGACGAAGTTGAAGCGCTGCGGGTGACGGTGCTGGCCGCACGGGGCAGCGATGCGCGGGTGCTGCCCGATCTGGCCGAGATGCGCGCCCGCATCTTTGCCGCCAAAGCCCCGGATGGTGCCTGGGAAGCCAAGATCGGCCGTGGCCGCCTGCAGGATATCGAATTGCTGGCCCAGAGCTTTGCGCTACGTGGCGCAGATCCGGCCCGCGGCCCCGAGGCGCAGCTGCGTGCCGGTGCCCGCCACGGCCTGCTGCCAAAGCCCGAAATCGAGACGCTGACGTCTGCGCAGCGTTTCCTGTGGCGGTTGCAGGCGGCAGGCCGATTGCTAAGCGAGAAGGCACTGAACATGGAGGAACTAGGTGCCGGCGGGCAGGAATTCCTGCTGCGCGAAACTGGCTGCGCCGATCTGCCTGAATTGGGCTCGCGGCTGGCCGAAATCATCAGATCGTCTGGTGCAATCGTCGACGCCGCGCTTGCGGCAGAGCCCGGTCCCGACGCCTAAGCCGGGCCCGCCTTCGCCTGCTGCGTAGCCTGCAAGCTTGGCTCTCGCCCTAACGGACGGGTGGCCGAGAGAAACGGGCCGAGCCGATCATCACGACAGGTTGCGCAAGCGGCCCGCAACGATTCAGCTGAATTGCTGCACTTGCGGTCCTGCCGCCAGCGCAGGATATCAGCCCCGGCGGCGTCAGGTCAGGTTGCGGACTGCCCCGCGATAATCGCTTTTAGCCCGACTGACGCCGCCGCTCCGCTGGCCGCTGCACCATAGTCAGGGCCGGCGCGGGTTGTGCCTCTGGATGGTCGGGCACCTCGTTCTGCGCATCGCCGAAGGCGAAGGTCGCGGGACGCGGCCCGGCAGGTACATGGGCGCTGTCAATCTGACCCAGCAACGGCACCCGGACGACACCTTCGGCGACCGGGACGGCCGTCGCGTCTTCGGTTTCGTCGAAGACGCCATGCGCGGTCTTGTCCCAGTAGAACGGGTTGACGACCACTTCATAGATGGCCTTCCAACCAGCCAGGCAACCCAGCGGATAGTAAAAATGCATCAACGGCACCCAGATCCGCAGATGGCGATGCTTGGCCCCGCGGACGGCCCAGAGGTTCACCGCCATGCCGATCAGTTCGGACGCCACGAACAGCGTGAACAGCGCCGGCACCGCATTGCCGCCCCAGAGCTGGCCCAGCGGTTCGCGCAGGGGATGGGGCAGGCCAAGGGCGAGCAGCCAGAAGCTCCACAGAACCGGGGCAAGCAGATATTGCGACATGGTGCCGAGAAACTGAATCTGAAAGGCCAGGAAGCGCCTTGGTCCCAGATCGCGCCACAGGGCCAGCGGGTCTCGCATATGCACGCTCCAGGTCATCGCATAGCCCTTCAGCCAGCGAGAGCGCTGCTTGACCCAGGGCAGGGCGCGGCAATTGGCCTCCTCGTCGGTGGTGGTGTCGATCAGCTCGGTCCGCCAGCCGTGGCGCGTCAGGCGGACGCCGAGATCGGCGTCCTCGGTCACGTTCCAGGCGTCCCAGCCGCCCAGTGTTTCCAGAATTTCGCGGCGGAAGAACAGCGTGGTGCCACCCAACGGCACCACCAGCCCCATCCGGGCAATCCCCGGCAGGTTGGCGCGGAACCAGCTGGCATATTCGATGGTGAAACACCGGGCCAGCCAGTTGGTGCGCGGATTGAAATAGTCCAGCTGACCCTGAAGGCAGGCGACATCGGGCGCGGCGGCGGCGAAGCCACGGGCGACCTTGTGCAGCTGGTCAGGATCGGGGCGATCCTCGGCATCCCAGACGCCGACGATATCGCCGCGGCAGAAGTTCAGCGCATAGTTCAATGCGCGCGGCTTGGTCTGCACCGGACCAGGGGGCACGGTGACGACGCGGATCCAATGGGGCAGGGTGGCACCGTCAAGCGCGGCGCGGGTGATCGGGTCGGTCGCCTCGACCACCAGCAGGATATCGGTCAGTTCGCGTGGGTAATCCAGGCGCGACAACCTGCCGACCAGTTTGCCGGCAACGTCGCTTTCGTGAAACAGCGGCACCATGACCGAGATCACCGGCAACCGGTCCTGCATCTGCGGTGCAGGTTTCAGTCCGGCAGCGATCAGACGGGTATCGGCGGCTTCTTCCGTCCGACGGCGGAGGACGGCGTGGAACGAGGCCAGCTTAAGCGCCGTCCCCGCCAGCAGCGTCAGTGCCGTCCAGACCGTCAGCGCCCCCAGCAGCCAGACCGGTGCAAGGATCGAACCCGCCGCAATGACTGCCAGCAGCGCCAGCGAGATCTGCGACACGCGCGTTGCATTACGGGTGCGGCAGCTTTCTTCAGCGGGGACACTGGTTTCGGCCTGTCGCGTCAACGAGGTCGTCCGTAACGCGATGATCGCCGCATGGATGCCGCTTTCGCTGGCCAGAAGCATCCGTACCGGGCCAAAATCTGCGGGCAGCTTGGCGCGCAGCTTGTCGAAATCCTCGGGCTGTGAGGTGGCCACGAAGGTGACCCCGCCGACGCGACGCCACGGCAGCACCGCATGTTTCAGGCAGAAACTGGCGCTCAACTGGTCGATCAGCCGGGCATCGGGGGGCATCGCCACCGGATCGACCGCCGAGGTCCGCCATTGCCGGGTCAGCGCGTGGGTCAACGCGGCCTCGGTCACCCAGCCTTGGGACAGCAGGATTTGACCCAGCCGCACATTCTGGCGCCGCCGCATCACCGTGGCCTTGAGCAGGTTCCCATGGCTGACGGCACCGTCTTCCAGAAGGATTTGACCCAGAGGGCGCAGATCGCGCTGCGCCAGCGCAGCGGCGACATCTGCCGCCTGCGGAACCTTGATACCGGCCCGAATCGGCACCAGGGTGTTGGTTGCAGCAGGCGTGGAAGTCATGGCGATTCCCCCTTGGTTTCGCCATCACTGCCATGTCGAGTTTAATTTAACGTTAATTGGGGATTAGCCCGCCCGACGGTTCCGCATCTGTTCGGCAAATCGTTCGAAAAGATAAGCTGAATCCTGCGGTCCGGGGCTGGCCTCGGGGTGATATTGCACCGAAAAGACCGGCCGCCCATCGACCGCTAGCCCGCAGTTGGAGCCGTCGAACAGGCTGACATGGGTTTCGCGCACGCCGTCCGGCAGGGTCTGTGCATCGACCGCGAAACCGTGGTTCATCGAGGTGATCTCGACCTTGCCGGTATCGACATCGCGGACGGGATGGTTGGCGCCGTGATGGCCATGGCCCATCTTGACGGTCTTCGCCCCAAGCGCCAGCGCCAGCATCTGGTGGCCAAGGCAGATACCGAAAACCGGCAGGTCGCGATCCAGCAGCTCGCGGATCATCGGCACTGCATAAGCGCCAGTTGCGGCGGGATCGCCGGGACCGTTCGACAGGAACACGCCTTCGGGTTCATGGGCCAGCACCTCTTCGGCCGTGGCGGTCGCGGGCAGGACGGTCACATCGGCACCGACCGCGACCAGCGAGCGCAGGATGTTGCGCTTGGCACCGTAATCCAGCGCCACCACCTTGAAGGGCTGCGCCTGCGCCTGCGGCGCGAATTCACCCGGCCATTCCCACAGCCCTGCGTCCCAGCGATAGCTTTGCCGGGTGGTGACCTCTTTCGCGAGATCGAGCCCGACAAGGCCCTTCCACGCCCGCGCCTGAGCGATCATGGCCTGAATGTCGAAATTGCCGTCCGGGTCGTGGGCCAGCACCACATGGGGGCTGCCCTGCTGGCGAATCGCGCGGGTCAGGCGGCGCGTGTCGATGCCACCAATCCCGATGCGGCCGCGGCGGGCCATCCAGTCCTGCAGCTCGGCCGTGGCGCGCCAGTTTGACGGCTCGGTCGGGTCCCATTTCACGACGATGCCGCTGGCGACCGGATCGCCTGCCTCGTCATCCTGTTCGGTGACGCCGGTATTGCCGATATGGGGGAAGGTGAAGGTCACGACCTGGCTGGCATAGCTGGGATCGGTCATGATCTCCTGATAGCCGGTCATGGCGGTGTTGAAGACCAGTTCTGCCACGACTTCGCCCGTGGCACCAAAGCCCCGGCCAGTAAAAATCGTTCCGTCTGCAAGGGCAAGGCAGGCGGTTGGCTTCGCGGCAGGCGCGGTCATGGGCTGGCTCCATCTGGTAATCGCGCGGAACCTAGTGAAACCGCGCTGGTTGGTCAAGCAAAGCCGGGCTTGATCGGGCGGTGTCGGCAGCCTAGATGATGCAGCTTCTGAATGTGTGGGGATTGCCATGGACCTGAAGACGAAAATCCAGTCCGCGACCAAGGACGCGATGAAGGCCAAGGACGCCCCGCGTCTGTCGACGTTGCGCCTGATTTCGGCCGCCATCAAGGACCGCGAGATCGCCGCCCGCAGCGGCGAGGGCGAGAGCGCGGGGCTGTCGGATGCGGATCTGCTGGCGATTCTGGCCAAGATGGTGAAACAGCGCCAGGAATCGGCGCGTGCCTATGAAGAAGGCGGGCGGCTGGAATTGGCTGAAAAGGAAAACGCCGAGATCCAGGTGATCGAGGAATTTCTGCCGCGCAAGATGAGCGCCGAGGAAACGAGCGCCGCACTGGACGAGGTGGTGACCTCGTTGGGTGCAACATCAGTGCGCGACATGGGCCGCGTGATGGCAGAGCTGAAGGCGCGTTACACCGGCCAGATGGATTTCGGTGCCGTCGGGCAGATGGTCAAAGAAAAGCTGCTGTAAGACGGTCGGGCCGGGCGCGCAAAGCCCCAGCCCGAATCACCTCTGCCGGCGACGCGGCGACGGGCGATGGTTCGGGTGAACGGCTGACGAAGCTCGCTTGCATCCCTCTGTAACGGGGTGACGCTGCCGTGCGACAAGCGCGGGCTAGGCTTGGTGCGAGTTCTGGTCGGCGATGGTGCGGTTGACCTCGTGCAGTAGCGCCTGGCGTTCTTCGGGCGAGAGGAACGCACCCAGTTCTACCTCGCGCCCCGTTTCATGATCTCCCGTCAGCACCAGATAGGATTCAACCGGGCCGGGGCGCAGCACCGCACGGATCCAGTAGGGGTTTGTCTGCCAAACCCGGTCCGCACGCCCCGGATCGCTGCGGGTCAGCCGTAATATGTCTTGCCTCAGTTCAAGAACTTCCAGTGTCGTGCCGCTGCGATAACTTCTGCTGATCGCCCACCAGATACCTGCGATGGCGGCAAGCATGAACGGCAGCAGCCCCCACAATACCGGGCGACCCAGCAGCGCGATCAGCGGCAGCGCAGACAGCCCCGCCGTCACCCCGATGAACCAGACGAACCCCTTGCGCGGCAACGAGCGATACGGCCAGGCGCGCAGAACCCGCATGCCGTCCCGGTCCTGCCATTCATAAGGCATCGGAATTACCCAGCGTTGTGACGAAAGATGACGGAGTATCGGTGACGTTCTGCAAGGGGGCCAGCAATATCGGACCTCATATGAAAACGGCCCCGGATCGCTCCGGGGCCGCTTGGTTTCTGGCTCAGCCCCGCATCAATGGGCGTGGCTGTGATCCCAGTCTTCGCGCTTGGGCAGCTGCTCGAACGTGTGTTCGGGCGGCGGCGAGGGCAGGGTCCATTCCAGCGTGTCGGCGTACTCGTTCCAATAGTTGTTCTCGGTCACGCGCTTGCCGGCGAACAACGTGTAGAAGACGATGCCGATGAAGAACAGGAACGAGGCAAAGGACAGGTATGCGCCCATCGACGAGAGATTGTTCCAGTAGGCGAAGGCGTCCGGATAGTCGATGTAACGACGCGGCATGCCCTGACGGCCCAGGAAGTGCTGCGGGAAGAAGGTCAGGTTCGCACCGATGAACATCATCCAGAAATGCAGCTTGCCAGCCCATTCCGGGTAATGGCGGCCCGACATCTTGCCCATCCAGTAATAGATCCCGGCGAAGATCGCGAAGACCGCACCCAGCGACATCACATAGTGGAAGTGGGCGACCACGTAATAGGTGTCGTGATAGACCCGGTCCAGCGGCGCCTGGCTCAGCACGACGCCGGTCACGCCGCCGACGGTGAACAGGAACAGGAAGCCGAACGCCCAGAGCATTGGCGTCTTGAACTCGATCGAGCCGCCCCACATCGTCGCGATCCAAGAGAACACCTTGATGCCGGTGGGCACCGCGATGGTCATGGTGGCCAGCATGAAATAGCTTTGCTGGGTCAGCGACATGCCGACCGTGTACATGTGGTGGGCCCAGACGACGAAGCCCAGGATGCCGATTGCGGCCATCGCAAGAACCATCGGCAGATAGCCAAAGACCGGCTTGCGCGAGAAGGTGGCAATCACATGGCTAATGATGCCGAAGCCGGGCAGGATGATGATGTAGACTTCCGGGTGACCGAAGAACCACAGGATGTGCTGGTACAGGATCGGGTCACCGCCGCCAGCCGGGTTGAAGAAGTTGGTCCCGAAGTTGCGGTCCATCAGCAGCATGGTGATGGCACCGGCCAGAACCGGCAGCGCCAGAAGGATCAGCCACGCAGTGATGAAGACCGACCAGGCGAACAGCGGCACCTTGAACAGTGTCATGCCGGGGGCGCGCATGTTCAGGAAGGTGGTGATGATGTTGATCGCACCCAGAATCGACGACGCACCCGAGACGTGGACGGCGAAGATCGCCAGATCCATCGAATAGCCGTCCTCGACGGTCGACAGCGGCGGGTAAAGAACCCAGCCCACGCCCGACCCGAAGCCTTCGCCCACAGGGGCCAGCAGCGACGAAACGCCAAGTGCCACGCCGCAGACATACAGCCAATAGCTGAGGTTGTTCAGACGCGGGAAAGCCATGTCCGGCGCACCGAGCTGCAGCGGCATAAAATAGTTGCCGAAACCGCCGAACAGCGCCGGAATCACGACGAAGAACATCATCAGGATGCCATGATAGGTGATCATGACGTTCCACAGATGGCCGTCCGGGGTACATTCGCGGCTGGCATCGGCGATGAAGCGCGCGCCCTCGACGCACATGTACTGCACGCCGGGGTGTTGCAGTTCCATCCGCATGTATACGGTGAAAGAAACCGAGATCAGGCCGACGATGCCGGCCGTGAACAGATAAAGGATACCAATATCCTTATGATTGGTGGACATGAACCAACGGGTAAAGAACCCCCGCGTGTCATGATGTCCGCCGGATTCGTGAACGGCTGCATCGGCCATTGCGCGATCTCCCTGGGTTGATCCTGAGGCAGCCGGCAGGGCCGGCAGATGTGCGTACCATAGACAAGGGCGCCGGATGCGGCAATGTGCCTCGGCGGGGAAACTGTCAGGAATGATGCAGTTTTTCGCGGCATGACAAAGCCCCCGCGACCGTGATCACGGGGGCTCGGGCAGGTTCTGCGACAGAATGTCGCAATGCGTTGCGGTTGTTCGGATGATCGTCCGCGTTACTGGGCCGGGGCGGCAGGTGCTCCGTCACCCTCGGCAGCCTGTTCGGGCGCGTCGGGCGAGACGGTCACCAGATAGGCCAGCAGGTCGTCCTGATTCTTGGTCAGCTTGAAGGTCATCTTCGACTTCGCCTTCTCGTCGCCCGAATACTGGTCCAGATAGCCGGTCGGATCGGTGACATAGGCTTTCAGCGAATGGATGTCCCAGACCGCGCCGGGGTTGTTCTCGGCCAGTTTCAGGATGCCGTCGCCGTATTTGTAGCCTTCCTGGTTCGCGATCGGACGACCGACGATGCCATAAAGGTTCGGGCCGGTCTTGCCGCCCTTGATGATGTCGGTGCCGGCATCATCCTGAATCATGTGGCACGCCTTGCACTTGTTGAATTCCTTTTCGCCCTTGGCGGCGTCTTGGGCGAGCGAGGGCGAGGCGAGCGCGCACACGGTCAACGTGGCAATCAGGCTGGCTTTCATCGTGTCTTCCTTTCCTAGGGAGGTCGCTGGGACCACTAGCAGCAAGATTGCATGACTCACATGACGAAGGTCAAATCAAAAGCCCGGCTCGGCTCCTCAGGTAGCCGGCTGGCGAAAATCAGGGCTGAACCGCGGCCTGCTGGCCAGTGCCGGGCCTCGCCCGGAAGGCTGAACCGCCGGATGTGCGTGAGACGGTTTGCCGCGGGCTGTTCATCGGCAGCACTGCCAGATCACCGGCTGCCATTGCAGTCTGGCCGGCAACCGTCCGGGTTTGCGAGGATGTTCAGGAAATGGCCGATCTTGTGGCGTTCAACCGTCAAAGCGCTGCGCGAAGCGCGCTTGAAGTGCGTTGTCCAGGTCGTCCATCGTCACCGGCAGGCCGAGGTCGACCAGGCTGGTTACCCCATGCCCGCTGATCCCGCAGGGTACGATGCCGCCGTAATGGCTCAGATCCGGTTCGACATTGATGGCCAGACCGTGGAAGCTGATCCAGCGGCGCAGCTTGATGCCGATGGCGGCGATCTTGTCCTCATGCGGGCTGCCGTCCAGCAGCGGCGCCTTGTCGGGACGCGAGACCCAGACGCCCACGCGACCGCAGCGCATCTCGCCCATCACGCCGAACTCGGCCAGCGTGTCGATCACCCAGCCCTCCAGCGACTGCACGAATGCGCGGACGTCGCGGCCGCGCTGGTTCAGGTTCAGCATCGTATAGACGACCCTCTGGCCGGGGCCGTGATAGGTATATTGCCCGCCGCGCCCGGTCACATGGACCGGAAAACGCGCGTCCAGCAGGTCTGCCTGCTGTGCGGATGTCCCCGCCGTGTACAGCGGCGGATGTTCGACCAGCCACAGCCGTTCGCCGGCGCGACCTGCGGCCACGTCGGCGACATGCGCCTCCATCTTGGCGACGGCCTCGGCATAGGGGGTCAGGCCGGGTGAGATCACCCATTCGGGCGGGGGCAGGGACATGGCGGACCTCTGGTTCGGGCGCTTTGAGGCCGAGGTAATGGCGCAGGGCCCGAAATGGAAGCCCGCCTACGTCGCGCCCTTCGCGCCGGCAACCATCATCTGCCCCGTGGCGGCTTCGCGGCAGCCCTTTTGGGCCATGAAAGTGTCCAGATCATTCGGATCGCTGCCGCCCGAATAGTTTGAGACCACCGCACCATTCTTTACCCGCAGGAAGAAAGGCCGGTAACCCACGTAAGCACCAAAGGAGTTCTTCCCATTCAGCTCGCCACAGATGGCCCGGCCCTGACCGTCGCTGAGGTCGTAAGCCACCAGATTGCGCAACTGCGCCGCGCCAGGATCCTTCAGCCCGTCGATGATCGCCGACTGTATCACGCCGCGATCCTGTGCGGTCACCGGCGTGGGGCGGGTGTTCACCGGCGTGTCATTCACATTCACGCAGCCGGCAAGGGCAATGCCGCCGGCAAGTGCGATGGCGGTAAGGAAAATGCGCATCCGTTTCTCCATTCTGGACCTTGGCGGACGCTAGGCCAAAAGGGTTAACGAAGCGCTAACGCCATCGATTCGGGTTCTGTGAGGATTTCGGGTCAAGGACACCGGTCTGCCCTTGGGGCATTGGGGTGTCTTTGGTGCGGTCGAGAAGACTCGAACTTCCACTCCGGTTAAGGAACAGCGACCTCAACGCTGCGCGTCTACCAATTCCGCCACGACCGCATCGCGACAGTGGCGCAGATAACCGCTTCGGCGGCGGTTGAAAAGGGGGATTCGTCATGCCCGAAAATCGGGAAGGCTCGCCCGCGACATGAAGCGGGCTGTTGCAATCGCGCTGCGGCCCCGCTTAACCTGCCGACAGCGGATATAACAACACAAGCCACGACAGGGGGCCCGCACTTGACGACCACGACCCGCGACGACGGCTATGTCGTCTTTGATCGCGTGCAGAAAAGCTATGACGGACAGACACTTGTCGTCAAAGATCTGAACCTTTCCATCGGCAGGGGAGAGTTCCTGACCATGCTCGGGCCGTCCGGTTCGGGCAAAACCACCTGCCTGATGATGCTGGCGGGATTTGAAACGGCAACCAGCGGGCAGATCCTGCTGGACGGGCGCAACATCAACGACATGCCGCCCCACAAGCGCGGCATCGGCATGGTGTTCCAAAGCTATGCGCTGTTCCCCCATATGACCGTGGGCGAGAATCTGGCCTTTCCGCTGGAAGTGCGCGGCATGACCAAGGCCGAACGCGAGGAACGGATCGCGCGGGCGCTGGATATGGTCCAGATGGGCGCATTCGCCAGTCGTCGCCCGGCACAGCTTTCAGGCGGCCAACAGCAGCGCATCGCATTGGCGCGGGCACTGGTGTTCGATCCCAAGCTGGTGCTGATGGACGAACCTCTGGGTGCGCTCGACAAACAACTGCGCGAACATATGCAGTTTGAAATCAAGGCCCTGCACGAACGTCTTGGAATCACGGTGGTTTACGTGACCCACGATCAGGGCGAGGCGCTGACCATGTCCGACCGGATCGCCGTCTTCAACGATGGCCGCATCCAGCAGCTGGCCCCACCCGCTGCCCTGTATGAGCGGCCGGATAACAGCTTTGTTGCCAGCTTCATCGGCGAAAACAACGCGCTTGGCGGCACCATTGCCAGCCTTCAGGGCGACAAGGCGACCGTACGGCTGTTCAATGGCGACGTGATCGACGCCACGGCGGTGAACGTGCGCGAGGTGGGCCAGCAGACCACCGTCTCGATCCGGCCGGAACGCATCGAGTTCAAACCCGAGATGATGCCTGACGGTGCCCATACCCTGCCGGCAGAGGTGATGGATGTCGTCTATATGGGCGACATCCTGCGGGCGCGGCTGAAGGTCGCCGGTCAGGACGATTTCGTGATGAAATTCCGCAATACGCTGGGGCAGACCCGTCTGAATCCCGGCGAACAGATCCGGGTGGGCTGGCATCCGCAAGATGCCCGCGCGCTCGATCCGGTATGACAGGAACCGGTCCCGGCGCATCCTCGCGCCCAATGATAACGGCCAATGCGCCGACTCACCCCAACAGGAGATTTCGATGAAAAAGACCCTGATTCTGACCACGGCACTGTGCGGCATGGCCTTCGGCGCTTCGGCGCAGGAAGTGAACCTGCTCAGCTGGGGCGGCGCTTACGGCAACTCGCATCTGGAAGCCTATGCGAAGCCGTTCACCGCCGAAACCGGCATTGCCGTGAACATCGCTGATGCCGACAACCCCGCCACGCCGATCAAGGCCATGGTCGAGGCCGGCAACGTCACAAGCGACGTGGCTTCGGTCGAATATGCCGACGCCGTGCGCCTGTGCGACGAAGGCCTGCTGGAAACCATCGACGCCTCGACCCTTGCCGCAGCCGAGGACGGGACCGCCGCGACCGACGACTTCATCGAAGGTGGGGTGACCGATTGCTTCGTGGCCACCGATGTCTATTCGATGGTGCAGGTCTATGATGATTCGAAATTTGCCGATGCCAAGCCCGCTGGCCCGGCCGATTTCTTCGATCTGGAGAAGTTCCCCGGCAAGCGCACCATGCGTAAGGGCGCGAAGTTCAACCTGGAATTCGCGCTGATGGCGGACGGTGTGCCTGCGGCAGAGGTCTATGACGTGCTTGGCACCCCTGAAGGTGTTGATCGCGCCTTCGCCAAGCTGGACACCATCAAGAACGACGTGATCTGGTGGGATGCCGGCGCGCAGCCGCCGCAATATCTGGCCGATGGTGAAGTGACCATGGCCTATGCCTTCAACGGCCGGATCTTCGACGCGGCGATGAATGACGACAAGCCTTTCAAGATCATCTGGGACGGTCAGATCTATGAAATGGAAGGTTGGGTGATCCCGAAAGGCGCGCCCAACATGGAAGAGGCGCTGCAGTTCATCACCTATTCCACCGGCACCGCCCCGCAGGCCCGCGCCGCTGAGTTCATCAGCTATGGCCCGCCGCGCAAATCGGCTGCCGCCGCCGTCGGCAATATCGAAGGCACCGAGGAGCCGATGGCCCCGCACCTGCCGACGACCGAATCGAATATGGGCAACGCGCTCGGCTCGAACCTCGATTTCTGGGTCGATCATGATTCGGAACTGAACGAGCGTTTCAACGCCTGGCTCGCCGGCTGATAACCCGGCCCGGTCGCGTCATCGCGCGGCCGGGCCTTTCGGATTTCTGGAATGGCATCACCCCTTGATCCTCATGCGGCCATCGTCACCGAAGCGGGTGGCCTTGACGCCACCCTGACCACCGCCGACGGCACGCCCCTGAAACGTGCCTTGGCGCGGGCTTCGCGCAAGTCGCGCTGGCGGGCGTTCCTGCTGGTGCTGCCGCTGCTGGCCTTCATCGTCATCACCTTCGTGGTGCCAATCGGGCAGATGCTGCATCGTTCCGTCTATAATGACGGCTTCGCGGCGAATATGCCGCAGATCTCGGGCTGGTTTGCCGAAACCGAGCCGGGCACCGTCCCGGATGACGCAGCCTTTGCCGCCCTGTCAGCCGATCTGCAGGCCGCTGCCGAGGCGCGGACGATCGGCATCGTCGGCACCCGAATCAATTACGAGATGCCGGGCACGCGGTCGCTTTTCACCTCGACCGGGCGCAAGGTCCGCGGCGGGGTCGAGCCGCCTTACCGCGAGGCGCTGCTGGAGATTGACGGGAAATGGGGCGAGCCAGAGCTCTGGGCCTCGATGCGCAACTCCTCGACCGCCTATACGGGCAGCTTCTATCTGGCCTCGCTGGATCGGACGAGGGACACGAATGGTGACATCGTTCAGGTCAATGAAAACCGCCGCGTCTATATCATGCTGTTCATGCGCACCCTGTGGCTGTCGGCGCTGGTGACGGTGATGACCTTTCTGCTGGGGTTCCCGATCGCGCATCTGCTGGCCACGCTGCCGCTGCGCCGCTCGAACCTGCTGATGATCCTTGTGCTGCTGCCGTTCTGGACCTCGCTTTTGGTGCGCACCACCAGCTGGATGGTCCTGTTGCAGCAGCAGGGCGTGGTCAATGACCTGCTGATCTGGATGGGTGCGATCGACGAATCCGGGCGATTGAAGATGATGTATAACCAGATTGGCAGCATCATCGCGATGACGCATATCCTGCTGCCCTTCATGATCCTGCCGCTTTATTCGGTGATGCGGACGATCAATCCCAGCTATGTCCGCGCCGCCAAAAGCCTTGGCGCGACCAGCTGGACCGCCTTCCGGCGCATCTATTTCCCGCAAACGCTGCCCGGGCTGGGGGCAGGGGCGCTGTTGGTCTTCATTCTGGCCGTTGGCTATTACATCACGCCGGCGCTTGTCGGCGGTGCCTCGGGTCAGCTGATTTCCAACATGATCGCCGAGCATATGACCGGCACACTGAACTGGTCCATGGCTGCGGCGCTTGCCGCGATCCTGCTGGCGGGGGTGCTGATCCTTTACTGGATCTATGACCGGCTGGTCGGCATCGACAATCTGAAACTGGGCTGAGATCATGGCGCTTCCGAAATACGCAACCCCATTGGAGCGCGTCTGGCACTGGACCTATCTGGTCATCTGCGCGCTGATCTTCTTTTTCCTGATCGCGCCCATCGTGGTCATCATCCCGCTCAGCTTCAATGCAGACCGCTTCTTCACCTTCACCGACGAGATGCTTGCCTTCGATCCGGCGGGCTATTCGATGCGCTGGTATGACAGCCTGATGACCTTCGGCATGGCCCAGCCCGAGGGCCCGCGTGGCGCGTCGTGGTTCGCCGATATGTGGGCGAATGCGAAATGGGTGAATGCGGCCAAGAACTCGATCATCATCGGGGTTTGCTCGACAGTGCTGGCGACGGTGCTGGGGACGCTGGCAGCCCTTGGGCTGTCGCGGCCGGAAATGCCGTTTCGCCGGTTGATCATGGCGCTGCTGATCTCGCCCATGATCGTGCCGCTGATCATCACCGCGACAGGGCTTTTCTTCTTCTATTCCTCGGCCTGCGTGCCGCAGGGATCTTGGGCGCATACGCTGCTTTCGCCGGTCCTGTCGAAATCGGGCTGTCTGGCCAATACCTATCTTGGCGTTATCCTGGCCCATGCGACGCTGGGGATTCCCTTCGTCATCATCACCGTGACGGCGACGCTGGTGGGCTTTGACCAGTCGCTGAACCGCGCCGCCGCAAGCCTTGGGGCAAACCCGCGTACGACCTTTTTCCGGGTGACGATGCCGCTGATCCTGCCCGGCGTGATCTCGGGCGCGCTGTTCGCCTTTGTCACCTCATTCGACGAGGTCGTCGCGGTCCTGTTCATCGCCGGCCCCGATCAAATGACCATCCCGCGCCAGATGTGGATTGGTATCCGCGAACAGCTCAGCCCCGCGATCCTTGCGGTGGCGACGCTGCTGGTGGTCTTTTCCATCGCGCTGCTGGTAACGGTGGAACTGCTGCGCCGCCGGTCAGAACGGATCCGCGGAGTCACCCCCGCCTAGGGAAGCAGCATCAGCCAGCCCGAGATGGTCAGGATCGACAGCGCCGTCGCCACCAGCACTGTTGATGCTGCGACCCGTTTGGCGACGCCATAGATCGAGGCAAACAGATAGGCATTCACCCCCGGCGCCATCGAGGCCGTCAGCACAGAGGACCGCGTCGCAGCCAGATCCAGCGCAAAGATGTGACCAAGGCCGAACGTCACCAGCGGATGCAGGATCAGCGAGGCAAAGCAGCACAGGATGATCGCGCGGCTGTCGCCCTCGGGCTTGTAACGATACAGGATACCGCCAAGCGCGAACAACGCCGTCGGCAGTGCTGCCTTGGCCATCATGCCGACCCCGTCCCAGAACCCGCCCGGCAGCACCAAGCCGGCCTGAAGCGCGATATTCATCACCAGCCCGCAGACGATGCCGATGACCAGAGGCGTCCGCAGTACCCCGGTCAGCGCCCGCAGTGCCACGCGCCCGACCGACAGGTTCTGGCCTCGGGCGCGGGTAAACTCCATCACGGTGATGCCGAACGTGTAAAGCAGCGGCGAATGGATCGAGATGATCGCCCAGTTTCCCGCCAACGCGTCAGGCCCATAAGCGCGTTCGGTGATCGGCACGCCCAGCAGCAGCGAGTTCGAGAACAGGCAGATGAAGCCAATGGCCACCGCATCCTCGGGCGGGCGGCCAAGGCGGCGGGCGCCGAACGCGCCAAGCCCGAAGGCAGCAAAAGCCCCGGCATAGAAAGCCGCCAGCATGGGGATGTTGAAATCTGCCGACAGGTCCAGTTTCGCCACCGACTGGAACAGCAGCACCGGCACGGCGAAATTCTGCGCGAAGCGCATGACGCCATCGACGGCGCTGTCCCCGAACAATTTGCGCCAGGCAACGACATAGCCAAAGCCGAGAACCAGAAAGACCGGCAGGACCACATCGAAAAGCGCGCTCAATCCGTCACCTCCAGCACCATGCCGTCATAGGCCGGCACCACGTGATCCGGCGTTTCGGCATCCGTCTTCGCGTAATCCAGATCGATATGCATATTCGTCAGCACCCCGCGCGGTGTGCCGGAGCGCAGGAACCATTCCAGCGTCAGCGCCAGATGGGCGTGGCTGGGATGAGGGTCGTGGCGCAGGGCGTCGCAGATGAAGATTTCGGGCGTGCCGATGATCGGCCACGCGTCCTCGGGGATGGTTTGCACATCGGGCAGATAGACGACGCCGCCACCCAAGGTCGCGACCTTCAGGCCAAGCGCGTCGATTTCGCCATGGGGTACGGTGAAGGGGGTAATTTCGATCGGGCCGCCAGCGCCATCAATGGTGATCGGGCCATCAAGCAGGTGCAGGTCGACGATGGGCGGATAGTTCGACCCCGTCGCCGTTTCAAAAATATAGTTGAAGCGTTTGCGCAACTGCGCGGTCGTCGCCACATCGGCATAGCCCTGCACGCGGGCCCGGGCGTTATAGGCGATCTGGCGCAGATCGTCGATGCCATGCACATGATCGGCATGGGAATGGGTCCAGATCACGGCGTCAACGGTCGACACCCCCGCATCCAGCATCTGCGGCACCAGATCGGGGCCGGTATCGACCAGCACCCGCGTCATGCCCTCATCGCCGATCCGGTCGATCAGGATCGCGCAGCGGCGACGGCGGTTCTTGGGGTTGCTGGGGTCACAGGCGCCCCAATTCCCACCGATGCGCGGCACCCCCCCGGACGATCCGCTGCCCAGGATGGTGACACGGATCATGCGGCGGCCTTCCAGAACAACCGGTCGAAATTGGCCGAGGTCTGGGCCGCGAAATCCTGATAGCTCAGCCCGTAAAGCTCTGCGCCCACGGCGGCGGTACGGGTGACGAAGGCAGGTTCGTTGCGCCTGCCGCGATGGGGCGGCGGCGCCAGATAGGGGGCGTCGGTTTCCACCAGAATCCGGTCGACGGGGGCGGCCTTGAAAATGTCCCGCAGCTTGGTCGAACGCGGGAAGGCTGCGATGCCAGACATGGACAGGTAAAAGCCCAGATCCAGCGCCGCCTGCGCCAGCGCCGGGCCAGAGCTGAAGCAGTGCATGACGCAAGTATAAGCCCCGGCGCGGTACTCCTCGGTCAGGATGCGGGCCATGTCTTCATCGGCGTCGCGCGCATGGATGATCAGCGGCAGGCGCGTTTGGCGCGCGGCCTCGATATGGATGCGCAGGCTGTCCTGCTGGGCGGCGGCGCTTTCGGCGGTGTAGTGGTAATCGAGCCCGGTTTCGCCGATGCCGACGAATTTCGGATGGGCGGCAAGCGCCACCAGTTCCTCGACGCGGGCCATGGGCTCCTCGGCCACGCTCATCGGATGGGTGCCGGCGGCATAGAAGACCTCGTCATGGGCCTCGGCAATGGCGCGAACGGTCGGCTCACTGCGCAGCCGGGTGCAGATGGTGACCATGCGACCCACGCCGGCGGCGCGGGCGCGGTCGATCAGCGCGTCACGCTCGCCATCGAAATCGGGAAAATCGAGATGGCAATGGCTGTCCACGACAGGGACCGCCTTGCCGGCATCGGGATAGGGCATCGGTCAGGCTTTCGCATGCGCCGGGGCCAACCCGGCCAGTTGGATCAGCATATCCATCACCAGCGCCGCAGGGTCAAGGTTGACCGCCCGGCCCGTCCGCGCCCGCGCCGACAGTTCCGCCTGCGCACCCGCCCAGATGCGTGCGGCGTGGTCATCGGGGCAAAGCCGCGCCATCAGTGCCGCCTCCCCCTTGGCGGCCTCTGGTATCGGCGCGCCCATCAGGCCCGCGCGCGCGAGCCGGGTCAGAAAGCGGTCCAGCAGGGTGATGCGCAGATCGAAGGGATCGCCGTCGGCAGTCGCGCGCCCGGCCGCACCTTCGGCCAGATCGCGGGCTTTCTGGCGGTCAAAGCGGGGCAGGGTGGCGAACAGCTCGACGATCCGGGCATAGACCTTCAGCCCGTCCTGACCATCCAGCCGCAGCGCCTCGCCCACCGAGCCGCCCGACAGCGCCGCCAGCGCCTCGGCCCCGGCATCGACGCCGAGGGGGGCAAGCACGCGGGCCATGTTTTCGGGCGAGAGCGGCGCCAGCCGCAGTTCGCGGCAGCGGGAACGGATGGTCGGCAGCAGCCGCGCCGGCTGGTGGGCGATCAGCAGAATGACGCCGCCCTTCGGCGGTTCCTCCAGCATCTTCAGCAGCGCATTGGCAGCCGCGCCGTTCATGTCGTCGGCGGCATCGACAATGGCCACACGACGCCCGCCCTCGGCCGCGCTCATGTGGAAGAAGGACAGCAGCGCGCGGATGTCATCGACGCCGATTTCGGCCTTCAACCGCCCGGTCTTTTCGTCAAAGCCACGCCGCACCAGGTGCAGGCGCGGTTCAGACAGGGCGGCTACACGACGCGTGACCGGATCGTCGGACGGAATGGCCAGGCTGCCCGGCCCGCCATCGGCCAGCAGCCAACGCGCGATCTGCCAGGCCAGCGTCGCCTTGCCCACCCCGCGCGGCCCGGTAATCAGCCAGGCATGGTGCAGCCGATGCGCATCGGCCGAGGCCAGAAAATCCTCCGCCGCGTGGTCGTGCCCGATCACCGCGCCGGCGTGGCGCGGATGCGGGGCGCCGGGGACGCGGTCGGATTCGGGTGTATCGTCGCTCATAGTGCGGCCCGGACGCGGGCGGCGACGTCCTCGGGCGCGCCGCTGCCGTCGATGATGCGGACGCGCGCGGGCTGAGCGGCGGCAAGTTCGGCAAAGCCCGCCCGCAGCTTTTCCTGAAAGCCGAGCCCCATGGATTCGAAACGGTCTTCACTGCCACCGCGCGCCGCGCCGCGCGCCAAGCCTTCGACAGGGGCGATGTCGATCACGAAAGTCCGGTCCGGCTCGATCCCGATCATCAGCTTGTGCAGGGCCTCGACGGTTTCGGTCAGATCGCCCCGCGTCACACCCTGATAGACCCGCGTCGAATCAGCGAAGCGGTCGGTGATTACGGTGGCGCCGCGTTGCAGTGCCGGGCGGATGGTGCGTTCCAGGTGGTCGCGGCGGGCGGCGTTGAACAGCAGAATTTCGGTTTCCGCCGACCAGCGGTCGGTGCCGCCTTCGACCAGCAGGCGCCGGATCGCCTCGGCTCCGTCGGATCCGCCGGGTTCGCGTGTCAGCACCACCTCGCGGCCCTCGGCGCGCAGGGCTTCGGCCAGCAGGCGCGCCTGCGTCGACTTTCCGCTTCCGTCTATGCCTTCGAAGCTGATGAACATGCGCCCGTCAGTTCCGCGCGGCGTTCCACGCCTCGCCGCCAAGGCGCATCGCGGCGCCTTTCATCCGGCCGACAAAGCCCGCGGCGGCGATTTCTTCGGCTGCGACCAGCGGCACGTTTGCGGGGCCAACGCCGGGGATCTGGATCTGCAGCGTGCCCAGCCGCGCGCCCTTGGCGACGGGGGCCTCGATCGGGCCGGTAAAGACCGCCTCGGCCGTCACGCCTGATTCCGCGCCAATGGGCATCAGCACGTTCAGCCCGTTCTGCGTGGTCAGCGCCACCTGCGATTTCGACCCCAGCCATACCGGAACCGTGGCGACGGTCTCACCCTGCGGCACGACCTCTTTCATGGTGAAGTCGCGAAAGGCCCATGCGGTGATCCGCTCTGCCTCCTCGGCACGTGCCTTTTCGGTTTCCAGCCCGGTGACGACAAAGATCACCCGGCGGTCACCCTGAACGGCCGACCCGACCAGACCGTAGCCCGCTTCCTGCGTGTGCCCGGTTTTCAGCCCGTCCGCCCCGATTCCCAGCTTCAGCAGCGGGTTGCGGTTAAAGCGGTTGGCCGGCGCGCGGTCGTCATAGGGGAACTCGGTCAGGGCGAAATATTTGTAAAGTTCCGGGAAATCATTGACCAGATGTTCGGCCAGAATGCCCAGATCATGCGCCGACATTACATGGTTCGGATCCGGCCAGCCCGAGGAATTGGCGAAATGCGACTGCGTCATGCCCAGCGATTTAGCGCGGTCGTTCATCTGCCGGGCAAAGGCTTCCTCAGTCCCGGCCAAGCCTTCGGCGACGACAACGCAGGCATCATTGCCCGACAGCACGATGATGCCCTTGACCAGTTCCTCGACAGTGGGGCGGTCACGTTCGTTCAGGAACATGGTCGAGCCCTGCATTTGCCGCGCCTTGGTCGAAACCGGCAGGCGGGTATCCATCTGCAAGCGGCCATCGCGCACCGCCTCGAACAGCATGTAAACCGTCATCAGCTTCGACATCGACGCGGGCGGCAGCGCCTGATCGGCATTCTTTTCCAGCAGCACCGTGCCGGTGCCCACATCGTAGACCCAGGCGGAACGCGCCGTGGTATCGAAGGCGAGCGCCTGAAGGGGCAGGGCGGAAAGCAGAAGGGCGGTCAGGGCTGCGCGCATGAGGGATGCCTGTTCTTGGGCTTGATGGCCGGATTTTCCCGAAGGAATATCGCATGACGCAGTCTGTCGCAACGATGCCATTCGCCTTTGACGTGCAGCACAGAAAGGAAGCGCCATGACGATAGCCGCAGACGATATGGACTTTACCGTCTTCTTGATCTTCGATCACCCGCCCCTTGATGTCTTCGACGCGGTCGCCGACCCGACGAAACTCTCGGCCCATTTCACCATGGGCGGCGCCAGCGGCGACATGCAGGACGGCGCCACTGTCTCCTGGGAATTTGCCGATTTTCCAGGGGCTTTCGACGTTCACGTGATCGAGGCGGTGCCGAGTGAACGGATCATTTTCGACTGGCCCCATCCCTCAGGCAAGGGCGCAAACCGGGTCACCTTCACATTTGCCGAAATCTCGCCCGGCCGAACTCAGGTCGAGGTGACCGAAACCGGATGGCAGCCCACGCCTGCAGATCTGCAATCTGCTTACGGAAACGTGATGGGATGGAGCTATATGCTGGCGACGATGCGGACCTGGCTTGACCACGGCATCGCCAGCCGGCCCGGGATGTTCCGCTGACCTTTCAGCCCATACCCGAGGGGGCCGCGACGGCGACGGCGCTCGATCGCCCTCACATGCTGAGGTGATGGATGGGGCGACCAACCGCGTTGGCCTGCCGCGCTTCCTGCTTCAGAAACAAGATAGTCAGGATGCGGACAAGAACCAGCGGTAGTGATTAGGCTTACGGCTCAGGCGCCGACGGCCTCGCGCCAATGGCGGCGGCACAGCGACAGATAAGTCTCGTTGCCGCCGACCTGAACCTGATCGCCATCGGTCAACACCCGGCCATCGGGGCCGCGCCGGATCACCATCGTGGCCTTGCGTCCGCAATGGCAGATCGTGCGCACCTCGCGCAGGTCGTCGGCTAGCGCCAGCAGCGCAGCCGATCCGGGGAACAGCTCGCCCCGGAAATCGACCCGCAACCCGTAAGCCATGACTGGGATACCCAGATCATCGGCGACCCTTGCCAGTTGCCAGACCTGATCGGGGGTCAGGAACTGGGCCTCATCCACGAAAACGCATGCCAGTTCACGCCCGTCGCCCGCAATCAACGCAAACAGGTCCTCGTGGGAATCAAAGGCCGTGGCCTCGGCCGCAATGCCGATCCGCGACCCGATCAGCCCGTGCCCGGCCCGATCGTCCAGCGAGGCGATCAGCAGTAAGGTCTGCATACCCCGCTCGCGATAGTTATAGCTTGCCTGCAAAAGAAGCGTGCTCTTGCCGGCATTCATGGTCGAATAGTGAAAGTAAAGCTTGGCCATGCCCGCCCGATAGCAATCCGCACAGGTGGCGGCAACGCTGCTTTCATTCTGGCGCAAATATCCTCGGGGGCGCGGGGGCAGACAGCCCCCGCTGCGGCCTGTCACCCAATTCGCACGCCTGACCGAAACCGGCCCGGAACGGGCTTGCGTCAGAATGCCGCATCGGGCAAAAGGGCATTCCGGCGGCGGTGGCTTCACCTTTCATGCGCGATTCCGCGCCGTCTTTTTCCATATCTGCTACATTCAGGTGATCACGATGCGTGACCCGCTGTTTCGCATGGCCCTTGTGCTGGGCCTTCTTTCCGCCGTCGGTCCCTTCGCGATCGACATGTATCTTCCCGCGCTGCCCGAGGTGGCGGCGCAATTGAACACGACCGAGGCCCGCGCCGCGCAGACGCTGACCTCATATTTCATCGTCTTCGGTATTGCCCAGATGATCTATGGCCCCATGGCCGACGCCATCGGGCGCAAGCGTCCGCTGGTGATCGGCGTGGTGATCTTTCTGATCGCCACCATCGCCGCCGCACGCGCGCCTACCATCGGCTGGCTGATCGCGGCGCGCGGGTTGCAGGGTCTTGGCGCGGCCACGTTGATGGTGGTGCCGCGTGCCGTCATTCGTGACGTGTCCACCGGTCCGGGTGCGGCGCGGATGATGGCGGCGGTGATGATCGTCATCTCGATCTCGCCGATGCTGGCGCCGCTGACCGGATCGCTGGTGATGACATGGGGCGGCTGGCGAGAGATCTTCGCCGTTCTGGCGGGCGCGGCTGTTGTCAGTCTGGCGCTGATCCTGTTCGTCCTGCCCGAAACACTGCCCAAGGAAAACCGTCAGCCGGTCCGCATCGCGCCCATGATCGCGGGCGCGCGCAGGCTGTTGACGGATCGCCGCTTTATGGGGCTGACGATGATCGGCGGCTTCGGCATGGCCAGCTTCTTCGTGTTCCTGTCCACCGCCAGCTTTGTCTATACCACGCAATACGGCCTTGGCCCGACGGGCTTTTCGCTGGCCTTCGCGGCCAATGCGATCGGCTTTTTCAGCGCCTCGCAATTCGCCGCGCGTCTGGCCGAACGCTTCGGGATGGAGCGGGTGATCTCGGTCGCCATCACCGGCTTTGCAGTCGTGGCATCGGCGCTGACGGTGGTGGTGTGGCTGGGAATCGACCAGTTGCCGGTGGTCATGGCGGGGCTGTTTGTCGCCAATGCCTTCCTGGGGCTGGTGCTGCCTACGGCCATGGTCATGTCGCTTGATCCGCATCCCGATATCGCCGGGCTGGCCTCGTCGCTGGGGGGGACTTTCCAGATGCTGACCGGTGGCGTGATGATCGCGCTGGTGGGGCCGTTCATGGACAACACATCGGCCACGATGGTGCCGGCGATTGCGCTTTGTGCGTTGCTGGCCTGGGGTGCAGCGGCGCTGTCACTGCCCCGGCTGCGCCTGCGGCTTGCTTGAACGAAGAACGCCGCCGGGGATGATCCGGCGGCGCTTTTATTTGTCCGAAGGCCTCAGCCCTTCTGCTCGGCCTTGGGCCGGCGCGAGGGGCGACGCGCAGCGCGCTTCTGCGGCGCATCGCCGCCACCCTGACGGGGCTTCGGCGCACCGCGACCGCGACCCTGCGGGGGTGCCTTGCGCTCGATCGGGGGCTCGCCGCCGATCACCGGGATCTGGGCCTTGATCGCCTTTTCGATGTCACGCAATTCGCCGATCTCGCCGGGGGCGCAGAAGGCCACGGCGCGGCCATCGCGACCGGCACGCGCAGTGCGCCCGATGCGGTGCACATAGTTTTCCGCCACGTTCGGCAGGTCGAAGTTATAGACATGCGCAACCTCGGGGATATCCAACCCGCGCGCGGCCACATCGGTGGCGACCAGCACCTGGGTCTTGCCTTCACGGAACGCGGCCAAAGCACGCTCGCGCTGACCCTGCGACTTGTTCCCGTGGATCGCGGCGACCGAGAAGCCCCATTTTTCCAGCAGCTTGGCCAGCTTTTCCGACCCGTATTTGGTGCGGCCGAAGACGATGGCCAGCTCGCCCGGATGCTTGGACATGTATTCCGCCAGAAGCGAGGCCTTGTCGCCCTGATTGACGAAATGCACCCCCTGTTCGATCTTGTCGGCCGGGCGTCCGGGCGGGTTGGCCTGAACGCGGACCGGATCGGTCAGATAGGTGCCGGCCAGTTCTTCCATCAGCTTCGGCATGGTGGCCGAAAACAGCAGCGTCTGGCGCGTGCGCGGCAGCGTCCGCGCGATCCGGCGCAGCGCGTGGATAAAGCCGATGTCCAGCATCTGATCTGCCTCGTCCAGCACCAGATACTCGGTCTTGGACAGGTCGACCGCATTGCGGTCCAGCAGGTCGATCAGCCGGCCCGGCGTGGCGATCAGCACGTCGACGCCGCGTTCCAGACGGGTGATCTGCACATTGATCGAGGCCCCGCCAACCACGCGGAAGGCGCGGATGGGCGTACCCTCGGCGAAGCTTTCGACCGATTGGGCGATCTGGGTGGCCAGTTCGCGCGTCGGCGCCAGAATCAGCGCCCGGCAGCTGCGCGGGTCGGGCTTGCGGCCATGGGCGATCAGCCGGGTCAGCATCGGCAGCGAGAAAGCCGCGGTCTTGCCGGTCCCGGTCTGGGCCAGGCCCAGCAGGTCCTTGCCGGCGACGATATGCGGAACGGCCTGCGCCTGAATGGGCGTGGGCTCGGTCAGGCCCATCGGGGCCAGGTTGGCATTGATCCGCGCGTCGATCCCCATGTCGAAGAAGGGGCCTGCGGCGACGGGTTCACGGGCGGGCGCACGGCGCGCCTGCACATCGGCCGGACGGGCCGAGCGGGGGGCGCCAGGGCGCGGTTTCTGCCCGCGGCGCGGGCGACGATATTCATTATCCATATTCAAACACTTGCATTACGGCCGCGCGCCCGTATCGGGCGCGGCGTGGCGGCAATTGCCGCTAAAGGGGTGCGGACCATGATACGGCGGCCCGGCGGTGCCCCTGCGTGTCGGTGGGACCCTGTGGTAGACCCGGCGCGACTGGCTGCACACGCGGCAGCACGCGACACGGGTTTGGCGCTAGATGAGGGCGGCGCCCCGAAAAGTCAAGCCTGCCCGTGGGAATGGCCGCCCTCACACGGGCGGCCAAGGGGCGCTATGCCTGCGGTGCAGACCGTCCGGGCGTGCTCAGCCGCTGCCAGATCAGGTCCAGCCCGATCATCACCACCAGCGACAGGCCGGTCAGCGGGAACAACACCCCGCCGATGGCCAGCAGGGCGAACAGCCCGATGAACACCCGCCGGTCCGCGGGCAGAGGCGGCACGCCAAGGCTGCCCGAGGGCCGCCGCTTCCACCACATCACCCCGGCGCTGACCGACAGCAGCACGATGCCCGCGCAGGCAATCAGCAGGACGATCTGGTTCACCACCCCGAAGGTCTGACCCATATGGGTGCCGATCCCCCATTCCAAGCCGCGACCCAGCGGGCCGTAATCGGCATAGCTCATGTCGATCAGAGGCTCGTTGCTGTACTGATCCAGGTGGACAACGCGCTGCTGGTCGAGGTCATCGGGATAGACCGAGGCGGAATAGACGCCGCTGGGCTTGGTCGGCAGTGCCACCGAATAGCCCCGATGCATGCCAAGACGATCGAAGGTCTCGACAGCCGCGTCGATGCTGATCGGTGCTGCGCCGTGCGGTTGCGTCGCCTCGGGGATCTGCGCCTGTTCCAGCGTCCACGAGGTTTTCGCCACGTGATCCAGATGCTCGTCCGACATCGGCACATCGATCCGCAACCCGGCAGGATAGCCAAAATTGTGGCCGTTCGCCCATTGGTTCACTTTCGCCCCCAGGACCGAGGACCAGGGCAGCCCTGTCAGCGTCAGAAAGACGATAAAGCCACCGATGCCAATACCGGTCACCGCGTGCAGGTCGCGCCAGAAGACACGGCGCCGGGGCGTCCCGCGGACCGAGACGACGCCGCCCTTCTGTCCGCGCGGCCACCACAGCCAGATCCCCGTTGCGACCAGCAGGATCGACCAGCCGGCGACGATCTCGATGATCATGCGGGGCGTGGCACCCAACAGGCGGAACGAATGCAGAAGACGCACCGTCCATCCGATGGTGGTGCGGTCCTCGCGCACCTCCAGCACCTCACCGTTGTACTGGTTTACATAGGCGGCCATGCGGGGGCCTGTCTCGGGCTGAATGGTGATCTGGGTCGACAGATCGTCGCGGGCGGGGTCGGTGTATTTGACCGCTGTGCCGGGTTGGGCGGACAACGCGGCTGCGACCAGCTCGGTCGGCGGCAGGGCTTGGTCGCCCGGCGTCACCTGCATGAAATCGGCGTGGAACCAGCGGTCGATTTCGTTGTGATACAGATAGATCGCACCGGTCACCGCCAGCGAGATCATGAAGGGCAGCACCAGCAGCCCGGCATAGAAATGCCAGCGCCAGACGGCACGGTAAAGGTTGGCCACGCCGCCCGATGCGGGCGTGGCAGATTGCGGGGCAGCGGCCCCGTTGGTCAGGTCAGTCATGTTTTAGATCCAGTCTGAAGGTATTGGGAAAATAACCGTCAGGCGGAAAGCGGTGGCCCGGTGGCCGGGGGCAATCCGGTGCCGCGGGCGCCGATCAGGGTTGTGGCAGTGAAGGGGGCGTTTAACGCATATGACCGGCGCAGCGGTCGGGCCAGCACGGGCAGCAGCGGGGCGTCAAAAGCGGCTTGACTTGCGGCCCATGCGCAGGTCGGCTTGTGCTCGTCATGTGGGTCTTTGCCGGCCGGGTCCACGGGCTGCATGGTGACGGGATCGACCAGTATTTCGGCCGGGCCGCCTCCGGTGCAGATCACCAGCGTGATCGCGCCATCTGCGGACCTGGTGGGCATGAACCCGCTGGCGATCAGCGAGGACAGCAGGAACGGCAAAAGCACCGCGCAAAAGGCGGTGATCCGAAGCAGCTCTGCCGTTTTTCTCTTCATGTCGCGCGGCTTATGCGGAAATCGCTCGCGGCGCAATCAAAGGTATTTCGCAGTCGCGCATCGCTTTTCAGGCGCGGTCGGCCGTGTCCATCCAGATCGTGACCGGCCCGCTATTGGTCAGGGCCACCTGCATGTCGGCACCGAATTCGCCCGTCTCGACGGCGATTCCCATGCTGCGAAGCGACTGGGCGAAGTGCAGATACAGCCTTTCGCCTTGCTCAGGCGCTGCGGCGGTCGAAAAGCCGGGACGGTTGCCTGAACGGGTATCGGCGGCCAGCGTGAACTGACTGACAACCAGCGCCGCGCCGCCGGTATCAAGAAGCGAGCGGTTCATCTTGTCGTTCTCGTCCCGGAAGATCCGAAGCTTGGCCACCCGCGCCGCCAGCTTTTCCGCCGCTTGCACATCGTCGCCCTGCATGGCGCAGACAAGCACCAGAAGGCCCGGACCGATCTTGCCGGTAACGCGCCCGTCTACGGTGACAGAGGCGTCGGAAACTCGTTGGATCAGGGCGCGCATTGTTCTTTCCCATGTGGTGCCCGGAACCGATGCCACGAAACCCAAGGCTGCGGCAATCGGATTGGAACATTCCCCCAGAGTTGACCGTTTTACCGCGGATCAGAGATGAAGGAGGCTGCCATGGCCAACTCCGACGACAAGAGCAAGAAGCCGCAACCAGACCCGGCAGAGGATAACGCGTTCTTCCCCTCCGAATATTCGCTGGGCGAATTTACCGCGCCAAAGTCGGATCTGAGCGGCGCAGATTATGAGACGCCTTACAATGGGGGGCGCTGGAAGGTTCTGGTGATCGGCGCGGATGAACGTTATTTGCTGACCGATAACGGCACCATGTTTTCAACCGGCAATCATCCGGTCGAAACGCTGCTGCCGATGTACCACATGGACAAGGCGGGCTTTGACTTTGACATCGCGACGGTGTCCGGCAACCCGGTGAAGTTCGAGCATTGGGCCATGCCGTCCGAAGATGAAGAGGTCAAAGGCTTCTTCCGCAAACATGCCGGGGCCTTCAAGCAGCCGTTGAAGCTCGCGGATGCGGTGGCGGATAGGCTGGGACCGGATTCGGATTATATCGCGGTCTTCATCCCGGGCGGCCACGGTGCGCTGATCGGCCTGCCTGAAAGCGAGGATGTGAAAGCCGTGCTGGAATGGGCGGCGGGTGCTGACAAGCACGTCATCTCACTGTGCCACGGGCCGGCGGCGTTTCTCGCGGCAGAGGGCGCGGGTCTGTATGATGGCTACCGGATCTGCGCTTTCCCGGATTCGCTGGACGCGCAGACGCCTGACATGGGTTATATGCCCGGTCATCTGACGTGGAAATTCGGTGAGAGGCTGAAGGGCATGGGGTTCGAGATCGTGAATGACGATATTTCGGGCGAGGTGCATCAGGATCGCAAGATGCTGACCGGCGACAGTCCGCTGGCGGGCAATGCGCTTGGAAAGCTGGCGGCACGAGAGTTGCTGAAAGCCGCCGGATAAACGCAGCGCTGCGCTTAACGAAACCGCCCGGCCCTGTTCGTTGGGGCCGGGCGTTTGGTTGGGCGGGCTGTCAGTCGCTGTTGAGGCTCATCGGCTTTTTGCCGCCGGGGGGCAGGCCGAACAGGCGGCGGATCCAGTTCAGAAACGCGCCATAGGGGCGGCCAAGTGCCAGCATCATCACGGCGGCCCCCAGCACACCGCGCCAGAAGCCTGCGCCGGATGCGCCGCTGATCCAGATGATCGCGCCATAGATCGGCACCTGAAAGCTGACAAGCGCGACGCTGTCCCAAAGCAGGCGCGACAGCCGGCCGGGTCCGGCGCGCCGCATCACCCAGTCGCGCCAGATGCCATAGGGGCGTGCGACGGGCAGCATAAGGGCCGCGCCGAGGATTCTGGCCTGTGCGACCTCTGACCAACTCATACCGGCGATGAAGCGCTCGTTCAGGATGCCGGTCGCGGTGAAGAACAGGACAAGCGCCGTGGTGTCTGCGATGAAGGCACGAGGCGCGCGCGTCATAGCGCCGTTACGACGCGGGCGGCGAACAGCCGTTCGACATCCTCGGCCCGGCACAGTTCGGTCGCAGGTGTCATGCAGGTGGCCGAGGCCATCGCCGCCCCAAGCCCGAGCGCCTGATCGGGGGGCAGGCCGCGCGCCAGCCCCAAGGTGAAGCCAGCGACGAAACTGTCGCCCGCGCCCACTTTGCTGACAATATCGACCTTCGCCGCTTCGGCGTGCCACGCGCCTTTGGGCGTGGCGATGATATTGCCATCACCGCCGCGCGCCACGATCACCGCCTGCGCCGCCCCGGCCTCGACCAGCGAGGCGGCAAAGCGCGCGGTATCGGCGCGTTCGGGCAGGGGTTGGCCGGCCAGCCCCTCGGCCTCTTCGCGGTCCATGCGCAGCAGTGCGAAGTTGTGGCCGCCATCGGCCACGGCGCGCAGGGCCTTGCCGGATGTATCGACGACAAGCCCGGCATCGCCATCGGCCAGCTTCGCGGCCAGAAGCGCGGCGTAGTCATCGGGCACGCCGGGCGGGTTCGACCCCGACAGCACCACCAGCCCGCCGGGCTGCGCGGCCTGAATGATATGGGCGATGGACTTGCCGACATCGCCCGATTGCCATTCCGGCCCCGGCATCACGAAGCGGTATTGCAGGGCGGCGTCGCGGTCCATGACGGCCAGCGACTGGCGGGTTTCGCCCGGGGCGCGCATTTCGCGCCAGTCGAGGCCCGCGGCTTCCAGCAGTTCGGCCAGACGGCGCCCGGTGGTGCCGCCAAGCGCCACGAAGGCGGTCGATTGCCCGCCCACGATCCGGATCGCGCGGCTGACATTGATGCCGCCGCCGCCCGGATCGACGACCGGCGCGTCGCAGCGCAGCTTCACATCCGGCACGACCTTTTCGGCACCGGTGGAAATATCCAGCGCCGGGTTCAGCGTCACCGTCAGGATGGGCGCCTGAGTCATTCCCACCACCGGTCGATTTTCGCGATATCGTCATCCGACCAGCCGAAATGATGGGCCAGTTCGTGGACCGTCACATGGGCGACCAGATCGGCCAGCGTGACATCGCCGCGTTCCGCCCATTCGTCGATGATGGCACGCCGGAACAGCCAGATCGTGTCGGGGAAATGCTGGGGCGAGGACGCCGCCTTCTCGGTCATCGGGATGCCGTCATAGATGCCGGTCAGCTCCAACGGGTCATCGATCTCCAGCTCGTCCAGCATGGCGTCATCGGCGAATTCCTCGACGCGCAGGACGACATCCTTGGCATGGGGCGCGAAGGCTGCGGGCAGGGTTTCGATCACCTGACGGGCAATCGCTTCGATGTCGTCATCTGATGGTGCGGTGGCGTCTGTCCAGTCGGTCATCTTCTTCCCCCGAATACTGCCCCTGATATGGACAAAATCGACCCCATGTGAAAGAGGAAGCGGGTCCAAAGGAACACAGCCATGACCACCACCCGTTTTGCGCCCTCGCCCACGGGGCATATCCATGTCGGCAACCTGCGCGCGGCGCTTTTCAATTATCTGATCGCGAAGAAGGCCGGCGGCACCTTTATCCTGCGCTTTGATGATACCGATACCGAACGGTCCAAGCAGGAATACATGGACGGGATCAAGCGCGATCTGGAATGGCTGGGGATCAGCTGGGACCGGATCGAGCAGCAGTCGAAGCGGCTGGACCGGTACGAGGAAGCGAAAGAACAGCTTCGTGCGGATGGCAAACTTTATGAGGTGTTCGAAACCCCGACAGAGCTGGACCTGAAACGCAAGAAGCAGCTGAACATGGGCAAGCCCCCGGTCTATGACCGCGCGGGGCTGGCGCTGTCGGACGTCGATAAGGAAAAACTGCGTGCCGAGGGGCGCGACGGCTACTGGCGTTTCAAGCTGGATCAGAACCGGATCGAGTGGACGGACGGCATTCTGGGCGATATTTCCATCGACGCGGCCTCGGTCAGCGACCCGGTGCTGATCCGCACCGATGGGACGGTCCTTTATACCTTCGCGTCGTCCGTCGATGACAGCGATATGGGCGTGACGGATATCGTGCGCGGCTCGGACCATGTGACTAATACCGCGACCCAGATCCAGATCATTCAGGCACTGGGCGGCAAGGTGCCGAATTTCGCCCATCACAGCCTGTTGACCGGCGCGCAGGGTGAAGAACTGTCCAAGCGTCTTGGCTCGCTGGCGATCAAGGACCTGCGCGATGCCGGCGTCGCGCCCGAGGCGCTGGTGTCGATGATGTCGCGGCTGGGGTCGTCGCAGCCGGTTGAGCTGCTGTCGATGGACGAAATCGCCGCCAGCTTCGACCTGTCCCATTTCGGCGCCTCGCCGACGAAATTCGATGCCGAGGACCTGTGGCCGCTGACACGCCACCGCAACCAGTCGCTGCCCTTCGATGCCGTGCAAGACCGCATCAAGGCGCTGGGCGTGCCGGACGATCTGGCCGAGCGCTTCTGGCGCGTGGCCAGCCATAACATCACCAAGCTGGACGATCTCGGCCCGTGGTGGGAGATTTTCAGCAAGGGCGCCGAACCCGAAATCGCCCCCGAGGACGCGGATTTCATCGCCCAGGCGATGACCCTGCTGCCGCCGCCGCCCTATACGGATGCGACCTGGGGCGAATGGACCGCCGCAGTGAAGCAGGAGACCGGCCGCAAGGGCAAGGGCCTGTTCATGCCGCTGCGCAAGGCGCTGACCGGGCAGGCGTCGGGGCCGGAAATGGCCGATGTGATGCCGCTGTTGCAGGTGGTGAAGGCGCGCGGCTGACGCGCCCGTGTGTTGCTGCCCCGGCGGTTGCCCGCCGGGCTGGGGTGCCTAAGGTAAGGGCCGACCAGTCAAAAAGGGGGCGTCCGATGCCTGCGATCCTGCGTGTCTTTCCGTTCCTGGTATTTCCCATTTGCGCGACGGCGCAGACGGTCGACTGGGCCGAGGTCATGCGCGAAGCCGAATGGGACTGGCGACCGGGCGATCTGATCTTCCGTAATGGACTTGACGATCTCGACGAGATGATCCGGCAGGCCGAGGGGGCCAACTGGTCCTCGGTCGGGATCCTGCGCACGGCCAGCGGCGATCCGCGCGTGGTCATCGTTGACAGGAACGAAGGCGTGACCGAGCGGATGCTGTACGAATATATCGACGGTCTGGCCCCGGACGAATATGCCGTCTACCGCATCGACGCGCTGGATGTGAATGCACCGGGCAAGCAGATGGAGATGGGGCCGGTCGCCAGTTTTGCCCTGCTCTCCGCCTATGGCGCGCCCTTTGACGAGCGGCGCACCTTCGGTAATGCCGCATATTACAATGCCGAATTGCCCTTTGAAGCCGCGAAGAAGTTCGGCGTGTTGCTGGGCCAGCCGGTCAAGCTGCGCGATCTGGGTGCGGCCAATTCGGCGCTGCGCGAAAAGCTGTTGGAGAACTGGAGCGATAACCGGCTGTGTCGCCATGCGACCTCTGCCGAGGATTGCTGGAACCATATGGGCGCGGTCGCGATCATCACCCCCGGCGCGCTGATCGCTTCAGGCGCGATGCGGCAGGTCTGGCCGGAATAGGCAGTATTCGGCAATCTCGCGGGGAAGGGACGGGGCGGCTCGCCGGGACAGGGCGTGCTGCTGGCAGGTGGTCTGCAGGGTGAAGGCTAAATCTACTTCGGCCAGGACACCGGACACGGCTTCGCGCGCTGCCCTTCGGGAAGCATGGAAACTGACAAGAAAACGCCAAAATCCTCTTGACGCCTCCGCTGCCCTCCCATACATCGCCCACACCCGAAGCGGGTTGCTTGGGGCGGAGTAGCTCAGCTGGTTAGAGCAGAGGAATCATAATCCTTGTGTCGGGGGTTCAAATCCCTCCTCCGCTACCATTCCAAGCCCGAACGACCCCTTGGGGCCGGGGCGCAAATTTTCCAGACATTGCTGTCATTTTGTGCGCTGCATGTGCGTCGTCACGACATGTAGCGTCAGGATTTTTAACGCTATTGTCCTGCCTGCGGTTGACAGTGCGGTCGCCGGGAAGGCCTAAAGTGTTCAGAGACTTGCCGTATTCATGGATCCCATGCCCAGACTGACCTTCTTCTATATCGTCGAGCCGCCGGAATATCAGATCATGGCCTGCACGTTGCTGGCCTCGATCCGCACCAACTTCGGCGATGATGTCGCCGCCATCGGCTATTGCCCGGAACACCGGATGGACGAACTGCACCCTGCGGTTTTCAAGGCGCATGAGCTGATGGGGGCCGAGATCCGGCCGATGAAGACCGAGGGCATGTGGGACGAGCCCTATCCGCATGGCAACAAGATCATCTCGGCGCTGCAACCTCGCGACAGCGAGTTTTCGGCCTTTGTCGACAGTGACGTTTTGTTCCTGCGTGCCAATTCGCCGGATAACCTCGTCTGCGGCGGTGCGGTAAGCTGTTCCGTCGCGGCGTCGATGGTCTGGGCCAAGCAGACCATCTGGAACGATGTTTATGGCGCGTTCGACATGCCAGTCCCGACCGAACGCGTGCGGCTGATGCGCCAGAATCACCGCTCGATCCCCTATTTCAGTTCTGGTCTGGTGGTGTTTCCAGAACAGGCCGGCGCGCAGGGGCGCTTTGCCGATGTCTGGTATGACACTGCCCGCCAATTGGACCGGGTCGAGGCGATCCCCAAGCGGCGGCCCTATCTGGACCAGTTGTCATTGCCTGTGGCGATACGCCGCGCCGGGCTGGACTGGAACGAGCTGCCCGAGGACCAGCATTTCATTCTGGGCGGCAAGCTGCGCAACAAGCCGCTGCCCGAAGGACGTGACATCTATACTGTCCATTACCGGGCAGAGGTGATCCTGGAAGAGGTCGGCCTGAGACGTGCGTCCCAACGTATGCTGCGAGAACAGACCGGGGTGCGGTTCGTGCGCCGGCTGACCTCGAAAGCCGCGATTGACAACGCCAAGACCTGAGCGGGCCGGCGCGCCTTGCTGAACGGCCCCGATCAGCAGGGCTTCGTTTCAGTGCTTTGTGCCCTGCGGTCCAAGCTCAGGATCTGGCGGTGCTGTCAAACACCCCTTGCCGTGGCGGAAGTTTCCGCCTAGCCTGCGCGCCACTTACTCGTTGGGGTGCCCGGGCTGCGGTCTGGGCTGAGAGGCAATAGCCAACCCATCGAACCTGATCCGGTTAATACCGGCGGAGGGAACGGGTAGCTTGGCGACGCCTGCCGATTGCGCGCGGTATCGTGATTCCCCCAGAGCCCATTCGCCGGTCGACAAATGGGGGCGACGTGACCGCGATAGCATTGACCATCGCAGGATCCGATAGCGGCGGCGGTGCCGGGATCCAGGCAGACCTGAAGACATTCTCGGCGCTCGGCGTTTATGGGGCGAGTGTGCTGACGGCGGTGACGGCGCAAAATACGCGCGCAGTGACTGCGTTCGAACTCGTATCACCCCGACTGGTAAGGGCGCAGATCGCGGCGGTGCTGGACGATCTTGCGGTTGGCGCGATCAAGATCGGCATGCTGGGCGATCCGCAGGTGATCCGCGCCGTGGCCGATGGTCTGCGCGGCAGCGGCCTGCCGGTCGTACTGGACCCGGTCATGGTGGCGAAATCGGGCGACCGGCTGCTTGCGGCCGAGGCGGTCGCGGCACTGCGCGAGGAGCTTTTGCCGCTGGCCACGCTGCTGACCCCGAACCTGCCCGAGGCCGCAGCACTGCTGAAGGGCACCCCTCATGCGGTTCCTGTGGCCGTCAAGGCGCAGGGCAGGGCGCTGCTGGCTTTGGGGCCGGAATGGGTGCTGATGAAGGGCGGTCATGCCGCAGGCAGGGTCTGCACCGACCATTTGATCGGTCCAGAGGAAGAGGTCTTTCGCGCCCCCCGGATCGCCACCCACAACACCCACGGCACCGGCTGCACCCTGTCGGCGGCCATCGCCGCAGGGCTGGCGCAGGGCATGGGGCTGCCGCAGGCGGTGGCCCGCGCCCATGCCTATGTACACGCTGCCATTTCCGCCGCTGACGGCCTTCGGATCGGTGCCGGACATGGCCCGGTGCATCATTTTCACGCCGTATGGAAGGAACTGACATGAGTATGACTCGCATCCTGGGGGCCGGCGTCATGGGCCTTGCCATCGCCACCGAACTTTCCGCACGCGGTCATCAGGTCGAATTGGTCGATCCCGAAATCGGCCCCGGCCCGCATGGCTGTTCCTGGTGGGCGGGTGGCATGCTCGCGCCCTATTGCGAAGGCGAATCGGCCGAGGAGCCGGTCGAGCGCTTGGGCCTTGATGCCATCGGCTGGTGGGATCGTCATGCCGGCGGCGTGCAACACCGGGGTACGCTGGTACTGGCCCAAACCCGCGACCGGGCCGAACTGGACCGCTTTGCCCGGCGCAGCCGGGGCCATCGCCTGGTGGACGCTGATGAGATTGCAGCGTTGGAACCGGATCTGTCCGGGCGCTTTGCCAGTGGCCTGTTCTATGCAGACGAGGCGCATCTGTCCCCGCGTGACGCGCTGGGGGCGTTGCGCCAGAACCTGCAGGCGCGGGGTGTGACCCTGCACGCGACCCCGCCCGACACAGAACCCGACCACATCATCGACGCGCGCGGTCTGGCGGCCCGCGACCAACTGCCCGATCTGCGCGGCGTGCGCGGCGAGATGATGGTCCTGCGCTGCCCCGAGGTCACGCTGTCGCGCCCGGTGCGGCTGCTGCATCCGCGCATCCCGCTGTATATCGTGCCACGCGGCGATGGCATCTTCATGCTGGGCGCGACGATGATCGAAAGCGACCGGCGGGGCGTGGTCACAGTGCGCTCGGTGCTGGAACTGCTCAGCGCCGCCTATGCGCTGCTGCCGGCCTTTGGCGAGGCAGAGGTGCTGGAAACCGGCGCCGATGCACGCCCGGCCTTCCCTGACAATCTGCCCCGGCTGCGCCATCAGGGTGGAACTTTGTTCGCCAACGGTCTGTATCGGCACGGGTTTCTTCTGGCGCCCGCAGTTGCCGCCATGGCCGCCGAGCATCTGGAAACCGGCGCCATCCCCGAATTCATGGACGAGGTTGCGCAATGAACATCACCCTCAACGGTGCGCCCTGCCAGACCGCAGCGGCGACCATGGCCGCGCTGCTGGTCGAACAGGGCTTCGGCCCAAAGGTCGCGACCGCCCGCAACGGCGACTTCGTGCCCGCGCCCATGCGCCCCGACACCCCGATCACCGAGGGCGACCGGATCGAGGTCCTTGCCCCCATGCAGGGGGGCTAGGCGATGCCGGTCTTCTATGGCACCGAAATTGATAGCGCGCTGATGCTGGGGACGGCGCAGTATCCCTCGCCGTCGATTTTGGCGGATGCCTTCCGCGCCGCCCGTCCCGGCATCGCCACCGTCAGCCTGCGCCGCGAGGCGGGGGGCGGGCAGGGGTTCTGGGATCTCGTTTCCGGTCTGGGCGCCCGCATCCTGCCCAATACCGCCGGCTGCCACACCGTCAAGGAAGCCGTCACCACCGCCCAAATGGCGCGTGAACTGTTCGGCACAAGCTGGATCAAGCTGGAGGTGATCGGCCATGCCGACACCTTGCAGCCCGACGTCGTGGCCCTGATCGAAGCCGCCACGATTCTGTCGGCCGACGGTTTCGAGGTCTTCCCCTATTGCACCGAAGACTTGACCGTCTGCGCCCGGCTGCTGGATGCCGGTTGCCAGGTGCTGATGCCCTGGGGCGCGCCCATCGGCTCGGGCCGGGGGATCAACAATGCGTATGGTCTGCGCAGCCTGCGGGCGCATTTCCCCGATGTGCCGCTGGTCGTCGACGCGGGGATCGGGCTGCCCTCGCACGCGGCGCAGGCGATGGAGATGGGCTTTGACGCCGTGCTTTTGAACAGCGCCGTGGCCCGCGCGGGCGATCCTGCCGCCATGGCCCGCGCCATGGCGCTGGCGGTCGAGGCTGGGCGCGCCGCCTTCACCGCCGACCCGATGGATGCCCGCGACATGGCCGCCCCCTCGACCCCCGTCATCGGAAAGGCCTTTCTCGAATGAACCTGCCGCGTTTCTACCCGATCTTTGACGATGCAGACTGGCTGGCCCGGATGCTGCCGCTCGGCGTGCGATTGGTGCAGCTGCGCCTGAAGGATCGCCCCTTGCCGGACCTCCGCGACCAGATCCGCCGGTCCCACGATCTGTGCCGGACGGCGGGTGCGGTTCTGGTGGTCAACGACCATTGGCAGATCGCGCTGGAGGAGGGCTGCGACTGGGTCCATCTGGGGCAGGAGGATCTGGACCTTGCCGATCTGGCGGCGATCCGCGACGGCGGGCTGCGGCTGGGCATCTCGACACATGACGAGGCCGAACTGGACCGCGCGCTGGCGCTGCGGCCTGATTACATCGCGCTGGGTCCGGTATGGCCGACGATCCTGAAGAAGATGAAATGGCACCAGCAAGGCGTTGAAAAGCTGACGGAATGGAAGGCCCGGATTGGTGATGTGCCGCTGGTTGCCATTGGCGGGATGACGCCCGAACGCGCGCAGCTGGCCTTTGCTGCGGGGGCCGATATCGCCGCTGCCGTGACCGATATCACCCTGAACCCTGACCCCGAGGCGCGGGTCCGCGACTGGCTGCGGGTGGCGGGATGAGCCGCTATGCCCGCCAGCAGATCCTGCCCGAGGTGGGCAATGAAGGGCAGGCCCGGATCATGGCTGCGCATGTGCTGGTCATCGGCGCGGGTGGGCTTGGCGTGCCGGCGATCCAGTATCTTGCCGGGGCCGGAATAGGGCGGATCACGCTTGTCGATCCCGACCGCGTCGAGGAGACCAACCTCCACCGCCAGCCGATTTATGGCGCCGCACTGGGCCGGCCCAAGGCCGTTGCAGCCGCCGCCTTCCTGCAGTCCCTGAACCCGCAGGTGCATGTCACGCCGCATGTGGCCTGGGTCACGCCTGCGAATGCCCCGGCGCTGGTGGCGGGGACCGATCTGGTGCTGGATTGCGCCGACAGTTTCGCCGTCAGCTATATGCTCTCGGATCTGTGTTTTGCGATGGGCAAGCCGCTGATTTCGGCCTCGGCGCTGGGAATGTCGGGCTATGTCGGCGGCTTCTGCGGCGGCGCGCCGTCGCTGCGCGCGGTGTTTCCCGATCTGCCCGACAACCTTGCCACCTGCGCCAGCGCCGGGGTGCTGGGGCCGGTTGTGGGCATGCTGGGGGCGCTTCAGGCGCAGATGGCGCTGGCGCAGGTGCTGGGGCTGACGCCCTCGCCGCTGGGGCAACTCATGCGCCATGACTTGCGCGACTATCGCAGCGCCAGCTTTCGTTTCGACGGCACTGCGGAACCGCAGGCGGCCTATCGCTTTATCGCCAGTTCCGATATCGCCCCCTACGATTTCGTGGCCGATCTGCGCGACGAGACAGAGGCCCCGCGCCCCGCCGCCGCCCATGCCCACCGCCTGACAGTCGCCGATTTCGGCCCCGGCGGTCCGCTGCCCGCGCCGGGTCAGCGCGCCGTTCTGGCCTGCCGTTCCGGCCTGCGCGCCTGGCGCGCCGCCGACCGCCTGCGCACCGTCTGGCCGGGCGAGATCGCCCTGCTGGCCGACACACCCGATATCGTTGAAGGAGACACCTGATGACCCTCACCCGCTTTGCGACCGTACTGGCCGCCGGTCTGAATTTCGCGCTGCCCGCCATGGCGCAGGACAAGCTGACGCTGATCCTCGACTGGTATGTGAATCCCGATCACGCCCCGATTGTGCTGGCGCAGGAAAAGGGCTTCTTCGCCGATCAGGGGTTGGAAGTCGAAATCGTCGCCCCCGCCGATCCGGCCGAGCCGCCCAAACTGGTCGCCGCCGGCAAGGCCGATCTGGCCGTCAGCTATCAGCCGCAGCTGCATCTGCAGGTCCATGAAGGCCTGCCAGTGGTCCGTGTCGGCACGCTGGTGGCGACGCCGCTGAACTGCCTGCTGGTCAAGGCCGATGGCCCCGTGCAGACCGTGGCGGACCTGAAAGGTCGCAAAGTCGGCTATTCCGTCGCCGGTGTCGAGGAGGCGGTGATGGCCGCCATGTTGCGGCCCGCCGATCTTGGGCTGACAGACATTGAAATGGTGAACGTGAACTGGTCGCTGGTCCCCGCATTGCTGACCGGACAGGTCGACGCGGTCATCGGCGCCTTTCGTAACTTCGAGTTGACGCAGATGCGGCTGGCCGGCGGCGAAGGCCGTTGCTTCTACCCCGAGGAAGAAGGCCTCCCCAGCTATGATGAGCTGATCTTTATCGCCAATTCCGAAACCCTCGACCGCGACCGCGTCAGCCGCTTCCTCGCCGCGATCGAGCGCGGCAACGAATACATGCTGAACCACCCGAAGGACGCGCAGGCGGTCTTCGCGGCGACGGCGCCCGATCTCTCGGACGAGCTGAACACCCAGGCCTGGGGCGATACGCTGCCGCGCTTTGCCCACAGCCCGGCGGCGCTGGATCACGGCCGCTATGCCCGGTTCGAGGCGTTCCTGCATGAGGCCGGTCTGATCGACAGCCAGCTGCCGGTTTCGGCGCTGGCACTGGATCCGGGGGCTGCGGAATGAACGCACCCGACTATGGCCGCAGCTTCGCGTCATGGCGCGAAGCCTGCGCGGCGCCGTGGCAGGCCTATACCCGGCACCCCTTCGTCGAAGGGCTGGGTGACGGCAGCCTGCCGCGCGCCGGGTTTTTGAACTATCTGCGTCAGGATTATGTTTTCCTGATGCATTTTTCTCGCGCCTGGTCTCTGGCCGTGGTCAAGGCCGACACCTTGGCGGAAATGCAGGCCGCCAGTGCCACCGTCCACGCGCTGCTGCATCACGAAATGGCGCTGCATGTCAGCATCTGCGAGGCGGCGGGCATATCCCGCGCCGCGCTTGCCGCGACCGAGGAAGCGCCCCAAAACCTCGCCTATACCCGCTTCGTGCTCGAGGCCGGCTATTCAGGCGATTTCCTCGACCTGCTCGCGGCGCTGGCGCCCTGCGTGCTGGGCTATGGCGAAATCGGGGCGCGGCTGCTCGGGCAGGCCGCCGACACCCCCTATCGCGACTGGATCGAGACCTATGGCGGCGACGAATACCAGCAGCTGTGCCGCGATACTGGCGCGCTGATCGACCGCGCGGTGGCCGACCGGCTGGGTCCGGCGCCCGAAACCCTGCCGCGCTGGAACCAGCTTGCCGGCCGCTTCGCCACCGCAACCCGGCTGGAGGCGGCATTCTGGGAACTCGGCCAGCCATGAACGGGCCAGCCGCAGTTGGCATCGTCAGCTTGTCCGGGCAGGTGCGGATCGGGGGGCAGGCGCTGTTTCCGCCGATCCGGCTGGATCTGGCACCGGGCAGATGGACCGCGCTTCTGGGCGATTCCGGTGTCGGCAAATCGACGCTGCTGCGGCTGATCGCCGGGCTGCCCATCGACGGCTGTTTCGACGGCCGGATCGACACCCCCCTGCCAGCTGCTCTGATGGCGCAGGATCCGGGGCTGCTGCCCTGGCTGACCGTGCGGCAGAACGCGGCGCTCGGGTCGCGGCTGCGGGGCACGCGCGCCGATGCGGACCGCCTTGACGACATCCTGACCCGGACCGGGTTGCAGGACCACGCCGCCAAGCGCCCCGCTCAACTGTCCGGCGGCCAGCGGCAGCGCGTGGCACTGGCACGCACCCTAATGGAGGATCGTCCGCTGGTCCTGTTGGACGAGCCTTTTTCGGCGCTCGACATGCGGATGCGGCTGGCGATGCAGGATCTCGCGGCGGAACTGCTGGGCGGGCGCACGGTGCTGATGGTCACGCATGACCCCGCCGAGGCCGCGCGGCTGGCCGACCACATCGCCCTGCTGACACCGGCGGGGCTTTTCCCGGCCGAAACCCCGGACATGCCCGCGCCGCGCCCGGCCACCGATCCCCAGGTGATGGCCTGCCAGGCGGCGTTAATCGCCCGGCTGCTGGCCCGAGAGCCGGCATGAAGGCGCGCCAGATCCCCGCCGCGATCCCGGTCGCCATCGGCCTGCTGGCGCTGTGGCAGGGGCTGATCCTGCCACCCTTTCTGCTGCCGGGGCCTGTGGCGGTCGTCGGCGCGCTGTTCAGCCATCGCGATGTGCTGGCAAGTGCGGCGCTGACCACGCTGGCCGAAATTCTCGCCGGCTTTGCGCTTGGCGCGGGCCTTGGTGCGGGGCTGGCCGTGGCGATGGCCTATTGGCCGCGCCTTGCTGCGGCGCTGCGGCCGGTGCTGCTGATCTCGCAGGTGATCCCGATTTTTGCGCTGGCGCCGATCCTGACCCTGTGGCTGGGCTATGGCATGGCGCCCAAGGTCGCGGTGACGGCGCTGATCTGCTTTTTCCCCGTCGCCTCGGCCTTTCTGGACGGGTTGCAGCGCAGCCCGCCGGCCTGTCTGGATCTGGCGCGGACCATGGGCGCCAGCGCCGGGCGCGAGATGTGGCACATCCGCATTCCCATGGCGCTGCCGATGCTGGGCAGCGGGCTGAAGCTGGCGGCGGTCTATGCCCCGATTGGGGCTGTGATCGGCGAATGGGTCGGCGGGTCCGAGGGCTTGGGCGCGGTGATGATCCACGCCAATGGCCGCATGCGCATCGACCTGACATTTGCGGCGCTGACGCTGGTCACGCTGATCGCGCTGGGGTTTCACGGCGCCGTCGCCTGGGGCGTGCGGCGCGCCTTTTGGCGTTTCAGCTAGCCGGCGTCGGGCGCGGTCGGACCCGGCCGGGCGGGACGGGCGAATGCGTCTTGCAGCAGCGGAACCAGCCGGTCCAGTGCATAGCGCAGCGACAAGGGCGACATGAAGCTAAGCGCGCCGGTCAGTTCCGGGTCGGCCCAGATCGCGCGGTTTTCGCGCGCCAGCCGCGTCTGTCGATAGACCGGCATGTCCTGAATGCGCGCCGCAGTTTCCGGGTCCACCAGCCACAGCACGGCGTCGATATCGAACAGGTCGATCCGCTCCGGGCTGACCGAGAATTGCCCGTTCGGCTGCACCAGCCGGTCGAACTCTGGCGGGGTGTGCATCCCCAGCTGTTTCAGCAGCAGATTGGCCCCGGCATCGCTGCGATATCCGACGAATTGGCCATCGGTGAAAAAGCCGATCGTTGCCGTCTTTCCGGCGAATTCGGGGTTGGCGGCGGCCAGCTGGCTGATCTGCTGTTCGATCCCGGCGATGACCGTGCGAGCCTTGGCCTCGGTTCCGGTGGCCTCGGCGATCAGGCGCAATTCGGCTTGCCAGGGCGCGCTCCAGACGGGGAAGCCTTCGGGCGGGCCGATGACCGGGGCGATGCCGGACAGCAACTGATAATCCGACGGCGACAGGTTAAAGAAGGATGCGACGATCAGATCGGGCTGCTGGGCATAGACCCATTCGATATCCACCTCGAATCCGTTCTGGACCTCGGGCGTGGCGTTCAGGGTTTTGCGGGTCTCCTCGGCCCAGAACCATGTCGCGAAGTCGTGGCCGCCGAACCATTCACGCACGCCCACAGGCGCGATGCCGAGCGCATACAGAAAATCCTGCTCGTGATACCCGACCGACACGACGCGCTTGGGCGGTTCGTCCAGCTTTGTGGTGCCAAGCGCGTGGCGGATCTGGCGCGGCCATCCGGTTTCGGCGCGCAGGGTGCCGGGCAGGGTCAGGCCGGCGCTGGCAAGTGTCAGGAACAGGCGGCGGGTGAGGTCGTTCTGTGTCATCGTTTCTCCCTCAAAGCGGCAGGACCAGCGGCGCGCCGTGCAGCGGGTCGGCGATCACCTTGGTTTCCAGCCCGAAGACCTGCCTCAAGATCTCGTCCGCGATGACCGATTGCGGCGTGCCCTGCGCCAACACAAGACCGTCGCGCATCGCCACCACATGATCGGCAAAGCGCGCCGCAAGCGAGATGTCATGTAGAACCATGACGACGCTGCGCCCGTCCTGTCGGTTCAGTGCCCGCAGCAGCTTCAGCAGATCGAGCTGGTGGCGCAGGTCAAGAAATGTCGTCGGCTCATCCAGCAGCAGCCAGCCGGTTTCCTGCGCCAGCGCCATGGCGATCCAGACGCGCTGACGCTGCCCGCCGGACAGATCGCTGACGCGGGCATCGCGCAGATCGGTGACAGCGGCGGCCTCCATCGCGCGGGTGACGGCGGCGCGGTCCTCTGGTCCAGGCGGCCGAAAGGGGCGCAGCCATGGCGTCCGGCCCCGGGCGACCAGTTCGGCCACGCGAATGCCTTCGGGCGCGATGGGGGATTGGGGCAGCAGCGTCATCCGCTGGGCGATGGCTTTGGGACGCAGGGTCGCAATATCGTCGCCATCCAGCAGAACCTGCCCGGCTTGGGCGCGGGTCAGACCACCCAGGCCCCGCAGCAGGGTCGATTTTCCGCAGCCATTTCGGCCGATGATGGCGGTGACCTGTCCTTGCGGCAGGTTCAGGTCCAGATCGCGCAGGATCGGTTGCCCGCCATAGCCGAGTGTCAGGTTTCTGGCCGCAAGGCTCATGCCGTTTTCCTTTCGATATCGCCGCGCCATAGCAGCCAGATCAGCCAGGGCGCGCCCATCAACCCGGTAAAGACCCCCGCCGGCAGCAGGGCATAGGGTGCAGACAGCGTGACCATCAGATCGGCCAGCAGCATGATCAGCGCCCCGATCATCGCGGCGCCGATCAGATCAGGGCCCGCGCCATTCGCCAGCCTGCGCGCAATCGGCCCGGCCATCAGCCCAACAAACCCGACCGGCCCGACCACCGCCACGCCCGCCGCGATCAGCGCGGCAATCAGCAGCACCAGAACCGGCCGCGTCAGGTGGACGGGGATACCCAGGCTTTGCGCCAGATCGTCGCCCATCTCCATCCTGTCCAGCGGGCGCGCGATCAGTGCCGCCACCAGCAGCAGGACCGGCAGGACCGCCCATATCAGCCGCGCATGCTGCCAGTGCCGCCCGTTCAGCGACCCGGTCAGCCACAGCATTGCATCGCCGGCAACCGTATCGCTGGCCCGGCTGAGCAGCAGCCCGGTCATCGCGCTGGCGGTCAGCGAAATGCCGATGCCGGTCAGGATCAGGCGGCTGACCTCGGGCTGACGCCCCGCCAGCGCCAGCAGCAGGACGGGCGCCGCCACTGCGCCACCGACCGCGCCAGAGGCGACAGCGAAGCCGTTCGCCCCCGCCAGCAGCACAGCGACGGCACCCAGCGAGGCGCCCGCCGTCACCCCCATCATCTCTGGCGCGGCAAGGGGGTTGCGAAACAGCGACTGGCTGATCGCGCCTGCAATGCCGAAGGCAGCACCCGCACCGATGGCAGTCAGCAGCCGGGGCAGGCGCAGCTCCCAGACCAGAAACCACGCTTTCGCCTCTGGCCCCTGATGCAGCACCTCCCAGAGGTCACGGATGGTCACCAGATTGCGGCCAAGGCAAAGCGCCGCCAGAAACACCAGCAGCAGGGCGGCGATGACCGGCGCGCGCCTCATCGCGCCACCCGTCCGATCAGGGCCAGAAAGGCGGGGCCGCCGATCAGCGCAAGAATGATGCCGGTCTGGATCTCGGCCGGGCGGGCGACGATGCGCCCGATACTGTCGCAACCCAGCAAAAGCGCCGCCCCCATGGGGCAAGCGGTCAGCAGCCCCGGCAGGATCGACGGCCCGACCAGCCTGCGCGCCAGATGCGGCACGATCAGCCCGACAAATCCGATCGGCCCGGCCAGTGCGACGCTGCCCCCCGCCAGCAACGCGACCGCCAGCAGGGCAAGGGCTGCCGTCGCCTCGGGGCGGACGCCGAAGCTGCGGGCGGTCTCTGCGCCAAGCGCCAGCGCGTCGATGCGCCGCGCCAGCAATGCGGCAAGCATCAGCCCCGCCGCGACCGGCGGCCACAGCCATACCAGCCGGCCCGCGTCGTCGCCCGCCAGCGACCCGATGGTCCAGAAGCGGTAAAGATTGCGGGTGTCCTGATCCAGCAGCACGATGGCCGACACGAAGGCCATGCACAGGGCCGAGATTGCAACGCCCGCCAGCGTCAGCCGCAGGATGCCCGCGCGGTCCCCGGCTTTCGTGCCGCGTCCCAGAATAAAGACCGACAGCGCCGCAAACCCGGCGCCCAGCACCGCGATGGCCGACAGCGTCAGCGGATGGGTCAGATCCAGCAGCCAGATCGCCAGTACCACCGCCAGCGCCGCGCCGGCATTGACGCCCAGAATCCCCGGATCGGCCAGCGGGTTCCGGGTGATCTGTTGCATCACCAACCCGGCGGCCGCCAGCGCGGCGCCGGCGGCGATCCCGGTCAGGCTGCGCGACAGCCGCATCTCCATCACGATGGCGCCGGTTTCGGTGCTGCCGCCGCCCATCAGCGCCGCCCAGACCTCGGACAGGGCCAGTTCACGCGCGCCAAGCGCCAGCGAGGCCATCACAGCCGCGCCCAGCATGGTCATCGCCAACAGAGTTGCCCGTCCGATCGGAATTGCCGCACCCGCCTGGTCAAATTTCGTCATCTGGCTGGCAAGGGGCTGGCGGGGCAGATTTACGTGCGGGGGAAAACGCAGTCAAACGGAAACCCCCGAGGCCCCGGCGTTGACTTTTTTGTGAGCATGAACAATAGACACGGGCACCAAGGCTTTCCCCAGGCACTCATCGACCGGCTCGCGCCGATCTTGCCATTTCTTGCCTTGGGAGTCCCGCTTATGCCCCGTAAATCATCCACACGCGCAGCCAAGCATGGGCTTTCGCGCTCGTTGCGCTACACGACTGCGTTGATCCCGCTGGTGGTGCTGCCCGCGCAGGCGCTTTCGCAGGAACAGCAGGCAGGCGATGCCATCGTCCTGCCCGAAATCGTCCTGCAGGCGCTGCCCTTCACCGGCGAGATCGACGGCTATCTGGCCCCCGGCACCGAAACCGGCGTCAAGTCCGGCGTCCCGCTGGAGGAAGTTCCGCAGTCGATTTCCGTCGTCACCTCGACCGAGCTTGACCGGCGTGCCCCCGAGCAGGTCGAGGATGCGATCAAATATACGGTCGGCGTCAATGCCTCGACCTGGGGGATGGATGACCGCTTTGACCAGTTCTCGATCCGGGGTTTCGATCTGGGATCGGGCGCGCTGTATCGCGACGGATTGCCGCAGAAGGTGGTCGGCTTCACGGCGTTTTCCTCGCATCCCTATATGCTGGAACGGATCGACGTGCTGCGTGGTCCGGCGGGGGTGCTGTATGGGTCGAACGACGCAGGCGGCATGGTCAATCTGGTCACCAAGCGCCCCATTTTTGAACGCAAGGCCGAGGCACGGCTTGGCTATGGCAGCCACGATTCGGTCGAGGTTGGCTTCGATTACGGCAATGTGCTGAACGCCAGCAACACGCTGGCGGGGCGTATCACCGGGCTGTGGCGCGACGGCTCGACCGAGGTCGACAATTCCGATCAGGACCCGGCCTTCCTGGCGGGCGGGTTGACCTGGGCACCCAGCGATTTCACCTCGGTTACGCTGCTTGCGCAAGTGCAGAAGGATGACCGCACGCCCGCCATTATCTTCCCCATTGCGGGCGAGGATTACGACAGCGCCCTTGGCACGCTGCCCGATGATTTCGGCTACCGCGGGTCGCCCTACAACGATTTCAAGACCGATCAGCAATCCCTGGGGCTGGAGATCACGCATGAATTCTCGCCCGAGCTGGTGCTGAATTCGCGCCTTCGCTATGCCCATCAGGACACCGATTATCGCCACCTTTATCGTGACGGCCTGGGCGCGGCCGGCATCAGCTATACCGCCTTCCGTCAGGTCGAGGAGGCCCGCACCATCGGCGCCGATGTCAATCTGGAATGGCGCCGCGCCTTCGGTGCCGCCGAAAACAGCCTGACCGTCGGGGTGGATTATCAGCACGCAAGGCGCGACGCCGAGCAGTACTACAAGACCGGCGCCTATACGATGCCGTGGGGCGATATGTCCTATGACTTCGACGTGGCAGACCCGGCTTTGTCTGGACGCAACAAAACGACCTATAACGAAAGTGGGGTCTACCTTCAGAACCACCTGAAACTGGGGCAGGGCACGACCATCACGGCGGGCCTGCGCCGCAGCTGGCTGGAAAACGAGGCCGAGAACCGGCTGACCAAGACCTTCTCTCGGCGCAAGGATTCCGCGACCACAGGTATGATCGGCGCGACGCATCGCTTCGCCAACGGTGTCGCCCCTTATGTCAATTACTCGCAGGGCTTCATCCAGAACTCCGGGGTGACTATCGATGGCGATCCGTTGAAACCGTCGCGTAACAATCAGTTTGAGATCGGCGTCCGCTATATGCCAGCGTCGGGCGATCTGCTGCTCAGCGCGGCGGCGTTCGATCTGCGCAAGACGAACGTGAAGGACTACTATTTCGACGAGAACGGCAATATCGACTATACCCATGCGACCCAGGTGGGCGAGATCCGCTCGCGCGGCGTGGAACTGGAGGCGCGCGGCCGCCTGACCGGCGAATTGCAGGGCGTGTTGGGATATACCTATCTGGACACCGAAATCACCGAATCTGCCGATGCGCGCAATAAGGGCAATGAAAACGCCATGGCGCCGCATCATCAGATCTCGATCTGGCTGGACTGGGACGCGGCGCGGGTGCTGCCGGGGCTGACCATCGGCGGCGGGATCCGCTATCAGTCGGACGCCTATGCGACGCAGTTCAACGGCCGCGAAACGCCTTCGCACACCACCGCCGATCTGGCCGTGCGTTACGAGGCCGATCAATACGCGCTGGATCTGGGCGTCACCAATGTCTTCGACAAGGAGTATTACGGCCTCTGCTATGACAATCTCGGCTGCGCCTATGGTGAAGGTCGCCGGGCCAGCCTGACGCTGAGCCGCCAGTTCTAGCATGGTGGAACTGGTCAATCAGGGTGTCGCCAATTGCGGCGGCACCCGTTGGTTCGATCTGGCGGACAGCGTGACCGGCGCTGTCCGCCGCATCTTCCTGTGGCTGCCGCCGGGCGAGGCCCCGCCTTCGGGCTGGCCAGCGCTGTGGCTGCTGGACGGCAATGCGGTCATCGGCACGGCGGTCGACATCATGCGCGCGCAGGCCTTCTGGCCCGAGGGCACCAATGTCGGCTGGGGCGCGCTGATCGCCGTGGGCTATCCGACCGATGACGCCTATGACAGCTTCCGCCGCAGCTGGGATCTTGGCCCGCCTCCGGGCCGGACCTATCCGCCATTCCATGACGGCGGCGCCGAGGTCCGCACCGGCGGCGGGGCCGAGATGGCGCGCTTCATCCTTGAAGATGTCCGCCCGTTTCTGGCCGCCCATGTCCAGCTGGACGGGGAACGGCAATCGCTTTTCGGCCATTCCTTTGGCGGGTTGTTCGCGCTTTGGCTGATGTTCACCCGCCCCGACGCCTTCCGCAACTGGATCGCCGCCAGCCCCGCGATCACATGGGAGGACAGCTTTCTGCTGGACCACCTGAAAGCCTTCGATCCGACAGGCCGGGCGCTGGTGGTACATCTGTCGGCGGGCGAATGGGAAGGCTGTGACCTCGCGCCCTTCCAGCGCGACCGCGCGAGCGCAGCGGACCGGCTGGCGCAGAAAAAGCGGACCCGCACCGTATCAGCCGCGCGTGAGATGGCGGCGCATCTGTCCGATCTGGGCCTGAACGCCTCGTTCGAGCTTTATGCGGATGAGACCCATATGTCGGTCCTGCCGGTCGCCGTGAACCGCGCGGTGCATTGTGCATTCTCGCTGGACCCGCCAGCGGCGCCAATGTGACGACGCGCCCCATGCCGCGCCAAGGCAGGGGGCGCGCGGTCCCTGTCAGGGCTTCAGCGCCTCGTCGGTGACGGCATGGCTCCACGCGCCCTCGGGTTCTGCTGAAATCACCGGATCCGAGCCGCCGGCCATCAGGATCTTCACCGTGCGGTCGTAATCGGCCGGATCCAGACTGCCATCCGAGCCGGCTGTCAGCTTTGCAACCTCGGACATCATGCGCTTCTGATGCTCCTCGGTCTGGGCGCCGGTCTCGTCATGGTCCAGCACGATCATCGCCGCCTCGTCCGGGTTCTCCTCGGCATATTTCCAGCCTTCCATGCTGGCCTTGACGAAGCGGGCCATCTTCTCGACGAAAGCCGGATCGGCCAGCTTGTCCTCCATGACATAAAGCCCGTCTTCCAGCGTGGCGACGCCCTCATCTTCGTATTTGAAGGTCAGCAACTCCTCAGGCGTCATCCCGGCATCGATCAGCTGCCAATATTCGTTATAGGTCATGGTGCTGATGCAGGCGGCCTGACTTTGCAGCAGCGGATCGACGTTGAAGCCCTGCTTCAGAACCTCGACCCCGTCCGCCCCGCCTTCCGTCGGCAGGCCCAACGTCCCCATCCAGCTGAGGAAGGGATATTCGTTGCCGCCGAACCAGACCCCAAGCGTCTTGCCCTTGAAATCTTCCGGGGTCGCGACGCCGCTATCCTTGCGGCAAGTCAGCATCATCCCCGAAGCCTTGAAGGGTTGGGCGATATTTACCAGCGCCAGCCCCTTTTCGCGCGCGGCAAGTGCGGACGGCATCCAGTCGACCATGACATCGGCGCCGCCCCCCGCCATCACCTGCGGCGGCGCAATGTCCGGGCCACCCGGCTTGATGGTGACGTTCAGGTCCTGCGCCTCATAGAACCCCTTGTCGAGCGCGACGTAATAGCCGGCAAACTGCGCCTGCGTCACCCATTTCAATTGCAGGGTCACGTCATCGGCCGCAAACGCCGTTGCAGGCAACAGCGCCGCTGCAAGGCCGGTCAGAAGATGTTTCATCTTTAGCTCCCTGTTTGTGGGGTCATGGCCCCGGTTATGTCCGCTGGCTTGGATGCCAGAAGGTCAGCCGCGCCTCGATCAGCGCGACGATGCCGTAAAAGGCCGAACCCGCCAGTGCGGCCACGACAATTTCAGCCCAGACAAGCGGCATGTCCAACTGTCCCACCGCGGTTGAGATGCGAAACCCCATGCCGCGCGTCGGACTGCCGAAAAACTCGGCAACGATAGCGCCGATCAGCGCCAGCGTGGTGGAAATTTTAAGGCCGTTGAAGATGAAGGGCAGGGCGGCGGGCAGGCGCAGCTTCCAAAGCGACTGCCAATAGCCTGCGCTCCATGTGGCGATCAGGTCGCGTTGCAGGGCGTCGGTGGCGGCAAGCCCCGCAATGGTGTTCACAAGGATCGGAAAGAACACCATGACCACCACGACGGCGGCCTTTGACTGCCAGTCAAAGCCGAACCACATGACCAGAATCGGCGCGATGCCGACAATCGGCAGGGCCGCGACGAAGTTGCCGATGGGCAGCAGGCCCCTTTGCAGGAACGGGCTGCGGTCGATGGCAATGGCGGTGGCGATGGCCGCCGCCGCCCCGATCAGCCAGCCTGACAGCGCGCCTTTCAGGATGGTCTGAACAAAGTCGATCCACAGCGTCCGCGTGTTCGCGGCAAAGCTGGCGGCGATCTGGCTGGGCGCGGGCAGGATGACCGAGGGCACGTTGTAAGCCCGCACGATCATCTCCCACAGGATCAGGATGGATGCGCCAAAGATCAGCGCCACCAGCACCCGCGTCGCCCGCGTGTCGAACCGCGCCAGCCAGGCATTCAGGCCCCATGCCCCCAGCCAGACCGCCAGAATGGGCAGCGCTGCCATCATCGCGCCAGCCCCATGCGTTTCAGCGTCAATCGCTCGATCCAGCCGACGATCAGCACCAGTATCCCGGCCAATGCGGCGGCGGCGAACAGCGCGGACCAGATCTGCACCGTCTGCCCGTAATAGCTGCCCGACAGCAGCCGCGCACCCAGCCCCGCGGTCGCCCCCGCAGGCAACTCGCCCACGATGGCACCCACAAGGCTGGCCGCAATCGCGACCTTCAGGCTGGCAAACAGATAGGGCATGGCCGAGGGCAGCCGCAGCCGCCAGAACACCTGATTGGCGGACGCGTTCCACGACCGCATCAGGTCCAGTTGCATCGCATCGGGCGTGCGCAGCCCCTTCACCGTGCCGACCAGCACCGGAAAGAACGACAACCAGGCAGAGATGATCGCCTTGGGCAGCAGCCCGGTCACGCCCACGCTGGCCATGACCACGATCACCATCGGCGCAATGGCCAGGATCGGCACCGTCTGGCTGGCGATGGCCCAGGGCATCACCGACTGGTCCATGGCGCGGTTATGCACGATCCCGGCGGCCAGCAAGATCCCGGTCAGGCTGCCGATGGCAAAGCCCGCCAGCGTCGCCGAAAGCGTCACCCAGCCATGCCAGACCAGACTGCGTTTCGAGGTGATCTTCTGCCCCGCAATCCCCTCCCACAGTCCGACGGCCACCTGATGCGGCGCGGGCAGCACCGGCCTTTCCTGCGCCATGGTGTTCTGGAACAGTGCGGAAAATGTCGGCTCGATCCCCTCGCGCGCAATTTGCTGGTTGGCCCAGTTGAGGTTCAGGAAATAGGCCGCGACATACCAGACCGCGATGATCGCCAGAAGAACCGTCAGCACCGGCAGGATGCGGTTCATGCGGCCTCTCCCCTGCGCCAGCCAAGCCGGACATCGGGCAGGGCTTCCTCGTTCTCGCCCTCGCTTCGCTCCAACTCGGCAAATCCCTGCCGGGCATAGAAGCGCCGTGCACCGTCGTTCTGCTGAAAGGTCCACAGCCAAAGCTGCGCATGTTCCGCCTGCGCTTCCTGCATCAGCGCGGTGCCGATGCCGCCCCCGCGCGGCCCGACGAAAAGCGCGGTAATCTCCTCGCTCGCCGCGTCCACCGACAGATAGCCCGCGACTGCCTCGTCCAGTTCCGCGACCAGAATGCGGCGTTTGACGAAAGCCCCCTCGCGATAGTGCCGCGCCATCTCCTCGGTCGTCCGGCTGCGCGGCGGCATCCAGTCGGTCGCGTCGATCCAATCGCTGTGAATGGCGGCGCAAGCGTCCATATCCTCCAACCGGGCAGGGCGGATAATCGAAGCCGAGGCCAGCGTCATATTGCCCCCGTCCGCGCCTGATTGGCGTAGCTACAGGGTGTGTACGCGCGGTGTACGCCCGGTGTACGCATTGTGCGGCGGGTCGGCTTAGTCATAGCTGTGCCCCTCGCGCAGCCCCTCACGGACGTCTTGCGCGACGGCGATGAAGTCGGACGAGTCGCGGATTTCCAGCGGTCGGGTCCGTGGCAGAGGGCTGTCAATGACCCTCGTAATCCGCCCCGGACGTGGCGACATGACCACGATCTTCGTCGAAAGATACACCGCCTCCGGGATGGAATGTGTAACGAATACAATGGTTTTCCCGGTCCGCGCCCAAAGGTCCAGCAAGGCCTCGTTCAACCTGTCGCGCACGATTTCATCCAGCGCCCCAAAGGGTTCATCCATCAGCAGAATGTCGGCGTCAAACGACAACGCCCGCGCAATACTGGCCCTTTGCTGCATCCCGCCCGAAAGCTGCCACGGATATTTCCCGCCAAATCCCGACAGGTCGACCAGCTCCAGCACGCGGGCAACACGTTCGGCCCGATCCGCCTTGGAATATCCCATGATTTCAAGGGGAAGAGAGATATTCTGCGCAATCGTCCGCCACGGATAAAGCCCCGGCGCCTGAAAGACATACCCATAAGCCCGCGCCTTCCGCGCCTCATCCGGCGTCATCCCATTCACGGTCAAGCTTCCGCCCGTCGGCGTCTCCAGCGCCGCAATTGTCCGCAGCAAAGTCGTCTTTCCGCAGCCCGAAGGCCCGATGAAGCTGACAAAATCGCGCCGGTTGATGGTCAGATCGACGCCCTTCAGAGCGTGGACCGGGCCATCAGCAGTCTGGAACGTCAGGTCGATCCCGCGCGCTTCAACGACCGGATCGGCGGCGGAGGGCGTGGTCATTCCGGCATATCCCATAGTTTGGGTGAGGCAAATTCTATCGAGTTTCCGGCGGGATCGCGGACATAAACCGAACGCGCGCCGTTCGGCCAGAAGAAGTCGCTTTCGATGGCCACGCCCGCGCCGGTCAGCCGGGCCACCCAGTCATCCAGCGCTGCCATGGGCACCGAAAAGCACAGATGCCCCGGCCCAATGGCACCATGAGGTGGCACTGGCAGGGTGTCAGGCGCAGGTGGCTCGCGGGTGGCCTCAGCGCGAAAGATCAGCACGACAGTCGTGTCGCAGCGGAAGAAAATATGCCGCCCTTCCTTGGCCGTAACCAACTCGAGCCCGATCACATCGCCATAAAAGCCGCGCGCGGCGTCGAGATCATCGGCATAGAGCGCGGCTTCCAGAACCCCAAGCATGGGCGGCATTTTCAGACCCCCGTCGCCGGTATTCCAGACCGTTCCACCGGCCTCGGCGCGGTCAGTTCCTTCCACGCGCTCAGCGCCCGGTTCACCGTGCCGCGCGGCTCTCGGGCGACGAATTTGCCATGGCCTTCGCGGCTGTCCACCTTTCCTTCGGTCACGGCAAGGACGCCTCTGGTCAGCGTGTAACGCGGCAGGCCCTTGACGCGCTGTCCCTCGAATACGTTGTAATCAATAGAAGATTGCTGGGCCCCCGCGCTGATCGTCTTTTCCGCCTCGGGGTCCCAGACGACCAGATCGGCGTCGCTGCCCACCAGCACGGCGCCCTTCTTCGGATACATGTTCAGGATCTTTGCGATATTGGTCGAGGTGACTGCGACAAATTCATTCGGCGTCAGCCGCCCGGTATTCACCCCATGCGTCCACAGCATCGGCATCCGGTCCTCCAGCCCGCCGGTGCCGTTCGGGATCTTGGTGAAATCGCCGATGCCGGTGCGCTTTTGGTCGGTGGTGAAGGCGCAGTGATCCGTCGCCACAACCGACAGACTGCCCGATTGCAGCCCCGCCCAAAGGCTGTCCTGATGCAGCTTGTTGCGGAAGGGCGGCGACATGACGCGCCGCGCGGCATGGTCCCAGTCCGTGTTAAAATATTCGCTTTCATCCAGCGTCAGGTGCTGGATCAGCGGCTCTCCCCAAACGCGCTTGCCCTGCTGGCGTGCGCGGCGGATGGCCTCGTGGCTGTCCTCGCAGCTGGTATGAACGACATAGAGCGGCACGCCAGCCATGTCGGCGACCATGATGGCGCGGTTGGTGGCCTCGCCCTCGACCTGCGCCGGGCGGGAGTAGGCGTGGGCCTCGGGGCCGGTATTGCCATCGGCCAGCAGCCGGGCCGAGAGTTCCGCCACCACATCGCCATTCTCTGCGTGAACCAGAGCAATCCCGCCCAGATCGCCCACCCGGCGGAAGCTGGCGAAAAGCTCGTCATCATTCACCATCAGCGCGCCCTTGTAGGCCATGAAATGCTTGAAGCTGGTGATGCCGCGCTTCACCACCTCTTCCATCTCATTGAAGACCTGTTCGCCCCACCATGTGATCGCCATGTGATAGCTGTAGTCGCAATGCGCGCGGCCCGATTTGTTGTCCCACATCTGCAGGGCGTCCAGCAGCCCCTGCTGCGGTGACGGCAGCGCGAAATCCACCACCATCGTCGTTCCCCCCGCCAGCGCCGCGCGGGTGCCGCTTTCGAAATCATCGGCGGAATAGGTGCCCATGAAAGGCATTTCCAAGTGCGTATGAGGATCGATCCCGCCCGGCATGATGTAACAACCGGTTGCGTCGAGTTCGGTGTTGCCCGACAGGTTCTCGCCAATCGCCGCGATCTTGCCGCCCTCGACCAGCACATCCGCCTTATAGGTCAAGTCGGCGGTGACGATGGTTCCGTTCTTGATGACTGTGGTCATGCCTCGTCTGCCTTCCTTGTATACTTGAGATCTGTCAGCCGCTTCCGTGCTTTTCCAAGTTCTTCACTTGTGAACAAGGAGTGGAATTCGGGATTTTCCAGGACAAATGCCTCGACGGTAAGGTCGAGCCTGCCGATTTCCCATAGCCTCGCGAATCCCTCAGAAGGATCGGTCTTGTTAATCAGTGCCTTGGCTGCTGCCAGGCCGCCTCGCTCATGCAGCATCTTGAGGAAGTAACTTCCATTATACCTCGCCTCTTTCAGCGTCCTTCGATAGAGACCCTCCAGCGACGTGTTTAGCTTTTTCTCAAGACTCACCGCACCACCTCTGCCGCTTCCAGCACCGCATGCAGCAGCACATCGGCCCCCGCGGATGCCCATTCCGGGCTGATCTCCTCAGCCTCGTTATGGGACAACCCATCCACGCAGGGGCACATGATCATCACGGTCGGCGCAACGCGGTTGATCCAGCAGGCGTCGTGGCCCGCGCCACTGACGATGTTCATGTGGGAATAACCCAGATGTTCGGCAGCACCGCGCACCATATTCACCAGCCCTTCATCGAAGGTGACCGGGTCGAAATGGCCGACCGGCTCGGTCTCGATGCCAAGACCCAATTCAGCGGCGATCTGCGGGGCTTGCGCCTCGATCTCGGCGCGCATGGCATTCAGTTTCTCAAGCTGGGGTGAGCGGATGTCGATGGTGAACACCGCCTTGCCGGGGATCACGTTGCGGCTGTTCGGATAGACATTGGCCTGTCCTATCGCACCCACGGCATCCGGCTGGTGATCCATCGCCACCCGATGCACCATCTCGATGATCCGCGCCATGCCGAGGCCCGCATTCACCCGCATGTTCATGGGCGTGCTGCCCGTATGCGCATCCTTCCCGGTCAGCGTGACCTGCAACCACCACAGGCCCTGCCCGTGGGTGACGACGCCGATCTGCTTGCCCTCTGCCTCTAGAATAGGGCCCTGTTCGATGTGATATTCGAACATCGCATGCATGGGGCGACCACCAACGGGTTCCTCGCCGCGCCAGCCGATGCGGTCCAGTTCATCGCCGAATTTCTGGCCATCCGCATCCTCGCGGGTGTTGGCGAAATCCTCGTCATGCACGCCGGCGTAGACACCGGAGGCCAGCATGGCGGGCGCAAAGCGCGTGCCTTCCTCATTCGTCCAGTTGGTGACGACGATGGGGCGCCGGGTCTTCAGGCCCATGTCGCGGATGGCGCGGATGACCTCCAAACCCGACAAAACGCCCAGCACGCCGTCATATTTGCCGCCCGTCGGCTGGGTATCCAGATGACTGCCGATATAGACCGGGTCGGCGTCCGCCTCGGTGCCTTCGTGGCGCATGAACATGTTGCCCATGCGGTCGACGGACATGGTCATGCCCGCATCTTCGCACCAGCTTTTGAACAAGCGGCGGCCTTCGGCATCGGCATCGGTCAGGGTCTGGCGGTTATTGCCGCCCGCCACGCCGGGGCCGATCTTCGCCATCTCCATCAGGCTGTCCCACAGCCGTGCGCCGTCGATCCTGATATTGTAGCCTTCCATCCGGTCCTCTCTGTCCTTGGCGGTCAGGGCTTTGACCTTGCCCGCATATTCACGCTAACTGCGCGAGGATACATGTCAACATTCCCGGCCAGATGACTGCAGCAGCCCCGCCAAGTCGCATCCGAAAGCGTAATACGAAGGCAATCCTGGCCGCGGCTTTGGACGTGTTTTCGACCGAGGGGTTCCGCGGCGCGACGCTGGACCAGATCGCCGAGGCGGCGGCGCTGTCGAAGCCGAACCTGCTGTATTACTTCCCCTCGAAAGAGGCGGTGTATCTGGCGCTTCTGGGATCCGCGCTGGAGGAGTGGCTGGACCCCTTGCGTGCCATCGACCCCGGCGGAGAGCCGGTTGCCGAAATGCTGGCCTATATCCGCGCCAAGCTGGCGATGAGCCGCAGCCATGCCCGCGAAAGTCGGCTGTTCGCCGGCGAGGTGCTGCGCGGCGCCCCCCATATCCACGAGGTTCTGCATGGTCCGTTGCGCGAACTGGTCGATGAAAAAGCAGCGCTGATCGCGGGATGGATGGCGGCGGGGCGGCTGGCGCCAAGTGATCCCCATCACCTGATCTTCTCGATCTGGGCGCTGACCCAGCATTACGCCGATTTTGCCCCTCAGGTGCAGGCTGTGCTGGGCGACGGCCGCGACCCGATTGCCGAGGGGCAGAGCTTTGCGGAAACGCTGTTCCGGCGCATGCTGACCCCCTGATCGCGGCCCTTCCGTCATTCGGCGGCCTTGGCCAGCGGGTTGTTGGGATGCGTGGTCCAGTTCGCGAAGGCCGCGACCTTGCTGCCGGTGCGCGGGTCGACCTCGCCCAAGGGCAGTTCGCGCATGGTGATGCAATCCTCGACCGGGCAGACATCTACGCACAGGTTGCAGGCGACGCATTCGTCATCCTTCACCTCGAACACGCGGCCCGGCAGCATGGCGATGGCCTGATGACTGGTATCCTCGCAGGCGGCATAGCAGCGGCCGCATTTGATACACATGTCCTGATCGATCTGCGCCTTGGTGACGTAATTGAGGTTCAGATATTGCCAGTCGGTGACATTCGGCACTGCCCGCCCGATCAGATCGTTCAGCGTGATCTCCTTTTCATCAAGGTACTGGCCGAGGCCCGAGATCATTTCCTGCACGACCTTGAAGCCGTAGGTCATCGCCGCCGTGCAGACCTGCACATTGCCTGCCCCGAGCGCCAGAAACTCTGCCGCGTCGCGCCATGTCGTCACGCCGCCGATGCCGCTGATCGGCAGGCCCCGCGTTTCGGCTGAACGCGCGATTTCCGCGACCATGTTCAGCGCGATCGGCTTCACCGCAGGTCCGCAATAGCCGCCATGTGCACCCTTGCCGTCAATGGTCGGTTCAGGCGCGAAAAGGTCCAGATCGACCGAGGTAATGCTGTTGATCGTGTTGATCAGGCTGACCGCATCGGCCCCGCCACGCTTCGCCGCCTCGGCGGGCTTGCGTACATCGGTAATGTTTGGTGTCAGCTTTACGATGCAGGGCATGCGGCTGTATTGCTTCACCCAACGCGTCACCATCTCGATATATTCCGGCACCTGACCGACGGCGCTGCCCATGCCGCGCTCGCTCATCCCGTGGGGGCAGCCGAAGTTGAGCTCGACCCCGTCGGCGCCGGTGTCTTCGATAGCGGCGAGGATGGATTTCCAGCTTTCTTCCTCGCAAGGCACCATCAGGCTGATAACAAGCGCGCGGTCGGGCCAGTCGCGCTTGACCTGCTTGATCTCGCGCAGGTTCACCTCCAGCGGGCGGTCGGTGATAAGTTCGATATTGTTTAGCCCAAGCACCCGGCGGTCAGCGCCATGGACGACGCCGTAACGCGGGCCGTTGACGTTCACCACCGGCGGACCTTCGGCGCCGAGCGTCTTCCAGACCACACCACCCCAACCGGCTTCGTAAGCGCGGCGGACGTTATATTCCTTGTCGGTGGGCGGGGCAGAGGCCAGCCAGAACGGGTTCGGGGACTTGATCCCCACGAAATTCGAACGCAGGTCAGCCATTTTCCCCTCCCATCAGGTAGATGTGCATGTCTTCGGCGGCGTCGCGGCCCTGTGCCACGGCGCTGACGGTCAGATCCTCGCCCGCCTCGGTGCAGTCGCCGCCTGCCCAGACGCCCGGCAGCGCGCTGCGTCCGGGACCAGTTACGGCCAGCTTGCCACCCGCCACGACCAGCCCGTCGGGCATGACCGCCAGCCGTTGGCCGATGGCCGATAGAACCTGATCGGCGCGCAGTCGGAACGTCTCGGCCAGGTGCTGCAAGCCTGCGGGGCCGTCTTCGGTATAGGCGAACTCGATTTCGGCCGCCGATCCGTTCTTGTGCAGCGCCACCGGCGCGGCGTTGGTGCGGATCCGCACGCCCGAGGCAGTCGCGTGGACCTGTTCATAGCCCGAGGCAGACATCCGGTCCTGCCCGCGCCGATAGACGATGGTGACGTTTTCGGCCCCCAGCAGGCGCGACTGGACGGCGGCATCCACCGCCGTCATTCCGCCGCCGATGACGACCACGTCGCGACCGACAGGCAGGCTGGCCAGATCGGTGGTCTGGCGTAGCTCGGCGATGAAATCGACCGCATCGCGCAGAACCCCGTTCGCGGGGCCGAGCCCGGCATCGTTCACACCCCCCAGGCCGATGCCCAGAAAGACGGCATCGAAACTGTCGCGCAGATCTGTCAGCGTCACATTGCGGCCAAGTGCCTTGCCGCATTCCAGCGTGATGCCGCCGATCCCCAGCAGCCAATCGATCTCGCGCGCGGCGAATTGTTCGGTGGCCTTATAGGCGGCGATGCCGAATTCGTTCAGCCCGCCGGGCTTGGGGCGTGCCTCGATGATGGTTACGTCATGGCCCAGCATGGCCAGCCGATGCGCGGCCGCCAGCCCCGCCGGGCCGGCGCCGACCACTGCCACCCGCTTGCCGGTAGCCGCAGCACGCGCGAAGGGTTGCGGGGCCTGCATGGCCACATCGGTGGCATAACGTTGCAGGCGGCCGATCTCGACCGGCTTACCTTCGGCGGTTTCACGGACGCAGGCGCCCTCACACAGGGTTTCGGTGGGGCAGACGCGGGCGCACATGCCGCCCAGAATGTTCGACGACAGGATCGTCTCTGCCGCCGCTTCCGGGGTGCCGGTGGCGATCTGGCGGATGAACAGGGGAATGTCGATGCCGGTCGGGCAGGCGGTCACGCAGGGCGCATCATAACAGAAATAACAGCGGTCTGCGGCGACGGCGGCCTCGTGCGGCTGCAGGGCGGGGTCGTAATTGGCGAAACCTGCAAGGATGGTGTCCGCAGGCAATCGCGCGGCGGCAAGTCCTGGTGTCAGAGGCGAGTTGGTCACGATTCTGGCTCCCGTTATGCGGTGGCTGGGATCAGCATGCCACGGGTTCGATTTTTATCAATTGGTAAAATTTGCACCGGCCGACTTCCTGGGCTGTGCTGCCGCATCCTTGGGCAGTTGCGACAGGGCAGGCCAGAGCCTGATTGTTGCGCCTTATCGGCGCCGTTCGGCCGACCGGATTGTCCACCCGTTGACTTTACCCCAGTCGCATAAGATGACGCTGTTATCGGCAGCCTCGGCAGGGAATTTTGCCCGCCTCGCGACCTTTTCCCTGCAACTTTCGGCGCAAGCCGACGCCAAGGGCGGAAGCGGTCGCGAGATTCCATGACCCAGTATTTTGATGACATGACCTGTGCGCAGCACAGTGAGCCAATGATATTTTCCTTTACCGGCCCTCATGGCCAGATCCACGGCGGCGGGGCTGCACAGCCGGTACCGCGGGGGCCTGCCGATACGCTGGCAGACCGGCTGGGGGCGATACGCGCAGGCGGCGGGCGGGGCGTTATCGGTGGCGCGCTGCCCTTCAGCCGGCAGGACGACGATTACCTGTGGCAGGCGCGCAAGGTCAGCCGCCGCACTCCGCCCCGCGCTGTCGCGCCGCCGCGCGGGCCGGGCTTTCGCGACATGCGGGCAGAGCCCTCGCCCACGCTTTACGCCGCGTCGGTCGCACATGCCCTGCGGTTGATGGACCGCGATGCGGCAGCGCTGTCGAAGGTGGTTCTGGCGCGCACTCTCGCGGTCGAGGCCGACAGCCCGATCCCGCAGGACGACATCTTTCGCCGCATCGCGCAGGACCAGACCGTCACCGCATTCCGGGTGATGCTGCCCGACGATCCTCGACATGGCGCATGGACCGGCCGCGCGCTGATCGGCGCCACGCCCGAGCTGCTGATCGACAAGGCTGGTGCGCGCATTTCTTCGCATCCGCTGGCCGGATCGGCGCGGCGCATGGCCGACCCCGAACAGGACCGGGCGGCGCGCGAGGGGCTTGCGGCCTCGGACAAGGACCGGCGCGAACATGCGATCGTCGTTGAATATATCCTTGATACGCTGACCCCGCTGTGCCGCGATCTTGGCTGTCCCGAGGGCACGACCATCACCAGCACCCGCAGCATGTGGCACCTTGGCACCCGGATCGAAGGGGTGCTGCGCGACCCTGAAACCCCCTCGGTCCTGCTGGCGGGGATGCTGCATCCGACCCCCCCGGTCTGCGGTCTGCCCTGTGCCCGCGCCGCCGGGCTGATCCAGCAACTGGAACCCGTCGACCGCCAGTTCTATGCCGGCGCCGTCGGCTGGTGTGACCTCGGCGCGCAGGGTGATGGCAGCTGGTACGTTGCCATACGCTGCGCCGATATCTGCGGCCCCTATGCGCGGCTTTACGCAGGCGCGGGCATCGTTCCCGGATCTGATCCCGCCGCCGAGGCCGCCGAGACCGGCGCAAAATTCGGCGCCATGCTGCAAGTTCTGGGCCTGCCCGGCGATTCCGGCATGCCCCCCGCCTCCTGCGAATTCTGAGGAACGAATGGCCCTTCCGACCATCCCCGCCTATCCCTTGCCCCTCGCCGCCGAGATCGCCGCCCCGCGCGCGCCATGGCAGCCCGAACCGGCGCGGATGGCGCTGCTGATCCATGACATGCAGCGCTATTTCTGCGCCCCTTACGGTGACGGTGACTTGCCGCTGGGGCAGGTGATCCGCAACATCGCCGCGATTGCCGGGGCGGCGCGGGCGGCCGGCATTCCGGTCTTCTACACCGCCCAGAAGGGCAACCAGTTCCGGCCTGATCGCGGGCTTCAGGCCGATCTTTGGGGGCCGGGCATGCGCGCCATCCCCGAACACGAAGAGATCGTGCCGGCACTGACCCCGCAGCCCGATGACGAGGTGCTGGTCAAGCATCGCTACAGTGCGTTTCAGCGCTCGAACCTGGCCGAGTTGATGCGCGCGCGCGGTCGCGATCAACTGGTGATTACCGGGATCTACGCGCATATCGGCTGCCTCGCCACCGCAGTCGAGGCGTTTCAGCGCGACATCCAGCCCTTCCCGGTCTTTGACGCACAGGCCGATTTCGACCGCGCCCGTCAGGATATGGCGATGGACTGGATTGCGGCATGCTGCGGGGTGCCGCTGGGAACGGATGCGCTGTTGCAGGTGATCCGTGGGACGCCGGCATGAGGCTGACCGGATTTGACGGCGCCAGCGCCTTCGTGACCGGCGCGGCGGGCGGGATTGGTCGGGCGCTGGTGGCGGAACTGGTCGCTGCCGGCGCCCGCGTCATGGCCACCGATACCGAAGCCGCGCTGGCAGCCATGGATGTAGGCCCCGAGGGCGTCGTCTGGCGCGGGCTCGATGTCCGCGACGCCGCCCGCGCCGCTGAGCTGGCGGCCGAGGCCGCATCGCTGCACGGCCCGCTGTCGCTGGGCGTCCACGCGGCAGGCATTCTCGCCGTGACGCCGGTGCTGGAGATGGCGGCCGAGGAATGGCAGCGCCTGATCGACATCAATGCCGGCGGCACGCTGAACATGCTTCAGTCTTTCGGGCAGGCCATGCGGCCGCAGCGGCGCGGGGCGATCGTGGTTATCGGCTCCAATGCTGGCGGGGTGCCGAGGCTGGGGATCGGCGCCTACGGGGCGTCGAAAGCTGCTGCCGCCATGCTGACCCGAGCCGCCGGGCTGGAACTGGCAACCGAAGGGATCCGCTGCAATCTGGTGGCGCCGGGCTCCACGCTCACGCCGATGCAGACGGGGATGTGGGCCGATCCGCAGGCCGGCGCGGCCGAGGTGATTGCCGGTGATGCGGCGCAGTTCCGCACCGGCATTCCTCTGGGCAAGCTGGCGACGCCGCAGGATATCGCGCAGGCGGCGATGTTCCTGCTGTCCGATCAGGCGGGCCACGTCACCATGGCGGACCTTTACGTCGATGGCGGCGCGACGCTGCGGGCCTGAGGCAGCGCCGGCGCGGACAGGGCGGTCAACACCTGGCCGTCCGTCTCGGTCCAGCGAAAGCGAAAGATCGCGCCCGCCGCCCAAGGGCCGAGCGCGTGGCGCAGGCGCATCTGACCCGTGCCTTCGCCGATGGACAGAAGTGCAGCAGCATCGAAGCCGAAGATCCGCCCGACACGCGGATACAGTGCCTTGAACAGTGATTCCTTGGCTGAAAAGGCCAGTGTGAGCGTCGGCGCGTCCGGCACCGCCCCCAACCGCGCCATCTCGTCAGGGCCAAGCACAAGCGCTGCGATCCCGTCGTGCGGCGCGATGGTTTCTAGGTCGATCCCTAACCCGGCGTGATCCGATGCGCTGCCCACCAGTGCGACCGCGCGACCACCCGAATGGCTGATCGCGCCGACCACATCTGCAGGCCACATCGGTGCGCCGTCCGTTCCTCGCCCAATTTCGGGTGCGTGGCCGGTCAGCGCCCGCAAGGCGCGCGATGCGGCCAACCGGCCCGCCAGATGATCGCGGGCGCGGCGCTGCCGCGCGCCGGGCGCAGGCTTTCCCGCACCCGGCGGATCGGCCGACACCTCGGCATGACACGCACGGGCCAGCACTGCGTTCTGCAGGCACGGCCATGCCTCACGCGGTGGGCGCGGCGCAGACAGATTCACGCGGCGACGGGGCGGCGGCTCTCGATCAGGGTCCACCAGGCGTTGGGGGTGGGCAGGCGGATCAGATCCTCGAAGCTGACGGTGATGCCGTGGGTCTTCAGCAGGCTGGCGAATTCCATCACCCGGATCGAATCGAGCCCGAACAGGACCAGACTTTCATCGGGGCCAACCTCGTCGTCATCTTCGACCATCAGGGCGATCTGGGCGTCCAGCCAGGCGCGGTCCAGCGATTGGGTCATGTCAGGGCTCCTTCATTGTGGTCTTCTTCGGTCAGCAGGGCGCGCAGCCGGCGCTTGTCGGTCTTGCCGATGGGTGTAAGGGGCAGCGCGTCGAGGCTGCGGAAATGGTCGGGCAGCTTATAGCTGGCCAGCCCCAAGCCGCTGAGATGGCGGCGCAGCGCCGTGGGTTTCAGCGGCTCGGCGCTGACGATGAAGGCCACGCTGCGCTCGCCCATGGTGGCGTCGGGCAGGGCGATCAGCGCAGCCTGCCGGATGGCGGGATGGCGCAGCAGCAGGGCCTCGACCTCCTCGGCGGCGATCTTCTCGCCACCGCGATTGATCTGGTCCTTGATCCGCCCGACGACGCGCAGATAGCCGTCGGGGCGCCGGACCACCAAATCGCCCGAATGGTAGAACCCATCCGCATCAAAGGCCTGTACGTTATGCGCCGGGCTGCGATAGTAGCCCCGGAAGGTATAGGGGCCGCGCACCGCCAATGCGCCGGGTTGGCCATCGGGGGCGGGCTGGCCCGTTTCGGGATCCAGGACGCGGATCTCGTCATCGGGGCTGATCGGGCGGCCCTGGGTGGTGAAGGTTGTATCAGGATCGTCGCCGAGGCGGGTATAGTTCACCAGCCCCTCGGCCATGCCAAAGACCTGTTGCAGCGCCGCGCCCAGTACCGGCGGGACGCGTGCGGCAGTGGTGGGGGCAAAGCTTGCGCCGCCGACCAGCAGCTGCCGCAGCGGCGCAGGCGCGCCATGGCTTTCGGCATGGGTCAGCCAAAGCTGCACCGCCGAGGGCACCAACGCCGCGAGGTCGATCCGGTACCGGGCAATCAACTCGAAACAGGCGGCGGGTTCCGGGCTGGGCGCCATGACAATGCAGCCGCCGGCGTGAAACACCCCCAGAATACCGGGCGAGCTGAGGGTAAAGTTATGCGCCGCCGGCAGCGCACACAGAAAGCGCGTCTGGGGCGTCAGGCCGCAGATCTCGGCGCTGGCGCGGATGCTGTAGTCATAATCGTTATGTGTGCGCGGGATCAGCTTGGGCGTGCCGGTGCTGCCGCCGGAAAGCTGGAAAAAGGCGACCTCGTCGGGCGCGGTCGGTGTCGCCGGCTGTGCGGGTTCGGTTGTGTCAGTCAGCCAGTCGGCCAGCGTCTCGCCGCGCAGGATCACCTGCGCCGGACGGATCCCTTGGGCGTCAATGGCGGTCAGAAAACGATCATCGGCAAACAGTTCGTGGCCGCGGTCGCCGATCAGCAAAGCAGGACGCAACTGGTCGATATAGCTGGTCATTTCCAGCTGGCGATGGCTGAAAATGGCGTTCACGGGCGCGATTCCGGCGCGCAGCAGGGCGTGGAAGACGATGACGAATTCGGTGCAATTGGGCAGCTGTACCACCGCCCGGTCGCCCGGACCAAACCCTTGCTGCCGCAGCCGGTCGGCCATGGCGGCAGCCTGACGCGCGACTTCGGCATAGGTCAGCTGGTGCGGACCGTCGATCATGGCAATTGCCTCGGGGCGGGCGGCGGCCTGCGTATCCAGCGCGCGGGTCAGCGGCTGGTCGATCCAATAGCCGCGCGCACGGTAATGGGCCGCCAGCTGTGGCGGGAATGGGGTGAATTCGATTGGCACGAAGTCCTCAAGGCATTGTTGCAAAATCTTGCCGGTGCGGTCTGGCGGGGCAGGCATCGAATTGACTGGCGCAAATAACTGAGTAATTTTCTAGGCAATTGTCAAGCAAGGTAGGCAGATTGGCGCCGAGCGCGCCCACCTCCGCAGAACAGGCTATTGGAAATGCGTGAAGAACAAGTTGACTGGCACCCGCTGACCGCGGGGCAGATGGATTTCTGGGAAGAATTTGTTTTTCACCCCGATCAGCCCGTTTCCACCGTCGCCCATTGTCTGGAATTACAGGGCCAGCTGGACGAAGGCGCACTGATCGCCGCGCTGGATCAGACCGTGGCCGAGGCCGATACGCTGGCGCTGCGCTTTGAAGAGGCCGCGGATGGCAGCGTCCGGCAATGCGTCGATCCGGCACGCATTCCGCTGTTGGCATGCCATGACCTGCGCAGCGCGGCTGACCCATGGGCCGAGGCGCGCCGGATCATGCGCGCAGATATCGATGCCGTGCTGGACCTGCGCCGCCAGCCGCTGGCAGCGCAGATGCTGCTGCGGCTGGGCGATGACCGCTGGCTTTGGTATTTTCGCGGCCATCACATGATCCTTGACGGTTTCGGGATGTCGCTGATTGAGGGGCGCGTCGCCCGGCTGTATGCGGCAGCCATCGGCGGCGACGATCCCGGCGCTCCGTTCGGCCGGCTGTCGGCGTTTCTGGCTGAAGATGCGGAATATCACGCCGGCGCCGCCTGCGCGAAGGACCGCGCCTATTGGCAGGAGCAGCTTTTTCCGTTGCGCGCCGATCTGCCGGTATTGCGCAAGGGGGCCGAGGATTATGGCATTCCGCCCATGCGCGCCGCCTTCATTCCCGGCGCGGAATTTGAAGGCAATCTTCAGGCGGCAGCGGCACTGCTGCGGCTGAATTGGGCCGATACGCTGACGCTGCTTTCGGCCGCCTGGCTGGCGCTGCACGATCCCGACCGCGCGGCATCGCAGACGCCGCTGCCGATCTGGCTGCCCTATATGAGCCGTATGGGCAGTGTCAGCGCCAATATTCCAGCGATGGTGGTGAACATCCTGCCTTTGATTGTGACCCCGCAACCGGATGAGCCGCTGGAGGCGCTGCTGGCACGACTGGCCAAGGATCTGCGCCGCCACCGCCGGCATGGCCGTTACCGGATCGAGGAAATGGCCCGCGATTGCGGGCTGGGCGCCGGCCACCGCTTCCATTTTACGCCGCTGATCAACGTGATGCCCTTCGCGTCGCCGCGCTTTCCGGGTCTGGTCGCAACGCGCCATGTACTGGCGGCGGGTCCGGGGGATGGGTTCAATATCTCGTTCCTGGCGGACGGGATGGGCGGCGGCATCAGCGCTGCGATCGAGGCCGACCCCGCGACCCAGTCTCGCGACAGCTTTCCCGCCCGCGCGACCGGGTTCGAGGCATGGATGCGCCAGACCGTCCGGGCACTGGCGGCCGATCACCCGACCGATCTGGAGGGCGCTGCCTGACGCCGCGCCGCGGATCTTGAAAGGTCAGGCGTGCGAAAAAACTCCCCGCGCGCCGGCGTCAACCGGATCAGCGTCGGCGCAAAATCTTTCCGACGGCCCTGATCGGCGCAGAGATCCGCCATGACGTGCTGTTAGCGAAGTCGTTGACCTGCTTTTCCAGTTTGCGTTGCCGGGTGCCGGCTTCGGCCAGCTGCGTTTGCAGCTTGCGGTTCTCGGTCTCCAGCTCGACCTTGCGGGCGGCGATGCTGCGCAGTTCAGCCATATCCGAGGTGGAGGATTCCACAACCAGCGCCAGCCCGGCCAGCTCTTGCGTCATGCGTCCGACGGCGTGGCTGCTTTTCAGCAGTTCGGCTTCCTTGATCCGCAACTGGGCGATGACGGCCTGCGCCTCTTTCACCGTTTCGTCCCGCTCGGCGGTTGCCTGATCCGTCTGGCCGCGCAGGGCGTCAATCGCGTCGAGAAGGCGGATGACGGTTGCGGGTACGTCGATCCCGCCAGCCGCCTTGTCGCCCAGCTTTTCGATTCTGGCGCGTGCCGATTGCACGGTCGCGGTATCCAGCTGGGCGGGCAGTGCGTTAATGGCGCGATTGGCATCGCTGAGCTTGGCGGATTGTTCCAGCAGACGCTCTGTCTGCTTCTTGTTGGTATCCTCAAGTTGCGTTTGCCGCTTGCGAGAACTGGCCAGCATTTCCTTGTGGTTATCAGTGTCGGCCTGGTTCTTGCGGCGCTCTGCCCCGATCAGGCTATAGGCGCGCCCCAAGCTGCGCAGCATCCCCAATTGGCTGTTGGCGGCTTGCAGGGGTTGGATATCATCGGCGGTCGGAAAGACGACCAGACCCACGCCGTCGGCTATGGTCAGGTGCGGTTGGGTCAGCCGGATATTGACCGCCAGCTGTTTTCCCTCGGGCGTGCGGTCGCCACCGTGCAGGCCCATTATTGCGCCTTGGCTGGATACGCGGGCAAGGGGCTCTCCCTGTATGACAGTAATCAAGGGGGCAGTGAGTGGCAGGTCGATCAGGATGAGATTGAAGATATTGTCTGGCAGGTTTTCCAGTTCCGCCTTCAGCCTGTTCGCCTGGCCTTCACTGTCCGCCTGTACTTCGCTGTCGGGCTCGGCGTCATCCTCTGCTGTTGCCGGGTCCAATTGGATCGTGGCGACCGGGGTTCTGTCGTCCAGTGTGTTCGGCAAGGCGCGCAGCAATTGCGGCAGCGCAGAATCCGCTTCGCATATCGCCAGTACATTCGCCGGCTCTAACTGATGCAGCAGCGTGAACAGCAGCGGCGCATGATGCAGCCACGGACCGACATCCCCGTCGGGCAGATTCCAGTTCAGGAAATCCGGATCAACCGCACGCGCGCCGGCACCAAGCGAGTGAGCAAGTGGATTTTCCTGGGCCATGGCGCTGCTTCCGATTACTGCTTGTTGTTCTTGTCGGTGACGCGGTGAGCAGATCATGGTCGGCGTCCCACGCGATGAAGGTTCTGCTTGCGTATACTCTGGGTTACATGCCAAATCCAGTATTCGCCGCAACCCGGCGGTTCTAGGAGGAGGAACCGTAATTCGGATGGAGAAAGCTGACTGGCTCGCGCCGACCATGCCAGTCGAAGAGAATAATCTTCTGACCGAATGTTACCGGAATGCGGATGTCATTGTTGAATATGGCTCCGGCAGCAGCACGGCCCAGGCATCTGCACTGCCCAGCAAGCTGATCTTCAGCGTCGAAAGCGATCAGGACTGGGCGCTGCGTCTTCAGCAGGAGATTTATGCTCGCAAGCTTCCCTCGCCGGCCGTCGTCTATCATGTCGATGTCGGCCCGACGGGAAAATGGGGGCGGCCGCTGGATGCGGCCAATTGGCGGCAGTTCAGCCGCTATGCAACCGCGATCTGGTCAGAGCCGCATTTCCGCCACCCCGACGTGGTACTGATCGACGGCAGGCTGCGGCTTGGTTGTCTTGCAGCGGTGGCTCTGGGCATTCGCCGCAAGACGGTGGTGCTGTTCGACGACTATACCAGTCGTCCCGTCTACGCGCGCAATAACGCCATCGCCGAGCCGGACCTGATCGCCGGACGCATGGCCAGGTTCACGCTGGAACCGGGGATGATCGATCATCAGAACTTCAGCGCCGTCATCAGCATGTTCAGCATGATGAGCACCGTGGCCGAAACCGATCACAAATTTTACAACTGACCGCGCCGGGCCGGGGTGACCATTCCCGCCCCGGCGCAGTGTTGTCAGGATCAGCCTGACCAGCGGCTTCAGCTGAAGCTGCCAGTCCGTTCCAGTGCCTGGCCGTCGGCGTCGAACAGGTGGCAGTCGGCGGCGCGGAAGCTGACCTCGACGGGCTTGTCATCCGCCGCCGTCTGCGTGCCGGGCAGCACGAAGCAGAATGTCTCCTCGCGATCGGGCAGGGGGGCATAACCGATGGTTTGCGCGCCCAGCTGTTCGACAACATTGGGCGTGACGGTCATGTTGGCCTCGCCCCGGCCGATCTGGATATGTTCGGGCCGGATCCCCAGCGTCAGGGGGGCACCTTCCACGGCCTTGTGGCCTGCGACGGGGATCAGCAGGCGCTGACCCTGAAAGTCCACTTCGACCCCTTCGGCCGAGACCTTGGTGCCGGTGACCGGCAACATGTTCATGCGCGGATTGCCGATAAAGCCTGCAACAAAGGTGTTTTGGGGCTTGTGATACAGTTCCAGCGGCGCGCCCACCTGCGCGATATAGCCGGCGTTCAGCACCACAATCCGGTCGGCCATGGTCATCGCCTCGACCTGGTCGTGGGTCACATAGATCATCGTCGCGCCCAGCTGCTTGTGCAGGCGCGTCAGCTCGATACGCATGTCGGCGCGCAAAGCCGCGTCAAGGTTCGACAGCGGTTCGTCGAACAGGAAAATCTCGGGATCGCGAACGATGGCGCGGCCGATGGCGACGCGCTGGCGCTGCCCGCCCGACAGCATCCCCGGCTTCTGTTCCAACCGCTGATCGAGATGCAGGATCTTTGCCGCTTCCTCGACCTTGTCGCGGATGGTGGCCTCGGGTGCTCGCTCCACCCGCAGCGGGAAGGCGATGTTTTCATAGACCGACATATGCGGGTAGAGCGCATAGCTCTGGAACACCATCGCAATGCCGCGCTTGACCGGGGCGAGATCGTTCACCCGCTTGCCATCGATGACGATGTCGCCACCGCTGGTATGTTCCAGCCCCGCAATCATGCGCAGCAGCGTGGACTTGCCGCAGCCCGAGGGGCCGACGAAGACCATGAATTCGCCGTCTTCGACCTCGAGCGAGACGCTTTTGACAACCTCGATGGTGCCGAATTTTTTCACGATGTTCTTAAGCGTCAGCTGGCCCAAGCTATTTTCCTTCCATGTCGCTACCAATGGCCCGACCGCAGATGCGACCGGGCCGTAGGTTGCCTTACTTATATTCTTCCAGCGCGCCGGCCGCCTTGGTCAGCGCTTCCTGCGGTTCGGCCGAGCCGGTGACGACGGATTGCACCATCTCGATCATCACGTTCTGCAGACCTTTGTAGTCGGTAAACAGCGGCTCGGGGCCGCCGAATTCGATACCGTCCACGAAGGGCTTCCAGTAAGGCGCGTCGGCCAGCAGCTTGTCGACCGCAGGGCCGGGGCGCAGCGGCGTCAGGCCGGCGGCGCCAGCGGCTTCGTATTCTTCCTGGATCTTCGGCTGAGTGATGTATTTGGCAAATTCGATTGCCTTGTCCTCGACGCCCGAATCCTTGAACACGGCCAGGCTGTCGGTGATCATCAGCGTGCCCTTGCCCTTGGCGTCGGGACCAAGCGGCAGATCGGCGACGCCCCAGTTGATATCGGTGTCATTGGCAAGGAACGCGGTGCTGACAGCGGCCTGCAACATGCCGACCTGACCGTCGAGGAAGATCGCCCGCATCTCGTTCTGTTCGTAAGCCGTGGGGCCTTCGACCGAATAGGGGGTGATGTCCTTATAGGCCTGAAGCGCGGCCAGTACCTGCGGGTTGTCGATTGCGATATTGCCTTCGGCATCGGTGATCTTGCCGTCATTCGTGTACACCCAATGCAGGAACTGGTGCATGGTGTTATCGAAGGTCTTGGCCGACAGACCATAGCCGGCCTTGCCGGTCTTTTCCTTGATGGTCTTGGCGAATTCGATTTCTTCGGCCCAGGTGGTCGGCGGCTTTTCCGGGTCAAGGCCGGCTTCGGTGAACAGGTCCTTGTTCCAGTACAGCGCCTTGGTCGAAAACGCGATCGGCACGCCCCACTGCGTGTCGTCGAAGGTCACGGTGTCGACGATATTCGGATAGTAGCTGGCCTTTTCCTCGTCCGTCATGGGCACCGGCACGATCAGGTCGCTCAGCGCGAATTCCTTCAGCGTGCGAGAGCCGACATAGGCGATGGCGGCGGGGCTTCCGGCCGCGGCCAGCGTGGTGGCCTTGTCCTGGCACTGCGCCCAGCCGACGACCTCGGGCTTGACCTGATCGTCGGGATTGGCGGCGTTCCATTCAGCGATGTATTTTTCATGCGCCGCGTCCAGCCGGTCGCCGCAATAGATCCAGCTGATATCGGCGGCCATTGCCGGCAGAGCGGTGGTGCCGGCCAAAGCCAGCCCGATCAGACTACGTTTGAGGTTGTTATTCACGTTGCAGACTCCCGGTTGGTTAGTGGTTTATTGTTTCACCGCGCCTGCGGTCAGCCCGCCGACGAGATAGCGTTGCAGGAAGAAGATGATGACCAGAGCGGGCAGAATGCCCACGAAGCTGGCGGCCATCAGCTCGTTCCAGACGACGTCTTGCTTGCCGAAGAAGGCGTAAAGCCCGATCGGCAGCGGCATGTATTCGGTCTTGGAGTTGAAGGTCAGCGCAAAGATGAACTGCTGCGAATAGGCGCCGATGAAGGTGACGATGGCGACAACGATGATGCCCGGGCGCGCAATCGGCAGGATCACCCGGCGGAAGGTGTAGAACTGGCTGGCACCGTCCATATAGGCCGCCTCGTTCAGCTCGGGCGGGATGCGCATCATATAGGTGCGCAGCAGCCAGATCGCCGAGGGGATCAGGAAGGCCGCGCCCGGAACGATCATCGCCCAATAGGTGTTCAGCAGCCCCAGCGTCCGCATCAGCCGGAACAGCGGGATCAGCAGCACCGCGCCCGAGAACATGCTGACCGCCAGAAAGGCCGCCAGAACCAGCCCCATGCCGCGAAAGCGGAAGCGCGCGAAGGCATAGGAGGCCGGCACCACCAACAGCAGCACGATCACCGTGGCCACGGTCGAGATCAGGAAGGAGTTGAAAATATAGCGCGCAAATCCCGGCACGGTTTCCCACATCGAGAAATAGGCCGCGAATGACCCGTTTTCCGGCCAGAACCGGTAGGGCGAGGAAAACAGCTGCGACAGCGGCTTCAGGCTGACCAGGAAACCTTCAATGAAGGGGGACAGCAGGAAGAACAGGAAGGCAAAGATGCCGCAGTAGATCAGTGCGATCTCCCACCAGCGATAGCGGTCGATCATGGGGGTGTTGTCGTTGCGGAACATGGCCATAATCGCCCCCTTATGCTTTCTCGGTGGCGTGCAGGCGCCGGGTGATGCGGAAATAAGCGATGCAGAACAGCGACAGGAAGATGCAGATCACCACCGCACGCGCCGCGCCCTCGCCGTACTTCTTGGATCCGATGGCGACCTGATAGGTGTCGATGATCATGGTCGTGGTCTGCCCCGAAGGACCGCCCTGGGTGAGGATCCAGATGATGTCGAAACTGTTGAACGTGGCGATCAGCGACAGCATCGACATGGTGATGATCGCAGGCGACATCAGCGGCAGGGTGATGCGGCGAAAGCGCGTCCAGCGGCTGGCGCCATCGGTCCAGGCGGCCTCGTAAAGATCCTTGGGGATCGCCTGCATGGCGGCCAGGAAGTAGATGGTCACCATCGGCACCCCGATCCAGACATCGGTCACGATCGTGGCCCAGAAGGCGGTGTTGCCATAGGCCAGGAAGGCGACCGGCCCATCGGTCAGGCCAAAGCGTTGCAGCAGGCCTGAAATCATCCCGAACTGGCCGTTATACATCCAGCCCCACATGAAGATGCCGATGGCCATGGGCACGATCCATGGCGGCATGGTCAGGATGCGGAACAGGTTGCGCCCCGGCACTGCCGCGTTCAGCAGCACGGCGCCGCACATCCCGATGACCATTTTCAGCAGGACCGAGAAGAAGGTCCAGATGAAGGTCCGCCCGATGACAGTCAGAAAGGTCTCGTTGAAGATCTTCTCGTAGTTTCGCCAGCCGACGTAATTGGTGATCTTACGCAGCGAGGCGTCCGTGAACGATAGCCGGAAGGTCTCGAACAGAGGCCAAGCGACGATGATCAGCACATACAGGATCGCCGGCGCCAACAGCGCCCAGGCGAAGATCATGGCGGATCGGGAAGTGGTCATTGCTCAGGCAGCCTTTCGGATCAGGGCGTTGTCGTAGCGGTCCCAGATCGGGCTCATGTCGATGACCCGACCGCTGCGGCGGGCCTCGTCCATGGTCAGCGCCAGCAGGCCGGCTTCCAGCGCTTGCAGGGTCGACACGGGCAGGGGGCCGTCCTTCATCACATGGTCGACCACCTCGGCCGCCATCTGTTCGTCGGCGCCGTAATGCTGGGACAGGGCAGTCGCTTCATAGCGGCGTTCGTCGATGCGTTTTTCCGACAGTACGTCGGTGACGTTCAGGAAGCCGCGGATAAAATCGCCCTCAGCCTGGCCGCGGGTGCCGAAGACGGCAAAGCGGCGGAACTGGTCGGGGGCGTTCAGGTTGGTGTGGAAGTTCATGCCGACGCCGTTCTCATATTCGACGATGGCCACTTGATAGTCGATGATGTCGGCATCGGTGTCGAAGACCTTGTCCGACCCGTTCCAGCCCGAGGGCTTGCGGTGATACAGGCTCATATCGTTGATGCCGTCGCGGCGCGGATCATTGGCCGGCACGAAGGTCTTGCGCCCGCCGAAGCTGGCCACGCGGTGGGGCCGCGCGCCGATCAGACCGTTATACAGGTCCAGGTCGTGGCAGCATTTTTCCAACATGAAGCTGCCGGACCATTTTTCATAACGCCGCCAGTCGCGCATGAAAAACGCGCCGTGATAGGGGAAGATATGCTCTGCCGCCTCGACCGAGACGATCTGGCCCAGCTGCCCCGAATCGCGCGCGGCCAGCAGGTCGCGGTAAAGCGGCGCATAGCGCAGCACCAGCCCGACCAACAGCCGGTCATGTCCGTAACGGCCCATCAGCTCCGCCAGTGCATAGGTCTGTTCGATGCTGGCGACGATTGGTTTTTCCGAAAAGATCTTCGCGCCCGCTTCCAGACCCATGCGGATATGGTCCAGGTGCAGGTGGTTGGGCGAGCCGATCATCAGCAGATCGAAGCCACCGGCCTTGATCAGTGCCTCGGGCGAATCGTGGCTGATGCCGGGCGAGATGCCATGTTCCTGAAGTGTCGCCAGTCCGGCGGGGGCAGGATCGTAATAGCCCACGATCTGAAAATCAGGGTCCATCTCGGTGAAAACATGACCCAGATAACCCAGCCGGTACCCAAGCCCGATAATGGCGACCTTCATTCAGAGCCTCCCACCCCAAAGAAATTCATTTTCACTAGACTGACCGTTTTACCCGGTCTCGTCAAGATTTTCTGCGCATTGACGCAAGGTTTGATGTAATTAATTTTCATATCCGAGGTGCTTGCCGTCACTCGGCGGGCTCTGCGGCGCTGCGGGACAGCCCCAGAACGGCTGCGCCGACCAGTCCGGGCTCGATCCGGCACTGCGCCGGAACCAGTAGCGGGCGGTCGATTCGGCGCAAGGTCTGCGCGCGCACGGCCTGATCCAGCGCGGCGACCAGCCCGGTCGCGTTTGACAGGCCGCCCCCGACCGGCATGGCGCCAGCGCCCAACAGGTTCTGAACCATGGCAAGGGGGCCGGCCAGCAGTTCGATCCAGATCGCAATGGTGCGCGCCGCGGGCGCATCTCCGGCCTGCCAACCCGCGATGATGGCGTGGGTGTCGCGGCTCTCGGCAGGGTGCAGGTGGCTGTGCAGCATTTCCAGCCCACGGGCGCCGCATACGGCATCAAGACAGCCGGTGATACCGCAGCCGCAGGGAAAGGCGGGCAGGGTGATCTCGGGGTTGCCCAGCACGCGTTGGGCGACCGGGCCGTGGCCCCATTCGCCAGAAAGCCCTGCGAGATTCAGCAATTGGCCGCGCACCACCACGCCGCCGCCGATGCCGGTGCCAAGGATCACGCCCATGACGACCTCATGCCCGCGCCCGGCCCCGACTGTGGCCTCTGCCAGGGCAAAGCAATCGGCGTCATTGGCCAGATCGACCGGCAGGCCAAGCGCTTGTTCCAGATCGGCGTGCAGCTTTCGTCCGTTGAGGCAGGGGATATTGGCCACCCGCGCGGCGCCGGTGTCAGGATCGACCACCCCCGCGATAGAGATGGCAACCCGTTCAGGCAAAACCGGCGCGGCGGCGATGGCGTCGTTCAGCACCCTGATGAATGCGTCGAAGTCGGTTCCCGGCGTCGGCACCCGGTCCTGCGGGCGAACGTCGTCGGGGCTATAGGCATAGGCGGATTTGATGGCGCTGCCGCCAATGTCGAAACACAGGATCATGCGGCGGCAACCTGCCTGCCGCCGATCCAGGTCGCGGCGGCGGTGATCTCTGGCGTCAGTGCCACGAAATCGGCGCGAGCCCCGGGGGCGAGGTGCCCGATGTCACCGGCGCCCACCGCCTGGGCGGGGAACAGCGCCGCCAGTTGCAATGCGTCTTCCAGCGGCAGGCCGAGGCTCAGGTGGATGTGGCGGAGCGCGTCGATCAGCGCGATATCCGCCCCGGCAAGCGTCCCGTCGGCCAGCGTCAGCCGCCCGTCGCGGCGGAAGATCTGCCGTCCGTTCAGCTGAAATCCGGGCAGGTCGGTGCCGATCGTCGACATCGCGTCCGAGACCAGGAACATCCGGCCGGGTCCGGCCTTGGCGCGCAGCGCGATGCGCAGCGCCGCGTCGTCGACATGGATGCCATCGGCGATCAGCCCGGCCCAGACGCGCCCATCATCCAGCGCCGCACCGGTCAGGCCGGGGGCGCGATGGGTCAGCGGGCTCATGGCGTTGAACAGATGCGTGGCCATGCGCGCGCCGGCGTCAAAGCTCGCCCGCGCCTGTTCATGGCTGCAATCGCTGTGGCCGAGGCTGACGACCGCACCGGCCGCAGCCAGCGCGGCGATCTGGTCGGTGGTGGCCGCCTCAGGGGCGAGCGTGCAGATCAGATGGGGAAGGGCGCGCGCGGCCTCGATCAGGGTGATCAGGTCGTCTTCGCTCATGGGCCGGATCAGTGCCGGTTCGTGGGTGCCCTTGCGGCGGAGGTCGAAATGCGGGCCTTCAAGATGCAGGCCCAGCAGGCCGGGCTGGCCTGCGGCCTCGCGCGCGGCCGCGATGGCGCTGCGCGTCACTTCGGGCTGGTCGGTGATCAGCGTGACCATGGTCGCGGTGGTGCCGAACCCGGCATGGGCGGCGCAAATCCGGGCGATGCCTTCCGGCGTCGGAGCGTCGTTCAGCATGGTGCCGCCGCCGCCGTTCACCTGCAGGTCAACGAGCCCCGGCACGATCCAGCCGGGCGCGCGTGGTGCATCCGGCGCGGCGGCTGCGGGGGTGATGTCCGTGACGCGGCCCGCGTCCAGATGCAGGGCTGCGTCCTCGTGCCAGCGATGGCCGTCGAAAATCCGCTCGGCGCGGATGATGGAAAGCGTCATGCCGGGCCTCACCAGACGGTGCCGCGGGCCAGCAGCGGCTCGACCCGGGTGACCACGCCGCCGCGGTGAAATACCATGCGGTCGAACAGGTTTGAGACGACACAGGTGTGGTTCGGGATCACCCGCACCTGCTGGCCGATCTGTGGCAGCGTGCCGGTGCAGTCCGACAGATCGACCACAGCATGTTCTTCGGACAGAGAGACGATGCGGGCGCCGGGCAGCCCCTCGATTTCGCCAAATTCGGCAAAACCCAGCAGGTCCGAGGTCAGCGCTTTCGACCCTGCATCCAGCACCGCGCGGGTGGGCGTCGGGCGGGCGACGACCGTGGCCAGTACATGCATGGCCAGATCATCCGTGCCGCATTCGCCGGCACGCGCCATCGAACGATCATTATAGACATAGGTGCCGGCACGATGTTCCGTGGCCGAGGGCACCAGATGCGCCTTCCACAGATCTGGGCTGCCCCCGTTCGACCGAACCGGGCAGGCAATGCCCTGCGCGTCCAGCAGGGCCATCGCCTCGGCCAGGAAGGCCTCGACCGCCTGCGCGCCCCCCACTGCCGGATAGGTCAGCAGGCCTTGAAAGCGCATACCGGGCTGGGCGACGATCATGGCCGCCAGATCGGCTGCCGCCTGCGGGGTCTGGACGCCGACCCGACCGCCGCCGGTATCGCATTCGATCATCACCGCCAGCGGTTTGGCGGTCGAGGAAAAGGCTTCGGCATAGCCCTCGACCGTGAACGCGCTGTCTGCACAGACGGTCAGCCGCGCCACCCGGTCGTTCAACGCCCGCAGGCCCGCCAGCCGCGCCGGGCCGAGGATGTTATAGGTGATCAGGATGTCATCGAAACCGGCATCGGCGAAGGCCTCTGCCTCGGTCAATTTCTGGCAGTTGATCCCGACCGCGCCCGCATCCAGCTGCACCTGCGCGACCGAAGCGAGCTTGTGGGTCTTGATATGCGGGCGGAAGGACAGGCCGTGTTCGGCCATGTAGGTCTGAGCACGGGCGATATTTGCGGCCAGCCGGTCCTCGTCAATGACCGGCATGGGGGTCGGGACCTCGGAAAGGGGGGTGCCGGGGGCAGGCCAGGGAAAGGTCATGTCGCGTCTCCGAAAGGGTTCTGGCTGCGCGGCCAGATGTCCTTGCGCACCAGCCGGTAGGGCGTGGTGGCGGGATCGTTGGGATAGGGGCGGCCGGCCGAGCAATAGATGATCTCGGTCGCGATGGGCTGGAATGCGGCGTAGAAATGGTTGGTCGACTTGATGACCAGAATGCGGCGGGCCAGCGGGTCGATCCCAAGCGCGGTGAACAGCGAGGGGTCATAGCTTTGCGCCCGGACGGTGTTCAGGATCACCTCGATCCCGGTTTCGGCGCCGGTTTCGGTCAGGATGGCGATGCGTACGGCGGGGCCGAAGGGCACGAGGCTGTCACCAAAGCGCATCTCTGCCGAGGGGTTCACCCGCTGCACGCGGACAAGCGCATCAACCGGTGCGCCAGTATGGGGCGCGGATTTTGCGCCGAAGCGAAGCGGCATTTCAGCGCCTTCGCCGGCGGCCATGCACAATTGAACGGCGATTGGATCCCAGATGGTGCCGATGGCCACACTGGTCGCACCCCGCGCCAGCAACTCGTGCAGCACCACCGTCGCATCGCCCGCCGTGCCGCCGCCGGGATTGTCCCACATATCGGCAATTACCACCGGCCCGGCAGGCGCCGCCATGGCCTGCGCCACGGCCGCCTGTTCGTCCAGAACCGGCATCAGGTGGCGTCCACGATTGGCGTAAAGCCGTTGGCCCAGATCCGCCGCCAGTTCCGCCCCGAGAGCCGCATCGCCATCGGTCACGGCGATTGTCTTCGTGCCCATTTCCGGCACGTCGCCGGCCATGAAGCCATGGATGGCCGACAGCGATAGAATGCGCGGATCGGCCTGTTCCAGTTCGATCATGTGGTTGACAAAGCTGCGCATCGGTTCACGAGAGGTCGGGAAGACGTCGATCATCCGGCAATCATAAACCGACATCACCGGGCGTACACGCCCTTCCAGCGTGTCGACGGCGATGCGCCACAGATCCTCGGCCCGGTCGACGAAGTCGGTATGCGGAAACTCCTTGAAGACGACGAAGAAATCCGCCGCTTCGACCCGCTTCGCGGTCAGGTGGCTGTGCGGGTCGAGTTCGGCGCAAAGCAGGATGTCGGGGCCGACGATCTCGCGAATGCGGGTCAGCATGTCGCCTTCGGGGTCGAGATAGCCCTGCGCCACCATCGCACCATGCAGGCCCAGTACCACCGCATTGACCGGCATGGCGGCGCGCAGCTGATCCAGGATCTCGTCGCGCAGGCCTTCGTAGGCGCCGCGCGACACCAGCCCGGCCGGGTCGGCCCAGGCGGCTGTGCCCTCGATCAGTTCCCAGCCCTTTTCGGCGCAGACCTTGCGCCCTACAGTGATCGGCGCGGTGCAGAGCGTGGGCGTTTCAGGGTGATGGCCCGGCGGGGCGTAAAGCGAATCCTCGAAGCCGCGCCGGTCGATGACGATGGGCGAGAAGGTGTTGGTCTCGGTCGCCAGGGCGGCGGTGAAGATACGCATCGTCATTCCGTGCGGTAGGGCAGATAGCCGACAAAGCCGGCGATTTTCCACCGCCCGTCCTCGCGCCGGCAGATATACAGGGTCTGCCAGTTCATCCGTTCGAAACTGCCGTCGGATTTTGCCAATTGGCCGTCGAACTTCTTGCGCACCATGGCGGCGTCGCCGTCGATTTCGATTTCCTCCAGCCGGGTGGCGGCGAATATCCCGTCGCGCGGATCGCCGGCAAAGGCGCCGGCGTCGCGTTCGGCCACGAAGTCCTGCGCCTGACGTAGCCATTCGCGGCGGTATGCGTCCAGCGTCGGGAAAGCCAGCGTATAGCCCTGCGGATCGGGCTGGAAATTGCCGCTGATTCCGGTGAAGTTCGCGGTGACGAAATCCCCGGCTACGGCGTCCCAGTCGGCGCTGACAAAGGCGTCGATGTCGCGCGGCACCAGCATCTGCCAGATCGCGCGCCGATCTGTATCGGTCGGCGGGAACGGGTTCTTGAATGGGTCACGATCACTGGGCATCGGGTACCTTCGTGAAAATTTTTTCAGTCATGTTGCGAAAGTTCTGGAATATTCGCGATGAATCCGGCTTGATGTCAAGCGTAGACGAAAATAAATTTCTGTCGATTGGCGCTTCGGCTGATTGGCCACCGTCACCGCGATGACAAGGGGGAGGTCCGCATGAGCGAGAGACCGGACGTTACGGGGGACACACCGGCCGCGATGGGCCCGCCGGACCTGATCGCGGCGCTCAGCGACGAATCGGGGCTGGTATCGGCGCTGGAACGCAAATTGGCGGCCTCGATCCTGGAAGATGTAAGCTTCGCCACCAATGCCTCGATCACCGAAATCGCCGCCCGGGCCGGCGTGTCGCCGCCAACGGTGACGCGGTTCTGCCGCCGGCTGGGCTGCGCCTCGTTTTCGGATTTCAAGGTGCAGCTGGCCAAAAGTGCTTATGTCGGCCTGCGCTACCTGCGGCCGGAATCGGTCACCTCGACTCCGGCGGAAGTGGCCGAGGATATCGTGACCAAGGCGCAGAACGCCCTGTTCGAGATGCATCGCGGCCTGGACCTTCAGGCGCTGTCGAAAGCAGCCGGACTGCTGGTGCATGCGCCGATGATCTATGCCTTCGGGGCCGGTGGCAATTCGACGATGATCGTGAACGAGCTGCATAACAGGCTGTTTCGACTGGGCTGCCGGATCACCGCCTCGAACGATCACGGCATGAACCTGATGCTGGCCGCGGCGGCAGAGCAGGGGGCGGTGGTATTCGGATCGTCCCTGACCGGTCGCAACATGGAACTGGTGCGCTGCTTTTCGCTGCTGCGCGAGCGTGGCGTAACCACCATCGCGCTGACTCAGCGCGGTTCCCCCGTGGCCGAGGCCGCCGATGTGGTGATCGGTGTCAACCTGCCTGAAGGGCAGAACATCTTCCGCGCCTCGTCGACGCGCTATGCCTTCCTGGCGGCGGTCGACATTCTGGCGAACCTCGTGGCCTACGAGGACCGCAGCCGTTCGGCCAAGCTTCTGCGGGGGATCAAGGAACAGCTCATCCGGCATCGCGACGGCGACGATCGTCAGTTGCTGGGGGATTGATCGGGGGCCGGGGCCTCGTGGCCGCCCCGGCGCATGACAGAATTGGCCGCGGGTAAACGGGAGAAGGTCATGACGACAAGATTGGCACTGGTGACCGGTGCGGCGGGCGATATCGGGCAGGCCATTGTGCGGCGGCTGCTGCGTGATCACGATGGGGTGATGCTGGCTGACCGCGATCTGGCGGCGGCATCGGCAGTTGCGGCCGAGATCGGCCCGGCCTGCACAGCGGTGGCGGTGGACGTGACCGAGCCGGCCAGCTGCACGGCGCTGGCACAGGCGGCAGCGGCCGCAGGCGGCATCAGCACGCTGGTCAACAATGCCGGTGCGGCGGCAGGGGTCAGCCTGCAGGCGACCGATCCGGCCAGCTGGCAGGCCGACCGGGCGCTGAACCTCGACGCGGCCTATTATGTCTTCTCGGCGCTGGCGGATCAGCTGGCGGAAAACCGTGGATCGGTGGTCAATATCGTGTCGGTCAACGGCATGGGGGTGTTCGGCCATCCCGCCTATTCGGCGGCCAAGGCCGGGATGATCCACCTGACGCGGATGATCGCAGTCGAATATGGCGGCAAGGGCATCCGCGCCAATGCGGTCGCCCCCGGCACCGTCCGCACCCGCGCCTGGGAATCGCGCGCTGCCGCCAATCCCGCCGTCTTCGATCAGGCCGCCGAACATTATGCGCTTGGCCGCATCGTGGCCCCTGAAGACGTGGCCGAGGCAGTGGGCTTTCTGGCCTCACCGCTGGCAGCAGCAATCACCGGCGTGGTGCTGCCGGTTGATTGTGGGCTGACCGCCGGCATCCCTGCGCTGGCGCGCACCTTCAGCCAATCCGACGATTATTGAGAGCCTGCAATGACCCTGTTTCTGGAAAATGCCTGGGGCCCACTCCCCGAGCCCGATGGCCGCTGGACCGTCACCCTCATCAACCTGTCCGAGGAAGAACTGGCGGATTTCACCCTGTCGCTGACCACGATCACCCGGATCATGCCAGAGCACCGGCTGGACGGCGCGCGGCTGGTCCGCCGGGTCGCGAACTTCCATGAATTCGCCCCGCCCGAGGGGCTGCGCCTGGCCCCCGGCGCGCGCTGGCGCTTTCAGGCAGAGGGGCTGAACCGTTCACCCTTCCACCGCAATGATGCGGCCAAGACCGCCTGGGTGACGCTGAAAACCGGCCAGCACCTGCCGGTGCAGGTGGGCGATCTGGTCCACGGCGCCGATGTGCCAGTCCTGCCGCCGCCGCGCCTGCCCGAAGGTCGCCTGACATTGCCTTTTGCCGCGATCCCCTGGCCCAATGCGATCGACGGCCAGCCCGGACCGGCGCCGGTGCTGATCCATGCCGGGGATGCCTCGCGCGCAGATCAACGGTTGATGCTGTCGGTCGATGCGCTGCATGCCCGCCTGTTCCCTGCATCGCGAAAACTGTTTCAGATCAGCCCCGCACCCGGCAGCCGGGAACTGACCTTTGCCGAGGATGCCAGCATTCCGGCCGAAGGCTACCGCCTCGATTTCGCGCCCGACCGCATCACTCTCACCGCCAGCGCCGAGGCCGGTCGGCGGTTCGGGCTGATCACGCTGGCGCAGATGCTGCACGGCGCCTTCCACGACCATGAGCTGCGCTTCCCCGAAACCGGCCGCATCGAGGACGCGCCGCGTTACGGCTGGCGCGGCAGCCATCTGGATTGCTCGCGCCATTTCTGGACCTTCGATCAGGTGCTGCGGGTGGTCGACCTCCTCGCCTGGTATAAGATGAACGTCTTCCACTGGCACCTGACCGATGACGAGGGCTGGCGCGCCCAGATCCGCGCCTATCCGGAACTGACCGATGCCGGCGCCACGCGTGGTTACGCCCGGCCCGGCATGTTGCCCCAGCTTGGCGACGGGCCAGAGGATCGCGGCGGCTTCTATACTCAGGATCAGATGCGCGCGGTCGTCGCCCGCGCCGACGCCCTGGGCATCGAGGTCATGCCCGAGATCGAGACCCCCGGCCATGCCGCCTGCGTGCTGGCCGCGCTGCCCTTCCTGGTCGATCCCGACGAAACGCCGGACAGCTATCAGCCGGTCCAGGGCTATCCCAACAATTCGTGGAATCCTGGCATCCCTGAGACCTTCGAGGTGCTGGAAACCATCATCGGCGAGTTGGTCGAAATCTTCCCTTCAAAGCATTTCCATATCGGCGGCGACGAGGTGGCGAAAAACGCCTGGCTGGAATCGCCCCGCGCCCGCGTCCTGATGCAGCGTGAGGGGCTGGCCGGCACGTTCGAGCTGCAAAGCTGGTTTGCCCGCCGGATCAAGCAGATCCTCAACCGGCACGGCAAGGTGCTGGTCGGCTGGAACGAACTGGCCCATGGCGGCGGGGTCGAACCTGAAAACACCCTGCTGATGGCATGGGAAAACCCCGAGGTCGGGATCGAGTTGGCGCGGATGGGCTATGACGTGGTGATGACGCCCGGTCAGGCTTATTACATGGATATGGTGCAGGGTCCTGACTGGCTGGAAAACGGCGCCGGCTGGGCCGGGCCAGTGCCGCCGGAACAGACCTATGGGTACGAGGCCGAGGGCGACTTCCCCGAAGATCTGCGCGACCAGATGCGTGGTATCCAATCCTGCATCTGGTGCGAACATTTCACCACCGTGGATTGGTTCAACGATATGGTCTTCCCGCGCCTGCCGGCCGTGGCCGAAGCGGCCTGGACGCAAAAAGCCGGCAAGGACTGGCTGCGCTTTGCGGCACAAGTTCGGCAGCACCCCAAACTGTAAAGGACGCCACAGATGCGTATTGCCGTGGGCGGGATCCACACCGAATGCTCGACCTATTCGCCGGCGCTTATGGAGGTGGATGATTTCCGCGTTCTGCGCGGTGCGGATCTGGTGGCGCATGATTACTTTGCCTTCTTGCATCGGCATCAGGCCCAGGTACTGCCGCTGCTGCATGCGCGCGCGGTTCCGGGCGGGCCGGTCTCGAACGCGGCCTATCAGGCGCTGAAGGCGGAGTTTCTGCAACGGTTGGTCGCCGCGCTGCCGGTCGACGGGATCTATCTGGCCATGCACGGGGCGATGAAGGTCGAAGGCATGTGGGACGCAGAGGCCGACTGGATCGGCGCCGTTCGCGCGCTTGTCGGGCCGGACCTGCCGATCGCGGTCAGCTATGACCTGCACGGCAATGTCTCGCAGAATGTGGTCGACGCCATCGACATCTTCGCCGCCTATCGCACCGCCCCTCATATCGACGTGGCGGAGACGATGGAGTCCGCATTTGCCATGCTGATCCGAGCGCTGGAAACCGGGGCGCGGCCCGGTGTCGTCCGTGTGCCGGTGCCGCTGCTGCTGCCGGGCGAGAAATCCTCGACCGAGGATGAGCCCGCCCGCAGTCTCTATGCCGCCCTGCCGGGGTTGGAAGGGTCGGGCATCTGGCGCACGGATCTAATGATCGGCTATGTCTGGGCGGACGAGCCGCGCGCCACCGCCTGCGCCATCGTGACCGGCACAGATCTGCAGGCAACAGGCGAGGCCGCGCTGCGCATCGCCAGCGATTTCTGGGATGCGCGTCACCGCTTTGCCTTTGGCCCCGTCACCGGCCCGCTGGACCGGATGCTGGATTTGGCGGCGGTGGCGGAGACGCAGCCCGTCATTCTCGCCGACAGCGGCGACAATCCGACAGGCGGCGGTGTGGGTGACCGCGCCGATGTACTTGCGGCGCTGATCGCGCGGGACTGGCAGGATGCCATTCTGGCCGGTATCGCTGACGCCCCTGCGACCGAGGCGTGCTTTGCCGCGGGCGAGGGGGCCGAACTGGACCTGACCATCGGCGCCAGCCTCGATCCTTCCAGCGCGGTATTGCCGGTGCGGGCGCGGGTCGTGCGGTTGGATGCGGGCGAGGCACCGGCGGAGCGTCAGGCGGTTATCCAGATCGGCGGCATCCGCGCCGTGCTGGCCGCGCGCCGCCGCCCCTATCACAATATCGCCGATTTCACCCGGCTGGGCCTTGATCCGCAACGGGCCGGGCTGGTGGTGGTGAAATCCGGCTATCTGTCGCCGGAACTTGCCCCCATCGCCAACCCGAACCTGATGGCGCTGACCGATGGGGCGGTCAATCAGGACATTTCCCGGCTGGAAAACCTGCACCGCCCCGCCGGCACCTGGCCATTCGATCCGCGCGACGCCTTCACCCCCGAGGCGCGGGCCTCGATCCGTTTCCGGGGCTAGGCAGATGCGCTTGTGGCTGGACATCCTGCGCCGTCACCGGGTGGTACGCGCCTCGGCGGCGGCAATTTTTCTTTATGGTGTGGCCGGGGCCGCGACCTCGCCCTATCAATCGGTCATTGGTATCCGCGAGCTTGGGCTGAGCAACAATGCCTATGCCGCCATCGCGCTTGCCGCATCCATCGCCAATGTCATCATGGCCATCGCCATCGGGGCACTGTCCGACCGCTTTCGCAGCTATCGCAAGCCGCTGATTTTCGTCGCCAGCTTCGGCATCATCGGTTACGGCGCGATCTGGTCGGCACCCTCGGCGCTGGTTTTCGCGCTGGCGACAGTGGGGCCGCTGGCGTTGTTCCACGCCACCAATTCGATGCTGTTCGGCAATGTCCGCGCCCAGTCCGACCGCTTTGATCCCGCCGAGGCCGGCATCGTCAACGCCTTGATGCGGATGGCGATTTCGCTGTCCTGGGTGTTGGTTCCGGGGGCCGTGGGGCTGGCGTTGGCGGGGCGTGACAGCATGATCGGGGCCTATCTGATCGCCGCGCTTCTGGCCGCCGCGTGTCTGGCGACCATCGTGCTGTGGCTGGAACCCGACACGCCGCCGCCCACCGACACCCGGCTGCAACGGATCCCGCAGGGGGGCACCGGCACTGCGCAAGTGGCCCCGAGTGCGGGGCGCAGTGACCGGCCGGCGCAGTCGCGGCTGCCGGTTTCGGTTCTGGCCGACATGGCGCAGATCTTGCGGCCGCGGCTTATGGCCTCGGTTCTGGGGGTGGCGCTGATCTCGCAGGTGCTGCACGTCAACTCGACAGTGCTGCCGCTGATCACGCTGGGGCAGGCGGGCGGCACGTCGGAAGATGTCGGCATCGTCGTGGGCATGGTCGCGGCGTTAGAGGTAGTCTTTATGTTCCTGTGGACATGGTCGCTGCGCTTTCTGCACCTGACCACGGCGCTGGCGATTTCGACCACGATCTATTTGGGCTATTGCTTGGGCATCGCCTTCGCGTCCGAGCCCTGGCATGTCTATGCCGCCAGCGTTTTGGCCGGGGTGGGGGCAGCGGGGATCATCTCGATCCCGATTTCCTATCTGCTGGACTTGATCGCCGACCGGCCGGGGCTGTCGGCCTCGCTGATCGCGGTAAACATGTTTGCTGGCGGGGCTATTGGTGCCAGTATTTTCGCATTTGGGGCGGCGCTGCAGGGCTATCCTGCCGCAGCGATCCTCAGCGGGCTGGCGGGGATCACGGGCGCGTGGCTGCTGATTTTTCTTGAAAGGCGGAAGATATGAGCCGGATCCTGCTGGAAATCTGCGTCGATGATGCGGCTGGCCTGGCGGCCGCCCGTGCGGGTGGTGCCGACCGGATCGAGCTGTGCGCCGCGCTTGGCCTGGGCGGGCTGACGCCGTCGGCTGGCCTGATGGCGCTGGCGGGGGATTGCGGATTGCCGGTTCTGGCGATGATCCGACCGCGTGCCGGCGATTTCGTCTGGTCGCCCGAGGAACGCGCCGCTATGCGCGCCGAAATCGCCGCCGCCCGCGCCGCCGGTCTTGCCGGCGTCGTCATCGGCGCCTCGCTGCCGGATGGCCGGCTGGACGAGGAGGTGCTGGCTGAACAGGTTGCAGCGGCAGAGGGCATGGATGTGACCCTGCACCGCGCCATCGACCTGACCCCGGGTCCAGTTGCAGCGATGCGGGCGACTGCGCGGCTGGGGATTCGGCGTGTGCTGTCCTCGGGCGGTGCGCGCACGGCGCTGGAAGGTCTGGCGCGGCTGCGCGCCATGGCCGATGCAGCGCCAGAGGTGACCGTGATGCCGGGCGGTGGCGTTTCGGCGGCGAATGCGGCGCGCTTTGCGGCGGCGCTTCCGCTCAGCGAAATCCATGCCTCGGGTTCTGCGCCCCAGCCTGCTCCGACGCTTTCGCAGATCGCCGAGTTCGGTTTTCAGCCGCCCGGCGCGCGGGCGACCGATCAGGGCGCAGTCCGCGCCTTGCGTCAGGCGCTGGATCAGATCGGGACGTCTCGCCCGTCGGGGTGAACTTCTTCGTAGTAATCCCGCAGCGCCAGCTTGCTGGCAGCGGCGGCATCCAGCACTACTGTTGCCTTTCGATGCAGTTGCAGTGCCGATGCCGGGCAGGCGGCCGAAAGCGGCCCTTCGATCATGGCGCGGGCGGCGTCGGCCTTGCCCTCGCCATAAGCAAGCAGCAGCACCTCATCCGCGCGAAGGATCGTGCCGATGCCCATGGTGATCGCCAGCCGGGGCACTTGCGCGGGATCTTCGAAGAAGCGCGCATTCGCCTCGCGGGTGGAGCGGGTCAGCGTCTTCACCCGCGTCAGCGAGGCAAGGCTGGAGGTCGGTTCGTTGAAACCGATATGCCCATTCGCGCCCAGCCCCAGCAATTGCAGCCCGATATCGCCGGCCTCCACAATGGCGCGTTCATAGGTGGCGGCCTCGGCCTCGGGGTTAGGGGTATCGCCGCGCGGCAGCAGCGCCGCACCCGGCGCGATGTCGACATGATCGAGCAGATGTTCGCGCATGTAGTGCCAGTAAGAGGCCGGGTGATCCGGCGCCACACCGACATATTCGTCCAGGTTGAAGCTGCGGGCTTGGCCAAAGCTAACCTCGCCGCGCTTATATGCGGCGATCAGCCGGGCATAGACGGCCTCCATCGTGCCGCCTGTGGCCAATCCCAGAACCGCGTCGGGCTGCCGTTGCAGCCGGGCAGCCAGCAGCCCGGCCGTGCAGTCAAGCGCACGGGCCGGATCGGCATGAATCAGAACCTTCACAGCGGCTTCCAGGCGATGGCGTCGATCTCGACCTTGGCATCCACCATCAGCCGCGATTCCACCGTCGAGCGTGCTGGCGGGTTATCGATGAAGTGCTTCTCAAACACAGCGTTGAAGCTTGAAAAATCGCGCGGATCATCCAGCCAGCAGTTGACCTTGATCACGTCTTCCAGCCCACAGCCGGCCATTGCCAGCACAGCCTTGATATTCTCGATCACCTGTTCGGTCTGGGCGACGATGCCGCCAGCCACGACTTCGCCCCCAACTGTCGGCACCTGGCCCGAGACATGCACGTAATCCCCGGCCCGCACCGCCTTGGCGAAGGGGCGCTTCTGGCCGCCGGCCTGCGGGTCGGCGGTGTCATAGCGGATCAGGCGAGAGTCGGTCATGGGATATGTCCTTACGCAATTTATTTTCATGTTCGGTTAGATTTTAGCCTATCACAATCTGAAATGGCAAAAAATTACCAATCAGGCGTAAATAATTTTCTTCGTGGCTAAGGTGACAACCTGATAGGGGGGCTTCCATCACAGTGGGTGGTTGTTTAGCACAGGCGGGCCGCCCGCCTTTGACCGTTGCGGGCCCAATAGGCGGAGGCATGTCATGGAATGGAACCAGTTACTGTCGAACGCGCGGCTTCACGGCCCTGGCGCGGCAGGGAAACCCAGCCGGTCGAATTTCGTGCAGGATTATGACCGGGTCATCTTCTCGGCCCCGTTCCGGCGGTTGGCCAACAAGACCCAGGTCCAGCCGCTTTACGAAAACGATCATGTCCACCACCGGCTGATCCATTCGGTCGAGGTGGGCAGCGTCGGCCGCACCTTGGGGATGGAGATCGGGCAATGGCTGGTGTCCGAGGGGCATCTGGTGCGGGGTCAGGAATATGACCTTGCCGATATCGTGCAGGCCGCCTGCGCCGCCCATGACATCGGCAACCCGCCATTCGGCCATTCCGGCGAAGAGGCCATCGGCGCATGGTTCGCGGCGCGCTTTGTCCAGCCGCAGGGGTTGCTGGCCGATCTCGACCCGGTGCTGCAGCGGCAATTCGAGAAGTTCGAAGGCAACGCCCAAGGTTTCCGTATCATCGCGCGGCTGGAAATGTATCGCAATGACGGCGGCATGCGGCTGTCCAAGGCGACGCTGGGCGCCTTCACCAAATACCCGCTGACCGCGGCCACCCAGCAAGCCTTGGCGGCGGCTGGCCCGGCGCTGTTGCCCTATAAGAAGTTTGGCATCTTCAACGCTGAAGCGGCGCTTTTTGATGAGGTCGCCGCGACCCTGGGTCTTCCCCGCGAAACCTACGCGGGCGGGCACTGGTATCGTCGCCACCCGCTGGTCTTCGCGGTCGAGGCCGCCGACGATATCTGTTACCGCATTGTCGATCTGGAGGACGCCTTTACCACGGGCGAGCTGCCCTATGAGCAGGTACGCGACCTTCTGCAAGAGGTGACCGGCACCGCGCCCCGTTCGCGCGGCGACCGGACCGAGGCCGAGCATATCGAGGTGTTGCGGGCCATGGCGATCGGGGCGGCCATTCGCAGCTGCGTCGAGGTGTTCCAGCAGAACCATGCCGCGATCATGGCCGGGCACATGTCCGGCGGTCTGATCGAACGCAGCACGGTCGGGCCGATTTTCCGGCGCATCTCCGATCTGGCCGTTGACCGCATCTTCACCGCGCCGCGCAAGACCGAACTTGAGGTCTCAGGCCGCCGGGTCATCGACAATGTGATGACGGGGGTCCTGCCGGTCTATGAAGATCTGGCGCGGAAGGGCTGGGACCGTGAGCGGCTGGAACCCTATTCGAAGCAGCTTGCCCGAGCGCTTGGCCTTGATCTGCGCGACATCGGCAACGCCGAACAGGCGCTGCATGGGCTGGCCGATTTTACCTCGGGGATGACGGATCGCTATGCGCTGCGGATCTCGCGGATGCTGTCGGGGACGTGACCTGCGCCTTGGGCGTGGCGGTCAACTGGCGGGTGCGGCCGTGCTTGATCGCAGCAGCAGCTCGACCGGCAGAACCTCTTCATCCGGGCCTGTCTGGCCGTTGATCCGCGCCAGCAGCGCCGTGGCCGCGTGGCGGCCCAGGCGGTCACGGTGCTGGCGGATCGTGGTCAGCGGCGGCAGCGTATAGGCCGACATCTCGATATTGTCGAAACCTATGACCGAGATGTCCTGCGGTACCCGCAGCCCGGCCTGCGACAATCCGTTGATCAGCCCGATCGCCATTTCGTCATTGTCGCAGAAAACGGCGGTTGGGCGTTTGGCCAAAGCCAGGATCTGTGCTGCCGCGGCGCGACCCGATTGCAATGAGAAATCGCCGTTCAGCAGCACCGTCTGGTCGGGGGGCAGCCCCGCCTCGGCCAACCCCGCCAGCACGCCGTCGCGGCGGGCGCGAGTCAGGGAATTGCCTTCGGGCCCGGCCAGATGCAGGATGCGGCGATGCCCGAGTCCCGACAGATGGGTGATCGCCAGCCGGCCACCTTCGGCATTGTCGGCCAGTACACGCGGGGCCTCCAACCCTTCGATCCATTCGCAGGCCTGCACCACCGGCGGACAATTCGGCTGGCGGAACAGATCCGCGTCCAGCCCCCCGTCCAGCACGATCACCCCATCCGAACGCGAGCGGTTCAGATAGGCGCCGATCGCCTCGCGCCGGCCGATGCCACTCTGGATCGTGGTATCCAGCACCAAAAGGTTCAGCCCGTTGCCGCGCAGCACGTCGGCAATGCCGGACAGAATCACCGAGAAGAACGGATTGGCCAGCTTCGGCACCAGCGCCAGCACGCCGCCGACCTGCTGTTGACGCAGGTTCCGCGCCGCCACATTCAGCGTATAGCCGGTTTCTGCAATGGCGGCCTCGACCGCGCGCAGGGTGCTGTCGCTGACGATGGAAGGGTTCGACATCGCCCGGCTGACGGTCGCCACCGAGACCCCCGCAAGGCGCGCAACATCATGAATCCGGGGCGGTTTTGGGGGCGTCGTCACGAGGTCCTGCGCTGCTGTGCTTTTGCTTGAATCCTAGCGAAAGAAAGGCTGTTGTAAACCTTTTCATCTGGTGATTGTCACGCTTGTAACCGTCGCATCATTCAATCGCTTTGGAAGGATAGATCTGCACGAAGCAATGGCAAGGTTGATCTTGGGCAGGCGCTAGCAGGTGCAGCTGAACAGCTTGATCCTCACCGAGATTTCGGCGTGAATGTCGCAGGTATTACAACTGGATATTCCCTGCTAAGGGGCCACAGTATCGTCTGAAACGCTACATAGATTTGGCCCTTCTTCAGGGAGATACGGATTTTTCGTGGCTTTATTGTTCACAGTTCAGGTGTGACGCGGCAGTCAGGATCGTGATGGAGCTGCTGAACAGCAAGTTCGATCTCCCAGATTACATTTGTGGCTGCACCCTTTGGGGGACTGAACTGTGCCAGCGCCTCGACACGCCGACTTTAGGGATCTTCACGACATCCATCATATGCGGATCATGGAACTGGCGAGGATTCTTCGATTTCGTCGGGACGCGACAATCTGCGAACCGCACCGTTGCCATCCTGCGACAGTTGACAGGTGATTAACATTTCAGAAAGCAAAACGTGCATCGGCGGTTTACCGCCGATAGGTTTGTTTGTTATGCTTGATTTTACAGCAGGGCCGTAACGCGGCAGAATCGCGCGAAGCGGCTGTAATTTACAAGAAAATAAGCCGGGAACGGCCCGCAGGCGAATATGTGTCGCTGTGGGATGCGCGGTTATGCCTGGCGATAAAAAAAGGCAGCGTGTGTGCAACGGTTAACTGGGTTCTGGGGTCTTCTGTCGGCGTATTGGGTGTCAGAGCGCTGGCGCGAGGCATGGTTGCTGACTGTGATCGTCTTTGCGATCACTACCCTGCTCAGCAAGGCCAGCGTCTGGGTTGCGGTGGCGAGCGCTGATTTCCTCGCCTCGCTGGCGAATTTCCACAATGCAGCGCCAGAGGTCGATCCCGCCCGCGTCATCCTGTTGGCGGCCGGCGCTTATCTGGGCCTGTTTCTTGCCCGGGCGGCGGGGATCGCGCTGCGCCACTTTGTCTCTACCACGCTGCATCGGCGTGCGCGCGGTTGGCTGGTCGGCCAGTTCAACGACGCGATCCTTGCCGATGGGCGGATCGCGCTGGATCTGACCAGCGACCGCTCGGCCCCGCATGGCACGCCGCGCATGCCCGATGCCATCGACCAGCGTGTCGATGAATGCTCGGGCGGGCTGTATGGCGGCATCATCGGGCTGGCGATGGGGCTGTGGGGGGCGGTGACCTCTATCTATTTCGTCTCGGCCGCATTGCTGGAACGCAGCCAGCCGGTGCCTTTCCTTGACCTCTGGGGGGCAGGGGCCAACCAGACGCTGGAGGCTTGGGTAGGCCCCGGTCTTGCCGGGCGGATCGACCTTGCGCCGGGGGAATACGGCTCTGCCGTGCTGGCGCTGCTGCTGGTCGCGATCTATGTGCCCTGCATCACTTACGTCGCCTGGAAGCTGGGTCGGGTGCTGGGACGGCTGAGCGTGCAGCGCCAGCGTCGCGACGGCGCGTGGCGGGGCGAGTGGGGCACCATGCTGGGTCGCGTCGGTCGGATGGCGGCGGCACGGGGCGAGCGGGCGCAGAGCCGCATCAACGGCCAGCTTTATGCACAACTCGACCAGACCTGGGGCAAGCAGAACTGGCTGGGCGCCTTCGTCATGATGTTCACCAGCGTCTACAACTTCCTGTCCTCGCGGCTTCTGGCCTATCTGCCGGCGCTGCCGTCCTATATGGCGGGCAACCTGAATTTTCGTGATTTCGCCGCCAGTGGGGAGCTGACGGCCGAACTGATCGGCGACGTGTCGTGGTTCATCAACGTCATGCCCGCCATCGCCACGCTCAAGGCCAATGCCGGACGGTTGACCGAACTGGCCGAGGCGGTCGAGCGTGTCCGCCGCCGCCAGGACTTCTATGCCGAGACCGGTATCAGCGATTTCGAACGCACCCAACGGCCCGCAGGCCCGCTGCTGGCGCTGGAAGGTCTGCGCTTGCATCACCGTGGCCATGACACGCCGGCCTTCCTGTCGGTGCCGCAGCTGCGGCTGTATCTGGGCGACTGGATCTGTCTGCGCGGGCAGAATGGTTGCGGCAAAAGCAGCCTGCTGAAGACGGTGGCGGGGATCTGGCCCTATGGCTCGGGCCGGGTCGCGATGCGCGAGGGGGCGCGAATGTTCTTTGCCGGGCAGGATCCCGACATCCCCGACCGCATGTCGCTGAAGGCGCTGGTGACCTATCCCGACCACCCCGAACAGCATTCTGATATTGCTGTCGCCGCCGCCATGGCGCGGGTGGACCTTGGCGAATTCATCAACTGCCTCGATCAGGTCCTTTATCAGGGGCGCAACTGGCGCAACACGCTGTCGGGCGGGCAGAAGCAGCGGCTGGTTCTGGCGCGGATCCTGCTGGCCAAGCCCGATATCCTGCTGCTGGACGAGGCCACGGCGGCGCTGGATATTGAAGGCGTGATGCGCTTTCACCTGGTCCTGCGCGAGGACTTGCCGCAAACGGCGGTGCTGGCGGTCCTGCATGGCGAAGCCGCGCCCAGCGACCCCGACGGGCAGCCCTTCTATACGGCGGCGCTGGATATCCGCGACGGATTGGGGCAGCTTTCCCCCATTCTCCGGCCCGAATTTCTTGCCGCGCGCCACGCGGCTGAATAACCGTCAGCAAGGGGCAGCGCATTGAAAGACCACGATCATGTCGCGCGCCTGATGGCGCAGATGACGCTGGCTGAAAAGATCGGTCAGCTGAACCTGATGGCCGCGGGCGAGGGGCTGATGACCGGGGCGCGGCAGCCGACCTCGCTGGCCGGACGGCTGGATACGGGCCAGGTGGGCGCGATCTTTGGCACCAAGTCGCTGGCCACCGCTCGCGCCATGCAGGAACGCGCGCTGGCGGGGTCTCGGCTGCGCATCCCGCTGTTCTTCGCCGAGGATGTGATCCACGGCCACCGCACCGTCTTCCCGCTGAATATCGGCCTCGCCTGTAGTTGGGACATGGACCTGATCGCGGCAACTTCGCGCTTCGCCGCCGCCGAGGCTGCTGCCGAAGGCCTTCATCAGGTCTATGCGCCGATGGTCGACATCAGCCGTGATGCCCGTTGGGGCCGCGTTGCCGAAGGCCCGGGCGAGGAGCCGCTGTTGGCCGCGCGCATCGCCGCGGCGGCTGTGCGTGGCTTTCAGGGCAAGGATCCCGCGGGCAAGGGCCGGGTGGCTGCCTGCCTGAAGCATTTCGTGGCTTACGGTGCCCCCGAAAGCGGGCGCGACTACGACAACGTCTCGCTCGCATGGGAGGATCTGCTGGCCACCTATCTGCCCCCTTTCAGCGCGGGGGTAGAGGCCGGTGCGGCCAGCGTCATGGTCGCCTTTAATGCCGTCAACAAGCTGCCCATGCATGCCAACGGCCCCCTGATCGAAGGCTGGCTGCGCGCCGGGACAGGTTTCGACGGGCTGGTCGTTTCGGACTATACCGGCGTGGCAGAGCTGGTGGCGCATGGGCTGGGGCCTGCGCCGGTCGCCGTGGCCCGCGCGATCCATGCCGGCGTTGATATGGACATGGTGGGCGAAGATTATCTGCGCGAGTTGCCCGCCCTGGCGAAATCCGGCGTTGATGCCCCCGATGCCGGGATCTCGCTGACGGGTGCTCAGGTCACGGCGCTGGTCGATCGGGCCTGCCGCCGGGTGCTGGATTTCAAGCAGCGGCTGGGGCTTCTTGACGATCCTTTCCGGGGCATGGCGAAAACGGCGCGCCCGCCGGCACGGGGCAGGGGGCGCGCGCTTGCCCGCAAGGCCGCCGCAAGTGCGGCGGTGCTGTTGAAGAATGACGGTGTACTGCCGCTGGCCGCCGAAACGCGTGTTGCGTTGATCGGGCCTTTCGCGGCGGATCGGGCGAATATGCTGGGGACCTGGGCCGTCTCGGGCCGGGCCGAGGATGTGACGCCGCTGGGCGAGGCGGTGACGGCGTTGACCGGCCAGGTGCCCGCCATTGCCTGGGGCGCGAATATCGTCGACGAGGATTGGCTGGTACAGCGCCTGAACGTCCACGGCGTAACGGTACGGCAGGACCCGCGCCCCGAAGCCGAGATCATGGCCGAGGCGCTGGCGACAGCCGGGCAGGCAGAGGTCATCATCGCCGCAGTGGGCGAGGCCAAGGAACATGCGGGCGAGTCCTCCTCGCGGCTATCACCGGACTTGCCTGCGCCGCAACGGCGGCTGATTGCGGCGCTGGCGGCGACCGGCAAGCCGCTGGTGGTGGTGTTGTTTGCCGGGCGTCCGCTGGCGCTTGGCGCGGTTGCCGAACAGGCCGATGCACTGCTTTACGCTTGGCATGGCGGGGTGGCCGGGCCGGAAGGGGTGGCGGACCTGCTGTTCGGTGCGGCCAATCCCTCGGGCCGGCTAGCGATGGCGCTGCCCGCCCATCCGGGCGAAGTGCCACTATCTTACGCTCATGAGCCGACAGGCCGGCCCTTCCCCGGTCATTTTGCCAAGTTCCGCACCGGGTGGCTGGATATGCCTGACGATGCGCCGCGCTTTCCCTTCGGTTTCGGGCTGAGTTATGGGCAGGTCGAATACGGGATGCCGCAACTGTCGCGGCCCCGTGCCCTTGCCGATCGGCCTGTCACGCTGCGGATCAATGTCACGAATTCCGGCCCGTGCGAGGTGGTCGAGACGGTGCAGCTTTATGCCAGCGACCCGGTTGCGCGGATCACCCGGCCGGGCCGCTGGTTGATCGATTTCCAACAGGTGACGCTGCCGCCCGGCACAAGTCGAGAGCTGCGCTTTCGCGTCACCTCCGACCAGTTCAGCTACCCCATCGCACCGTCGCTGGAGGGTGCGGAGTGGGTCCGCGACCCCGGCCTGATCCAGCTGCATATCGGCCCGAACAGCCGCGACACCCAGATGGCAGAGCTGACATGGCTCAGCTGATCCGCGGTCTTGATGACGCCGCCCTGCGTGACCGCGTGGCGCAAGCGACGGCGCTGTATTTTCTGGATTGGAGCCACCCTGTCAGCGGCATGGCGCGAGAGCGTAGCGGCGGCAGCCACGGTTATGACATCCACGAAACCGTTACCACCGGCGGCACCGGCTTTGGCCTGCTGGCCCAGATCGTCGCCGCCGAGCGCGGCTGGCGTCCCCGGCAACAGATCCTTGACCGGGTGGCGCGGCTGACCGGATTTCTGGAAGGTGCCGACCGTTTCGACGGCGTGTTTCCGCATTTCCTGAACGGCACCACCGGGCGCGTTCAGCCTTTCTCGCCGGGTGACGATGGCGGCGATCTGGTCGAGACTGCCTTCCTGATGCTGGGCCTGCTGGGCGCCGCCGCCTATTTCCATGAAGAACCCGAGCTTGGCCGGCGGATCGCAGCCCTTTATGACAGTGTCAACTGGGCCGCCCATCTGCGCGAGGACGGCGCACTCATGTGGCACCACCACCCCGACCGGCCTTGGCCTGCCAATGCCCTGCCGGTCCGGGGCTGGAACGAGGCCCTTCCGGTCTTCGTCCTTGCCGCCGGATCGCGCAGCCACCCGATCCCGGCGGCGTCCTATCACCAAAGCTGGGCCACCGCGCCCGCCTTTCGAAACGGGCGCGACTATGGCGGCACAGTGCTGCCGCTTGGTCCCGATTGGGGCGGGCCGCTGTTTTTGTCGCAATACCCGTTTCTGGGCATCGACCCGCGCGGGCTGCGCGACGCCTATGCCGATTACGGCATCCAGGCGCGCGCCCACGCCTTGGTCAACCGCCACCACTGCCTGCTGAACCCCCATGGCTGGGCCGGCTATGGGCCGGATTGCTGGGGCCTGACCGCCAGCTACGATCCGCGCGGCTATGTCGCCCATTCTCCGACCGAGGATACCGGCACTATTACACCGACCGCAGCGCTGTCCTCGCTGCCCTTTGCCCCAGCCGAGGCGATGGTGGTGCTGCGCTATTTGCACGACGATCTGGGCGGGCGCATCTGGGGCGAGGCGGGTTTTGTAGACGCCTTCAACCTGACCCATGACTGGGTCGCGGAAAGCCGGCTGGCCATCGACCAGGCCCCCATCGTCATCGGGCTGGAGAATTACCGCTCGGGCCTGCTGTGGCGGCTCGTTTCGGGCCGGGCAGAGGTTCAGCGCGGCCTGCGCGCGCTGGGGTTCACCGCGCCCTGGCTGGATCCGGCAATCGCCTGACGCTCAGGCCCCGAGCGCCGCCAGTGCCGCTTGCAGCATCTGGGCGCAGGCGGGACCGGCGGGGCAGTGATGTTCGTTTGGCAAGGCCCCGAAAAAGCGGCCATTGGGGGCGGTGTTGAAATAGGCGCGGGCGTCCGCCAAGCGCACCAGCCCATCCTCGGCCCCGGTCACGACGGCAAGCGGTGCTGGGCTGCGCGCCAACGAAGCAGAAGCATCGGCGACGGGCATTTCGGCCAGAAATAACGGCGCCTCGCGCTGCACGGCCTCGATCGCGGCGGGGCCCATGGCTTCACGCGCCGACAGCAGTACCATGCCGGAAACAGGTGGGGAGACAGCCAGCAGGTGATGCGCCTCGGGCGCGTCGCCCGCCAGCTGCGCTATGGCAAAAGCGCCTATGCTGTGACCGGCAAGCGCGCGCGGCGCGTCGGGCCATTTGCCGGCCAGCCAGGCCCAGGCCTCGGCGGTCGCCCGGCTGTGGCGGCTGAAGGTGACCTGCTCGGGCGGGCCAGAATTGGGAAGCGCGATCGAGTTGGGCAGCTCTGGCGCGGCGACGCGCCAGCCGCGCGCCAGATAGGCTTCTGCAATTTCCGCGATCTGGTCCTGCCCCGGCGCACCGTTACGGCCATGAACCAGCAGCACCGTACCGTGCGCCGCATTCGTCGCCGACGCCACGACCATCGGGATAATTCCCAAGCTCGTCGAAATTTCGGTGCGCGATGCGCGGCTGGTCCAAGTCTGGGATTGGGCAGTCATAAAGGTCATCCTGTCCGGTGCTCGACCAATATTTCGCCACCTTGCGGGGCGGTTTGCAAGCGCAACCATAGCAGCCTGGGCGAAGCGCCCGGTGGCTGCTGGCGGGTTGCGAGAACGACCTTCTAGCGACCCGGATCGAGGCAGGAATATAGGGTTAGCGGAAAGAGTTAATAGATCAAACCGTAATAAAATCGTGGTGGCTTTGCGTTGGCTCGCTAACGTTTCAATTACATATTCTTAGTAGGAGTCTGGGAACAAACACGGAAACGAACGGCATGGAAGGAGACGGCCATCTTCCGCAACATCTCATCGCGAAGCGAGATCGCCAGGACGAATGATGGCGGTCTGAAGGCGTTTTTGCCCGCCCTGTTTCTTGCGGCGTCCGGCTTTATCGCGCTGATCGTCGCGACTTTTCTCGTCAAGGGTGCCGGTGGGCAATACCTCGTCCTGTCCGCCCCGTGGAGCGGGCGCGCAGAAATGATGGAAATGGTCTTTCGGGCCGATGGCGGGGTGGTCGGCTTTGGCGCAGTGCCGTTTCTTGCCGTCGCCATGGCGGCCCGACCTGATTTCGGTGTGGAGATGCGAAAACAGGGGGCCTGGCTGGTGCTTCCCGCGCCGGCCCTGCTGGGCTGTTCGGGCGACGCGAAAGGGAAACTGCCATGATCGCAGAACTGGACAGGCTGCGCGAACGATATGGCGCGCTTCTGGTGTGGCTGCTTTGGGCGCATGTTCCGCTGATGGGACTTGCCGCGCTGTGGAACAAGGCGCTGTCAGTACCCGCGGCCATGGCGAGCGCGGCCCTGATTGCCGTGACCTATCAGGTGATGTTCCTGCGCCTTGGCATCAGTCCAGCCGTCCGCAATGTCGCGACTGTAGCCCTGATCGCCGAGCCGGCGCTGCTTTTGCTGCTGTTTACCGGCCATCCGTGGCAGATGGACATGCATATGTACTTTTTCGCGGTTCTGGCGCTTAACATTGCGTGGTTCGATCGCGGCCAGATCTTTTTCGGGGCGCTGCTGACCGCCACGCATCACCTGGTGCTGCTCTACCTGCTGCCGTTTGCGGTTTTTCCGGGTTCGGGTGACCTCGCTCGGGTCTTGCTGCATGCGGTTATCGTCGTCTTTCAGATGTTGGTGCTGCTATGGGTCGTGAACATGGTGCAGCAGACCTTTGCGCGGATGGCGGGCCTGCGTGACGAGCTTGTTCAGAAAGGTGCAGCGCTGGAGGAGCGCACCCGCGAGGCAGAAGCCGCAAGCCGTGCCAAAAGCATGTTCCTGGCCAATATCAGCCACGAAATCCGCACGCCGATCAATGCCATCCTGGGCTTCTCTCATCTGCTGCAGCGCGCCCCGCTGGAACGGCGCCACAAGGATCAGGTCGGCAAGATCAACAGCGCTGGCGTCTCGTTGCTGCGGTTGATCAACGATGTCCTGGATTTTTCGAAGATCGAGGCTGGCAAGCTGGAATTCGACGAACGTGAATTCGATCTTCGCGCGGCAATCGGAAGCCAGCTGCAGATGGTGTCTGAATCCGCCCATGCGAAGGGGCTGAGGGTCGCGGTGCATATCGATAGCAATATCCCTCCGGCCCTGATCGGTGACGACATGCGTTTCAATCAGGTCATCCTGAACCTGCTCAGCAATGCGATCAAGTTCACGCAGGAAGGGCGCATCACGCTGACCGCCGAGATGGTCGAACTGAATGACGGCATCGCCGGAATACGCTGTACGGTGCAGGATACCGGTATCGGCCTGACCGAGGCACAGCAAGGAATGCTATTCAATTCCTTCGCTCAGGCGGATGCATCGACGACGCGACGTTTTGGCGGGACAGGGCTGGGGCTGGCGATCTGCCGGCAGATCGTGGAACAAATGGCGGGCTGGATCGGCGTCGAAAGCACGCCTGACACCGGCAGCACCTTTACATTTCTGGTGCGGATGCGCGTGGCCCGGACCCGCGCCGCCGCCGTCCCCAGCACGATTTCTACACTGGGACAGCTGCGCATTCTGGTGACCGACGACAATCCGGCGGCGCGCCAGATCATTCAGGAATTGTTTGCGCGGATGCACATGCAGGCCGATCTGGCGAGTTCTGGCCCGAAGGCGATCGAGATGCTGCAGCGCGCGGCCGAGGCCGGTCGTCCCTACGACCTTTTGATGATCGACTGGAAGATGCCTGATCTGAATGGGTTCGATACCCTGCGGCGCCTGCGCCGGGATTGCGCAGGCATGCCTGAGCCCGCAATTGTGATGATGACGGCACATGATCTCGATGAATGTATTCATCAAGGGGAGGGCGAAAATGTTGGTGCTTTCCTAAGCAAGCCGGTCGATGCGGAGCGGCTGGAAATGACGTTGGGCGAGCTGTTCGCGACCGCGAACAGTCAAGCCAGTATGGATGCGGGGCCGGATGCAAGTGCCGCACAGCTTCCCCTTGACCTGCAGGGAAACCGCGTGCTGCTGGCCGAGGACAATGAAATCAACCGGGAAATCGCCGTTGAGCTGCTTCATGCCGCAGGGCTTGTGGTGGATTGCGCCGAGAATGGCCGCATCGCCTGCGAAATGCTCGAAGCGGATAGTACCGGCTATGCGGCAGTGCTGATGGACGTGCAGATGCCTGTGATGGACGGGGTCAGCGCGACCCGCCGGATCCGCCAGAATTGGTCGAAGGAACGCTTGCCAATCATCGCCATGACCGCTCATGCCTATGAGGAGGATCGCAGGCGCTGCCTTGACGCCGGGATGAATGACCACGTCTCCAAGCCGATCGATCCGCCCGTTCTTATCCAGGCATTGGAGCGCTGGCTGGGAACGGCCACCGCTGGACCGGCGATTCCAAGCTTCGAGAGCGGTACCGCGCCAGATTTGCCTGATGACCTGCGGCCATTCGACATTTCGACAGCCCTGGTAAGGGTCAATGGTAAGCGCGACCTGCTGCGTCGCCTTATCCTGGGGTTCAGGGACAACTATGCCGATATCTGCGGGCGCTTGTCGGGGCAGCTTGAAGCTGGCCGTACAGATGAGGCGATGCATCTCGCCCATGGGCTGAGGGGAGTGGCGGCCTCGCTGGGGTTGGGCGATGTCAGCAGCATCGCGCGCCAGTTGGAAGAACTTGCCCGCTCGGGGCGAGAAGCACAGATTGCCGATCTGCTGCTTGATCTGGATGATGCTGTGCGGGCTGCCATTGCGGCAGTGGACCGGCTGGACGGGATCGCAGAAGAAGACCGTCGCCTCCGTGCGCAGATTGGAATGGGGTGCACGACTGATCCGGTAGCGACCGCCAGCGCGCGCGATGCGCTTCGCGATCAGATTTGCCGGCGAAGTCTCTCAGCCAGAAAAGGCTTCGTCCGCTATGCAGAGGCGATAGGGATGACATCCCGCGAACAGGACGCTGATCCGCTTGGTGCGGCGATCATGCGGCTTGAATATGACGAAGCGCTGAGCCTGCTGGATGCAGCATATCCGCCCCCTGAGGAGGGCCTCAGGGGTCTGTCTGCATGAACAGCAAGCCTGTGATTATGATTGTCGACGACGAGATCGCCAATATCGAGATGATCGGCGCCATACTCGAAGATGATTACGAAATCCTGTTTGCCCGATCGGGCGAGCAAGCGATCGGAATTGCGCAGTGTTCGCAGCTTGATCTGATCCTCCTCGACGTGGTCATGCAGGGTATGGACGGGTACGAAACCTGCCGGCGTATCAAACTCGACCCTGATTTGGCCAACGTTCCGGTTATCTTTACGACCGGGCTCGATTCCGTTGAATGCGAGATCAGGGGATTGTCCGTTGGTGCGATCGACTATGTCACCAAGCCCGTCCAGCCTGTTTCCCTGCGCTGCCGAGTAAGTAATCACGTGAGCCTGAAGCGAATGCGGGATCAACTTGCCAATCAGGCGCTGATCGACCCGCTGACGGGCCTCGGCAACCGCCGCATGCTGGAAGCCCTGCTGGCCGAGGAAATGACACGGCTCGCGCGGTCACGGGAAGAGTTATCCATTCTTCTTATGGATATCGATTACTTCAAGCAATTCAATGATATGTATGGGCACCTTGAAGGTGATCGTTGCATCGCCGCAGTGGCCGAGGCGCTTGGGGCAGCGATGCGGCGCGGCGGTGACATGTGCGTGCGTTACGGTGGCGAGGAGTTTGCCTGCGTCTTGCCGCGAACGGGCTATGATGGCGCCATGCATCTGGCCGAGTTGCTGCGCAGCCAGGTTGAGGCATTGGCGATCCCGCATGCGGGATCGTCTTGTGCGCCCGTGGTCACCATCAGCATCGGCGTTGCGGTCCGGCGCTGCGCACCCGACTTGCGAATGAAAGCGTGGTTCGAAACCGCCGATAGGATGCTTTACGACAGCAAGAATGAGGGCCGAAATCAGATCACGGGCATTCAGTTCGATGAGGCATAATTTCGGGCTGCCCATTTGGGGATGAAAGCTTCGCCGGGATTTGGAAAATAATGCCTGTTGCCCCGTGTCGGGATGAACGTCGGGTCCGCGATGCGATGCGATGCGATGCGATGCGATGCGATGCGAGCAGACAACCTTCGTTGGCGGGCGCGCGGCCCGGTTTTGAGGCTTGCTGAGAAGGCCCCGGGCATGGAGAGGAGGTCGTATCTGACATCTGATTGGCCGACCCGCTGACGGCAGGCTGCCTCCGGTGGCCGGCGCCCTGCCAGTGCTGCTGCCACGCTTCCTGTCGCATTGGTCGGGTTGCCCGAAACCCACGCTTTTCGGGCAGGGATTCCATGGGGTCGTCATGTGGCATCTGGCGGAGAGCCTCTGCCCGAAGGACGGGCGGCGGCTCTTGGCGTTTCTCAATGCAGCTGGCGCGAACAAGCTGCGGCCTGACCGTCTTGCGATCAAAGGCGGGCTCGACTATCGGATCGGGCTTTGACGAAAGGTGGGTTCGGGATGCAGACGCTGGCAATTGACTTTGGCACCTCGAATTCGGCGGTGGCGCTGTCCTGGCCGGGCAGAGCTTCCAGGCTTCCCATGGAAGACGGCGGCGACACGCTGCCCACAGCAGTGTTCTTTCCCGCGGGTAGGGGCGACATGCTGATCGGTGCTGCCGCCGCTGATGCCTTGATTGCCGGCCAAGAGGGGCGATACATGCGGGCGCTGAAAAGCGCGCTTGGTCTGCCGTTGATGAGTGAATCCCGGCTGATCGGCGGGCGCAGGCGCACGCTGGCCGATATCATCGCGGCCTTTCTGGCAGAGTTGCGCGAAAGGGCAGAGGCCACAGCCGGCATGCCGCTGCGGCGCGTCCTGTCGGGACGGCCCGTTCATTTTCACACCAATGACCCCTCCAAGGACGCACAGGCCGAGGCCGACCTACGCGCCTGCTACTTGGACGCAGGTTTCGAGGAAGTCGCCTTCATGGCAGAGCCCGAGGCGGCGGCGCTTGCCAGTCATCGCCCTGTTCCCGGCGAGGCTCTGGGGCTGGTGGTCGATATCGGCGGCGGCACCTCGGACTTCTCGGTTTTCCGCAGCCGGGCGGGTCAGCTGGATATCCTCGCCAGCCACGGCATCAGGCTGGGTGGGACCGATTTCGACCAGTCTGTTTCGTTGACCCATGCCATGCCCCTTCTGGGCCTTGGCGGCCAATTGCGCCGGGTCATGGGTGATGAACTTCTGCCGGTCCCGCGTGCGCCCTATGTCGATCTTGCCACCTGGGCACGCATCCCGTTCCTGTACACGCAAGAGACGCGCCGGCTGGCGGCCGACATGGCCCGCATGGCGGTGGACCGCCCTGCGATGTCTCGGTTCCGGGCGGTGATCGAGGATGAGACCGGCCATGATTTGGCCTTCGCGGTCGAGCGTGGGAAGATCGCGGCCAACGGCCCCGAAGGCAAGGGGCGCATTCTCTTGGAAACGGTCGAGCCGGGCCTTTCGGCACTGGTCACCGCCGCCAGCCTTGACGAGGCGCTGGCAGCTTATCGAGACGGGGTGCGGCAGGCGATGGCCGACACCATCGCCTCGGCGCAGGTCGCCCCCGCTGCGATTGGCGAGGTGGTTCTGGTGGGCGGTTCCAGCCTGATGCAGTTCGTTGCTGCGGATATCAGTGTGCTGTTTCCGCAGGCCCGGTTGCGCAAGGCCGATGTCTTTACCGCGGTGGTCGACGGGCTGGCCCGAGCGGCCGCATGTCAGGAACAATCGGGAACGCTGAAGCCTTAAGCGGGCGATCTTCGATGCTCCGGCGGTGCGAGGATCAGACCTTCCGCATGGTGCTGATGACGTGGCGCTTCACCTTGGCTTTACAGCGTTCGGCCACATAACGGAGCGCTAGAAAAATACCGCTCATTATGCCGGGTTGGATCTCGCCGATCAGCGCGCTGTGCATCAGGTCGGGATGAATGCGGTGCACCGCGGCGGGGCCGGCGGATGTTGCGGGGCTCGGGTTCGACTTTGATCACCTGACCGCAATATTCTCGGTCAATATATCGCCCGCAGATTGAATCATGGCCTGTCCGACGGGGACGGACGCCATTCCGAATCCCCTTCCACGCCGGCCGCCGCTGCGCCTTTCCGGTCGGATTTCCCGCCTTTTTGACCGTTGGCGGAATTTCCTTGGCCTCTGCCGGGGGCTCGCGGTCCTGCCGCGTGGTCGCGGTGGATTTTGCTTGTCAGAACCCGTTGCGGGCGGAAGTATTGCGCTGGATATGGCCCAATCGGAAGGAGCTCAGATGGCACAGCAAGGCATCAGGACGACCAGCGGGCGCGGCCGCCTTTATGACAGCATCCTTGACACAGTGGGCGATACGCCCGTGGTGCGCGTCAACAATCTCGGCCCCGAAGGGGTGCGGCTTTATGTGAAGGCCGAGTTCTTCAACCCCGGCGCCTCGGTCAAGGACCGGCTGGCGCTGAACATCATCGAGGCCGCCGAACGTTCCGGCGCGCTGAAGCCCGGCCAAACCGTGGTCGAGGCGACCAGCGGCAACACCGGCATTGGCCTCGCGCTGGTGTGCGCGCAGAAGGGTTATCCGCTGGTGGTGACCATGGCCGAGAGTTTCTCGGTCGAGCGGCGGCGGCTGATGCGGATGCTGGGGGCCAAGGTGGTGCTGACGCCCAAGGCCGAAAAGGGCACCGGCATGTATAACAAGGCGGTCGAACTTGCCGAGAAACACGGCTGGTTTCTGGCCCGCCAGTTCGAGACCTCGGCCAATGCCGACATCCACGAATCCACGACCGCGCAGGAAATCCTTGGCGATTTCAAGGATCAGCGGCTGGATTATGTGGTGACCGGCTACGGCACGGGCGGCACCGCGACCGGGCTGTCGCGCGTCCTGCGCCGCGAGCGCCCCGAAACGAAGCTGGTCCTGACCGAACCCGCGAACGCCGCCCTTGTCGCCAGCGGTGTCGCGCAGGAACGCGGCGCGGATCACGGCCCGGCGGTCAGCCACCCCGCATTCGAGCCGCATCCGATCCAGGGCTGGACCCCCGATTTCATCCCCTATGTGTTGCAGGAGGCTCTGGACAATTCGGGTTATGACACGCTGACCTCTGTTCCCGGCCCCGAGGCGATCGCCTGGGCGAAGAAGCTGGCGGCACAGGAAGGCATCCTGACCGGGATTTCCGGTGGCGCGACCTTCGCCACCGCAATCCAGATCGCCGAAAAGGCCGAGCCGGGGACGGTAATTCTGGCGATGCTGCCCGATACCGGCGAACGCTATCTGTCGACGCCGCTATTCGAGGATATCGCCGAGGGCATGGACGAGGCGGAAAAGGAGCTGTCGGCCTCGACCCCGGGCTATCAGCTGGGCTGAGGGCGCGCGATGGACGGGAACGCGCCGCAGGGCCCGCTGTATCTGGACGATCTCGCGGTGGGGCAGTCGTTTCAAAGCGGCACCCATGCGCTGGATGCCGAGCAGATCATCGCCTATGCGACCCAGTTCGATCCGCAGCCCTTCCATCTGGACCCCGAGGCCGCCGAGGCCAGCTTCTTTTAGGGGCTGGCCTTCCGAAAGCCCGTTTGAAACCGTCTTGCGCCGGCTTGGACAGCACAGCGCAAGGGGCGTTCAGGTCACCCGGCCCCGCTTTTGATAGGCGGGGTCATCCCACAGCTTGCCCTCCATGACCTCGGCCATGATGGCAGTGGCGCGGCGGATGTCGTGCTCGTCCAGATACAGCGGAGTGAAGCCAAAGCGCATGATATCGGGGGCGCGGAAATCGCCGATGACGCCGCGCGCGATCAGCGCCTGCATCGCTGCATAGCCATGTTCGAAAGCGAAGGAAACCTGACTGCCGCGCGCCTGCGGATCGCGCGGGCTGGCGAGGGTCAGGCCCGGGCATTTCGCCTCAACCTCGGCGATGAACAGTTCCGACAGCGCGATCTGGGTGGCGCGCAGATCGGCCATGTCGACGCCTTCCCAAGCCCGCAGTGCGACCTCCAGCGCCGACATTTGCAGGACCGGCGGCGTGCCGACGCGCATCCTCTCGATCCCGGTGGCGGGGCGATAGCCCAGTTCGAAGGCAAAGGGCGCGTCATGGCCCATCCAGCCCGATAGGGCAGGCTGCGCCTGATCCGCCAGGTCGGGGCGGATATAGATGAAAGCCGGCGCGCCGGGGCCGCCATTGAGGTATTTATAGGTGCAGCCGACGGCAAACTCGCAGCCCGATCCATCCAGATCCACTGGCACCGCGCCGGCGCTATGGGCCAGATCCCAGATCGTCACTGCGCCGGCTGCCTGGGCGCGGGCGGTGATCCGGGTCATGTCGTGCATGCGACCGCTGCGGTAATCGACCTGAGTGATCATCACGGCGGCGATGTCTTCGGTGATGGCGTCCTCGACCGCCTCGGGGGCGACGACGCGCAATTCATGGCCGTGATCCAACTGACGGATCAGTCCTTCGGCCATGTAAAGATCGGTGGGGAAGTTGCCGCTGTCGGACAGGATCACCCGCCGGTCGGGGCGCATCGCCAGCGCCGCCGACAGCGCCTGATAGACCTTGATCGACAGGGTATCGCCCATGATCACGGACCCTTCGGGCGCGCCGATCAGCGGCGCGATCAGGTTGCCGACACGCAGGGGCTGTTCCATCCAGCCGTCCACATTCCAGCCGGTAATCAGGTGCTGGCCCCATTGGGTGCCGACCACCTGCGCCAGATGCGGGGCGACGGCGCGGGGCAGCGGTCCCAGTGAATTGCCGTCAAGATAGATCACGCCCTCGGGCAGATCGAACAGATGCTTGCGGGGAAGGGTCGTCATAGCTGACCTCGCACTTGCCAGAGTTCGGGGAAAAGCTCGACCTCCAGCATGCGGCGCAGATAGGCGACGCCGCTGGTGCCGCCGGTGCCACGCTTCATGCCGATGATGCGTTCCACGGTGGTGACATGGTTAAAACGCCAGCGGCGGAAGTAATCTTCCAGATCCACCAGCTTTTCGGCCAGTTCGTAAAGCTCCCAATAGTCGTGCGGGTGCTGATAGACGCGCTTCCATGCCGCCAGCACCCCGGCGTCGGCGGTATGGGGCTGGTCAAGCGGTTGGTCCGACAGATCGAAGGAAAGCCCGGTCTGTTCGGCAAGCGCATCCAGTGCGACCCGGTACAGCGAGGGCGCGGCGATCTCAGCTTCCAGCATCTGGTGCAGTTCGGGCCGGTGTTCATGGACCTTCATCATCGCCCGGTTGCGATTGCCCAGAATGAACTCGATCAGCCGATATTGATGTGACTGAAACCCGGACGAGGCACCTAGATCGTCGCGCAACGCCGTATATTCGCTGGGCGTCATGGTGCGCAGCACGTCCCAAGCGTTATTCAGCTGTTCGAAGATCCGGGCCACGCGGGTCAGCATCTTGAAAGCGGGGCGGAAATGGCCCTGCTGCAATTCGCGCCGGGCGGCGGATAGTTCGAACAACGCCAGCCGCATCCACAGTTCCGAGGTCTGGTGCTGGATGATGAACAGCATCTCGTCATGGGCCGAGGACAGCCGGTGCTGCGCGCCGAGGATCTGGTCGAGCGCGAGATAGTCGATATAGCTCATGTCCTTTTCGAAGGACATTTTCGCGCCCTCGCGGGCGGGATCGTAGGCGTCACTCATGGCAGGAACCCTGTGAATGGGTGGGCGTCGCGCGCAGTCTCATCATACACCAATCAGTTTCTCGGAAATATCAGGGGTCAGCTCGGCCATCGGGCCCGACCAGACGGTGCTGCCCCGTTGCAGGATCACGGCGCGGTCGGAAATGCCGGACAACTCCTTCAGCGATTTGTCGATCAGCAAGATCGCCATGCCGGTTTCTGATTTCAGCCGGGCGATGGCGGCCCAGATTTCCTGCCGGATGATGGGGGCCAGCCCCTCGGTCGCCTCGTCCAGGATCAGCAGGCGCGGATTGGTCATCAGCGCCCGGCCGATGGCCAGCATCTGCTGTTCGCCCCCCGACAAAGAGGCCGCGTTCTGGCCCTGCCGTTCGCCCAGCCGGGGGAACAGCGCGGTGACACGGTCCATGTCCCAGGGGCCGGGGCGGGCGGCGACGATCAGGTTTTCGCGCACGCTGAGGTCGCGGAAGCAGCGCCGGCCTTCGGGGACCAGACCGATCCCCAGCCTGGCGGCGGCGTCGCTGGTCAGCCGGTGCAGGTCCTGACCGTCAAAGCGCAAGTCTCCGGCCGAGGCAATCATCCGGCAGATCGCCTTGACGGTGGTGGTCTTGCCCATGCCGTTGCGGCCCATCAGCGCCAGCACCTCGCCTTCGCCGATGCGCAGATCGACACCGAACAGCGCCCGGCTGACCCCGTAGGAGGCGGTCAGGTTCGCGACGTCTAGCATGTCATGCCTCCTCGCCCAGATAGGCCTCGCGCACCTCGGCGCTGGCGCGAATCTCGTCGACGGTGCCGGTGGCGATGACGCGGCCATAAACCAGCACGCTGATCCGGTCCGCCAGCGCAAAGACCGCGTCCATGTCATGTTCGACCAGCAGGATCGGGGCCTGCGCGCGCAACTCGTCGAGGAAACGGGTCAGCAGGGCAGAGCCTTCCGCCCCCAGCCCGGCCATGGGTTCGTCCATGATGAATGCCTTGGGATCCAGCGTCAGCGCCACAGCGACCTCCAGCTGGCGGCGTTGGCCGTGGCTGAGGTTGGCAGTTCGCTTGTGCATGTGATCGGCAAGGCCGACTCGGTGCAGGCTGTCTTCGGCGCGCGCGCGCAGGTCGGGATCGCGCAGCGCCGGGCGCCAGAAGCGCCAGGGCCGGCCGGAATGGCCAAGCGCGCCCAGCATGGCATTCTGCAGGACCGAATCCTCCATCGCCAGCGCCGAGATCTGGAAGGTCCGGCCAAGGCCCAAGCGGGCACGGGCGGCGATGCCCTCGGCCGTCACATCGCGGCCCAGCAGGTGAACGGTGCCGCTGTCGGGGCGCAGGCCGCCGCAGATCTGGTGAATCAGCGTCGATTTCCCGGCGCCGTTGGGGCCAATGATGGCGTGGATCTCGCCCGGGCGCAGGTCGATCGAGATGCCGTCGCTGGCCTTTAGCGCGCCGAAGCTTTTGGTCAGGTCACGGGTGGCAAGGACAGGTTCAGTCATGGCCAACCCTTCTGGGCGAGATCAGCCCGACCACGCCGCCGCGCGCGAACAGCACGATCAGCAGCAGGATGACGCCCAGCCAGATGTGCCAGAACTCGGTCAGCCCGCCCAGCAGATGTTCCAGCGCCACGAAGATCGCCGCGCCCACGACCGGCCCGATCAGCCGCCCGACGCCACCAAGGATGACCAGCACCATCAGCTCTCCCGAAAGTTGCCAGCTGAACATGGTGGGGCTGACGAAACGGTTGAGATCGGCATAAAGCGCCCCCGCCAGCCCGGTGATCGCGCCGGAAATCACGAAGGCCAGCAGCTTCAGCCGCGTCGGCGACAGCCCGACGGTTTCCACCCGCACCGGCACCTGACGCGCCGCGTTCAGCGCCAACCCAAATGGCGACCGCGCCAGCCGGTCGCTGAGCAGCAGCACAAGGCACAGGATCGCCAGACAGATGCCGAAGAACTGGATCGGGTCCAGCGTGTTCAGCCCCGGAAAGCCGTTGCGGACATAGATCGACAGCCCGTCCTCGCCGCCATACACGCTCCACGAGATGGCGAAGTAATAGAACATCTGCCCGAAAGCCAATGTAATCATGATGAAATAGACCCCGCTGGTGCGCAGCGACAGAAGCCCGATCACCACCGCGACAGCCGCAGAGACGGCGATGGCCGCCAGCCAGATCACCGGCATCGACTTGGTGCCTGCAATGCTCAGCGGGCCGAGTTCCAGGGGTGCGAAATTCTGTGCGTGGAAGGCGAGGATCCCCATCGCATAACCGCCGAGGCCGAAAAACACCGCATGGCCAAGACTGACCAGCCCACCAATGCCAAGCGCGATGTTCAGCCCGGCGGCTGCCAGCCCCAGAATGACCACCTTGGTCAGCAGGGTGATCGTGAAAGGCTGATCGCCCGCCAGTGCCCACAGCGCCAATGCCAGCAGCCCGGCCAGCACGGCGAGGTTCAGATAGCGTTCCCGGATCATGCGCGCGCCCCGAACAGGCCCGTCGGGCGCCAGATCAGCACCAGGCTCATCAGGATATAGATCGACATGGATGCCAGCGAGGCGCCCGCCGATTGTGCGGTCGCGGGGTCGGTGAACAGCTTGAACAGTTCAGGCAGGAAGACCCCGCCTAGCGTGCTGGTCAGCCCGACCAGCAGCGCGCCCACGAATGCGCCCTTTATGGACCCGATGCCGCCGATGACGATGACCACGAAAGCGAGGATCAGCACCGGCTCTCCCATGCCGACCTGCACCGACTGTATGGTGCCCACCAAAGCGCCGGCCAGTCCCGCCAGCGCCGCGCCAAGGGCGAAGACCAGCGTGTAAAGCTTTGAAATATTGATGCCCAATGCGGCGATCATCTCTCGGTCGTTTTCGCCGGCGCGGATCTGGATGCCAAGCCGGGTGCGTTCGATCAGCCACCACAGGCCCAGCCAGACCAGCAGGCCGACGGCGATCAGCGTCAGCCGGTACAACGGATACTGGATGCCGCCGGGCAGGGTGACGGGGCCGGCCAGCCAGCTGGGGATGTTCAGGTACAGCGGCAGCGAGCCAAAGATCCAGCGCGTGCCTTCGGAAAAGATCAGGATCAGCGCGAAGGTCGCCAGCACCTGATCCAGATGGTCGGTGGCGTAAAGGCGGCGGATCACCGTCATTTCGACAATGGCCCCGATCAGGGCGGCGGCGGCCATCGCTGCCGCCAGCGCCAGAAGGAAGGATCCGGTGGCGCCCGCCACCGCGGCGGCGGCAAAGGCCCCGATCATGTAAAGCGAGCCGTGGGCGAGGTTGATCAGCCCCATAACCCCAAAGATCAGGGTCAGGCCCGCCGCCATCAGGAACAGCATGATGCCGAATTGCAGCCCGTTCAGGATCTGCTCGATGATGAGAATTGTGGACATGTTCGCATGCCGCCATCGCGGGCCGGTTACTGCCGGCCCGCGAAGCGTTCAGATCACATCTTGCACTCGGCCGCGTAGGCGTCGGCGTGGTCTTCGATCGCGGTGCCGATGATCTTGTTGGTCAGCACGTCGCCTTCCTTGACCACCTCTCGCGCATAGATGGTCTGGACCGGGTGGTTGTTCGGTCCGAACTTGAACTCGCCCCGCGTGCTGTCGAATTCCGCCGCTTTCAGCGCTGCCCGGAAGGCGTCAGCATCCGAGGGCTGGGCCTTGTCCAGTGCAGAGATCAGCAGGTTCGCGGTGTCAAAACCCTGGCTGGCGTAAAGCGAGGGCAGGCGGTCATATTCGGCCTGGAAGCTTTCGACGAAGGCCGCGTTGGTCGGGTTGTCGATATCCTTTGACCATTGCGAGGTGTTGACCGCGCCAAGTGCCGCATCGCCGACCGCGCCCAGAATGTCCTGATCGAAGGAAAAGCCCGGCCCGATCACCGGCTTGCCGACGCCGCTGTCGGCATATTGCTTCAGGAACGATATCCCCATCCCACCCGGCAGGAACAGGAATACGCTGTCGGCATCGCTGGCGCGGATCTGGGCGATCTCGGCGGCGTAATCGGTCTGGCCCAGCTCGGTATAAATCTCGCCCGCCAGCTCACCCTGATAGGTGCGCTTGTATCCGGTCAGCGCGTCCTTGCCGGCCGGATAGTTCGGGGCGAGGATGAAGCTGTTCTTGTAGCCGGTCTGGTTGGCCCATGCGCCCGCGCCTTCGTGCAGGTTGTCGTTCTGCCAGGCGACGTTGAAGTAATTCTGGTTGCAGCCCGGGCCCGCAAGTTGCGACGGCCCGGCATTGGGCGACAGGTAGAAGACGCCCTGCGCCACCGCGCCCGGCACGACCGCCATGGCGAGGTTCGACCAGATGATGCCGGTCATCACCTCGACCTTCTCGGACTGGATCATCTTGTCGGCGAGTTGCACGGCGATATCGGGCTTTTGCTGGTCATCCTCGATCAGCACCTCGATATCGTCACGGCCCGACTGTTTCAGCGCCAGCATGAAGCCGTCGCGTACGTCGATCCCCAGACCCGCGCCGCCACCCGACAGCGTGGTGATCATGCCGACCTTGACCTCGGCCGAGGCAAGCCCCGCCGAAAGCGCCAGAATCGCGGCAGCCGATAGCAGTTTCTTCATTGGTGTTTCCTCCCGTTTTTATTGTCTTGTGGCCACGATGACGTGTCAGCTGTCTTGCCGCAACCGGAAGCGTTGGATCTTGCCGGTCGAGGTCTTTGGCAGTTCGCTCACGAAGACCACCCGACGCGGGTATTTATAGGGTGCGATGGTCGCCTTGACGTGGTCCTGCAACAGTTTGACCAGCAATTCGCCGGCTTCTGCGCCTGGGGTCAGGACGATATGGGCCTCGACGATCTGGCCGCGGGCCTCGTCGGCGGCGCCGATCACCGCGCATTCCGACACCGCGTCATGGGACAGCAGGGCGGCTTCGACCTCGGGGCCGGCGATGTTGTAGCCCGAGGACAGGATGATGTCGTCGCTGCGGGCGGCAAAGTGGAAAAAGCCGTCTTCGTCCTGGATGAAGCTGTCGCCGGTGACGTTCCAGCCGTTCTGGACATATTCGCCCTGCCTCTCGCCGCGCAGATAGCGGCAGCCGGTCGGGCCGCGCACCGCCAACCGGCCGATCTGGCCACGCGGGGCCTCGGTGCCGTCATCCGCCAGCACGCGGGCCTCGTATCCGGTGACGGGCTTGCCGGTGCAGCCTGGGCGGTGGTCGTCGAAGCGGTTCGAGATGAAGATATGCAGCATCTCGGTCGCCCCGATTCCGTCCAGCATCGGCTTGCCGGTCTTTTCCTTCCAGGCGTCATAGATGGGGCCGGGCAGGGTTTCCCCGGCAGAAACGGCGGCCCGAAGGCTGGACAGGTCCGCGCCCTCTTCCATCGCCTGCAGCATGGCGCGGTAGGCGGTAGGGGCGGTGAAGCAGACGGTGGCGCGGTATTTCTCGATGATCTCGATCATGTTGGGCGGCGAGGCGGTTTCCAGCAGCGTTGCCGCCGCCCCGAAGCGCAGGGGAAAGATCGCCAGCCCGCCCAGCCCGAAGGTAAAGGCCAAAGGCGGCGAGCCGATAAAGATGTCATCGGGGGTGACGGCCAGCACCTCGCGCGCATAGGCGTCGGCGATGATCAGCAGGTCGCGGTGGAAATGCATCGTGGCCTTGGGTTCCCCGGTCGAACCAGAGGTGAATGCTAGCAGCGCCACATCGTCCTGCGCAGTGTTGGCGGCGTCGAAATGCACCGGCTTTTCCAAAGCCAGCCGGTCCAGTTCCGCGTCGTGGTTCGACGTGCCGTCAAAGCCCACGACTTTTTTCAGGAAGCTGCTGGTCTTGGCGCAGGCGATCATCTCGTCCATCAGGCGGGTGTCGCACAGCGCGAATTCGACCTCGGCCTTGTCGACATATTTGGTCAACTCGCCCGTGCGCAGCATCGGCATGGTGTTGATGACCACCGCGCCAACCTTGGTCGCGGCCAGCCAGCAGGCAACCATGGCGGGGTTGTTGGCGGAACGGATCAATACGCGGTTTCCAGGCTTTACGCCAAGATCCTCGACAAGCGCGTGGGCCAGGCGGTTGGTCCAGTCGGCCAGTTCCTTATAGGTGCGCCGGCGACCGTTTCCGATCAGCGCGGTATGATCGCCCAGGCCCTTGGCGACCATGGCGTCGGTCAGTTCCACGCCCGCGTTCAGCCGGTCAGGATAGGTGAAGCCGTCCAGCAACAGGTCAGGCCAGCTGTCCGGGGCCGGCAGGTTGTCGCGGGTGAATGTGTCCGTATGCCCGCTGGCGCGAAGCGTCATCTTGTTCCCTCCCAGGAATGAACCGCCGGCACACGCGCTCCCCCGCGCGGGCTTGCCTTTTGCCCCTGACCGGCGATCTTTGGTCAGGAACCATATTTGCTCAACCGCATGAAAATTTCAATTTTGAAATTTCATACTTGAAGCTTATTTTCAGCAGCCGGATGTGCCGGTAGTGACAGGGGGAAAAATGGCAGACGCGGCGGGAATTGACTGGGAAGATGCGTTCCTGAACTCCGTCTATATTCCCGATGGCGCCAGCTATCCGGGCCGCTGGCAGGCCCGCGCGGCAGAGTTTCGCGCCAACGCCAAGGCGCAGTTGGATATCCCCTATGGCCCCCATGAGCGGGAGCGATTCGATCTGTTCATGCCCGAAGGTCGCCCGAAAGGGCTGGCCGTCATCATCCATGGCGGTTTCTGGCTGGCCTTCGACAAATCGGTCTGGTCCGATCTGGCGACCGGTGCGCTGGCGCAGGGTTGGGCGGTGGCATTCCCCGGTTATACCCTTGCACCAGAAGCGCGGATCGGCGCCATCGCGCGGCAGGTCGGGCGTGCCATCGTGGCGGCGGCGGGACTGGTCGCTGGCCCGATCCGGCTTTGTGGACACTCTGCAGGTGGGCAGGTGGCGACGCGGCTGGTCTGTGGCGATACACCCTTGCCGGGCGAAGTCGCCAGCCGGATCGCGCATGTGGTCACGCTCAGCGGGTTGCACGACCTGCGGCCGTTGCAATTCCATTCCATGAACAAAGGGTTGCGGCTGGATGCCGAGGAAGCCGCCGCCGAAAGCCCGGCGCTGCTGGACCCGCTGCCCGGCGTCCCTGTCACCGCATGGGTCGGCGCTGCCGAGCGGCCGGAGTTCCTGCGCCAGTCGGCGCTGCTGGCCGAGGCCTGGGGCCGCAAGGGCCAGCAGATCCAGCTGATCGCGGAAGCCGGGCGAAACCATTTTGACGTGTTGGACGGGCTGAAGGACCCCGACCACCCGCTGATGCGGGCCTTTCTGGGCGGCTGATTTCCGCTGAGAGTGGCCGGTCAACCCAAAAGTCGCAATACAGATGCGGCAAATGCGCGCGGCTGCCCTTGACGGTGGCTGTCACTGGCCCATCATGGATGCTCACCCAGCTTTTTGAGGCCAGGTCATGACAAAATTTATCGTTAATGGGCGTGAGGTCGATCTCGACATTGACCCAGACACGCCACTTCTCTGGGCATTGCGCGACGAATTGCGCCTTACCGGCACTAAGTTTGGCTGCGGCATCGCCCAATGCGGTGCCTGCACGGTGATGCTGGACGGGATGCCGCGCCGGTCCTGCGTCACCCCGATCTCGATGGTCGAGGGCAGCGAGGTCACCACCATCGAGGGCATGGAAGGCCCCGAAATCGCCGCCGTGCAATCCGCGTGGGAGGCGATCGACGTGCCCCAATGCGGCTGGTGCCAGTCGGGCCAGATCATGTCGGCCACGGCGCTGTTGCAGCAGGTCGCCAGCCCCTCGGACGAGGATATCAACAACGCCATGGCCGGGAATGTCTGCCGTTGCGCCACATATGTGCGCATCCGGCAGGCCATCCACGACGCCGCGAAAACGCTGGAGGGCTAGGCCATGACTGCATTCCAAACCTCTCGGCGGGGCTTTCTGGCGGCGGGCGCGGGGCTGATGCTCAGCCTGACGCTGCCGCTGGGCCGGGCGCGCGCGCAAACCGCTGCGACCGGGCCGTTTGTGCCCAACGCCTTTATCCGCATCGGCACCGACGACACCGTAACGGTGATGATCAAGCATCTGGAAATGGGGCAGGGGCCCTATACCGGCCTCGCCACACTGGTGGCCGAGGAACTGGACGCCGATTGGGCGCAAATGCGGGCCGAGGGCGCGCCCGCCGATAACGGGCTGTACGCCAATCTGTTCTTTGGCATGCAGGGGACCGGCGGCTCGACTGCGATCGCCAACAGCTTCATGCAGATGCGCAAAGCCGGCGCCGCGGCGCGGGCCATGCTGGTCGCGGCTGCGGCACAGGAATGGGGCGTTCCGGCTGCTGAAATCACGGTCTCCGCCGGGCAGATCTCGCATGCCGGATCGGGCAAGTCCTCGGGTTTCGGCGCGCTCAGCGAAGCTGCGGCAAGCCAGCCCCTGCCCGAGGATCCTCCGGTCAAGGATGCCAAGGATTTCGTTCTGATCGGCACCGACCGGCCCAAGCTGGATACGGTGGCCAAATCGAACGGCACCGCCATCTTCACCATGGATGTTTACCGCGACGGCATGTTGACCGTGGTGGTCGCCCATCCCCCGCGTTTTGGCGCCACCGTCACCAGCGTTGACGATGCGGAAGCGCTTGCCGTGCCGGGGGTCGAGATGGTGCGCCAGATCCCCTCGGGCGTGGCGGTCTATGCCCGCAACACTTATGCGGCGCTGAAGGGGCGGGACGCACTTGTCGTTGAATGGGATGACAGCGCCGCCGAACGGCGCAGCAGCGACGAACTGTTCGCCGAATACGTCACCGCCGCGGAAGAAGGCGGCGTGACAGTCGAAGAAGACGGCGATCTGGCTGCGTTCGACGGTGCCGCGCAGGTGCTGGAGGCCGAATACCGCTTTCCCTTCCTCGCCCATGCACCGATGGAGCCGCTGGATGCGGTGATCGAACTGGCCGACGGCAAGGCCGAGATGTGGTTCGGCAGCCAGTTCCCGGGCTTTGACCGCAGCACGGCCGCGGCAGTGCTGGGCGTGCCGGAAGAAGACCTGACGATCAATGTGCTGCTTGCCGGGGGTTCCTTTGGGCGGCGGGCGCAGGGCTCTGCCCACATTGCCGCCGAGGCCGCCGAAATCGCCAAGGCCGCCGGTCGCGATGGCACGTTCAAGCTGGTCTGGACGCGCGAGGATGATCTGAAGGGCGGCTATTACCGGCCCATGACACTGCACCGGCTGCGCGCCGGGCTGGACGCTGAAGGCAATATCCTCGGGTGGGAAAATGTCGTCGTCAACCAGTCCATCCTGATGGGCACCCCGATGGAGGGGATGCTGCAAGGCGGTCCTGACGCGACTTCGTTTGAAGGCTCCAGCGGGTTGCCTTACGTGCTGGGTGCCAAGCGGATTGGCTGGGCAAGGATGGAAAGCCCGGTGCCGGTGCTGTGGTGGCGCTCGGTCGGGCACACCCATACTGCCTATGCGGTCGAAACGTTCCTTGATGAGGTTCTGCAGGCCGCTGGCAAGGATCCGCTGCAAGGCCGGCTGGACCTGCTGCCGCCCGAGGCCACGCGCGAACGTGGAGTACTGGAAAAGGTGAAAGAGATTTCAGGCTGGACCGGTCCGCAGCGTGACGGCAGGGGCTATGGCGTGGCCTATGTCAAAAGCTTCGGCACCTATGTCGCCGAGGTGGTCGAGGTCGAGGACCGGGGCGGCGTGCCCCATGTCAGCCGCGTCTGGTGCGCGGTCGATTGCGGCATCGCGGTCAATCCCAACGTGATCCGCGCGCAGATGGAGGGCGGCATCGGCTATGCGCTGGGAACCGCGCTGCATGACCGCATCACCCTGGGGGCAGGCGGCGAGGTCGAGCAGTCGAACTTCCACGACTACCCGATGCTGCGCATAGGTGAGATGCCGGCGGTTGAGGTCGCCATCATCGCCAGCAGCGCCGACCCGAGTGGAGTGGGAGAGCCGGGCGTGCCGCCGCTGGCGCCCGCCTTGGGCAACGCCTGGCGCGCCCTGACCGGCAACAAGCAGTATCAACTGCCCTTCAGTGGAGCGATTGCATGACCAAACTGACACTCGCCCTTGCGACGGGGCTGATCGCGGCTGCCCCGGTCTTTGCGCAGGACAGCCTTTCCGGGCCTGATGCTTTTGCGGACATTTCTGACGAAGCGGAACGTTCTGCGGCGATGTTTACGGAGATGGGCAAGGTGCTGACGCATCCGCGTTGCGTGAACTGCCATCCCGTCGGCGACACTCCGACCCAGGGCGACGACATGCAGGCGCATTCGCCGCCTCTGGTTCGGGGCGATGCCGATTTCGGCGCGCCCGGCATGACCTGCAACACCTGCCACGGCCCGCAGAACGTTGCGCTGACCTCTGGTCAGGGCAGCATCCCTGGGCATGAGCCGTGGATGATCGCGCCGGTCTCGATGGGGTGGAATGGCAAGTCGCTGAACGAGATCTGCACCCAGATAAAGGATCCCGCACGCAATGGTGACCGCGATCTGGAAGCCATTTACGAACATATGGCGACAGACGGTCTGGTCGGCTGGGCCTGGGATCCCGGCGAGGGTCGCACCCCGGCACCCGGTACGCAGGACGTTCTGGGTCAGTTGACCCGCGCCTGGATCGACACCGGTGCCGTCTGCCCGAGCTGACGCGATGACCCGACCGGCCCCTCACCTGACCCGGCCCGGCGGCGCCACCCGCCTGGTCAGCATCTGCGAAACCGAGTTGCCGCTGGCGCCTGTGTTGGCTGGGGATCGGGTCGCGCTAGCGCTGATCACCGGGGTCGAGGGGCCGTCCTATCGCCCCGTCGGTGCCGCGATGGCGATCAGCGCAGAGGGAGAGCACTGGGGCAGCCTGTCCTCTGGCTGCATCGAACGTGACGTGGTGATCCACGCCCGCGCGGCCTTGCAGGACGGGGCCGCGCGGACGCTGCGTTACGGTGCGGGTTCGCCCTTCCGTGATCTGGTGCTGCCCTGTGGCGGTGGGCTGGACATCGCGATCCTGCCCGCGCCTGATCGCGCCAAACTGGCCGAGGCGCGGGCCGCCCTTCAGGCGCGACGCCCGGCGCTGCTGGAACTGGGGCCGCTGGTTCTGGACATCCAGCCGCAGCTGCGGGTTCTGGCCTTTGGCAAAGGCCCCGAATTGCGCCTGTTTTCCGCGCTCGCCGCCGCTGCCGGCTATCCTGTCGAAAGCTTCTCGCCCGATGCAGAGACGCTGGCGGGGCTTGAGGGCGCACAGATCCTGTCCGGCAAGGAATGGCCGGCCGGGCTGAAGGCGGATGCGCGTACGGCAGTGACGTTGTTTTTCCACGACCACGATTGGGAGCCGGCGTTGCTGCAAGCAGCGCTGGAATCGCCCGCGCTTTACGTGGGCGCGCAGGGCAGCTTGCGCGCCCATCGCGCCCGTTGCGCCGAACTCGCGGCGCGGGGGGTGCCGGCCGAGGCCGCGGTCCGGCTGGCCGCGCCTTTCGGGTTGATCCCCTCTGTCCGCGATCCGCGCACGCTGGCGGCCTCGGTCCTCGCGCAGGTGCTGGAGGCGGCGCGGCTGGCCTGACAGCCGCCTGAACCGGGGCAGAGCGGCCCACGCTGGTCGCTTCCTGCGGCAACCCTCCGCTGACAGTCGCCATTTTTGCATCATGTCTTTCATGGCGATGAAAACTGTCTGATAAACAGGGCAGTAACCGGCCGCCGCCAGCAGGAGAAGACATGAACAATCCGCGTTTCAACCAGCCCCTCGGCGGCAATACCATGCCCCGCACGGGCGGCCCGGCGACGATGATGCGCCTGCCTGCCGCTGAAACGGCCAAGGGGCTAGACGCCTGTTTCATCGGCATCCCGATGGATATCGGCACCTCGAACCGGCCCGGCACAAGGCTGGGGCCGCGCCAGATCCGTGACGAAAGCCGGATGATCCGGCCCTATAACATGGCCACCGGCGCGGCACCTTTCGACCACCTTCAGGTCGCCGATATCGGCGATGTGCCGATCAACCTGTTTGATCTGAAGAAATCGGTCGAGATCATCGCCGACCATTATCGCCGCGTTCTGGCCGATGGCGCGATCCCGCTGACGCTGGGGGGCGATCACACGCTGACCTGGCCGATCCTGCGCGCCATGGCCGAAAAGCACGGCCCCGTCGCGCTGATACATGTTGATGCCCATTCGGACACCAATGACGAGATGTTCGGCGAAAAGGCGGCCCATGGCTGCCCCTTCCGCCGCGCCTGGGAAGAGGGGTTGTTACAGAATGACAAGGTCTTCCAGATCGGTCTGCGCGGCACTGGTTACAGCGCCGAGGATTTCGACTGGGGCCGCGACAAGGGCTGGACCTGCATTCAGGCCGAGGAGTGCTGGCACAAGTCTCTGGCGCCCCTGATGACCCAGATCCGCAGCAAGATCGGGGACACGCCGGTTTATCTGTCCTATGATATCGACAGTCTCGATCCGGCCTTCGCGCCGGGCACCGGGACGGTCGAAGTCGGTGGCCTGACCACCATGCAGGGGCTGGAAATCATCCGCGGTACTGCCGGGCTGAAGCTGGTCGGCTGCGATCTGGTCGAGGTCTCGCCCCCATACGATCCGGCCGGCAACACCGCTGTGATTGCCGCGAATTTCCTGTATGAGATGCTCTGCGCGCTTCCGGGCGTGCCGCAGGGCCGATAACAAGACCCCCAACAGAGAGATGAAAAAATGCAAAGACGTCAGCTTCTGAAAGCCTCTGCCGCCGGTTTCGCGGTGCTGTCTGCTCCCTCTATCCTGCGCGCGCAGGGCACGGCGCTGAAGGTCGGCACCTATGGCGGCTATTTCCAGGAAAGCTTCGACAAGCATATCTATCCCGATTTCACAGCCGCGACCGGGATCGCCGTCGAAAGCATCGCCGAACCCACGGGCGAGGCGTGGCTGGTTCAGCTGCAACAGGCCGCGCGTGCCCGTCAGGCCCCGGCCGATGTGTCGATGATGGCGCAGCTGACCCGGATCAAGGGCGAACGCGCCGAGTTGTGGGCCAAGCTGGACGAGGCCGCGATGCCCAACGTCGAGAACCTGCCCGACCATTTCCTGCACCGCTATCCCGATGGGGCGCTGTATGGCACCGGCGCGGTGAGCTGGTACATCACGCTCGTAACCAATACCGAAACCTATCCCGAGGCACCGGCCTCGTGGCAGGCCCTGTGGGATCCGGCCAACGCTGACAAGCTGGGGCTGATGTCGCTGGCGACGAACTCCTTCCTGCTGGAAATCACCGCCACCACCTTCTTCGACGGCACCGATATCCTGAAGACCGAGGAAGGCATCCTGCAGGTCATGGACAAACTGGCCGAAGTGAAGCCGAATGTCCGCCTGTGGTATCGCGACGAGGGCCAGTTCCAGCAGTCACTGGAAACCGGCGAGATCCCGATGGGCCAGTATTACCACGACGTAACCGGGCTGGCGGCCGGGCAGGGCAAGCCTGTGCGTTCGACCTTCCCCGAGGAAGGCGCGGTTCTGGACAGTGGGTCCTGGGTGGTGTCGAAGGCCTCGCAGGCGGTCGAACAGTCGCAGATCTTCATCGACTACATGGCTCAGCCGGCCATTCAGGCCAAGCTGTCGCGCATGGTCGGCACCGCGCCAACAGTCCCGCGTGAGCTGACCGACCTGACGGATGAGGAATTCATGGCGGTGTCTTCGGACAAGGCACCGATCCTGCCGCTGTATGAAAACTATGTCGATCGCAGCGACTGGGTCAGCCAGATGTGGTCGGAAAAGATCACCGGCTAAGCCCATTTCAGCGCGCCGCGGCCCGGTCGCTGCGGCGCGCGCTTCTTATTTCGGAGAATTGCCCGGATGACCGAACTGCGCATCGACGGCCTGACCAAGAATTTCGGCAGCTTCAAGGCGCTCGACAACGTGTCGCTGGACATTCCCAGCGGCAAGTTCGTCTGCCTGCTGGGCCCTTCGGGCTGCGGCAAGACCACGCTCTTGCGGCTGATCGCGGGGTTGGAGGAACCCAGCGCCGGCCGCGTGCTGGTCGGCGGTCAGGATCAGACCCGCGTGCCCACCCACAAGCGCGGAATGGGCATGGTCTTTCAGTCGCTGGCGCTGTTCCCGCATTTGGATGTGGCCGAAAACATCGCCTATCCGCTGGCCATTCGCGGCGGTGACAAGGCGACCCGTGCCGCCCGCGCGGCGGAATTGCTGGATCTGGTGCGCCTGCCCGGCATGGGCGCGCGCCGCATCCATCAGCTTTCGGGCGGTCAGCGCCAGCGCGTTGCAATCGCGCGCGGCCTGTCGATCAACCCCAAGGTCTTCCTACTGGACGAACCGCTGTCAGCACTGGATGCCAGCCTGCGCGAACATATGCAGATCGAGCTGCGCCAGATCCAGCAAAGCCTGGGCGTCACCACCATCGTCGTGACCCATGACCAGCAAGAGGCGCTGACCATGGCCGATCTGGTCATCGTGATGAAGGACGGCGTGATCCAGCAGGCCGGCGCCCCGATGGAGGTTTATCACAACCCCGCCAACGCCTTCGTCGCCGGTTTCATCGGCACCACCAACCTGATGCCCTGCACCGTCGCAGATGGCGCGATTCAGGTGCTGGGCCAGCGGATCCCGGTGACCGAGGGCGACCGGATCGGTGTGGCATCCGGCCCGGCCCACCTGTCGGTCCGCCCCGAACATGTCATCCTGACTTCAGAGGCAGAGGGCATCCCCGCCGAAGTCAATTTTGTCCGCGATCTGGGCGAAAGCCGCCACGTGCTGATGCTGGTGGACGGCCACGAAATCACCGCGCAGATGCCGCCCGGCACGGGCGCGGCGGCGCTGCGTCCCGGCGACCGCGTCGGGCTGTCCTTCCGCCCCGGCCAACGCGTGGTGGTGGCATGAGCGGCGCGCCCTCGCATACTGTCGCGCCGCGCTGGCTGGGCCTGTGGCCGGCGGTGATGCTGACGCTGTTCTTCCTCGCCCCATTCGGGATCATGCTGGCGGTTTCGGTCGCGAAACGCGACGCCAGCGGGTTTTACGAATGGGGCTTCGATCCGGGCAGCTATGCGCGCTTCATGTCGGCATTCTTCGCCAAGGTGATGGCGGTGTCACTGTCGGTGTCGCTGGCGGCGGCGGCGATCTGCGTGGCGCTGGCTTTCCCTTTCACCGTCTTCCTCGCCTCGCTGGGGCATAGGATGCAGACGCTGGTTCTGGTCGTGCTGCTGTCGGTGCTGGCCCTGTCCGAGGTCATCATCGGTTTTTCGCTGTCGACGTTGCTGTCGCAGACGGCGGGGATTGGCAACCTGTTCCACTGGCTGGGCCTGATCGACGCGCCGCGCGCCTATACCCCGTCGCTTTTCGCGCTGATCACCGGGTTGTGCTATATCGGTTTTCCCTTCGCGGTACTGGTGCTGTACCCGCCGGTCTCGCGCCTTGACCCCGAAATCGTCGAGGCCGCCCGCGTCATGGGTGCATCCGGGCCAAGCGCCTTTTTCGGGGTGATCGTGCCGAACCTGCGGGGGGCGATCATGGGGGCCTTCATTCTGGTCTTCGTCTTCACGCTGGGGTCCTATCTGCTGCCGCAGCTTTTGGGCCGGTCCGAACATTGGACGCTGTCGGTCCACATCACCGACCAGGCCGTCTATCAGTCGAACCTGCCCTTTGCCGCCGCCATGTCGGTCTTCCTGATGCTGGTGGCGCTGGCGCTGGTGGGGCTTGCCTCGCTTGCCGGGCGCGACAAGGGGGCCGCGTAATGAGCAAGACGCTGAAAATCACCTATATCTTCGCCATCCTCGCGCTGCTTCTGGCGCCGCTGGTGGTGGTCGCGGCGGTGTCACTGAATGGCCCGCAATCGCTGCGCTTTCCGCCCAGCGACCTGTCGCTGCGCTGGTATGCCGAGCTGTTCGCGCAAAGCGAGTGGCTGGTGCCGCTGCGCCATTCGCTGGTGATCGCGCTGCTGGCGGCGGCGGTGGCGGTGCTGATCGCGCTGCCGCTGGCGCTGTATGCCTGGGGGCGGCAGGGATTGGCGGCGCGGCTGCTGACGGGGATGGGGCTTGCGCCCTTCGCGCTGCCGCCGGTGATCTCGGCACTTGGGTTCATGATCTTCTGGATGACCTTCGGCGGTTACGGGCAGATCTGGGCCACCATCATCTCGCACGGGATCTTTCTGGTGACGCTGCCGTTGGTGACGATCTCGCTGGGGCTGCGCGGGATCGACCATGCGCTGATCGAATCGGCGCGGGTGATGGGGGCGAACCGCTGGGTGGTGTTTCGCAGCGTGATCCTGCCGCTGCTGCTGCCCTATATCGTCTCGGGCTATGCCTTCGCCTTCGTGCTGAGCCTGAACGAATACATCATCGCCTATATGGTTGCGGGTTTCACGGTCGAGACCTTGCCGGTCAAGATCTTCAACGCGCTGCGCTATGGCTATACGCCGATTCTGGCGGTGGTCTCGGTCATATTCGTGGCGATGTCGGCGCTGATCTTCGGGCTGATCGGCCGGTTCGGAAACCTGCCGCGCCTGATGGGGGCAGAGCGCAGCCAGCGCGACTGAACCGCGCCGCGCCCGGATCGCGCGTTAGTCAGCTTCGTTCAGATCAAGGCCGCCATCCAGCAGGATCCGGGATCTTGCCGGGCGCGCAGGCTGTTGCGACGGTGGCCGAAAAGCACCGGCCCGGTCCGACGCGAATACTCCGGTCAGCACGGCTGGATCGGCGGCATATGGGGCTGCTTGGGCCGTGTGATGCCGCGCATAAGCAATGTTCAGCATGGAAGGTGCCGCCTCGTAAGGCTGAACAGTCGGCGCCTGCGGTGTGGATCGTGCTGATGCTGTGGGATTTCCTCGAACCTGTTGACCAAACTCAAAGCGGTGATGCCGAAATTCGCGCATGAACGGGCAGAGATGATCCAGCAAGACAGGATTGCCCGATGAGTGATCGGTCACCACACGCAAGATCCGGCCCCGAAGCCTCGCCCCCGCCCACAAGTACCGCCCCGTCTGACGGCGACGTTGTCGCCTGCCGGTTCTGGTGATCCGGGGCGCGCAATCCGTGCGGGGCCTGCGGTTCCCCGTCCGGCAGCATTCAGCAGGGAGTCGGGGATGAAGAACATGCAGCAGGCGACGCATTCGAGGCCGGGCAGCGCTGGCAGTCGCACAACCGGCCATGTCCACCTGATCGGCGCCGGGCCGGGCGATCCTGAGTTGCTGACCCTGCGCGCCCTGCGGTTGATCCAATCGGCCGACGTGGTGGTCCATGATCGGCTGGTCTCGGACGAGATCCTTGCCTGCATCCCCGCCCATACCCGCCGCATCGCGGTCGGCAAGGCTGCGGGCTTTCACCCCGTGCCGCAGGATCGCATCAACGCGATTCTGGTCGAACTGGGCCAAGCGGGTCTGACCGTTGCCCGGCTGAAAGGCGGCGATCCCACCATCTTCGGGCGCGGCGGCGAGGAATACGAGGCGCTGAACGCCGCCGGCATCCCCTGCGATTATGTCCCCGGCATCACTGCCGCGCAGGGGGCTGCGGCCTCTCTGCGCCTGCCGCTGACCCATCGCGGGCTGGCGACGGGACTGCGCTTTGTCACCGGGCACCGGGCGCGGGACGCGGCGCTTGATCTTGACTGGGCATCGTTGGCCGATCCGCAGACTACGCTGGCCGTCTATATGGGCGCCGCCAATATGGAGGAGATCGCCCGCCGGCTGATCGCCCACGGTATGCCCTCCGATCTGCCGGTGCTGGCGGTGTCGCAGGCATCGACCCCGCGCGAGCGTCGGCTGCGCGGCGATCTTCGCGGCATTGCCGGGGCATTCCGGGACAATCCGATGCCCGCGCCCGTGCTGTTCCTGATCGGCCATGTCGCCGCCCTGGCCGAAGATGCGGCCCTGCCGATCCCGACCATGCCGCCGACCGAAAAGCTGGTCTCTCATGGCTAGGCTGGTGGCAATCCTGCTGGCGCTGACACTGCCCGCCCAGGTGGGCGCGGTGCCGCCCCAACGGGCCGAAGAACTGCGCCACATGGTCCGGCAGGATTGCGGGTCGTGCCACGGGTTGCACCTGACCGGGGGCCTCGGCAGCCCGATCACGCCGACGGCGCTGGCGGGGCGCGACCCGGATGACTTGACTGCGCTCATCCTCGACGGTTTGCCCGGCAGTGCCATGCCCGGCTGGCGTCCATTGCTGAACGAGGACGAGGCGCGCTGGATCGCCGACTATCTGCTGCAAAAGGAAAAGCCATGAAGCTCAACAGTCTGGCCGCGATATGTGCAGCGCTCACGCTGGCCTTGCCGGCCTGGGCAGACGAATTGCGCGGCACCGGCGATCTGGGCCTTGTGGTGGAACGAGAGGCGGGATCGCTGCTTGTGGTCGACCGCAGCGAACGCGCCGCCATCGGCCGGATCGAGGGGCTGGGCGACCTGTCCCATGCCAGTCTGGTCTATTCCCCCGACGAACGTTTCGCCTTTGTCTTCGGTCGCGATGGGGGGCTGACGAAGGTGGATCTTCTCACCCGAACGGTGGTCAAGCGGGTGGTACAGGGGGGCAATTCCATCGGCGGCGCGATTTCGGACGACGGCAGGCTGGTCGCGGTGTCGAATTACGAACCCGGCGGGGTCAAGGTCTTTGACACGGCCACGCTGGAGCTGGTCGCCGACATCCCCATGGGCTCGAAGACCGTGGGCATTGCCGATGTGCCCGGCAGCCGCTTTGCCGTCGCCACCTGGGACACGGGCCAGGTCTGGATGCTGGACCATTCGGCCGACCCGGCGAATCCTGTGATCACAAAGCTGGAGGGCATCGGCGCCAACCCTTACGACGCGCTGCTGACCGGCGACGGGCGGACCTATATCGTCGGGTTGTTCGGCGAAAAGGGGCTTACCGCCATCGACCTGTGGCGGGATCCGCCCGAGGTTACCCGTTTCCTGCCCGATTACGGCAAGGATCAGCCCGACCTGCCGGTTTACAAGATGCCACATCTGCAGGGCTGGACGCTGGCCGATGGCGTCTTTGCGCTGCCTGCTGTCGGGCTGCATCAGCTTTTGTGGGTCGATGCCGCGAGCCTGTCCGAAATCGCCCGCACCGATCTGGCCGGCCAGCCCGTCTTTGCCGTTGCCCGTCCTGACCGGCGCGAGGTCTGGGTGAATTTCGCCCCCCCCGACAACGACAAATTGCAAGTCGTCGATGTGCTGACCCATCAGGTCACGGACACGCTGACCCCCGGCAAAGGCGTGCTGCATATGGAGTTCTCACCGCGCGGACGTGAGGTCTGGCTGTCCGTCCGCGACGAAAACCGGGTCGAGATCCGCGACGCACGCAGCCGCGAAGTGCTGGCAGAGATCCCGGCCAAGGCGCCGTCTGGCATCTTCTTCACCGACCGCGCCCATCGGACGGGGTTGTGAGAATGGATGATCTGGATCTGCGCCTGCTTGATGAGTTCCAGCGCGATCTGCCGCTGGTCTCTCGTCCCTTTGCCGCCATGGCCGACCGGCTTGGCATCACCGAACCCGACGTAATCGCCCGCCTGCGCCGCTTGCAGCACACCGGCCGGATCGCGCGGGTGGGGGCGACCTGCAGGCCAAATACGGCGGGGGCCTCGACACTGGCGGCGCTGCAGGTGCCGCCGCACAGGATCGAGGAAGTGGCCGCAGTGGTCAGCGCCGAGCCGGGCGTAAACCATTCCTATCTGCGCGAGGGTGATTGGAACCTGTGGTTTGTGGCCACTGCCCCTGATGCCGAGCGGTTGAACGCAAGCCTTGGCCGGATCGAGGATACATCTGGTCTGCCGGTCCTGTCGTTGCCTCTGGTGCGGGCCTTCAACATCGATCTCGGCTTTCCATTGCAGGGGCCGCGGCAAAGCATGGGCCTCGACCGCCCGGCCGATCTGGCGGCGATGGAGCCGGGCGATGCAGCGCTGATGCAGGCGCTGTCTTTGGGTCTGGCGCTGGATACCCATCCTTTCGCGGTGCTTGCCCGCAGCCTGAACCGGACCGAGGCCGAGGTTCTGTCCCGCATCGCCGCTTTGGCGAATGCCCGGCTGCTGACCCGTGTCGGCGTCATCGTGAAGCACCGGGCCTTGGGGTGGCGCGAAAACGCCATGGTGGTCTGGCAGCTGCCGGACGCGGCCATCCCCGCAGCTGGCGCAGCGCTGGCGGCGGTTCCGGGCGTCACCTTATGCTATCAGCGCCGCCGGGTGCCGGGGGTTTGGGATTGGCCGCTGTTCTGCATGATCCATGCCCGCTCCCGTCCCGAAGCGATGGCGGTGCTGGATCAGGCCCGCGCGCTGCCGGAACTGGTGGGCGCCCCCCATCGCATCCTGTTTTCCACCCGCTGCTTCCGCCAACGCGGAGCGACGATCGCCGAGGCCGCCGCATGAGTCGCCTGCGTCAGACATTGCCTGAAAACGCGCTGGATGCCACTGACCGCGCCATCCTGAATGCCTTGCAGGAGGGCTTTCCGCTGACCCCGCAGCCATTCGAGGATGCGGGGGCAGCGCTTGGCCTTGATGGGGCAGAACTGATCGCCCGGCTGACTCGGCTGCGCGACATCGGTGCAATCACCCGCTTTGGTCCCTTCTTCGACGCGGCGGCGATGGGCGGGGCGTTCTGCCTTTGCGCGCTGTCCGCCCCCGAGGAGGATTTTGACCGCATCGCCGGGCTGGTCAACGTGCACCCCGAGGTCGCCCATAACTATGCCCGCGACCACGCGCTGAACATGTGGTTTGTGCTGGCCACGCCGACGCCCGAAGGCATCGCCGAGACCGCCACCCGGATCGAGGCCGAGACCGGCCTGACCGTCTGGCAATTCCCCAAACTTCAGGAATTCTTCATCGGCTTCCGGGTGATGGCATGAGCAAACTTGACCCCATCGACCGCAGCCTCATCAAGGCGACGCAGGCCGGATTGCCATTGACCGCGCGCCCCTATGCGCAGATCGCCACATGGCTGATGCTAAGCGAGGACGAGGTGATCGCCCGCCTTGCGGCGCTTCAGGACCGCGGCATCATCCGCCGTATTGCGGTCGCGCCGAACCACTATGCGCTGGGCATGACCGCCAACGGGATGAGCGTGTGGGACGTCCATGACGACCACGCTGCGGCCCTTGGCGCGCAGGTCGGGCAATTGGATTTCGTCACCCATTGCTATCTGCGTCCGCGCGCGCCGGTCTGGCGCTATAACCTGTTCGCCATGCTGCACGGTGCCAGCCGCGCCGAGGTCGAGGAAAAGCGCGCCCAGGTGCGCACCATTCTGGGCGATGCGCTGCGCGCCGATGATGTCCTTTATTCCACCCGGATCCTGAAAAAGACCGGCCTGCGCCTGCAGGACGGCTGATAAAGGAGGCCCCGATGTTCCGTCTGACCCAATACATGCAGCAGATCCTGAACCCGACCCCGCCGCGCCGCCGCAGCGGTCCGGTCAAGCCGGTGGTGATCTGGAACCTGACCCGCAGCTGCAACCTGAAATGCCGCCATTGCTATACCGTGTCGGCCGACCGTCCCTTTCCGGGCGAACTGACCCACGAACAGGCCATGGGCGTGCTGCACGATCTGTCCGATTTCCGCATCCCCGCGCTGATCCTGTCGGGGGGCGAGCCGATGTCGCGCTTCGACTTCTGGGAACTGGCCGAGGAGGCGCGTCGGCTGAATTTCCGCCACTTGTCGCTGTCGACCAACGGCACGAAGATCAATGCCGGCAATGTCGACCGGCTGGCCGATCTGGGTTTTGACTATGTGGGCATCTCGCTGGACGGGATCGGTGCGGTGAATGACTGGTTCCGTGGCGTCGAAGGGGCCTATGCTCAGGCGTTGGAAGGCGTACGGGCCTGCAAGGCGCGCGGCGTCAAGGTGGGCCTGCGCTTCACCATCACCGACGGCAATGCCCATCACCTGCCGGCGATGCTGGACCTGTGCAGGGATGAGGGCGTCGACAAGTTCTATCTGTCGCACCTTGTCTATGCGGGGCGCGGCGACAAGCACCGGGGCGAGGATGCCGATCACGGCCACACCCGCCGCGCCATGGATCTGCTGATGGATCGCGCCTGGGCCGCCGTGAAAGCGGGCGAGGCCTTCGAGGTCGTCACCGGCAATAACGATGCCGATGCGGTTTATTTCCTGCGTTGGGCCGAGGCGCGGTTTGATGCGGCAACCGTCGCCCACCTGCGCAGCCATCTGGAGGCATGGGGCGGCAATTCCTCGGGGCTCGGCGTCGGCAATATCGACCCGCAGGGCAAGGTCCACCCGGATACGTACTGGTCCGACTATACCGCTGGATCTGTCAAGGAACGGCCATTCTCGGAAATCTGGACCGGGGACGACCCGATCCTGGCCACGCTGCGCACGCGGCCGCGCCCGCTGAAGGGGCGTTGCGGGGCCTGCGCTTATCAGGCGGTCTGCGGCGGCAATACCCGCATCCGCGCGCTGCAACTGACCGGCGACCCCTGGGCCGAGGATCCCGCCTGTTATCTGAACGCGGCCGAGATCGGCGTCACCGGTGCCGATCTGAACCGCGTCTCTGTCACTCCGTTCAAGGGCAAAAGCCATGATCCGGCGCATCGTTTCCTTTAGCCTTATTGCCGCATTCCCGCTGATGGCGCAGGCCGATGCCGCCGCCGATTACGCTGACAACTGCGCCTCCTGCCACGCCGAGGACCGGCTGGGCGGCACCGGACCGGCGCTGATCCCGGAAACGCTGGGGCGGCTGAAGGGGATCGACGCGATCATTGCGGATGGCCGGCCCGCGACCCAGATGGCGGGCTTTGCCGATCAGCTTTCGGGCGCGCAGATCGCGACGCTGGTGGATTATCTCAAGACGCCGCTTTCGCAGGTCCCGGATTGGACGGCAGCGCAGATGGCCGAAAGCCGGCAGATGAACCCCGATTACAAGCCGGCAGACGCGCCGGTCTTTGCGGGCGATCCGATGAACATCACGCTGGTCGTGGAAACCGGCGACCATCACGTCAGCGTATTGGACGGCGACAGCTTCGCGGTTCTCGACCGCTTCGCCACCCCCTTTGCCGTCCACGGCGGACCGAAATTCAGCCCCGACGGGCGTTTTGTCTTCATCATGTCGCGCGATGGCTGGGTGCAGAAATACGACATCTGGTCCTTGCAAGAGGTCGGCCGCATCCGCGCCGGGTTGAACAGCCGCAACATTGCCATGAGCCATGACGGCAGATGGCTGGCCGTCGCCAATTACCTGCCCGCCAGCCTGACCGTGCTGTCCACCGCCGACCTGTCGGTGGCAAAGGAAATCCCCGTCACTGCAAGGAATGGCACGGAAAGCCGCGTCTCGGCGGTCTATCAGGCGCCCCCGCGCAAATCCTTCGTGCTGGCGCTGAAGGACGCGCCCGAGATCTGGGAAATCGCCACCGACCCGGATGCCGGGCCATTCCATGACGGCTTCGTCCACAGCTATGAAAAGGACATGGAGGAATCGCTGGGCGCCGAAAAGGGCCTGTTCGCCCGCCGCCGCATCCAGATCGAGGAGCCGCTGGACGATTTCTTTTTCACCCCCGATTACCGCCATCTGATCGGCACCAATCGCGAAGGCGACAAGGGCGTGGTCGTCAATCTTGACGTGGGCCGCGAGATTGCGGAACTGCCCTTGCCCGGCATGCCGCATCTGGGATCGGGGATCACCTGGGAACGGGATGGCCGCCGCGTTATGGCCACGCCGCATCTGAACGAAGGCGTGCTGTCGGTCATCGACATGGAAGACTGGTCGCTGGTCAGCCAGATCAAGACCGACGGCCCCGGATTCTTCCTGCGCAGCCATGACAGCAGCCCCTATGTCTGGGCCGATGTCTTTTTCGGTCCCCACAAGGACGAGATGCACATCATCGACAAGCAGACGCTGGAAATCGTGCAAACGCTGGCGCCTTTCCCCGGCCGGACCTTCGCCCATGCCGAATTCACTCGGGACGGCAGCCAGGTTCTGGTGTCCCTGTGGGAAGATGAGGGCGCGGTAGTCATCTATGACGCCAAGACGCTGCAGGAGGTGAAGCGTCTGCCGATGAAGAAGCCTTCGGGCAAGTATAACGTCTGGAACAAGATCACCTTCGAGGACGGCACCAGCCACTAGCGTGGCTAGCGGGCGGATATGGGGCAGGGGCGCTGCCCCTCCTGGCCTGCGGCCAGTCACCCCGGGATATTTGGGCCAGAATGAACCAAGCGGAGTTTCGCGGGTGCGCAGCGCGCGCCGGGCGCGGGACTGGACTTCGGGGGCGGGGCGTTGTGTCATGCCGGCTGGAAAAGCAGTCTGGCCCCTGCATCGGGGCCGGGATCGCGGGGCCAGATGAACACGCTTCTACGCAAATTCCTGGAAAAATACATGCGGCAGGGGCAGCTGACTGTCATTTCCGCCCAGGGCGATGAGATGCGGTTCGGCGACGGGCAGGGGCCGCCGGTGACGGTGCGCTTCAACTCTGCCCGGGCGGAACGGTCGGTGGCCGCGAACCCGGCGCTGAAGCTGGGGGAGTGTTTTATGGACGGCGAGATCGACATGGTTGAGGGCTCGATCTACGACCTCATCATGCTGAGCTATGCCAATGCCGGACGGCCGCTGATGCCGGCGGTCTGGATGAAAGCCTTCGAGAAGATGCGCATCGTCGCGCGGCGTCTGCACCAGATCAACACGCGTATTCGGGCGCGCGGCAATGTGCAGCGCCACTATGATCTTTCGGCGGACCTTTACCGGCTGTTTCTTGACCCGGATATGCAATATTCCTGCGCCTATTACCCGCGGCCCGATATCTCACTGGCGCGGGCGCAGCTGCTGAAGAAGCGCCACATCGCTGCCAAGCTGCGGCTGAAGCCGGGAATGGAGGTGCTGGATATCGGCAGCGGCTGGGGCGGGATGGGGCTGTATCTGGCGCGTGTCGCAGGGGCGTGCGTCGATGGCGTCACCCTGTCGGAGGAGCAGCTGGCCGTTTCCCGGCGGCGTGCCGAGACAGAGCGGCTGGAGGTCGATTTTCGCCTGCAGGATTACCGCGAGATCGGGCGCGACTATGACCGCATCGTCTCGGTCGGGATGTTCGAACATGTGGGCGTCAACCACTATGAAGGGTTCTTCCGCAAGACGGCATCCATGCTGCGCCCCGATGGGGTGATGCTTCTGCACAGTATCGGGCGCGTCGACCCGCCCGGCGCGACCAACCCCTTCCTGCGCCGCTATATCTTTCCCGGTGGCTATATCCCCGCCCTGTCCGAGGTGATGCAGGCGATCGAGAAATCCGGCCTGCTGGTCACCGATATCGAGGTTCTGCGCCTGCATTATGCCGAAACCCTGCGCGCCTGGCGGCAGGCCTTCATGGCGAGGCGCAGCGCGGCGAAAGCGCTGTATGATGAGACCTTCTGTCGAATGTGGGAGTTCTATCTTGCGGGTTGCGAGGCCTCGTTTCGCGAAGGTGGGATGGTAGTCTGGCAGATCCAGCTGGCGCATCGCGTCGATGCGGTGCCGATCACCCGCGACTATCTGGCCCAGGCCGAGGCGCAACTGGCCGAGGCCGAGCGTCAGCGTGGCATACCCGGGCCGGCATGGCCAGAGGACTGGCCGGGCGACTGGCTAGAGAACCCGCCGCAATCCTAGCTGCCGCCACGTCGCAGCCCCGGCCGCAGCGTTTGGCGCTATAACAATGCGGGGCAGCATTAGGGGGGAATGATGCTTGAAGGGCGGTCGGATCTGGGAACACATGACGTTGCCAACCAGCCAGAACCGCAGGGGGATCGCGACCTTTGGCAGGGCGATCCGTTGTTGCGGGGACATTTCACGAATGCGGGTGATCTGGCTGGCTACGGCGCGCTGCTGGGCAGCCAGCAGATGCGTGCGGCGGCGCGTAACGCCAATCGTCACGCGCCTGAACTGGAGCTGTTCGATGCCGGTGGCCGCCGGTTGGACGAGGTGCATTTCCACCCCGCCTATCACCGTTTCATGGAAGCCTCGGTTGCGGCGGGTTACCATTCCGTTGCCTGGGAGGGCGGCGCGGACGGCCATCTGCGCCATGCCGCCATGGTCTATCTGGCCAGCCAGGTTGAACCGGGTCACTGCTGCCCGCTGACCATGACCTATGCCGCAACCCCGGTTCTGCGCCGGGCCGAGGGCCTGGGTGATTGGGCCGCCGGCGTGTTGTCGCGGCGCTATGATCCCTCGGTACAGGCGGCGGGCGGCAAAGCCGGGCTGACGCTGGGCATGGCGATGACCGAAAAGCAGGGCGGGTCCGACGTGCGGGCCAATGCCACCCGGGCGGCGGCAGATGGGGCGGCATGGCGGCTAACCGGGCACAAGTGGTTTTGCTCGGCCCCGATGTCGGACGGGTTCCTGACGTTGGCGCAGACCGGGCAGGGGCTGACCTGCTTTCTGGTCCCGCGCTGGCTGGAGGGCGGGCGCAATGCCATCCGCATCCAGCGGCTGAAGGACAAGCTGGGAAACCGGTCCAACGCTTCGGCCGAGATCGAATATCAGGGTGCGCTGGCGCACCGGATCGGTGAGGAGGGTGACGGCATCCGCACCATCGTCAAGATGGTCCACCACACCCGGCTGGACACCGCCATTGCGCCCGCTGGCCTGATGCGCGCCGCGCTGGATCAGGCCTATCACTGGGTTCGCCATCGCTCGGCCTTTCAGCGCCGGCTGATCGACCAGCCTCTGATGCGGGCGGTGCTGGCGGATGTAACGCTGGACTGGGCGGGCAGCCTGATGCTGGGCTTGCATGTGGCGGCGCATTTCGACGGCACTTCGGCGCAGGATCGCGCCTTCGCCCGGATTGGTGTGGCGCTGGCGAAATACCTGGCCAACAAGCTGTGCCCGCTGGTCGTGACCGAGGCGATGGAGGTTCTGGGCGGCATGGGATATGTCGAGGATACGCCGCTGCCGATGCTGTACCGAGAGGCACCGCTGAACGGAATCTGGGAAGGCTCGGCCAATGTCATCTGCCTGGATGCGCTGCGCACGCTGGCAAAGGACCCGCTGGCCTCCGAGGTGCTGGAGGCAGAGCTTCTGGCCGCGCGCGGGTTACACCCCGCCTTTGATGCCGCGCTGCGCACCCATCGCGACCGATGGGCCGGCACGGTATCCGAAGCCGAGGCGCGCTGGTTTGTCGAAAGCGCGGCGCTGTTGCTGACGGCCTCTGTGCTGCTGCGCCATGCACCGCCCGCACTGGCCGAGGGCTACGCCGCCAGCCGCCTGACGCCGGGCAGGGGTCGGTTCTTCGGTGCGCTGCCGGCTGGTCAGAGCGGCGATCTGCTGGACGTGTGCTTTCCCGAGTGAAGCTGCGCCGAATCAGCCGGGGGTCAACGGCTCACTGCCGCGGACAACCCAAGACGACGGAAAAGGCCGTGAAATCCGCTGCATATGGGTGGGTGTATCGTTATATCTTCTGAATTGACTTTTTAAAGCTAAGGACGGACCTTGGCAGGTATATCGTTAAACCTCCGCTCGCCTGACGAGCCCCTGAATGGATCCCGCGTCATGGATGATCAAAGCCTCGCGACTGATGATCTGGTGCTGAATGGAAGCTGGCAGCTTTGCCGCGATGGCGGGGATCAGCCGCTGACCATCGACTTTCCCGGCGATGTGCATTCGGCGCTGCTGGCCGCCGGGCAGATCGAGGATCCCTATTGGCGCGACCGCGAGGCCAGCCTCGACTGGATCCACGAAAGCGAATGGCTGGCCGAGCGCGAGTTTGACCTGTCCGGACCGGTTGAGGGGCGTCATACGCTGGTGCTCGACGGGGTGGATTGTCATGCGGTGGTGACGCTGAACGGGGTCGAGATCGGGCGGCCGGGTAACCGGTTTCTGCGGCATGATCTGGACGTGACCGGGGCGCTGGTAGCGGGGCGGAACCGGTTGCAGATCCGCTTTCTGTCGAACTCTGCCGTGGCGGCGGAAAAGGCGGCGGCTTTCCCTTTCGCGGTGCCCTATATCTTCTGGAACAACCGGCTGGCGCACTACAATTTCCTGCGCAAGCCGCAATGCGATGCCGGTTGGGACTGGAACATCGCGCTGTCGCCGCTGGGGGTTTACGGGGGTATCCGGCTGCGCCGCAGTGACCCCCTGCGGCTGGACGATGTGATGATCCGCCAGCACCATCAGGACGGAAAGGTCCGGGTCGAGGTCGAACTGATTGCCGATGCCGCCCGGCCCGTGACTACGCAGGCAGCGATGATGATCGGCGGCCAGACCGTCACCGCCGAGGTGCAGCTTTGGCCCGGCCAAAACCGCGTCACCCTTGCCGCGCAGATCGACCAGCCGCGCCTTTGGTGGCCAGCGGGTCATGGCGCGCAAGAGATGTATGATCTGGCGGTCAGGCTTGGCGATCAGCAGCGAACCCTGCGCATCGGCCTGCGCCAGATCGAATTACTGACCGACCGCGACGAGATCGGCCACCGCTTTGCCTTCCGCATCAACGGTCGCGAGATCTTCATGCGCGGCGCGAACTGGATCCCCGCCGATGCGCTGCCCTCGCGCGCCACGCGGGACGCCGTGGCCGACCTGCTGGACAGTGCCGTTCAAGCCAATATGAACATGCTGCGCGTCTGGGGCGGCGGTGCTTACGAACCTGACTGGTTCTATGAAATGTGTTCGGAACGGGGCCTTCTGGTCTGGCAGGATTTCATGTTCGCCTGCAACCTGTATCCCGCGGCGGATCGCGCCTGGCTGGACGATGTTCGGGTTGAGGCACGCCAGCAGATCCGTCGCCTGTCCGCTCACCCCTGCCTCGCCTTGTGGTGCGGCGATAACGAGCTGGTCGGGGCGCTGGGATGGTTCGACGAAAGCAAGGCCGATCGCGACCGCTATCTGGCCATGTATGACCGGCTGAATCATGCACTGGAAGAAGCCATTCAGGACGAGGCCCCGGACGTGCCGTGGTGGCCGTCCTCGCCTTCGGTCGGGCCATTGAATTTCGGCGATGGCTGGCATGACGACGCCTCGGGCGACATGCATTTCTGGGATGTCTGGCACTCGGCCAAGGATTTTGAACATTACCGAAGCGTGCGCCCCCGCTTCTGTTCGGAATTCGGCTTTCAGTCCTTCCCCTCGGCCCGGGTGATCGACAGCTTCACCGAGGCGCGCGACCGCAATGTGTCGTCCCGCGTCATGGATGTCCATCAGCGCAATCCCGGCGGTAATGGCCGCATCGTGGAAACGCTGGCCCGCTATTTTCGCTTTCCCGACGGGTTCGAGGAGATGGGCTTTCTCAGCCAGATCGCGCAGGCCATGGCGATGAAGACCGCAATCGAGTTCTGGCGCGTGAACAAGCCCCGCTGCATGGGGGTGCTGTATTGGCAGCTGAACGACACCTGGCCGGTCGCCAGCTGGTCGAGCCTGGAATATGGCGGCGGCTGGAAGCTGCTGCACTATCTGGCGCGGCGCTTTTATCTGCCGGTGATGCTGACTGCCCAACCCGATCCGGCGACCGGAGAGGTGGTGATCTGGGCCGTCAACGATACGCCCGCGCCGGTGCAGCTGACGGCCTCGGCCCGGGCGGCGAGGTTTGCGGGCGAAGTGGAGGAAGTCGGCAGCTGGCAGGCGACCATCCCCGAAGCCGGCGCGGTCGAGGTTGCCCGGTTGGCGCCGCTGGCTGATGACGCCTTCCTGCATATGGACTGGACGGATGGGGGTAAGCATCTGGGAGAAAACGACTATTTACCGCGGCGGCCGAAGGAATATGATCTGGGCCGCCCCCGGATCAACGCTGTCGAAGGGGTGGACGAACATGGCCGGGCGACGGTAACCCTGACCACGGACCGCCCGGCGCTGTGGGTCAGCTGGGATCATGGCGGCGACCGGGTGTGGTCGGATAACGGCGTGACGCTGCTGCCCGGACGGCCGAGGGTGCTCGTGGCTGAACGCGCGCGTGCATCGCATCTGCCGGCGACCGCGCCCCGGCTGGACTGGCTGAAAGGATGACCATGACCAAGGACAGCGACGGCCCGGTGACGCTGAAAACCATCGCCGCCGAGATGGGCGTTTCGGTCACCACGGTCGCGCGGGCGCTGAAGGACGGTCACAAGATCAGCCCCGAAATGGTGCTGAAGGTACGCGAAACCGCCGCCCGGATGGGCTATGTCCGCAACCTCGACGGGGCGCGGCTGCGGACCGGGCGCACCTTTGTCATCATGGCCTTCCTGGGCTTTCAGCCCGAGGAGGAGGTCGGCGATTCCGGTGCAGTCGGGCTGCTGAACGGCATTCATCAGCGGCTCGTCGGGACCGAATATGCACTGCGTGCGGTGCCGGTCGGTCAGGGCGCAGCGGGGCTTGATGCGGTGCGTCAGGTCGTGCGGGCGCGGCAGGCCGATGGTATCATCCTCGACCACACGGAACTGCTGGATGCGCGTGTGAAGTATCTGCTGGAGGCCGATTTTCCCTTTGTCACCTTCGGCCGAACCGAGCTTCTGTCCGAGCATCCATGGTTCGACATCGACAATGAACAGGCCGCCCATCAGGGGACCGAGGCATTGCTGCGCGACGGGTTCCGGCGCATTGCGCTGATTGACGGTGAACCGCGCTTCACCTTCGTGCGGCAGCGGCTGCGCGGCTATGAGCAGGCGCTGCGCGATCATGGCATCGCACCCGACCCGGCACTCCGCCATCTGGGCGAACTGGCCCCTGATACCGCCCGCCGCGCGGCCGGCCCGCTGCTGGACGCGGGCGCGGATGCCTTTCTATGCGCGAATGAACTGGCACTACTGGGTGCGCAAGCCGGCACGCGCGACCGGCTGGGCGCAAAGGCGGGCGCGGTCGGTTTCGCCCAAAGGTCCGGTACGCGCCTTGGTGATTATATCGCCGCCCCTGTCCATTCGGCGCATTTTTCGCGTCGCATGGCGGGCGCGCGTCTGGCCGATCTGCTGCTGCGCCGGATCGAGGGCGCGGCCCCGGCGGAGTGTCAGGAGCTCGCCCAGACAACGCTGATCTCTACCGGCGGCTAGTGCGACATCAGCAGGGGCAGGTCGGCATTTTCCAGAATGTCGCGGGTGACGCCGCCCAGCAGGTCTTCTGAAAACTTGCTGTGCTCGTATGCGCCCATGACCAAGATGCCCGCACCCAGATCGGTGCAGGTGTCCAGAATGGTGCGCCCGATGCCGCCGGTCGCCGCCGGGCGCTGTTCGAACGCTGCGTCGATCCCGTGCAGCTCCAGCAGCCGCAGGACATCGTCGATCTGCTCGCGATCCTTGACCGGGCCTTCGCCGATGACCAGCAGCGTTACCTTGTCCTTGGTCGCCAGAATATGCATCGCGTCCGCCAGCGCACGTGCCGAGGCGCGCTTGCCGTCCCAGGCCACCACCGCGGTTTCGTTGATCGCCGGCGCGTTATAGCTTGCCGGAACGATGATGGTCGGGCGGCCTGATCGCAGCGCGATCACGTCAGGCCGGATCGAGAAATCCTCGGACCGACCACCTTCAGCCGCACCACCCATCACCACGACGTCATGGGCGCGGGACAGTTCGACCAGCGTACGCCCGGTGCTGCTGAGTGCGACGAAATCGGCGCGCCCGGACAGCCCAGCTTCGGACACTGTGGCCTCGAAGGCGCGGCGGCGTTCGTCGACGAACTCTGTCTCCATCTGGTCGATGATGGTGTCGATGTCGCGGGTCAGGAACGCGGCAGAGCGTTTGCGCAGCGGATTCGGCGGCTGCCAGACGGCGCCGGTGATGCGGGCGTCGTATTTCTTGGCCATCAGAACCGACATGTGCAGCGCGGCCGCGCCGCCCCCGGTTCCGGTATAGCTGGTCAGGATGCTGCGGATCGCCATGCACGTTCTCCCTTGGGTTCTGACTTGCCTATTTGTCAACTGCCAGCGGGATTTACGCAAGCGGCACATGTCGCCTGCCCGTCGGAAGACGCGTGCATGGTCCAGACCTAGCGGGTGCGCAGCTTGTCGATGGCCACAGCCAGGATGATGACGCCGCCCTTGATGATGTATTGCCAGATATCCGACACACCCAGCAGGATCAGCCCGTTCGACAGCACGGCGATAATCAGCGCCCCGATCAGCGTCCCCCAGACCGAGCCGATACCGCCGACAAAGCTGGTCCCGCCCAGGATCACCGCGGCGATGGCGTCCAGCTCGTACGCCTGGCCAAGCTGCAGCCCGTTGGCGGCGTAAAGCCGTGCCGCCGACATCACCCCGCCCAGCCCCGCCAGCAGGCCCGAGACGGCATAGACGAACAGCAACACCAGCGGCACCTTGATGCCGGCTAGGGCGGCGGCTTCGGCATTGCCGCCGACGGCATAGATCCAGGTCCCCAGCACCGTGCGGCGCAGGATCACCCAGGACAGCAGGATCACCAGAAAGGCGATGACCACCAGCCAGGGCACGCCGAACAGGTTACCGTTGCCGATGACGCTGAAGGGAAGGTCAGAGTTGAAAACCGTGGAATCTCCAGCCGCCAGCCGCGCCACCCCGCGCACGGCGGTCAGCGCCCCCAGGGTGACGATGAAAGGTGGCAGCCCCAGCCAGGCGATCAGTGAACCGTTGACCAGCCCGCAGGCCGCCCCCGCCATCAGCGCCAGCGGTATCGCGGCCCAGGCAAGGCCCGGCGTGATCGTGGCAGCCACCGCCACCACCGCCGCCAGCGCCAGGATGGAACCGACGGACAGGTCAATCCCGCCGGTCAGGATGACGAAGGTCATCCCCGCCGCCAGAACGGCGTTGATCGAGGCTTGCTGCATCACGATCGACAGGTTGTTGACCGACAAAAAGCGGCCGCTGGCCAGCTCGAATCCGATGCACAGCAGCACCAGCACCGGCAGCATGCCCGACAGGCGCAGCCATGTTCGCATCGTCTCGCGCCGGGATGCGGCGGTTTGGGCGGGGGTGGTCATGCTTGTCCTCCGTTCTTGGTCTGGGCGCCGGTGCCGGCCGACAGACGCATGATCGCCTCTTGCGTGGCGGGGTTCGTGGCGGTGTTGGGGACCTCGCCCGCAATGCGGCCGTCGCGCATGACCAGGATGCGGTCGGCGGTGCCCAGAAGCTCGGTCAGTTCGCTGGAAATCATCAGCACCGCCATTCCGCTGGCGGTCAGCCGGTCGATCAGGCTGTAGATTTCCGATTTCGCGCCGATATCGACGCCGCGGGTTGGTTCGTCCAGGATCAGCACCTGCGGGGCGGTTTCCAGCAACCGGCCCAGCAGCACCTTCTGCTGGTTGCCGCCCGACAGGTTGCCGACCCGCGTGGCCGGGCCCGCGCCGCGCACGTCCAGTTCGGCGATACGTGCGCGCCCCATGTCGGTGACGGTGGCCGGCGGCAGGACGCCGCCCGGACCGCCGCGCCGATGCAGGACGCTGATGGCGGTGTTTTCGGCCACGGTCATGTCCAGGAACAGGCCGTTGCCCTTCCGGTCCTCGGTCAGATAGGCCAGTCCGGCATCCAGCGAACTGCGCGGCCGACGGTGGTCCAGTTCAGTGCCGCCCAGGCTGACGCTGCCGCCGCGTGCGGGATCCGCGCCATAGATCAGCCGCGCCACCTCGGTTCGGCCCGAGCCGACAAGGCCGGAAATCCCGACCACCTCACCTGCGAACAGGTCGAAGCTGACCGGGCCGATGCCGTCACCATCAGTCAGGTCGCGCACCTCCAGCACGGCGGCCTCGTGCGGGGCGGGGCGGTGCTGCTTCTGGTAAAATCCCGAAATCTCGCGCCCGACCATCATCGAGACGAGCCGCTCTGCATCCAGCTCCGCCCGGCTCAGACCGCCGACATAGCGGCCATCGCGCAACACGCTGACGCTGTCGGCCAGCCGGTAGACCTCCTCCATCCGGTGCGAGATATAGATGATGGCGATCCCCTCGGCGCGCAGGCCGTCGATCAGGGTGAACAGGTGTTCGCTTTCGCGCTCGCTCAGCGCGGTGGTGGGTTCGTCCATGACGATCAGGCGGGCGTCCTGCAACAGGGCGCGGGCGATCTCGACCAGCTGGCGTTGGCCAAGCGAAAGGTTCATCACCAGCGTATCCGGCCCGAAGTCGGCCCCCAGCCGCGCCAGCACCGGCGCGCATTCGCGGCGCTGCCGGGCGCGGTCGGTCATGAAGGGGCCGCGGCGGCGCTCGCGGCCCAGAAACATGTTCTCGGCCACGGTCAGGTTCGGCGATTGCGACAGTTCCTGATAGATCACCGCGATGCCGAGATCGCGGGCGTCGCGAGGGCCGGCGATCTGTGCAGGGCGGCCGTCGATCTCGATCCGGCCATCGGCATCGGCATGGATCGCCCCGGCAAGTATGCGCATCAGCGTTGACTTGCCAGCGCCGTTTTCGCCCATCAGCGCATGAACCTCGCCCGGCATCACCGTCAGCGAGACGTCCTGCAGGGCCCGGATCGGCCCGAAGGTCTTTGAGATGTTGTGCATGACCAGTCGCGGCGTCGCTGGCTGTGTCATCGCGGCCGTTGCAGTCATGGCTTTGTCCCCGAAATGCAGGTTGGGCGGGGACGGCAGTCGCCCCCGCCCGGATCATCGCCCTATTCGGTGGCCCAGGGGGTCCAGCCGGTGGCGTTGTCGCGCGTGACCAGTTCGGTTTCCAGCAGGATCTCGGTCTCGGCTGGGGCCTCGCCAGCCATCAGCTGCAGGCCCAGCTCTGCCGCCTGTTTCGACATGCCGTAAGGATCCTGCGAGGCAGAGGCGACCAGCAGCGTGCCTTCCTTCTGCAGGGCATCGACGAAATCGGGCGAGCCGTCGACGCCGCCGATGATCATCTCGGTCCGGTTGAATTGCTTGGCGGCAAGCTCGGCCCCGATGGCGGTCGGGTCATTTGCGCCGAACACCGCGTCGATTTCGGGGAAGCGGGTCAGCAGGCCCTGCATCACCTCGAACCCGCCGTCGCGGCTGGCCTTGCCGTCCTGATTGTCGGACAGCAGGTTGATGTCGGGATAGTTGGCAAGCGCCTCCTTGCAGCCGGTGACGCGGTCGATGATGGAACTGACTGGCGGGCCGTTGATGATGATGAAGTCGCCCTCGCCCCCGATCGCTTCGGCCAGATATTCGCAGGTAATGCGCCCGGCCTGGGTGTTGTCGGTCCGCACCGCCAGATCCGCGCCCGAGGCGGTGACGTCAACCGCCACCACCGTCATGCCGGCATCCTTGGCGCGCTTGGCGGCGGGGCCGACAGCCTCGCTGTCTACGGCGTTCAGCACCAGCAACGTCACGCCCGAGGCGATGAAGCTGTCGATCTGCGAGCTTTGCTTGTTCAGGTCGTAATCGGCGCTGACCACGGTCACCTCGGCATCCGGCGCCGCGGCTTTGACGGCGTCCTCGGCGCCCTTGACCAGCGGCACGAAGAACGGGTTACCAAGCGTGCCGACGGTGATGCCGACGCGTTCGGGCAGGGTCTGGGCGGTGGCCATGGTCGCGACCGAGCCGGTCAGCGCGATCACCGCCATATGCAGGGCAAGAGTATTCTTCATCGTGGATCCTCCTCCGGGGATGGGGCGGCTTTCCTGACCTCCATCAGAAGACCGCCCTGTACATTTTTGTCCGTACAATACGGACTTTATTATGGGCCGGGTACGAGTCAACCGTTTCCCTCATTCCCGGCCCGGTCATGTTGCCGCGCCCCTCTGTCAGGGTTGCGCGGGCGGTAGTGCCTTCATCCAGTAGGTGACAGCGGCCGCACCGCCATCGGGGATGCCGGTGGCGCGATCACCCAGATAGCTGGCGCGCCCGGCGCGGGGCTGCATCGCCTTAGTTGCCTCCAGCCCCTGATCTGCAGCGGCGATGGCGGCATGCCAGGCCTGTGCGACCGGTGCGCCGCCTGCGATGGCGGCGCTGAACGCCTCGGCGGCGGGGCGCAGCGCATCGACCATGGTCCGGTCGCCCGGACGCGCGCCGCCCAGATCGCTGATGGCGGTGACAGCAACGTCGAACGCGGTGGCCCAATTGGTGGGCGAAGGCGCGGACTTGCCCGACAGGCTGCGGGCCGCGCGTAACAGTGCGGTGGCGTAAAACGGGCCGGAACTGCCGCCAATGGCCTTGCGCAGAGCGGCGGCGATGGCCGTAAGTCCGGTTTCGGCGCTGGCGAATGCGCTGGCGGGCAGGGCGCGCACTGCCTCTGATCCGCGCTGCATGCTCTGGCCCAGATCGCCATCGCCCGCGAGGCTGTCGAGCCGGGTCAGTTCCGGTTCCGCTGCGATCAGGGCCTCCGTGGCGCGCAGGACGGCGGCGTGCAAGGCGGCTCCGGTCGCGTCGGCTGGCGTGTCAGCGGGGGACGGATCGGCTGCGGGCGGGGCGGGCAGGCGCAGCTGCCCAGCATTCAGAAGCCCCGCGCCGGGCCATGCGGGCGCGGTCGTCGGCGCATCCAGCCAGGTCAGAAGTTGTGCATCCAGCGGCAGCACCGACAGCGAGAATCCTGGCATATCCAGCGCGCTCAGCAGCGTACCGGACCATTGCCGCGCGACCTCCAGCCCCCGCGCGCGCAGATCGTTCAGGGCGGCGCGCTGGATGACAGAAAGCTCCATCGGCGGGGTCGCGCCAAGCCCGTTGACCAGCAGCGCCACCGGCTGCGCCGGGTCCAGCCCGCGATCCTCGGCGATGACATCCAGCACCGCGCCTACCAGCGCATCGGCGCCGGCGATCTTCGCCCGGCGCACGCCCGGCTCTCCATGGATGCCAAGGCCCATCTCGATTTCGTCAGGGCCGAGCTCAAAGCCCGGCTTGCCCACGGCGGGCAAGGTGCAGGCACCAAGCGCCACCCCCATCGAGCCGACGGCCCCCGCCACCCGGCGTGCCAGCTCTGCCACCTCGGCCAGCGGGCGGCCGTCTTCGGCGGCGGCACCGGCGACCTTGTGGACCAGCACGGTGCCCGCGATGCCACGCCGCCGGTCGGGCGGAACGGTATCTTTCAGCGCCACGTCATCGGCGACGATCACCACCTCGACCGGGATGCCTTCGGCGCGGGCCAACTCGGCCGCGAGGCCGAAATTCAGCCGGTCGCCGGTATAGTTCTTCACCACCAGCAGCGCCCCCGCCGGCCCCGCGACATGCCGGATCGCCGCCAGCACGGCATCGGTGCTGGGCGAGGTGAACACATCCCCCGCCACCGCCGCCGTCAACATGCCGCGCCCGACATAGCCGGCATGGGCCGGCTCGTGCCCGCTGCCCCCGCCCGAGATCACCGCCACGCCACGCGCGGCGCGGTCGGGCAGATCGGTGCGGACGACGACGGTTTCGTCCGCCAGCAGCGCGGTGTCCGGTGTCGCGGCCACAAAGCCTTCAAGCATTTCCGTCACCACATCGGCGGGGGCGTTGATCAGTTTCTTCATGCGGTTCCTCGGGGGCTGCGCGGGATTGTTGCGACGGCATTGTCGTGTGCCGCATGCAGGCGGTCCAGAAAAACCGGATAGGCGGCGTCATATGCGCGCTGCCATGCCGGCAGCGGCTCGATGGCGCGCAGATCGGGTTGATAGGCGAGGGGGCTTCCGGTCGCCTCGGCGGCCAGCAGGGCCGCGCCGACAAGGGCCAGTTCCGGCTCATCCGCAGTCAGGATCGTCCGACCCAGCACGCTGGCGCGCAGTTGCAACAAGCCGGATGAGCGGCTCCATCCGCCGGTCGCGTAGATGGGACCGGCGCTAGGGACCTTGCCCAGCATGGCGCGGGTGGTCATCGCCGCGGCCTCGACAACGGCGCGGATGCTGCGCGCATCAGGATGGCCGGCGATGATGGGGTGTGGTTGGCCAGGCTGGCCGGGCAGGGGGGAAGCCGCCAGAAAGTTGCGGACCTCGTTAGGGCTTCCTGCAGCGTTGAGCGCCTCGGAAAATTCCAGAACGCCGATACAGGCCAGACCCGCGCCGCCCCGGACCGGTGCGGCAAGGGCGATCAGCGGGTCTAATGGTGGCGGTGGGATGGTGGGGATTTCGGCATACAGCACGCTGGCGGTGCCGAGGCTGTCGACGCAGGCAGAGGGATCGCTGCGCAGGATCGCCGAGGCCGCAATCGCGTGATCGTGGCCCCCCGAGACCAACAGCGTGTCGGCTGTTGCCGCCCCGGCCGCGATCAGCCGCGGATTGTTCAACCGCCCGCAGACATGCCCGGCCGCGACAACCGAAGGCAAGGGCGGGGCGGCGCAGGCGCGCAGCAGATCGGCCAGCCAGCCCAGCACGAACGGGTCATAGCAGCCGGTCCGCGCCGCCAGCGTCTCGCTGATGAAAGGCGTGGCCCCCCAGGCGATCAGCGGAAAATCGGTCAGCGCGGCCCAGTATCTTGCCCGCGCCATCGTTTCGGGGTGGTGCCGGGCCAGCCAGCGCCATTTCGCCCCGGTCCGGGTCGGGTCCATGACGATCCCCGCGCGCGACGTGGCGGCATCGCTGGCGGCAACCTGGGCTGCATCCGCGCTGGCGCGGCGATCGAACCAGGGAATGGCGGCGCTCAGCGGGGTCAGGTCATCGCCCAACAGCAGCCCGTCCTCGCCAATCCCGGTTGTGCAGAAAGCACTGATGGGCATGCCGATCCCCGCCTTTCGCCAGACGTCCAGCACCAGCCGCTCGACCTCGTCGAGAAGCTGGGCGGGGTCGGTGACGATGCCGATTGCGTCGCGCGTGCGGGGCGTTGGCATGGTCGCAGTCTGCAGCAGCCTGCCCGCGCCATCCGCCAGCCCAACCTTCAGATTGGTCGAACCGATGTCGATCCCGCAGACCAGCATCCGTGCCCCCCGTTTCCCCAGCGACCCTACCAGCGGCGCGTGAAGCTGCCGCGGGAAATTTCGGCGATCTGCGCCATCATGTCGGCTGCTTCTTCCTGCGGACGCTGCCAGATCTTGCGACCGACGACCACGCCCTGCGCGCCCGCCTCGATCGCCAGCCGGATGTCATCGACCGTCGAGGCCGCATCCCCGCTGAGCGGGCCGCCGGCAACGACGATCGGAATGTCCAATTCTTCGCATAGTGCATGCGTGGCGTCCGGGCCGGGGAAGGTGATCTTGATGATATCGGCGCCCAGGTCATAGCAGACGCGCGCCACCTCCATCTCGGCGGTGATGATCTCGGGGCTGCGCGGCGTGTTCAGGAAGACCGGCTCCAGCATGGTGGGGATGCCCCAGCGGTCGGCATCGGCGATAACCTTGCCGATGCGCTTGCAATAGTTGATCTTTTCATCGTCGGGTACGTTCCAAGGCATCAGCATCTTGACGCAATCGACGCCAAGGCGGGCGGCATCCTCGACGCTTGCGGCCATGCAGCCGGTGCCGGTTTCGGGCGCGCTGGTGGGCCAGAAGGCGTCGATGGCCAGAACGCGGGCCAGATGCGAGTTCTTCGCCATCTCGACCTCGGACTGCTTGACGATCCCGGTCGAGACCATGAAGCCGGTGATGTCCATGGGAATATAGCGGCGCATCACCTGAACGGGCGCTTCCAGCGCCTCGACCCGGCCCCAGACCAGACCGTGGTCAATCGGGACGATCAATGCAGCGCGGTCGTCGCGCAGAACGCGGTTCATGCGATAGCTGGTGGAATAACGATTGGCCAATTGCGCCTCCTTGGATGTCGGTCCGGGGTAATGCAGGGTGCCGATCCGCACCCTTTTTGCGATATGATGAACGTACTGTACGTACAAAAACGCACGAGTCAATTCGGATCTGCCTATCATGGATGCATTGCGCCGATTTTGTCTGTACGGTACGTTCGGACAAACGGATAACAATCATGCCGATCATCGACCGTACCTCAACCGAGCCTTATTACCTTCAACTGGCGGATATCATCGAGCAGCGGATCAAGTCCGGCGCCCTGAAAAGCGGTGAGCGGATTCCGGGCGAGTCCGAACTGTGCCGCAGCTATGACCTCGCCCGATCCACCGTCCGCGATACCTTCAGGGTGCTGGAACAGCGGCGATTGATCCGCATCGTGCCGCGCCGCGGGGCCTTTGTCAGCGATCAGTCCGACAATCGCTGGAAGCTGCAAGTGACCGAGGGTTTCTTGGAAACGGCCGCCCATGCCCCTGATGTGGCCATCACCACCAGCGTGCTGGAGTGGCGCGAGGGGCCACTGCCGGACCCGGCCGCCAGCGCATTGGGCCTCGCGTTGGGCACGATCGGCTTTGGCCTGGAGCGGCTGCGCTTTCTGGACGGGCTGCCGGCTGTCTATTCAACCAACTGGATGCCGCTTGAAGTGGGCAGGACACTGATTGGCAAGCCGGTGCTGCAGGGCACGCAATCCTTGAACGCGACGCTACGTTCGGCCGGCTATCTGATTTGTCAGGCGCGCCGGGAAGTCGCCGCCGTGATCCCCCCGCCCGAGGCGGCGCGGTATCTGCAAGTGTCCAGGAACTTTCCCGTGCTGCTGATCAAATCGATGTCGCGCGACATGTCCGGGACGCCATTCGATTATTACGAATCCTATGCGCGTAGCGACGTAGTGGCGATTTCCGTCGATGCGCAGGCGGTCGATGGTACGGGTGCAGCCTAGCTGGAAATTCGTGCCAACTGGCCCGTGCTTTACCTACCCCGGCAAGAGCCGAGGCAAAGGCCATCCTTCCTTGCAAGGTCTGGATCTACGATGCAGGCCATCTATGGCCGACTGCCTCGCGAAATCGCCGTACTTGAACGATAAGCAAGGCCGGATAGGCTTGCGTCCCGCTGCATGAATTGACCTTCCTGCGGGGCCATATTGACGCACCCTCGCAAGGCGGCGTCAATATGGCATCCCTGCTTCGCGCTGCCGTCACAATCCGCACCTGACATCGGATCGACGGAACACTGCACAGCGCAATAACCTTAGCCCCGCCGCGCCCTTTCTGGGTTCGCGCCGCACCAGCTTTCCGCGTTGTCACGCCCGACCACGACCCATGAGGAACTTTTAGAAAAGCTCGATATTGCTGGGCTGCGGATTGTTCTCTCTGCCGCCGTATGTGAGTGCGCGGCCGACATATTCCAGTTTCAGCCCCTCCACCACCTGCTCCCACTCGCTGACTGGCACGTCCTCTGTCCGCTGCGAGGTGGCAAGGAATGCCGTGGAAAGATCAGCCAGTGTCTGCGTCATCATGTCAAGCGATTGCATGATGACCAGATCCAGCGATTGGCCATGACCGTCGGGTCCTGCCGCCATGAAGCTGGCAAGATGGGTCTGAAGGTCGAGTGCGTTCTTCGCAGTTTCATCGAGCAGTTCGGATGCATTGCGTAGAAAATGCGTGAGTGGCAGTTGCTTGGGTGTGTTCGTCATAGCCGGCCGACCACTGCCTCAAGGCAGGATTTCAGATCTTGGGGGCCGAACGGTTTCTTGATGAAGTTGTTCAATCCTAGCGCCTTGCCGCTGTCGATGATTCCCTTGTCCGCCTTGCCAGTGATCAGGATAAAGCCCGCGGCCCTTGTCTTCGCATCAGTGCGGATTTCTCTAAGCAGTTGGATTCCATCCATGCCCGGCATGTGGTAATCCGACAGGACCAGATGCACAGGTTGCCGCGCCATGATTGCCAGCGCCTCGGCGCCGCTTGCAGCGTATTGGATATTCCTGATGCCTATGGCTTCAAGCGCTTGGATAATAATCCCGCGGCTGGTCGACATGTCATCGACGACGAGAATTCGGAGCTGGTCTTTGAGGCTCATTTCGCTCTCTTGCAGGTTCAGTTCGGTCTGCGATATGCGGTGATCCCGCTGGGACGGAGAATGTCGTGCTGGTCGTTTGGAACACGCTCAGAATGCCCGATGAGCATCCAGCCACCCGGACGCAGGGCGCCGTGAAACTTGCGCCACAGCGTTCGTTGCGTATCGGCATCGAAGTAGATCGCGACGTTCCTGAAGAAAATCACGTCATAGTGCTGAATGATCGGCCAGTGCGTGTTGAGGTTGATCTGTCGAAACTCGATCATTGATTTGAGGCTGGAAACGACCTGCATGTCGTCAGGCGTGGTGGAATTTGCGGCAGGCTGGAAGTATTTCGCACGTTGACCGGGCCGAACGCCCGCCATCTCGGCGGGCTTGTAGGTCGCGCGCTTGGCCTTTTCCAAGATCTGCATGTCGATATCAGACGCAGTGATATGCACAAGCGGCGCCAGAGACGGCATGAAATCGTGAATGGTCATAGCGATCGAATAAGGCTCCTGGCCGCTGCTGCATCCGGCCGACCAGATGCTGATCTGGCGGTCTTCGGCGACCAGCGGCGGCAGGATGGCTTCCTTCAGAAGGCCAAAGTGATGGTTTTCGCGGAAGAAGCTCGTCACGTTGGTGGTCAGCGATGAGATGAACTTCTCGCGTTCGGCGACGCCGCGTGCACCGCTGACCAGCTTGAGATATTCGGCCATGGAGCCGAGCCCAAGCGCGGCAACCCGTTTTTGCAGACGGGCGCGCATCATGCTTCGCTTTTCCGGGCCGATGACGATGCCCGCATAAGTGTAGATGATCTGGCGTAGCTGATCGAAATCGTGATCATTCAGCGCAACCTCTCGTGGCGAGAAAGAGGCGCTTGTCATGCTGCGTCTCGGGGGGCGTTTGGCAGCAGGACCTTCAAGTCGAGGACGCGGATCAGCTTGCCTTCAACCAGCAAGAGCGACTCGATGCAGCATGCCGATGGATCGGCGCCGATGTCCGGCGGAGGCTGGATCTCGTCCTGTGAGACCGTGAGAATGTCGGAAACGGCGTCAACCAGCAAGCCCGCGGTCGTGCCGCCGACGCTGACCACGACAATCACATTTTGATCAATTCCGTCGATCGGCTCCATACCCAATCGGGCCGACAGGTCGATCACAGGCAGTACCGTGCCGCGCAAGTTGATGACGCCCTTCACGTGTGGCGGTGAATAGGGCAGTGGCGTCGCCCGGGTCCAGCCGCGGATCTCGCGCACCGACATGATGTCGACGCAGTATTCCTGTTCGCTGATGCGGAAAGACAAAAGCTCGACGTCATTTTCGGGTGTCGTATTAGGGAGGTCGGCCATGATTTTACACTGCTGCTTTCAGATCGCGGGGAGAGGAGAGATTGCCGTCGCGCACGAGGTCCGCCGGGTCGAGGATGAGTGCAATTTGCCCATCGCCAAGTATGGTCGCGGCCGCGACACCGGGTATGTTTCCATAGCTCTGGCCAAGGCCTTTGATGACGACCTGGCGCTGCTCCATGATCGCGTCAACGATCAGCGCGGCGCGGCGCCCATCCTCTTGTGAGATCAGCAGGACGATGCCTGACGCGGACTCGATCCGGGCATCGCGAAAGCCCAGCTGCTGGCCGAGATCGAACAGCGGTACGAACTCACTGCGGATCTGCATCATCTCAGCTGACGGTGCGAGGTGATGGATTTTGTCGGCTTCAAGCTTGGCGGTCTCGATGATTGCCGAAAGTGGGACCACCAGGGTTTGGCCGGCAGCCTGGACGACCATCCCGTCAAGGACAGCAAGCGTCAGTGGAAGAGAGATCGAGAGCTTGGTGCCCACACCCGGCGCGCTGGTGAGTGTGATCCGGCCACCGAGGCCGGTGATCGCCGCTTTGACGACATCCATACCCACGCCGCGACCCGACAAGGCCGAAATCTTTGAGGCAGTCGAGAAGCCCGGCACGAACAACAAGTTGTCGATCTCGTTTTCCGTCAGCTGTGCATCTGGTGCAATCAAGCCTTTGCGAATGGCGGTTTCGCGAACCTTCGGGCGATTGATCCCCGCACCGTCATCCTCGATTTCAATCAGCACGCGGCCCGCCCGATGGCTGGCCGAAAGAAGGATGACCCCCTCCGCCGGCTTTCCTTCCTCGCGACGCTTATCCGGAAGCTCCAGGCCATGGTCGACCGCATTGCGGATCATATGCGTGAGTGGATCGGCCAGGCGTTCGATGACAGTCTTGTCGACCTCGGTGTTGTCGCCTTCGGTACGCAGGCGGACCTCCTTGCCGACGCTGGCAGACGTCTCTCGGACGATGCGGGCCATGCGCTGGAATAACGGCTTGACCGGTTGAGCGCGGATCATCATCACGCTTTCCTGAATGTCCCGGGTCAGCGTCATGAAGGATTCAAGGCCGCTCATCACGTCGGGCTGATGCCCGACCCCGGCCTTTTCGACACTTTGCGTTAGCATCGCCTGATTGATGACAAGTTCGCCGACAAGGTTCACCAGCTGATCGATCTTTTCCAGGTCGACCCGGACGGTTGCCAAGGGCTCGCTGGGGGCGGTGCTGGGATTAAGCGGCCGCGTCGGGGTGAGCGAGGCGTTTGCAGGTGGTGGCGGATCGGCTTGTTCGGGGACGCTGACCTCCGCGCATGTTACGGCAGGCTCTGGTCGCGACGCGGCGACCGTGTCCGTGACCGGCGCAGGGCGAGGCTTTTCTTCTTCGACGGCTGTCGATGGCGGATCGGTGCCAAGGTCGATACCGCCTTGGATCTGTTCGATCTCAAGTTGGCAGACATCGGCAACGAAGTCGAAGACCTGACGAATATCGTCCTCTATCACGTCACCGCGCAAGTGGACTAGCCAGGACAGAAATGGGGTTTCGGCATTCTCTTCCGTCGGCGCGGGCAAATCGGTCGGCACCACACAAGTCACCTTGGTCGCCCCCAGCTGTGACAGGCTGCGCAAAATCAGCAGAGCTTCGTTGCCGCTCGTGTACAGGCCGCTTTCGGGGGTGAAGGCAATGGACCAGCCCGTTGCGCCGTCAGTCAGATAGGTGGTGTCTTCGGTCGTGTCGCCGAAATCGAAGGACAGGCCCATGGGGGTGAAGTCGACCTCCTCCTCTGCGGGAGGCCCGTTCTCGCCCAACAGCGCTTCCAGCGCGATCAACACCTCTTGCGTGCCGGCGGGTTCCGCGGCGCCGTCGCGGGTCGCGCGGATGACATCCTGCAGCAGATCTGCTGTGATAAAGAGCAGCTTGATCGTGTCGGGTATGAGAGCGAGGCGGCCTGCGCGAATCTCCTCCATCATGGTTTCGAAGCGATGCGAGAAGGCCACCAGGTTGTCGAACCCGAAGGCGCCGGCGCCACCCTTGATCGAATGGACCGCGCGGAAGGCCACGTTGATGGTTTCGCAGTCATGCGCACCTTCATCCATGATGTTCAGCGCGTCTTGCAGGGATTCCAGCAGTTCCTCGCATTCGACAAAGAAGGACGACCGAATTTCGGCCATGGGATCATTTGACATGCCGTTCCTCCTTATCCGGTAACCATGTGAAGCGAGCTGACCAGCTTTTGCGGGTCGAAGGGCTTCACGATCCAGCCGGTCGCCCCGGCATTGCGGGCGCGCGCCTTCAGCTCTGGCGCGCTTTCAGATGTCAGCATCAGGATCGGCGTGGCGCGCAGCCGTTCGACCTTGCGCACAGCCTCGATGAAGGCGAAGCCGTCCAGACGTGGCATATTCACATCCGAGATGATGGCGTCGGGGTGCAAATGCTCCAGTATCTCCAGCCCGTGGATGCCGTCATCGGCGGTGGTCACGATCATGCCGGCGCCGGTCAGCGAAATACGCAGCATGTCCCGCATGGTTCGGCTGTCGTCGACGGCGAGGATGTTCAGGCTCATGCGGTGGCCTTCCTTGGCAATTGCGCGGGATCGACGCCGAACATCGACAGGGCAGCCTGAAATTCTTCGGATGCGGAACTGATCGCGAAGCTGCGCCCGCTGATCTGAAAGGATTGCGCAGCCGCCAGCAGCACTTGAAGGCATAGTCCGCCCAGATGCGTTACCCCCGAGGCATCCAGCTCCACATCGCCGACAAGAGCCGATATCTCGCGCGCAAGCGGTTTCGCGGCTGTCAGGTCCAACCGTGCCGGAAGTGTCAGCTGCGCTGCCATGTCAGGCGTCCCCCGCATTGCGGGCGAAATGGAAATAGCGCATTGTTGCGTCCTCGTGTCAGTCCGTTTCATCCGTTCTAGGCACAGCCGGGTTAAGGTTCGGTTGATGCCTTGCCGAACACATGCCGCCGACGGGCCCCTCTGTGGCGAGATAAAGGTAAAACTTGATCCATTGGCTTCGGCCGTGCGGAATTGACATGCGCCGATGCAGGTGGGGCTTGTCATGTGTCCCGAAATGGCCTATGGGCACCCCACTTCACAGGCAGAGGCGGGCCAGCCGGGGAGAAATCCCGGATCGGTCCACCGGTTGGGGGCAACCCTGAGATCCTCTGCCAAGGCGCAAACCGGAAAGGAAATGGACATGGCGCTTCCTGATTTTACCATGCGTCAGCTGCTTGAAGCTGGCGTTCACTACGGCCACCAGACCCAACGCTGGAACCCGCGCATGGCGCCCTATATCTATGGCGACCGCAACGGCATCCACATCGTCGACCTGACCCAGACCGTTCCGATGCTGGAACAGGCGCTGAAGGTCATCCGCGACACCGTTGCCAAGGGCGGCCGCGTTCTGTTCGTGGGCACCAAGCGTCAGGCGCAGAAATCTGTCGCTGATGCGGCTGAAAAATCGGCGCAGTTCTACATGAACCACCGCTGGCTGGGCGGCACGCTGACCAACTGGAAGACCGTTTCGCAGTCGATCAACCGCCTGAAGGCGATCGACGAGACGATGGCGCATGGCGCAGAAGGTCTGACCAAGAAAGAGCGTCTGCAGCTGGAACGCGAGCAGGCCAAACTGCAGGCCTCGCTGGGTGGGATCCGCGAAATGGGCGGTCTGCCGGACCTGCTGTTCGTGATCGACGTCAACAAGGAAGACCTCGCCATCCTGGAAGCCAAGAAACTGGGCATCCCGGTCGTGGCCGTGGTCGACACCAATACCTCGCCCGAAGGCGTAGATTATATCATTCCGGGCAATGACGACGCCGCTCGTGCCATCTCGCTGTATTGCGATCTGGCCAGCCGCGCCGCGCTGGATGGTATGACCGCACAGATGGGCGCCGCCGGCGTCGACCTGGGCGCCCTGGCCGAGACCCCGGCCGAGGATCTGGAGGCGGAAGAAACCGTCGCCGCCGAATCCGACGCCTGATCTGCGCGCGTCATTGAAATGTCACCGGGCGGGACTATGTCCCGTCCGATCCCTATAAAAGGAGAGGCCAGATGGCTGTCACCGCTCAGATGGTGAAGGAACTGCGCGAATCGACCGGCGCAGGCATGATGGACGCGAAAAAAGCGCTGACCGAGAATGACGGCAACATGGAAGCCGCCATCGACTGGCTGCGCACCAAGGGCCTGGCCAAGGCCGCCAAGAAAGCGGATCGCGTCGCAGCCGAAGGGCTGGTGGGCGTGCAGGTTTCGGGTGGCAAAGGTGTCGCCATCGAGATCAACTCGGAAACCGACTTTGTGGCGAAAAACGCCGATTTCCAGCAGCTTGTCCGCGAGATCAGCGAAGTTGCGCTGGAAACCGCGAATGATGTCGAAGTGCTGCGCGCAACGCATCTGAACGGCAAGCCCGTTTCGGAAGTGCTCACCGACGCCATCGCCCGCATTGGCGAGAACATGACCCTGCGCCGGATGCACGTGCTGGAAGGCGATACCGTTGTGTCCTACGTCCACAACGCTGCTGCGGACGGCATGGGTAAGATCGGCGTGCTGGTTGCGCTGAACGGCCCGACCGAAAAGGCGCAGGAAATCGGCAAGCAATTCGCCATGCACATTGCTGCGACCAACCCGGTTTCGCTGTCGGAAGCGACGCTCGACCCCGAAGTGCTGGAGCGTGAGCTGCAGGTTCAGACCGCCAAGGCGCTGGAAGAAAACGCATCTTCCGCCAAGCCGAAGCCCGAGGCCGTGATCCAGAACAACATCATCCCCGGTCGGATGAAGAAGTTCGTGGCTGAAAACACCTTGCTGGGTCAGCCCTTCGTCATCAACCCCGACCTGACCGTCGAGGAGGCGGCGAAGGACGCCGGCGTCGAGATCACCGGCTATGCCCGCGTGATGGTCGGTGACGGCATCGAGAAGAAAGAGGAAGATTTCGCCGCCGAGGTCGCCAAGACCCTGGGCGGGAACTGATCCCTTCCTGATCCGCATGAAACGCCGGCCCTTTGGGTCGGCGTTTTTCATTGCGCGGCCCTTTGCCCGCATGGCACATCAGCCCCGAACAGCAGCGAGGACCATATGCCCTTCACCATCGCCATCGACGGACCCGCGGCCTCTGGCAAGGGGACGATCGCGCGGGCGATCTCGCGCCGTTTCGGGTTTCATCATCTGGATACCGGGCTGCTGTACCGTGCGGTCGGCGCGAAAGGCGGGGATCCGATCCTTGCCGCAGAAGGGCTGAGCGCCGAGGATCTGGCGCGTTCCGACCTGCGCACGAACGAGGCCGGGCAGGCGGCCAGCCGGGTCGCCGCGATCCCCGAAGTTCGCGCCGCCCTGATCGAATTTCAGCGTCGCTTTGCCGTTCTGGAACCCGGCGCGGTGCTGGACGGGCGTGACATCGGCACGGTGATCTGTCCCGAGGCAGAGCTGAAGCTGTATGTCATCGCCTCGGACGAGGTGCGGGCCGGCCGGCGCGCGACCGAACTGGGGGCCGATCCGGCGGAAACGCTGGCGGCGCTGCGCGAACGCGACGCCCGCGATTCCGCCCGCGCGACAGCGCCGCTGCGCCCGGCGGATGACGCGGTGATCCTTGATACCACCGACATGAGCATCACCGAGGCGGTGTCGCGCGCCATTGTCGAGGTGCAGACCCGGCGCAGGTAAGGGCCGAACCGCAGCGTGGCCGCCCTCTCTCGATTTTCCACGTCTAGAATGTACCAGCGAATCCGGCCGGTATTTGCTGGGCCGGAACGGTTTGCGGGCTTGTGATTTGTGCCGTCTGGGATTATAGCGGCGACCAAGTCAATCGGATGACATGGCCAGAACAGGCCGCTTTTCTTCGGGTCGGGCACGTGCTGCGACCCTTTGTCGTTCCGAAAGGCACCATAAAGACCGGCGGAGCCAACCGTCAGGCCAGTATATCAACCAAAAGGAAACCAAAAGCTTATGGCTGAACGCACAAGCATGGAAGAATTCGAGGCGCTGCTGAACGAAAGCCTCGAAATCGACACCCCCGATGAGGGTTCTGTCGTCAAAGGCCGGGTTATCGCCATCGAGGCGGGCCAGGCCATCATCGATGTCGGCTACAAAATGGAAGGCCGCGTCGATCTGAAAGAATTCGCAAATCCCGGTGAAGACGCCAAACTGGCCGTCGGCGACGAAGTCGAGGTCTATCTGGACCGCGTCGAGAACGCCCGTGGCGAGGCCTCGATCTCGCGCGAGAAAGCTCGCCGCGAAGAAGCCTGGGATCGTCTGGAAAAAGCCTATGCAGCAGAAGAGCGCGTTGATGGCGCCATCTTCGGCCGCGTCAAGGGTGGCTTCACCGTCGATCTGGGCGGTGCTGTTGCGTTCCTGCCCGGTTCGCAGGTTGATGTCCGCCCCGTGCGCGACGCTGGCCCGCTGATGGGTCTGAAGCAGCCCTTCCAGATCCTGAAAATGGACCGCCGCCGTGGCAACATCGTTGTCTCGCGCCGCGCCATCCTGGAAGAAAGCCGCGCCGAACAGCGCGCCGAGGTGATCTCGAACCTGACCGAAGGCCAAGTGGTCGACGGCGTGGTCAAGAACATCACCGAATACGGTGCTTTCGTGGATCTGGGCGGTGTCGACGGCCTGCTGCACGTCACCGACATGGCCTGGCGCCGCGTCAACCACCCCTCGGAAATCCTGTCGATCGGCGAGACCGTCAAGGTTCAGGTCATCAAGATCAACCGCGACAGCCACCGCATCAGCCTGGGCATGAAGCAGCTGCAGGCCGATCCGTGGGATACCGTCGCCGACAAGTTCCCGATCGGCTCGGTCCATCAGGGCCGCGTGACCAACATCACCGATTACGGCGCGTTCGTTGAACTGGAAGCCGGCATCGAGGGTCTGGTCCACGTTTCGGAAATGAGCTGGACCAAGAAGAACGTCCACCCCGGCAAGATCGTCTCGACCTCGCAGGAAGTCGACGTCATGGTGCTGGAAATCGACGAAGCCAAGCGCCGCGTGTCGCTGGGTCTGAAACAGACGCAGCGCAACCCGTGGGAAGTCTTCGCCGAGACCCACCCGACCGGCACCGTCATCGAAGGCGAAGTCAAGAACATCACCGAATTCGGTCTGTTCGTCGGCCTCGAAGGCGATATCGACGGCATGGTGCACCTGTCGGACATCTCGTGGGATGCCCGTGGCGAGGACGCCATCCAGGACTTCCGCAAGGGCGACGTCGTCAAGGCGGTCGTGCAGGAAGTCGACGTCGAGAAAGAGCGTATCTCGCTGTCGATCAAGGCGCTGGAAAACGAAGCCATGGCCGAAGCCGTTGAAGGCGTGAAGCGCGGCGACGTGATCACCGTGACCGTGACCGCCATCGAAGACGGTGGGATCGAGGTGGAATATAACGGCGCCAAGTCGTTTATCCGCCGCAGCGATCTGGCCCGTGACCGTCAGGACCAGCGTCCCGAGCGTTTCGGTGTTGGCGACAGCGTCGATGTGCGCGTGACCAATGTCGACGCCAAGTCGCGCCGTCTGGGCCTGTCGATCAAGGCCCGCGAAATCGCCGAGGAAAAAGAGGCCGTCGAACAGTATGGCAGCTCTGATTCGGGCGCCTCGCTGGGCGACATTCTGGGCGCTGCGCTGAAAAGCCGCGAATAAGCCCTAGGCCGATTTCGACGACCCGCCCCCGGCACGACCGGGGGCGGGTTTTTTCATGTCGATTACGAAACATGGCGGTTTCCCTGCAACTAAATGAAAATTTTCGCGTTTCCCCTTTCACAGCCCGTCCTGTTGGATTTATCCTCCATGGACGCGCATCTCTTTGGGGGTAACATGATCCGTTCTGAACTCATCCAGAAGATCGCCGAGGAAAATCCGCATCTCATTCAACGAGACGTGGACCGCATCGTTTCGACGATCTTTGACGAAGTTATCGATGCAATGGCCCGCGGTGAGCGGGTCGAGCTGCGCGGTTTCGGCGCATTTTCGGTGAAAAGGCGCGACGCGCGAACAGGCCGAAATCCACGCACCGGCGAATCCGTTCCGGTCGAGGAAAAGCACGTTCCCTTCTTCAAGACCGGCAAGCTGCTGCGCGACAGGTTGAACGGCGACGCCTGATCTGGCACATCAAGGTATCTCCATCCGAGGGAACCCCATGCGCTTCATCCGCCTTCTATTCGTCCTGGCCCTTGCCGTCATCCTTCTGGTCATCGCACTTGCCAATCGCGGCACGGTGACGTTGAAGGCCTTCCCGGCCAGCCTTGACCAGTATTTCGGCGGCAGCTGGCAAATCACCCTGCCGCTGTTCCTGGTGATCTTTGTGGCCATCGTCTTCGGCATCATCATCGGCTTCATCTGGGAATGGCTGCGAGAGGCCCATATCCGCAGCGAGGCCTCGCGCCGCACAGCCGAGGTGGCGCGCTTGGAACGTGAAGTCGGCGCACTGCGCGATCAGCATAAGGCGCCGCGCGACGAGGTGCTGGCGATTCTCGACAACGCCAGGCCCGCAACATCGGGGACGACGCTGCCAGCGCCGCGCTGAACATGGCCCAAGTCAAGATCTGCGGGCTGACGCGGCCCGAACATGTCGCCGCGGCGGTCGAAGCCGGGGCGGCCTTTGTGGGCTTTGTCTTCTTCCCCAAATCGCCGCGCAACCTGACGCCCGAAGCCGCTGCCTCGCTGGCGTTGGAAGTGCCGCCGGGTGTGGCCCGCGTCGGCCTGTTCGTGAATCCCGATGACGCGCTGCTGGATGCGGTTCTGGCGGTCGTGCCGCTGGACATCCTGCAACTTCACGGCAGCGAAAGCCCCGACCGCGTGGCCGAGATCAAGGCCCGTACTGGCCTGCCGGTGATGAAGGCGGTGGGCGTTGCCGGCCCCGAGGATCTGGACGCGCTTTGGGATTATGGTCTGGCGGCCGATATGCTGCTGGTCGATGCGAAGGCCCCCAAGGGCGCGGCGCTGCCGGGCGGGAACGGGCTGGCCTTTGACTGGCGGCTGCTGGTCGGGCGCAAGTTCCTGACGCCCTGGATGCTGGCCGGCGGATTGACCCCCGACAATGTGGCCGAGGCTGTGCGCCTGACCGGCGCGCGCGTCGTCGATGTGTCTTCGGGCGTGGAAAGCGCGCCGGGCCAGAAGGATGCCGACCTGATCCGGGCCTTCGTCGCGGCCGCCGCCGACGTTCCGCGCCTGGCATGAGCGCGGCGCTGACCTTCCGCCCTGCGACGCGTGCCGATGTGCCGGCCGTGGTGGCTCTGCTGGCCGATGACGTTCTGGGTCGGGGGCGCGAGACCGGGCAGCTTGATCCCTATCTGGCGGCCTTTGACGCCATGCAGGCCGAGGGCGGCAACCAGCTGATCGTGGGCGAGGCCGGGGGGCAGGTGCTCGCCACGTATCAGCTGACGGTCATGTCGGGCCTGTCGCTGTCGGCGGCGCGGCGTGCGCAGGTCGAAGCGGTGCGGGTCGATGCGTCATTGCGCGGGCAGGGGGCGGGGGCGGCGCTGATGGCCGATGCCGAGGCACGGGCTCGCGCGCAGGGGGCCACGCTGATGCAACTGACCAGCAATGCCAGCCGCAGCGATGCCCATCGCTTTTATGAACGGCTGGGCTATGCGCCCAGCCATATCGGTTTCAAGAAACCGCTTTAGGGTCTGATCGACACGCCGCCCTGTGCGGCCTGGATCTCGATCCCGCGCAGCCGCGACAGTTGGATGGTCGACAGCGGCAGGGCCACATTCAGCACGTCGACCTGCGGGTTGGCAGGCATTCGCGATTCGGGGCTGTCGGCCAAAGGCGGGTTGCCGACCAGCCGCAGACGCAGGATGCCGTCATCATCGGGGCGCATCTGGCCGGCGGGCTGGACGCGGGCGCTGATCAGCTCGAGGTTCCACCAACCCTTGACCGGCGCGAAGGCTTGCACCATCAAAAGCTTGCCCTCGTTCAGGGGCTGGAAGCCGGCTGACAGGATCTGCGGCACCAGCTGGCGGCCGTCCTCCTGTTCGCTTTTCCAGCCGCCTTCCGGTTCCAGCGTGGTGGGCTGCCTCGATCCGCCGCCCATCCAGCCAAGCGGATTCAGGCCACTGTCGCTTCCAAAACGCGAGCATCCGGCCGCGGCCAGCACCGCGCCAAGGGTCAGGGCAAGGGTCGCTACGCGCATGTTTTCTCCACCTTAAGTCTCGGCACAGTGATAGGCGATCGGCGGGCGGGGCGCAAAGGCTCTTTGACCTTGGCGGCGCGGCGCGCTAGCAGAAGGCACCGCCAAGGAGGGCGGATGAATGAGCACTGCTGCCTTCGAAGATATCGTCGAGACGTTCGAGTTCCTGGATGACTGGGAGGATCGCTATCGCCACCTGATCGAGATCGGCAAGGCCATGCCCGCGATGGACCCGGCGCTGCAGACGCCGGCCAGCAAGGTCGAGGGTTGCGCCAGCCAGGTCTGGATCGTGCCGAAGGTCGAAGGCGGGCGCTTCGATTTCATCGGCGACAGCGACGCGCTGATCGTGCGCGGGCTGGTCGCGGTGGTCCATGCGCTGTTCGCCGGCCTGCCCGCGGCCGAGGTCGGGCGCGTCGACGCGACGGCTGAATTGCGCCGGCTGGGGCTGGAGGAACACCTCTCGGCGCAGCGTTCGAACGGGTTGCGCGCCATGGTGGCGCGGATCCGCGACCACGCGGCGGCGGCGGCCTAAAGCAGCCGGAACAGAAAGACGGCGGTCATCCCAAAGCCGACCGCCGCGATCAGGGCGCGCAGCATGGGCATGGGGATACGGCGCGCGACCGGTGCGCCCGCCAGCCCGCCAAGGATGGTGCCGACCCCCATCACCAGCGCCGGGATCCAGACGATCTTGCCGCCCATGGCGAAGATCACGAAGGAAATCACCGACAGCGCGAAGCTGAGCCAGCATTTCAACCCGTTCATCGCGTGCAGGTTGGTCATCCCCCACAGCGAAAACAGCGCCAGCAGCACGATCCCCAATCCGCCATTGAAGAACCCGCCATAGATCGCCACCGGGATCATGGTTCCGGCACCAAATGCCTTGACCGCGCCGCGCTGGCGCGCTGCCCATTCGCGGATCTGCGCGCCCCGCAGAAACACCAGCGTCGCCCCCAGCAGCAGAAAGGGGATCAGCACCGCGAAGGCCTCGTTCGACGACATCAGCAGCAGCCCCGACCCGACCGCGCCGCCCAGCATCGACCACAGGGTCAGGCGGATCAGCAGCTTGCGGTCCAGCTCCGCTATGTCCTTTCGAAAACCGATGGCTGCCGACAGATAGCCCGGCATGGCGGCCACGGTCGAGGTCGCGTTGGCGGCAATCTCGGGGATGCCGATGAAAACAAGCGCCGGGAAGGTGATGAAAGTGCCCCCGCCCGCAATCGCGTTCAGAAGCCCGCCGAGAAACCCGGCCACAAGGATCAGAATCAGGTCAGCCATGCCGCGCAGGCTGGCATGGCGCGCGTGCAGGGGAAAGCTGGAAAAACACGGCCCCGTCGCGGTTTAGGGGGCGTTGGCGCGGTCCAGCAGGCGGCGCAGCCAAAGCGCGGCCAGATAGTCGACCGGAAGCGCCACCGCCAGCGCCGCAAACAGCGCGGCGATGGGCGAGAGGTTCGGCCAGCCCATCCAGGTCGCCATCAGCCCCAGCATGAACAGGTTCAGCCAGACCGCCATCGCCACGAAGGGATAAAGCAGCAACCCCAACCGCCACAGCGGCCAGGGGGCGCCTTCTGTCTGGGGAAGCGGGTGCGGTTTTGCCGTCATGTGCGAGGGTTCCGTGAACGGAAAAAAGGGGCGCGCCGGTCGGACGCGCCCCCGAGGGACGAATGGATCAGTAGATGTCGCCCATGGTGTTCTTGACGTTGAACTTGCCGGTTGGCGTGATCAGGCGCGGGTCCTTGATGACGTGTTTCAGCTCCAGCGTCTGGTCATCGACGACGACAATGGCGGATTCCTTGTCCTTGGCATTCCAGACCGAGAACCAGACCTCGGTCCCGTCCTTGTTGAATTCGCCCTGCACCACGCGCGGCTGGCCGTCGGTGATTTCCGCCCATTCGGTGATCGGCAGGGTGGTGAATTCGGGATCTGTTTCGGTATCCGAGGTCATCTTGTCGATGTCGAACACCGCGACCGAGCCAGAGATTTCGGCCTCGGGGTTCAGGGTGGCGTCGATGTAAAGATGGTTTGAACCCGGATAGGTCTTGACGAACAGCGAACCGCCGCCAAGTGCCGGGAAGCTGTCGACAATCTTCCAGGCCTGATCGGCGTGACCTTCGGGGTCGGTCCCGATCAGCGCGACCGAGTCGTCGCCAAGGTGAGAGGTCGCCCAAACCGGTCCGAATGCGGGATGCACGAAGTTGGCGCCCCGGCCCGGATGCGGCGTTTCGCCGCCGGTTTCGGTGACGGCTTCCAGCGTGCCTTCCTTGGTGTCGATGACGACCAGCTTGCCGCGCGCATTTGCCGCCGTGATGAAGTAGCGGCGCGTGCTGTCCAGGCCACCGTCATGCAGGAAGCGCTCTGCCTCGATCTCGGTGATCTTCAGGTTTTCCAGGTCGGTATAGTCGACCAGTTGGATCTTCCCGGTTTCCTTGACGTTGACGATGAACTCCGGCCGGTAATGGCTGGCCAGGATCGCCGCCACCCGCGGTTCGGGGTGATAGGTCTGTTCGTCATAGATCATGCCACGGGTCGAAACGATCTTCAGCGGCTCCAGCGTGGCGCCGTCCATGATGACGTATTGCGGCGGCCAATAGGCGCCTGCGATGGCGTATTTGTCTTCCCAGCCTTCCATTTTCGAGGTCTCGACGCTGCGCGCCTCGGCCCCGATCTTGATGGTGGCCACGACCGACGGATCTTCCATCCACAGGTCGATCATGTCGACCTTGGCATCGCGCCCGATGACGAACAGATAGCGCCCCGATGCGGACAGCCGGCTGATATGGACCGCATAACCGGTGTCGATCACCTTCTTGATTTCATAGGTGGCGCCGTCGATCAGGGCGATCTGGCCGGCATCGCGCAGGGTGACGCTGAACAGGTTGTCGAGATCCCAGTCGTTCAGCTTCTCGGTCGGGCGATCTTCGGGCGCAACCACGACCTTCCAGCTTTCCTGCATCTTGTCCATGCCCCATTCCGGCGGCGCGGCCGGGTCGAGCATGATGTATTTCGCCATCATATCAACCTGTTCCGGCGACAGATCGCCCGAGGTGCCCCAGTTCGGCATCCCGGCGGGCGAGCCGTAGGTGATGAAGCTTTGCAGATAATCGAAGCCCAGTTCGCGGGTGATGTCAGGCGTCAGGGCCTTGCCCGTCGCACCCTTGCGCAGCACCCCGTGGCAACCGGCGCAGCGTTCGAAATAGATCTTGTTCGCCTCGTCGAACTCGGCCTGTGTCAGGGCCTCGACGCCTTCGGGGGCGCCGGGGGCGGGCAGCTGTTCTTCCGCCAGAACGGTCAGCGAGGGCTCGTACTGATCCTGCGGCTGGCTGGTGTGATCTTCGATATTGGCGGGGTCGGCGGGGGCTGCCTGATCCGCGGGGGCGGCGGGTGCTGCCTCCTGCGCGATGCCGGTGCTCACGCCGAGGATCAGCGCAAGCGCTGCCGACGCAAGAAGCGACGAGCGGATCGGAATATGCTGACGTGTCATGCTGGCCTTCTCCAAATGTAAATCCAGACCTGATTTCGCGCGTTTGTCGTTCCGCCATCACGACTAGGTGAGCCGCCGAAACCCCGCCTTGACTGTTGTTAAGGAGCGCGGGCGCCCAAACCGGCAGAACGGATGAGACTTTGGACGGATGCCCCGATGTTGCCCCGAATTCGCGCCTTCCTGCATGGCCTGACAATCGCGCTTGCTTTCGCTGTGCCGCCAGTGATTGCTGGGGCGCAGGCCGCCCCTCAGCATCATGCAGATGGTGCCGAGGCGATTGTCGCCGCCGCGCCGGATCCCGGCCTTGCGGCTGATCTGTTCGGGCTGGGCGACAAGATGCCGCGGCTGGAACGACAGGATGCGCCGGTGCCGGGCTGGCGCGCAAGTCAGGGTGCGCAGGCCATCGGCATGATCGGCTCGACTTGGGAAATGGTCAGTTCGACCGGCTATTCGGGTCGGCCATTGGATGTGCTGGTGGCTGTCACGCCCGAGGGCCGCATCGCAGGTGCGCGCCTGATGCGCCAAAGCGAGCCGGTGCTGACATTGGGCATTTCCGAGGCCGATATCAGCGCCTATGTCAACGGTTTCGCCGGTGCCGATCTGACGCAAGCCCAAGCCGGGACGACCGGGCGCGACCCGGATTTCCCGGACGTGATCGCCCGCGCGACGGTCTCGACCGGGGTGATCCGCGACGGCATCCTGCGCAGCGGTCGGCTGCTGGCGCAGGCGCAGGGGCTGGGACAGGGGGCCATCGACCGGGTCAGTTTTCAGCCTGCCGATTGGACGGCCCTGCTGGGTATGGGTGCGTTCGGCCACGTCACCGTGACCATGGCCGACGCCGCCGAGGCCTTCGCCGGTGCCAGACAGCCGGTCACACCCTCGGATCAGCCTTTTCTTGATCTTTATGCGGGCCTGATCGACACGCCCACGGTTGGGCGTAACCTGCTGGGTGCGGCTGATTTCAACACCGCCGCCGCCAGCGTTCAGCCGGGACAGGCGCTGCTGGCGGTGATGTCGCGGGGGCTGTTTTCGCCGCGCGGGACCGAGTGGCGGCGCACCGGAGAGTTCGAGCGGATCGAGCTGGCGCAGGGCAACACCCGCCTGCGCCCGACTGACGCTGATTTCACCCTGATTGAGGGGCTGGCCATAGAAGGCGCGCCGGAGTTCAGGGAGATCAGCCTGTTCAGGGTCAATGCTGATCCGGCGGCTGGCGGCATCGATCCGCGCCAACCCTTCGATCTGGTGGTGACGGCTGCGCGGCCCGCTGCGGCGGGCGCTGATCTGCAACTGCCCATCGTGGCGCGCATCACCTTGCCGCAGGTGTTCCAGATTGCCCAGCCGGCAGAGGAGCCGCTTTGGCTGGAGTTCTGGCTGCAAAAGAAACTCGCCATCGGCATCGTGGCGGCGATGCTGGGGGTGCTGGGGCTGATCCTGCTGGGGCAGGAATGGCTGGTCCGCAGGCCGAAGCTGTGGCGGCGGGTGCGCATCTCTTATCTGCTGACGACGCTGTTTGTGCTGGGCTGGGGGCTGAATGGCCAGCTGTCGGTGGTGCAGGTCATGGCCTTCCTGAATGCGCTGCTGTCCGGTTTCCAGTGGGAAACATTCCTGATCGCGCCGGTGATCTTCATGCTGTGGTCTGCCGTGGCGCTTGGTCTGCTGTTCTGGGGACGCGGCGTCTATTGCGGTTGGCTGTGCCCCTTTGGCGCCTTGCAGGAACTGACCAATAACCTCGCCATCCGGTTGGGCGTTCGCCAGATCGCGGTGCCGCAGGCGCTGCATGAACGGCTTTGGGTCATCAAGTATACGCTGTTCGTGGGGCTGATCGCGCTCAGCTTCTACAGCATGGAAAGGGCGCTGATCGCGGCCGAGGTCGAGCCGTTCAAGACCGCGATTTCCATGCGCTTCATGCGCGCGTGGCCATTCCTTCTGTTCGTGGCCGCGATCCTGTTCGCGGGTCTGTTCATCGAGCGGTTCTATTGCCGCTATCTTTGTCCGCTGGGGGCGGGGCTGGCGATTCCAGCCAAGCTGAAGGTCTTTGACTGGCTTAAGCGCCGCCCCCAATGCGGCCGCGAATGCCGCCTGTGCGAGACGAAATGCACCGTCGGCGCCATCGACCCGCTGGGGCGGATCAATCCCAATGAATGTGTGCTGTGCCTGCGCTGTCAGGTCATCATGAATGACGATCATACCTGCCCGGTGCTGAGGCGCCGCGCACGGGGCGCTGCCCCGAAACCCGCCGAGGAGGCCCCGACATGAAACCTCAATTGCTGTTCCGCGCCGGCTGGCGGGTGTTCTTCTGGGCGGCGGGGCTGTGGGCGGTGCTGTCCATGCTGGTCTGGGTGCTGTGGCTGGCGATCGGCGGCGCGGGCGGCGATCCGGGGCAGCTGGGCCTGACCATGCCGCCGCAGATGTGGCACGCGCATGAGATGGTCTTCGGCTATGCGACGGCGGCGCTTGGCGGCTTCTTTCTGACCGCGGTGCCGAACTGGACCGGCGCCAAGGCCGCGCCGGAACGCTTCATCGCCATGGTCTTCGGGCTGTGGCTGGCGGGCCGGGTCGTGGTCTGTCTGTCGGGGATCCTTCCCGCCTGGCTGGTGGCTGTGGTCGATCTGGCGTTCCTGCCGGTGCTGGCGGCGAAGGTGCTGACCCAGTTGATGGCGCGACCAAAACCGCAGAACATGATGTTCCTGCTGCTGCTAAGTCTCGTCTGGGTCTCGAACCTGATGGTGCATCTGCAATGGATGGGTCTGACCGGGACCGAGTGGCAGGGCCTGCGCGGCGGACTGTTGACCATCAGCGCCATGATCGCGGTGCTGGGCGGGCGGGTGACGCCGGCCTTCACCCGCAACGCCTTGCTTCGTGAGGGGCGCGAGGATGTGTTGCCCATCACCCGAAAGCCGTTGGAAATCGCGGGCGTTGCACTGCCGCTGGCGACGGCGATTGCGGTTGTGATCGGCCTGCCCGATGCGCTTGTCGGGGCGCTTGCGGTGCTGGCCGGGCCGGTGGTGGCGGCGCGGCTGATCGGTTGGCGCGGCTGGTCGATGCGGCACCAGCCGATCGTCTGGGCGCTGCATGCGGGCTATGCCATGCTGGCGCTGGGACTGTTTACCTGGGGGCTGTCACTGCTGGGGATCGGGTCCGAGATCGGGGCGCTGCATATCCTCGGGATCGGCGCCATCGGGGGGATGACGCTGGCGGTGATGAGCCGCGCCAGCATCGGCCATTCCGGGCGGCCGCTGATCGCGCCCGCAGCGGTGGCGCTTGGCTATGCGCTGTTGCCGCTGGCGGTGGCGCTGCGTTGGGGGGCCTCGGCCTGGGATGGGATGTGGCTGTTCGGGGTCATCGCCTCGGGCGGGATCTGGGTCGTGGCCTTCGCGCTTTACGTGTCGGCGCTGTGGCCGATCTTTTTCGGGCCGCGCGGCGATGGCAGGGCTGAGGCATGACGACCACCCGCCGCCGCTTTCTGACCCTTTCGGCTTCCGCCCTGGCCTGGCCGGCCTTGGCCGCCGCCCCTGCGCAGATATGGCGCGGCACCGCAATGGGCGCGGCGATCACCCTGCGGCTTGAGGGCGCGGGCCCCGTTCAGGCGCGTTCCTTCTTCGCCGAGGCCGAACGCGCCTTGCGCCAGACAGAGGCCGCATTCTCGCTGCATCGCGAATCCGAGCTGGCGCGCCTGAATCGGACCGGGCTGTTGCGACATCCGGGCGCCGCCATGCTGGCGCTGCTGGATCTGTCGGACCGGCTGTATGTGGCGACCGGGGGGGCGTTCGATCCCTCGGTCCAGCCGCTTTGGCTGGCGCGGGCGCAGGGCCAGCCCGAGGATACCGCGCGGGGCTTGGTGGACTGGCGGCAGGTGTCCTGGGACAAGGCGCGTGTCCGGCTTGGTCGCCGGGGTATGGCGCTGACATTCAACGGTGTCGCGCAGGGTTGGGCTGCCGACCGACTGGCGCAGATTGCCGCAGCGCATGATCTGGCCGATCTGCTGATCGACAGCGGCGAGCAGCGCGCCCTTGGCGCGCGCAGCTGGCAGGCCGGCGTTGCCGGTCCCGACGGGGTACTGCTGCGCCGGATGGTGCTGCGTGACCGCGCGCTGGCGACCTCCTCGGCCATGGGCACGCGAATCGGGCCAAGGGGGGAGCGGTCCCATATCCTCGACCCCCGGGGGGCGCGGTTGCCGCATGGCACTGTCGCTGTCAGCGCGCCACGCGCGGCCTTGGCAGATGGGCTTTCCACGGCGTTCTGCGTGATGGACCCGGCCGCTATCCGACTGGCGCTGACGCGCTTTCACGGCTGCCAACTGGAAATCCTGCACGGCTGAGACGCGAAACACGCCACAGTTGACTTCCCTCAAGGTTTCGTGAGGCGCGCGGGTCCATTCCCGTTTTATCCGCAATTTCAACGAAGGGACCGTCGGCATGAGCGACATCATGACCAAGAGCATGGCCCGAAATGTCTTTTACGGTGGGTCGCTGTTCTTCATCGCGATCTTCGGCGTCCTGAATGTGCACAGCCACCTTTACGCCGCCAACACCGCAATCGACAAAGCCGGGCTGAACGAAAGTGTCGCAGCGGGCAAGCATATCTGGGAAAAACATGCCTGCGTGAACTGTCACACCATTCTGGGCGAAGGCGCCTATTTCGCGCCAGAGGTGGGCAATGTGATGGTCCGCTGGGGCGTACAGGATGATCCCGCCGCCGCGACCGAGGCACTGAAGTCCTGGATGGACGCCATGCCCACCGGCATCGAAGGCCGCCGCCAGATGCCGCAGTTCAACCTGAGCGATGAGGAATATCAGGATCTTGCGAATTTCCTGATCTGGACCAGCAAGATCAACACCCAGGGCTGGCCGCCCAATGAGGCGGGCTGAGGAGCGCTGACATGAAATATCACACGCAACGCATTGCCATGGCTTACTTCGTGACCGCCATGGCCTTGTTCGCCGTTCAGGTCACGATGGGGCTGATCATGGGCTGGATCTATGTCAGCCCGAATTTCCTGTCCGAGCTTTTGCCCTTCAACATCGCCCGGATGCTGCATTCCAACAGCCTGATCGTCTGGCTGCTGCTGGGCTTCTTCGGCTCGGCCTATTACATGATCCCGGAAGAGGCCGAGCGCGAGATCTATTCGCCCAAGCTGGCCTATCTGCAGCTGGGGATCCTGATCCTTGGCACCGCGGGCGTCGTGGTGACCTATCTGTTCGATCTGTTCCAGGGCAACTGGTTGCTGGGCAAGCAGGGACGCGAGTTTCTGGAACAGCCGACCTGGGTCAAGATCGGCATCACGGTTGCTGCGCTGATCTTCCTGTACAACGTCACCATGACCGTGTTGCAGGGCCGCAAGACGGCGATTTCCAACGTGCTGCTGCTGGGGCTTTGGGCGCTGGCGCTGCTGTGGCTGTTCGCCTTCTACAACCCCTCGAACCTGGTGCTGGACAAGCAATACTGGTGGTGGGTCGTTCACCTGTGGGTGGAAGGCGTTTGGGAGTTGATCATGGCCTCGATCCTGGCCTTCCTGATGCTGAAACTGACCGGCGTTGACCGTGAGGTGGTGGAAAAATGGCTGTATGTCATCGTCGCCACGGCGCTGTTCTCGGGGATCCTCGGGACCGGGCACCATTACTACTGGATTGGTCTGCCGGCCTATTGGCAGTGGATCGGCTCGATCTTTTCCAGCTTCGAGATCGTACCCTTCTTTGCCATGATGTCCTTTGCCTTCGTCATGGTCTGGAAGGGACGGCGCGATCACCCCAACAAGGCGGCGCTGCTGTGGTCGCTGGGCTGCTCGGTGCTGGCGTTCTTCGGCGGTGGTGTCTGGGGCTTCCTGCACACGCTGCACGGGGTGAATTACTATACTCACGGCACCCAGATCACCGCGGCGCATGGCCACCTGGCTTTCTATGGTGCCTATGTCTGCCTGATCCTCGCCATCATCACCTATGCGATGCCGATCATGCGCAATCGCGACCCCTATAACCAGGTGCTGAACATGGCCTCGTTCTGGCTGATGTCGGGGGGGATGCTGTTCATGACCTTCGTGCTGACCTTTGCCGGCACCATCCAGACCCATCTGCAGCGGGTCGAGGGCAACTATTACATGGATGTCCAGGACGCGCTGCCGCTGTTCTACTGGATGCGCTTCGGTGCCGGTGTCGCGGTGGTGTTGGGGGCGGTGCTGTTCATCTGGTCGGTCATGGTCCCACGCCGCGAAGTGGTCACGGCCGGTCCGGTCCAGAGCCACAAGGATGGTCATATCGAGGCGGCAGAGTAAGCCATGAACGCCATCACCAACCAATTGAGCATGGAGGGGGCGGACGCCCCCTTCTACCTTCCCCAATCCGACGAGATCGCCGTCTTCGAGGCCGCCGCGCGCGCCGATATGCCGGTGCTGCTGAAAGGCCCGACGGGCAGCGGCAAGACGCGTTTCGTCAGCCATATGGCGGCACGGCTGGGGCGCAGGCTGTACACCGTGGCCTGCCATGACGACCTGTCTGCGGCTGACCTGATCGGGCGCTATCTGCTGAAGGGTGGCGAAACTGTCTGGGTCGATGGCCCGCTGACCCGCGCCGTGCGTGAGGGTGCGATCTGTTACCTCGACGAGGTGGTCGAGGCGCGCAAGGACGTCACCGTCGTTTTGCACCCACTGACCGACGACCGCCGCATCCTGCCCATCGACCGCACTGGCGAGGAACTGGCCGCCGCGCCGGGCTTCATGCTGGTTGCCAGCTATAACCCTGGCTACCAGAATATCCTGAAGACGCTGAAACCCTCGACCCGGCAGCGCTTCGTGGCGATGGAGTTCGATTTTCCGCCGCCCGCGCAGGAGATCGAGATCGTCACCCGCGAATCCGGTCTGGACCGCGACCGCAGCGCGGCGCTTGTCCGGTTGGCGGGCAAGCTGCGCGCGCTGAAGGGGCAGGATCTGGAAGAGGGCGTCTCGACCCGATTGGTGGTCTATGCGGCGACCCTGATCGCGGGCGGCATGCCGGTCAATCGTGCCATCGAAGCGGCGATGATAGAGCCCCTGACCGATGATGCCGATGTAAAACGGGGATTGCTGGATCTGGTCGTCGCCGTTTTCGGTTGACGGGATGAGAGTGGCGGGCAGCCCGGGGGCTTTGCCCCCGGACCCCCAGGATATTTTCGCCAGAATGAAAGGTGCCGCGATGGCGCAGGAATGGCGCGAGATCGAGCCGTGGGAGCCGGAGGAATCGGTCGGCAAGCTGTGGCATGCCTATGCCAGCCGGCTGGATGCCGCCCCTGAATATCCCGAGGCGCGGGTCGCGTTGGCCGATGTGGCGGGCAGGATTTCGGTTCTGTTCCGTGGGCTCGGCGGTGATCCCTCGGTAGAGCTGCGGGGGGCGGCTGACCGGGTCAGCAAGCACCGGATCGGCTGGCGTCGCCGGCTGGGGACCGAGGCCGAGGCGTTGCCGCGCGCCAGTTTCGACGGCGAGGCCTTGCGCCTGCCGCAATCGCTGGCGGTCTTCCCGACGACCGAGGCGAATGGGGTACTGTATCTGTGGCTGGCCGCCTGCGCGGCCCACGCCTTGGGCATTTCTGCCCATGAGGATCCGTTGCGCGCCGACTTGGCGCGGCTGGCGGGCGCGCGCCGCATGGTGGATGCAACATTGGCTGATGCGCCGGGTTTGCGCGGGCTTTATGACGACCTGGCCTCGGTGGTGTTGGCGCAGCGTCCCGCGCCCCGTTTGCCGCCCGACGAGGCGGCGATGGAGGAATTGGTGCGCCGGCAGTTGGGGGCGGATGCGCCGCTGTCGCCGCGCGCGTCCGAGCTGGCGGCAGTGATGGATGATCCTTCGGCGCTGCGCGCGCCCCGCGACTATCGTCCCTTCCGGCCGGTGGTCCTTTGGCCCGAGATCGAGGTTGCAGGCACCTCGGCCGCCGACCGGGTCGAAAGCCGCGACGCCGAGGGCGCGCCCGAGGAAAGCCATGGTGATCGCGTTATCCGCGCCCGCCGGCGCGCGACCGATCAGGCGCGGCGCAATGACAGCCTGATCCTGCACAAGTTCGAAGCGATCCTGTCCTGGGCCGAGTTCCTGAACCTCAACCGCCGGATCGAGGACGACGACAATGATGATGCCAAGAAGGCCGCGGACGATCAGGAGGAGTTGGGGCTGGGTCAGATCAGCAAGGCGCCGGCCACGCGGCTGAAGCTGCATCTGGACCTGTCGCCCGAAGATGCCGATCGAGAGGCGCTGGCGGGGGCGTTCACCTATCCCGAATGGGATGCCCGGCGCGGCACCTATCTGCCCGATCACGTTCGGGTTCTGGTCAACCCGGGTGTCGAGGCCGAGGATACCGCGCCGTTGGACGACCCGCCTGCGCGCGCGCGCATCCGTGCCGTTCGCCGCCAGTTCGAAGCCCTGCGGCCGGGTCGGGTCGTCACCTCTGGTCACCGCGATGGCGACGATCTGGACGACGATCTTGCGGTTCGCGCGCGGGTCGACCTGCATGCGACAGGGCAGGGCAGCGACCGGATCTGGCGGCAGTCGCGGCCGGTTGCGCGCGACCTTGCCGTCTCGATCCTGCTTGACGTGTCGCGCTCGACCGAAAGCGCGGTGACAGGGCGGTCGGTGATCGACATTGAACGCGAGGCATTGGCGGCCCTTGCCTGGGGGCTGGATGCCTGCGGTGACGATTTCGCGGTGCAGGCCTTTTCCTCGCTGAAGCGGGACCGGGTTTTCGTCACCGACTGCAAGCGTTTCGACGAGCCGATGGGCGCGGCGGTCGAGCGCCGCCTATGTGCGCTTCGGCCGCAATTCTATACCCGGTTGGGGGCGGGGATCCGGCATGCCTCGGCCGGGCTGGCGCGGCAGGCGCGGCAGCGGCGGTTGCTGCTGATTGTCACCGATGGCAAGCCCAATGACCTGGATCATTACGAAGGCCGGCACGGGATCGAAGACAGCGCCCGCGCCGTGCGCGAAGCCCGGCGCGCGGGCGCGGCGGTGTTCGGCATTACCGTCGATCGAGACGGCAAAAGCTGGTTCCCGCGCATTTTCGGGCAGGGGGGCTACGCGCTGATCCCCCATCCCGACAAGCTGATCGAGGCGCTGCCCCGCATCTATCGCCAACTGGTCGGCGCATGAGCCAGCCGCGATCCCCGCTGGCGGACCTGCCGGGTGAGCTGATCATGTGGGTGCTGATCGTCAGCGAGTTGGCGGTTTTCTGCGTCTGCCTGCTGATCCTGCTGGTGCTGCGGCTGGGCGATCCCGCGCTGTTCGCGCAATCTCAGGACCAGTTGCATCGCGCGGCGGCAGGGATCAACACCGTGGTGCTGGTCAGTTCGGGCTATGGCGCTGCGCGGGCGGTGGCGGCGATCCGGCAGGGGGCGGAGGCTCCGGCGCGGCGCTGGCTGCTGGGGGCTGCGGGTCTCGGGGTGATTTTCCTTGGACTGAAGTCCGTCGAATATGCCGACGCGATCAGCAAGGGTATCGGGGTTGAGACGAACGCCTTCTTCACCTTCTATTTTCTGCTGACAGGTTTTCACGCTGCCCATGTTGCCGCCGGGATGGTGATCCTGCTGCTGGTGGCAATCCGACCGCAGCCCGACGGCGTACAGGCGGGGGCGCAGTTCTGGCACATGGTGGATCTGGTCTGGGTGCTGCTGTTCCCGATCATCTACCTGCTGCAATGAGGGCGAGCATGCTGGAACGCGCATGGATCTGGCTGATGGGGCTGAGCCTGGCTGCAACCGCAGTGGCGCTTGGCCAGCCGCTGCTGCCGAACGGTGCCACCTGGCTGGCCGGCCTGATGGTGCTGGCGATTGCCGGACTGAAGGCGCGGATCATCCTGAAGGACTATCTGGAACTGGCCGAGGCCCCACAGATTTTGCGCGGCTTGGCCTTCGCGCTGTCGCTGTTTCTTCTGGCCGCGGCCGGGCTTTACCTAGCGGCCTAGCGGGTCCAGGGCTGGCCCTTGTCCTGACTGGACAACTCGCGCAGCTTGTCGAGGTCTTCGATTATGGCGTGGTTGCCATCGATGCGCACGCCATGGTCGCGCAGGCGGGCAAAGGCCCGCGACAGGCTTTCGGGCTGGATGCCCAGATGGCCCGCGATGAGGGTCTTGTTATACGGCAACGCCACGCGGGCGCCGTTGTCATGCCCGCCCGCCAGATCGACCAGAAATTCCGCCAGCCGTTGCACGCCCGAACGCGCCTTAAGCTGTTCAACCTGTTCGACCAACCCGTGCAGGTGGACATAGCTTGCGGCAAGCAGGCTCAGCGCCAATTGCGGGTCTTCCGCGATCTGTCGTCGTATCCGGTTGCCATCGATCTGGACCAGCGTACTGCCCGTGATCGCCTCGGACGAGACCGGGTAGTGCTCATCACGCAGTGCGACCGCTTCGGCGAAACTCTGGCCGCTTTTCAGGATCGAGACCACCGCCTCGGCCCCGCTGCGCGAGATGCGGTACAGCTTCACCCAGCCGTCGACAATGAGATAGACCGAATTCGCCGGCTCACCCTGCAGAAAGATGGTCTCGCCCGCGTCGAACTGGCGGGGCGTCGCACCCTCCAGCAGGCGTTCCAGCACTGCATCGGGCAGGTAGCGCAGCATTACCGAGGCTTTCGCCGCAGAAATGATCTTTGGGGTCATGGTCAGTTTCCGGAACAGGGGCCTGTGCGCGGTGAAAGCCTACTTCCGAAATGCCGGAAGCGCAAAGGACTGGTTAATCGTCCGACAGCACCCGCTGTGACGAACGGGTGCAATGGACGACTGGGTCAGCGTCGGGGACGGGCGCGCATGGCGTCTGTGCCGCCAATGGGGTGACGCTGAAGCCGCCACTGCTTGGGATCTCGACGCGGTAGCGATGGGTCTCGGCCTCGGGCGGGACGCCGTGGACATATGGCGAAAGCTGCAGGGCGCTGGTACCGCACAGGGCCAGAAGCGGCGGCTTGCCCGCCTCGATCAGGACTTGCACCAGAACCTCGCGCGTGGCCGCGCAGGCCTGAGCCGAGTCCGCCGGGCTTAGCGTCAGGCGGGTGTCGCCATCGGACATGAGGGTCAGCAGCAGAAGAGCCGGTAGGGACATGGAAAGCCTCGGCAAGAACGTCGGTCGCGATGTAGCCTGACGAGCCATTCAAGCCCAGCTTGTGCGGTGCAGAGTTTACGCAGAATTCTATATATTGATCATAACAACATGAATTGTATATATAAAGACATATTGTCGCGCGGGGCCGCCCGGGCCGGGGAATAGTGCCAGCCCGGGCTGCTGTGGTCAGTCGTCAAGCACAAAGGTGACCATCATATTGACCCGATAAGCCGAAATATTGCCGCCCTGGCAATCGACGCTTTGTTCCTTGACCCAGGCGCTTTTGACGTTGCGCAGGGTCTCGTTGGCGCGGGTCAGGCCTTGGCGGATGGCATCCTCGAACCCTTTTTCCGACGTGGCAGAGATTTCGGTGACGCGTGCAATGGACATGTCTTCCTCCTTGGGTTGGCAGGTCGGGGGTCAACGCTGCGCAACGGAATTCGTTGCCATGAATTTGAATGGAGGCCCCTCGGTAGGCGGTCGCTCGCCATGCGTGAATAGATCGCTTCTGCTGATGCGAAGCGTCTTTCATGGTGCTAAGACGGATATGCAGGCGGTGCGCGAGGGGCGTGCCGGGCAGGCGGTGCCGGGGGCGGATGAACCTGCGGCGGCAACATCTGCAGAGGAAACACTAGGCGCGCTGCGGTCCCGCATCGCGCTGGGAATGGGATGGCAAGAATGGACACGCTTCAGCAAACCGAAATCGCCGTTCAGCGGACGGACAAGCCGGTCAGCGAACAGGACCGCAAGGCGATCCTGGCCAATCCGGGCTTCGGCAAATACCTGACCGACCACATGGTCACGATCCGCTATACGCAAGACAAGGGCTGGCATGACGCGCGCGTCTCGCCCTTGCAGGATCTGGGCTTGAGCCCGGGCACCATGGTTCTGCATTATGCCGGCGAGATCTTCGAAGGCATGAAGGCTTACCGGCTGCCCGACGGCGGCGTCACCCTGTTTCGCCCTGGCGCCAATGCCAGCCGGTTCAACGCCTCGGCCGAGCGTTTGGCCATGGCGCAGATCCCCGAAGACCTGTTCGTCAATGCCGTCCGCGCGCTGGTTCATGCGGATCAGGACTGGGTGCCCTCTCAGGAAGGGGCCTCGCTGTATCTGCGGCCCTTCATGATCGGCACCGAAATGGCAATTGGCACCCATCCGTCCAACAGCTTCCTGTTCAGCGTGATCGCCTCGCCGGTGGCGTCCTATTTCAAGGGCGACGCGGCGGGCGTGTCGCTGTGGGTGTCCGAAAACTACACCCGCGCCGCACCGGGCGGCACGGGGGCGGCGAAATGCGGCGGCAACTATGCCGGTGCCCTGGCCGCGCAGGCCGAGGCGGCCCGTGAGGGTTGCGAGCAGGTGGTCTTCCTGGACGCAGTTGAACGCCGTTGGGTCGAGGAATTGGCGGGCATGAATATCTTCTTCGTCTTTGAAGACGGCAGCCTGCAAACCCCGCCTCTGTCGGGCACGATTTTGCCGGGTATTACCCGTAATTCGCTGATTTCGCTGGCGAATGACATGGGCCTGACCGTGCGCGAGGAGCGTTACGGCATCGACCAGTGGAAGGCCGACGCGGCCTCGGGTCGGTTGGTCGAGGTCTTCGCCTGCGGCACCGCGGCCGCTGTCGCGCCGATCGGCAAGGTAAAGGGCAAGGGCTTTGACCTGACCGTGCGCGGCGGTGAACCCGGCCCGGTCACCGCACGCCTGAAGAAGGCGCTGACAGACATCCAGTTCGGCCGCGCCCCCGATCCGCGCCACTGGCTGGATCGCGTCGTCTGATCGCAGCCGACCGGCAAGGCATTGAAAGGGCGGGGCAACCCCGCCCTTTTTCATGTGCGGTCTGCATCCGCGCCGTTGAGGGCAGCGGAATGACAAAAGCCGGCCCCGGATCAGGGGGCCGGCCTGATCTGTCATGGCAGGCGGCTGTCAGGCGCGGATCATGTCGCGCGGCAGGTCCGAAAAGATCTCTGGACCGTCGGCGCGCAGGATGACGATTTCCTCCAGCCGGACACCGAACGCACCTTGCAGGTAGATGCCCGGCTCGATCGAGAAGACATTGCCTTCGGCCAGCACGGCGTCGGAACTGGCGGCGATGTAAGGCGGCTCGTGGATGTCGATGCCAAGCCCGTGGCCGGTGCGGTGCAGGAACCTGTCGCCGTAACCCGCAGCGGCGATCACGTCGCGGGCAGCCTTGTCGACATCGCGGGCGGGGGTGCCGGGCTTTGCTGCTGCAAGGGCGGCCTGCACAGCACGCTCGACCGTCGCGAAGACTTCCTCGTAAGTTTCTGAAGGTGTGCCGAAAAATCCTGAACGCGTCATGTCCGAGGGGTAGCCGTCCAGCCGGCAGCCGGTGTCAATCATCACCGCCGTGTCGGCGGTCAGACGGGTGTCGCCGGAATAGTGATGCGGGAAGGCCGAAGACGCCCCGAAACAGATCGAGCAGAATTCAAGCTGCGCGCCGTGATCGGTGTAAAATGCCTCGATCAGCGCCTGGATCTCGCGCTCGGTCACGCCTTCTTTCAGTGCGGCGAAGGCGGCGGTGACGGCGGCGTCGTTCAATTGGTGCGCGGCCTTGATCGCGGCGTATTCCTCGGCATCCTTCGCCGCGCGCAACAGGCCCACGGTGTCGTCGGTAAAGCGGCGGCGGGGCGTATCCAGCGCGTCCAGCAGGCGCAGCGCGAAATCGGCGCGCATGGTTTCGTCCAGCACCACCGACAGGCCGGGACCGGTCGCGCCGCAATCGGCCAGCAGCGCTGCAAGCGCGGCCTCTGGCCCCTCGTCATCACGCCATGCGTAGAAGGGCAGGTCGGTGTCCTTCCGGGCCGCGTCGGCATTCAGCGACGGCATCAGGAAGCCGGCATGGTCCCGGCTGATCAGCAGCATGACCGGGCGTTCGTCGCCATGAGGATGCACGCCCGAGGCCCAGCCCATATGGCTGGACGGGCCGAGGACGACAAGATCGGTGCCGGTTGCAGCCATGCGGTCGCGCAGTGCGGCAAGGCGGCGGGTGGTGCGGGGGAAGTCGGGCATGGTGGCTCCGCTGCAGGGAAAAAAGGGTCGGGCCGCCGGGGGAGGACGGCGGCCCGAGGCTCGGATCAGTTTTTCTCGACGAGGCGATAATAGACAAAATCCGAGGTCGCGCCGTTCACATAACCTGTGACGGCGCTGTTCATCGCCACCTGATAGGCGGCCTGGAACATGATGACGATGGGCGAGGATTCCTGCACCTTCTTCTGCAGGTCCTGATAGGTGGCCAGGCGCTTGTCCGGGTCGGCCTCGGACAGGGCGGCCATGGTTTCGGCGTTCATGTCCTCGGGCACCGCCCAGGCATTGCGCCAGGTGGTCGTGGCGGCATAGGCGTCATCGGCATTGTTCGAGTTATAGGCGAAGGCCTTGGCATTCGAATGCGGGTCCATGAAGTCCGGCCCCCAATACAGCAGCATCGCCTGATGGCTGCGCTCGCGATACTTGGTGATGACCTGGCTGCCGGTGCCGGGCAGGATCTCGAAATTGATGCCGGCATCGGCAAAGCTGGCCTGAAGCGACTGCGCCATATCGGTGAAGGGGGCCGCGTTGATAACGTCCAGTGTCACCGTGATCGGGGTCTCGACACCGGCATCGGCCAGGATCTGGCGCGCCTTTTCTGGATCATAGGTGAAGGGCGTTTCGTCGAACGAGCCGGGGAAGCCCTTGGGCCAGAAGGCCTGATGCACCTCCATCTGCCCTTTCAGGATGGTATCGGCCATGCCTTGATAATTCACCAGATAACGCGCGGCCTCCCAGACGGCGGGGGGCGTCAGGCTTTCGGTCTTCTGGTTGAAGGACAGGAAATGGACAGCGGCCTGAGGATAGGTCTCGACCTTGATCTCATCGCTGCTGATCGAGGCGATCTGATCGGGCGTCAGGTTGCGGGCGAGGTCGATGTCACCCTTTTCCAGCAGCAATTGCTGGGTCGCGGCTTCGGCGACATGGCGGATGATGACGCTGTCGATGGCGGGCGCACCGTTGAAATATTCCTTGTTCGCGGTCATCCGCACCATCTGTGCGGGCGTGTAACGGTCCAGCATGAACGGGCCGGAGCCGGCGGCATTTTCGTTCAGCCAGGCATTGCCCATATCGCCGTCCGATTCGTGTTCTTTGACCAGAACACTGTCGACGATCGACGCCGGGCGCGAGGCCAGCACGTTCAGCACGAAGGCGGGCGAGAAATCGCCTTCGTATTTCACGGTGACGGTATTGCCGCTGCCGGTGACCATCTGGGCGATATTGTCGGGGGTCCAGCCCAGCTGCGTCAGGATAAAGGCCGGCGTCAGGTTCAGCTGGATCACCCGCGTGAAGGAATAGATCACGTCATCGGCGGTCACCGGGTTGCCCGAGGCGAAGGTCGCGCCGTCGCGCAGCGTGAAGGTGATGGTTTTCGCTTCCGCGTCGGCCTGCCATTCCGAAGCCAGACCGCCCGCCAGGACCGTGGTATCGGCCGCGTCATACTGGACCAGCCGGTCATAAAGGTTGGTTACCAGTTCCCCGGACGTGAACTCATAGGCCTGCGCCGGGTCGATGGCGACGATATCGTCGATATTCTGCGCCACCACCAGAACGCCGTCGGGCGTGGCGGCCAGCCCGGCACTGGCCAATGGCAGTGCCAGAAAACTGGCGAGGACGGAACTCGTGAAGTGCTTCATGTCTGTCTCCCTTTTTTGTGCGGAAAGGTTGGGCGTGTGATTGTTTTATTCGGCCTGCTCAGGCACGACGCCGGCGCGGGCCAGAACCTCCAGCGTGCCGGTCCACAGGATGCGGGCAGTCCGATCAGTCGGATTGGCCCATGAATGCGGGGTCTGGCCGCTGTAATGCAGGCTGTCACCCGGCCTCAGGCGGAAGCTCTGCCCATCAAGGACCTGGTCGATCTCTCCTTCTAGGACGAAGACCAGCTCCTCGCCCTCGTGGCTGACGGTTTCAGACGCATAGCCCGGCGGCACGGTCAGCACATAGCCGGAAAGCTCTGCCCCCGGAAAACCGGCGACGAGAGTTTCATAGCTGAGCGTCGAGTTGGGCAGCGCGAAGCGAGGTCGCTGTCCGGCGCGCGTCAGCCCGTCCGCAGGCTTTGGCGCGGCGATGAAATATTCCAGCCCCACCCCAAGGGCGTCGGCGATCTGGGCCAGCGTGCCCAGTGTCGGGGTCGCATTGTCGCGTTCCACCTGGCTAAGATAGCCGATGGAAACGCCCGAGCCGTCGCTGAGCGCCTGAAGCGTCATCTGCAACTGCTTTCGCCGTTTGCGGATGACATGGCCAAGCCGTGGCTCTGCCTTGGATCTTGCGGCTGGCATCGTCGTCCCCCCCCCCCGATTGCTATCAGCAGCATACAAAAAAATTTTTACATAGCAAAAAAAAATTTTTGTATAATTCAGAAATTGCTCTATGCAGGTGCGGCCCGAGGAGGCGCGCGACGAACAGGAGGTAGACAGCATGGCCACGGGGACGACCCGGATTTGGCGCGGCGCAGGCGCGATTGGCGGCTTTGTCGTCATCACCTTGCTGACATTCATCGGCCTGATGGCCATCACCTTTTTCATCGGTCGCGTGATCCCGATCGACCCTGTGCTGGCGGTGGTAGGCGACCGCGCCACGCAGGAACAATATGACGCAGCGCGGGCGGCCATGGGGCTGGACCAGTCGCTGCCGGTTCAATTCCTGCACTATATCGGCGACGTATTCCGGGGCGATCTGGGCCGTTCCGTCTCGACCAATCGCCCGGTGGCCGAGGATCTGGCCGTGGTCTTTCCGGCGACGCTGGAAATGGCCACGCTTGGCATCATCATCGGTGTGGCGATTGGCGTGCCGCTGGGGGTCTGGGCGGCGGCCCGGCAGGGCACCTGGATCGATCAGGTGATCCGGGTTGTGGCGCTGCTGGGCTATTCGGTGCCGGCATTCTGGCTGGGGCTGGTCGGGCTGGCGGTCTTCTATGCCGGGCTTGGCTGGGTCGCGGGGCCGGGCCGGGTCGACATCTTCTATGAGGGCCTGGTCGAGCCGCGCACCGGGTTGATGCTGGTCGACGCGGCGCTTGCCGGCGACTGGGAGGTGTTTTTCAATGCGCTGGATCACCTGCTCCTGCCGGCGGCGATTCTGGGCTTCTTCTCGCTGGCCTATATCGCGCGGATGACGCGCAGCTTCATGCTGGACCAGCTGGGGCAGGAATACGTCACCACCGCCCGCGTCAAGGGTGTGCCCGAATGGCGGGTGATCTGGACCCACGCCTTCCGGCCGATCCGGGTTCCGCTGATCACCGTGATCGGGCTGTCCTACGCTGCACTGCTGGAAGGTTCGGTGATGATCGAGACGGTCTTCAGCTGGCCCGGCATCGGCAATTACCTGACCGTGGCGCTGCTGAATGCCGATATGAACGCCGTTCTGGGCGCGACGCTGGTCATCGGCGCGGTCTTCATTCTGATCAACCGGTTCTCGGATGTGCTGTATCGCATCCTTGATCCGCGCAGCCGATAGGGGGCGACGATGGGCACGGCAAAAAGCTGGCTTCTGGACGATTCTCCGGCTTCGCGTCTTCAGGCGAGCCTTGGGCGCAGCTATCGCATGGCGCGGATGCTGATGCGCAATCCGCTGGCGGTGGTGGGCGCGCTGATCCTGCTGACGCTGCTGGTGACGGCGGCCTTCGCGCCGTGGATCGCGCCTTACAGCCCGCTGGGGCAGGATCTGGGCGCGCGGCTGCTGCCGCCTTCGGCGGCGCATTGGATGGGCACGGACGAGCTGGGGCGCGATATCTTCAGCCGCGTCGTCTATGGCGCCCGGATCACGCTGATGATCGTGGTGCTGGTGGCGGTGATCGCCGCCCCGCTGGGGCTGCTGATAGGGGCGATCGCCGGCTATTTCGGCGGCTGGGTCGACCGGCTGTTGATGGGGCTGACCGACGTATTCCTGTCGATGCCCAAGCTGATCCTGGCGCTGGCATTCGTGGCCGCCCTTGGGCCGGGGATCGAAAATGCCATCATCGCCATCGCCATTACCTCTTGGCCGGCCTATGCGCGGATCGCACGGGCCGAGACGCTGACCTTCCGCAATGCCGAATTCATCGCCGCCACCCGGCTGCTGGGGGCATCGCATGGGCGGATCATCGTCCGGCATGTGCTGCCGCTGTGCACCTCGTCGATGATCGTGCGGGTGACGCTGGACATGGCCGGGATCATCCTGACCGCCGCCGGTCTGGGCTTTCTGGGTCTTGGCGCGCAGCCGCCCCTTCCGGAATGGGGGGCGATGATCTCGCGCGGGCGGACTTTCATTCTGGATCAATGGTGGGTGGCGACGATGCCGGGCTTTGCGATCATCATCGTCTCGCTGGGTTTCTGTTTCCTCGGCGACGGGCTGCGCGACGTTCTTGATCCGAAGCAAGGAGGCAAGTCATGACCGCGCTTCTGGAAATCGAAAACCTGCGCGTCAGCTTCCCGACTGCCTCGGGCCGGGTCGAGGTGGTCAAAGGGCTGTCGCTTTCGCTGGGACGCGAGCGGTTGGGTATCGTTGGCGAAAGCGGGTCGGGCAAGTCCATGACCGGCCGCGCCATCCTGCGCCTGATCCGCCGACCGGGCCGCCAGCAGGCCGACCGCATGGTCTTTGACGGGATCGACCTGCAGGCCCGGACCGAACGCGGGATGCGGCAATTGCGCGGTGCCCGCATCTCGATGATCATGCAGGATCCGAAATTCTCGTTGAACCCGGTGATGACCGTCGGCGACCAGATCGCCGAGGCGCTTGTCACCCACGAACGCCTGCCGCGTCGCGATGTCCGCGCGCGCGTGATCGAGATGCTGCATTCGGTGCGCATCCATGACCCCGAGCGGGTGATGGACCTGTACCCGCACGAGGTTTCTGGCGGCATGGGGCAGCGCATCATGATCGCCATGATGCTGATCCCACGCCCCGATCTGCTGATCGCGGATGAACCGACCTCGGCCTTGGACGTGTCGGTGCAGGCGCAGGTGCTGGATCTGATCGACGAATTGGTGCGCGAAAAGGGAATGGCGCTGATCCTGATCTCGCATGATCTGGATCTGGTGGCGCGCTATTGCGATCGCATTCTGGTCATGCATGCCGGCGAGGTGGTTGGGGCCTGCGCCGCCCGCGACCTACACAAGGCCAGCCATCCCTATACGCGCGGCCTTCTGGCCGCAGTCCCCCGGATGGAGGAAACCCGCGAAGAGCTTCCGGTTCTGGACCGCAGCGCATGGGGTGGAACATGAGCGTGACCGCGATTTCCCTGCAAAATCTTGACGTATCCTATGGCACGACCAAAGTCGTCCAGGGCGTCAATATCGAGGTTGCCGAGGGCGAAAGCTTTGCGCTGGTGGGCGAGAGCGGCTCTGGCAAGTCGACGATCCTGCGTGCGATTGCCGGGCTGGCACCGGATTGGACCGGGGCGATTTCGGTCCTGGGCGCCGCGCGCGGCCATCAGGTCGACCGCGATTTCGCCACCCGTTGCCAGATGGTGTTCCAGGACCCCTACGGTTCGCTTCACCCGCGCAAAACCGTCGATGCCGTGCTGTCCGAGCCGCTGCTGGTCCACGGGTTTGGCAATCGTAGCGCGCGGGTGGCCGAGATGCTGGCCGCCGTCGGGCTTGACCAGCGGTTCCGGTTCCGCTTTCCGCACCAGCTTTCTGGCGGACAGCGCCAGCGTGTGGCCATTGCCCGCGCGCTGATGCTGGAACCCAAGGTGATGCTGCTGGATGAACCGACCTCGGCGCTGGATGTGTCGGTGCAGGCAGAGATCCTGAACCTGCTGAAAAAGCTGCGCCGCCAGCAGGGGCTGACCTATCTGATGGTCACCCATAACCTGCCGGTGGTCAGTTTCATGTGCGACCGGATGGCGATCATGCAGAAGGGCCGGGTGGTCGAAATCGCGCCTGCAACCGCGCTGCATGATGGCAGCTTCACCGACCCTTACAGCCAATCCCTTTACGCCGCCTCGGGCGGTAACCCCGACCGCAAGGACCAGCCATGACCGACGCACAGCACGCCCTGCACCAATTCGAACGCAGCCTGTCGGCCGCCACGACCGAAGCGCAGGCTTTCGACGCGCTTTGTGTCCTGACCAAGGATGTGGTGGGCGCCAAGCTGTTTACCGTGATGACGGCGGATATGCAGGCCATGCTGGCGCGGCGCGCCTATACCGACGATCCGGTGAACTATCCGACCTCGGGCACCAAGCCGATCGAGATCGACCGCTGGTTCGAACAGGTCCATGGTCGCCATGAAAGCTTCGTCGCCAATACGCTGGCCGAGATCGCCACGGTTTTTCCCGATGCGGAATTGATCGGGCGGCTTGGCTGCGGTTCGGTGGTAAACCTGCCGATCATCCTGGGCGGCACCATGGTCGCGACCGTCAATATCCTGCACGAGGAGGGCTATTACACGCCTGAACGGGTTGCGCAGGTCCATGACATTCTGACCCTGCCGGCGATGGCGGTGATGGCCATCGCGCGCCAGTTTGCCTCTGTTTGAATAAGCCGCGAGTGCCGCCATTTCGCGCCGCCTTGGATGTTGCGCGGGGCAGATCCGCAAGCCTTTCGAACACCACGCATGCCGATGCGGGGCAATTCAGCCGATAACCGACAGGCTGCGGCCGCCCTCGCGGTCTGATTCCTCGGCCCGGTCCAGCAGGTTTTGCAGCGCAGCGCCACGGGCGAAATCGGGCTCGGCCGGGCCTTCGCCGCGAATGGCGGCGATGAAGCGCGCATAGATGGGGATCACCGGCGGGGTCTCGACCTCGTGCCATTCGGCGGTTTGCAGATCGGGTGCCAGGCAGGCGCGCAAACGGCTTTGGCCGGCTTCGAACCCGACCTCTAACCCGCCCAGATCGCCATAGATCCGCAGCCGCAGGTCGTTCAGATGGCCGCTGGCAAAGCGGGTGGCGGCGACAGTGCCAATCGCGCCGTTGGTCAGCCGGATCTGCATGGTGGCGGAATCGTTGGCGTCCAGCACATATTCCCCGATCCGCCCGCCCGGTGCCTTGTCGAAGGTCGCCAGCCTGCAAGAGACCTCGGCCGCGTCCTGCCCGGCGATAAAGGTCGCGAAATCGAGGATATGGATGCCGACATCGCCCAGCACACCTTTGGAACCATGCGCGGTCGACAGCCGCCAGAGCCATTGGCTTTCGCTGCGCCATTCACCCCAGGCGGGCTGGGTCAGCCAGCTTTGCAGATAAGAGGCCTCGAAATGCCGGACGGTGCCGATGGCCCCGTCGCGCACCATGGCGGCGGCTTTTTGCAGCGCCGGGATGTTGCGATAGCTGAGATGAACCATGTTCACCACGCCCGCCGCCTGCGCGGCTTCGGCCATGTCGCGGGCATCGGGCGCATTGGTGGCCAGCGGCTTTTCGCAAAGCACATGCTTGCCCGCCGCCAGCAGCGGCATCGTCGTCGAATGATGGGCGGCGTCGGGGGTCACGTTGGTGACGGCATCGAACTGCCCCCAATCAAGGGCCTCGTCCACCGAGGCAAAGCCGTTCGGGATGCCGAAATCGCCGCGGAAGGCGTCAAGCTGGGCCGAGCGGGTATCGACGCCGCCGACGATTTCGACGCCGGGGATCTGGCCGAAACCTTCGGCGTGGTTGCGCGCCATGCCGCCGGTGCCGAGGATCAGAAGCCGGACCTTCTTCATCAGCGGTAACCCTCCTCGCCGTCGTGATGCAGGCGCGGGCCGCGTTCCTCGATCGGCTCCAGTGCTTCGGTCACGGGGACGTTCGGGGCGGCGCCCGGATCGGCGATGCGGGCCGCCGGGTTAAAGGCCCATTTCGCGGCATTCTTCAGCACCGTCTGGACATTGGCGTCGTGATAGGTCGGATAGGTTTCGTGGCCGGGGCGGAAATAGAAGACATTGCCCGCTCCGCGCTTGTAGGTGAGGCCGGAACGGAAGACCTCGCCGCCCGAGAACCAGCTGATGAAGACGGTTTCCAGCGGTTCGGGCACGCCGAAGGGCTCGCCATACATTTCCTCGTTTTCCAGCTCGAAATGGTCGGGCAGGCCGGCGGCGATGGGGTGGCTGACCGAGGTCAGCCACAGCCGTTCACGCTCGCCCGCCTCGCGCCAGGTCAGGTTGCAGGCTGTGCCCATCAACCTCTTGAACGGCTTGGAAAAATGCGCCGAATGCAGGAAGACCATGCCCATGCCTGACCAGACCGCTTCGCAGACACGTTCGACCACGGCGTCATCGACATCGCCATGCGCGGCATGCCCCCACCAGAACAACACATCGGTCTGGGCAAGCCGTTCGGCTGTCAGCCCGTGTTCGGGTTCCTGAAGCGTTGCGGTGGTGGCGGCAAAGGCCGGATCGGCGTTCAGGACGGCGGCGATGGTGCCATGGATGCCCAGAGGATAGTTGTCGGCGACGACCTTGTTTTCCTGTTCGTGGATATTCTCGTTCCAGACGGTGACGCGGATGGGCATGGGCGTTCCTTTCGCGCAGGGCGGACAACAGAAATGACCTTTCCGGACCGAGGCGCGGTCGGGTGATCGGGCCGATAGTGGCGGGCCGCGTGGCCAAGTTCCAGAGCAGATTTTCGGCGGCGGTTCAGCGCCCGTTAAGCATCTCGCGCAGAGCCTGCAGGTCGATCTTCGATGCGTGCCGGCGATCCATTGGCAGCCGGTCGAAATGCCGTATATCGCCGATGCCTATCCCGCTGGCCGCATCTCGCCATTGCGGCAGCCGGTCCCGTTGACCGGAAAGCGCCAGCACCGGCGTGCCGCCGTGGTCCAGCAGCGCGGCCTGAGTGACACCGGGCCATTGCCGGGCCGCGGTCTCGATCTGAAAGGGGAAGCGCGGCGCGCCCGCGATTGTCACCTGCGACCCGATCCTGCCAAGCAGCCACAGCCGTCCCTGATCGTCCAGCCGCCCGGCATCGCCGGTGCGGTGCCAGATGGTGTCGCCCTCTCGCAGCTTGTTGCCGGCGTCGTGGGTGGGGTCCAGATAGCCCGGATTGACATGAGCACCGGCGACCTGGATTTCGTGGTCGCGGATGCGCAGTTGCAGGTTGGGGACCGGGCGGCCGACCAGCAGGCCTTGCCCCTGCGACATGGCGGCATGATCGGCGGTAGTGATCTCGGCCGCGTCCAGATGGGCGATGGGTTCAGCCTCGGTCGAGCCGTAGACGCAGGTGATCCGGGGGCCGTCCGGGCGTTGAAGGCGGGCCAGCAGGTCGGGAAAGACCGGGCCGCCGCCGGTGAAGATCTGGTGCAGACCGCCGGACAGCCCGGCCTCGGCCAGCCTTTCGCACAGCGCGGGCGGGATCAGTGCGCGGGTGACGCGCTGGCGAACCATCCAGTCGCGCAGGGCGTGCGGGGGCAGGGTGGCCAGACGCGACATTTTCCAGTTCGGCAGGATCGAGGTCTGGCCGGCGGCGATATTGATCAGGGTGAAAACAGGAAAGGCGACCAGATCACGCTCGGCCCTTTCGCTGCGCAGCAGGGGCGCGATGGCGTCGTACTGCGCCATCAGAAAGCCGTGGCTGCGGGGGATCGCCTTGGGCTGGCCGGTGCTGCCCGAGGTGAAGGAGATCAGCGCGATGTCGCCCGGCGATGCCGGCCCATGGCTGATGGCGGCGGAGCCGGGCCGGGATGCGAGGGTCGGCACGCGCCACAGCTCGGACAGCAGCAGGCCAAGCGCGCGGTACCAGCCGCCGGTGCAGAAGGCCTTGGGCCGGGTGACACGGGCGGCGTGGCGCAGCCCGGCCAGCCCCATCGCGGGTTCCGGCAGCACCGCCACCGCGCCCAATGCCCAGAGCGCCGCGAGGCTGGCATAAAGATCGGCATCGACCGCGCGCGCGATCAGCACCCGGTGGCCGGGTCCGATGCCCTGATCCCGCCAGCGCGCCGCAAAGCTATCGGCACGGGCCTTCAATTCGGCGAAGCTGGTCTCGTGGCCGCGCCCGTCGACGATGGCGATCCGGTCGGGAAAGCGGGCGGCGGCCCGGGCAAAATGATCCAGCAGGCCGGTCATGCCAGTCGCAGGCCGAACAGGGTATAGCGCCGGAAGACCTGCGCCCCCTCGACCGCGCTGCGCAGCGCCGAGAGGTTGTCTTCATGGATCAGCGCGTGAATCGCTGTGTCGTAACCCAGCGCTCTTGCGGCGCTGTGAAAAGCATGGGCCAGATGCCGGCCCGCGCCGGGCATCAGGCTGGCATAGGTTTTCAGGATCACGGTCTTCGTCTGCGGCCCCTCGGCATAGTTGGGGATACCGAACAGGAAGCCCATAAGCCGACCCTTTGGCGTGGTGGCGAAGAAGATCAGCTCTCGCTTCATCAGCGGGACCACGGGCATATACATCGCAAGGAAGGCCTGCCGAGAGATCGGCTTGTAGAAGGCATTGCGGCTGAAGGCCTCGACCGACAGGTCGAAGACCTGCCCGAACAGCGCTTCGGGATCGGCGCCCGACCATGGGGTGATGGTGAAGCCTTCCGGCGCGGGTGGCGGGTTATCGGCGGTCTGGTTCAGCGCCACCCGGGCCGAGAAATAGCGGCCGATGGGCTGAAAGCCCGCCTCGGTGAACAGTGCAGGCTCATGCGGTTTGTTGGTGGGTTCCAGCAGGAAGGGCGGGCTGTCGTCGCTTTCGGTGATGAAGCGATAGCTGTGCCATGTGTCGCCCTCCATCGGGCCGATCAGCTGGCGGATGCCAAGCGCGCGCGCCTGCGTCAGCGCCTGTGCCAGCACAACGCGACCGCCGGCGGCGTCCTTGCTGGAGAAATTGCCCAAAGTGGCCGCTGGCGCGCCCTGCCAGTCGGGGCCGTCGGGATAAAGGGTGACGCGCGCGCCTTCGGCCCGGATGATGATCGGGTCCATGTCAGCCTCCGGCTTTGGCAATGGCGTAGAGATAGGCGCTCAGCGGCAGGATCAGCGCCAGCATCGACAGTTTCGCCATCCGGCGGTCGCGGAAAAGCTGGGGCCACAGGCTGGGAACAAATGCGCACAGCGCGAGACTGGCCAGCACCACGCCCCTCAGCGGGCCGGACCAGTTTGCGGCGGGCGGATTTGCCGCCATCGCCCACAGGCGCAGCAGGCACAACACTGCGATAATCGCGGCCAGCCCAGCCACGCGCGCCCAGACCGGCTGCGGTGTCAGCGCCAGCGCTGCCAGCCCGGTCGCCAGCCCCATCATCGCGATGCCGTAGAAGGACACCGCATTCCAGCCCAAAGCCTGCCCGAGCACCAGCGAGCCGAAACTGATCAGCGCCACCGCCGCCACCACGTCCAGATCGGGGAAGCGGGCGGTGCCGGGGTTGGTGCTGCGCGCCCAGGCATGGATGAACAGCACCAGCAGCGGGATCACTGCATTGTGGAAAGCCGTGGCCGCGACCAGCAGGAACAGCGCGATCACATAGACCCGTGCGCTGTGCCGCGTCAGCCCAAGTCGACCGGCGACTGTCAGGAAGGCGATCACCGACAGCGCAAACCCCGCCGCCAGCACTGCCAGCGACAGCGGGTCTTTGTGGCCATGGGTGAACAGAAAGATCAGCAGCCCGACCGGCAGGAACAGGTTGTCGAAACCCTGCCAGCTGGTCGCCTCGACCATGGTGCCAAAGCCCGCGACCATGGCTGACAGCAGCAGCATGTTCACCGGCGGCAGGGGCGTCATCAGCATCAGGCAGACCAGCGAGATCAGGAAGCTGAGCGTGAAGAAGACCACGCTGCCCTCGATGCTTTTGCGGCCATCCTCGACGACAAAGAACTTGCGGCCATAGCTGCTGCCCGCCAGCGCCGCGGCCGCATCGGCCAGTGTCAGGATGGCGATGGGCAGGACGTAAAGCCAGGGCTGTTCGCCCGACAGGAACAGGCACATGCCGACCGCGATGGCCAGCATGAGATCGCCGTAGGACTGGCGTTCGACCCCGTGCAGCGTCGCGCCGATGCCGGCGGTCGCCAGTTTTGGCAGCCGCAGCACCAGCATCACCACCAGCGTCACCGCGACCAGCAGATAGACCGGCCAGCGGTCGGGAAACAGCCAGGGCAGCGTCAGTGCATAAAGGCCGGTGCCGATATGGACCAGCTTGCGCTGCATCTCGGGGCCGATGTCATGGGCGGCGGCGATGCGGCGCACCAGTGCCATCAGCGCCAGCAGCACCACGACAGAGCCGAGCGCGATGGCGATCTGCAGGGGCGCGCTCACCCCCGGACCTCCTCGACGACGAAATCGGAATAGAAGAAGGCCTTGTCCTGTGCCTTCAACCGATCCTCGATCTCGTGCAGGGTCCGCACCCGATGGGCGTATTCGGGCGGCACCCGGCGCGGCGCCATCATGTTCCAATAGACCAGCCGAGCGCCGGGCGCCGAAGCGTTCAGGATGCTGCCATAAACCTGCGTGAAAACCTGCGGCGGCATGTATTCGAAAATGTCCGAGAGGTTATAGCCGTCCGCACGCTCTCCGGTTGAAACGAAGGCCTCCAGCGAACCGGGCCGGATCTCGATCCGGTCCAGCCGGTCGCGGATGGTCTGATAATGCTCGGCCCGCCACGTCATTGGCAGGGCATCGCCATGGGTGCCCTTCAGGATCCAGTGCAGATAGGGGTTTTGGGCCGGATCCAGATCGACGCCGGCATGACGGATGCGGCGGGCGACATGCTGGGCGGGGCTGCCGTCGACATGATCGAAAAACGCCTTGTCGCGGCCCATCCGGCCCATCACGAAGCGCGAGAAGAACAGTTTGACCAGCAGCCGCCAGCGCCAGTTGTTGAAGCGTCGGTCAAGGAACGCCTCGCGTTCCGGGCGGGGGCGTGAGACAAAGGTGTCTTCGATGGTGCGGCGCGAATGGACCAGCGGCAGCAGCCGTGTGCGGAAGATGCGGAAATAACGCTCGAACTTGCCGATACCGCCGGCGCCGTGGGCTGCGACCTCATCCGACAGGGCGGCCCAGAAGGCGCGGGTCTCGGGGTCGAGATCGGCGGTTGCGCGCGCCAGAAGCGCCTTGCGGCGCTGACTGGGGCGGGCGCCCATCAGTTCCAGAAACTTGGCGTGATCCAGCGCCCGAAAGGCGCCGATGCGCAGATGCAGGCAGGCGATCTGGGCTGGCGACAGGTCGACCACGACGACGCGGGCGGGGTCCAGCACCAGCATCGCCAGTGCATTGTCCCCGGCGGAGCAGATCGACACCAGCGTGCCGCCCCGACAATCGCCAAGCGCTTCGGTCAGCACATCGGCATCTTCCCAAAGCTGGGCATAGCGGATGTGGTCGAACTTCGCCCGCGCCTCAATATCGGATCTAGGCATCAACCCGCTCCACCTTGCCGGTCGCGCCGTCGACGGTGATGTGCTCGCCATCGGTGATCCAGTCGGTCGCGCCTTTCAGCCCGACGACGCAGGGGATGCCGAGTTCCCGCGCGACGATGGCCGAATGCGACAGCAGCGATCCGCGTTCGACGACGATGGCTGAGGCGTTGGAAAACACCGCGATCCAGCCCGGATCGGTGTGCCGCGCGACCAGAATATCGCCGGGGGCAAGAGTTTCGCGGCGCGGGTCGCGGATGATGCGCGCCTTGGCGGTCGCTTGCCCGGCCGAGCAGCCGGTGCCGGTCTGGACCCGCGCCTCGCTGGTGGGTGAGGCGGTCCCCGACCAGACGGGCGCGATGGCGGGGCCGCGCATCTCGATCCGTTCGGGCGGGTCGGGACGCCGGGCCGAGGCCGCGTCTTCGGCCTTGCGCATCGCCGCGATGGCGCGAAGGTCGGAAGACAAGCCAAAACCTTCAATGGCGCCCAGCACCTCGGGCGTGGTCAGCCAGAAGATGTCGCGCGGATCGTCCAGCAGGCCGCGGGCGTGGAATTCGCGGCCTAGCGCCAGAAACACCCGCCTAGCATAGCCAAAAATGCGGGTCCGTTCGAAGCGCAGGTTTTCGCGGTCGCGGACGCGGGCTTTGGTCCAGTTGGTCAACCCGCGCGCCACCCGGCGGCGCAGCGGGTTATTCGGGAACAGCGCCGGCCAGTCAGGATCGGCGGCCGCGTGACGGGCGCGAGGGACTTGTGCGGCGCTGGCGGCGATTGCGGCCAGCAGCGAGGCGGGCTCCTGCATCAGCGGGATGCTTTCCAGCTTCAGCTCTTCGGTGCAGCGGTCGCCGAATTTTTGCAGATAGGCCTCCAACTCGGCGGCGATCCGGGGGTGGCCATCCAGCGCCTGCGCCCCCTCAGCAGCTAAGGCCTCGGTCAGTCCGGCGTCGCGCACCATCGCGCCCATTTCGGCAATACGCCGCGCCGGCTCGGCCGAGATGATGTCACCTTGGCCGATCATCACGTCATTATGCAGCACCAGCCCTTGCGGCCCCAGCCATTTTTCCAGCAGCTTGCGCGATGCCCCGAACCCGATCATGCACAGGAAGTCATTGACCAGTGGGGCGTCCCAGCGGTCCAGCAGATCGCCCTCGATCCGGCGATACTGGGCGGCAAGTGCGGTCGGACCGGCAGTTTCAAGGTCCAGATCGCTGCCAAGCGCTGCATTCAGCCGGGTGTAAAATCGCGCCCGAGTGCGCGGCAGACGTAGCGCCTGCCAGATCAGCCCAGCCCCGACCCGCGCCACCCGCAGATATTCCAGCGCCCGCGCAAGACCCTTGGCGGGCGGCGGCCCGATACTGGCCGTCAGCGCCTGCGGCAGAGGTTCCGACAGGCCCATCATGGTTTCCATATAACCCCGGTTCAGCGCAAACCCCGGCAGCAGCGCCAGCGCCCGATACCAGTTGCCGAGGTTGTAATAGACCCGCCCGTCGACCCGTCCCAGCATGTTGGCGAAGATGTCGGCATGGCCCGCAACGGTGGCCGCAGGCACGCCCAGCAGGTCCACGAAGGCGCGATAAACCCGGTCATAGACATGCATGGCAAAGCTGTAGGTCAGCGGGCTGACCATGCCGGGATAGCTTTCGACGATATTAGAATTGTCGAAGATCGTCAGGTGGTCGTCGGGGGCGGGCAGGGGGCGCAGGGGGGTGGTGATCGGTCGGCTTTGCAGGATGTGCAGACCGTCCGCGTCGATTGCCCATTCGATGTCTTGCGGCGCGCCGAATGTCGCCTCGGCTCGGCGGGCGAGGTCGGCAATCGCCGCCGCTTGCTTGGGTGTCAGCACGGTTGGCACGTCGGGGGCAGTTGGGGTGGCGCCGATGACCCAGCTTTCGCCATCGACCTCGCCCGCGACCAGCTTTTCGCCCAGACCCGCGACGGCCGAGATCACCACCTCGCCCCGCAGGCCCGAAACCGGATTGGCCGAAAATGCCACCCCCGCCGCCTGCGCGTCGATCATGCGCTGAACGATGATGGCGGGCGCCTCGGCCGCGCCGCCCGCGTGGCGGTCGCGATAGGTCTGGACGCTGTCGGCAAAGCCCGAGGCCCAGACCTGCGCGGCGGCGGCGATCACCTCAGGGGCGGCGACATTCAGGCAGGTGTCGAACTGGCCGGCATGGCTGTATTCGGCGCCATCCTCGGCCCGCGCGGAGCTGCGCACGGCATAAGGGCCGGGGCCGAGCGCTGCCAATGCTGGGGCGAGCGCTTGCGCAAGGGCGGGGTCGGGTGCGCCTTTGGAAAAGGCCGCTGGCCGGATCACGAAGAAATCGGGCGGCGCGAAGCCGGCAGCGGCCAGCCGGTGCAGGCTGGCGGCCTTGCCGCCGACCAGGGCGGCATCGCTGGCCGCGTTCTGTGGGATGATGAAGCTCATGTCAGTGCCCGGGCAAGGAAGGGGGCGAAGCCTGCCGTGGCATAGCACAGAAACACCCACAGCCCCGCCAGCATATCGACCCGGCTTTGCGCCGCCGGACTGGGTGCGACGGCATAGCGCCGCGCGGCCCATGCACAGGCGGCAAGGCCCGTCATCGCGACGAGGGCGCTAATCCCCGGTGCCCCGGTGCGCGCACCGACGCCCAGCAGCAACAGCGCCGACAGTGCGACCGCAAGCACCCAGATCGCCGCCGCGCGGGCGGGGCCCCACAGGCGGGAATAGCTGTCGACGCCCTCGATTTCATGTTCCGCTGCCCACAGCTTTCGGCCGATCTCCAGCACGCAGCCATTGACGAAGGACAGCGCCAGAAACAGCCACAGCCCGGACGGCGCGCGCCCGTGCGGCATCCATTCCAGCGCGGTCAGCAGCAGGTCGATCAGCGGCATGATCGCCATATGGCTGAGCAGATACAGCACCGGCCGCGCCTTCAGCCATGTGGGTACGCCGAATTCCAGCGTCATTGCCGCCAGCCACACCCAGACCAGCACCAGCATCCACAAAACCGGCGGATGCCACAGCCCCGCCGCCAGTGCCGTCAGCGCCATGCTGGCCACGCCGAGCGTCAGGATCAGCCGCAAGGACACCAGCCCGCGCGGGATTGGTCGGTCGGGGCGATAGAGGCGGTCGTCCTCCAGATCCTTCCATTCGTCGCAGGCGCGCATCTGGAAGAACAGTGTCATGGCGATCACGAAACCGGCCAGAAAGGCGGTCCAATGCGGCAGCGCGCGCCCCGCCATCTGGGCCGAGGCAGAGATGCTGGCGGCGGAGAAAACCCCCAGCAGCGGCGCGGTCTTGGCCAGCGGGAAACGCTCTGCCTGATAGGTCCAAAGGGCGCCAAGGTTCATCTGTGGCGTGCCAGGTTTTCATGGGCGCGGGTGAAATCCCCCGCCGCAATGGCCGCGACGATGGAGATTTCGCCGCACAGGCAGGTGGCGGCGGCGACCTCGGCCAGGGCGGCGGCCTTACCCGCGCCCTTCAGGCCAAGGATGTTCAGCCCGGCGCTTTGGCTGGGCAGGCCGGTGCCGCCGCCGACCGAACCGACAAGGATATTGGGCATCGTCACGCTGACGAACAGATCCTCGCCCCTTGGCTCCATCCGGGTGATGCCGACCGCGCTTTCGGCCACGCAGGCTGCATCCTGCCCGGTCGCCAGATACAGCGCCGCAAGCCCGTTGGCGAAATGTGCCTGCGCGCCGATCTGACCCGACAGATGCGCGCCCAGATTGGCGACACGGCCATAATCCAGCATCGCCTGAACGCTGGTTCCCAGGTGCTTTTCCACCACCGAACCCGGCAGCGTGACCGAGGCGCTGATCTTGCGGCCCCGCCCGGTGATCATGCCAAGGAAAGAGGCCTTCTTGTCGCCCGAGAAATTGCCTTCGATATACCAGGCGCGGACCTTGACCGGGCAATCGGCAAGGATCGCCTCGCACAGCGCATTGGTGGCGATGGTGACCATGTTTTGCCCAGCCGCGTCGCCGGTGGAATAGCGGCAGATCAGGAAAACCACGTCATTGTCGATGATCGGTTCCAGCGCGGTCAGCTTGCCGTGGCGGGTGGTCGCCTCGGCGGCGCGCTTCAATTCCTCGATATGGCAGACCACCCATTCGACGAAGCGGCCTGCATCGAACAGCCCGCCGAAGACGAAGGCCGGGCTGCGGATCACGCCTTCATACAGCAGCGCGGTGCTGATGCCGCCGGCCTTGGTGGCGACGTAAGCCCCCCGCGCATAAGAGGCCACCAGCGCGGCCTCGGTCGTGGCCATGGGCACATGGAAATCGCCCTTGGCGTTCAGCCCGTTCACCCGCATCGGGCCGATGATGCCGACCGGCAGTTTCACGGTGCCGATGAAGTTTTCGATATTGGCCGAATAAACCTCGGGTGCGGCCATGGTGTCGGGATCGGCCAGAACCGCTTGATCGGCCGCCGAGGCCGTGCCCGTCAGCCGCGCCCAATACCGCGCGACAGAGGCGGCACTGGCCTGGCGGACCGGGCGCAGGGTGGTGAATTCCTCGTCGCTGGGCAACATGCGCTGTTCCAGCGGTTCGCTCTGAAAGCGTGCGCGGACGCGGCGCAGCATTTCCTGGACATGCGAGGGAATGGTCATTTGGCGGTTTCGTAACTCGGCGGACTGGTGATAGCACGTGATCGAAAGGCGGGTTTTGTCGAGAAAGAACAGTAATGAGTGCAAAACTCAAGCATCGGTGGAGCGTTGGGCACAATTACCTGACCGGCATCACTTTCGGGAAATGGATGACGCTACTGGCCCAGAACGGGTTCCGCGTCTCGCCCGCCTATCTGCACCGCGCCGCGTTCATCACCGCCGCCAGCCTGCCCAATTCCGCATTTGCCGCGATCGAGAAGCTGCGCCATGGTCGCGCCGTGGACAGAGTGCAGATCGCGCAGCCGCCCTTGTTCATCCTCGGCCATTGGCGCAGCGGCACCACGCATCTGCATGACCTGCTGGCCTGCGACCGGGCGCAGTTCCAGTTTGCAAATACCTATAGGGTGGTGAACCCGCTGACCTTCCTGACCACCGAAAACCTGATGACGCGGCTGTTTTCCTGGCTGGTCCCGCCCAAGCGCCCGATGGACAACATGGCGCTCAGCTTCGCCTCGCCGCAGGAGGACGAATTCGCGCCCCTGCTGATGAGCCTGTGTTCGCTGTATCTGGGCATCAGCTTTCCGGCCCGGCAGGATCATTACGAACGCCAGCTTAGCTTTCGCGGCGTCGACCCGGCCGAGGTCGCCGCCTGGAAAGATGCCTTCCTGACATTCTGCAAGAAGCTTTCGCTGAACGACGGTCGGGCGCTGCTGCTGAAATCGCCGCCCCATACGGCGCGCATCCGCACCATTCTGGAAATCTTCCCCGATGCCCGCTTTGTCCACATCCACCGCGACCCCTACCGGGTTTTCCAGTCGCAGCGGCATTTCTTCGACACCGCGGGCTGGTACACCTATCTGCAGCGCCCCGATCTGGACGCCATAGACGAGGGCATCCTGACCCGTCACGAAACCATGTATGACGCCTATTTCGAGGATCTGCCCCTGATCCCCGAAGGCCGCTTCTGCGAGCTGCGCTTTGATGCGCTGGAGGCCGATCCGGTGGGGCAGATCCGCACTGTCTACCACCGGTTGGGGCTGGACGGGTTTGACCGGATGCGGCCTGATCTGGAGGCTTATCTTGCCGGGTTGCGCGGCTATGAAAAGAACAGCTTTGTCGAACTGGACGCCTCCAGCCGCGCCCTGGTCGCCAGCCGCTGGCGGCGCAGTTTCGAGACCTGGGGCTATCCGACATGAGCCGCGCCCCCGGTCCGCGCGGCCGGCTGCTGACCGGATCGCTGGCGGCATTTCAGCGTGACCCGCTGGCGCTGATGACGGATGCGGTGCGGGCGCATGGCGACATCGTCCGGTTTCGCTTTGCCCATATCACGGCCCACCTGCTGAACCAGCCCGAGGCAATCGAGCATGTCCTGTCGAGGCAGGCGGCCAATTACCACAAGAACACGCGCAGCGCCGCGCTGATCGCGGCCACATGCGGCGACAGCCTGATGTCGGGGAACAGCGAGGCCTGGGCGCGTCACCGCAAGCTGTTGGCGCCGGTCTTCCAGCCTCGCGCTGTCGCCGATTACAGTGCACTGATCGACGCTCATATCCAGCCGATGCTGACCCGCTGGGGGCAGGTTGTGGAGGGTGGCGGCCAGATCGACATCGTGGCCGAGATGATGGATCTGGTCATCGCGATGGCCGTCCGGCTGCTGTTCTCGACCGAGATCGACGCGACGCGGGTCGAGTCTGCGCTGTCGGTGCTGCTGAACGACACCTGGCGCCGGCTGCAGGCGCCATTCGATCCCTCAATGATCTCGGCTGCCTTCCACCGGCGCGATTTCAAGGCAGCACGGAATCTGATAGACGCCATCGTGACCGAGATGATCCGGGCCCGTCGCCAGTCTTCCGACCGTCCTGATGACGTGCTGTCGCGTCTGCTGGCCGCGCATGAGGCCGAGGGTGCCAAGGCGCTGACCGATACCGAATTGCGCGATGCCGCCGTCACCCTGCTGCTGGCAGGGCACGAAACCACGGCCAATGCACTTGCCTGGATGTTCTGGTTGGTCGCCAGTAACGCCGGGCAGGGGTTCGAGGCTTCCGAGCCGCAGCACCTGTTTGCCGAGGCGCTGCGGCTCTACCCCTCGATCTGGGTCATCGAGCGGCGGGCTGTTGCGGCGGACCAGATTGGCCCTTACCGCGTCCCTGCTGGCGGCACGGTGCTGGTCTCGCCCTGGCTGCTGCACCGCAACCCGGCCTATTGGCCCGATCCCGAACGCTTTGATCCCGCCCGTTTCCTGCCCGAGCGGGTCGAGACGCGCCCGCGCCACGCCTATCTGCCATTCGGTCTTGGCCCGCATCGCTGCATCGGTCTGCATCTGGCCAACCTGATCGCCAGCCGCGTCATCAGCAATGTTTACGCGCTTTTTCGACTGGATGCGCCGGATGGTGCCGCGCCTCGACTGCGGCCGCAGATCACCCTGCGCCCCGACGCGCCTATCCTGCTGCGCCCCCGGCTGGTCTGAGCAGCGCGTTGCATCGACGGCGAAGGGCCAGCAGACTGGTTCACCGGACGCGTCCGCATTGACGCGCTGTTCAACCCGGCCGCGCATCAATCCGCCACCGACGCGGATAGGCCGACCGGTGTTATAGCCCCCGCCTTCCGCGCTGCGTCGTTGTCATCGGTGTGTCGCATTGATAGCTTTGATCGGCCCGGCGGCGCGCCCAGCCAAGCCGTCCACAACCTGCGACCATGGGACTTTAAAGCATGCCTGACGATAACGAGATCCTGCATGGAGATGCCCCCGACCTGTCCCAGAACCAGATCGCGATTCTGGCCGAGACCTTCCGCCTGCTGGGCGATCCCTCGCGCCTTCGGATCGTGCTGTGCTGTCTGGACGGCCCGATCCCGGTCAGCGAGATCGCCGAGCGGCTGGACCTGTCGCTGTCGCTGGTCAGCCACCATCTGCGGCTTCTGCGCGCCGCACGGCTGGTGAACGGCGTCCGGCAATCAAAGCAGATTTTCTATGGAATCGCCGACCACCATGTCAGCCATGTGCTGATCGACATGGCTAATCACATCGTCGAGGACCACCACGGCGACTGACGGCCCCCTTTCCGCGCAGCCATGTCGGCGGGCGTGTTGACAGAAAACAGTTGAATAGCTATTCAACTGTTAAATTGGCGACAGGAAATACGACATGACCCAGAATTCTGCACATGACGACCACGATCACGCGGCCCATGCCGGGCATAATCATGCGCACGGCCATAACCACGACCATGATCACGATCATTCGCATGTGCCAGAGGTCACTGCGGCAAACGAGAAGAAGATCCTGATCTCGTTCTTCATCATCTTCGGCTTCATGCTGGTCGAGGCGGCGGGGGGCATTATCTCGGGCTCGCTGGCGCTGCTGGCGGATGCGGGGCATATGCTGACCGATGCCTTCGCGCTCGGGCTGGCCTATGCGGCATTCCGCATTGGCCGGCGCCCCGCAGATCGCCGGCGCAGCTTCGGCTATGCCCGGTTCGAGGTGATCGCCGGCCTGATCAACGCGCTGACCCTGTTCGGAATCGTGGGCTTCATCCTGTTCGAAGCTGTCGAGCGCTTCCGCGAGCCGCAGCCGGTCCTTGCCGGTTCGATGTTCGTGATTGCTTTCATCGGCATGCTGGTGAATCTGTTCGTCCTGTGGCTGCTGACGCGCGGCGACAGCGAACATGTGAACGTCAAGGGTGCCGTGCTGCATGTCATGGGCGACCTGCTCGGCTCGGTCGGCGCGATCGTGGCAGCTGTGGTGATCTGGTTTACCGGCTGGACGCCGATCGACCCGATCCTGTCGGTCTTCGTTTCGCTGCTGATCCTGCGCAGTGGCTGGGCTCTTTTGAAGAACACCCTTGATATTCTGCTGGAAGGCGCGCCCGCCAATGCTGATACGGACAAGATCACCACGCATCTGCTGAACAATGTTCCGGGGGTCGAGGCCGTGAGCCATGTCCATATCTGGCAGATCACCTCGGGCCGGACGCTGGCGACCTTGAAAATTCAACCGCAGGCGGGCGCCGATCTGGGCGCGATGGTGGCGCAGGTCGAAGCGATCCTGAAGGACACTTATGGGATCGAACACCCGACCGTTGGCATCGACTGGACGGGCGAGGAGGTCTGCAGCTTCATGCAGCCCGCGGCGCCGTCCGGGCACAGTCACTGAGCGGGGCGTTTCGTCCGCGCTGCTGATTGCAGATGCCGTTATCGGCTAACTATTGCCGGCGCCGCGTTCTGCGGCGCCGGCTTTGCATTGCCCATGGGCGTGACACAAATCCTCGCTCTGGCTCTTGACCTTCCAACGGTGGGAAGCCCCATATCGGCTGCCTGAACTGGAATCAGGAGAATTCGATGAAACTGCATATCGAGAAAATGACCTGCGGCGGCTGCGCCCGTGCGGTCAGCGCGACGATCACGACGCTGGACGAAAACGCGCGGATCGCGACCGATCCAGCAAACCGCAGCGTCTCGGTCGAGACGTCCGCGGCGCCGGAAGCCGTGCTGAAGGCGCTGGATGCGGCGGGCTTCCCCGCCACACAGTCCTGATCGGCGGGCTTACACTTGTTGCGCGGCCCCGATTGAAGGGGCGCTGCCCATAACTGCACGAAAAGGCCGGCTCACACCGGCCTTTTCATTTTGACACCGCCGTCCCATATGAAGGGCAAGCAATGTTCCAGTCATGGGAATGTTTTTTGCCTTCCGCCCCTTTTCAGTCTTGACCTTCCCATCGTTGGAAGCCCCATATCCCAGTGCGGACCTTGTATTTGAAGGAAAGGAAGCGGCCATGAATGCGCCCGCCCGAACCGCCGGCAACCAACTTGCCACCATATCCCTGCCGATCGAAGGCATGACCTGCGCATCCTGCGTGGGCCGTGTCGAGCGTGCGCTGAAAGACCTTCCGGGTGTCAGTAACGCGGTGGTCAACCTCGCGACCGAACGCGCGGCGATTTCCGGCCCGGCGCTGGATCGCCCGCAACTCGTCGCCGCCATCGAAAACGCCGGTTATTCGGTGCCGGCCTCCTTGGGGGCGATCGAGCTTTCGGTGGGGGGGATGACCTGCGCGTCCTGCGTGGGTCGCGTCGAACGCGCGCTGAAAGAGGTGCCGGGCGTCAGTGATGCGGTGGTCAATCTGGCGACGGAACGCGCGACAGTGCACGGCACGGCCGATGCGGCCAGCCTGATCGCGGCGATCCGGAAGGCCGGCTATGAAGCCGCCCCCATCGCCGATCAGGGCGAGGCTGAACGGGCCGAGGCCGCCGCGCGAAAGGATGCCGAGGAACGCGCGCTGAAACGCGATTTCATCACGGCGCTGGTGCTGACCCTGCCGGTCTTCGTGCTGGAGATGGGTTCGCATCTGATCCCCGGAATGCACCGTCTTGTCGCCACGACCATCGGCATCCAGAACAGCTGGTACCTGCAATTCGCGCTGACCACGCTGGTCATGTTCGGCCCGGGCATCCGCTTCTACAAGAAGGGTCTGCCGGCGCTGTTGCGCGGCACGCCCGACATGAATTCGCTGGTCGCGGTAGGTTCGCTGGCTGCCTATGGCTATTCGCTGGTCGCGACCTTCGCGCCCGGCCTGCTGCCGCCCGGCACCGTCAATGTCTATTTCGAGGCCGCCGCCGTCATCGTCACGCTGATCCTGCTGGGCCGCCTGCTGGAGGCGCGCGCCAAGGGCCGCACGTCCGAGGCGATCAAGCGGCTGGTGGGTCTGCAGGCCCGGACCGCGCGTGTCCGCCGCGACGGCAGGGGCGTGGATGTGGATATCGCCGAAGTGCACGCGGGCGACATCATCGAAGTCCGCCCGGGCGAGCGTATCCCCGTGGATGGCGAGCTGGTCGAGGGCGAAAGCTATGTCGATGAATCGATGATTACCGGAGAGCCGGTGCCGGTCGCCAAAGCCCCCGGTGCGCAGGTGACGGGCGGCACGGTGAACCAGAAGGGTGCCTTCGCCTTCCGCGCGACGGCGGTCGGCGGCGACACGGTGCTGGCCCAGATCATCCGCATGGTCGAGGAGGCGCAGGGTTCGAAACTGCCGATCCAGGCCCTGGTTGACCGGGTGACGATGTGGTTCGTGCCCGCCGTCATGGTGGTGGCCGCGCTGACCTTCGTGGTGTGGCTGGTATTCGGGCCGTCGCCGGCGCTTGGCTTTGCACTGGTCAATGCGGTCGCTGTGCTGATCATCGCGTGCCCCTGTGCGATGGGGCTGGCGACGCCGACCTCGATCATGGTCGGCACGGGGCGGGGGGCCGAGTTGGGTGTGCTGTTCCGCCGGGGCGAGGCGCTGCAACTGCTGAAGGATGCGCGCGTCGTGGCCTTGGACAAGACCGGCACCCTGACCGAAGGGCGGCCTGCGCTGACCGATCTCGACCTCGCGACCGGTTTCGACCGCGCCGAAGTGCTGGGCCGGTTGGCCGCGGTCGAGGCGAAGTCCGAACATCCCATCGCCCGCGCCATCGTCGAAGCGGCCGAGGCCGAGGGCATCGCCCTGCCGCCGGTTTCAGGCTTCGAATCCGTGACCGGTTTCGGGGTGACGGCCATTGTGGGCGATCAGCCGGTTGAGATCGGTGCAGATCGTTTCATGGTGCAGCTGGGCCATGATGTGGCGCCCTTCGCCGGCACTGCCGAACGGCTGGCGGCTGAAGGAAAATCGCCGCTCTACGCCGCCATCGGCGGCCGATTGGCGGCGATTGTTGCCGTGGCCGACCCGATCAAGGACAGCACCCCCGCCGCGATCCGGGCGCTGCACGATCTGGGCCTGAAAGTGGTGATGATTACCGGCGACAATGCCCGCACCGCGCAGGCCATCGCCGCCCGGCTTGGCATTGACGAGGTGGTGGCCGAGGTGCTGCCCGATGGCAAGGTTGACGCCATTCGCCGCCTGAAGGACCAATATGGCAAGGTCGCCTTCGTCGGTGACGGCATCAACGACGCCCCGGCACTTGCCGAGGCCGATGTCGGCCTTGCCATCGGTACCGGCACCGACATCGCCATCGAGGCCGCCGATGTGGTGCTGATGTCGGGCAGCCTGACGGGCGTGCCCACCGCCATCGCGCTGTCGCGGGCAACCATTGGCAATATCCGGCAGAACCTGTTCTGGGCCTTCGCCTATAACGTGGCGCTGATTCCGGTCGCTGCCGGCGTGCTGTATCCGGCCCTTGGCATCCTGCTTTCGCCGGTCTTTGCGGCCGGGGCGATGGCGCTGTCATCGGTCTTCGTGCTGGGCAATGCCCTGCGCCTGCGCCGCTTTCGCGCCCCCGAATGAAGACCCGGCCGCCCGCTGCAAGGCGCGCGGGCGGCACCAGCAAGGAGATCACGCATGAATATCGGTCAGGCCGCCAGTTCCTCGGGCGTTTCCGCCAAGATGATCCGCTATTACGAACAGATCGGATTGATCCCGCCCGCCGCGCGCCGCAGCTCTGGCTATCGCGACTATGCTGAAACCGAGGTGCATATGCTGCGCTTCATCCGCCGGGCGCGCGATCTGGGCTTTTCCGTGGCCGAGATCTCGGACCTGCTGGGGTTGTGGCGCGACAAGTCCCGTCAGAGCGCCGAGGTCAAGCGGATTGCCAGCGACCATATCGGCACGCTGCAAGAAAAGATCCGCGACATGCAGGACATGGTGGCGACGCTGACCGATCTGGTTGCGTCCTGCCGGGGCGATCAACGTGCCGATTGCCCGATCCTTGCCCGGCTGGAAACGGATCCGCCGGATGAGGACCTGACGATCCGCCCGCGCAGCGGCGCGGTCTGACACGCGAACCCCGATACCGGGGCGAAAGACAACCAGATGGACCGGCGCGTCAGCGCCGGTCCTGTTGTTTTCACCGTCCTAGCTTGCAGCCGCATAGAGCTTTGCCAGATCCTCCAGCAGGCCGGCGGCGACGGTGATCCGGGCCACGTTCGGCTCGCCTTTTTCGACCAGCAGTTCAAGCTGCGCGCCAGCGCTGGCGATGCGGGTATCGCTGTCCTGCCACGACGACGACGCCGCCCCGCGACCGCCCTTCTGTCCGCGCAGCAGGGCAGCGGTCAGCGCGCGTTGCGCGTTGCTGATCTGGGAAAGACCGCGCGACAGGGCCATCGCCTCGAACTGTTCGGTGGTCTGGATCCGCTCGGCCGCCATCAGCAGGCGGTCGATCCGCAGCGCCTCGGTCACCGCGAAATAGGCCTGCGCTGTGCGATCAAGCGCGATGCCGGTTTCGGCCGAGATTTCCATGATCTCGGGGACCAGCGGGGTCAGCATCAGATCGGCAAGCTCGCCCGTCAGGGTCGCGGGGACGCCACCCTCGACGAACTCGGTGATCTCGGTCTGGATCTCGTCGGCGACATGCGGGGGCAGGGCGGCCCGCAGGCGGCTGCGCAGCTTGGTCATGCCATCGCGCAGCCGGGCCACGGCATCGGCAACGGGCGCATCGGTCAGGCCGGTGCGCAGCAGGCGTTCGGTGACCTGGGCGAAAGCACGCCCGACCTCCTGATACAGCCGGTTCTGCAACGCGCCGGGGATCTTGTTGTCGAGCGCGTCGATCTCGGCATAGACACGGGGCAGGCCCAGCCCCTCCAGCGCAACAACCGCCGCCTTGACGACATCGGCGGCGATATGGCCCGTCGCATCGGTCAGTGTGGCAACGAAATCCGGGCCGCCGCGATTGATCGCCTCGTTCGCCAGCACGGTTGCAATGATTTCGCGGCGCAGCCGGTGGTCGTGAATGTCGCCGGCATAGGCCTTGCGCATCTTCGCCGGAAAGTAATTTTCCAGCGTGGCGACGAAATAGGGATCGTCGGGCAGGTCGCTGGCCACCAGCTCGTCGAACAGCACCAGCTTGGCATAGGACAGCAGCACGCCGATCTCGGCCCGCGTCAGCGGCTTGCCGACCTGATAGCGTTCGCCCAGAAGCTGATCGTTGGGCAGCGTTTCGACCTTACGGTTCAGGTGGCCCTGTTCTTCCAGTCGGGTCATCAGCCGGCCCAGCAGGGTGCGGTTGGCCGCGCCGCGCATTTCGGTCAGCGACAGCGCCAGCGTCTGCTGGTAGTTGTTGCGCAGCACCAGATCGGCAACCTGATCGGTCATCGAGGCCAGCAGCTTGTTGCGTTTCGGGCGCGGCAGGCGGCCTTCATGCATCGCCGGCGCCAGCGCGATCTTGATGTTCACCTCGACATCCGAGGAGTTCACCCCGGCCGAGTTGTCGATCGCGTCCGAGTTGCAGCGCCCGCCATTCAGCCCGAATTCGATCCGCCCCTTTTGCGTCACGCCAAGGTTTGCGCCTTCGCCGATGACGCGGGCGCCGGCCTCGGTGGCGGTGATGCGGATCGGGTCATTGGCGCGGTCGCCGACCTCGGCATCGGTCTCAAGGCTGCCGCGCAGATAGGTGCCGATGCCGCCGAACCACAGCAGATCGACCGGTGCCTTCAGGATCGCGGTCATGATCTCGAACGGCGTGGCCTGCGCCTTGTCCAGACCGATGGCGGCCTGCGCCTCGGGCGTCAGCGTAACCAGCTTTTCCGCGCGCGAGATGATCATGCCGCCCGGTGACATCGCCTTGCGGTCATAGTCCTGCCAGCTGGATCGCGGCAGATCGAACATGCGCTTGCGTTCGGCGAAGGATTTTGCGGTGTCGGGATCGGGATCGATGAAGATGTCGCGGTGATCGAAGGCCGCGATCAACCGGATCTGTTCCGACAGCAACATGCCGTTGCCAAAGACGTCGCCCGACATGTCGCCCACACCTGCGACGGTGAAGGGGGTCGTCTGGATGTCGATGTCCATTTCGCGGAAATGGCGCTTCACCGCTTCCCAAGCGCCGCGTGCGGTAATGCCCATTTTCTTGTGGTCATAGCCAGCCGACCCGCCCGAGGCAAAGGCGTCGTCCAGCCAGAACCCGGCTTCCTGCGCAAGGCCGTTTGCGGTGTCGGAAAAGGTCGCCGTACCCTTGTCGGCGGCGACCACGAAATAGGGGTCGTCACCGTCGATGCGCAGGGTGTCGGGCGGCGGCACGATATCGGGGCCGACGATGTTGTCGGTCACCGACAGCAGCGTGCGGATGAAGGTCTTGTAGGCATCCTTGCCGGCGTTGAAGATCTCGTCCCGGCTGCCGCCTTCGGGCAGTTGTTTGGGATAGAAACCGCCCTTGGCGCCGACCGGGACGATGACGGCGTTCTTGACCTGCTGGGCCTTGACCAGACCCAGCACCTCGGTCCGATAATCCTGTGCGCGGTCGGACCAGCGAAGCCCGCCACGCGCAATCGGGCCAAAGCGCAGATGAACGCCCTCGACCTGGGTGCCATAGACGAAAATCTCGCGGTAGGGGCGGGGTTCGGGCAGGCCTTCCAGCGCTTGGGGGTCCAGCTTGAATGCCAGCACAGGCGGCGGATTGCCGGCGGCGTCTTGCTGGAAATAGTTGGTGCGCAGCGTCGACTGGATGACATTGGCATAGCGGCGCAGGATGCGGTCGTCATCGAGGCTGGGCACCGATGCCAGCGCATCCTCGATGGCGGCCATAAGGGTCTGGCATTTGCGGTCACGGGTGCGTTCGGCCAGCGTCGGGTCCATCCGGGCCTTGAACAGACGGAACAGGTCGGCGGCGATGGCCGGATATTTGTTCAGCGTGTCGGAGATATAATCCTGCGAATAGGTGATACCGGCCTGCCGCAGATAGCGGGCATAGGCGCGCAGCACGTTGACCTCGCGCGCCGTCAGTCCGGCGAGCACGATCAGCCGGTTGAAGGTGCCGTCCTCGATGACGCCGTTCCAGACGCCCAGAAAGGCTTCCTCCAGCCGGGCACCGATCTTGTCCAGCTCGATCGGTCGGCCGTCTCGGGTCACCAGCTCCATATCGTGCAGCACCACCGGGCGCGGCGGCTGTCCGTCTTCGCGCACGGTCAGGTCATGGGTCTGTTCGCTGATGACGCGGAAACCCAGATTTTCCAGCACGGGCACCCGCCGCGACAGGGAAACCGGGCTGCCGGCATGGAAGATCTTCAACTCGACCGAGCCGGGGCGCTCGACCTCGCGTGGCAGATGATAGAAGGCGATGCGGATCGGGTCCTCGGGGCGGACGGCGACGATATCGGGCAGATCGGCATAGGCCTCTGACGGGGGGAAGACCGACTGAAAGGCAGTGCTGGTGTCCAGCTCGACCCCATCCTTGCGGGCCAGCAGATCGAAGCGGTCCTCCCAGCGGGTGACGATGCTGCGCACGGCCGCCTCGTGCTTGGCTTGCGGGATGCGCGGGGTCTTGCCGCCAGAACGCCCGATGATGAAATGCACCCGCGCCAGCCCGCCTTCGGGGAAGGCCGGGTAATAGGCCGAGACGCGCCCGTCATAGACGGTCTTCAGATATTCGCCGATGCGTTCACGCACGTCGGAATTATACTGCTCGCGCGGGACGAAGACGATGACCGAGACGAAGCGGTCGAACTGATCGGCGCGCGCCAGAACCCGCACCCTCGGGCGATCGCCGAGATCGTTGATCTGTTCGCTGAACCGCGCCAGCAGCCCTGAATCGATCTGGAACAGGTCGTCGCGCGGATAAGATTCCAGCGTATTGGCCAGCATCTTGCCGGAATGGCTCTGCGGATCATATCCGAAATGGTCGATCACCTTGGCCAGCTTGTCGCGCAGCAGCGGAATATCTGCCGCCTGTCGGGTATAGGCGGTCGAGGTGAACAGCCCGACGACGCGCAGCTCGCCCGTCACATTGCCATCCGCATCGAAGCGCTTGACGCCGATATAATCCATATAGGCGCGGCGATGGACGACCGATTTCACATTGGCCTTGGTCACCAGCAGGAATTCCGGCCCGTCGAGGAAGGCCAGGATCTCTGGTGTGGTCAGAACGCTGTCCTTGCCCTGCCGCAGCACCCGCACATCGGGGTTCGACAGGATCCCCAGACCCTTGCCCTTGCCACGCTCGACCCGGGCCTTGTCGCCCTTGCCGGAATAGGTGAATTCGCGCATGCCGAGGAAGGTGAAGTTATTGTCGCGCAGCCAGCGCAGGAAGGCCAGGGCCTCGTCCTGTTCGGCCTTGCGGCGGCCGGCGTCATGGGCCTCCATCTCGCGCATGGCCTGATCCAGAAGCGCGGTCATCTCTGGCCAGTCCTGCACCGCCTGATGCACCTGTTCCAGCACCTCGTCGATGCGGGCCTTCAGCGCGGTGGCTTCTGCCGGTGTCAGTTCGGACAGATGGATCTGGATATGGCTGACGCGGTGGGCGGGGTCGCTTTCCTCGTCGGGATCGAACAGCGTCATCGGCTGGCCCGGCGCAGCGACCAGAATCGGGTGCACAGCCAGATGGATATCGCGATGGGTGCTGGTCACCTCGCCCATGATCGAATCGAAAAGAAACGGTACGTTGCTTTCGGTGATGGCGATGGCCGAAACGCTGTTGCCGCCCGGCTCGACCCCAGGCAGGGTTTCGATGCTGACGCGAGGCTTGCCGCCGTCCCATTTGGCGATCTCGCTTTGGGCATGTGCGGCGGTCAGGGCCAGCATCTCGGGGCTGTATTGTTCCAGATCGTCCTTGCTGGCCCTTTTGAGCAGGACTTCCGGGTCGAGCGACGCCCCACCTGCGGCGGCAATCTTGCGCGCGCTGTCGATTCGCTTGTCCCGTTTCCCGCTCATGCTGGTCGGCATCTGGGCCCCCTTGAATATGATTTGCCTTGTTGCGGGCATGATCCGGGGGATTGCCGGTTTTTTCAACACCCTTCGCGGCGTGACATGCGGTCGCCGGCAGCTTTCTTTCGGCATTGTTTGGGGGCGTGGCAGAGATCATCCGGGGCGGTCCTGCCGCAGGCCCGGCGATTGGGCCGCCCGTCATCCGCGCAGCCGTCCCAATCAACTTTGGGTGACGTCCCGATATTCCTGCGCAAGGGCCGACCAGTTGTCGGCCGGGATGGCGTCGACTGCCGCCAGGTCCACGATCAGCAGCGCCTCGCCCCGCGCGCCGGCCGTGGCCAATGGCTGACCGTCCGGCCCGGCGATTACCGAAAGGCCGCCGAAGACGGTGTTTCCTTCCGCGCCATAATAATTCGCGTAGGCCACCACAGCACGGTTTTCATGGGCACGAGCCGGCACCAGCAACCGCTGGACATGCTCATAACCCAGCGGATTGGCTGTTGGCACCAGGATCAGCCGCGTCCCCGCTGCCGCCAGCGCCGCCGCGTGGCCCGGAAATTCGATGTCATAGCAAACCAGGGTCGCCACCGGCCATTCCGCCAGCTTGACCACGGGACCAAGCTGGTCGCCGCGCTGAAAACTCTGCGCTTCCATCGGGCCGTAAAGCTGGATCTTGCGGTAATGTGACAGCACCTCGCCATCCGGGCCGATCAGGGTGGCGGCGTTATAGACGGCCTCGCCGTCGCGTTCGGCCCAGCCAAGGCAGATGCCGCAAGCGGTCTCGCGCGCCATTTCTGACAGCCGCTTCATCCAGTCGCCGTCGCGGGGTTGGGCCAGATCGCGGTGCAGGTCGGGGCGGTCATAGCCGGGCAGGAACAGCTCTGGCGCGACCAGCAGCGTGGCGCCCGCCGCTGCCGCTGCCTTCAGCTGTGCCGATAATGCGTTGAATGCCTGTTCGATCCGGCCATCTGTTGGCGCGGTTTGCCACAATGCAAGCTTCACGTCCTGCCCCCAATTTCACCATCCGGTCTTATCCTCTCGCCTCGGGCGCGCTAAGACTGCGGCCGTCAGGGAGAAAGCATGTCATGAGCAATAGCAGACCAGTCACCGCCTTTGGACCAGATTTTCCATTCGCTTATGACGATTGGCTGCGACACCCGGACGGGTTGGGCCAGATCCCTTCCGCGCATCATGGCACCGAGGTGGCGATCATCGGCGCGGGGGCTGCTGGGATCATTGCCGGGTATGAACTGATGAAGATGGGCCTGCGCCCGATCATCTACGAATCGGCCAAGTTCGGCGGCCGGCTGCGGTCCGAAACCTTCGAAGGAACCGAGGATGTCGTGGCCGAACTGGGCGGCATGCGGTTCCCCGTCTCCTCCACCAGCTTCTACCACTATGTCGACCTTGTCGGCATGGACAGCCAGCCGTTTCCGAACCCGCTGACCGAGGCCGCCGGATCCACGGTGATCGACCTGGAAGGTGACACCCGCTTTGCCCGCACGCTGGACGATCTGCCGCAGCTGTATCACGAGGTCGCCGCCGCCTATCGCGACGCATTGCAGGAACATGTCGATTTCGCAGCGCTGCAACAGGCCGTGCGCGATCGCGACGCGGCGCGGCTGAAGCAGATCTGGGATCCGCTGGTCGAGAAATGGGACGAACGCACCTTCTATGATTTCGTCGTCTCCTCGAAAGCGTTCCAGAAGCTGAGCTTCCGGCATCGCGAGGTCTTCGGTCAGGTCGGTTTCGGCACCGGCGGCTGGGACAGCGATTTCCCGAATTCCATGCTGGAGATCCTGCGCGTCAACCTGCTGGAACTGGACGACCACCAGCGCTTCATCGTTGGCGGGGTCGAAAACGTGCTGCACCGGTTGTGGCGTCAGCCTGCCGTATCAGCGCATTGGCCCGAAGGCACGACGCTCGCCAGCCTGAACGGCGGCGCGACGCTGGGGCGCGCGGCCCGCATCGCGCGCGAAGGCGAGGGCTTCACCGTCACCGACCAATGGGGTGTGCAGCGCAGCTATCCCGCGGTGCTGGTGACCTGCCAAAGCCACCTGCTGACCACCTCGGTCGCGGTGGACGAGGCGGTTTTCGATCAGAAGCTGTGGATGGCGCTGGATCGGACCCGCTATATGCAGGCGGCCAAGACGTTCGTGATGGTCGACCGGCCGTTCTGGAACGATGTCGACCCCGAAACTGGCCGTCCGGTCCTGTCGATGACGCTGACCGACCGGCTGACGCGCGGCACCTATTTCTTCGACAATGGCCCCGACAAACCCGGCGTGATATGCCTCAGCTACTCTTGGATGACGGACGCGCTGAAGGTGCTGCCGCTGAACCCAGAAAAGCGGGTCGAACTGGCGCTGGAGGCTTTGGACAAGGTCTATCCCGGTGCCGATATCCGCAGCCATATCCGCGGCAACCCGATCTGCGTCAGTTGGGAAAGCGACGAGAATTTCCTCGGCGCGTTCAAGGGCGCGCTGCCGGGGCATTACCGTTACAATCACCGCATGTACGGGCATTTCATGCAGGCCGACATGCCGGCCGAGCAGCGCGGTATCTTCATGGCGGGCGACGGTATCAGCTGGACCCCGGCATGGGTCGAGGGGGCTGTGCAAACGGCGCTGAACGCGGTCTGGGGGGTGATGACGCATCTGGGCGGAACCAGCCATGACGCGAATCCCGGCCCGGGCGACTTGTGGCCGGAACTCGGCCCGGTCAAGTTGCCGGACTAGATTACTGCCACCGGTCGCCCGCCACCCCACTGCGGCGGCAGGGCGACCAGCCCCAGAGCCGGCGCTTCTCGGTCGGCTGCGTGGGTTTCGTCGCGGCAGGCAGCATGTAAACCGCTTCGCCGCGACACGGGTGGAGGCTTCCTGAAGTGCTGCGAAGGAAGGAAACGTAAAGCCAGGGCTGGGTTGGAAAATGCAGTCAAACAGGGCGAGCCAAGTTGTTCGCCTGCATTTGGTTTGTGCCAAAAAAAGAAGCCCCCTTGCGGGGGCTTGCCTTTTTAATCCCAGACGTTTCAGGGATTTATGGCTCCGGCGGTAGCGGCCATGCTGGCCTCTTGATGGTTCCCGCGTTTCCCCGTGTTAACATTTAGAGTCAATGGGTTAACGGAAGAAATCTTCCCGGTGACTCTTGCGAAAGCCCGATGGTTCTACGATATTTCATTAGTAGAAATTGAGTAGGATTGTGGCGGCATGGCATACGACAAGGGGCGCTTGAACGCAAAACAGGTCGCTGCATTGGCGAAGCCGGGGCACTATGCCGACGGCAAGGGGCTATACCTGCAAGTGTCGAAGTGGGGCACGAAATCATGGGTGTTCAAGTTCACGCTTGGCGGTCGGACCCGTGGCATGGGGCTTGGCCCGATAGACGAACTTTCGTTGAAGAAGGCACGCGAAGAAGTCGAACGGTTGCGCGTCATGGTGCGCGAAGGCCGCGACCCCATCGAAGAACGCGCCGAACAGCGCCGCAAGCTGAAAGAGAAATACGACGACGGCGGCAAAACCATGTTGTTCAAGGATGCAATCGCCAAAGCCCACGCCCGCAAGGAAAGCGAATTCAGCAACGAAAAGCACCGCAAGGATTGGCGTAGCAGTTTGGACACCTACGCCGTGCCGAAGATCGGCGATATGGACGTTGCCCACATCACGCACCAAGACGTGCTTCGCGTTCTCAATCAGGCGGTGAACGAAGCGGGCGGCACGCTGTGGGAAACGAAGACCGATACCGCAACACGCCTTCGCGGTCGTATTGAAAGCGTCCTGTCATGGGCAACCGTGTCGGGCTACCGGACGGGCGACAACCCGGCGCGTTGGGCTGGCAACCTGAAAGAACTTCTGCCGAAGCCTTCCAAGGTATCGAAGGTCACGAAACAGCCCGCGCTCACGCAAGCCGATTTCCCGAAGTGGTTTGCCGAAATGCGCAAGCGCGACGGCATGGCGACGCGGTGCCTAGAATTCGCCGTGCTGTGTGCGTCGCGGTCGGGGGAAGTGCGCGGCGCAACTTGGGATGAAATCGACCTTGAAGCCCGCATGTGGAAGATACCGGGCGCACGCATGAAGATGGAGCGCGACCACCGCGTGCCGTTGTCCGACGCCGCCGTTGCATTGTTGAAGGCGGTTCCGCGCGTGTCCGGGTCGCCCTATGTGTTCCCCGCCGTTCGGGGCGGTGCCCTGTCCGATATGGCCCTGTCAGCGACTATGCGGCGGATGCAGGAAGCCGAAGTGAAGGCGGGGCGGAAAGGGTGGCTTGACCCCGATAGCGGGCGTCCTGCGGTGCCCCACGGGCTGCGTTCGACCTTCCGCGTTTGGACGGCAGAACGGGGCTACGACCGCGACATGGCAGAAATGGCCCTTGCCCACTGCGTTGGGTCGGCGGTCGAACGTGCTTACCAACGTAGCGACATGGTAGAACGCCGCCGCGCCATGATGGCGGATTGGGCCGCATTCTGCCACGGCAAAGAACCCGCCGAAAATGTCGTGCCGATCCGGGGTGCCGTGTGATGCCGAAGCACGGCCCGATAGAAACCGGGGTGCCCATGCCCCCTGTGGGCACACGCGGCGCAGGCCAGCACCCTAGGGTCAGGATGCATTGATTTCTGTTGCGCTTCGTGATTCACGCCTCCGAAAACGGAGCGGTGACATGAGCGATCTCTTCTGGCTGACCGACGCGCAGATGGCGCGCCTGGCTCCCTT
>NZ_JAAOHY010000002.1 GCF_011308835.1 Paracoccus xiamenensis | reverse complement strand
AGAAGGGAGCCAGGCGCGCCATCTGCGCGTCGGTCAGCCAGAAGAGATCGCTCATGTCACCGCTCCGTTTTCGGAGGCGTGAATCACGAAGCGCAACAGAAATCAATGCATCCTGACCCTAGGACTATGGTGATCCCGCCTTTCCTCAACCGAGAGACCAGCTTCTAGCGGGTTGCGCGAGAATTTGCTTCAGCCATCATAGTCGGCTTGCTGCGAAGCGCCGCCCCCCCCTCAATGCCCCCCCGAAAACACCAGCGTCCTGAACGGCATCATCGCCACCTGCATGCGCATCAGCAGGGCGTGGACCAGGCCCAGGGCGTCGACGGCGTGCAGCGCGATGGCTTTGGTGGTGGAGGTGTTCGGGTCCTCGATTTCGTCGTGGTGGTTGGAATAGAGGTTGGCGATGCATTGGCTGCCCGGCACGATGTCTGCGAAGCCGCCTGCGTAGAGAGGCTCAAAATACACGGTGACGGTGCCATCGCGGGCGACGGCGCCGACATCGACCAGACGTTCGCCGCCGGCGAACTGGCCGGAGGCGATGTAGTCCTGTTTCTCGGCCACGGTGACGGGGATGACCCGCCAGGGCGTGGTGCTGCAGGCGATTTCGCCGATCATGCCGACCTCGATCACCGGGGCGGCGATCTGGCCGAAGCCGGCCTGAACGGATTGGCGGCCGGCCTCGGACGGGATCAGCAGGCCGGCAGAGCGCAGGATCGGGCTGACGTAATCGCCGGGGCGCAGGCTGAATTGTTCGACGCGGCCCGAAACGCCGGCGCGGATGGTCGATTTCTCGATCTCGATCTGGGCCTGTTCAAGGGCGGCCTCTGCCGTGGCTTTCTGGGCGGGCAGAAGCGTGTTCAGGCGTTCCTGCGCGGCGGTGCGCGCGGCCTCGGCCGCCGCAACGGCGCCTTGGGCGGCGGCGGCGTTCTGTTCCAGCGTCTCGATTTCGCGTTGGGCGACGGCGTTGGAGCCGGAGGCGGCGAGTTGCTGGCGGGTTTGCAGCTGGTCCTGCGCGTTCTGCAGGGCGGCGCGGGCCTGGCTGACATTGCCGTCAGCGGCGGCCACGTCGGCGGCGGCGACGGTCATCGCGGCCTCGGTTTCGGCGATCACGCGTCGCTGAGTTTCAACGGCGGCTTCCTGACGCGCGGTGTCGAGGCGGAACAGCGGATCGCCGGCCTGCACCTCATCGCTGAAGGTGACGTAGACCTCCTCGACCCGGCCGCTGGCGTCGGGAAGGATCGGGATGGTGCGGAACTGGACGGCGACCGCGGTCGATGAGGGGTGGTAGAAGAAGACCACGGTGATCAGCGAGATGGTCAGGATGAAGCAGGCGGTGATGCCGTAGCGCAGTTCGTACCAGACCGAGAAGAAGTTGATCTCTCGCCCCAGCCGTTTGCCCTGCGCAAAGCGGCGGTAGAGGTAGTCGGGCAGGATGGTGATCAGCGAGCAGAGGAGAACTTCGAGCATGATTATTCCCCGGTCTTGCTGTCAGCGGAAGGATCGGCGGCCTGTGGCGGGTTCGGCGCAGGCGGCGGGTCGGTCACGACGGTTCGCCGAGGCATGACCATGCGTTCCAGCGCGTCCGAGATGCGGCCGAGCGGTGTGGCAATGTCGGGCAGGTCGATCATCGCCAGCAGCAGCGCGATGCCCCAAAGCAGGTTGTTATGCGTGAACAGCGCGAGCAGGCACAGGACGGCCACGATTTCGAACTGAAGCTTCTGGCTTTTATGGGCCATACGCTCGGGCAGGCTGTGCAGCCACAGGAAGGCGATGCCCAGCAGAAAGATGAGAATGAGAAGGAAGATGCCGATGCCGACCAGAAAGTAATCCGTCTGGCCGGGCGCAGTGATGAAGGGCGGCAGATAGTGAGTTGCGATGGGATTAACTTCACTGGCCATCATGTCTCTCTTTCTGAATCGTTAGCGCGTCAGTTGCTGCGGCTTTCACCGGCGATCATACGCGCTTTTTATCAATATCTTAGCGAATTGTATCGCCTTTTTTACGCTTCGTGCCGGAGGGCCGCCGGTGAAGTCAGAAAGAAACAGATGTCGCCGCGCTGTGCGGCGACATCCAGATAATTATGCCGCAATGGCTGTGCGCCTTTGCGCGCAGGTTCACGCTTGCAGCGAACGGACGCCTACTTCGCCTTCGCCGCGCGACTTGATCGCGGCGACCGCAGCGATGCTGCCGGCGGCGGTGGTGTAATAGGGGATCTTGTCATAGAGCGCGACGGCGCGGATCTCGCGGCTGTCGTTGATGGCCTGGGCGCCCTCGGTCGTGTTCAGGACCATGGCGATTTCGTCATTCTTCAGGCGGTCGACGATGTTCGGGCGGCCCTCATAAACCTTGTTGACGCGCTCGGATTCAACGCCGTTCTGGGCAAGGAAATCCGCCGTGCCGCCGGTCGCGACGATGCCGAAGCCCATGGCTTTCAGGTCGCGGGCGGCCTGGGCCAGTTCCGGCGTCTTGTCGGCATCCTTGATCGAGATGAAGACGCGGCCCTCATGCGGCAGGGTGATGCCGGCGCCAAGCTGGGATTTCAGGAAGGCACGCGGGAAGTTGCGGTCCCAGCCCATGACCTCGCCCGTCGAACGCATTTCGGGGCCAAGCAGCGTGTCGACGCCGGGGAAGCGGGCGAAGGGCAAAACGGCCTCTTTCACCGAGAACCACGGAGTAATCGGGTCTGCCAGCGTCAGCGGATCGGCGAAGGGCAGCGGGTCTTCGGGGCCGGCGCCTTTGGGGTAAGGCGGGCGGTCGGGGAAGTTCGACATCGGCTCGCCCGCCATCAGACGCGCGGCAATCGAGGCGATGGCGCTGTCGGTGGCCTTGGCGACGAAGGGGACGGTGCGCGAGGCGCGGGGGTTCACCTCCAGCACAAAGATCTGGCCGTCCTTGATCGCGAATTGCACGTTCATCAGCCCGACCACGCCCAGCTTCAGGGCCATGGCGACGGTCTGGCGCTTCAGTTCGTCGATGGTTGCCGCATCCAGCGTGTGGGGCGGCAGCGAGCAGGCGGAGTCGCCCGAATGCACGCCCGCTTCCTCGATATGTTCCATGATGCCGGCGACATGGACGGTCTTGCCGTCCGACAGGGCATCCACGTCCACCTCAATCGCGCCGGACAGGTAGTTGTCCAGAAGCACGGGGTTTTTCCCTGATACATCAACGGCATGCGTGATGTAGCGGTTCAGGTGGTCCATGTCGCGCACGATTTCCATGGCCCGTCCGCCCAGCACATAGGACGGCCGGATCACCAGCGGGAAACCGACGCGGGCCGCGATCTCGCGCGCTTCTTCGTCGCTGTGCGCGATGCCGTTGACGGGCTGTTTCAGGTCCAGCTCGTGCAGCAGTTTCTGGAAACGTTCGCGGTCCTCGGCCAGGTCGATCGCATCGGGCGAGGTGCCCAGGATCGGGATCCCCTCGGCTTCCAGCGCATCGGCCAGCTTCAACGGGGTCTGGCCGCCGAATTGCACGATCACACCGTGAAGCGTGCCATTTTCCTGCTCGATCGCCAGGATTTCCAGCACATGTTCCAGCGTCAGCGGTTCGAAATACAGCCGGTCCGAGGTGTCGTAATCAGTGCTGACGGTTTCCGGGTTGCAGTTGACCATGATGGTTTCATAGCCGGCATCGGTCAGCGCGAAACAAGCGTGGCAGCAGCAATAATCGAATTCGATCCCCTGCCCGATCCGGTTCGGACCGCCACCGAGGATGACGACCTTCTTGCGGTCGCTGGGGCGCGCTTCGTTTTCGACATCGCCCATCGCCGGGGCTTCATAGGTCGAATACATATAGGGGGTCTGCGCTTCGAATTCGGCGGCGCAGGTGTCGATGCGTTTGAAGACCGGATGCAGGCCGTTGTTATGGCGCATGCGGCGGATATCGGCTTCGTCGCGGCCGGTCAGCTTGGCCAGACGGGCGTCTGTGAAGCCCATCATCTTCAATGAACGCAGGCCCTCGGCCTCGGGCAGGCCATTCTCGCGGACGCGGTCTTCAGTCTCGACGATCTCGCGAATGCGGGCGAGGAACCAGGGATCGAAGGACGTGACGGCGTGAATTTCTTCATCCGTCAGCCCGTGCCGCATGGCCTGCGCAACCACGCGAATGCGGTCGGGCGTCTGCATGGCAAGGGCGCGGATGATGGCGGGCTTGCCCTCATCTTCGGCCCCCGGAATGGCGATGTCATCAAGGCCGGTCAGGCCGTTTTCCATCGAGGTCAGCGCCTTTTGCAGCGATTCGTGGAAGCTGCGGCCAATCGCCATGACCTCGCCCACGGACTTCATGGCGGTGGTCAGTTCGGGCTTGCTGCCCGGGAACTTCTCGAACGCGAAGCGCGGAATCTTGGTGACGACATAGTCGATGCTGGGTTCAAAGCTGGCCGGCGTGACCTTGGTGATGTCATTGTCCAGCTCGTCCAGCGTATAGCCGACGGCCAGTTTCGCTGCGATCTTGGCGATGGGGAAACCCGTAGCCTTCGATGCCAGCGCCGAGCTGCGCGACACGCGCGGGTTCATTTCGATCACCACCATGCGGCCATCCGCCGGGTTGATCGCCCATTGCACGTTCGAGCCGCCGGTTTCGACCCCGATTTCGCGCAGAACGGCGATCGAGCCGTTCCGCATCCGCTGATATTCGCGGTCGGTCAGGGTCAGGGCCGGTGCGACGGTGATCGAATCGCCGGTATGCACGCCCATCGGATCGACGTTTTCGATGGCGCAGACGATGATGGCGTTATCGGCGCGGTCGCGCACGACCTCCATCTCGTATTCTTTCCAGCCCAGCAGGCTTTCATCGATCAGCACCTGCGCCACGGGGCTGGCGTCCAGCCCAGACCGGACGATGGCTTCATAGTCGTCCCGGTTATAGGCGACCCCGCCACCGGTTCCGCCCAACGTGAATGCCGGCCGGATGATCGCCGGAAGGCCGATTTCTTCCAGTGCGGACATGGCCTGCGCAACGCCGGCATTGATGTCGTAACGGCCCTTGGCATCCTTCGGCGCGGATACGATGGTCGCCTTGGGGTTTTCCAGGCCGATCCGGTCCATCGCTTCGCGGAAAAGCTTGCGATCTTCGGCCATTTCGATGGCGGCGCGCTGCGCGCCGATCAGTTCGACATTGTATTTGTTCAGCACCCCCGCATCGGCAAGCGCCAGCGCGGTATTCAGCGCGGTCTGCCCGCCCATCGTCGGCAGCAAGGCATCCGGGCGTTCCGCCGCGATGATCTTTTCGACGACCTCGGGCGTGATCGGTTCGATATAGGTGGCATCCGCCATTTCCGGGTCGGTCATGATCGTCGCCGGGTTCGAGTTCACGAGGATGACGCGATAGCCTTCTTCGCGCAGCGCCTTGCAGGCCTGTGCGCCAGAATAGTCGAACTCGCAGGCCTGTCCGATGACGATAGGCCCGGCACCGATAATGAGGATGGACTGGATGTCGGTTCTCTTCGGCATGGCTGGCCCCCGGGCGCTGAACTGTCGGCAAATCGACCGGGGTTATAGTGATGCCTCGCAGGGAAGCAAGGGGCTGCTAGCCGGATTCCTTGGCTATCGGGGGCCGGCGCGGCCATGATTTTGCGCCGGTCACCGCATCATAACGTCCGCCCCGCCACGTCCGCCGCCCGTCGCGCCGTTTACCCGCCTGACAGCAGGGTCAGCGCAGTTGAATATCGGTTTGTCGCCGTGTCGATATGAATTGCACTTCGCGCCAGGAAATTGCGGACCAACTTCTCGACTTTGTCAGGATTGGCAAACTGGTTGATGTCATCAGAGCCGAACATCTTCTTCGCGGCCTCGGTAAATTCCTGAAGCTGGCGGTCGATTGGCAGCTTGGCATAGGCAGAGCCGAAACCGAAAGCCCCTTCGAACACCGCACGCAGAGGCTTGCTGCCCAGTACCTCATACCACTTGGTATCGTTGGAAGAAGACCGTTCGGCCATACTGGCCAGTTCGCGGCGCGCATTCAGGGCGAGCCGCAGGTTCTGATCCCCCTCACCTACGCGCGCCTCGAACTCTCGGTCGATATACTGCGCGGTGATCTTATCGGCAAAGCCGGCCGCCTGAGTCTGCGCTTGGCCAGCAGCGCTGAACCCGAAAGCCTCGGCCAGTCGCTGATAATTCTTGTTCGACAGGCGGTTTGCCAGGCTGCCTTTCTCCGATAGATCGCTTTCCAGCACCTTGCGGATGAAGGCCTTGTTCCCAAGGTCGCCTTCCAGCCCAAAGGCGCGCAGCGCAACATTCAGCAGGCGATAATCAGACAGCAGTTCGTCGGCAGAGGTAACCGAGCCGATCTTGGCCCGAAAATTGTTGGTCGCGGTGGTCACCGCTCCGTCAGCGGCAACCATTTCTCGCTGCCGGACAGAGGTTTTGCCGAGCAGCGCCCATCCGGCCAGGCCACCCGTCCCCGTGAACACCTGATAGCTCATCCCCGCACCGCAAGCAGACGCGCCTCTCTTGGCAGGAGATCGCGCAGGGCACGAAGCGCGCGATAGAAATTGTTTTCGATGATCCCCTCAGTGGCGTCACCAAGCAGATGGCGACTGTCGCGATCCTCGAAGACCTGGGTCAGCTGCTCGATCCCGCTAAGCAGGTTCTTGCGACCGTCTTCAATCGCACGGTCGCCCGACAGAATGAGTTGCACCTCATAGCAGACGCGGCTGACCGGGGTTGTCGCATCGTCTGGGTGAATCGCGTCACGCAGTCGCAGAATATTCGCATGCGGCGTCTTCACGGATATCCGCGCCCTGCGGTCACCGTTTTCAATGACCGCCCCGTTGATGAGGATCCTCTCATTCGGTGCCAGTTTCAGGATAAGGCCGCTCATTCTCCCCCCTGGCCACGAAGGCCCTTCATGATGCTGAGATTGATGTCCACCAGAGCGGAAACATTGCCCCGTCCTGCCAGAACCCCATTTCCGTAACGGATCGAAAACATCGCCAACGAAAGCAATTGCCCTTTCAGCTCGTCCGGGAGTGCGTTCTCCGGACTGGCCAGATCGGCCGCCAATTCCGTCCACAGATGACTGTTGTCGACAATCGCCTGCGCGCCCATCGGGCCAGAGCCCGTTGGGCTGGCGGCCTGCAGCGCGCGCGTAACGCGTGCGAAAAGTTCGTATTCCACCTCGCGCGGCGATTTCGCGAGAGGTGAGCCATATCCGGCAGCGCGGACCATCGAGGTTGCGATCACCCAATCACCCTGTCAATGCATGTGAAGGCCGGGGCGTCAAACCCGCCCCGGCCGTTGGTATTAACCGCGGAACAGCGACAGCAGCGATTTCGGCGCCTGGTTCGCAATCGACAGCGACTGGATGCCGAGTTGCTGCTGAGTCTGCAGCGCCTGCAGGCGGGCAGAGGCTTCTTCCATATCGGCATCGACCAGCGAACCGACAGCCGACGTCATCGAGTCGCCCAACTTCGAGATGAAACTGGACTGAATTTCGATGCGCTTGTTCGCCGAGCCAAAGGCCGAGGCGGCGTCGACCGACGCGCCGATCGCGGCCTCGATGGTTGCCAGCGTGGCGTCCCAGTCGGTTACGGATGTCAGATCAAGCGCGTCCAGATTGGTCATGGCCGCCACGCCACCACCCGTAATTCGCAGGTCGGTGTTGGTCAGGTCGATATCAATCGTAGCAGCCGTGACCGTCCCGTCCTGCGCCCGGTTCAACGCCGACAGGGCCTTGAAGGTCGAGGCACCATCGAACTGGTCACCATTGACCAGATTGATCCCGTTGAACTGCGAACCCTTCACGGTAGTTTCGATCTGGGCTTTCAGGTCTTTGAAATCAGTCTGCAGAGTCGCACGATCAAAGTTGCCGTCCCTGGCAGCCACAATCTTGGCCTTCATTTCACCAAGAAGCTCCTGCACGGTTTCAGCTGCGGCGCCCGCAGTCGAAATGGCGCCCGTCGCCATCGAAAGGCTTTTTGACACCGCCTTGAAGCTGTTGACATCCGATTCCATCACTTTCGAGATGGCCCAGATGGCAGCATCATCCTTGGCATTATTGATGTCTTTGCCGGTCGAGATCTGGTCCTGGGTCTTCGCCAGGTTGGCATTGATCCCTTTCAGGGTCTGCAGCGCAACCATTGCGCCGTTGTTCGTCAGAATGCTGGACATGTTGTCCTCCTCAATATGGCATTTGCCGTTGCATTTAAGGCCATTCTGACCACGGATATATCCGGTGCTTTCAACACAAGGCCGTTTCTACCGGCCAATTATTATTTATCTGCTAACACCGAAAAATTTCTACGCAGAGTTCCGTCGCATTTTACTCAATATCGACCCAGAACCGGTTTTGTCATGCTGACCTTTTGCGCATCACCGCAGCGATCATAGGTGGTCACACTGCGCGCCGAAGTGCCGGCGCTGGCAATGATTTTTCGCGCATCCTCGATGCCCAGAGCGGTGGCTTGAGCAAGCGAAGCCAATCTGTCGAGGCGGGGCTGAAGATCCGCGCGATCACGCGGCGTCATCGTTCCCAGCCGCTGCTCTACCAGGGAAAGGTGACGCGTCGCCTCGTCCACCTCGCCGCGAATCAGCGCATCGGCCGCGCTCTCCAGCCATGTGCCGGGATTACCCATGATCGACCTCCTCGACGCCCAGTTCGATTCGCGTCGCCAACATTTGTGCATATTCCCGATTCATGAAAGACGCGAACTGATCCTCGCCCAGCCCCCCCGAAAAACCAGCCGCCCCGACCTGCGGAAATGCGTATTTCATCATCTCTTCAAGAAATGCCTGTTCAAGACGAGCCGTGGGCGCCTTGGCTGATGAGTAGAATTGCAAATTGTTTTCTATACGCATCGGCTCCTCCTATTCGTACACTTACCAATTAGCAGCTGGCGGTAAATATTTGGTAACCCCTGCCAGGTAAAAACAGCACATGAGCATTCGAATCATCTCGATAAATTCAAACACAAGCACTGGCGCCAGCCCGCCTTTGGCTGAACACGGACGCGAAGACGCATTCTCGGCAACTTGGGCCGCCAATGATGCAGCCGAGGTCCGTTTCGGCACCAAAGAGCGCATGGGCGACGCGCCGGAGGTTCCTTCGCGTAGCCAGGATACAGAGGCCAGCCCGCCACTGTCCGAACGCGGAGGCGAAGACGCATTCTCGGCGGCGCGGGCTGTCAATGATGCTGCCGAAATTCGTTCCGACGGCAAAGAGCGCACGAGCGAGGCGTCCGAGGTTCGTTGGCGTAAACAGGATACAGGGGCCAACCCGCCGTTATCTGAACGCGGGGGCAACGACGCATCCGCGGCGGCCTGGGCTATCAATGATGCTGCCGAAATTCGTTTCGACACCAGAGAGCGCACGAGCGAAGTTGCGGAGGTTCTATCGCGCAACCAGTCTTCAGTTGAAGACGAAGGTCAGCAGATCGGCGGCGAATTGGACTTCGGCAGAACCCAGGCAGATTTTGGCGCGCCAGACCAGCATCTGACGATGACGGCGGCGCCTCGGGAAGAGGTGGAAGCGCCGGTCGGCCAGGCGAAGACGATCCACCCCGCGCAACCACCAGCGATTCATTTATCTGATGGCGGCTCATCCGTCGCATATTACGGCCACCAATCGGGGAAGCGGGAAGATCTTACGACATTGGGCGCCGGACCAGCGCGCGCCGCGCCCGATTCGGGGCCCAAACCCCAAAAGCAGCTTTCGGCTGAGCAACTTTCTTCGCCCCTTCAGCGCGAGGGCCCATCTGGCATTCCGACGAGAGAGGTAGCAGCGTTTCCGGCAAACACCACTATGGCCACACTGACGCCCCGACCTGCTTCGGCAGCGTCGAACAATGTTCAGGGCCAGCCCGGTCGGGAACAATCGAATCAGAGCGCTGTTGAACTTGAACTGCATCAGTTGCTGACCCGTCGAACACCAACAGGTGCCATAAGCGAATCGTCAACTCTGGCGGCGATGCGTCCCAGTGCCGACGACGCAGTTCCAAATATGGATGGTGAGATATTTCCAGCGGCGAAGCACGGGGCTGTCAAAGGCTCACAAGCCCTGCATAGCACCGACGCAAGCAGCAAGACTATAACGCGTGCAGAGGTGCCAACCATAGATGCATTTTCAAGCAACCCAATTGAAGCCCCCGAAACGCAGACAGCAACTTCCGACCGCGAGATCAAGGATGATCTCCCGCGGGGCAACTCCACCTTCAGCCTTGCGTCAGCATCACAATTATCTTCGCATGCCGACGAACGGCGAAACCCGCATGGCGCGAGCCGGGCGAGCTCAGCGGATATAGAGACCTTAGGTCAAGCGCCTGTCCTTCAGGCCGAAATCACTGAGCCTCTTTACCTCGCTGACCGACTTATCAGCAGCGGCAATACGCTGAACGTATCACTGTCAGCCGGCGTGCCTCAGCCGACCGCAGCTCCAGCAGCGCCAGTTCAACTCGCCCAGGCGATCATACAGGCGACGAGCACCCGAACCGGCGAGACAGAGTTGACCTTGAACCCTGAAGAACTCGGAACCGTACGCTTTACGATCACGCAGAATGAAAGCGCACTGTCCATTACGGTGACGGTGGACCGCGCCGAGACGCTGCTGCTGCTGCGACGCAATATCGACGTTCTGGCCGCTGAACTTACGCAGGCTGGCCTTTCCGGGGCGTCGATCAATTTCGGCGAATCCGGCCGGGATCGCAAGGCGCCGGCGACTCTGCCGACCGGCCGCAACGCGAAGGGGCACGAAGATAGTCTCGCCGATGTCCCCCCCCAAATTCACGCCGTTCAGCGCCAGGTCGGGGCAGGACGGCTGGATCTCAGGCTTTAAGATGAGAAAATCGAAAGGCGCAATGCAATGGTAGTATCCGCGGCGACATCTGCCCCCACCTCTACGGCGACACCGAAACCGCAGGCCGAGAATTCGGGCTTCTCGGGGGGTGACTTCGAAACGTTTCTGAAGATGCTGACCACGCAGATCCGCAATCAGGACCCCCTTAACCCGATGGAAGGTTCCGACTTCGCTGTTCAGCTGGCGACATTTTCCGGCGTCGAACAGCAGGTCCAGACGAACGATCTTCTACAAAGAATGAACGAGCAGCTGGGTGCAGATTCTCTGTCGAGCTATTCGGAATGGATCGGCCGCAAGGTTCGCACCACCGGGCAAGTCTATTTGGGGCAAGATCCGCTGATCATGAATGTGACCCCAGACCCCACTGCGGACCGTGTCGTTCTGGTCACCAAGGACAGCTATGGCAGGCGCGTCAGCTCGGAGGAGATTGGCAAGGGCAGCGGGCTTGTTGAGTGGTATGGCGTGGATGAGAACGGCCAGCCTTTCCCGAACGGTCTGTACAGCTTTACGCTGGAAAGCTATCGGGGCGATGACCTGATCGCGACAAACGAAGTTGCAAGCTATAGCACCGTTCAAGAAGTTCAGCGCAACAGTGGCAAGATCACGTTCATGCTTGATGGCGGAGCAACGGCTTCATTGTCGCAGATAGACGCATTGGCAGCCAAAAGCGATTGATATGCCGGGTGGCCATGCCGGTGATCTGACCGGTTTGTACGTCGTTCATCAGGCGCGGCCGGACAGACGCTCTGTCATGATGACGGGCTCTGCCAGAGGCTTCAGGTCGGCGAATCCGGCCAGAAATCTGAAACGGGAAGGTGCAGGCGCACACCCCGTTTCGGTTGACGCGCACTAGGTATTGCGGTCCAGATCGCTTTTATCGTGCAGTTTACCTGCAAGCGCCTTCAGCACCTGGACCCTGCCAAATTCAAGAATGGCGCGCTGCCGCGCTGTATCGAAGCCGGGTCGCAAGCGTTCCAGGTCCCGGTCCAGCTGCGATATTCCATGCCCCAGCTGCCCGGCCTCTTGGTTGGCCAGCCGTGCCTCTGCAATGGAAAATGCCGCCTCACTCTCGTAGATATATGCCAGTTTCTGACGCATCTGCTGCCTTTGCGTGGTTGCGGCGTCGACATGGGCACGGAATGCGGCGAAGCGCTTTAGCTCGGCGTCCGATCTGATTTGTGCCAGCCGCGCCAGCTGCTCCAGTTCTTTCGCAGACTTTCTCAATGCGGCCTCCATGTTCTGGCAGATCTGACTGTTGGAATCGGCATGGACTGGCATCTGCCGTGCAACCGCAGCGCATCGCCCGGTAAATCTTGGTGATCACCTACTTTTACCATCCGCGTTTCATCTTTTGTCGCATAGCTTCGGCAAAGCGGATGGCCGCGGCAACTGCGGCGAAATGTTCTGGCTCGATCTCGGCGCCGAGCTTTACCCCGGCATGGATCGCACGCGCAGCCGGCGGATCCGGCCAGATCGGGACCGCATGTTCACGCGCGCGGTCGCGGATCCGCAGCGCAACTGCATCCACACCCTTGGCCACACAGACAGGCGCCCGGCCACTACCCCGCTTCCACTGAAGGGCGACGGCGTAGTGGGTCGGGTTGACGATCACCACATCCGCCTTTTCCACATCGGCCAGCATCGAACTCAGCGCAATTTCCATCGAGCGCTGCCGCCGCGCCGACTTCATATGCGGATCACCCTCGCTGTCTTTCATTTCATCCTTCATTTCCTTCAGCGACATGCGATTGCGCCGCCGAAAATCGAAATGCTTCCAGCCAAGATCGACCACGGCAAACACGATTGAGATCGCCAGCGCCAAGACCAGCGACCAACTGATCACGATCTCCAACCCGCTGATCCAGGCGGTTTCTTCGCGGCTGACGATCAGCCGCGGCAACAACACCTTGAAAAGCTGCCAGCCGCCGAAGCCAACGGCCGCGGCCTTCGACATCGAGATCAAGAAAGTCGCCAGACCGTTCTTGCCGAATTTCTGACCGGCGTTCTTTATGGGATTGATGCGTTTTATATCGAATGCAAGCTTGCTGGGCACGAAAACGATGCCACGCTGCGCGATCATCCCGATCAGGATCACGGCGGCCGGCAGGCTTATCAGCGCCAACGCGAACAGAGCCGCCGATCCCCAAACGCCCAGTGCGGCGTCCAGCGCCGCGGCACCCGCACCGACCACACCAGTCTCGGTCGAGGGCGCCCCCATTTCTTCCCATGTTTTCGCCGCGCGTCCGAGCCAGCCCGGCACAGCCCATGCGACCGCGACAGCCGCCGCGGCCATGGCACCTAAATAAGCGAGTGCCGCGTTGACTTCGGTCGAGCGGGGGAAGTCCCCCTTTTCGCGCGCCTTCCGCAGTTTCTGCTCGGTCGCATCGAATTGTTTGTCGTCGCTCTCGGCTTCACTCATTGCCGCGTCCGCACGAGATGGATGAGATCTGACAGGTCACGTTTTCAACCTGGCGCCGCATGATCAAGGACCGCCAGCGCCCAACCCGACAGGACAGCAGGCGCCAGCAGGGCAAGCCCGACAAGCGCCAGCATGATGATCGCCGGGGCGCCAATGAAAACGACCGGCAACGCCGGCATAACCCGGTTCACGATGCCCGTGAGCAACTGATACAACAGCCCCCCCAATATGAACGGCGAGGCAAGCGCCATTGCGAGCACGAAAGAGCGCGAGACCAGCCCGACCATATGCGCGACATGGTCGCCGCCGACCGCCAGCTGCCCGGCGGGAAAGGCCGCATAGCTTTGCGCGATCAGATCCAGCAGCAGGATCGGCAACCCCATCGCCATCAGCAGGGCGAGCCCGGCCATATGCATGAGGTTGCCGATCGGATGCGGCGCGGCCTCGGTGCCGGTACCAATCAGTTGCGACAGCGAGGCCGTCGCCCCGATGGCAGATGTCGCGACGTGCAGCGCGCTGGCGATGATACGCGCCGGCAACGCGATCAGAAAACCAACCAGAAGCTCTCGGAGCGACAGGACAGCCAAGCCGGGCAGGCTAAGGGATTGCACCCAATCCGTTGGCCCCGAAACACTCAGCGCGACAGGCGCGAGCATCATGGCGAGGCTGGTTCTGACCCGCACGGAAAGCATGCGTTCGGACAGCACGGGAAACACCAGAACGGCAGCTTGTACCCGCAGATAGGCCAGCACCAGGGCGGCGGCCAATGGGGCCAAATCTGGCGGCAGCGCGGCCAACGCATCCATTAGGCGGCCTCAATCGTGCCGATCAGGCTGATTTCGGCCGATGGGTCGATGTCGGCCAGCCCAAGCACGGGCACCGGCAGGCCATGCGCCGAAAGGATATCGCGAAGCTGCCTTCGACGGTGGTCCGGCGCGGCGATCACGGGGTCGTCGCGCGGATCGATCGCGGCGATCTGGGTCCGAACCTGCGCGACCAGTTTGCGGGTCAGATCGGCAACCGGGACGCCGCCGTGGGGCCGCTGCGCGCCATCCTCTGCCGCGACGAACTCGGCCTCCCATGCGGGGTGCAACTGCACGACATTCAATCTCCCCGTCGCGCCGATCATGCGTTGCGTGATTTGTCCACGCAGGCGACGGCGGATTGCCTCGAATACGGCTTCGGGGCTGCCGGCTGCACGACACTCGTGGACTGCATCGACGATCAGGGGCAGGTTCCGGATGGACAGGCCTTCGTCCAGCATCTGGCGCAGGACCGCCAGCAACAGCTCGGGCGAGACCTTTTCGGGCAGCATATTGTCGAAATAGCTTTGATAGGCCTTTGCCCGCGACGGGTCCGACATCTCTTTCAGTTCGGCAATAAGGCGTTGCAGGGCCGTCAGGGTCAGCAGTTCGGAAAGACCTGCCTTGACCACCTCCATCAGGTGCGTCGACAGAACCTCCATCGGGGTAACGACGGTCGCGCCAGCCAGCGCCGCATTTTCCTGTGCATCTGGTTCGATCCATTTTGCATGGGTGCTGAACACGGGCTCTCGAATCAGGGCGCCGGGCAGATCGGCCAGGATCTCCTCGCCCCCCAGGGCCATCAATCGCCCCGATTGCAGCACGCCGCGGCCACGGATGACACCGTGCACGCGGATGAGGTATTCGTTTGCGGCGCAGCCGCTGTCGTCGGTGATGCGCACTTCAGGCAGGATGATCCCGAAGTTCCGGGCAATGTGCGTTCGCAGGTTGCCGATCCTGGCCGCCAGACCACGCCCCGGATCCAGTGCATCCAACACCAGATCGTCGCCAATTTCGACGCAGATATCGTCCATATCCAGCTCGTCCCCGATACGTCGCGAAATTGCAGGTTCTGGTTCTGGCACCAAAGCTGGCTCGGGTTCGGGGGCGGTCTTGCGCAGCCGGATCCGCCATGCTGCAAGACCCAGACCGGCGGCCAGCATCAGGAACAGCAGGCTGGGCATGCCGGGCACGGCTGCCATCAGCACCATTGTTGCCGATACAACGCCTGGCGCGCGCCAGTCGGCCGCAGCCTGACCCAATATCAGGTTAGAGGTTTCCTCGGTTGCGCCACCGCGCGACAACAGCAACGCAGCCGCCATCGACGTAATCAGCGACGGGACCTGGCTGACCAGCCCATCGCCAATCGTCAGGCGCGAGTAGTTCTGAAGCGCGGTGCCGATGGGCAGATCGTGGACAAGGACACCCATGGCGATGCCGACCAGAAGGTTGATCAGCGTGATCACGATCCCGGCGACCGCGTCCCCCTTGACGAATTTCGAGGCGCCGTCCAGCGAGCCGAAGAAGCTGATTTCCCGTTGGTCATTCGCACGGCGTCGCTTTGCCTCGGCGTGATCGATCGCGCCGCAATTGAGATCGCCATCAATCGCCAGCTGCTTGCCGGGCAGGCTGTCCAACGCAAATCGCGCCGAAACCTCGGCCATGCGGCCTGCACCTTTGGTGATGACCATGAAGTTGACGGCAGAGATCACGGCAAAGATCGTCAGCCCGATCATCAGCGAGCCGCCGGCAACGAATTGCGAAAAGCCGCTGATGACGTGGCCGGCGGCACCTTCACCTGCATGGCCTTCAGTCAGGATCAGCCGCGTCGACGACACGTTCAGTGACAGCCGGATAATCAGCGAGATCAGCAGCAGGACCGGAAACGCCTGGAAGTCGGTGGGTTTCTCGACCGTTGAAGCCATTACAAGGATCATCGTGGCACTCGCGATGGAAATCGCGATACCGACATCCAGCAGCGTGGCCGGAATGGGAATGACCATGGTCAGGACGATCAGCACCAACCCGGCGGTGATCATCGTGCCACGAGCTGCGCCCGTCTTTGCCGCCTCAGTCTGCATGAACGCCATCCTCCTGCTGGGGCGGCGGGGCGGGTTGCAGGAAGATCATCTCGTCCAGCGACAGGGCCGGGCCCGTCAACAGGCCTGAACGGCGCAGATAGATCAGCGCCTCCATGCGATCGCCCGCGTCGGGAAGGCGGCGGACATCCAGCAGCAAGGCCGGCCAGAACCAGCCGGTCGATTTCCGCCGTCAACGCGTCAAGGCCGGGTGCGGCTGCCAGCCCGGCTGCCAAAGCAGCAACCAGCATGGTCATGACGCCCTCTTGATTTCGCGCAGCGCATTTTCCAGCGTCACGAAGCTGGGCCTGACCTGTTCCGGCGCGGATTGGCGGCCAACCTCGACACAGAGGTTTGTCGCATGCTGATGCAGCCCCGCGACGAGCACCGATTTGATCACCTCATAGAAGGACATATCGTGTTTCTTCACCGCCCCCAGACGTTGCGCCAGCGGCGCGACAAGGCCGTAGGCCAGAAACACCCCCAGAAACGTCCCCACCAGCGCTGAACCGATCATCTTGCCCAGGATCTCGGGCGGTTGGTCGATCGAGCTCATGGTTTTGATGACCCCCAACACGGCGGCAACAATTCCCAGCGCGGGCAGCGCGTCCGCCATCGACTGCAAGGCATGGGCGACGTGCATCTGTTCTTCCTTGATCAGCGCAATCCGCTTGGCCAGCATGTCTTCGACCTGATAGGGGTCGTCATAGTTCAGGCTGGCTGAACGCAGCGTATCGGTGATGATCGAGACCGCCTCATCATCGGAAAGGATGCGGGGGTAGGCCTGAAAGATCGCGCTGCTTTCGGGGTTTTCGATATGCTCCTCCAGCTCGACGGGACTGCTGCGCGCAAGGCGAAGCAACTGGAACAGCAGACACAGCAGATCCTCGTGATCCTTTCCGTGCCAGACGGGCCCCTTGAAGGCGCGCATGATCGCGGGGACGGTATGTTTCAGCACGTCGCCGCTGTTGGACAGGACATATGATCCCACCGCAGCGCCCCCGATGATCATCATCTCGAAGGGCAGCGCGTGCAGGATCACACCCATCTTGCCGCCGGCGAGGGCATAACCGCCAAAGACCATGACGATGGTCAGGACGATACCAAGCGCTCCGAACATGGTGCTCTCCTATCGCGAGGGGGCGCTTCGTGCGCCCATGTAAGTGGTCAGGACGGCCGCCTTGTCGGGTTCGATCGCGGCCATGATGCGCGCGCCGGTTTCGGGGTTCACCCGCATCAGCAGCTCGGCCGAGAAATTCGCCGGCAGGCTGGACAGCACCGCAGCCGCCTCTTTCGGCTTCATCGCCTCGTACACAGCCACCAGACGCGCAACATCCGCATCCACGGCGCGCTGCGTGTTGGTGCGGGACTTGCTGATCGAGGGGCCGGCATCTTTCAGTCGCCGCAGCTCGGCCGTCAGGGTCGCGCGGGCGGCGGCGATTTCAGCCTTCTTGCTGTCCAGTTCGGCCAGTGCCTTCTTGATCCGGTCCTCGCGGATGCGCAGCCTTTCGACCAGCGCCACAACTTCGGGAATGTCGCCGCAGCCCGCCATCAGATCCGCAGCAGCAGGAGGCGCGGCTTCCTTCGCCGAAGGCGACAGCGGCAGGGCCGCGATCGGCAGCAGGGTGGCCGCCAGAATCGGCAGGATCAGCCTAGCCATCCGCATTCTCCAGCACGGCCGCGCGTGGACGAAGCCGCCTTGGCCGAAGCACCGCCGCCTGTGCCAGTTCGGACTGCAGCGCCCAATAGGCTTTCTCGTTTCGCGACGCTTCGATGGTGCGCGCCAGCTCGCCGGTCGCCGACTCGGCCTCGGCACGGGCGCGCCGGATCGCCTGATCCAGCCGCGAAATTTCCGAGGTCATCACCGCGATTGCGCCACCCAACCCGGTTTCAAGATCGTTCAGCCGCCGCAGGCGACGCGACAGCATGAAGCAATAGATCGCCAGGGGCAGCGCGGTCGCGATGCTGATCATTGGCAGAAGCATGGCAAGGCTCATTGAACCGCAAACTCCGTAATCAGGATATTGTCGATGACACCGCCCCCAAGGACCATGTCGGCACGGGCGCGCAGTTCGGCCCGGATGATTTCCAGCACGCCCCGGCGGTCGATGGCGGCTGGCTGGATATCGCTGAGAAAGCTGGTGAAGCTGTCCGCAATGCGCGGCATCAGCAGCTGCACCTGCGCAACCTTTTCCGGCGGGCATTCCAGCTTGATGCTCAGCACCAGCTGCCGGTCGCGGCCGGCCAGCGGCACCATGATGCGAGGCACGTCGACAAAGCCGACTGCCGGCAACGCATCCGCTGGCTGTTCCTTGGCGGCAAACAGGGCCGACGGGCTGACGACGCCCAGATAGCTGGCCGCGAACCCGCCCAGACCGGCTGCCAGAACGCCTGCCGCCAGCACCAGTTTGCCGCGCCCCGAGCCTGCCGGAGGTTCTTCGACCGCGAGTGTTTCGGACATAGTGATTCTCCTCGTTCGAGCTGAGGATTATCATTTGGCGACTAACCAATAATTAACGCGGCTCGTGCACAAAGGCCCTGATCGAAGACGTCGAATCGAAGGGGACAGGTTTGCAAGAACTGCTGAAATTCTGGGTGGAACGGACATCCCGCCAGCGCTTGGCGATCCTCGGCGGGTTTGTCGCCAGCCTCATCCTGATGCTCGCTTTCGTCGGCCTGGCGGGGCGTACGTCAATGGCACTGCTGTATTCCGGTTTGGACGATACGCAGGCGGGGCCCGTGGTCGCGCATCTTGAACAAAGCGGCGTTGCCTATGAATTGCGCGGCGGCTCGATCTGGGTCGATGAATCGCGGCGTGACCGCATGCGCATGGATCTGGCGGCGCAGAATTTGCCGCAGCAGGGCGGCGCGGGGTATGAAATTCTTGACGGGATGTCGGGCTTCAGCACGACCTCGCAGATGTTCGATGCCGCATATTGGCGCGCGAAGGAAGGTGAACTGGCCCGCACCATCCTGTCGATCCCCGCCATACGCTCGGCGCGGGTCCACCTGACCGCGCCCCAATCGCGCGGCTATCGCGACCAACAGCCCGGCGCCGGGTCGGTGACGGTCGTCACCGACGGCACGCCGCTAACCCAGGCTCAGGCGAATTCGATGCGCTTTCTGGTGGCGTCTGCGGTGCCGAAACTGACCCCCGATTCGGTTTCGGTCATCGATTCCGCGCGCGGCGTTATCCAGCCAACGAAAAACGAAGGCGCAAGCGACCGCGAAACCCGCATGAAGGAAAATGTCGAGCGCATCCTGACGCCGCATGTCGGCGCAGGAAACGCGATTGTCGAGGTCAGCATCGACCTCGTGACCCAATCCGAGCAGCTGACCGAACGCAGCTTTGATCCGACGCAACGGGCGATGATTTCTCAGGAAACCGAAGAGATGACGGATGAAAGCAGCATAGCGGAAAATGCTGCGGTCACGGCGGCATCGAACCTGCCCGAGCAGGGCGGGCAGGCGGGCGACAAGCAGCAGTCTCAGCGGGCCGAGACGCGGCAGCGCGCGAATTACGAAGTTGGCAGCGTTACCCGGCAGATCGACCGGCGCCCCGGTGCGATCCGCCGTCAAAGTGTCGCCGTGCTGGTGAACGGCGTCCCGCGCGAAGACGCGAACGGCGAGACCGAGATCGTCGCCCGGACCGAACCGGAACTGGAAGCCATCCGAGAGTTGGTGGCCGCAGCCGTTGGGTTCGACGAGGCGCGCGGCGACGAGTTGACGGTGAAGTCGATGCCCTTCGTGGCGACGGCAGCCAACGGAACCATGGTTGACCGTGAAAATGGGCTGATAGACCGGCTGGCGCTTGATTCTCTGGCCTGGCTGGCGCTTGTCGGGTCGTTTGCGCTGATCGCGCTGGCACTGACACTGCGCGCCCTGCGCAAGGGGGGCTTGGGCTCCGATGGGGCTGCGCAGCTGGACGATTCGGCGCCGCCCGCCGCCGCAGCGTTGCCCGAACTGTCGGTCGCGAACGCCGGGGGCTCGCCCGAAATTCCCATGCTGCCGATGGCGGCGGCAGACTTCGATTTCGACCATCCCGGCGGTTCTCTCATATCCGGCGACGACCCGGTCGCGCGGCTGAAGCAACTGATGAAGGAACGACAGGAAGAAACCGTTCGCCTGTTGAACGGGTGGATCGGCGATGACGAAAGGAAAACCACATGAGCGCGGCATTGAGACTGGAGGACTTCGCACGCCCTGCCTTGCCGTCCGCGCCGCGCTTTTCGCCCGCAGAGCTCGCAGCGGAGTACCGTCGCGGCCGCATGGAAGGTGAGGCTGCGGCGCGCGATGCCGACATACAGGCGCTGACGGCTGCGCTGGTGCAATCGGCGGAACAGACCAGCGCGCTGGAAAACACGCGCGCGCAAGCCATCCGCGAAGCTCTTGATGCGGTTCTGCCGGTCCTTCAGGCGATCACCCGACAACTGGCCTCTGACATCGAGGACCGGATGGCCCGAACGATTTTCACCGAGCTTCAGCGGCTTTGCCAGGCGGGGATCGCCCCGACCTGCCGGATTGCCGCCAATGCGCGGCTGATCCAGCGCCTGTCCGAGCGGATCGAAGAACTGGGCCTCGATCGGGTCACGCTGCTGACCGGGACGCATACCGAAATCACTTTTGAGGGGGGGCGCATTGCCATCGACCCCGCCGAAATTACCGACCAGATAGCCGCCCTGCTGGCCGAGCTGTCGCCATCCGAGGAATGACACATGGACCTGCATCACGCCGTTCTGACCGACAATATCCCCGTCGAGATCTCTGTCCGTATCGGCCGGCGGCAGATGACCGTCGCCGAGCTGTCCAGCCTGAAGGAAAATGACATCCTGCCGCTGGATCAGGGCGTCGATGATACGGTTGAAATTTGCGTCGGCGACCACATCGTCGCATATGGCGAGCTGGTCGCCGACGATGATGACAGCGGTCGCCTGATGTTGCGGATCACGCGCGCCGGCGGAGAGGCCGCGTGATCGCTGCCTTTCCGATATTGCTGACAAGGGTGGTGGTGCTTGGCATCATGCTGGCAATCTCAGGGTCCATGGCGCTTGCTCAGAACGCGCTGGATACGGGCACCGGGACACTTGCAACCGAAACCACGGAAGGCAGCGCCCCCGCGCAGGGGTTGGATGCGGCGATTTCCTCGGCCCTGACGACCGCGCACAGCGCAGTCGAAGGGGGTTCGGGTGGGGTGGGGCAAAGCTCGATCCTGCTGTTCCTGGGGCTGACCGTCCTGTCGCTGGCCCCGGCCATCGCCATTACCGTGACCTGCTTTCCATTCATGGTGACGGTGCTTTCGATCCTGCGGCAATCGCTGGGGTTGCAGCAATCTCCACCGAACATGCTGATCGTCAGTCTGGCGCTGTTCCTGACATGGTTCGTGATGGACCCGGTCCTGAGGGAAGCCTGGGACCAGGCCGGCCCACCATTGCAAACGGGGCAGATCGGCATCGTCGACGCACTGTCGCGCGCGATTGGCCCGTTCGAACGCTTCATGGCCGCACGCACCGATCCGGCGATTCTGGACGAAATGCGCTCTCTGGTTCCGCCAGATCCCGCCGGGGACGGGCTGCGCCTGCTGATACCCTCCTTCATGCTCACCGAACTTCAGCGCGCATTCGAAATCGGCTTCCTGATCGCACTGCCCTTTCTGGTCATCGATCTCGTCGTATCCGCGGTTCTGATGGCCATGGGGATGATGATGGTCCCGCCGGCCATCGTCGCCTTGCCGTTCAAACTGGCCTTCTTCGTCGTGGTGGACGGCTGGGCGATGCTGTCGGCTGCATTAGTCCGCGGGTATCAATAGCCGGCGTGTCGAAAACGGGACCGGCCGCAGAACGAAGGCCCCGGCTCTGGCGCGGTGGGTGGGCGCTGTCTGGGTCTTTGCCCTTGGGATCGCCGACAAGCGTCCTATATTGGGGCGGAGCTGCGTCGTTACGGCGCCAGATATTCCGAAGGATCTCATGACCAATATCAACCAGATCGCGTGGGACGACACGGTCCTGCCGTTCCAGCTCGACCGTTCCTCGATCCGTGGCCGGGTGGCGCGGCTGGACGGGGTGCTGGACCATATCCTGTCCCGCCACAAATATCCTGCCCCGGTCGCCGCCGCGGTGGCAGAGCTTGCGCTGCTGGCCGCGCTGATCGGCCCGACGATCAAACTGCGCTGGAAACTGTCGCTGCAGGTGCGCGGCAAGGGTGCGATCCGCACCGTCGCGGCCGATTACTATGCACCCGAATCCGACGGTGCCCCCGCCCGTATCCGGGCCTGGGCCAGCTTTGACGAGGATCGGCTGACCGACGAACCGCTTTTCGATCAGATCGGCGAGGGCTATTTCGCCATCCTCATCGACCAAGGCACGGGAAGCCTGCCGTATCAGGGGATCACGCCGTTGGCGGGTGGCTCGCTTGCTGCCTGCGCGGGCACTTATTTCGCGCAGTCCGAACAGCTGCCGACCAGCTTTAGCCTGTCCTATGGCCGCTCGATCCTGCCCGGACAGCGCGAGGGCTGGCGGGCCGGCGGGATCATGCTGCAAACGCTGCCGGCGCAGCCGATGGCCGGCGAAGGCGGCAGCGGCGATGGCGGGCTGATCCAGGCCGCCGACATCCTGCAAGGCGCCGAATCCGAAGACTGGAATCGCGCCAACCACCTGCTGGCGACGGTCGAGGAAATCGAACTGATCGGCCCGACGCTGGCACCGACCGACCTTCTGGTGCGGCTGTTCCACGAAGAACAACCCCGGGTGTTCGACCCGCAGCGCGTCGAATTTGGATGCTCATGCACCGAGGAGCGGGTGCGCGGCACGCTGTCGATCTATTCGCAAAAGGACATCGCGCATATGACCACCGATGACGGCCTCGTCACTGCCGATTGCCAGTTCTGCGGGGCGCATTACGAATTCGACCCGCAATCGCTGGGCTTCGAAGCGACCATAGACGCCGAGGGCAATCCGCTGCCCCCGTCCCAGCCCCCACAGGACGACGCGCGGCCATGACGGCCAGCGCCGGAATTTCCCCGGCAAATGCAGGGGCGCCGCGTATCCGCGCGGCGTCCATCGCGCCTGCGGGCGCCCCTTGCGGCGAAGCACTGGTTGCACGTCTGCAGGCGGCGCTTGCCATACCGGCCCAGCCGAGCTCTGATTTCGATGCCAATCCTGGCGTTGCCCCCGAACCGCCCCTGCGCGAGGCTGCCGTGCTGGCCGCCTTTCACGAAGGCGACGGCCGGCTTTTCCTGACCAAGCGCGCCGCAACCATGCGCCACCATCCGGGCCAGATCGCCCTGCCCGGCGGCAAGGTCGATCCCGGCGATGCCGACGCGACCGCCGCCGCCCTGCGCGAGGCGCAAGAAGAAATCGGCCTCGATCCCGCGCAGGTTTCGTTGATCGGTGCGCTGCCACCACATCTGACCGTGACCCGGTTCCGCATCACCCCGATCATCGCCGTCGTCCGCGGCGACTTTACGCCCATCCCCGAACCCGGAGAGGTGGCCGAGGTCTTCGCCCTGCCCTTCGCCCATATCGCCAACCCGGCGAATTACCGGCTGGAGGGGCGGATCTGGCGTGGCGGCTGGCGTGCCTATCAAGTGGCGCCATATGGGCCCTATTATCTGTGGGGCGCGACGGCGCGGATCCTGCTGGGACTGGCCGAAAGGTTGTCGGCATGAAGCTTCAGGCCAGCTTCCTTTCCGATCCGGCGCTGCAATCGGTCCTGACCATGCTGGAATCCGGTGGCCACCGCGCGTTGATCGTCGGCGGCGCGGTACGCAATGCGCTGTTGGGCCAACCGGTCGGCGATATGGACATCGCCACCGACGCCCGACCCGAACGCGTGGTCGAGCTTGCCCGCGCGGCGGGGCTGAAGCCTGTCCCGACCGGGATTGATCATGGCACCGTTACCGTCGTATCGCAGGGCGCCCCCTTCGAGGTGACGACCTTCCGCCGCGATGTGGAAACAGACGGCCGCAATGCCACCGTCGCCTTTTCGACGCGGATCGAGGATGACGCCGCGCGGCGCGATTTTACCATGAATGCGCTTTACGCGGATGCCTCGGGCGCGGTGCGCGACCCGATCGGTGGCCTGCCCGACCTGCAATCGCGCACCCTGCGCTTTGTCGGCGTGCCTCGTGATCGCATCCGCGAGGATTATCTGCGGATCCTGCGGTTTTTCCGCTTTCTGGCGTGGTATGCGGATCAGACAGCGCCGGGAACGATCGAGGCGATCACCGCCGAGCGTGGTGGATTGCCGCGCGTCTCGGCCGAGCGGATCGGGGCGGAAATGCGCAAGCTTCTGGCCGCCCCCGACCCCGCCCCCGCGCTGGCTTTGATGGCCGAGACCGGGGTGCTTGCGCAGATCCTTCCCGATGCGGATCCGGCCCCCCTTGCCGCATTGATCGGGGCCGAGGCCGCGCATGATGCTGCGCCCGACTGGCTGCGCCGACTGGCCGCGTTGGCTCCGGCGAAGACAGCCGAACGTCTGCGGCTGTCGCGCGCCGAGATGACGCGGCTGACGGCGCTGGAACGGGCGCTTGGGCTTGATCTGGACGAGGCCGCGTTCCGCCATGGCGCAACAATCGCCCGCGATGCCGCCCTGATCCGGCTGGCGCGCGGCGACCGGCTGCCCGCAGACTGGCCGGCGCGGATCGACCGCGCGGCTTCGTCGCCATTGCCGATTTCGGCGGCGGACCTGATGCCCGAACTGACCGGCCCGGCGGTGGGCCAAGGCCTGAAAGCGGCGGAGAAGGCGTGGATCGACTCGGGGTTCGTGGCACCGGCTGCGACGCTGATCGCGACGGCGCGTCGGAACCAAGGCGGCAGCGCATGAACCTGCACGCCCCCTTCACCCGGCTGATCGACGCCTTCCGCCCCGCCGACGGGCCGCCGCCGCAAACGCTTGTGCGCTTTATCAGCTGGGCGCTGTCCGGCGCCGGTCGCGGCCTTGGCGTGGCGGCGCTGGCATCAATCGCGGCTGGCGTGGTCGACGTCGCCTCGGCCACGCTGCTGGGCGCGGTGATCGACGGCGTGACCAATGCACCGCCGGGCGAGGTCTGGTCGGCTAACTGGCCGGTCCTGCTTGGCTTCGTGGCGTTTTTCCTGATCTTGCGCCCGGTCATCGTCGGGCTGTCGACGGCCTCGTCCAACATGATCGTCGGGCCGAATATCCTGCCGCTGGTGCTGTCGCGGCTGCATCGCTGGACGATGGGTCACGCGGTCAGTTTCTTTGACAATGACTTCGCCGGGCGGCTGGCGCAGAAACAGATGCAGACCGCCCGCGCCGTCACCGATGTGGCGGCCGAACTGGTCAACGTGGTCGCGTTCGCGCTGGCAACGGTGCTGGGATCGGCGTTCTTCCTGCTGTCGGTAGATGGCTGGGGGGCGCTTGCGCTGCTAGTCTGGCTGGTCTGCTATCTGGCGCTGATCCGGTTCTTCCTGCCGCGCATCCGCAGCCATTCGGCGGCGCGCGCCTCGGCCCGGGCGCTGATAACCGGGCAGGTCGTCGACACGATCACCAATATCAAGACGGTGAAGCTGTTCGCCCATGCCGAACACGAGGACCGCGCCGCGTTAAGCGCGATGGCAGGTTTCCGCGAAAAGGCGCTGGATTTCGGCGTCGTATCCACCTGGTTTCGGTTGTCGCTGATGACGCTGGCGGGTGTGTTGCCGGTGATCCTGATCGGCGGCACGGTCTGGCTGTATCAGCAAGGTCAGGCGACCGCGGGCGACATCGCCGCCGCAGGCGCGATTGCGCTGCGGCTGTCGCAGATGACCGGCTGGGTCAGCATGTCCCTGATGGGCATCTGGGGCTCGGTTGGTGAAATCGAGGACGGGATGAAAACCCTCTCGCCCCCGCATGGCCTGACCGATGCGCCGGACGCCCTGCCGCTGCCCCGCGCAAACGGGCTGATCCGGTTCGATAATGTCAGCTTCAACTATGGCCGCACGGATGGGCGCGGCGGCGTGCGGGACATCAACCTGACCATTCAACCCGGCGAAAGGGTCGGGCTGGTCGGGGCCTCGGGCGCTGGGAAATCGACTCTGGTCGGGCTTTTGCTGCGGCTTTACGATGTCGAACAGGGCGAAATCCAGATCGACGGGCATGACATTCGCACGGTCACGCAGGAAAGCCTGCGCCGCCAGATCGCCATGGTCACGCAGGAAACCGCGATGTTCAACCGCTCGGCGCGCGAGAATATCCGCTATGGCCGTCCCGACGCGACACAGGCCGAAATCGCGGCTGCGGCCGAGGCGGCCGAGGCGGACGGCTTCATCTCGGAAATGCAGGACCATGCCGGGCGGCAGGGTTATGACGCGCATCTGGGCGAACGCGGCGTCAAGCTGTCGGGCGGGCAGCGCCAGCGCATCGCCCTTGCCCGCGCCTTCCTGAAGGACGCCCCGATCCTGATCCTTGACGAAGCGACCTCGGCGCTGGATAGCGAGGTCGAGGCCGCGATTCAGACCTCGCTGGACCGTGTGATGGCGGGCAAGACGGTGCTGGCCATCGCGCACCGGCTGTCCACCATTGCCGAGATGGACCGGATCGTGGTGTTGGAAGAAGGGCGCATCGTCGAGGAAGGCCGGCACGAGGAATTGCTGGCCCAGGGCGGCACCTATGCGCGTTACTGGAACCGCCAGTCGGGCGGGTTCCTGGGCACGGACGAGGCGGAAGCAGCCGAATGACGATCTGGACGGTAGAGCGGTTGGGCCACAAGGGCGAGGGGATCGCGCGCGGCCCGGACGGTCAGCAGGCGCGCGCGCCCCGCGTCCTGCCCGGCGAGGTGATCGAGGGCATCGCCGAAGATGGCCGCATCGCCGCGCCGAAGATCGTGAGACCTTCTGCCCAGCGGGTGCGCCCGGCCTGCGCCCATTACGCCAGTTGCGGCGGCTGTTCGCTGATGCATGCCTCGGATGGTTTCGTGGCGCGGTGGAAGGCGCAGATGGTCGAAACCGCGCTGGCGGCGCATGGGATCACGGCGGAAATCGGCGGCATCGCCACCTCGCCCGCGCGGTCACGCAGGCGTGCCGTGCTGTCGGGACGGCGGACGAAAAAGGGCGCGATGCTGGGCTTTCACGGCCGCGCCTCGGATCAGATCACCGATATTTCGGACTGCCACCTGCTGCGGCCGGGGATCACCGCCGCGCTGCCCGCGCTGCGCGACATGGTCGTGGCCGGCGGCTCGCGCGGGGGCGAAGTCAGCCTGACCGTCACCGAGGGGCCGGAAGGTCTGGACGTCGCCGTCACCGGGGCCAAGCCGCTGGATCCGGCGCTGTCGGGGAAGCTGACAGCCATCATGTCTGCGGCCGATCTGGCGCGGCTGCATTGGGGCGACGAAAGCCTGACCCGGCGCGCGCCGTCGCAGATCATGGGCCGCGCGCGCGTCACTCCGCCGCCCGGCGCCTTCCTGCAAGCCACGGCCGAAGGCGAAGCCGCGCTGCTGAGCGTCGTGCGCAAATCCCTGCAGGGTGCAAGCCGCATCGTCGATCTGTTCGCGGGCTGCGGCACCTTCACCCTGCCGCTGGCCAGCCATGCCGAGATGCACGCGGTCGAAGGCCTTGCCGCGCCGCTGGCGGCGCTGGATGTCGGCTGGCGCGCCACGCCCGGTCTGCACCGCATCACCACCGAGGTCCGCGACCTGTCCGCCCGCCCGTTGCTGCCCGAAGAATTGAACCGTTACGACGCCGCCCTGATCGACCCGCCGCGCGCAGGCGCTGCCGCGCAGGCAGCGCAGCTTGCGGCATCAGATCTGTCGCGCGTGGCCTGGGTCAGCTGCGATCCGGTCACCTTCGCGCGCGACGCGAAAACCATGATCGAGGGCGGCTATCGCATGGGTCCGATTTTCGTCGTCGACCAGTTCCGCTGGTCCCCGCATGTCGAAACGGTGACCAGCTTCACCCGCGACTAGACGAACAGATCGACCCGCTTCTGTTCGCCCACGCCGAAGACCCGCTTGTAACGTTCGATCTCGTCCTTTGGCCCCATCGCTTTGGCGGGATTGTCCGACAGCTTCACGGTCGGGCGACCCTCGGCCTCGACCGCCTTGCAGACGAGGCTGAGCGGATCCAGCCCGTCACCATTCACAAGGCCACGGAAATCATTGGTCAAAAGTGTGCCCCAGCCGAAGCTTGCCTTCACCTTCCCATCGAAACGGCCATAGAGGTCCTCGATCTCGGCCACATCCAGCCCGTCCGAGAAGATAACCAGCTTTTCGCGCGGATTCTCGCCCTTCTGCTTCCACCACTCGATCGCGGTTTCCGTCACCTTCACCGGATCGCCGCTGTCGACACGAATGCCGGTCCAGCCGGCCAGCCAGTCGGGCGCACCTTTCAGGAAGCCTTCGGTCCCGTAGGTGTCGGGCAAGATGACGCGCAGATTGCCATCATGTTCTTCGTGCCAATCGGCCAGCACGCGGTAAGGGGCCTGACGCAATTCGTCGTCGTCATTGGCCAGCGCGGCATAGACCATCGGCAGTTCATGCGCGTTGGTCCCGATCGCCTCCAGATCGCGGCGCATGGCGATCAGGCAGTTCGAGGTGCCGATGAACTTGCCATCCGGCGCATTCCCCAAGCCTTCGCCCATCGCCTGCACGCACCAGTCCTGCCACAGATAGGAATGCCGGCGGCGGGTGCCGAAATCGGCGATTTTCAGGTTCGGCAGCTTGTCCAGCTCGGTGATCTTTTCCCAGATCCGGGTCATTGCACGGGCATAAAGCACCTGCAATTCGAACCGGCCCATATCCTTGGTGACCGCGCGCGAGCGCAGCTCCATGATGATCGCCAGCGCCGGGATTTCCCACAGCATCACCTCGGGCCATTTGCCTTCAAAGCGCAGCTCATACTGGCCGTCGCGCTTGGACAGTTCGTATTCGGGCAGCTGGACGTTCTCCAGCCACTCCATGAAATCGGGGCGGAACATCTGCCGCTTACCATAGAAGGTATTGCCGCGCAGCCAGGTCGATTCCCCCCGCGTCAGCCGCAGCGCGCGGACCTGATCCAGCTGTTCGCGCAGCTCGACCTCGTCCACGATTTCGGCCAGAGGCACGGATTTCGTGCGGTTGATCAACTGAAAGGTGACATTCGTATCCGGCTTGTTGCGGAAAACCGACTGACACATCAACAGCTTGTAAAAATCAGTGTCCAGCAGCGACCGCACGATCGGGTCGATCTTCCAGCGGTGGTTATAGACCCGTCCCGCGATATCGACATTGGGCATCATCATGTCAGCGTCACTCCTGCTGCGCGCATCGCCTCGCGCGCCGCCGCACGAGAGCCGTTCAGATCGATGGCCCGCGTGGCGTCTTCGATCACGCGGGTGGTAAAGCCCAGCCTGGCTGCGTCGATGGCCGACCAGGCGACGCAGAAATCAAGGGCGAGGCCGACGAAATCCACCCGCATCAACCCACGCTCGCGCAGATAGCCTTCCAGCCCGGTGCGCGTCTGGTGGTCGTTTTCGAAAAAGGCAGAGTAGCTGTCGATTTCGGGGCGAAAGCCCTTGCGAATGACCACATCCGCGACATCCACCGCCAGCGCCGGGTGAAACCCCGCACCGGGCGAGCCGATCACGCAATGCTGCGGCCACAGCACCTGCGGACCGTAATCCATCTGAACGGTGCTGAACGGCTCTGCCCCCGGGTGACTATCGGCAAAGCTGGAATGATCGGCCGGGTGCCAGTCCTGGGTCAGGATGACGGCGTCGTAATCGGCCATCAGGTCATTGATGGGGGCGATGATCTCGTCCCCGCCAGCGACGGCCAACCGGCCACCGGGGCAGAAATCGACCTGCGCGTCGATCACGATCAGGGCTGTCGGCATCGGGGCCTCCTTCGTTAGGCATTTGGTAACAGCTAGGTGGCGCGCGTCAATGGCACCGGGTTCGCCCGCATCGTCAGCACTTGCCCCCGCGCGCAAACTGGGCAACCTGACCAAAGGGAAAGTGATTTGAGGGAGGGAATTGCCATGACGGATGATGATCTGCCGCACGACCCGCGTCAGCAAGGAGAATACGAGGAATATGACGACGGAACGGGCGGCCGTTCCGCGCGCATGATCTGGGGCCTGCGCGCCGCCGGCCTGATCGCGGCGGGGCTGGTCTGGCTGCTGCTTGGCGGATCAGAGGGCCTGTCACCCGATGCCCGCAATGTCGCAGCCATCGGTACGCTGATGGCGATCTGGTGGATGTCCGAGGCGATCCCGCTTTCGGCCACCTCGCTTCTGCCCATCGTGCTTATCCCGATGCTGACCGAACGCACCGTCAGCGAATCGACGGCGCCCTATGCGAACCCCATCGTCTTCCTGTTCCTCGGCGGCTTCCTGATCGCCATCGCGATGGAGAAATGGAACCTGCACCGCCGCATCGCGCTGTTGACGCTGCGGCAGGTGGGCGTACAGCCGAAACGCATCATCCTTGGCATGATGCTGGCGACGGGTTTTCTGTCGATGTGGGTGTCGAACACCGCCACCACGCTGATGATGCTGCCCATCGGGCTGTCGATCCTGACGCTGGTGGTCGAACGCAGCCGGCATACCAGCCAGGGCGCCGAAGTGGGCGAAAAGCTGGCGTCCGGTGGCACCATCAGCGATGTCATCGACGACCCGAACATCAAGGCATTCGGCATCTGCCTTGTGCTGTCCATCGCGTGGTCGGCAACCATCGGCGGGCTTGGCACGCTGCTTGGCAGCCCGCCCAATGCCATCGTCGCGGGCTATGTCCAGGATGAACTCGGCCGCGAGATCGGCTTTCTGCAATGGATGCTGATCGGTCTGCCGCTGGCGATTGTCTTCATCCTGATCGCCTGGTTCCTGATGACCAACCTGCTGTTCCGCTTCAACCTGTCCGAGGTTCCGGGCGGCCGCGCCATGATCGACGACGAGATCTCGCATCTCGGGCCGGTCAGCCAGGGCGAGCGCATGGTGATGATCGTCTTCGGCTCGGCCGCGTTCCTGTGGGTGGTGCCGGGGCTGATCAGCAGCCTGACCGGCCTCAGCCTCGGGCCGCTGGACATGCTGGACGATACCGCCGTGGCCATCGCCGCCGGCATCGCCATGTTCATCTTGCCCGCCAGGGGCCGGACGGAAATGGTGCTGAACTGGAAGGATGCCGAGGACGGGCTGCCCTGGGGTGTGCTGCTGCTGTTCGGCGGCGGGCTGTCGTTGGCCGGCGCAGTTGCCTCGACCGGGCTTGACCAGTGGTTCGGCCAGCAGGTGCAGGGTCTGGGCGCGCTGACCCCGATCATGCTGGTCGCCGCCGTCACAACGCTGATCCTGTTCCTGACCGAGGTGACATCGAACACCGCCACCGCCGCGACCTTCATCCCGATCCTTGGCGGGGTGGCTGCGGGGATCGGCGTCGATCCGATGGCGCTGCTGATCCCGGCGGCCTTCGCGGCAACCTGTGCCTTCATGCTGCCGGTCGGCACCCCGCCCAATGCCATCGTCTTCGGCACCGGAACGGTGACCATCGGCCAGATGGCGCGGGGCGGGTTCGTGCTGAACCTCGTCGGGATCGTGCTGATCACCATGTTCATCTATCTGCTGGGCGGCTTCGCGCTTGGCATCACCTTCGGATGAGATGACGCGGCAGGTTTGACGACTCGGGGCGCGGCGGCTATGGCCAGCAGATGCTGACCGTCGCCGCGCTTTATCATTTCACCCCCTTCCCCGACCCCGAGGCCCTGAAGGCCCCGCTGGCAAAGCTCGCCTGTTCGCAGGGGGTCAAGGGCACGCTGCTGCTGGCCCGCGAAGGCATCAACGGCACCATCGCCGGCACCCGCGAAGGGATCGACGCGGTGCTGGCCCATATCCGCAGCCTGCCCGGCTGCGCCGATCTGGTCTGGAAGGAAAGCACCGCCGCTGAAATGCCCTTTGGCCGCATGAAGGTCCGCGTAAAACCTGAAATCGTCACCATGGGCCAGCCCGACGTGGACCCATTGGCCAGCGTTGGCCATTATGTCGAACCCAAGGATTGGAACGACCTGATCGCCGCTGAAGACGTGGCCGTCATCGACACGCGCAACGATTACGAAATCGAGATCGGCACCTTTGACGGCGCGGTCGATCCCGGCACCAAATCCTTCCGCGATTTCCCCGCATGGTGGCAGGACAACAAGCACCGCTTCCACAACAAGCGCATCGCCATGTTCTGCACCGGCGGCATCCGCTGCGAGAAATCGACGAACTACCTGATCTCGCAAGGGGTCGAGGATGTGTACCACCTGCAAGGCGGCATCCTGAAGTATCTGGAAGACGTGCCGGAAGCAGACAGCAAATGGCAGGGCGAATGCTTCGTCTTCGATCAGCGCGTCAGCCTTGGCCACGGCCTGCGGCATGGCAGCTATGACCTGTGCCACGCCTGCCGCAGGCCGCTGGCCGCCGCCGACAAGGCCCGCCCCGAATATGAAGAAGGCGTCAGTTGCCACCGCTGCGCCAGCGAATACAGTGATGCCGACCGCGCGCGCTTTCGTGAACGCCAGCATCAGGTTGATCTGGCCCGGCAGCGCGGAACCGACCATATCGGCGCGATCCTGGGGGGCGACAAAACGGACTGATGCTGGCGATCTTCCTGAAAACACTTCCGTTTTTCATGCTGATCGGGCTCGGATGGGCCGCCGCCCGCACTCGTTTCTTCCCGCCAGAGGCCGCTGCCTGGCTGACCCGCTTCGTCTTCTATTTCGCGCTGTCGGCAATGCTGTTCCGCTTTGCCGCCACGCTGGAGATCGGCCAGATCTGGGATCCCGCCTTTGCCGCCGCCTATCTGGCCGGTTCGCTGCTGGTCTGGGGGATCGGCATGGCGGTGGCCCGCGCCCGCCGCCTCAGCTGGTCCGAAGCCGCGATGGAGGCGCATTGCTGCGTCATCGGCAATACCGGCTTTCTGGGCGTGCCCATGCTGGTCGCCCTGATGGGCGAGGCCGCCGCCGGCCCCGTCCTGCTGGTGCTGATCGTCGATCTGGTGGTGTTTTCAACCCTCATCACGCTGATCATCACCGCCGCGCGTCAGGGCCGGATGAACCTTGCGATGATCTGGTCGCTGCTGCGCGGGCTGATCGCCAACCCGATGATCGTCTCGCTTCTGGCCGGGCTGATCTGGTCCGGCACGGGCCTGCCGCTGCCCGGCCCGGTGCTGGAATTCCTGACCATCCTGTCCGCCGCCGCCACCCCCGGCGCGCTGTTCGCCATCGGCGCCAGCCTTGTCGGACGCCGCGCTGATCGCCCGGCAACGGCGATCTGGCTGACTACGGCCAAGCTGGTCCTGCACCCTGCGGCCGTCGGCATCGCCGCGATCCTGCTGGCGGTCAACCCTTTCGCGGCAGGCGTGATGATCGCCGCCGCCGCCCTGCCCGTGGCAGGCAATGTCTATATGCTGGCGCAATATTTCGGCATCGCGGTGCAACGCGTTTCGTCCGCAATCCTGATTTCCACCGCCGCCAGCGTCCTGACCATTCCCATCGTCATGCACCTGATCGAGAAAGGCTGACCCATGCCCCGCATCGCTGACCTGAAACTGGAAAACATCCTGCTGGACGTCGACGACCTCGGCATTGCAACGGTCACCCTGAACCGCCCGACCAAGCGCAACGCGCTGAACGTGGCCACCATCGACGAACTGATCGAGATCTTCCGCACCCTGCCCCGCGACGGCGTGCGCGCCTCCATTCTGCGCGGTGCGGGCGATCACTTCAGCGCCGGGCTGGATCTTGTCGAACATCACGCCGCCGACCGCTCACCCGCCGATTTCATGCATGTCTGCCTGCACTGGCACGAGGCCTTCAACAAGATGGAATATGGCGGCGTGCCGATCATCGCGGCGCTGCAGGGCGCGGTTGTCGGCGGCGGGCTGGAACTGGCCTCGGCCGCGCATATCCGGGTGATCGACGATACAACCTATTTCGGCCTGCCCGAGGGGCAGCGCGGATTGTTCACCGGCGGCGGCGCCACGATCCGCGTGGCCGATCTGATCGGCAAGTCGCGGATGATCGACATGATGCTGACCGGGCGGCTGTATCGCGGCGAGGAAGCCGTGACCGTGGGCCTTGCCAATTACATGGCGCAGGACAGCCTTGCGAAAGCCTATGAAATCGCCCGGCGCTGCGCGGAAAACCTGCCGCTGACCAATTTCGCCATCTGCTCGGCCATCAGCCATATGCAGAACATGTCGGCGCTGGATGCAGCCTATGCGGAATCGGTTGTGGCGGGGGTGGTCAACACCCAGCCCGCCGCGCGCGAGAGACTGGCGGCTTTCCGCGACGGCAGCGGCCCCCGCATCAAACCGACGCAGGGTTGATCCTATACAGGGGCGTTCCGGCTTTCTAAGCTGACGCCGGATTCACAAGGGGGAACCACCATGTCCGACAATGATATCGTCATCCTGTCCGGCGCGCGCACCGCGATCGGCACATTCGGCGGCAGTCTGGCCGCCATTCCGCCGATCCAGCTGGCCGCGACCGTGACCAAGGCCGCGATGGAACGCGCAGGCGTTGCGCCCGACCAGATCGGCACCGTGGTCTTCGGCCATGTCATCAACACGGAACCCCGCGACGCCTATCTGTCCCGCGTGGCCATGCTGGATGCAGGCGTGCCCTTCACGACGCCCGCGATGAATGTCAACCGGCTGTGCGGCTCTGGCGCGCAGGCCATCGTCTCGGCCGTCCAGTCGCTGGCGCTTGGCGATGCCGATTTCGCCGTCGCGGGCGGTGCCGAATCGATGTCGCGCGCGCCCTATGCGGTGCCCGCCGCGCGTTTCGGCGCCAAGATGGGCGATGTTCAGATGCTGGACATGATGGTCGGCGCGCTGACCTGCCCGATGGGCACCGGCCATATGGGCGTCACCGCCGAAAACGTGTCCGCCGAGCATGACATCAGCCGCGAGGCGCAGGACGCATTCGCGCTGGAATCCCAGACGCGCGCCGCCAAGGCCATCGCCGAGGGCCGTTTCAAGGACCAGATCGTCCCGGTCGAGGTCAAGACCCGCAAGGGCATGGTCGCCTTCGACACCGACGAACACCCCAAGGAAACCTCGCTGGAAAAACTCGCCGGGCTGAGACCCGCCTTCAAGAAGGACGGCAGCGTCACCGCCGGCAACGCATCCGGCATCAATGACGGCGCCGCCGCCATCGTGCTGGCCCGCGCAGACGCCGCCAAGGCCGCCGGCCTGACCCCGCGCTTCAAGGTTCTGGGCTATGCCGTCGCGGGCGTCCGTCCCGAGGTCATGGGCATCGGCCCCGTCCCCGCCGTCCAGAAACTGCTGGAAAAAACCGGGCTGAGCGTCGGCGATTTCGACGTAATCGAATCGAACGAGGCCTTCGCCGCACAGGCCCTCGCCGTGAACAAGGAACTCGGCCTGGACCCGGCCAAGGTGAACCCGAACGGTGGCGCCATCGCGCTCGGCCACCCGGTCGGCGCCACCGGCGCGCTGATCACCGTCAAGGCGATGTATGAACTGGACCGGATCGGCGGCAAGCGCGGGCTGATCACCATGTGCATCGGCGGCGGTCAGGGAATTGCATTGGCGATCGAGCGGATCTGATCCTCGACAGAGAAGCTTAAAAACATCCAGACAGGCAGCCCCCTGCCCGTCTGGAAATCGGTATATGGACAGGAATGTCGGCATTGAGCCCTGACTACCTATTTGCCGCAACACGTAGAATGGCCGGTCTTTGGATCCGCTTTCAAAAATCAGGATTTGCGCACGGCGCTTGATTGTTATTATGTAGCGAGTGTGAAGATTAGGAGGATGGTTTGGGCGATCGCCTTTTCGTTGGAATTCTCGGCAACCGGAACTCGGGCAAATCGACTACGTGGAATACGTTGTTCAACTCGACGGTGCGCACAGGTAAAAACACTCGAACTCTAACCCTCTATGGCGCGGAATGCGTTGAGGTATTTTTGGTCAGCGGATCGCCCGAGGAGCGTCAACTTTATGCGGGGAACATTCTCGAAAATCAGGACTGTCACATCATCTTGTGCTCAATCCAATACACCGAGACAGTGCGTAAGACACTCGATTACGTCGTGGAAAATGAATTCGACATTTTCGTACAATGGTTAAATCCAGGTCATTCTGATGCGGGCGAGAACTACGACCGTTTAGGTCTGTTCCCTTGGCTCGTCGGGCATGAAGCGACCGTCGCCATACGTGATGGCAGAGGGCAGCCGCAACAGCGAAGCGAGGAGCTTCGTCAGTTCATCCATGGTTGGGCGAAAGCGCGCAACCTGACATTCCCATGCCCCTAATCATGCTTCTGGCATTGACCAGCCCTGATCACTGAAGCGGACCTTGGCGCAGCCGCAGCGAATTCACATTTTGTCCGCATAGCCTCCATTCCACCGCCCGCATTGACCTTCGCCCCCCGTCATGCCAACGCTATCCGCGCATTTTACGGGGCCTCTCATGTCAGATTTCACCACCTCCGTAGCCAGTGCCGAAACCGCGCTTCGCGATCTGTTTCCGGCCACGCCATTACAGTTGAACGACCATCTCTCGGCCCGCTACGGCGCCGAAATCTGGCTGAAACGAGAGGATCTGACCCCGGTGCGCAGCTATAAGCTGCGCGGCGCCTTCAACGCTATGCGCAAGGCCATCGACGCCGGCAGCAACCGGCATTTCGTTTGCGCAAGTGCGGGCAATCACGCGCAGGGCGTGGCCTTTGCATGCCGCCATTTCGGCGCGCGCGGCACGATCTTCATGCCGGTCACCACGCCCCAGCAGAAGATCGCCAAGACCCGCATCTTTGGCGGAGACAGTATCGAAATCGTGCTGACGGGCGATTATTTTGACCAGACCCTGGCGGCGGCGCAGACCTTTTCCAAGGATCAGAACGCGACCTTCCTGTCGCCCTTCGATGCCGCCGACGTCATCGAAGGCCAGGCCACCGTTGCGCGCGAAATTCTTGAACAGTTGCCCGCGCCCCCCGATCTGGTCGTCCTGCCCGTGGGCGGCGGCGGTCTGTCGGCAGGCGTCACCCAATACCTTGCCGCGGCGTCGCCCCAGACCCGATTCGTCTTCGCCGAACCTCAGGGCGGTGCCAGCCTGAAAGGCGCGTTAGAGGCCGGCCAGCAGGTCACCCTGCCCGGCGTCGACAGCTTCGTCGATGGGGCGGCCGTGGCGCGGATCGGCGATTTGCCCTTTGCGCATCTGCGCCACTTCGCGCCCGAACAGGTCCTGACCGCACCCGAAGACCGGCTGAGCATTACCATCCTGGAAATGCTCAATGTCGAGGGAATCGTGCTAGAGCCCGCCGGCGCGTTGGCCGTCGATGTGCTGCGCGACCTTGCCGACGCCGGCGAGCTGGCCGGCAAGCGCGTGGTCTGCATCTGTTCGGGCGGCAATTTCGACTTTGAACGCCTGCCCGAAGTCAAGGAACGCGCCCAGCGTTTCGCCGGTCTCAAGAAATACTTCATCCTGCGGCTGCCCCAACGCCCCGGCGCGCTGCGCGACTTTCTGATGCTGCTTGGCCCCAATGACGACATCGCCCGGTTTGAATACCTGAAGAAATCGGCGCGAAACTTCGGCTCTGTCCTGATCGGGATCGAGACGGCGGACCCGGCCAACCTGACCGCACTGATGGTCCGGCTGGACGAAAGCGGCTTTACCTATCAGGACATCACCCATGATGAACTGCTGGCGCAGTTCCTGATCTGACAGTGCACACGACTGGCCGCTGCGACGCAGAAGCCAGGAACAACAGGACAAAGCGCGCGTGGCGGCCTAGGCCACCCCGCTTTGTCGCCGACTGATCCCGGCAACGAAATCGCGCTTGGTCGCGGCATAACAATCCAGAAGCCCGGCCATATCAAAATTCTCGCGATGGCCATTGCGGCACTCGGCCTCGCCTTGCTGGCACAATTGCCCGAAGACGGTGAACCCAAGATTGGCCGCACTGCCCTTCAGGAAATGCAGGTCATTTTCCAGCTGGTCTGCATCGCCATGACCGATGCGCATGACGATCCCTTCGACCTCGTCCAGGAACAGTTCGACCACCGTGGCAAAATCTTCCTCGCCAAGCTCCTCACGCAAGTCATGCACGCGCTTCCAGTCAATCATCATCGCCCCCGAATCGTCCGGTCAACCATAACATAGCGCGGCCGCCCTAATGCTCCCTTAACGGGGTCGCAGCACTTGTGAGGTGCGGCAAAACCGCATAATCCAAGGCGAAATCAGAAAGGACTCGCCCATGACCGCGCCGAAGAAAGTCGTGCTCGCCTATTCCGGTGGCCTCGATACCTCGATCATCCTGAAATGGCTGCAGACCGAATATGGCTGCGAGGTCATCACCTTCACCGCCGATCTGGGGCAGGGCGAAGAACTGGAACCGGCGCGCGCCAAGGCCGAACTGCTGGGCATCAAGCCCGAAAATATCCATATCGTCGACGTGCGCGAGGAATTCGTGCGCGATTACGTCTTCCCGATGTTCCGCGCCAATGCGGTTTACGAAGGGCTGTATCTGCTGGGCACCTCCATCGCGCGCCCGCTGATTTCCAAGCATCTGGTCGAGATCGCGCATCAGCACGGCGCTGATGCCGTGGCCCATGGCGCGACCGGCAAGGGCAACGATCAGGTCCGGTTCGAGCTGTCGGCCTATGCGCTGGATCCGTCGATCAAGGTGATCGCGCCCTGGCGGGAATGGGATCTGTCCAGCCGCACCAAGCTGCTGGAATTTGCCGAGGCGAACCAGATCCCCATCGCCAAGGACAAGCGCGGCGAGGCGCCGTTCAGCGTCGACGCCAACCTGCTGCACACCAGCAGCGAAGGCAAAGCGCTGGAAAACCCGGCCGAGGAAGCGCCCGAATACGTCTATCAGCGCACCGTTTCGCCCGAAGAAGCGCCCGACACCCCCGAATATATCGAGATCACCTTCGAAAAAGGCGATGCGGTCGCGATCAACGGCGAGGCGCTTTCGCCCGCGACCATCCTGACGCAGCTGAACGAATATGGCCGCAAGCACGGTGTCGGGCGTCTGGATTTCGTCGAAAACCGCTTTGTCGGCATGAAGTCGCGCGGCATCTACGAAACCCCCGGCGGCACCATCCTGCTGGAGGCCCATCGCGGGATCGAACAGATCACGCTGGACGCGGGCGCAGGCCATCTGAAAGACAGCCTGATGCCCCGCTATGCAGAGCTGATCTATAACGGTTTCTGGTTCAGTCCCGAACGCGAGATGCTGCAGGCGGCCATCGACAAGTCGCAGGAACATGTCACCGGCACAGTGCGGCTGAAACTGTACAAGGGCAGCGTAAACACCGTTGGCCGCTGGTCGGATCATTCGCTGTACAGCGAAAAGCATGTGACGTTCGAAGACGACGCGGGCGCTTATGACCAGAAGGACGCGGCGGGCTTTATCCGGCTGAACGCGCTGCGGCTGAAGCTGCTGGCTGCGCGGAACGCCAAGTTCTGACACGCCAACAGCCCGCGCCGCGCGGCAATCGAAAAGGGGGCGGTGTTTCCGTCCCCTTTTTGCGTTGGCCAAAGCCGCCGCTTTTAAACCTCTTCGAGCAGGCAGCGGCTATTCTTGACGTGGCGCTTTGCCAAAGCGCGGGCCATCCGGCCAGAGCTCAAATGCCGCGCGGCAGGTCGCGGCGGGTTGTCACGCAGCTCCGGGAAGATCGCATAGATCTCGCGCCGCGCGGCCGGACCCATCGCTTTCATCGCCTCTTCCCCGGTGTAAAGCGTTTCAGCCTCGGCGCCGTTGGCAGTGACGACGTGATGATCGTCGCAGAGGATGTGAACATAGGTCACCTCGGCCATGTCGGCCGCAATCTCGATCCCGTCGACCTCCAGCAGTTGCTTGGCGGCCACCAGAACCTCATGGGCGCCAAACATCCGCTTCGCGATCTTCGAACGAACAAGCATGCGGTGCTGCGGCGACACGATGAGGTCGCGCTCTGGCACATTTTCAGCAAGCGCGTTGGCATGGATGCGGATCGGGCGAAGGTTCGGGCGGTCATTCAGTTCCGATGCGCCTAGCTGCCGCTTGCCGACCCAGCGTATCGGTTGGGCGCCTGCATCGCGCGTCATGACCTCATCCCCGACCGCCAGATCACCTGCGGCACGGCTGCTACCGTCGGCCATCTGAATCAGGGCATCATCGCCGAAGCATACGACATCAGTGTTTTCGGTCGAAAGCTCTGTCCTGCCTGCGAACTCGATATTGATATGCACGTCATCGGCAAAGCCGTTGGTGGTGCTGATATCGTTCAGGATGCCGTCGTCGCCGATATCGGCAGTCATCCACTCCACCGGGTCGGCATAGGGTGCAAGGCCCTTTGCGACACGCGCAGCGTTCAGGATCCGCAGCGAGGGATAATTGTAATGCTCGCCCAGCAAAAGCACGTCGTTATTGGAATGGTCGCCGTCCGTCAGATCCTGGCCGATGGCCTGATTGAAGTGATGGATGGTGTCCCCATGCCCCGCCCTGATCGTGTCAAAGCCAGCCCCGCCCTCAAGCCAGTCAGCGCCTTCGCCACCATCAATATAGTCATTGCCAGTCTGGCCCAGAATTGTGTCTTCGCCCGCACCGCCGAGCAACGAGTCATCGCCATGATAGCCTGTGATTTCGTCGTTCCCGGCACCACCGAGCGCCGTATCATTGCCGCGCTCCAGCCTTATGGTGTCGTTACCATCACCCCCGTCGACATAATCATCACCGGGATAGGCCGAAATATAGTCGTCCCCGCCATGACCCAGGACGGTGTCGTCCGTGCTTCCACCGATGATAAGCCTGTTGTTCTTATCGTCGCCTTCAAAAACTGGCATCTCGGCCTCCAAATTAGCGTCGTTCTATCGATTGCGCGCAACTTAAAGGAGTTTTGTGACGTTACGTCAACATTGGTTAACGTATTTAAACCGAAAAGGACGATTCAAATGCTGCCATATCCAAATCTTATTATACCAATTTGATTTTATATGATTTATTATACAACCAGATGCCTGCCGATTTCTCCTTATGCGCGTAAAATCCACAACTTAAAGCTGTATTAACCTAACCCTCAGGAACTCAGGCCAGGCACGACCACGCAGTCCCAAAACATCGGCCATTCCAGCCCGTTGCGCTTTATGACGGGTCCAGCCAAACTAAGCCGCATGACCAACGCCGCACGCCCCGCCCGCATCGCCATCCTCACCGTCTCGGACCGTGCCGCCAGCGGTGCCTATGAAGATAAGGGCGGCCCCGGCGCCGAGGCATGGCTGCGCGACACCATTACCTCGCCGATGCAGATTGACCGCGTGATCGTCCCCGATGGTCGCGAGGTCGTCGCAGACGCGTTGCGCGACCTGTGTGACAGGCAGGACGCGGACCTGATCCTTGTCACCGGCGGCACCGGTCCCGCACCACGCGACCTGACGCCCGAGGCCGTCGCCGACATCGCCCAGCGCGAATATCCGGGCTTTGGCGAGGAAATGCGCCGCGCCTCACTGGCCGAGGTGCCGACCGCAATCCTGTCGCGCCAGACCGCCGTCAGCCGCGGCAAGACGCTGATCATCACCATTCCCGGCAAGCCATCGGCCATCGCCACCTGCCTGAATGCGGTTTTCGCTGCCGTCCCCTATTGCCTCGACCTGCTGGGGGCCGCGTATATCGAGACCGACCCCACGAAAATCAAAGCATTTCGCCCAAAGGCCAAGTAATGCGCGACCTGCCGGTTACGGCCCATCCGCGCGCTGACAGCCCCTGCCGATATCTCGCCAGCACAGCCGAAGATGCCGCGCGACACGACCGCCTGAATTCGCCGGCGCCGTACAATGCGGAAGCGGCTGACCAATCTGCGGCACCCGCTTGCGCCACTCGCATCAGCCGCGCCATCCAAAACATGCCATGACAGAGGGCTTCCGCGACTGCTGGTTCTTCTTCGCCTGCAAGCGGCACCCGAACACGCTGTTTCATTTCCAGGACCGCTTTGGCCTGACCGTGCCACCTGCGCATTTCGAGGTGATGGACAGCGCATGTGAAAAGATCCTGTTCTCGACCTCTGATCTGGCAGAGCTGACGCCCTGGCTGGACGCCAACCCCGAATCTTACTTCAATCTGTATCTTCAGGACTCGCAGTCGCAGAGCTTCATGTTCTGCCATCGTCCCGGGAACCATCATGTACTCGGGATTCCTTACGAATTGCTGAACGAGGACGAATTGCTTTTCGTGCTGAAGCGCTTTGGCGCGATTTACGGCTGGGGCTGGCATGACGACACCCCGCCCGACACCATCGACGAAATGCGCCTGTCCGCAAATGCCCCGCATTCGATCCTGCGCCGGTATCGCAAGGGCCGGCTTGTCCCCGCGAATTGAAAAGCCCCGGCCGATTTGGCCGGGGCTTGCTGTCATTCTGCCGCTTCGACGTAATCTTCCAGCGGCGGGCAGGTGCAGATCAGGTTGCGGTCGCCATGCACGTTGTCGACGCGCCCGACCGGCGGCCAGTATTTGTCGACGCGGAAGGCGCCCGGCGGGAAGCAGCCCTGTTCGCGGCTGTAGGCACGATCCCATTCCGCGACCAGATCCTCGACCGTGTGCGGGGCGTGGCGCAGGGGGCTCGCCTCGGCCGCGATTTCGCCATCGGCCACCGCCTGAATCTCGGCCCGGATGGCCAGCATGGCGGTGATGAAGCGGTCGATTTCGGCCTTGGTTTCCGATTCCGTAGGCTCCACCATCAGCGTGCCAGAGACCGGCCAGCTCATCGTCGGCGCATGGAAACCGTTGTCGATCAGGCGCTTGGCGATGTCGTCCACGGTCACGCCATGTTCGGCGAAGGGACGGGTGTCGATGATGCATTCATGCGCCACGCGGCCACGATTGCCCATGAACAGGATCGGGTAACCGGCGCTTAACCGGCTGGCGATATAGTTGGCGTTCAGAATCGCCACCCGGGTCGCCTGGGTCAGCCCAGACCCGCCCATCATCAGGATATAGGCCCATGAAATCAGCAGGATAGAAGCCGACCCAAAGGGTGCTGCACTAACAGCCCCTTCCCCGGTCCGCGGATCCCCCGGCAGATGCGGCGCCAGATGCGCCTTGACGCCGATCGGCCCCATGCCCGGCCCGCCGCCGCCATGCGGGATCGCAAAGGTCTTGTGCAGGTTCAGGTGGCTGACATCGCCGCCGATCTCGCCCGGCTTCACCAGCCCGACCAGCGCGTTCATGTTGGCGCCGTCGATATAGACCTGACCGCCATGGTCATGGGTGATCTTGCAGACCTCGCGCACGGTGTCCTCGAACACGCCATGGGTCGAGGGGTAAGTGATCATCACCGCCGCCAGCTTGTCACCCGCAGCCTTGGCCTTGTCGGCAAAATCCTCAAGGTCAATGTCGCCATTCGGCGCGGATTTCACCACCACGACCTTCATCCCGCACATCTGTGCCGATGCCGGGTTGGTGCCATGGGCCGAAACCGGGATCAGACAGACATCGCGCTGATCGTCGCCATTCGCACGATGATAGGCCTGAATGGTCAACAGCCCCGCATATTCCCCCTGCGCGCCGCTGTTCGGCTGCATGGAAAACGCGTCATAGCCGGTGATCGTGCACAGCTTCTGCGTCAGATCCTCCAGCATCTCGGCATAGCCTGCTGCCTGATCGGCTGGCGCAAAGGGATGCAGCGCCCCGAATTCCGGCCACGTGATCGGCATCATCTCGGCCGCGGCATTCAGCTTCATCGTGCAGGACCCCAGCGGGATCATCGCGCGATCCAGCGCCAGATCGCGATCCGAAAGACGCCGCATATAGCGCATCATCTCGGATTCCGCCCGGTTCATGTGGAAGACCGGATGGGTCAGATAGTCGCTTTCCCGCAGCAAATCGGCGGGGATCGCCGGGGCATCGGCGGGCTCTGCCGCATCATGGATGCCGAACGCATCCAGCAGCCGCGCGATCACGCCCGCATCTGTGGTTTCATCGACGCTGATCCCGACCCGATCACGCCCGATCTTGCGCAGGTTGATCCCGCGCTGTTCGGCAGCGGCCAGAATGCCGGCCTGCCCCACGCCGACACGCACGGTGATGGTGTCAAAGAAAGCGCCCGGATCAACCTCCGCGCCCGCTGCCCGCAACGCATCCGCAATCGTCACCGCATTCAGATGCACCCGCTGCGCAATCGCCCGCAGCCCGACCGGCCCATGGAACACGGCATAGAAGGACGCCATCACCGCCAGCAATGCCTGCGCCGTGCAAACGTTCGAGGTCGCCTTCTCACGCCTGATATGCTGTTCGCGCGTCTGCAGCGCCAGCCGGTAGGCCTTGTTCCCGTTGGCGTCGATGGACACCCCGACAATCCGCCCCGGCATCGCCCGCTTGAACGCGTCCCGGCAGGACATGAAGGCCGCATGCGGACCGCCATAGCCCATCGGCACCCCGAACCGCTGGGAAGATCCGACGCAGATATCCGCCCCCATCGCGCCCGGTTCCTTCAGCAGGCACAGCGCCAGCAGGTCAGTCGCGACCACGGCCACCGCGCCCACCGCATGCAGCGCATCGCATTCAGCCGTCAGGTCGCGGATATGCCCGAACGTGCCCGGATACTGGAAGATCGCGCCGAACACCTGCGACGGATCCAGATCCTCGGGCGCGCCTTTGACGACCTCGATCCCCAGCGGCAGCGCGCGGGTTTCGATCACCGAAATCGTCTGCGGATGCAGGTTCTCGGACACGAAGAAAGCCTTCGCCTTCGACTTCGCCACCCGCTGCGCCATGGCCATGGCTTCTGCCGCCGCCGTCGCCTCGTCCAGCAAGGACGCATTCGCCACCGGCAACCCGGTCAGATCCGAAACCATGGTCTGATAGTTCAGCAGCGCCTCCAACCGGCCCTGCGCGATCTCGGGCTGATAGGGGGTATAGGCGGTATACCATGCCGGGTTTTCCAGAATATTCCGCTGGATCGCCGGCGGCGTCACCGTGCCGTAATAGCCCTGCCCGATCAGGCTGGTCATCACCTTGTTCTTCGCCGCCACGCCGCGCATGCGTTCCAGCAGTGCGGCCTCGGACAAGGGCGCCCAATCCAGCGCCGCGGCCTGCCGGATCGACCCCGGCACCGTCTGCTCGATCAACTGATCCAGGCTTGCGACCCCAACGGCCTTCAGCATCTCCTCCATCTCGGCCGGAGAGGGGCCAATATGGCGGCGGTTCGCGAAATCGTCGGGGTTATAGTCGGTGGGGGTCCAGCGGCTCATCACGTTCATCCTCGGCCAGAGGTCCTTGCCTTCATTCTGGCCCAAATATCCTCGGGGGCTCCGGGGGCAGACAGCCCCCGGCCTGATTATCCGATCAGCGCCTGATAGGCGGCTTCGTCCATGAAACCGTCGATGCTTTCGCCATCGGCCGGCTTGATGCGGAAGAACCAGGCGCTCATCGCGTCGTCATTCACCGCGCCGGGGCTGTCGGGCAGATCCTCGTTCACGGCGGTGATGGTGCCAGCGATCGGGGCCACGATGTCGGACGCCGCCTTCACCGATTCGATCACCACGATTTCCTCGCCCTTGGCGACTTCGCGGCCGACCTCGGGCAGTTCGACAAAAACGACATCGCCCAGCTGCTCGCTGGCATGGGCGGTGATGCCGACGATGATTTCGTCGCCGTCAGCCTTCAGCCATTCATGGTCTTCGGTATATTTCAGCATGGGTCGCGCTCCTCAGCGTTTATAGTCAGGTTTGATGAAGGGCATGTCCGCCACGGCGACGGGAATGCGTTTGCCGCGCAGTTCGGCCCAGACGGTGTCGCCAGCAGCCAGCCCCGCAGGCAGGATCGCCATCGCGACCGGACCGCCGACCGAAGGACCGAACCCGCCCGAACACACCTGCCCGATCAGTGTACCATCGTTTTCGGCATCCCAGATCGCAACACCTTCGCGGATGGGGGCGCGGCCTTCGGGACGCAGGCCGACGCGCACGCGCTCAGCCCCGGCCGCCAGTTCCGGCAGAATCGTATCCGCGCCGGGGAATCCACCGGCACGTTCACCTTCGGCGCGGCGCAGCTTCGGGATCGACCAGCCAAGCGCAGCCTGCGCGGGGGTCACATCGACCGACATGTCATGGCCGTACAGCGGCATCCCTGCCTCCAGCCGCAGCGAATCGCGGGCGCCAAGGCCGATCGGCGCCACCGCCTCATCCGCCAGCAGCAATTCCGCAAAGGCCCGCGCGCGCTCCGCCGGGACCGAGATCTCATAACCATCCTCGCCGGTATAGCCCGAACGCGAGACCCACAGCTCGGCCCCGTCCCAGGGCAGGATCGCCACATCCATGAATTTCATCGCCGCCGCCTCGGGCAGGATGCGCGACAACACGTCCTGCGCGGCCGGGCCTTGCAGGGCCAGCAGGGCGCGGTCGGTGATCGGTTCAACCGTGACACCGTCCAGCGTTTGCAGATGGGCAATGTCCTGATCGGCACAGGCGGCGTTCACGACCAGGAACAGGTGGTCGCCGCGATTGGCGATCATCAGGTCGTCCAGCACACCACCATTCGGGGCGGTGAACAGGCCGTAACGCTGCCGCATCTCGGGCAGGCCCAGAATATTCGCCGGCACCAGCGTTTCCAGCGCCAGCGCCGCGTCGGCGGCCGTGCCGGACGGCGCACGCAGCAGAACCTGCCCCATATGGCTGACATCGAACAGCCCGGCTTTCGCGCGCGTGTGCAGGTGTTCGCCCATCACGCCCATCGGGTACTGCACCGGCATTTCCCAGCCGGCAAAGGGCACCATCTTGCCGCCAAGCGCGACATGCAGATCGTAAAGCGGGGTCCGTTTCAGGTCAGACATGGGGCATCCTCCTTGCGCCAAGGCGCGGTTTGGCTGCCCCCTCTGTCCATGCCCGGCTACGGGCGCCTGAGATCGTCATCCTTCGGCGGGCCAAATGGCCTCTCTTCAGAGTTTCTGCGGAACCGGTCCCTTGTGCCTGAGAGTTTACCGGGGCGGTTGCTCCTTCGGCCCTGGCGGTTGCCAGCGTCTCCCGAATTCCGCCGCCACGCCTAGCGGCGCATGGTTTTTCTGGCAAGGGGAAATTGCATGTCGCGGCCCGCGAAAGCCTTGCGGGACGAGGATGCCGCCTGTCTAATCAGCAGCATGGAGCAAGACGCAACTTCTGAACAGATCATCAACGCCGCCGACGGGTTCTGGCAGCAGGTGGAACTTTTCCTGCGCACCATGCTGCTGCCCTCGCGACTGAATCAGGTGGGCGCCATCCTGCTGCTGCTGCTGGTGGCGCATCTGCTGGCGCGTGCGTTGTCGCCCAGGCTGCGGGTCTGGCTGCGCCATCGCGAAGGATGGCCCAAGTGGCGGCTGCGGCTGGGGCTGATGATCGACCGGCGGCTGCGGCTGATCATGTTCACCGCCATGGCCTGGGGCGCGGTGCTGATCATGCGCCAGATCACCTGGCCCTCGCGCAGCCAGGTCATCGCCGAGGCCGCCGCCATCGCCACGGCGGTGCTGGCCATCGCCTTCCTGTCGCGGCTGATCGCCAATGCGCTGGCGCGGCGGATCGCCAAATGGGCGGCCTGGATCTGGGCGGTGCTGTATCTGCTGGACATGTCGGACAATGCCGCGCGCCTGCTGGACAGCATCGCGCTAAGCGTCGGCGGGGTCCGGCTGTCGATGCTGACGGTCATTCAGGCGCTGGCGGTGATTACGGCGCTGATCGCGGGGGCGCGGCTGATCACCGCGGCGGTGACGCGCAAGCTGGCCGAAAGCGCCGATCTGTCGCCGACGATGCGGGTGCTGGTGGCGAAGCTGCTGCAAATCACCCTGTTCACGCTGGCCATCATGATCGGGCTGCGCGCCATCGGGCTGGACCTGACGGGGCTTGCCGTCTTTTCCGGCGCGGTCGGCGTCGGCATCGGCTTTGGCCTGCAAAAGGTGGTCTCGAACCTGGTGTCGGGCGTCATCATCCTGCTGGATAAATCGGTCAAGCCCGGCGATGTCATCAGCCTGGGCGATACCTTCGGCTGGATCGACGCATTGGGCGCGCGCTATGTCAGCGTCGTCACCCGCGACGGCAAGGAATATCTGATCCCGAACGAGGATCTGGTTACCAATCAGGTGGTGAACTGGTCCCATACCAATGATTTCGTGCGGCTCGACGTGCATTTCGGCACCTCTTACCGGGACGATCCGCATATGGTTTCGAAGGTGGCGATCAATGCCGCGATGTCCGTCAAGCGGGTGCTGGCGCAGCGTACTCCGGTCTGCTGGATCACCGGATTCGGCGACAGTTCGGTCGATTACGTGCTGCGATTCTGGATCTCGGACGCGCAGGGCGGGCTGACCAATGTGCGCGGCCAAGTCTATCTGGCGCTGTGGGATGCCTTCAAGGAAGCCGGGGTTTCCGTCCCCTATCCGCAGCGCGAGGTGCGGATTCTGGCCGATGCCGACAGTGCCGACGTACCGAAATTCATCGCCGGCGATTGAGAATGCACTTCCCCGATGCTACATTGGGGGTATCCCGGCGCCGGGGCGATCAGGCGCGATGACCGGAGGATGAACCCCTGTCCCAAGACGTCCAATCGGCTGACCAGCCGAATGTGACCGCCGCGCCGCGCGATCTGAGCAGCGACGAGATCCTGCAGCGTATCCTGACCTCTCTGGATGATGACAAGGCCGAAGATGTCGTGACGATCGACCTTCGCGGCCGTTCGGCCATGGCCGATCACATGGTCATCGCCTCGGGCCGCAATGCCCGGCAGGTCGCCACCATCGCCGAAAAACTGGCGCAGCGCCTGAAAGACGCCACCGGCCGGACTGCCCGGATCGAGGGCAAGGACACCGGCGACTGGGTGCTGATCGACACGGACGATGTCGTCGTCCATGTCTTCCGCCCGGAAGTGCGCGAGTTCTATCAGCTGGAAAAGATGTGGATGCCCACGGACCAGCTGAAGGCGCTGCGTAACGAAGCCGCGCATTGAGAACCGCCTCATTTGCAGTTGCCGCGAGCCTGTGGCTCGTGGCCTGTGCGCCTGAGGATCAGCCGCACTTCGAATGCCCGATTCCGCGTCCGCCGACTGCGGAAACCGGCCCAGGCGTGCCCATTCCGCTGTTGCCGAAGGACCCGGCGGATTACGCGACCTTCTTTCAATTGCTGGAACGGCATGGAACGCTCGACCAGCTGAGGATCGGGATCCTGAACGCCGAGGGTGTGGGCCGCCCTGAAACGGTGGCGGCACAGGAACGGGCAAAGGCCGTCTATTTCTGGCGAAAGAACGCCGCCTGCCCCGAGGTTCCCGTCACCCCCCTGCCTCAATGAAAATCACCCTTCTCACCGTCGGCCGACTGCGGAAATCGCCCGAGCTGGCGCTTGTCGACGACTACCTTGACCGCTTCGCCAAGACCGGCCGCAGCCTTGGCCTGCCGCCCGTTCAGCTGGTCGAAGTTGAGGACAAGCGCGGCACCGGCATGGCGGGGGAAACGCCGCTGATCGACCGCGCCATCCCCGCGGGCGCCTTTGTGGTGATGATGGATGAACGCGGCGAGCAGCCGACCTCGCCCGAATTCGCCTCCCGCATCGGCGATCTGCGCGATCAGGGCCGCGATATCTGCTTTGTCATCGGCGGCGCGGACGGGCTGGACCCGTCCCTGCGCAGCCGCGCCGACTGGCAGATCAGCCTTGGCCGCATGGTCTGGCCGCATATGCTGGTGCGGGTGATGCTGGCCGAACAGCTGTATCGCGCCGCTTCAATCCTGTCAGGCGCGCCCTATCACCGGGCCTAGCCGGGCTGCTGACCCGCGTCCATCTCGGTGCAATCGTCAAACAGCACGGCCTCGGTCTCGCCAAAGGTGCTGACGGTGGCCATCTGCCCCTTGGTCCACAGCTCCAACCCGCCATCCTCGGACAGATAGCGCGCGCCGGACCCGGATTGCGCGATCTTCATCGGGACCAGATATTCGCCATTCTGCATCACCGCAAAGCTGTCCTCGCCCGTATTGATGAAAGCCACCTGAAAACTGGCGTCATTGGCGCAGGCATAGCTCACCACCTGCATATCGCCCTGCGCAAAGGCGGCGGCGGGCAGGCCGCAAAGAAGGGCAGGGATCAGGAAACGCATCAATAGCTCCTCATGTCTGCGCGCCGATCTTCTAGCGCCCCGCGCCGGCAACCGACAGTCATAATGGCGTGAACGCCATGGCCGCCGCCATCATGCGCGCAAAGAAAAACGGGGACCAGTCGGTCCCCGCCCATCCCCTTGCGATGCTGGGTCTTTGCGCCCGCCTACAGCGTCACGCGCGACTGCTCGTACGCCAGATTGCCGTTGCCATCACGGGCGGTCGTTTCGATCACCGCGCCACCGGTGCCGTCTTTCTCGATCTCGGCATTGCCTTTGCCCACGCGCTGCCCGCCCTGGCAGGTGGCCGTAAAGGCAATCATGGTATCCGCCGGCTGTTCGCCATAGCTGGCCAGCTTGCCGCCCGTGCAATTGTCGTCCAGCAGCCCGCGCACCTCGTCGGCGCTGAAGCCCGCCGGGTTATAGCGCCCGGTCATCTTGCCGCCGTCAAAATCCACCGTGAAGAAATTCGGATTGCTGCTGCTTGCCCCGCAAGCACCCAGCGCAAGACCAGCCGTGACCAGCAAAGCGGGCAGAGCAATATGCCCGGTACGAAAAGAATGACGCAAGATTATCTCCTTTTATCTGAATGGCTTACGCTATTCAGCGCCGGGGATCAGGTCAATCATATTTCGTTCACCGCATGAAAAAGCGGGGCCAGAGGCCCCGCCATCTTCTTGTTCGGTCAGGCCTATTCCGCAGGGATCGCGGCCAGATCGCCGGTTTCGGCAATCGGGTATTTCAGGCGCGACAACATTTCCTTCGGGCAGATCTGCAGGAAATGGTCTTTCTCGGTCTCCCAATTCGCCAGAATATCGCGCGCACGGGCCGAGCTGGTTTCCTCGGCATGGCGTTCGATCAGGGCTTTCAGCTCCTGCTCCCAATGGGCGACGGTGACGGGCGCGGTGACCAGCGTTTCGGCGTTGATGTATTTGCCCGCGACCCCTTCCGGGTCATAAAGATACGCCATCCCGCCCGTCATGCCCGCGCCAAAGTTCGCGCCGATCCGGCCAAGGATCACCGCCACACCGCCGGTCATGTATTCACAACCATTGGTGCCGCAACCCTCGATCACCACCTTGGCGCCGCTGTTACGCACCGCAAAGCGTTCGCCCGCGCGGCCAGCTGCGAACAGGTAACCGTCGGTCGCGCCATACAGCACCGTGTTGCCGATGATGACGTTATCCGCCGCCACAAGGGGCGAGGCCATGGGCGGGCGCACGACAATCGTGCCGCCTGACAGGCCCTTGCCGACATAGTCATTCGCATCGCCCGAAACCTCGATCTTCAGGCCCGGCGCGGCAAACGCCCCCAGCGACTGCCCGGCGCTGCCGGTCAGACGAACGGTCAGGTGGTCGGGTTGCAGCTTGTTGCGCATCCCGAAGGTCTGCACGATCATGCTGGACGTACGCGTGCCGATGGTGCGCAGCGTGTTTCGGACGGCGTAATGCAGCTGCATCTTTTCGCCGGCGCTGAAGAAGCGTTCGGCATCGCGGATGATTTCCGTGTCCAGCGTTTCCAGCACGGCATTGCGCGGCTTGGAACGGTCGTAGACGATCTTGTCGGACCCATCGACCGTAATCAGCAGCGGGTTCAGGTCCAGATCGTCCAGATGCGCGGCCCCGCGGCTGACCTGAGTCAGCAGGTCGGCCCGCCCGATCACCTCGTCAATGCTGCGCGCGCCGATGGATGCCAGCACTTCGCGCACCTCGGTCGCATAGAAGGTGATCAGGTTCACCACCTTGTCGGCGCTGCCGTTGAACATCGAACGCAGCTTTTCGTCCTGCGTGCAAACGCCCACCGGGCAGGTGTTCGACTGGCACTGACGGACCATGATGCAGCCCATGGCGATCAGCGCGGCGGTGCCGATGCCGTATTCCTCGGCCCCCATCATCGCCGCCATGACGATATCGCGCCCGGTGCGCAGCCCGCCATCGGTGCGCAGCGTGACGCGTTCGCGCAGGTTGTTCATCGCCAGAACCTGATGCGCTTCGGTCAGGCCCATCTCCCACGGAAGACCGGCGAACTTGATGCTGGTCGCCGGGCTGGCCCCGGTTCCGCCGTTATGGCCGGAAATCAGGATGATATCCGCCTTGGCCTTGGCCACACCCGCCGCGATGGTGCCAACGCCCGAGGACGCCACCAGCTTCACGGTGATCTTCGCGCGCGGGTTGATCTGCTTGAGGTCATAGATCAGCTGCGCCAGATCTTCGATACTGTAAATATCGTGGTGCGGCGGCGGCGAGATCAGCGTGACCCCCGGCGTCGAGTGGCGCAGACGCGCGATCAGCGCCGTCACCTTCATGCCGGGAAGCTGCCCGCCCTCGCCGGGTTTTGCACCCTGCGCGACCTTGATTTCCAGCTCTTCGCAGGCGTTCAGATATTCCGCCGTCACCCCGAACCGGCCGCTGGCCACCTGCTTGACCTTGGCGCAGGGGTTATCGCCATTCGGCAGCGGGTGGCTGTGCGCCGGATCCTCGCCACCTTCGCCGCTGTCGGATTTCGCGCCGATGCGGTTCATGGCGATGTTCAGCGTCATATGCGCCTCGGGCGACAGCGCGCCCAGCGACATGCCCGGCGTCACGAAACGCTTGCGGATGCTGGTGATGCTTTCCACTTCCTCGATCGGGACCGGCTTGCCCAGCGGCTTGATGTCCAGCAGATCGCGGATATGGATCGGCGGATTGGCCCGCATCGTTTTCGAGTACTGCTTCCAGATGTCGTAAGACGCCTTTTCGCAGGCCAGTTGCAGCAGCCGCATGGTATTGGCTTCCCATGCGTGCTTTTCGCCCGACCGGCGCAGCTTGTAGAAGCCACCGACCGGCAGCAGGCTGGCATCGCCGTCAAAGCCCAACCCGTGCACTTCTTCCAGCTTGTGCTGAATGCCGTGCAGACCGATGCCGGAAATACGGCTGTGCATGCCGGGGAAATATTCGTTCACCAGCGCACGCGACAGGCCCACCGCTTCGAAGTTCAGGCCCCCGCGATAGGACGACAGCACCGAAATCCCCATCTTCGCCATGATCTTCAACAGGCCCTGGTCGATGGCGTCGCGGTAACGGCGCATGTTCTCGATCAGGGTGCCTTCCAGCAGGCCCCGCTCGATCCGGTCGGCAATGCTGTCCTGCGCCAGATAGGGGTTCACGGTGGTCGCCCCGCAGCCGATCAGCACGGCGAAATAATGCGGGTCGATACACTCGGCCGAACGGATGTTCAGCGAACAGAAGGTCCGCAGCCCCTTGCGGGTCAGCCAGCTATGCACAGCCGAGGTCACAAGGATCATCGGCATGCCGACCCGATCCGTGCCGACGTTTTCATCGGTCAGCACCAGATGGCCCGCGCCCGAACGCACGGCATCTTCGGCTTCGTTACGGATGCGCGCCAGCGCCTCGCCCAGCGCCTCGGCCCCGGCACCTTTGGGGAAGGTGCAATCGATCTTGGTCGCGGCCTCGCCGAACATCCGCATCATCTCGGCGAATTCGCGGTTGGCGACAAAGGGGGTTTCCAGCAGCAGGATTTCAGTCTGGCTGCTGCTTTCGTCCAGCACGTTCTTGAGGTTGCCAAAGCGCGTCTTCAGCGACATCACCCGCGTTTCGCGAAGCGAGTCGATGGGCGGGTTCGTCACCTGGCTGAAGTTCTGGCGGAAGAAGTGCGACAGCGGGCGATACTGGTTCGACAACACCGCAGGCGGGGTGTCGTCGCCCATGGATGCCAGCGCTTCCTTGCCGTCCTCGGCCATGGGGGCGAGCACGTTTTCCAGTTCTTCCAGCGTATAGCCGGCGGCGAACTGACGGCGGCGCAGATCGTCGCCCTTGAAGTTCAGATCCTCGGGCAGGTCGCGCATCTGCACGGACAGCTCTGCCACCTTCTCGATCCACTCGCCGAAAGGCTGCGAACCCGCCAGACGGTTCTTGATCTCGGCATCGTGGTACAGCTTGCCGTCTTCCATATCGACGCAGATCATCTGCCCCGGCCCCAGCGCGCCCTTTTCGACAACGCCGGTTTCGTCGACCGGCACCATGCCGACCTCGGACCCCGCGATCAGCAGCCCGTCGCCCGTCACGACATAGCGCATCGGCCGCAAACCGTTGCGGTCCAGACCGCCGCAGACCCAGCGGCCATCGGTCATCGCCAGCGCGGCGGGGCCGTCCCACGGCTCCATCACGGCGTTGCAATAGGCATACATGTCGGCCCATGCCTTCGGCATGTCGGTCGTGGCCTTGGACCAGCTTTCAGGAACCAGCATGGTCTTGGTCATCGGCGCCGAACGGCCCGAACGCACCATCACCTCGAACACCGCATCAAGTGCGGCCGAATCCGACGATCCGCCCGGCACGATCGGCTTGATGTCGTCCGCCATGTCGCCGAACGCATTCGACGCCATGCGGATCTCGTGGCTTTTCAACCAGTTGAGGTTGCCCTTCAGGGTGTTGATCTCGCCATTATGGGCCAGCATGCGGAAGGGCTGGGCCAGCCACCACTGCGGGAAGGTATTGGTCGAATAGCGCTGGTGATACAGCGCGAAAGCGCTTTCGAACCTTTCATCCTTCAGGTCGGGATAGAACTCGGCCACCTGTTCGGCCAGCATCATCCCCTTGTAGATGATCGACCGGCAGGACAGCGAACAGAAATACAAGCCCTGCACGCCAGCCGCCAACGCCGCGCGTTCGATCCGGCGGCGGATGATGTACAGCTCACGCTCGAATTCGACCTGAGACAGGCCCTTTTCGTTGCGGATCAGGATCTGCTCGATCTCGGGGCGGGTGGCGTTCGCCTTTTCGCCCAGAACGGCGATGTTCACCGGCACATGGCGCCAGCCATAGATGTAATGCCCCATGCGGATCACTTCGGATTCCACGATGGTCCGGCAACGTTCTTGCGCCGAAAAATCGGTGCGCGGCAGGAAGACCTGACCGACGGCGATCAGCTTGTCGTGGTCGGGTTCATGCCCGGTGCGACGGATCTGGTCATAGAAGAAGGGCACCGGGATCTGGACATGGATGCCCGCCCCGTCGCCGGTCTTGCCGTCGGCATCGACCGCGCCGCGGTGCCAGATCGCCTTCAGCGCGTTGATGCCGTTCTGCACCACCTGCCGCGAGGGCTTGCCGTCGATGGACACCACAAACCCGACACCGCAGGACGAATGCTCGTCCTCTTCGCGATACAGGCTGTTTTCGGCCATCCACTTGCGGCGGGCTTCTTCGTTGGCTTGCCAGTTTTGCGTGACTTCAGTCATTGGATGACCTCCTTAACAGAGTTCGACGGGGCAGCGGGCCGCGCGGCCTGCTGCAAATTGGTCGTAAGGTTGACCACCTGCCACCACAGCCAGATGGCCAGCACGGCCAGCGGGGCGTTGACGATCTCCACCATGGCCGAGGTGATCTGCCGGCCCGACAGCGTTGCGCTGTCATCGGCATAGTAACCGGTAAACAGAACCAGCCCGGCCAACATGGTCAGCGTGCTCGACACCACCCAGACGCCCCACCACCAGCGCAGCACAGGCGGCGCGGGCGCATTCAATTCGCGCGGGGGCCGGGTCGAGCTGTTATGGATCTGGCGCATTGCCCGATAGGGCATGAACAGGCTGGCAATCGGCACCAGATGCCACAGCAACGCGCCAATGGGCGAAATGCGCCGCGCGTCGGGCAGCAGCAGCGCGGCATTGCGGGCCGCACGATACAGCCATATCGCCCCCATCAGATAACAGGCGGGCAGCAGGAAATTGTAGAAGCCCAGAACCGAGGCCTCGAATTCCTGAAACTCGGCCCAACGCATGTCAAATTCGTCGCCCAGCGAATCCGCGTCGGTCAGCTGCAAAAATTGCCAGTTGCTGACGCCATAAGCCAGCTCGGCCCCGACCATGCCCAGCAGCGCCACGCCCACGACCGTGCGCAGGCGGGTCAGGTCATAATAGCGATCAGCCGCCATGGCGGTATCTTTCGGCAAGCGGCATAAGGGCCATCATCATCTCACAGTCAAAAAGCGGTTCTGTTGCGCCGAAACCGGCATCGCCCGGAAAGGCAAAGGTGACCGGGCTGTCATCGTCGTTGCGGATCTCTCCGCTCCAGTCCTCGGAATGCTCAACCCCGCCATAAAAACGGCCATGATCGCGGTTGATGAATTGCTGACCGGTCGATTCGATCAGCAGCTGGCCATCGGCGCCAAAGGTCTTCAGCTGAAATTGCGTGAGTTCCAGCTTTACCCCGTCGATTTCCACCGTCTCACCGGTCAGCCGGTCCTCGCCGATATGGCGCAACTGCTCGCCATTGTTCGATTCGGTCCAGAAATCGAAATCGTCGCGCCCGGTCCGCAGCAGCGTCGAAAAAGACGCCGGATCGGCGGCCTGCGCCATCAGCCGGTCGGTCAGCCCCGTGGTCAGATCCGATGATTCCAGCCAGCGCGTTTCGGCGTCGATCTTGGAATGATAGCTCGGGCCTTCCTTGTCGAAATAGATGACATGCTGGTCGCCCGGCGCATCGGCGGTGCAAACGTAATGCTGCCCGACCGTACACCCCCGGTTCTGGACGGTGATCTTCAGCGCGCAGCCCGAGGGCGGCACGAAGTTCGCCGCCCGCGCCTGCGAAAAGGTCAGCATGGTTGCCGCAATCAGCACAGCAGCCGCCAGCCCGATCTGCTGGACGGAATGGGGTGTCGGCACCGCCTGTGTACGCGCAGTGTACAGCCTGTGTACGCCCTGTGCGGACGCCCGGCTCATTCCGCCGCGACCTGCGCGGCACTGCCAAGGAATTCGGCAATGCTGTCCGCAGCCTCCCGCCCGTCCCGAATGGCCCACACCACCAGCGACGCGCCGCGCACGATATCGCCCACCGCGAAAACGCCGGGCAGGCTGGTCTGATGGCTGCGGAAATCGGCCTTGATGGTACCCCAGCGCGTGGTTTCCAGCCCCTCGACACCCCACAGGCGGGGCAGTTCCTCGGCCTCGAAGCCCAGCGCCTTGATGACCATCTCGGCCGGCTCGTGGTAATCGGCGCCCTCGATCAGTTCCGGGCTTTGCCGGCCGGAAACATCGGGCTTGCCCAGCCGCATCCGCTGGACGCGGACCTTGGCGATATGGGGGCGCTCGGCGTTGATCGCGGTGGCCGGGCCGCTTTCGCCCTGCACCGCACCGATGAATTCCGCCGGTGCGGACAGCCACACGAATTCGACGCCTTCCTCTTCGGCGTTCTGTACCTCGCGCTGGCTGCCGGGCATGTTGGTGCGGTCGCGGCGATACAGGCATTTGACCGATTTCGCGCCCTGACGGATCGCCGTGCGCACACAGTCCATCGCCGTGTCGCCGCCACCGATGACCACCACGCGCTTGCCGCGCGCGTCCAACTCTCCATCCTCGAAATCGGGGATTTCGTCGCCCAGATCGATCCGGTTCGAGGCGGTCAGATAGTCCAGCGCCCGGATCACGCCATGCGCGTCGGGATTGTCGATGTCCAGATCGCGGGTCTTGTAAACACCGGTGGCGATCAGCACTGCATCATGTTTGCCGCGAATGGCGTCAAAGCTCAGATCCTCGCCGACATTGCAGTTCAGCACGAATTCGACGCCGGCCTCTTCCAGCTGCGCGTTGCGGCGCTGCACGATATCCTTTTCCAGCTTGAAGCCGGGAATGCCATAGATCATCAGCCCGCCAGAGCGGTCGTGCCGGTCATAAACCGTGACCTGAAAGCCCATGCGGCGCAGCCGGTCAGCGGCGGCCAGCCCACCGGGCCCTGCGCCGATAATGCCGATGGATTCGCTGCGTTCGGCGTCGGGGCGGATCGGCTCAACCCAGCCCTCTTCCCAGGCAGTATCGGTGATATATTTCTCGATCGCGCCGATGGTGACGGTGCCGTGGCCCGACTGCTCGATCACGCAATTGCCTTCGCACAGCCGGTCCTGCGGGCAGATGCGGCCGCAGATTTCGGGGAAGGTATTGGTCTGCTGGCTGACCAGATAAGCTTCCTTGGTGCGGCCTTCGGCGGTCAGGCGCAGCCAGTCGGGGATGTTGTTGTGCAGCGGGCAATGCGACTGGCAATAAGGCACGCCGCATTGGCTGCAACGGCTGGCCTGCTCCTTGGCCTTGGCCTCGGCAAACTCACGATAGATCTCGTGGAAATCCTCGCTCCGCTCCTCGGCAGAGCGTTTTTCGGGCATCTGCCGCCCGAGCGTGACGAATTTCAGCATCTTCTGCGTGGCCATACCGCTGCGCCCCCTTAATCCGCCTACCCGAGTACCCCCCGACCAGAGCGAATAAAAGACAGCACAGCTGACCTATTTGCGAGATTCCCGCCTAGCTGTTCATTTTTCCGCTCAAAATATCACGGAAATAGGTCAGCATACGTTACATACCAGCCGCCAAAGCCAGCAAAGCAAGGGTGCCGACAATGATTCGCCACCAGGCGAACAGCGCGTAGCCATGCTTGGACACATAACCGAGCAGCCATTTTACCACGAGCAGCGCTGCCACGAAGGCGCAGACAAAGCCCACGACGATGTTCCCCATCGCCTGCGCGTCCAGAATATCACGATTCTTCATCAGATCGTAGGCAAAGGCCCCCGCCATGGTCGGCATCGACAGGAAGAAGGAAAACTCTGCCGCCGCGCGCTTGCCCACGCCCATCAGCATCGCGCCAACAATGGTCGAGCCAGACCGCGACACCCCCGGAATCATCGCCAGACACTGAACCAGCCCGATCTTGAAGGCAGTGCTGGGTGGAATGTCCGCGGCCTCGGTCACCGTGGGTGTCGGCGCGCGGCGGTCGACAAACAACAAGATCACGCCACCGACAATCAGCATGATCGCGATCAGCATCGGCGTTTCAAACAGCACCGTCTTGATGAAATCATGCGCCAGCACGCCCACGACCACCGCAGGCAGAAAGGCCAGCAGCACCGACAGGATAAAACGGCGGGCCACCGGATCATGCGGTGCGGCCGCAAAAAGCTGCACCAGCCGGCCCGCATAGACACCCAGGATTGCCATGATCGCGCCCAGCTGGATCAGCACCTCGAAGGCGCGTCCGGGACTGTCGAAACCCAGGAAATGCCCGGCAAGAAGAATATGCCCTGTCGAAGACACAGGGATGAACTCGGTCAGGCCTTCCAGCAGACCAAGCAGACCGGCAACGATGGTATCGTTCATGTCAGTTCGGGCGCAGGTTCTTGGCCGATGCGGTCATGTCCGCATATTGCCCGCCGGGGCGGAAGCGCCACAGGTATTCGCCGATCACCGCGCCCGAGGCCGTCTGCTGGATCCCCAGGTCCTCCAACCCGCGGGCGCCCTCGGCGACCACATTGTCCTTGCGCAGCGACCGCACCTGATCGCGGGTCAGCACGCGGTTGGTCAGCAGACCGCCCGTCACAGCCGAGGCGAAGTCAAACAAGCCGCCGACCACACCCGCCGCCCAGAAGGGCAGGTTAATGACCATCCGGCGACGCTGGGTCTTTTCCAGCGTCTGCGCGACCATCTGGCGCAGTGTCAGCACGTCAGGGCCACCAAGTTCGTAAATGCCGGGATCAGCCTTGCCCTGCGCCGCCTTCACCGCCGCCTGGGCGACATCCTCGACATAGACCGGCTGCATCTGCGTCTTACCGCCAGCGATCAGCATGACCGGGCCAAGCCCCGCCAGCGAGGCAAACCGCCCATAAACACCGTGATCGGGCCCGAAGATCACCGACGGCCGCAGGATCACTGCGCCCGGCTGGTGACGCAGCACGGCGGCCTCGCCCTCGCCCTTGGTCGCCGCATATTGGCTGGCCGATTCGGGATCAGCGCCGATAGCCGAGACATGCACGAAATTCGCGATCCCGTTTTCCGCCGCGATCCGTGCCACGCGTTCCGCACCCTCGACCTGCACGGGGGCAAAGCGGTTCTTGCCCTCATTCACCAGGATGCCCACGCAGTTGATGACCGCATCCGCATCGGCCATCGCCGCGCGGACCGAAAGCTCGTCACGGATATTGCACGGAATGGGCTCGACCTGGCCCACGGCGCCATAGGTGCGCACGAAAAGCGCCTCGCTTGGACGGCGTACGGCGACGCGGACGCGCCAGCCCTCTTTTGCCATCAGGCGAGCGATCTGGCGCCCCAAGGCCCCGGAACCGCCATAAATCGTGACGATCTTAGACATGACATGCACCCTTTTGCGGCTTTGTCCTGCTGATAGCGCGCCCCGCCGGGCCGGGCAAGCGCCGCGCCCGAAACTGAACCGGACAGCCTGATCGCTTTTTTTCGTCGTCGGCGAATTTTTGCAGAAAATGGCCGTTGACACCCCCCGCGACTGCCCTTAATCACCCCGCTCACGGCACCTGCCCAGGTGGCGGAATTGGTAGACGCGCACGGTTCAGGTCCGTGTGCCGCAAGGCGTGGAGGTTCGAGTCCTCTCCTGGGCACCAAAAAACCCGCAGCTCTTGTAGCTGCGGGTTTTTTGCTGTTTCGACCTAAATGATTACCGCATAAGAACGGCTGCCGTTTCGACTGGCGGATTGAGGCCGAGAGGCCGGCAGATGCGCCCCAGTCGATTCTATCGAGTCCCACGACCAAAGCCTGATCCGGTATCGCGCCCCATGTCGCTGCGATTCTTTCATAAAACCGGCAGCAAGTTCAGCAGCAAAGCCGAAGATGGCGCTCGGGCAGCGCTGATACGTTCGCTCATCTCTTCGGGTGGCGATCCGCGCTGAACCTCGCGCCTGACTGAAATCGGCTTTAATCCCGAAACATCACACTTGAAAACGATTACAGCTTTTGTATGGATAACAACCGAGGGGGAGTGACGACCATGCGCACCATCAAAGGGCCGGGCCTGTTCCTGGCGCAATTCGCCGGCGATACGGCGCCCTATGACAGTTGGGATTCGATCACCAAATGGGCGGCGTCTCTTGGCTATGTCGGCGTGCAGGTGCCCAGCAACGACCCGCGGCTGTTCGATCTGGATCTGGCCGTCAGCTCACAGGATTGGCGCGACGAATTTCTGGGCATCGCGGCGCAGAACGGCGTCGCCGTGACCGAGCTCTCCAGCCATATTCAGGGCCAGCTTGTCGCCGTCCACCCCGCCTATGACGAGGCTTTCGACGCCTTCGCGCCCGAAGCCCTGCGCGGCAATCCGCAAGCGCGTCAGGAATGGGCGGTCGATCAGGTCGCCAAGACCATCCGTGCCAGCCGCCTGTTGGGGCTGGACGCGATGGCGACGTTTTCGGGCGCTCTGGCATGGCCCTATCTGTATCCGTGGCCACAGCGCGCGCCGGGTCTGGTCGAAACTGCCTTTGACACGCTGGCGCAGCGCTGGCGCCCCCTTCTGGATCTGGCCGAGGAAAACGGCGTCGATGTCTGTTATGAGATCCATCCGGGCGAGGATCTGCATGACGGCATCACCTTCGAGATGTTTCTGGACCGCGTGAAGGGTCATGCCCGCGCCAACATGCTGTATGACCCATCGCATTATGTGCTGCAGCAGCTCGACTACATCCAGCACATCGACTTTTACCACGACCGCATCCGCATGTTCCACGTCAAGGATGCCGAGTTCAATCCGACCGGTCGGCAAGGCGTCTATGGCGGATTCCAGTCCTGGGTGAACCGCGCCGGGCGCTTCCGCAGTCTCGGTGATGGGCAGGTTGATTTCGGGCAGATCTTTTCCAAACTGACCCAATACGACTTTGCCGGCTGGGCGGTCGTCGAATGGGAATGCGCACTGAAACACCCCGAAGACGGGGCACGGGAAGGGGCCGAATTCGTGAAAAACCACATTATCCGCACGACACCGCACGCATTTGACGATTTCGCCGCGCAGGACGCCGATCCCGCCGCGAACCGCCGCGCTTTGGGGCTGGGGGTATGAGCGCGCCGATTCCGCTGGGCATGGTTGGCGGTGGCGATGGTGCTTTCATCGGCGCGATCCACCGCATCGCCGCCCGCATGGATGGCCAGTTCAGGCTGGTCGCGGGCGCGCTGTCGTCGAACCCGGAAAAGGCGCAGGCTTCGGCCGAATCGCTGGGCATCGAGCGCAGCTATTCCGACTATCGCGAGATGGCCCGCGCCGAGGCTGCGCGGCCTGACGGCATCCGCGCCGTGTCAATCGTCACCCCGAACCACCTGCACGCACCGGTCGCCATCGCCTTTCTGGACGCGGGCATCAATGTCATCTGCGACAAACCGCTGACCTCCACGCGCGAAGATGCCGAGGCCCTGGCCGCGGCCGCCAAGCGCAGCAAGGCGCATTTCTTTCTGACCCACAACTATTGCGCCCATCCGATGGTGCGCGAGGCCCGCGCCATGGTCGCAGACGGCGATCTGGGCAAGCTGCGGCTGGTGCAGGCGGAATACCTGCAGGGCTGGCTGTCGGAGGACGTGCAGAACAAGCAGGCCGACTGGCGCACCGATCCGGCGCGCTCGGGCGCGGGGGCGATTGGCGACATTGGCACCCATGCCTGGCAGTTGGCGGAATTCGTGACCGGACAGACGCCCGCCAGCCTCTCGGCGGATCTGTCCAGCATGGTCGAGGGCCGCCGCGTCGATGACGATGCCCGCATCGCGCTGCGCTATGACAGCGGCGCCAAGGGCGGGCTTTGGGTCAGCCAGGTGGCCGTCGGTCAGGAAGGCGGGCTTTCGCTGCGCCTGTTCGGGACCGAAGCCGCGCTGGAATGGCGCCTGCAGGACCCCGAGGCGCTGATCTTCACCGGCAAGGACGGACAGGCCCTGCGGCTGACGCGGGCGCGCGACCGTTCGAATTCCGGCCGCACCCCTTCGGGGCATCCGGAAGGCTATCTGGAGGCATTTGCTAACCTCTATCGCGATATTGCCGAAGCCATTCGCGGCGATGAAACCCACCTGGACCGCATTCCCGGCATCAAGTCCGGACTGTCCGGCATGGCCTTCATCTTCGCCGCACAGGACAGCGCCGCCAAGGATGGCGCATGGGTAAAGGTGACGACATGACTGTTGTGCTTGCACTGGACAAGATAACCAAAAGCTTCGGCCCGGTCGAGGTTCTGCACGGTGTCGATCTGGAACTGCACTCGGGCGAGGTTCACGCCCTGATCGGTGAAAACGGCGCCGGCAAGTCGACGATCATGAAGATCCTCGGCGGTTATCTGGCACCGACCACCGGTCAGGTGCTGCTGGACGGCGCGCCGGTGACCTATCGCTCTGGCCCGGAAGGCGAGGCGCAGGGCGTCGTCGTCATCCATCAGGAATTCAACCTTGCCCCCGACTTGACGGTGGCGGCCAACATCTTCCTGGGCCGCGAGATCAGCAAGGGTCTCGGGCTGGATCATGCCGCCATGCGCGCCGCCACGGCGGAACTGCTGACCCGGCTGGACACCTCTATCCGCCCCGAGGCGCTGATCCGCGACCTGTCGGTCCCCGACCGCCAGATGGTCGAGATCGCCAAGGCCCTTTCGCGCAAGGCGCGGGTGCTGATCATGGACGAGCCCTCGGCCGCGCTGACCCATCGCGAGGTCGAGGCGCTGTATGCTCAGGTTGATCGGCTGCGCGCCGAAGGTGTGGCGCTGATTTTCTGTTCGCACCGGATGGACGAGGTTTCCCGCCTGGCCGACCGCATCACCGTTTTGCGCGACGGGACCGTGGTGCAGCGCGCTCTGCGCGGCGAGATGACCGAGGACGGCATGGCCACGGCCATGGTCGGGCGCGAGCTGACCGACATTTTCCCGCCCAAGGACACCTCCAGCGGCGAAACCCTGCTGGAGCTGCGGAACTTCACCGTGCAGAGCGTGGTCAAGGACGTGTCGCTGAAGCTGCACAAGGGCGAGGTGCTGGGCATCGCCGGCCTTGTCGGATCGGGCCGGACAGAGCTGGCCGAGGGCATCGTCGGATTGCGTCCCGCGACCGGCGAGCTGCGCATCCATGACCGGCAGATGAACATCCGCAGCCCGCGCGAGGCCCGCGACGCGCGCCTTGCCTATCTGACCGAAGACCGCAAGGAAGCGGGGCTTCTGCTGGACAAGAACCTGCCGGTGAACCTGACGCTGACCGCGCTGGATGAATGGGGCCTGCGCATTGATACCAAGCGCGAAAAGGCCGAAATGGTCAGCGCGCGCAAGGAATTCGACATCCGCGCCGCATCCGACGACATGCGCGCAGGGGCACTGTCGGGCGGTAACCAGCAAAAGCTGCTGCTGGCCAAGACCATGCTGACCGACCCAGAAATCGTCATCATCGACGAACCCACCCGCGGCATCGACATCGGCACCAAACAGCAGATCTATCACTTCGTCCGCGACCTCGCCCGGCAGGGTAAGGCGGTCATCGTGATCTCGTCCGAACTGCCCGAGGTGATCGGCCTGTCGGACCGCGTGCTGGTCATGCGGATGGGCCGCATCGCGGGCGAAGTCGAAGGCGCTGCAATTAACGAAGAAAACATTGTTCGCCTCGCGATGGGGCTGGAACGCGAGGAGGAGCCCGCGTGAAACGTATCGACCTGCATGTCTGGGGACCGCTGATCGCCCTGATCGGGCTGTTCATTCTGGGCGCCATCCTGAACCCGGCCTTTCTGGCCCCTGCCAACCTGTCAAATGTGCTGGCGCGTTCGGCATTCATCGGGCTGATCGCCATTGGCATGACCTTCGTCATCACCCAGGGCGGGCTTGACCTGTCCGTCGGGTCGATGGCGGCCTTTCTGGCCGGCATCACCATCATGGCGATGAACGCACTGGTGCCGGTGGTGGGCGAGAACTGGGGCACGATCATCCTTGGCATGGGCGTGGCCCTGCTGGGCGGGGTTGCCGCCGGCTATGTCAACGGCGCGCTGATTACCAAGGCCAGGATCGAGGCCTTCATCGTCACCCTTGGCACCATGGGGATCTTCCGTTCGCTGGTGACCTGGCTTGCCGATGGCGGCACGCTCAGCCTCGATTCCGGGCTGCGTTCGATCTATCGCCCGGTCTATTTCGGCGGGCTTGGCTGGATCACCTGGCCGATCATCGTCTTCGCCGTCGCGGCCGTCGTCGGCGAATGGGCGATGCGCCACACCCGTTTCGGCCGCCATGTCGAGGCGATCGGGTCGAACGACCGCGTCGCACGCTATTCCGCCGTCGATGTCGAACGGGTCCGGCTGACGACTTATGTGCTGCTTGGCGCTTTGGTAGGCCTTGCCACGATCCTTTATGTCCCCCGCCTCGGCTCGGCCTCTGGCTCGACCGGCGTGCTGTGGGAACTGGAAGCCATCGCCGCGGTCATCATCGGCGGTACCGCGCTGAAAGGCGGCCGGGGCCGGGTCTGGGGCACCGTGGTCGGTGTGCTGATCCTGTCCTTGATCGACAATATCCTGAACCTGACGGATCTGGTCAGCCCCTATCTGAACGGGGCGATCCAGGGCGTCATCATCGTCCTTGCTGTGGTGTTGCAGCGGGAAAAACGCACCGCAGAGTAGCGGTCATCTGGGAGGTAAAGTAATGAAACGTCGTAACATGTTGAAGATGCCGGTGGCGGCGGCGGCACTGTCGCTGATGACCGCAGGTGCTTTCGCGCAGGACGCCGAGCAGGTCGTGATCGGGGTGTCCATCCCTTCGGCCACGCATGGCTTCATGGGCGGTCTGAACTGGCACGCGCAGGACACCATCGCTCGCCTGGGCGAGGCCTATCCGAATATCGAATTCGTGCTGGCCACCGCGCCCGATGTCGGCAAGCAGGTGTCCGATATCGAGGACATGCTGGCCACCCGCGACATCGACGGGCTGGTGGTCCTGCCCTTCGAATCCGATCCGCTGACCGACCCCGTCAAGCAGGTCAAGGAAGCTGGCAAATTCGTCACCGTCGTTGACCGGGGTCTTGCCGAAGAAGGGATCGAGGACCTGTATGTCGCCGGTGACAACGCTGCCTTTGGCCGCGTCGCAGGCGAATATTTCCGCGACAATCTGGACGCGGACGCGAAGATCGTCGTTCTGCGCGGCATCCCGACCACGCTGGACAATGAACGGGTCGAGGCATTCCAGGCCGCGCTTGAAGGTTCCGACAAGGAAATCCTTGATATGCAGCACGGCAACTGGAACCGCGACGACGCGTTCAACGTGATGCAGGATTATCTGGCGAAATACCCGGAAATCGACGCCGTCTGGGCGGCCGATGACGACATGGCCATCGGCGTTCTGGAAGCCATCGCCCAGGCCGGCCGCGAGGATCAGATGGTCGTCGTCGGCGGTGCTGGCATGAAGGACATCATCAAGCGCATCATGGACAAGGATCCGCAGCTGCCGGTGAACGTGACCTATCCGCCGGCGCTGATCTCCTCCGCGATCGAGATGACGGCGCTTAACTTCGTTTCAAGCGCGCCGATGACCGGGCGTTACATCATCAGCAGCCAGCTGATCACGCCTGAGAACGCGGAACAGTATTACTTCCCCGACAGCCCGTTCTGATCCGGGCCTTCGGATGACAGGCGACCACGCCGGGCAAGCGATTGCCCGGCGTTTTCATTTGCCGCCCGGTCCGCTTCGGCCCATGCTGGCGAGGCAGTCAGAACGGGGCAGATATGCTGGAAAAGATCATCTACGTGGCAGGTTACGGGCGCAGCGGCTCGACCCTGCTGGACATGATGCTGGGCAGCGATCCCCGCATCTTCGGCGCCGGAGAGATGTCGACGATCTGCCGCCATGTCTGGCCGAATGACGAATTCTGCGCCTGCCACGCCCGCGTCCGCGCCTGCCCGCTGTGGTCGGGCATCATGGCCGAGTGGCTGGCCAGCAGCGTCGACCCTGCGGCCCATGCAAAGCTGCAACAGAAGATCGAGCCGGTATTCGCCCCCGCGCGCAGCCTTGGCGGGGCGACTGCCCGGCGTTACGGCGAAGAAACGCTGGCTTTGCTACGCATCACCGCCGCCCATGCGGGGCGGCCGGTGCTGCTGGACAGCTCGAAATCGCCGGGCCGGGGGCTGGCGCTGGCGGCAGCGGCACAGGCGGCGGGGGTGGATTTCCGCGTCCTCCATCTGGTGCGCGACCCGCGCGCGGTGGCTTATTCGATGTCGAAGCCGATGAAGATCGACACCGAAGCCGGCGTGCAAAAGCGGATCCGCGCTCATCCCGCATGGCGCACGGCGCTGCGCTGGAACTATGTCAATGCCGGGGCCGATGCGCTGATGCGGCGCCTGCCCGACGGTCACGGCCTGCGGCTACGCTATGAAGATCTCGTCTCGCAGCCAGAAGCGGTGCTGAACAACGTGGGCATCGCGGTTGGGCAGCAGCTTGGCACCATCGCCGAAGCGATCGCCGAGGGCGCCCAGATCGCTGCCAGCCATCAGGTTGCCGGCAGCCGCATCCGCATGTCGGGGCCAATGGCGCTGAGGCCCGATCTGAATTGGCAGGATCGCATGGCCCCCGCCGCGCGGGCGCAGGTCGAACGGATCAGCGGCGGACGAATGCGGCGTTATGGTTATGACTGAGGCAAGGCCTCGTCTTCCGTGTCATCCGCGGGCGCAAGGCTGATCGCCAGCGCCAGAAACCACGGCACCGCCCAGAAGCGGGCATAGAAATGCGCAAGGCCGTTCTGCACCAGCGCCAGCATGATGATGATGGTGATGGTCAGCACCCCATACCAACGCGTCTGGCGCGCCAGCATCATCGGCAGGCCGATCATCAGCCCGGTCGCCATAAGGCCGAAATGCCCCAGCAGGCTGACGATGCCACCCTCGGCCAGCAGCAGCAGATAGGTGTTATGGACTGGCGCACCATGCGCGCTGATGGTGCGGTACTGGTCCGCGCCCAACCCGATCCAGATTGTGCGGCGGGTGACACCGTAAGCCTCGTGGATCAGATACATGCGGTCTGAAAAAGTGCCGGCCTCGTCCATGTTGCCGGTCTCCAACGCGCCCATCACCCGCTCGACAAAGATGTCGGGCAGGAAATATTCGCCCCAGAGAATGGTCACGAAAACCAGCAGTCCCGCTGTCATCGCCATGCCCAGCAGCAACCGCAATGCACCGCTGAACAAAGCCAGACACACCGCCCCGATCACCGTCAGGAAGAAGCCTGTATTCGATCCGGTCTGCAACAGACCATAGGCCAGCGGCACAGTCAGCACGACCAGCATCAAAAGGCGGATTTCACGAGTAAAATACAGCCACAGGCTGAAAGTAATGGCTATGGCCGCCAGCGCGGCGGCAGCATTTTCACGTTCGACCAGCGTGGACATTCGACCGCTTGGCGTCACGAACCGGAAATCCTTGGGCGCAAACTCCATATACCAAGAGCCGTGCAGCATGACGAAGACCATCGCGGCGACGAAGACCTTGATAAGAAACAGAACCTCGGCGCGAGACCGTTGCAGCAACAGCAGCGGCACCACCAGCAGTGAAAAACAATACTGCCCCACCACCGTCAGCCCCGCGACCAGATCCCCACGGATGGCCGAGCTTACCAGCAACCCAAAGGCCAGCAGGAAGACGCTGCAATACCACGCCATCGAAACCTGCCCGAACGGTGCCAGCGGCACCCGCCCCTGCGCATACATGACCACCAGCGACATCATCAGAAACACGTCACTCAGCGTGATATAGGCGAAATCGGCGCGCAGATAGTTGATCGGCGACAGAAAGACCGCCGCCGCCATCAGGACCACATCGGCGCGCCAGAAGGATTGCCGTGGCGCCGCCGGGGCACCCGTCAATTCGGGCGCAAACGCAAAATCGCTCACGTCGTCGAACCCGTTCTTGAAGATATCCCGGCAATTATGCTGCGCGCCTGTCCATATCGCAAGGCGGTTGTCGGGGCCGCAGGGCATGTTAGGGTCAGGCTGTGCTCGCCAGAAGGAAATGCATATGGCCCCCACGCGCATCCTGTTTCCTTTTGCGGGCAATACGGGGCTTGGCGGCAGCCATGTCTCGGCGCTGGATCTGATCGCGGGACTGGACCGCGACCGTTTCACGCCAATGATCCTGCTGCACCAGCACGCCGGACGGGTCGGCGAATATGCCGGCGATCTGGGACTGGACTTCGAGGTGGCCGAAAACCTGCCCTTGCTGCGCAGCCGCAACAGCCCTCGCAAAGGCGACATCGGGCTTGCGCGCTATGCGCTGGCGAACCTGCGCCGGTTGATGGCTGAAATCCGGCGGCTTGACCCGCAGATCGTCCATACCAACGAGGGGCGCATTCACACCAATTGGGTGCTGCCCACCCGCCTTGCCGGACGCAAACACCTTTGGCACCACCGGCAGGACCCGCGCGCCCTCGGCGTAAACAAGCTGGCGCCGATCCTGTCCGACCAGATCGTCAGCGTTTCCCATTTCGCGCGGCCCGCCGCACCCATCCGCAGCGTCGATGACCGCTTTACCGTGGTGCGCAGCCCCTTTGATTTCAGCGCCGCCATTCCCGACAAGGCCGCCGCCCGCAAGGCCCTTCTGGCCGAGCTGAACCTGCCCGAAGACAGCCTGTTGCTGGGTTGGTTCGGCACCCTGACCGAACGCAAGAAACCCACCCGCTTCGTCGAGGCGGTGGCCGAAATCGCCCGCGTCCTGCCTGACCGCCCGGTCCATGGGCTGCTGTTCGGCGGCGAGGTCGAGACCCATTCATCGCTGAACCGCCGCTGCGAAGAACGGGCAGCGGCGTCGGGGGTGTCGGGCAACATCCACCTGATGGGCTTTCGCAGCCCACTGGCCCCTTACATGGCCGGGGTCGATGTCAATCTGGTCACGGCGCTGCACGAACCTTTCGGGCGCACGCTGATCGAATCGATGTATCTGGGCACGCCGGTCATCGCGACCGCCCATGGCGGCAACCCCGAGGCCATCACCGAAGCCGAAACCGGTTTTCTGGTCGAACCCGAAAACCCGCAGGCCTTTGTCGCACCGTTGCAACGGCTGATCGACGACCCCGCCCTGTATGACCGCATCGCCCGCGCCGCCCATTCGGATGTCACCGCGAAATATGGGCGGGAAACCCATATCCGCCAGATCTCCGAGATCTATGACCGGCTGGCACCGCCGCAGCGCTAGCCACCGGCCGGCGGCTCTGACTGACCATTCCCCGGCAGTTCGGCCAGATGAACGGCGCGCAGCAGGTTGATGACGTCCGATTGCCGCGAGGCGCCGCTTTTCTGATAGATGTTGCGCAGGTGGTAATTCACCGTTGGCTTGGCGATGCCCATCAGCTCGCCGATCTGGTCCAGCCGCAGCCCCTCGGCCAGCAGGCCAGCCAGCTTTGTTTCGGTCGGGGTCAGCCCGATGGCATCGGCGACCAACCGGCCACCCAATGCACCGCCATGGGCCGATGGAAAGATCGCGGCGGCAAAGATCGGATCGGCATCGTCAGGATCGGTCAGCGCCAGAGTGACCACGAACAGATGTTGGGCTGCATTGCTGCGCGACACGCCGGTCGGGACCATGCGAAAGTCCAGCACCCCCGGCCGCATCCGCTCAAATCGGCCTGCCCCCCGGCCACCAGGGACGGTATGGCGCAGGATCCAGGCGCGTATCGCCTCGGAATTGGTGCGCGACAGGTTGCGGGCCAGCCGGTTGGCAAAAATCGACTGGGCAGAAGAATCGAACAGTTCGATGCCGAAGGATAACCGGTCCAACAGCGCCTGAAGCGCCTCTAGCCGGGGCGAGCCGTGCCCGGCCTCATGCCGGGCAATGGCGGCCTCGCGAACGCGACTAGTTACCCTTAGCTGCGTTTCCAGCGATGCGACCAGCAGGTCGATATCCACCGGTTTGGCCAGATAGTCATCGGCCCCGGCCAACTTGCCCGCGACGATATCGGCGCGCGCGCCGAATTCCGATATCACGATGATCGGCATATCGGCCAGGTCATGCCGCTCGCGGCGGATCTGCTGCAACAGGGCCATGCCGTCATGGCCGGGCAGCGTCTGATCACACAGCATCGCGTCGGGGGTGCGGTCGTGCAGCATGTTCAGCGCGAAAGCGTGATCTTGAGCTGCAGCGACGCTGAAACCATGCTGCGCAAGGCCCGCGCCGACCCGCTTTTGCAGTTCCGGGTCGGCGGTGCAGACCATGATCCGCCGACGCCGGACGGGGTGCAGACTATCCATCGCCCCCCTCCTTTCGGACCGGGTGGCGGTACGGAACGATGTGAAGGTCAGCCCTGCGCATCGGACAATACCTCCAGCAGACCGGTGGAAACCGCGTCCAGTTCGGCCTCGGTCCAGGTCGGATCGACAAGAAAGGCCAGACTGGTCTGGCCCAGCTCTCGGGCGATGGGCAAAGGCGCCTTCGGGTGGTTACCGGGGGCGGCGAAGACCTGTTCAAGATAGATTTCCGAACAGCTGCCCGAAAATACCGGCAGCCCGCGCGCATTCACTGCGGCCAGAATGCGGTCGCGATCCCAGCCCGGGGCCAGCCGATCAGGCCGCACATAGGCATAGAAGCGATACCACGCATGGGTCATGCCCGGCTGTGGCTGCGGGATACGCAGCACGTCCGACGCCGCAAGCGCCGCTGCAAGCCGCCCGGCATTGGCGGCACGGATCGCTTGCCATTCCGGCAGCCGGCGCAGCTGTACCCGGCCGATGGCAGCGGATGGGCCGGTCATGCGCAGGTTGGTGCCGGGGCCTGCGGCATGCAGCCAGCGAAAGCCCGGCGCAGGGTTCGGTGCAAAGACCAATGCGCGATCCTTGCCGTGGTCCTTGAAGCTCCAGATCCGGTCGTAAAGCGCTTCGTCATCGGTCACGATCAGTCCGCCTTCGCCGCCGGTGGACATGATCTTGTCCTGACAGAAGGAATAGGAGCCCAGCGTCCCGAACCCGCCCAGTGGTCGGTCGCCGATCTGCGCGCCATGGGACTGGGCGCAATCCTCGATCACCCACAGCCCATGCTGGCCGGCCAGCTCCATGATGGCGGGCATGTCGCAGGGCCAGCCGCCAAGATGGACGGGGATGATGCCGCGGGTGCGCGGGGTGATCTGTTCGGCGATGGTTTCGGGGGTGATATTGCCGCTGTCACGGTCGATTTCCGCAAAGACCGGCCGCCCGCCCGCCAGCAACACGCAACTGGCCGAAACGACGAAGCTGCGCGGGCTGACGATCACCTCGTCCCCCGGTTGCAGATCCAGCGCCCGCAGCGCCGCATCCAACGTGACCGAGCCATTGGCCATCGCGATCGCATGGGCGCTGCGGTTATGGGCGGCGAACTCATCCTCGAACGCGCGCACGTCGGGGCCGGTCCAGGCATTGACCTTGCCCGAGCGCAGCACCTCAGTCACTGCCGCGATCTGTTCATCGTCAAAGACCGGCCATGTCTGCGGGCGCTGCATCATTCCACCATCCTGACAGTGATAAAGGCCTCGGCCGCGTGGCGATGCACGGTGGCGCCGCGCAGCGTCGCCAGCGCCGTCAACGCCGCGACCGAGCGTTCATGCGGCGCCGGCTTCTGCTGGCTTTCGAACTGGGCAAAGGCATCGAGCTTGCGCTGAAGCGTGTCCGAGATGTCGACGAACAGATTGGGCAGGAAGCCCGGCGTCAGATAGGGCGCATTCCAGTTGGTCTCCGACAGCGTTTCATAGGCGAAGATCCGGGCCGGATATTCCTGCTGATACGGGCGCGAGGCCACCAGTGCCGACAGGAAGCTGAGCTGATGATCCAGATGGATATCGCCCGGATGGGGCACGAACAAGGTGCACGGCTGGACCAGGCTGACGACCTGCGAAATCGCCCGGTTCAGGTCGGCATGGGCATATTCGCCCAGCTCGGCCGCCGGACAATCAAGGTAATGCGTTTCCGCCACGCCCAGCAAAGCATGGGCTGCGGCGGCCTCGGCCCGGACGGCAGCAACCTGAGCGGCGTCAAAGCGAGGTGCGCGGCCGGTGGTAACAATGGCCACATGCACCTGCGCGCCGGCATCCGACAGCCGCGCCATGGTGCCGCCAACGCCCAGCACCTCATCATCGGGATGGGGGGCAATGACCAGCACCGGGCCATCATTTGCAATCAGCCCGGTCATAGACCCCTCCCCAAAGTGGAATGCCGCCCCAGCGTGCCCTCGCCCTGCCAGGCCAGCAGATCCAGACATTGCCCGTCACCGCACATGACGGTGACAAAGTCGTCGCTGATTTCCTGCACCTGGCCCGGCATCCCGACGAAATAGTCGCCGCGGGGGTGCAGCCTCGCGCGGGTGATGGTGATGTCATCACCCTGCATCGTCGTGGTGGTCGCGCCGGGATAGGGGGGACCGACGGCGCGAATTAGCCGCTCAATTTCCGCGGCGGGGCGGGTCCAGTCGATGCGGCCGTCCTCGGGGCGGCGGCGCGCACAGAGGCTGGCCTGGGCGTGGTCCTGCTGGGTGGCCGGGACGTCGCCCGTGGCGATGCGGCGCAACAGCGGTGGCAGCATCGTCGCCATTTCCGAAACCGACCGGTCGTAAAGCTGGCGGGCGGTGATGGTTTCGGGGTCGATATCAAACAGCGCCTGCGCGGCGATGGGGCCGTCATCGACCCCCTCGCCGATCCAGAACAGCGTCGCCCCGCCCTGTCGCTGGCCGGTCAGGATCTGCCACGGAATCACCGCGCGTCCCCGCATCCGCGGCAAGGGCGCGGGGTGAAAGCCCAGCACACCCAGCCGCGGCAGGGCCATCATCTCAGCACCCACAAGCTGCGACCAGCCGATGATCATGATCAGATCGGGCCGCAATTCCGTCAGGGTCTGCATCAGGCCGGCATCGTCGCTGCGCGCCGTACGGTGAAGCGCGATCCCATGGGCCTGCGCGATCGGACCCAGATCGGCGAAATCCGAATGCGAACCCGCCTTTTCCAGCGGCAGGGTCACCACCAGATCAGGTTCCTGCCCATCATCGCACAGCGACAACAGCGCAACGGCAGAGCCTTCGACAGCACCGATGAAAGCCGTCCTCATGCCGCACCCGCCTGTTCCAGCACCCCGCCGAAACGCGCCCTTACCCATTCAGTCGCATCACGCAGGCGGTCGGGGTCGCGGATCTCGCCGCGCAGGGGGACAAGCACGGTTTCCGCCATCACCCGCAGGTCGAGGCCGGGGCTGCGATGGCCGACATACCAAAGATCGAGGGCCAGTTTCTCGGTATTGGACAGGCGGGTGTTTCCATTCACCTGTGCCCATCCCGTCACCCCCGGCGCGACGGAGTTACGCAACTCTCCCAACGCCCCGAAATCCGCGACCGTCACCGGCAGCAGCGGGCGCGGCCCCACCAGCGCCATCTGACCCCGCAGGACCAGCCAAAGCTGCGGCAGTTCATCAAAGCGCAATCGCCGGATCAAACGGGTCAGCCGGGTTTGGCGCAGGGCATCCGGCAGTAACTGGCCGCTGGCATCGCGCGCGTCGGTCATTGTCCGATATTTAGGCACAACGATATTACTACCGTTCTTTCCGGCCCGAACTTGACGAAACATTACTGGCGCCCCGAGTTGCAGGCGCAGAATTAATGCAACGATAAGTTGAATTGGGACAGACAATAAAAACAGAATGATGACAAGAAAAAGTTCCTGGTAACGTTTCACGACCCAAGCCTACCAACTGAAAATCGACAAAAAACAATACATCCCATAAACTTGGGTCACGCCGAAGCGCCAATAGATAAACCCGAATCTTGCAATTCGATTCTGCGGCAGCAAGTTTATTTTTTCAAGTTTTCATTTCTTTGGAACAGATTCTACACTAGCCTTCCCATGATCTCTTTTGAACTGCTGACTATTACAAATGGCCCAGCCACGAATCCTCCATGTCATTACCGGAACAGCAATCGGTGGCGCCGAAATCATGCTGCTGCGCTATCTGCGCGCGCTGGGGCCGGCGCGTGACCGGCACAGCGTGGTGTCGATGATGCCTTGCGGGCCCGTGGCGGCGATGATTCGCGATGGCGGGGTCGAGGTCGGCGATCTGGGCGCCGCATCGGCTCGGCAGATTCCTGCCGCGATTCGGCGGCTGCAGACGGTCATCCGTCAGCGAGATCCGCAGGTGATCCACGGCTGGATGTATCACGGCAGCCTCGTCGCGACGCTGGCGCTGCGCCTCGGGCGGCGGCCCGATATCGGGCTGATCTGGGCTATCCATCATTCGCTGGCGGATCCGGCACGCGAAAAAATGACCACCCGCGCCGTGCTGCGTGGACTGCGGTTCATGGCAGAACGCGCCGATACGATCACCTATTGCGCCCAGCAATCGGCGCAGCAGCATGCGGCATTTGGGCTGCCCCCGGCGCGGGCCCAGTTCGTGCCCAACGCGATTGACACGCAGGAATTCCGGCCCGATCCCACGGCGCGCGCGCGGCTGGCTGCCGCCACCGGCATCCCCGAGGGACGACGGGTCATCGGCAGTTTTGCCCGCGCCCATCCGATGAAGGACCACCCGGCCTTCGTGCAGGCGCTGGCGCAGCTGGTCGATCAGGGGCTGGATGTGCAGGGGCTGCTGATCGGCAACGGCCAGCCCGGCGGCCCGGCCGAGGCCGAAGCGGCGCGTCTGGGAATTTCCGACCGGCTGACCACGCTGCCGGCACGCGACGACATCGCCGCGCTGGTGCCGGGGCTGGACGCCTATCTGCTGTCCTCGGCCTGGGGCGAGGCGCTGCCGCTGGCGGTAGCCGAGGCGATGGCCGCAGGTGTCCCCGCCGTGGTTACCGATGTCGGCGATTGTCGCTGGCTGGTCGGCGATTGCGGTGCCGCGGTGCCGCCACGCCGACCCGACCTGATGGCGCGTGCGCTGTCCGACCTTCTGGCGCTGCCCGCCGATCGCCGCGCCGCACTGTCCGCCGCCTGCCGGGCGCGCATCATCCAACAGCTGTCGCTGCCCGATTACATTACCCGCCACGATGCGCTTTACCGGCAGGCTTGGTCCGCCCGCGCATCCAACATCCCTGCGGAGGCTGCATGAACGATCCTATTCGTCGCACTCGCCAACCCGCCAAACCGGTCCCCGCACGGATAGAGCGGATGGATAGTGGGGAGCTTATTCAGCTTCTGCGCCAGAATGTGTGGCTGATCCTGTTGGTGGTGGCGGCGGTCATGGCCGGGACGGCTTGGTACTTGTCCCGCGAAACGCCCGTCTACACAGGCGAAGCGGCCATGGCGCTGACCAATTCCGAGGTCCGCATCAGTCAGGTCGACACCCAGATGGAGGTCTATGACCTGACCCGCGCCAGGGTCGAGACGGAACTGGACCGCCTGCGCTCACGCAACTTCGCCGAGGAAGTCGCCGAGTCGCTGAACCTTTACGGCAATACCGAATTCATGCCGCTGACCGAAGACGGCCCACCGTTGGACAGCATTGAACGGGCGCGGGCGGTGGTCGACAAGGTGCTGGGGTCCTACAGCCTGCAACGCACCGGCGAAAGCCTGGTGATTTCGATCATGGCCGAGGCAGAGCAGCCCCAGCTGGCTGCCGATATCGCCAATGGGGTGGTGAACAGCTTCATCTCGCTTTCGGCGGCCCAGCAGGTCACCGATCTGGAAAAATCCATCGGATACCTGCGCCGCCAGATCGAGACCACCGGCGAGCAGTTGACCCTGGAACAGATGCAGATGGCGGATTTCATCCGCGAGAATGTGCTGGACGACACCGAACTGCCCGAACGCCTGCGCCGCGAACGCAGCCACATGACCTCGGTTCTGGCGGTGATGGACGGCCGCAATCAGAACGACCCCGCCGAACGCGCCCGGCTGGAGGAAAACCTTGAGGCGGTCGAGGACCAGCTGGCCGCGCGCACCCGCAACGAAATGCAGCTGAGCCGGATGGAACGCAGCGTCGACCTGATGAGCACGCGCTATCAGACCATGGTCGAGCGTTTGAACCAGCTGGAACCACAGCGCGACCAGATCCAGCCCGACGCCCGTCAGGTCACCGTGGCCGAAGTGCCGTACGAGCCCTCTTGGCCCAATATCCCGACCACGCTGGCGCTGGCGCTGCCGGCCGGGCTGATGCTGGGCTTCATCCTTGCGCTGCTGCGCAGCAGCGTGAACCGGCAGATCTGGACCGGCGCGCAGGCCACGCATGTCAGCCAGCTGCCCAACCTTGGCAACCTGCCCCGCATCAAGGGCCGTGGTGTGCTGGGGCGGCGCCACGCGCCCGCCTGGACGCTGCGCCGCTTTCCCCGCTCCGAATATTCCGAGGCCATCCGCGCGCTGGTGACGATCTGGTCCAGCCAGGGCGCGCGCGACAAAGGACACAGGGTGGCCATGGTGACCTCGGCCCTGCCGCATGAGGGAAAATCGACGGTGGCAACCTCGCTGGCCTCGGTCGCGGCGCTTGACGGGATGCGCGTATTGCTGCTGGACTTTGACCCCCATCGCGCCGGTGCCAGCCGGATGATCGACGAGAAGATGAAAAGCAACTCGCTGATAAAGCTGAACGATGGCAGCCTGCCCGTGGCCGAGGCGACGACGCCGGTGCCCGACTACAACAATTTCGACGTGTTGCGCATCGACCGTGACAGCCGCCTGACGCCCCGCGCCATCGACGATTTCGCCGACAATGTGCTGCCCCAGCTGACTGCAACATACGACCTTATCGTCATCGACACCCCGCCGGTGCTGGGCGTGTCGGACGCTGCGCGCGTGGGCGCGCTGGCGGATAAAACGCTGATCGTGGTGCGGTCCGGCAAGACGCCCGAGCGCGCCTTGCAGAACTGCGTCGAGCGGCTGGAAGATAGCGGCATCCATCTGTCCGGCACCGTCATCAACGATATCCAACCCCGCCGCTACCGCCAGATGAACCTGGGGGGCAGCTATGGGTATTACTGATCCCGGTCGTGCCGGGCTGCTGGCGCTGATGGTGCTGGCCGCCGGCGCAGTCAGCCCGGCCGCACCCCAATCCAGTCAGGATCAGGCCTTTCCGGGTGCCATCGGTTACGGGGCAGGCGCGACCGGCTGGCGCGGGGGCGCACTGATCGCGGTCACCAATCTGGACGATGCCGGCCCCGGCAGCCTGCGCGCCTGCGTCGAGGCCGAGGGCCCGCGCCTGTGCATCTTCCGCGTGTCGGGCACGATCCGTCTGGACGCCCCGCTGATGGCGCAATCGAACCTGTACATCGCCGGACAGACCGCGCCCGGCAAGGGCATCCAGCTGCGCATGAACAACGCCACGCATGGCCCGCTGATCGTCAAGGACGCCCATGATGTCGTGGTCCGTTTCCTCAAGCTGCGTCCCGGCGGCGGCGAGGTGGAGACCCCGAATATCGACGCCCTGACGGTCGAGAACGCCTCGAACCTGTATTTCGGCAACCTGTCATTGATGTTCGCCACGGACGAGACCTTCAACATTCACGTCGCGGGCGGGCGGGCGGTCGATATCACGCTGACCGACAGCATCCTGGCCTACAGCCTGGACCGCGCCAACCACCCGAAGGGACGGCACTCAAAGGGGGCGTTGATCTGTTCGGGCGACGGGACCGGCAATGAATGCGGCCGCGTCAGCCTGCTGCGCAACTATTTCGCCCATCACCGCGACCGTAACCCGGACATCAAGGCCACCGCTGGCCTGCCGGTCGAAGTCATCAACAACATCTTCTACAACCCGATCAGCCAGTTCGGCGAGTTCTACGATCTGCTGGGCGACACCCGGATCGCGTATGTCGGCAATGTGGCGCTGACCGGGCCATCGACGGTCGAAAAGGTCGACGCCTCGGTCCAGGCTTACGACTGGACCGAGGGCAATGACCTGAGCATCTGGGCGCAGGATAATCTGGCACGCGACTGCGCAGGCAAGGAAGTGCTGGCCATTCTGGATCCTGAGGCCGCGCAGCTGGAAGCCTCGGCGCCGATGTCGCTGACGATGACCCCGCTGGCGGCGACTGAACTGATGCCGCTGCTGCGGCCACGCGTCGGCGACGTGTTGCCGGGCGGCGGCCATCGCGACCGGTTGGACCGCAAGGTGCTGGCCGAGCTGGACGACTGCAAGGGTCAGGTGATCGACCGCGCACGCGACGCTGGCGGCTGGCCCAAACTCGACCCGGTTGAGCCGCCCGTTGATACCGACGGCGACCTGCTGCCGGACGAATGGGAGGCGGGGCGGCCCGGGCTGGACCCGACCCGCCCGGATGATCCATGGCAGCCCGACAGTCAGGGGATGGCTGCGGTGGAAACCTGGCTCGCGCAGCTGGCGGGGGACGCATGACGGCCCGGCGGCGCGGGGGTCATATCGCCCAGGTCTGCGCACTGGCTGTAGGCTGCTGGCTGGCGCTTGCCAGCATGGCCCCGGCGCAAGAACCCTATCGCCTGCATGCGCAGGACCGGCTGCTGATCCGGGTGATGACCTGGGATTTCCGCCAGAACAGCATGACCGGATGGGAGGGGCTGTCAGGCGAATACACCATCAGCCCCGAAGGCAACCTTCACCTGCCGCTGGCGGGCGTGCTGTCTGCCAAGGGGCTGACCCAGGAAGAACTGGCCGATGCCATTTCGGACCTGCTGCGGGGTCGCGCCGGTCTGGATGAACCGCCGCAACTGTCGATCGAACTTGCCGCAAGCCTTCCTGTTTTCGTGCTGGGGGCGGTGGAGGCACGCGGCGCGGTCCCGTTCCACCCCGGCCTGACCGCGCGGCAGGCGCTGGCGCTGGCGGGCGGGATCTTCCGCGCCCCCCAAAGTGCTGACATCGTGCGCGGCATCATGCTGTCCGGCGAGGCGACCGAGGCCGCCGACCGCCTGCAATCGCTGCGCGCCGAGGAAGAACGCATCCGCGCCGAACTGGAGGCGCTGAGCCTTGGCGATGTCGCGCCTGACCCATCGGGACCGGATGCCGATGTGCAAACCCGCCTGCAAGCCGCCGAACGTCACGCCCGGCAAGTGCGGCTGGACAGCTATCAGGACCTTCAGACGGTGCTGCAGCAGCGCTCTGACCGGCTGGCGCAGCAGATCGCCCTGCGGGATCAGCAGATCGCCAACACGCGCAAGGAACTGGAAGACATCACCAGCCTGAATGAGCGGGGGCTGACCGTGAACGCCCGCGTCACCGCGCTGACGACAGCGCTAAGCGATCTGGAATCCAGACGCCTTGATCTGGAAATCGCGCAGCTTCTGCTGGACGAACAACTGAATCAGGCGCAGCGCGACAGCAGCACCATCACCACTGACGCGGTGGCCGAGCGGCTGCTGCGCCTGACCGCGCTGGAATCCGAAATTTCCGCAGCCGAGATCCGCGAACGCAGCGCCCGCGCGCAGTTCACCGCGATGATGGACGCTTCGGGCACGCGCAGCAGCGAAGCACCGTCCGAGGCGGACCTGCAATTCCTGCTGACCCGCGACGGCACCCGCACGCAGGTTCAACCCGACACGGTGCTTGCCCCCGGCGACACGCTGGACATCGCCACCCCCACGGTCACGGAGGCCTCGGAATGACAATGACAGACAAACGCCGCCTGCCCGATTTCATCATTGCCGGCGCGGCGAAGTCGGCGACGACCTGGCTGCAGAACTCGTTGCAACAATCGCCGTCGATCCGCATGCCCGATCACGAGCCGCATTTCTTCTCTCGCCGCTATGATGAGGGGCTGGAGGCCTATCTGGACGAACTCGGCCCCGCCCCCGAAGGCGTGTTGCTGGGCGAAAAGTCCAACAGCTACCTGACCCAGCCCGAGGCCGCCGCCCGCATTCAAACCCATGTCCCGGATGTGCGTCTGGTTTTCCAGCTGCGCGATCCGGTGGCACGCGCCTATTCCGATTACTGCATGCTGCTGCGCCGGGGCGAAGTTGATGCCGACATCGCCCGCCATCTGGATCCCGAACGTGCCGCCGCCGGGCGCTTTCTAAGCGATGGCTGCTATGGTGAACATCTGGCCCGCTTTTACGCACTGTTTCCGGCAGAGCAGATCCTGGTGCTCCGCTATGAGGACATTCTGCGCGATCCACAGGGCCAGGTTGCCCGACTGGCCAGCCACCTGGGGTTGAAGGGCGATCTGGCCCCACCTCTGCAAGAACGGGTCAAGGACGCCAAAGCCACCGCCGTTCCGCGCCAGCTGCGTCGCATTCTGGCACCGCTGCGCCCGGTGCTTGACCCCATCCGCCACACCGCGCCGATCGCCGGGTTGCGTGGGCTGGTCGCCCGACAGCACCGCTATCCGGTTTTCGACCCGAAGCTGAAAGCACAGCTTTCGGCATTCTTCGCCCCGCAGGTTGAACGCCTTTCGGCACTTTCGGGCGAGAATTTCGACATCTGGCAACAACCCCGACAGTAGCAGTCAAGTATATTCCGCACCGATTAGTCTGATAAGCGATTCGGCGCCGAAGAACGCCGCAATCGAAATCTGCATAAACTTGCATCAATAATCTTGCCGCGGAGAGTTTTTCTCCATTCATTCTTCCTTGGGTTGCGCAAAGCGTAATTAAACAACCGTTCATTACGCCAATTAATCCGGCGATAATGGGGCTATATGCCACTTTGATGTATGCGTTGGCATATCAACGCCCATAAGTGGTATTTTCCCAACCCATTCGAATTGACGGGGTTCAACCCCAATAGACATGACATGATAGGGGCGGGGAGACATTATTTAAGTTGAACAGATCACTCGCACACGTTCCGCGAGTGAAGTGGGTATGTGGTATGCAGACGAACATCCAGCAACTTCTGCGGCGTGGAAATGCCGCGACTCCTAGGCTCCGCTTCAACAAGTCCGAATTGCGCGCAAATCGCAAAATGGTCACCGCCGATGCTCTGGCAGTGGTGATCGCGGCAGTTGTCTCGGTCATCCTCGCCTCTGGTTCCTATTTCAGTGCCGTCGAACGCGCGGTGATTCTGCCTTTCGTGGCATTATCGCTTCTGGTCACAATGCCGATTCTACTGGGATGCGGTTTTTATCGCCGCCATCGGCATTCCTCGACCATGCCGGGCTTGCTGACGTTGATTCCGGGTGCCGTCATGTCCGTGACGGTGGTCCTTGTGCTGGCGCGCGGTACGGGCTGGATGCACCAGTTGCCGCTGACAACCTTCCCGATCATGCTGATCTGCATGCTGCTGCAATTCGCCGGCATCCGCGTCATAGCCCGCACGCGGGAATTGATGCGCAACCGCCCCGTGGCGGGGACGGTTTCTGACGGTATGCCGGTGGTGCTGGTCGGGCTGGACGCAACCAGCGACCTGTTCATTCGCGCCTCGCATCTGGGTCAGTCGAAATACCGGGTCATGGGGATCATCGACGATTCACTGGACAGCGCGAATCTGCTGTTTCACAGCGTCCCGATCCTGGGTTCGGTTCGCGATCCGCAGGCGGTGATCGCCCGGCTGATGGCGGGCGGCCAGCTGCCGCGCAGGCTGCTGCTGACCAAGACCGTGACCCATTTCGACCGCGATGGCATCGACACCCTGTCGCGTTGGGCCGAGGCGCAGGGCATCAAGGTGCGCGCGCTTCCCAACCTGGCCGAAGGCAGCGCCGCCCCGGCCATTCCCGCCAACATCGACCCCGAAGACGTTCTGACCCGTCCGCAGAAAACGGTCGAGCTGCAGCTGCTGCGCGACACCTATCGCGGCCAGAAGGTGCTGGTGACCGGGGCCGGCGGCTCTATCGGCAGCGAGCTTGTGCGTCAGCTCGCCTCGCTGGACCCCGCCGAGATCGTGCTGATCGAGAATTGCGAGCTGAACGCCTATCAGGTTGACCGCCTTCTGGCCCGCCACTTCCCGCAAGTGCCGCGCAAGCTGCATCTGTGCTGTATCCGCGACCGCGTCCACTTGCAGGCCATCTTCGAGGAACACCGCCCCGATATGGTCTTCAACGCCGCTGCGCTGAAGCACGTCCCGCTGGTCGAAGCCAATCCCTGCGAGGGCGTGCTGACCAATGTGATCGGCACCCGCAATGTCTGCGATGCCGCCCGCGAGGTTGGTGTGCGCGCCTTCGTTCAGGTCTCGACCGACAAGGCCGTCAACACCACCAATGTGATGGGCGCGACCAAGCGCGTGGCCGAATTCTACTGCCAGGCGCAGGACCTGATCACCCGCGATCTTGGCTGTGATACGCGCTTCTTCGCGGTGCGCTTTGGCAATGTCCTCGGCTCGTCGGGGTCGCTGATTCCGCTGTTCCAGGAACAAATTGCCCGTGGCGGCCCGCTGACCGTCACCCACCCGGACATGGAACGCTATTTCATGACCATCCGCGAGGCGGTCGAGCTGACGCTGGTCGCTGCCGCACAAGGCTTGCGCGCCCGCGACGACAACGGCCGCATCTATGTGCTGGACATGGGCAAGCCGGTCCGCATCCTCGATCTGGCCGAACGCATGATCTCGCTGGCGGGCAAGGTTCCGGGCAAGGACATCATGATCGAATTCGTCGGCATCCGCCCCGGCGAAAAACTGTTTGAGGAACTGTTCGACCGCAACGAGGTCGTGGAACCGGCAGGCTTTGCCGGGGTCAGTTGCGCGGTGCCCTATCCCGTGCCCATCTCGCGGCTTCGGGCGACGATCCTGCAACTGGAACGCGCGGCACGTGCGGGCGATGCGCTGCAGGTGCGGCGCGGACTGGCCGATCTGGTTCCCGGCTTTGGCGGTGACAGGGGCGAAGGGGCGGTGCGCAACTTCCCGACGACCCGCAGCAGCCGGCCCATCCGACCAGCACCGGTCGAGATCGCCGCGCCCGAACCGAAGATGGGAAAGGCCTTCGCATGACCCACCCCGCCCGCTCTGGCCTGTCCGGTGCGGGCGGCCTTGCGCAGGGGCAATCGCGGCTGACGGTGCTGGTCGTCGCGGGCCTCGCTTGGTCGCTTGTGAACTTCCGGCTGGACCTGATGCGTCGCATGCTGGCCAATGGCCACCGTGTCCTTGCGGCCGCCCCCGATTTCGACGCCGAAACCGAAGCCGCGCTGCGCGACGCCGGGATCGAGCCGGTGGCGGTGCCGATGAACCGCACCGGGCTCAACCCGACGGAGGATCTGAAGACTCTGCGCGCGTTGCGGCACCTGATCCGCACGCGGCGGCCCGACGTGATCCTGCCCTATACGATGAAGCCGATCGTCTGGGGCTCGCTGGCTGCGCGACTGGAAGGGCATCAGCGCTGCTATCCGCTGTTCACCGGGCTTGGATATGCATTCTCGGACCCGGATCCCCGTGGCAAGCGCCGGCTGGTTCGCCGCATCGCCATTGGCCTGCATCGGCACGCGCTGCGGGATATCCGGCTGGGCTTCTATTATAACGCGGCCGAACTGCACGACCTGCGCCGCTTTCGCATGATCCCCGAACAGGCGCGCATGGTCGCCATCCCCGGATCGGGTGCAGATACCGACCGCTTCGCGCCGCAGCCGATGCCGGCCGGCACCCCGGTGTTTCTGTTCATCGCCCGCATGCTGCGCAGTAAGGGGCTGGAGGATCTGCTGACCGCCACCCGCGCCTTGCGCTTCGAGGGCCGCGAGTTCCGGGTCGAGCTTCTGGGCCCCACCGACAGCAACCCCGACGCCATCGGTGAAGACACGCTGCGCCAATGGCACGCCGCCGGCGACGTGATCTGGCACGGTGCCACGCGCGACGTGCGCCCCTTTCTTGCGAACAGCCATGTCCTTGTCCTGCCCACCCGCCTGCGCGAGGGCGTGCCGCGCACCATACTGGAAGCCATGGCAAGCGCGCGGCCCGTCATCACAACCGACGCCCCCGGCTGCGGCGAAACCGTTGGCGATGGCGAAGGCGGCTTCGTGGTACCGATGGGCGATACCGTCGCACTGGCGGCCGCGATGCGCCGCTTTCTGGACGATCCGACGCTTGCCGCCCGCATGGGCCAGCAGGCACGCGCACGGGTTTGCCGCAACAATGATGTTCACCTGGTCAACCGCATGCTGTTGACCGAAATGGGGCTGGAGCCGGGCGGCAATCAGCCGCCGCAGGCGACCTCGGCGGATGCCGACATGCGTTCGGAAAATCCGGGTTGGACACATGCCGCCGCCCCGGAAAAGGAGGCTATCTCATGAAAACGATCCTGATCGCGGGCGGGTTGGACAGCATGCCCGCCGAAGAGACCAGCACCATTTCCAAGGCAATGGTCGACATTGGCGGCCGCCCCCTGATGACCCGGCTGATGGATGTGTACAGCCATTTCGGCTATAGCGACTTCATCGTTGCCGCCGGCCACCAGTCCGTCGCGATCAAGCAGTTCTTCGCCAATTATCACCTGATGGCCAATGATGTCCGCGTCGCCATCGACACCGGCAAGATCGACCTGCACCCGACCCATGGCGCCGGCTGGACGGTCAGCGTGGTTGATACCGGGCTTTATACCAGCAACAGCGCCCGGCTGTGCCTGTTGCGCAAATGGATCGGGGCAGAGCCCTTCATGGTCGCCTATGCCGACAGTCTGGCAAATCTGGATGTGCAGGAGATGCTGGATTTCCACACCAGCCACGGCAAGCTGGCCACCATCGTTGCCGTCCGCCCGCCCGCCCGCGCCGGCAGTCTGGAGCTGCTGGACACGCGCGTTACCGCCTTTACCAGCGACGTGCGGCGCAGCGACACCTGGATCAATGGCGGCTTTCTGATCTTCGAACCGGCGATCTTCGATTATCTCATCGACGAGCAGATCCCGCTGGAGGCTGGCCCGCTGGCGCAGCTGGCCCAGGACGGCGAACTGATGGCCTATCGCCATCATGGCTACTGGCAGCCCATGGACACGGTCGGCGACCGCAAGCGCCTGGCCCGGCATTGCACCGCCGAGCCGCCGCCCTGGCTACGCTTTGAACCGCGGCGGCTGCCGGCGGCGCCACCTCGCGCGGCGGAATAAGAAAGTTCGGTGCTGCGATGACGGATAGGGACATGTAAGCGATGAAAATCCTGATGATCCAGGGCGGCTTCGGCGCCGGTGGGGCGGAAAAGATGATGTGTTCATTGGCGGCTCACCGCACAGAGCTCGGCGATGATGTCCATGTGGCGGCGATGACCATGCCCGCGGCGGGATCCTTTTTCGATTATCCCGCGCAGGTCCACCTGCATGTACTGGACCGCCCGGCGCCAAGGCTTCCAGCCTCGTTTCTGCAACCGCGCCGGGGTCTGGCGGTCCGTCGGCTGATCGCCGAACTTCGGCCCGACCTGATCGTCAGCTTCCTGACCAAGGTGAACTGCCTGACCTTGCTGGCCGCGACCGGAACCGGCATTCCGGTCATCGTGTCGGAACGAAACAACCCCTCGGCCCAGTCGCCCCGCTTCTGGCGCCGGGCGCAGAACACGCTGATCCCGCGCGCTGCCGGGATTGCCATGCAGACCCATGCCGCCGCCATGGATCTGCCACCAGCGCAGGCCGCACGCGCCCATGTGGTCCCCAATCATTGCGATCCGGTCCCTTTTACCCCTGCGCCGCCCGCGGATCATTGCCGCTTCGTCGCTGTGGGCCGGCTGGACGCGCAGAAGGGCTTCGACCTGCTGCTGGAGGCCTTCGCGCGCCTGCCCGCCGATCTACCCGCCACGCTCGACATCTTCGGCAAGGGGCAGGAACGCGACAACCTGCAAGCCCAAATCAGGGCGCTTGGCCTGACGGGCCGCGCGCGGCTGGCGGGGCTGGTTCCCTCGGCTTCCGACTGGCTTGGGGCCGGGGATGTGGCCGTGGTCAGTTCGCGCTACGAAGGCTTCTGCAATGTCGTGGCCGAGGCGACCTGTTCCGGCATGCCGATCATCTCGTTCGATTGCCCTTACGGCCCGTCCGAGATGGTCCGGCATGAACAGAACGGGCTTCTGGTGCCCAATGGCGATGTCGCGGGGCTGGCAAAGGCAATGGAACGGCTGGCGCGAGACCGGGAATTGCGCAACGAACTGGCCGGGGCGGCGTGGATCATGGCAGACCGTCTGGACACGGGCCGGATCATGGCCCAATGGGACGCGCTTATCGCGGAATCGTTGGGTGATACACGCGCGGCGCGGCGCCCTCAGCCCGCCGACAGTACGTTGTCCAGCTGATCGAGCGAGGTGATGACCGCCTGCGCGGCATGGGCCGCATCGGGGGCAGAGCCGTCATGGACGCGGCCAGGGCGCAGGATCTGCACCGTCAACCAGCCCATCCGGTTCGGGGTCACGAAATCCTTTGCGGCGTTATCCGCGACATAGACGCAGCGCCGCCCGCCTGCTGCATCGGCAATCGCCAGATAAGCGCGGGGATGCGGCTTGCCGAAGCCCTGCCCCCATTGCCCGGTCGGGATGATCTGGTCGCAGAATTGCGCCAGCCCCAAGGCCGCGATCTTGGCCCGCTGGGTGCGTTCGGGCCCGTCCGTAATCAGTCCGAAACCGCCGCGCAGAACATAGCGCGCGGCATCCGCGCACAGCGCGATATGCGGGCTGTGATCACGGTAAATCGCGACCAGCTCGGCGATGGGCAGGCTCAGGTGGTGGCGACGCAGCGCCTCGTCGAAGATGGTGGCGCGGTGGGGGCCGTCGAACAGCATTCGGCAGGTCGCCGCAAAGCCTCCGACCCCGTGCTGATCGCGGATATGATCGCCAACCGCCTCGAAACCGCTGAAGGCGAAGTCACGCTCTAGATAAAGCGTGTCGTCGAGGTCAAAGACGATGCGATCAGCCTGTGAAGACGGCATCGTCGTAACGCAGCATGGTGACACCGTCGCGCCAGTCATCGCTGGCCCCCGAAGGTCGCCCCGCCAGTTCGGCCATCAGCCAGTCGGCGAAATGCGCGCCCGCGTGATGAGCCAGCGGATAGCCGCCCCCGAAACGTGCATTGATTTCGATGATCCGAGGCCCGCGCGCGGCGTCGTCAATGACCTGAAAACACAACACCCCGCGCGCCTGCGGCAGGGCGCGGACGATGCCCTCCGCCAGTGCCCGCAGGTCGGCGCGGCGGGTGGTGCGACCCTTTTCGACCTCTCCGGCGCGGGTCTGGATGCGCAGATGAGGGACCACCGTCTGCAACTGCCCGGCGCGGTCGACGAAAATGTTGACGGTATATTCCGGCCCTTTCAGCACAGGCTGGAACATCATCGGTTCGGGGAAGCTGTCGGGCAGAACGGCGAAGCTGTCATAGCTGCCCAAGCCACGGCTGGCGCTGCCGCCGACCGGCTTGCCGAAGACCGGCCAACCCAGCCGGTCGGGTTCTGCGCGCAGTTCCGCCTCGGAACAGGTATCGGGCACTGGCAGATCGGCCGCCGCCAGCACCTCCATCGTGCGGGTCTTGTCGCGGACCACGGCGATGACCTCGGGCGGCGAGACATGCACATATGCCCCCGCCGCCGCCAGCCGGGGCGCGGCCTCGGCATAGGCCATCAACTCGGTGTCGATGGTCGGTACGATCAGCCGAATGCCGTTCGCGCGCACGATGTCCTCGATCCGGTCGATGAAATCGGGCGCGGTGCAGCGCGGCACCTGATGGGCATGGTCTGCCAGCATGCAGCCCGAGGACAGTTCAGGCTGCATATCGCAGCCATGGACCACGGCCCCCGCGTCGCGGAAGGCGCGCACCAGCGCGCCCCGCCGACCGGCCGAGGAAACCAGTACGGGCGTCACGCGCTGACCCCATAGTATTCGCGATACCAGTCGACATAGGCCTTGGCACCCTCGCGGACCGAGGTTTGCGGTGCATAACCGGTCAACCGCCGCAAAAGTGCGGTATCGGCCCAGGTTGCAGGCACATCGCCCGGCTGCATTGGCATCATCTGCTTGATCGCCTGCCGGTTAGACGCGGCCTCGATCGCGGCGATGAATTCCAGCAGCGGGACCGAATCGCCATTGCCGATATTGACCGCCCGGAAGGGCGCGACCGGCGACAGGCTGTCGCCTTCGACGATCTGGTCGGGGCTGTCGGGACGTTGCGGGGCGGCATCGACCAGCAGCCTGATGGCACGCACCAGATCGCCCACATAGGTGAAATCGCGCCGCATGTCGCCATGGTTGAAGACCTTGATCGGCCGCCCTTCCATGATCGCGCTGGTGAACAGATAGGGCGCCATATCCGGCCGCCCCCAGGGCCCGTAAACGGTAAAGAAGCGGAACATCGTTATCGGGACGCCAAACAGATGGGCATAGCTGTGGGCCATCGCCTCGTTCGACTTCTTGGTCGCCGCATAGAAGGACATCTGGGTGTCGACCTTGTCCGTCTCTCGGTAAGGCATATCGGTATTGGCGCCGTAAACCGAACTGGTCGAGGCCATCAGCAGATGCTTGGGCGGATGGGCACGGGCGGCCTCCAGCAATTCGAACGAACCCAGCAGGTTCGCCTCGACATAGGCGCGGGGGTTGTCGATGGAATAGCGCACGCCCGCCTGCGCAGCCAGATGCACCGCCGCGTCAGGCTTGTGCGTGGCAAACAGATCCATCAGCAGGCCCGGATCTTCGACCTTGCCCCGGATGGCATGATACCCGGACCGAGAGGTCAGCCGCGCCTCGCGCGCAGCCTTCAACCCGGGGTCGTAATAGTCGTTATGACTGTCGAGGCCGATAACCTCGTGCCCTTCATCCAGCAGCAACCCTGCCAGATGAGAGCCAATGAACCCGGCCGCACCGGTAACCAGAACCCGCATCAGTCAACCCTTCAACTTCCAATGCCCCCGCGATAGCAGCCTGCGCCGGATTGGCAAGCGCTGCACACCCCTTCCACACCAAGGCCTCGGCGCGGAGCCCGGCTGTCGATCTGCCCGGGCGACCGACCGCGGCACCGGCAGCCCGGCCACTTTGCAAAGATCAATCTGGATTAGAAATCCGCCCAAGAACTCGCCCCGGATTAAACGCGAATCGGGTTGCGCGACGCAGCCCTGATCGACAGTATCTCCCAAGTCTTACGATATCTCATCGCCATGTTGGTTATTTATTGTAGAGTTTTTAGGTGCCTGTGTTGGCAGGAATCGGGACTGGTGCATGTGTAACGTTTCTGATGATCCCGAATCTGCTCGGTCGCTGCGGTCGCGGATGTCGCGCAACCTCAGCTGGACCTTTGCCAGTCAGCTGTTCATGTCAGTTGCCGCCCTGGCAACGCTGTTCATCACCGCCCGCGCACTTGGACCGGCCGGCCTTGGGACCGTTGCACTGGTTGAGTCCTTCGTTCGCATCGTCGACCTGATTCTGCGGCTGGAGCCGTGGCAGGCCGTTATCCGCTTTGCCATTCAGGCCCAGCACCGCGGCGACACACCAGCCTTCCTGCGACTGATAAAGCTGTCGGTGCTGATTGACGCAGCCGGCGGGGTGCTGGCCGGGGCCGTCTGCGTGATCCTCGCACCTCTCGTCACCCCGTTGATCGGACTGCCGGAAGGGGTTGGCACGCAATATATCTGGCTGATGGCCTTCGGGCTGTTCTTTTCCTTCCGTCCCACCGCAACAGCGGTGCTACGCATTTTTGACCGCTTCGACCGCCTTGCATGGGTCGACATGATTTCTGCAACGGTGCGGCTGCTGCTCAGCCTTGTCGCCTGGCTGGCGGGCTTGGGGATCTGGGCCTTCATCGCGATCTTGCTGGTACAAAGCCTGCTGGACGGGCTGCTGGCCTTCGCCATCGCCCTGCACGAGCTGCGCCGGCGCGGCCATGGCGACGCATTGCGGGCACCGGGACTGGTCGCGCTGCGGGAAAATCCCGGCTTCCTGCGCTTTCTCTGGAACTCGAATTTCAATGTTATCCTGCGCCAATCGGCCAACCGCTTTGACGTGCTGATCCTTGGCGCGATGATGAACCCTGCGGCGGTCGGCATCTATCAACTGGGCAAGCGGGTAATGAATCGCGTCACCAAGCTGGCCGCGCCGGTGCGCCAGACCATCTATCCCGAACTCGCCCGGCTGTGGGAAAAGCGCAATCTCCGCCAGTTCAACCGGCTGATCCTGATCGTCTCGGTCGCGATCCTGGCGCTGCAATTGGTGATTGCCGTGCCGATCATGCTGAACATGGAATCCGTGATCGCCCTTGTCTTCGGCCCCGCCTTTGCCGGCGCCGGGACGGTGATGAACATCCTGCTGCTGTCCGCGATCATCTTTGCATCGGGCGTGGCGCTGAACCCGGCACTTCTGGCGATGGGTCAGGACCGGATGCTGGTCCGCGTCACCGTGCTGTCGACGATCCTGTTCGCGCTGACCTTCCTGCCCTTCATCCATTTCTGGGGGGTCGAGGGCGCCGCCGCCAGCAACCTGATTTTCAACCTGACCTGGACAATTGGCTGCACCCTGGCCTTCCGCCGGGCGCGCGGGGCCTAAACCGGGATCACGCTGCGCGGCTTCAGATCCTCCAGCACGACATTGGTCTGGGCGCTTTCAATGGCAGGCAGGCGGAACAGGAAGTCATCCAGAAAGCGGCGATAGGCCGCCATGTCGGCGCACAGAACCCGCAAATGATAATCATACTGCCCGGTGGTCGAATAACACTCTACCACCTCGGGCCGGGTGGTCAGATCGGCCATCACCTTCTGCACCGCGCCGCGATCATGCCGCGCCAGCCGAACATGGACAATCGCGTGAAAGCCCAGCCCCGCCCGGTCAGCGTCGATCACCGCACCATAGCCGGCGATCACGCCCGCCTCCTCCAGCATGCGCACCCGCCGCCAGCAGGCCGAAGCCGACATGCCGACCTTTTCCGCCAGTTGGGCATTGGACAGGCGGCAATCCTGCTGCAAGGCGCGCATGATTGCACGGTCGCCGCTGCTCAGCTGAATTTCATTCGACATTGCCAGCATCCTCGAACAAATTTTTCACCATTTGGCGAAATCCCTACCAACTCTGGCCAGATTCACCAAGCGATTCGGCATATCCTGACCCTAGCCACCGGGAGGAGCCGCCATGCTGGATCAATCGCATCCGCACAGCTACGCATTGGAAGATCGCTATGATGCCGAGGACGGCCGGGTTTTCATGACCGGCACCCAGGCATTGGTGCGGATCATGCTGGATCAGGCGCGCCGCGACCGGGCAGCAGGGCTGAACACCGCCGGCTTCGTTTCCGGTTATCGCGGGTCGCCGCTCGGTGCCGTGGATCAGGAAATGTGGCGGGCCAAGAAGCGGCTGGCCGCGCAGGACATCACCTTCCTTCCCGCCGTGAACGAGGATCTGGGCGCGACGGCCGTCCTGGGTTCGCAACAGGCCATCCTTGACCCCGATGCCCGGGTCGAGGGCGTCTTCGCCATGTGGTACGGCAAAGGGCCGGGCGTCGACCGGTCGGGCGACGCGCTGCGCCACGGCAACGCTTACGGCAGCGCACCCAAGGGCGGCGTGCTGGTGGTGGCGGGCGACGATCACGGCTGCGTGTCCTCGTCGATGCCGCACCAGTCGGACGTGGCCTTCATGACCTGGTTCATGCCGGTGCTGAACCCGGCCTCGGTCGGGGAATACCTGGCCTTCGGCGAATACGGCATCGCGCTGTCGCGCTTTTCCGGCACCTGGGTCGGCTTCAAGGCGATTTCTGAAACCGTCGAATCCGGTGCCTCGGTCGAATTGCCGAAGGATCGCAGCTTCACCATTCCGCCCTTCGATCCGCCGCCCGGCGGGCTGCATATCCGCCCCGCCGACCTGCCCAGTCCCGAAATCGAAACCCGCCTGACCCACAAGCTGCGCGCGGTCGAGGCTTTCGTCGAAGCCAACCCGATCGACCACCGCATCTATGACATCAAGGATGCCAGCTTCGGCATCGTGACCACCGGCAAGGGCCATCTCGACCTGATGGAGGCCCTGCGCCTGCTGGGTCTGGACGAGGCCGCCTGCCGCCGCCTTGGCATCGACATCTACAAAGTCGGCATGGTCTGGCCGCTGGCGCGCCGCGACGCGCTGCGTTTCATGCGCCACAAGGCCGAGGTGCTGGTGGTCGAGGAAAAGCGCGGCATCATCGAAAGCCAGTTCAAGGAACATTTTTATGACTGGCCGGGCGACAAGCCGCAGGCCATGGTCGGCAAGCATGACGAAACCGGCGCCCCCCTGATCCCCTTCTCGGGCGAGCTGTCGCCGCGCCTGCTTGCCCCCATTTTGGCCGCCCGGCTGGACCGCCACTTTCCGGGCGAACACCTGCCCGCGCGCGCCGCCGAGTTGGCCGCGGTGCCAGATCTGACGATGAATGTCGCCGGTGCCACGCGCACGCCCTATTTCTGCTCGGGCTGCCCGCACAACACCTCGACCAAGCTGCCGGATGGGTCGATGGCGGCCTCGGGGATCGGCTGTCACGTCATGGCCAGCTGGATGAACCGCGAAACCGTGGGCTACGCCCAAATGGGTGGCGAGGGCGTGCCGTGGATCGCGCGGCAGGCCTATAATGGCGGCAAGCATATCTTCCAGAACCTCGGCGAGGGGACCTGGTATCACTCTGGCTCGCTGGCGATCCGTCAATCGGTGGCGGCAAATGCCAATATCACATACAAGATCTTGTATAACGATGCCGTGGCCATGACCGGCGGCCAGCCCGTCGACGGGCCGGTCAGCGCCTCGGGCATCGCCCAGACCTGCCGGGCCGAGGGCGTGACCCGGATCGCCGTCGTCAGCGACATGCCCGACAAGTTCGATCGCGGGGATTTCCCCGCAGGCACCACTTTCGACCATCGCGACCGGCTGGACGCGGTGCAGCGCGAGCTGCGCGAGATCGCCGGCGTCACGGTACTAATTTATGAACAGACCTGCGCGACCGAAAAGCGCCGCCGCCGCAAGCGCGGGCTGATGGAGGATCCGGCCAAGGCGGTGGTCATCAACGAACGCGTTTGCGAGGGCTGCGGCGATTGTTCCATCGCCTCGAACTGCCTGTCGGTCGAGCCGCTGGAAACCCCCTTTGGCCGCAAGCGGCAGATCAACCAGAACAGCTGCAACAAGGATTTCTCCTGCCTTGGCGGCTTCTGCCCCAGCTTCGTCACTATTGAAGGCGCGGCACGCAAGAAACCCAAGGCCGCCGATCTGGACGTGGCGGCGCTGCTGGACGGCGTGGCGCTGCCAGATCTGCCGTCGCTGTCGGAACCCTTCGACCTGCTGGTCGGCGGCGTCGGCGGCACCGGCGTCGTCACGGTCGGCGCGCTGATCACCATGGCCGCGCATCTGGAAGGCAAGGGTGCCAGCGTGCTGGATTTCACCGGCTTCGCCCAAAAATTCGGCACCGTTCTGGGCTATGTCCGGCTGGCGCAGAGCCCCGATCAGATCAACCAGCTGCGGATCGAAAACGGCGCCGCCGATGCGGTGATCGGCTGTGACGTGGTGGTCGCCTCGGCGCCAAAGGCATCGGCACTGTATCGGCGGGGGACGCGGGTCGTACTGAATTTGGCCGAGATGCCGACCGGCGATCTGGTCCTGAACCGCGACGCCGATCTGCGCGTGGATGCCCGCGTTGGGGCCATTGGCCGTGCCGTCGGGACCGACAACCTGATGGCGCTGGATGCCAACCGGATCGCACAGCGCCTGCTGGGCGACAGCGTGTTCGCCAATGTGCTGCTGCTGGGCTATGCTTGGCAGGCCGGGCTGGTCCCCGTCGGGTTAGAGGCATTGCAGCAGGCAATCCGCCTGAACGGCACCGCGATTGAGGCCAATCAGCGCGCCTTCGATCTGGGCCGCGTGCTGGCGGTCGCCCCAGAACGGCTGCCCCTGACCGAACCACCCGCGCCGGTGGAAACCACCGCCGCCCTGCTGGACCGCTTTTCGACCGAGCTGACGGCCTATCAGGATGCAGACTATGCCGCCCGTTTCCGCGCCCAGATCGTCGATTTTGCCTCTGCCCTGCCCGATTTGCCCCCGGCGGAACGCGAGGTCCTGACCAGCACGGCCGCGCGTTCGCTGTTCAGGCTGATGGCATACAAGGACGAATACGAGGTCGCCCGCCTGCTGAGCGCGACGGGTTTTCGCGACAAGTTGGCCGCCGAATGGGAAGGCGGCCGCGTCGTCTATCACCTCGCCCCGCCGTTCCTGCCGGCGCGAAAGGATGCGCGCGGGCGTCCGGTCAAGCGCAGCTTCGGTGCCTGGCTGACGCCGATGTTGCGCATCCTGGCGCGCGGCAAGGCATTGCGCGGCACCGCCTTCGACCCCTTTGGCCGAATGGCAGAACGCCGCGAGGAGCGCGAGCTGATCACTTGGTTCGAAAACATCCTGACCGCACTTCCTGCGCTGATCGCCAAGGCAGGCAGCGCGCCAGCCCCGGACATCCTGGCCGCGCCGCAACAGATGCGCGGTTACGGCCCGGTCAAGCACGCCGCCATCGCCAAATACCGCGATCAGGCCGATGCGGCACTTGCGGCGATGAAGGTGCAGCGCGCCGCGGCCTGACCGCCCGGCCCCCAGTACTTCAGGCTTTCTCGGTCTGGTCTTGCGCGGCCCCGGCTTCCGGGGCCGCGCGGCGTTCGATAAGCAAGGCAGAGATATCGTCGACCTGCTTGCCGCCGCTATAGGCCAGGACCGACCACACCATCGCCTCGACCAGACCCAGCCCCTGCGTGGCCCGGTTGGTCTGAAGGATCGCGCCAAGACCTTCGACGCCCAGCATCCGGCCAGACGCATCCGCGGCGTCCCAGATCCCATCAGAAGCGATCAGCAACCTGTCACCCGGCGCCAGCACCAGCGAGATTTCGTCATATTCGGCACCTTCGATCACGCCGACGGGCAGGCCGCCATCGCCGATCTGTTCGACGCTGCCGTCCGCACGTTGGACCATCGGATGCGGATGTCCCGCCTGCACCATCCGCACTTCGCCGGTCAGTTGGTCGACAACGGCGTAGACCATGGTGAAATAGGTGTCGACGCGCAGATCGGCCAGCATCAGGTGGTTAAGATAGCGCGCCAGAACCGCCGGAGAGCGCGATTCGTACAGCCCGAATTCATTGATGAACAGGGCGGCGTTCTGATCGAGCGAGGCCGAGAATTGCGTGGCCAGCCGCGCCGTCAGCAATGCCGCCGCGACCCCGTGGCCGGAAACGTCGATGGCGAATACCCCGAAGCGTCGGGCGTTGATGGCGAAACTGCCCGTCAGGTCACCCCCGACATGTCCCGCGGGACGCAACAGGTTCGACACGGTGAAATCCCCGAAACTGGCGTGCCGTTCGCCGATCAGCCCCTGTTGCAGGCGCCGCGCCTCGTCCAGGTCGCGATCCATGGCCACCTGCGCGCTGCGCAGCGCGGCCAGCGTTTCCGACAGCCGCGCATTGACGCTGCGCGCTTCATCCTGAAGTCGCAGGATCCGCTCGCCCGCGCGCAGCCGCGCCAGCAGTTCCGCCGCCGAGGTCGGCTTGGTCAGGAAATCATCAGCCCCGCTTTCCAGTCCAAAGGCGACATCGGCCGGTTCGTCCTTTGATGTCAGCAGCAGGAAATAGATATAGCGCCCGTCGCGATCCTCGCGCAGCTGCTGACACAGTTCCGGCCCCGACATGCCCCGCATCACCCAGTCCGACAGGATCACGTCCGGCCGCCGCGTGCGGCAGAAGGCCAGGGCCGTATCGCCGCAATCGGCCTCGGCCACTTCGTATCCGGCGCGGGTCAGGTGGACGGCCAGCATTGCCCGTTGCGCCCGGCTGTCATCGACCAGCAGCACAAGCCTTCGGCGGGTGGCCGAAGGCGCGGAGGCAGTGGCGAGGCGATTCCCGAATGACATGCACAGGGCTTAGCGCAAAATCCCTAATCATCCATGAAGGCGTATAAAATTGCGCAAATAGAAACGGGTCGCGCCATCCGGCAGCGACCCGCGAGATCTACGGAGATGGTCCGGTTAGGGATCGAAGATCCGTCCGTCCCAGTCAGGGTTTATCACCCTGGGGTTTGCCCTCAGGCCGCGGCCCCCCTGACTGTCCCAATACCTCTCTCCAATATCACTCTCGACACTGGACCACCTCCTTTCGATATGTTGCCACGTAAGGAAAGGGTGCCACAGGTTCAGGATAAGTCAACTTAAAATGCTGGGCGTTGACGCAAGATATTGCGGATAATGATGCGGAAGGGCACCAGTGCCAGCAATGCCAGCACCATTTTCATCACCCAATCAGCCGTCGCCAGCGATGCCCAAAGCGGTGCATTCGGGCCAAAGCCCAGCAAAGGCAGGCTTTCGTTTGCCCAGGCGACATCATCGGCCGGGCTGATAAAGCTTAGCTGCGACGCGAAGGCGATCGAGAAGAAAAGTGCCGTATCCAGGGCCGAGCCGAAGAAGGACGACAGCAGCGGCGCCTTCCACCAGCCACCGTTGTTGCGCAGCGCGTTGAAGACGGTGATGTCCAGCAGCTGCGCCAGCAGGAAGGCCGCGCCCGAGGCGATGGCGATGCGCAGCGTGGTCTTGTCCATTCCGGCCGCGACCAGCGAACAGGCAACGCCGACGACAAAGCCCGCCAGCACGACGCGACGCGCGGCGGAAGCACCGTAAACGCGGTTCATCACGTCGGTGACCAGGAACGCAAAGGGGTAGCTGATCGCCCCCCAGGTCAGCCACGCGCCGAGATGGTATTGAACGAGAATATTCGAGGCCACCACGATGATGGCCATGGCGATAACGCCAGGTAGGAAGCGGGTCATAGAGACTTTCCGTTTTACAAGGTAGCGGAACAACTCGGCCCGCGACATGCGGACGGCGCGGGATAGTGCGCGGGGGCGCCATTTGTCAACGAAAATCCGTGGAAATGCGGTCAGTCGGTCACGCGGTATTCGACCAGTTCTGTCCGCTGCACGGGCAGGAAGTTGTCGTCCGAGATCATCGTCATCCGGATCCCCAAGCCGTCATCCCAGACCGCGATCCCTTCGAGGTTGTCATATTGCAGCGTCCCGGTGGTCAGCAGCTCCTCGGCCGAGGTGATGCCCTCGGGACCGAGGTCAAAGCGGCGCACCCGCGACCGGAAACCCAGCAGGCCACGAAAATTGCGTTCCAGCAGATACAGCCGGCCGTCCGGCCCCATATCAGCCCCGACCGCCTGCCAGTCGGGGTCGGCGGGGATGCTGAACGGTTGATCCCAACGCTCACCACGATAGCGCCAGACCGGGAAAGCGCCGCCCTCGGGGGCATATTCGGGCAGGGTCAGCAAGTCGCCTTCCGGGGTGACGGCAAGGGCCTCGAACCCTTCATTGACCTGGATGCGCTTCCATTCGGGCGGCACGGGCACGCGCGTTGCGGGCCCGTCGACATCGTCATAGCGGGCGATGCGGTCCAGCCCCTCAAAGCTGATCCAGACGGTGCCGTCGCGGCCGATTGCCAGACCCTCGCTGTCACCCAGCCGACCGGGGCGCAGCGGCGCGCCCTGGCTGTCGCGCAACGGCGCACGGCCCGACATCCGCATCTCGCGGATACGGCCGGCAGCATCGCGTTCGATCGCGCCCCAGCGGATCCAGGCGCGATCCGAAACGACATGGAAGTTGGTGCCGTCATCGCTGATCTCGATGCCGGAAAAGCCGCCGAAATCGGATTCCGGCAGCGTCCAGACATAGCTGCCCACATAGTCGAGACGGGCCCCGCCAAAAGATGGCAAGGCCAGCAACGACATGAGCGCCGAAAGGATCAGCGTGCGGTGCCGATTGCCTGACATTGCCTCGGCATCTCGCTTAGCCGGAAGCTGCGGGGGTGGCGGTAATTGGGATCGGACTTGCCTTTCGGCCGGGTCGACGGATTGGCACGGTAAGCCAGTTCCTGCAGGGCCGCGCCGCAGCCATTGTCATTGCCCGACAGCTGCGCCACCGGCGTCGCCGGGTTCAGGCAACCGGGGCTGCCGGCGGGGCAGTTCATGCGGATGTGGAAATGATAGTCATGGTTCGGCGTCGGCCGCAGCTTTTGCAGCCATGCGCCCCGGTTGCCGTTCATCCTGCACATCTCGACCTTGATGGCGGCGTCCAGGAAAATCCGGTCGACGCGAGCATCCATGGCGGCGGTCTGGATCAGCGCGGCATGGGACGGCGTCCAGTGTTGCGACAGGCCCAGCCCGTTCCTCGCCACCACCGAAACCGAAGAGATCTTTTCGCGCTGCGCCGGCGACAGGTTCAGGCTGGCGGGCGGCAGCATCCAGATATCGGCGTCCAGCCCCAACTGATGGCTGGCATGGCCGGTCAGCATCGGGCCGCCGCGCGACTGGCTCATATCGCCGACATAAAGGCCGCGCCAGCCCAGCTTGGTCGCGGCGTTTGACAGCCCCATCACAAAGCCGACCAGTTCGGGGTGGCCCCAATTGCGGTTGCGCGACAGGCGCATTGCCTGCCAGGTCGGGCCGGATTCGGGCAGCGCCACCGCGCCCGAGACGCAGCCCCGGCTATAGCTGCCGACGGCCACGGGGGCGCCGGCGGTCGGGCCGGGCGCATGGCCGAAGACGTCCTTGGCCAGCGGCTCGGCCAGCACAGGCGCGGCAAGGCCGACCACGGCGGCGGCCGTCAGGATAAATTTGCGGATCACTGCTCTGCCTCTCCGTTCTTGTTGACCCAGTTTAGCAGGAAGATCGCCAGAAGGAACATCACGATCAGCGGAGAGATGCCGACGCGTTGGCTGCCGGTCAGATCCGTCACCAGCGCGATCAGGAAGGGCGCAAGGAATGCCGTGGCCTTGCCCGACAGCGCATAAAGGCCGAATGCCTCGGTCGCGCGCTCTTCCGAGGTGTGGCGCACCATCATCGTACGAGAGGCCGCCTGCAACGCCCCACCCGCCCCGCCGATCAGCGCGCCGCAGACGAAGAAGATGATGTCCGGCAGTTTCGAGCCTGCGGCAAGCGGCACGCCCATGACCGACTGCCGGTCCATGGCGACGATGGTGATGCAGACCAGCGTCAGCACGAAGATCGCTGCCAGAATAACCGGCTTGGGTCCCCAGCGGCGATCCGCGCGCCCGCCCAGCCAGGAAATCACCACAGCTGACAGGGCGCTGACCACGCCGAAGACGCCGGACAGAAAGACCGGCCAGCCCAGCACCGTGCCGGCATAGACCCCGCCAAACCCGTAAAGCGCGTTCAGCGCATCACGTGACAGCATGGAGGAGATCAGCCAGTTCGCCAGGCTCGGGCGATGGCGCAGGCTGCGAACCAGTCGCCCCAATTCACGCATGGCAAGGCCAAGCCGGATCGGCCTGCCGGTCCCTGCGGGTTCCTTCACCCACAGGAAGAAGGGGACCATGAAGATGACAAACCAGATCGCCGTGAAGGGGCCGACGAAGCGAGTGCCCTCGCGCGTCGCGGCATCCAGTCCGAACAGCGGCGGGATGCCCGCCAGCGTCAGCCCGCTGGGCGTTTCGGCAAAGCCCAGAAGGGTGATCGCCAACGCGACCAGCCCGCCAAGATAGCCGAAGGCAAAGCCCGAGCCGGACAGCCGCCCGATCTCTTCCCGCGGGGCGAGGCTGGGCAGCATGGCATTGGTGAAGATGGTGGCGAATTCGACGCCGATCAGCCCGACCCCGAAAAAGGCCACCGCCGCGATCAGATGCGGATCGGTCGGCGTCAGCCCCCACAGACCCGCCGCGCCGACCACGATCAGCCCCGAAAAGAACCACACCCATGGCAGCCTGCGCCCGGTGGTGTCGGCGACCGCCCCCAGAACCGGCGCCAGCACAGCGATGACAACGCCACCGATCGCCAGCCCATAACCCCACAGCGACTGCGCCGCTGCGCCCGCCTGCGCGGCGTCCATGCCCTCCGCGATGAAAGACCGCTTGGCGACCTCGGCGTAGTAGATCGAGAAAATGAAGGTCACCAGCAGCGTGTGATAGGGCTGGCAGGCCCAGTCGAAAAACCACCATCCCCAGATACGTTTACGGTTCAAATGGTATCCTTCCCACTGCCTGAGGCGAGATAAGGCGAAACCAAACGGTCTTGGCAACCTTCTTTTCGTCCAATGCCCGGCGGGCTACCCTCGATCATCCTGCGGAAAGGAAACAACATGCTGACTGGAATCTGCCACTGTGGCCGATTGCACTGGCGTTTTGATGTCTGGCGCGACGGCGCGACGCTGTAATCCCTAGCCGCGAATGGCCTCGCGCGCCTCTGGTGCGACTTCGGGCGGCCAGGGCCGCTGCGCATCCGCCGCGATCCATGCCCGCACCCATTCCGGCAGCGCCGGGCTTTCGTCGTGATAGCCGACGGCGGTGAAAACCTCACTCGGAGAGACGATGCCCTTTGGCCCGGTGAAGGCACCACGCAGCAGCATGTGGTTGCAGCATTCACCCTTTCGCCACATCGACTGCTCCATATACATGAAGCGCCGATCCCAGCCGATCATCCGCGTCACCATGGTGAAGCGTTCAAACGCCCGGATGCGGCGGCGATACCGGGTTGAGTTACCCGCCACCGTGATCCCCCAGCCGTTTTTGCGCAGCGCACCGATCAGCCCGGTCCGCGATGCCATCGGAATGCGTCCCAGATCGTACAGCGTCAGGGTACGGCCGTTATTCAGCTCAATCCACGGGTCCAGATCCCAGGGCCAGCACATATGGGTCGAGATATGGCTGTCCAGCGGCCCCAGCTTGGGCGCGTTGCGGAACTTCAGCATCTCTTTCGTGAATCGGATCAGCGGATACATCGGCGGCCTCCTGTTGCGGTTGGGGTAACAGGGGCGTGCGCGGTGTCAACGCGGACGCTACGCAACCTTGCACGAAGGGCCTTCCTGCCTTAGTGCGGTGCAGGAATTTGCGCGGAGTGGAAGCGATGGCGATGAATGGAACGCCGCGCGTCGGCCTGATCGGCTGGCGGGGCATGGTGGGCTCGGTCCTGATGGACCGGATGGAGGCCGAGGGCGACTTCGACCATATCGAGCCTGTTTTCTTCTCGACTTCCAACGCCGGCGGCAAGGCCCCCAAGGGCGATGCGCCGCTGGCCGACGCTTACGACCTTGATGCGCTGAAATCCTGCGAGGCGATCATCACCTGTCAGGGTGGCGATTATACCTCGGAAATCTATAAGAAACTGCGCGAGACGGGCTGGAACGGCCATTGGATCGACGCGGCCTCGACCCTGCGCATGTCGGATGACGCGCTGATCGTGCTGGACCCGGTGAACCGCCCGCAGATCGACGACGCCATTGCCGCGGGCAACCGCAACTGGGTCGGCGGCAACTGCACGGTGTCGTGCATGTTGATGGGCGTGGGCGCGCTGTACAAGGCCGGACTGGTCGAATGGATGTCGACGCAGACCTATCAGGCGGCATCCGGCGGCGGTGCCAAGCATATGCGCGAGCTGCTGACCCAATACGGCAAGCTGAATGCCGAGGTCCGCGACCTGCTGGACGATCCGAAATCGGCGATTCTGGAGATCGACCGCAAGGTGCTGGCCCGCCAGCAGGCGATGCTGGGCACCGATGAGGCCGCGCAGTTCGGCGCGGTTCTGGGCGGCAGCCTGATCCCGTGGATCGACAAGGATCTGGGCAATGGCACCTCCAAGGAAGAATGGAAGGGCATGGCCGAGACGAACAAGATCCTCGGTCTTGGTCCCGATGCGCTTGGCGGGTCGAACGAAAAGGCGATCCCGGTCGATGGCTTCTGCATCCGCATCGGCGCGATGCGCTGCCACAGCCAGGCCCTGACCTTCAAGCTGAACGGTGACGTGCCCGTGGACGAAATCGAGGCGATCATCGCCGAAGATAACCCTTGGGTGAAGGTCGTCCCGAACGAGAAAGAGGCCTCGATGCGCGACCTGACGCCGGTTGCGGTAACGGGCACGCTGACCATCCCGGTCGGGCGCATCCGCAAACTGGCCATGGGGCCGGAATATGTCGGCGCCTTCACCGTCGGCGACCAGCTTCTTTGGGGCGCGGCAGAACCGCTGCGCCGTATCCTGCGCATCCTGATCGAGGCCTGATCCATGACCACGCTGTTTCAAGCCATCATGCTGATCCTGGACGTCCTGTGGTTCCTGATGATCTCGCATATCATCATGTCCTGGCTGATCAATTTTCAGGTCCTGAACCTGCGCCAGCCGCTGATCGCGCAGCTTTGGGACGGGCTGAACCGGATCCTCGAACCGCTTTACGGCCCGATCCGGCGGCTTCTGCCCAATACCGGCGGTCTCGATCTTGCGCCGCTGGTCGTCTTCATCGGTCTCATCATCCTGCGGCAGGCCCTGATCAATAACGCCGGCGTCTTCCTGGGCTGACCATGCCAGCCGACCTGCTGCGCCAGATCTTCGGCTTTGACGAATTTCGTCCCGGCCAGCAGGACATTGTCGAGGCCGTGGCGGGTGGCCGCGATGTGCTGGCGATCATGCCCACAGGCGGCGGCAAATCGCTGTGCTATCAGCTTCCCGCGCTGATGCGCGAGGGCGTGACGGTGGTGATCTCGCCCCTGATCGCGCTGATGCGAGATCAGGTCCGGGCGCTGCGCGAGGCGGGGGTCAATGCGGGCGCACTGACCTCGGGCAATACCGAGGCCGAGACGGACGAAATCTTCGCCGCGCTCCGCGAAGGGACGCTGAAGATCCTCTATATGGCGCCGGAACGGCTGGCTTCGGGCGGGACGCTGCCGCTGCTGCGGCGCGCCGGCGTCACGGCGATTGCCGTGGACGAGGCGCATTGCGTCAGCCAGTGGGGCCATGATTTCCGCCCCGACTACCTGCGCATCGGCGAACTAAAGCAGGCGCTGAACGTGCCCCTGTCGGCCTTCACCGCAACGGCGGACGCGGAAACGCAGGCGGAAATCGTCAACCGCCTGTTCGCGGGCCAGCCGCCCCTGACCTTCCTGCGCGGCTTCGACCGTCCGAACATCTATCTGGCCTTCCAACCCAAGGACAGCCCGCGCAGGCAGGTGATGGACTTTGTAGCTGCCCGGCCCGGTCAGTCGGGCATCGTCTATTGCGGCAGCCGCGCCAAGACCGAAACCCTGTCAGCGGCCCTGAACGCCGCAGGCCATCCGGCGCTGCATTACCACGGCGGCATGGACCCCGATGCACGGCGAGAGGCCGAGGCCCGTTTCCAGCGCGAGGACGGGCTGATCGTCGCCGCGACCGTGGCCTTCGGCATGGGCATCGACAAGCCGGATATCCGCTGGGTCGCCCATGCCGACCTGCCCAAATCCATCGAGGCCTATTATCAGGAAATCGGCCGCGCCGGACGCGACGGCGCCCCGGCCGAAACCCTGACCCTGTTCGGCCCCGACGACATCCGCATGCGCCGCGCCCAGGTCGACGAAGGTCTGGCCGACAACGCCCGCAAGGATGCCGACCATGCCCGGCTGAACGCGCTGCTCGGGCTGGCCGAGGCGACCTCCTGCCGCCGCCAGCTGCTGCTGTCCTATTTCGGAGAAGCGTCAGAGCCCTGCGGCAATTGCGACCTGTGCGACACCCCGCCCGCCACCTTCGACGCCACCCTGCCGGTGCGCATGGCGCTGTCGGCGATGCTGCGAACCGGCGAGTGGTTTGGCGCAGGCCATATCATCGACGTGCTGACCGGCAACACGACCGAAAAGGTCCGCGAGCGTAGCCATGACCAGCTGCCGACCTTCGGCGTCGGGCGTGAATGGTCCAAGCCGCAATGGCAGGCGATCATCCGCCAGATGATGGGCCGCGACCTGTGCCGCCCCGATCCGGCGCGCCACGGCGCGCTGCATATCACCGACGCGGCCCACCCGATCCTGCGGGGCGAGACCCCCGTGACCCTGCGCGAAGACAGCATCAAACGCGCGAAACCCGCTTTCGTCCCGAAGATGCAGGTGGCAGAGGAAGACGCCCCGTTGTTTTCCGCCCTCAAGGCCAAGCGCCGGGCGCTGGCAGAGGCCGCGCGCGTGCCGGCTTACGTCATCTTCCCCGATCGCACCTTGCAGGAAATGGCCGAACGCCGCCCGCAAACCCTGGACGAGATGGCCCGTATCAACGGCGTCGGCGCGAAGAAGCTGGACAGTTACGGCGACGCCTTCCTGTCGGTGATCGCGGGCGACACGGCACCGATGCACCCCGCCCGCCGCGCGCTGGCGGGCCGCGACGCGGGCGCGCTGTTTGACCGCCTGGCCGAAACACAGATGCGGCTGGCCCGGGGCGAGGATGGGACCGAAAAGCCGCTCAGCTGCTCGACCGGGCAGCTGAAACGCATCGCGGAACAAAGGCCCGCCGACCGAGGCGCGTTGTCGCGGATTTTGGACGATGCGCGGCTGGATCGCTTTGCCGACGCCTTCCTGGACGAAATCGCGACCAGCTGACCCTTTGCCCGGCAGGCGGCATCAGCTAGGCTGCCGCCATCTTAACAGAAGGAAGCTGATCATGGCTCTTGGTGAAGGCGATAAACTGCCCTCGGGCACGCTGCTGCAAATGACCGAAAACGGCCCCGCACAGGTCGATCTGGCACAATACACCACCGGCCGCGTGGCGATTTTCGCGCTGCCGGGTGCCTATACCGGCACCTGCACGACCGCGCATGTCCCCAGCTTCATCCGCACCGCCGACCAGTTCCGCGCCAAAGGCGTCGACCGGATCGTCTGCGTCAGCGTCAACGACCCCTTCGTGATGGGCGCATGGGCGGAATCGACCGGCGCCGACAAGGCCGGGCTGACCTTCCTGGGCGATGCCGATGGCAGCTTCACCAAGGCCATGGGTATGGGCTTTGACGCCCCCCCAGCGGGCCTGTTCGGCCGCTCCAAGCGTTATGCGATGCTGGTCGAAGACGGCACCATCACCGCCCTGAACATCGAAGAATCGCCGGGCCAGTGCGAGATTTCCGGCGGCGAGGCGCTGCTGGATCGCGCCTAAACCGGGATCATGGTGCCCTGCAGCATGGCGACATGCTTGCGGGCACCCTCTTTCTCGGCCCACACATCCGCGGCGACCACCACGATACGGCGGCCGGCGCGGATCACCCGGCCCTCGGCGACCAGCCGGTCGCCAAGCGCGGGGGCCATCAGGTTGATCTTCATCTCGACCGTCATCACCTCGGCCCCTTCTGGCATAACTGTCAGCGCTGAATAACCGGCCGCCGAATCGCCGATCGAAAACGCCAGCCCGGCATGGCCTGCGCCCTGCTGTTGCAAGCTGGTCGGCAGGATCGGCGCTGTGATCACAACCCGCCCCTCGGCCACACTGTCCAACGTGGCACCAAGCGTCTGCATCATCGTCTGCTTGCCGAAACTGTCGCGGATGCGGCTGTCGTTATCCATCTGTCCCCCCGAAACTGATGGATCAAAGAAAGCCGATCATCCGCCCCGCGACAAGGGTGCCCAGCCAGGCGCAGATCGACACCACAGCAGCCAGACGCAGCCCGCCCGAGACCTGATCGCGCCGCACCGCCCGGCGCCATCCCGGCCCCAGATGCACCGCAGCGACATTCACCAGCGCCAGGGCCAGCAGCAACGCCTTCCACCGCAGCGCAGGATTGGCCAGGTATTCGGCAGGCCGGACCGAGATCAGCGCGAGGCCCGTCAGCACCGCCAGCGCCACGCCCACCGCCGCGACATGGCTTAGAAACGGGCCAATCACGTTCAGCGACGGGCCATTCAGCACGCCGATCAGCCGCAGATCCAGCGGGATGATCGCGCCGAGGATCAGGGCGATCCCCAGAATATGCGCGGCATTGACCAAGGCATAGAACGTCGCCGATCCGCGCATCGGGCCCCCAAATGGCAAGGCCGCCAGAAGATCGGCCAGTGCCTGCAAATCAGCTGTCCGGGATCCGTTCGGGGTAGAAGTCGTATTGCTGCCCGTCGATGGTGATGCGAACGGCTTTCATCAGCGCCTTGCTGTGATCCTCGGACCGGTTGCCCAGCACGGTGACAGTCGCGCCCGGCGCGGTCACTCCCTCGACAAAGCCAGCGCGTTGGGTACGGCCGGGATTGCCCAGCTCGACCCGCCAGAGGGTGCCGTCTTCGGCCTCGACCTCAAGGATCGGGTGCGGGGGCGCGATGGTGATGCTGCGAATGGTGCCGGTCAGCTGGACCAGCTCGCCCTCGGCCCAGCCCCAGCCGTGATGGGCGGACGCGGGCAGCGCAAAAGACAGAAGCATTGCAAGAATGGCGGCGAAGCGGCGTATCAGATACATGGCATTCCCTCCGGTTCAGGCCCAGCTTAGCGCGTCAGGGGGAAATTCCGCAGGATTATCGCTTCACAGCTGGTTGAGCGGCCTAATCCCCAAACAACCCGCTTTGTTGGGGCGCTTTCGGCGCGTCCAGCCCCAGATGCCGCCAGCCCTTTGCCGCCAGCATCCGCCCCCGAGGCGTCCGCGCGATCAGCCCCTGTTGCAGCAGGTAAGGCTCGATCACCTCCTCGATCGCATCGCGGCTTTCGGACAGCGCGGCGGAAATGGTTTCAACGCCGACCGGCCCGCCGCCATAGTTTTCGGCGATCAGCCCCAGATAGCGGCGGTCGGCCCCGTCCAGCCCCAGATCGTCGACGCCCAGCCGGGTCAGCGCGCTGTCGGCGATTTCGCGGGTCAGCCGGCCGTCGCCTTCCACCAGCGCAAAGTCCGCCACCCGGCGCAGCAACCGCCCGGCAATACGTGGCGTGCCACGCGCACGGCGAGCGATTTCGCGGGTGCCGTCGGGGTCCGCGCCCATCCCCATCAGCCGGGCGCCGCGCTGCACGATCAGGTCGAGTTCGTCGATGGTATAGAATTGCAGCCGCGTCGGGATGCCGAAGCGGTCGCGCAGCGGCGTTGTCAGCAGGCCAAGACGCGTCGTCGCACCGACCAGAGTAAACGGCTGCAATTCGATCCTGACGGTGCGCGCGGCCGGCCCTTCGCCGATCATCAGGTCCAGCTCGAAATCCTCCATCGCCGGATACAGCACTTCTTCAACCGCCGGGTTCATGCGGTGGATTTCGTCGATGAACAGCACGTCGCGGGATTCGAGATTGGTCAGGATCGCCGCCAGATCCCCCGCCCGCGCCAGTACCGGGCCAGAGGTCATCTTGAAATTCACCCCCAGCTCGCGCGCCATGATCTGCGCCAGCGTGGTTTTCCCAAGGCCGGGCGGGCCGTGGAACAGCGTGTGATCCATCGCCTCGCCCCGGCGGCGCGCGCTTTCGATGAAGACACGCAGATTAGCCCGCGCCTCGGCCTGACCGACGAAATCGGTCAGTGCCTGCGGGCGCAGGGCGCGGCCCGGCTCGTCCTCGGGCAGGGGTTCGGGGCGCAGGGTGGGGTCAGAGAATTCCATTCAGCCTCGATCTGTGGGGAAACGCCCCTATTCCTTCGGTGCCAGCGAACGCAGCGCCGCCCGGATCAGCGCGGGCGTCGCCGCAGCGGGGTCAGCGCCTGCCGCCTGCGCCACCGCCTGCGCGGCCTCGGACGGGTTATAGCCCAGATTGGTCAGCGCCGACAGCGCCTCGGATTGCGCGGCGGCGGATGGCGGTGGGGCAGCGGCGGCGGGGGACGGGGCCGCAGGCGCGGGGGCCTCGGTCTCGATGACCGGGGTGCCCGCATCCACCGTCAGCGCGCCGCCCATGGCCATGACAGACGGGGCCTTGTCCTTCAGTTCCAGCACCACACGCTGCGCCAGCTTCGGGCCGACGCCGGGCGCCTTTCTGACCGCCGACCAATCGCCGAGCGCGATGGACCGGCCCAGACCTTCGGCCCCAAGCGTCCCCAGAATCGCCAGCGAGGCCTTGGCCCCGATCCCCTGCACCGAGGTCAGCAGCTTGTGCCATTCCTTTTCCAGCAGGCTGGGGAAGCCGAACAATTGCAGCAGATCCTCGCGCACCAACAGGTCGGTATACAGCGCCGTCGCCTGCCCCACGGGCGGCAGATTAGCGGCGGTGCGTTCGCTGATATGGACGATATAGCCCACGCCGCGCACGTCGATCAGAACGTGGTCGGGGGCGCGGTGCAGGATGACGCCTGCGATCCGGCCGATCATGCGCGCGCCTTGATGCGGACGGCCCGCGATTGCAGGTGATGGGCGTGACAGATGGCGATTGCCAGCGCGTCCGCCGCGTCTGGCCCGGCGAAGTCGACGCCCGGAAGCTGGTGGCGGACCATGTGTTGAACCTGTTCCTTCCCGGCATGGCCAACACCGACCACGGCCTTTTTTACTGCGTTCGGGGCATATTCGCCGATTTCCAGCCCGGCCTCGGCCGGGGCCAGCAGGGCGATGCCGCGCGCCTGCCCCAGCTTCAGCGTGCCCACCGCATCCTTGTTCACAAAGGTCTGTTCGACCGCCGCAGCCGTCGGCGCATGGGCGATGATGACCGCCGACAACCCGCGATAAAGCCGCAGCAGTCGCTCGCCCAGTTCGCCTTTGTCGGAATGCACGACCCCGTTGGCAATGTGGCGCAGACGCGGGCCGTCCAGCTCAATCACGCCCCAGCCCATGTTCTGCAAACCGGGATCGATGCCCAGAACCCTCATGCCCTGCCCTCATTCGTTCTTTTTTGACAGGCTAGCACGAAACGCGAACATCGGGAAAGAGGTCCTTTTGACGCCTCGGGTTTGCTTGACACCGCCCCCCCGTTCCTTGAGACAAACGTTAAACATGTCGGAGGACAGATGTCGCCAGCCCTGATCGCTGCGCTGCCCTTTTTGGGCGCGCTTTTGCCCGGACTTCTGATCCGCTCGGGGCGCAATGTCGCGGCAATATCATGCGGAACCATGACATTGCTGGCCCTGATCGGGCTTTGCCTGCACATCCCGGCCATCATGGACGGGCAGGTCATCACCAGCCATTTCACCTGGCTGCCCCGGATCGGACTGGATGCCAGCTTTCGCATCGATGGGCTGAGCCTGCTTTTCGCCATCCTGATCCTGGGGATCGGGCTGCTGATTATCCTCTATGCCCGTTACTACCTGTCCAAAGGGGATCCGGTCGGGCAGTTCTATACCTATTTGATGCTGTTTCAGGGCGCGATGGTGGGCATCGTGCTTTCGGACAATATCCTGTTCCTGCTGGTGTTCTGGGAACTCACATCGTTGTCGTCCTTCCTGCTGATCGGCTATTGGAAGCACCTGCCGGAAGGGCGGCAGGGCGCGCGGATGGCGCTGACAGTTACCGGCATGGGCGGGCTGGCGATGATCGCGGGGATGATGATGCTTGGCAATATCGCCGGCAGCTATCGCATCAGCGACATTCTGGAAGCGAAGGAGGCCATTCAGGCCTCGCCCCTGTACCTGCCCGCCCTACTGCTGATCCTGCTGGGCGCCTTTACCAAATCGGCGCAGTTCCCGTTCCATTTCTGGCTGCCGCACGCCATGGCCGCGCCGACGCCGGTTTCGGCCTATCTGCACAGCGCCACCATGGTGAAGGCGGGGCTTTTCCTGATGGCGCGGCTGTGGCCGGTGCTGGCCGGCACGCCCGAGTGGTTCTATATCGTCGCCACCACGGGCCTGTTCACCATGCTGATCGGCGCGGTGATCGCGCTGTTCAAGGATGACCTGAAGGCGATCCTCGCCTTTTCGACCGTCAGCCAGCTGGGCATGGTGACCATGCTGCTGGGTCTGGGGACCGAGGCAGGCGCCATCGCTGCCGTCTTCCACATCATCAATCACGCCACCTTCAAGGCGGCGCTGTTCATGACCGCCGGCATCGTCGACCACGAGGCCGGCACCCGCTCGATGAAACTGCTGGGTGGCCTGCGCAAGCTGATGCCGGTCACCTTCACCATCGGCACCATCGCCGCGCTGTCCATGGCCGGAGTGCTGCCGCTGAACGGCTTCATTTCCAAGGAAATGATGCTGGAAGAAGCCATTCATACCACCTGGGCAGGCTATGCCCAGCTGTTCGGGATCGTCGCAGCGATCGCAGCGACATTCTCGGTTGCCTATTCGCTGCGCTTCATCGCCGGCACATTCTTGGGGTCAGAGCGTGACGACTACCCCCACCACCCGCATGATCCCGGCATGGGCCTGCTATTCAGCCCGAGCCTGCTGGTCGTGCTGGTCATCCTGATCGGGCTGATGCCGATGACCATGGCCGGCTGGCTGGTGACGGCATCCGCCGATGCGGTCACGGGCATGGAAACGCATCCTCATCTCGCGCTGTGGCATGGGGTGAACATACCGCTGATGATCTCGGGCGCCGCGCTGGTGATCGGTGCGCTGATGGTTGCCTTCCACCGTCCGCTGCAAGCGATATGGGACGCCATGCCGCGCCCCGAAGCAAAGGTGATTTTCGACAGGATCATCCGCCGCGCCGTCCGCTGGGCGCAGGCAGTCAATGACGGGCTGCATGACGGGCGGCTGGCGCGCGGCGCGGGCATGATGTCCGGGACCGTCGTTCTGGCGGGCACATTCGCCTGGGTCACCGGCAGCACCGGGCCCCAAACCCGCGAGATGCTGCCCATCACCCCCGTCGCCGGCGTAGGCTTCGTGCTGCTGATCGTGGCCACGGGCTGCATGGTCGCCTTCCACCGCAATCGCCTGCTGGCGCTGGTTCTGATCGGCATTGTCGGGCTGATCGTCAGCTGCGGCTTCGTCTATCTGTCCGCGCCGGATCTGGCGCTGACGCAGATCTCGGTCGAGGTGGTCACCGTCATGCTGATGCTGCTGGCGCTGAACTTCCTGCCCAAACGCACCTGGGTCGAAACCGGAGGCCTGCGCCGCGGCGCCGACGCGCTGATCGCCACCGTGGTGGGGCTGGCTTTTGGCGGTCTGGCCTATGCGATCATGCGCCGCGACTTCGCGTTTGAGACGATCTCGCAATACCATATCGCCAACAGCTACAAGCAGGGCGGAGGCGACAATATCGTCAACGTCACGCTGGTCGACTTCCGCGGCTATGATACTTTCGGCGAAATCACCGTGCTGGGGATCGCGGCGCTGGTGATCTATGCGATGACGGAAACGCTGCTGATCGGCAAATCCGCCCGCAAGCTGACCAACTGGCGCCACGATCAGCGCCGCGCAGGCGACCGCCACCCGCTGATGCTGGTGGTGGCGACGCGGCTGATCCTGCCGATCTCGTTGACGGTGGGGCTGTTCATCTTCATGCGTGGCCATAACCAGCCGGGCGGCGGCTTTGTCGCCGGTCTGATCGTCGCCATCTCGTTGCTGATGCAATACATGGCCTCGGGCTTTGCCTGGGCGCAGGAACGCCAGCGCGTGCCGTTCCACGCCATGATCGGCACGGGCGTCGTCGTCGCCGCCGCCACCGGGATCGGCGCCTGGTTCTTCGGCCTGCCCTTCCTGACCTCGGCCTACGGCTATTTCAAACTGCCCTTCCTGGAAGAGTTCGAGCTGGCCACCGCCATGGCCTTTGACCTTGGCGTCTTCCTGTGCGTTGTCGGCGCCGTGATGCTGGCGCTGAATTCGCTGTCGCGGATCGCCCGGCGCACGGGCGAGGCGTCGACCCGTCCGGCCACCGCAGAAGCACCAACCGCTGACCCGAAGGAGGCGCATTGATGGAAGCGCTTGTTGCAATCGCCATCGGCGCCATGAGCGCCTCGGGGATCTATCTGGTGCTGCGCCTGCGGACCTTCCCGGTCGTGATCGGCATGACCATGATGTCCTATGCGATCAACCTGTTCCTGGTCACCACCGGCCGGCTGGCAGTCAACAAACCGCCGATCCTGCAAGGCCACGGGCCGGCCGATTTCTCGGCCTATACCGACCCGCTGCCGCAGGCGCTGACGCTGACCGCAATCGTCATCTCGTTCGGGATGACGGCGGTGGTGGTGCTGCTGTCGCTGGGCGCCTTCATCGAGGGCGGCGACGACTATATCGACATGCCCGAATCCGACCGACGCGAGGGCGGGGATACCGAATGAACCACTTTATCATTGCCCCTGTCGTCCTGCCCGCGATCATCGGCGGTCTCATCATCCTGTGGATGCGCCACGACCTGCTGTTGCAACGTGTCTTCTCGACCGTCGGCTCGGCCCTGCTGCTGGGCGTGGCACTGTATCTGGCGTTTCATGCCAATACCGGCGAGGTCTTCGTCTATCGGCTGGGCAACTGGCCTGCGCCCTTCGGCATCGTGCTGATGCTGGACCGGCTGGCCGGGCTGATGCTGGTGCTGACGGCGTTTCTGGGGCTGGTCGTCCAGCTTTACGGCATCGGCTCGGGCTGGGATCGCAAGGGCTGGCATTTCCATGCGCTGTGGCAGTTCCAGATGATGGGCGTCATGGGTGCCTTCCTGACCGGCGACGCCTTCAACCTGTTCGTCTTCTTCGAGGTGCTGCTGATCGCGTCCTACGGGCTGATGATTCATGGCGGCGGCGCGCTGCGGCTGCGCGCGGGCGTGCAATATGTGGTCATCAACCTGATCGGCTCGACCCTGTTTCTGGCCGCGCTTGGTACGCTTTACGCCGTCACCGGTACGCTGAACATGGCCGATATGGCGGTCAAGGTGGCGCAGATGCCGGCCAGCGACACGGCGATCTTGCGCGCGGGCGCTGTGCTGCTGATGCTGGTCTTCGCCATCAAGGCGGCGCTGGTTCCGCTGCATTTCTGGCTGCCCTCGACCTATGCCAACGCGCCGGGCCCGGTCGCGGCGCTGTTCGCGATCATGTCGAAAGTCGGGGTCTACGCGATCATCCGCTTCTATACGCTGGTCTTCCCGGGCGACGGCGCGGTCGAGAGCCTGATTTCCGACATGCTGCTGCCGGCCGCGCTGATCACGCTGGTCGTCGGTCAAGTGGGCGTGCTGGGCGGGCGTCATATGGGCCGGGTGGCGGCGATGTCGGCCATCGCCTCGATCGGGACGCTGGTCATCGCGGTGTCGATGTTCACGCCGGCGTCCATCTCGGCGGCGCTGTATTACACCATCCACTCGACCCTGACCGGGGCGGCGCTGTTCCTGATCGCCGACATGATCGCGGCACGTCGCGGCGGCGATCTGTGGCTGACGCTGCGCCCGAAGATCCAGAACAGCGGGCTGATCGCGGCACTGTTCTTTGCCGCCGCCATCGCCGCGGCGGGCCTGCCGCCGATGTCGGGCTTTATCGGCAAGCTGCTGGTGCTGGATGCGACCCGTCTGGACCCGTGGTGGATCGGCATCTGGGCCACGATCCTCATCACCTCGCTTTTCGCCATCGTGGGCTTTGGCCGGGCGGGTTCCACCCTGTTCTGGCTGCCCTTCCAGCTGCAACGGATCGAACAGCAGGCCGAGGCCGAGGGCAAGCCTGCACCGAGGGCCCCGATCCCGCCCAAGCTGGAACCCGATGAACATATTCAGGACATCGGCGACGCCGTTTCGCCCGCATTGGCCTTCGCCGCCACCGGCGCGCTGCTGGCGGGTCTGGTCCTGCTGACCGTCTTCGCGGGGCCTGCGCTGCGGATGACCGACACCATCGCCGAGCAGCTTTTCAGTCCGCATCCCTATGTCGAATCGGTACTGACCAACCAGGAAGGTGCGCGGCCATGACCCGGCTTTTCCCCCATCCGATCCTGTCCGTGCTGCTGGTGGTGACCTGGCTGCTGCTGGTCAATGATTTCCGCTGGGGCTCGCTGGTCTTCGGGATGATCATCGGGCTGGTGATCCCCCTGTTGATCCGGCCCTACTGGCGGCAGCGATCCAGCCTGAAATCGCTGCCGAAATATGGCAGCTACCTTGCCCTTGTGGTGTGGGACATCATCGTCGCCAACGTGCAGGTCGCCAAGATCGTGCTGTTCAAGCCGAATTCACAGCTGCAACCCGCCTGGATCGTCATCCCGCTGGAAATCCGCACCCCCGAGGCCATCACCGTGCTGGCCGGCACCATCACGCTTACGCCGGGTACGGTCAGCTGCGACCTGTCGGAATGTGGCCATGCGCTGCTGGTCCACTGCCTGCACGCGCCCGATCCTCAGTCCGTCGTGGTTGACATCAAGACGCGCTATGAATCGCGCCTGAAGGAGATCTTCGCATGATCGCCTATGCCCTGACCTTCGCATTTGCCTGCTTTGGCATCGCCCTGCTGTTCAGCCTGTACCGGGTGGTGATCGCGCCGGGCGTGCCCGACCGGATTCTGGCGCTGGATACCATGACCATCAACATGATCGCCCTGCTGACACTGTTCGGATTTCGCGAGGGCACCGAGATGTATTTCGAAGCCTCGCTGCTGTTTGCCATGGTCGGCTTTGTCTCTACCGTGGCTTACGCAAAATTCATCCTGCGCGGCGACATCATCGAATAGGGGGCACCATGGATCTGTTCATTGAAATTCTGGTTTCCGCCCTGCTGGTGATCGGCGGATTCTTCGGCTTTGTCGGATCCTACGGGCTGGTCAAGCTGCCCGAGCCGATGACCCGGCTGCACGCCCCCACCAAGGCCGCGACGCTGGGGGTTGGCGGGGTGCTGCTGGCCTCGATGATCTATTTTGGTTGGTTCGGGGAACACGTCAGCTTTCATGAGCTGATGATCACCATGTTCATCTTCCTGACCGCACCGGTCACCGGGCTGATGATCGCCAAGGCCAACATCCATCTGCAATGGACCAAGGAAGAACTGCCGCCGACCGGCGCTGGCACCAACTGGTCCACCCAGTCGGACCGGCCGAGCCTGATGGACGACGGCGCCGATTCCCGGCTGATCAACGACGGCGACTGAACCCGCCTGCAGTGGTGAAACGAAAAAGGGCGCCCTGCGAGGCGCCCTTTTCGTCATTGCCGAGGCCGTCAGATCAGGCCGGCATGGCGCATCGCATCATCAACAGCATTGCGCGCCGATTGGGTCAGCCCAACCAGAGGCAGGCGGACGCGTTCGTTGACCATGCCCAGCTTCGACAGCGCGTATTTCGCCGCAACCAGACCCGGCTCGATGAACAAGGCGATGTGCAAGGGCATCAGCTTGTCCTGAATCTCCAGCGCCTTGCCCCATTCCCCGGCAAGGGTCGCGTTCTGGAACTCGGCGCACAGCTTCGGGGCCACATTGGCGGTCACGCTGATGCAGCCGATGCCGCCATGAGCGTTGAAACCAAGCGCGGTCGCGTCCTCGCCCGAAAGCTGGACGAAATCCGGCCCGCAGGTCAGGCGCTGCTGGCTGACGCGTTCGATCTTGCCGGTGGCGTCCTTGACGCCGACGATGCGCGGCAGCTTTGCCAGTTCGCCCATGGTGTCGGGCATCATGTCCACGACCGAGCGGCCGGGGATGTTATAGATCACGATCGGCACATTGGTGGCATCATGGATCGCGGTGAAATGCGCGATCATGCCCGCCTGCGTGGGCTTGTTGTAGTAAGGCGTCACGATCAGCAGCCCGTTCGCGCCCGCGCCTTCGGCATGCTGTGCCAGCCCGATCGCCTCGCGGGTGGAGTTCGACCCCGCCCCCGCGATCACCGGCACGCGACCGTCGGCAATGCGCACGACCTCGCGCACGACGGTGCGGTCTTCTTCATGGCTCAGCGTCGGGGATTCGCCGGTGGTGCCGCAGGGAACCAGCCCGTGGCTGCCCTGGTCGATCTGCCATTCGACAAACTTCTTCAGCGTGTCCAGATCCAGTTCGCCGTCCGGTGTGAACGGCGTGATCAGTGCGGGCATCGACCCTTTGAACATGACACGCTCCTGTCGTGATGGGGTTGTGAAACTCGGCGGACACTAGACGCGGGCGGTGGATTTGCCAAGGATGTGAATTGCAGGTGGCGGGGCGTCGCCGCAAATTGGGCGAATGATGTATTCTTTGCGTGAAATCCTTCTGGCCGGGCTTCTGGCCTCGGTCGCGGCGTGGCCCCTGCGGGCGGAATCGCTGCCTGATATGGCGACGGCGCTGACGGCAGCCGGGTCGAAGAACTGGCCCGTGGCCGAGGAAGCGGCGGCAAAATCCGGGCCTTTGGCGCAGGCGCTTGTCGACTGGCAGGCGCTGCGGGCGGGCCGGGGCGATTTCGCCGCCTATCTGACCTTTGCGCGCGCGCATCCCGACTGGCCGGGAATGGAACTGCTGTACAAACGCGGCGAGTCCGTGCTGAGCGCGACGACCCCGGCGGCAGATGTTATCGAGTGGTTCTCCCGCCACGATCCGCAAACCGGCGCAGGCGCTGCGGCGCTGATCACGGCGCTGAAAGCCACCGATGCCGAGGCCGCCAAGGCGAAGGCGCGGGCGATCTGGACCAGCCTGCCGATGACCGCCACCGAGGAGACCACCTTTCTGGCCGCCCATGGCGATCTGGTCGGCGATCTGGCCGATGATCGGGTCTTCGCGCTGCTGGATCAGTCCGAATGGCAGGCGGCCCAGCAAGGCCTGACCCGGATGAGCGCGACCGCCCGCCCGCTGGCCGAAGCCCGGATCGCCACCCAGTCCCGCCGCAGCGGGGCCGACGCGCTGATCCTCGCCCTACCCGAGGCGCAGCGCGACGACGCCGGCCTTGCCATGGACCGCTTTCGCTGGCGGGTGCAGGCCAAAATGCCCGATCTCGCCCGCGAGTTGATGCTGGAACGGTCAACCTCGGCCGAGGCGCTGCGCCGTCCCGATATCTGGGCCGAGACGCGCGCCGATTACGCCCGCGCCGCCCTGCGCGGCGGCGACTGGAAAGCCGCCGAGGACCTCGCCACGCCCCACCATCTGGAACCGGGATCCGAGGCTTATGCCGATCTTGAATTCCTCGCCGGCTATGCCGCCCTGCGTGGCGGTGCGCCCGACCGCGCCCTGACCCATTTCCAGCACCTGACCGACGGCACCGCCGGCGTGGTCAGTCAGGCCCGCGCGCATTACTGGCGCGGCCGTGCGCAGGAAGCCGCGGGCAATGCCGATGCCGCAAAGGCGGCCTTCGCCGCCGGGGCAAAGCTGCAATCGACCTATTACGGCCAGCTTGCCGCCGAACGCATCGGCGCCGCCCCCGACCCGGCGCTGTCCATCCCCGGCCGGGCCGAAGCCGCCCTGCCCCAATGGCGCCGCGACGATCTGCGCGAAAACGAGGTCTTTCAGGCTGGCGTTTTCGCCTTTGCCGCCGGTCAGCCCGATCTGGGGCAGCGCTTTTTCCTGCATCTGTCGGAAACCGCCACGCCCGACGACATCGCCCGGATGGCGCGGCTGACGCTGGAAATGCGCTATCCCTGGCATGCGCTGCGGCTGGCCAAGCGGGCGGCAGCGCAGGGCGCGGTCTATCCGGCGGCCTATTTCCCGCTGACCGGGCTGGAACATGAAAAGCTGGATCTGCCGGCCGAGCTGGTCATGTCGATCTCGCGCCAGGAATCGGAATTCAACCATACCGTCTCTTCCCATGTCGGCGCGCTTGGCCTGATGCAGCTGATGCCCGGCACCGCGCAAGAGATGGCGAAGAAGACCGGTGTCGATTACGTGCGGTCGCGGCTGACCGAGGACCCGACCTATAACGCGAGGCTTGGAACGGCCTATCTGCAGACGCTGCGCGACCGCTTCGGGCCTTCCTCGGCGCTGGTGGCGGCCGGGTATAACGCAGGCCCCGGACGGTCCCGCCAATGGACCGAGGCTTTCGGCGACATCCGCACCGAAACCGATCCCGTGGACTGGGTCGAGATGATCCCCTTCGACGAAACCCGCAACTATGTCATGCGCGTAACCGAGGCGCTGCCCGTCTATCGCGCGCGCATCGCCGGGATGCCGGTCGCGGCCACGCCCTCGAAAGATCTGACCGGCGACGGTTTCGTGCCACCGCCGCCCAAGCCGCGCCAGACATTGGCCGAGGTCCTGACCCGATCCGGCCGCCCGCCACAGGAAGGCGATCCGCTGTCACCCAAAGCCGCCGCCTTCGCCGAAACCGAAGCCGCGCCCGCCCCGGCAGCCACCGTCCCGGCCCAGCGGCCGACCCCGCGACCGGCGGCGAATGCAGCCGGGATTTCAACCGGAGGTTAAAGCCGGACACCCCGGCTCATATGCCGCTTGCCCGCATAGCCTTCGGCGCGGCTGACCGAAAAGCCCGCCGCACCAAGCGCGCGGCGGACATGGCCGGCGGCCGTGTAGGTGGCGAATGTGCCACCCGGCGCTGTATGGGCGCAGACCTCGCCCATCAGTGACGCGCCCCATAGCTCGGGGTTCTTGGCGGGCGAAAACCCGTCCAGAAACCACGCATCCGCCGCGCCATCCCAACGCGGCAACGTGTCGCGGGCGTCGCCGATGATGATTTCCGCATCGACCTGACCGAGGGTGAAGCGCTGCGCCGGATAGCCGGCGCGCAACGCCGTTGTCAGGTTGGCCAGTTCGGGAAAGGCCGCATGGGCCTGTTCCAGCTGGTCCAGATCCATCGGAAACGCCTCGAAACTGGTGAAGCGGACGGGCTGGGTGGCAATTTCAGCCAGCGCCAGCAGGTTCAGCCCGGTGCCAAAGCCCAGTTCGGCCACATGAAACCCCGGACACAGTCGCCCCGGCAGGTCGTTGCCGGACAGAAAGACGTGCCGTGTCTCTGCCAGCCCGCCATTCAGGCTGAAATAGGGGTCATCGAACCGCTGCGAGACGGGGACACCGCCCTCGCGCCAATCCAGTTCGGGTGTCTGGTGCTGAACGCTCATCAAGGTTAACTCCTTACGCGGGCAGACCTGACGAATAGGGGCGGAAATGGCAAGCGTCACGGTGATCGGCGCGGGAATAGCGGGGCTTTCCGCCGGCTGGGAAATCGCCCGGCGCGGCCATCACGTCCGCGTGATCGAGGCGGATCGCATCGGCGCGGGCTCATCAGGTGGCACCGTGGGCGCGCTGGCGCCGCATGCGCCCGACAGCTGGAATATCAAGAAACAGGCGCAGCTCGAAAGCCTTCTGAATGCCCGCACGTTCTGGGATCAGGTCGCGCAGGTCGGCGGCCGCGACCCCGGCTATGCCCGCACTGGACGGGTGCAGGCGGTGACGGCGGCGGATCTGCCAAGGCTGCGCGCCCGGATCGAAGGCGCGGATCGCCACTGGCAGGGTGCGGCCCGGATGTGGTTGACCCAGACCCGGCCCGAGGGCCCGTTAGTGCCTGAAAGCCCCGAGGGCTGGTGGCTGATGGACGACCTGACAGCGCGGCTGTCCCCGCGCATGGCCGGGGCAGCGCTGGCAGCGGCGATCACCGCCAAGGGGGGCGAAATCGTGCTGGGCCAGCCCGCCCGGCCGGATGCGATGCCCGGCCCGGCGATCTGGGCCACCGGCGCGCCCGGGCTGGCGATGCTGGGCGAGGATCTGGGCCGCAAGATCGGCCAGGGCGTCAAGGGCCAAAGCGCCGCGCTGCGATTCGCCGCGCCGGATGCGCCTCAGGTCTATGCCGACGGGCTGCACATCGTGCCCCATGCTGATGGGACGGTGGGGATCGGCTCGACCTCGGAAAACAGCTTTGAACATGAAGACGTGGACGAACAGCTGGAGGACGTCATCGCCCGCGCCCGCGCGCTGTGCCCGGCGCTGGATGGGGCCGAGGTCTTGGATCGTTGGGCCGGCATCCGACCCCGCGCCCGCTCGCGCGCGCCGTTGCTGGGGGAATGGCCGGGGCGGCCGGGGCATTTCGTGCTGAATGGCGGCTTCAAGATCGGCTTTGGCATGGCCCCGGTGCTAGCCGGGATCATCGCCGATCTGGTGCTGGACCGCCGCGACCGCATCCCCGAGGGCTTCCGCCTTCAGGGCAGCGGCGACAACCCGATCAGCGGCACGTGAAGGTGCAGCAGCCCCGCCCAGACCAGCCCCGCGACCAATAGCCGCAGCAGGCTGGGCCAGCCGCGCGGCCGCCACCGCCCCGAAATCAGCGCCCCACCCGGCCAAAGCGAGCTATGCGCCGCCAGCCGGTCGAAATCGGGCAGGGTGCGGCGAGCGCGGGCCTCGGCCCCCCAGATGCCCGACAGCGCGAAGATCAGCAGCGGCCCAAACAGGACCACATGGGCCAGATCGCCATTGGCCAGCAGATGCGCCCCGGCCCAGATCGCGAAGGCCCACATCAGCGGGTGCCGGGTCAGCCCGATAATGCCGGGCCGGTCAGGATCAAACCCCGCCACCTTGCCGCCGAAGGAAAACGGATTGGCCACGCCCACGGCGAAAACAACCAGCGAAATCGCCACCGGCATCGCCAGATTGGCCAGCCAACGCTGCCACTGGGCCTGCGGCCAGATCTCGATAAAGGGCGCCCGGCCGGCCGCCATCAGCAGCCAATACAGCAGCCCCAGCGACAGCAGGCTGAACGCGGCAATATAGCCCGTGCGCCCCAGCCGCGCGATCAGCGCAGATTTCAATGCTGGTCGCATCGGGATCACATGTGCTGCCAAAAAGGCAGTGAAGGCCAGAATAAGCTCAGTCCAGCCGGACATGAATACCTCGACTTGAGATCGCGCCCCGCGCGTGATTGGCTGGGGGCACAGATAGCGCCAACCCGTTTCGGATGCCAGCCATGCCACGCCCCGCCATCATCATCGCCCACGGCCAGCCCTCGGACCCCGGACCTCAGCAAGCCGCAATTGACAGGCTGGCGGCGGCGGTTTCGGCGCTGTCGGGGCGGCGGGTGCTGGGGGCGACGCTGGCCATGCCGGGGGCGTTGGACCGGGCGGTTGCGGCAGCGCCGGACGCGATGGCCTATCCCATGTTCATGGCGGCGGGCTGGTTTACCGGCACCGAATTGCCGCGCCGGCTGGCGGCGGCGGGGGCCAGGGATATCGACGTCCTGTCCCCTTTCGGGCTGGATCCAACGCTTGCCGAGCTGTGCCTGCACAAGCTTTACCAAGCGGCGGCTGCCTGCGGCTGGGACCCTCATCAGGTGACGCTGCTGCTGATCGCGCATGGCTCGCAACGGGCGCGTGGCTCGGCCAAGGGGGCCGAGGCGATGGCCGAACTGCTGCGGATGCGCATGGGCCGCGTGGTGACCGGGTTCATCGAGGAAGCGCCGTTCCTGGCCGATGCCGCCCGCGATCTGGGGCCGCGCGCATTGGCGCTGCCCTTCTTCGCGACGGCGGCGGAACATGTCACCGACGACATCCCCAAGGGTCTGGCACGCGCGGGCTTTGCCGGCCCCTGCCTGCCGCCGATCGGGCTTGCCCCGGAAGTGCCCGGCCTGATCGTCGATGCGCTGACCCGGGCCGACGCGGCGATTGCGTCACGGCGCGCGGACGCTTAGTAACGCGCATCGAATAAAGCAGGAGATTTTCCGATGACGCAGCGACTGCACCTGGTATTCGGGGGTGAGTTGATCGACATTGACGGGACCGAGTTCCGCGACACTTCGGCCATCGACGTTGTTGGGGTCTTCCCCGATTTCGCTTCGGCCCATGCAGCATGGAAGGGCGCGGCGCAGCGCACCGTGGATAGTGCGCAGACCCGCTATTTCATCGCCCATCTGCACCGCCTGATGGACGAAGGCCGCGAAACCAGCCCGACGGCCGAGCTGGGTTCCTGAACATGAGCAGCGTGCAGGGGCTGCGCGGTTGGGTGCGGCGCTTGCTGGACCAGCCCACACAGCCCCTGCCGCTGCCCGATCTGGCGCTGCCGACGGGTGACGGCCCGCTGGTCTGGCTGCGCATCGGCGCCGGCTATGACCAGGCTGGCCCGGATGATGGCAGCCTTGCCCCGGCGCTGATCCAACTGCTGATGCAGATGCGCCGGCGCGGCTTGCAGGTCGCCGTCAGCCGTGCGGTGGGCGGGGTGCCCGATCTGGCGACGCGGGGCGTGACCTCGGTCGCCGATGGCGCGCTGTCCGACAGCATGGCCCAGGCGCAGCTGGCGGCCATGCGCCCCGATGCCGTGCTGCTGGTCGGCACGGACCTGCCGCGCCCCCTGATCGAGGCCGCCAGAGCCCGCGACATCCCGGTGATCCTGGCCGAGACCCGCCTTGTCGCGCCGCCGCGCGGCTGGTCGCTGCCGGGCTTTACCCGCCGCTCGGCGCTGTCGCAGCTGACGCTGCTGCTGCTGCCCGACCCGGCCAGCGGCGAAGCGGCGCTGGAGCTGGGCGCCGCCCCCGAACGGATCGAAATCACCGGCCCGATCACCCTGTCCCGCCAGCCCCTGAAGCATCTGGAGGCCGAACGCGAATCGCTGGCCGAGGCCTTCAAGGGCCGGCAGATCTGGCTGGCGGTCTGCGTCACCGAGGCCGAAGAAGAAGCCCTGATCGAGGCCCAGCTGACGGTCCTGCGCTATAGCCACCGCGCCATGCTGATCGTGCTGCCCGACGATCCCCGCCGGGCCGAGGCGATGGCCGCGCGCATGGGCGAGGCCGGGCTGGTCGTCGCCCAACGCAATTACGACGAAGACCCGACCGAGGAAGTCAGCGTCTATCTTGTCGACGACCTGTTCGAGCTGGGCCTGTGGTATCGCCTCGCGCCGTCGACTTTCATGGGCACGACGCTTTATGGCCCGACCGACGCCGCCCGCGATCCGTTCGAGGCGGCATCGCTGGGATCCGCCGCCATTCACGGCCCGCTGGACGGCCCCTTCGCGGCGGAATGGGCGCAGCTTGACGGTGCCGCCGCTGCCCGCCGGGTCGAGGACGCGGCCGGTCTGGCGCAGGCGGTCGTCGCCCTTCTGGCCGCCGATCAGGCCGCCCAGATCGCCACCAATGCCTGGTGCGTTTCCACCGGGGGCGAGGGCGTGGCCAACCGGATCGCCCATGCCGTCCGCGACACCATCCTGGGAGATCTCGCATGAGCCGCCGCGCCCCCGCCTTCTGGTTCCAGACCCCGCCGACGCTGCGGGCCAACCTGATGCGTCCGCTGGGCGCGCTTTACGGGGCCGCGACCGCCCGGCGGCTGAAGGGGGGCGAACGCACCCGGCTGGGCGTGCCGGTGATCTGCGTGGGCAATATCAACGCCGGCGGCACCGGCAAGACCCCCACCGTGATCGCGCTGGCGCAGCGGCTGATCTCGCAAGGCGTGGCCGTGCAGATCGTCAGCCGGGGTTACGGCGGCACTACCACCGCCCCAACCCGCGTCGATGAACGCAGGCACAGCGCCGAGGAGGTCGGCGACGAGCCCCTGCTGATGTCCGCCTTCGCCCCGGTCTGGGTCGCAGACAACCGCGTCGAAGGCGCGCGCGCCGCTGTCGCCGATGGCGCGCAGGCGATCCTGCTGGATGACGGCTTTCAGGACCCGAGCCTGCATCACGACCTGTCGCTGATCGTGGTCGACGCCGCCAAGGGCTTCGGCAACGGGCTGTGCATCCCCGCCGGCCCCTTGCGCGAACCGGTGGCGGATGGGCTGCGGCGCGCAGATGCGGTGATCTCGATCGGGCTGTCGCCGATGCAGGACCGCTTTTCCCGCGCCTGGGGTCATGTGCTGGACCTGCCGCATCTGAAGGGCGCGTTGCAGCCGCTGCAGACCGGCATCGACTGGCAGGGCCACCGGGTGCTGGCCTTTGCCGGCATCGGCCACCCCGAGAAATTCTTCGCCACCCTGCGCGATCTGGGCGCCGATCTGGTCCGGGGAGAGGGGCTTGACGATCATCAGCCCTTCACCCCCGCCCTGCTGCAACGCCTGACGGCCGAGGCAAAGCTGACCGGCGCCCAGCTGGTCACCACCGAAAAGGACGCCGTGCGCCTGCCGCTCGATTTCCGGCGCAATGTGCTGGCCCTGCCGGTGCGGCTGGAACTGGACGATTGGGCGCGGCTGGACGGGCTGCTTCAGCCGGCACTGACCGGATCGTCCTGACCCAGACGGGGCGAGGCGCGGTCGGTCGCCAGTTCCGCATCCGAAAACACCACTGGCAGGCGCACGCCGGGCACCCCGTCGGGGGTGATTTTCAGCCCGCGCGCGATGACCTGCGGATCGGCGAAGACATCGGCCATGTCGTTGATCGGCCCGGCGGGGATGCCCTGCGCCTCTAGCGCGGTCAGCAGATCGTCGCGGGACCAGCCACGGGTAACGGCTTGCAATGCCGCCGTCAGCGCCTCGCGGTTTTGGATACGGTCGGCATTGGTGGCGTAATCGGGTGCCGTTGCCAGCGCGGGCAGGCCGAGCACATCGCACAGGCGGCGATACTGGCCGTCATTGCCGGTGGCGATGATGATCCAGCCATCGGCGCAGTCGAAAACCGCATAGGGGACGAGGTTCGGATGCGCATTGCCCATCCGCTGCGGCGCATTGCCGGTGGTCAGGTAATTCATCGCCTGATTGGCCATGATCGCCACAGCGACATCCATCAGCGCCATGTCGATATGCTGACCCCGGCCCGTGCGGTGGCGCATTTCCACCGCCGCCAGAATCGCCGTCGCGGCATAGATGCCGGTGAAGATGTCGGTAACGGCCACGCCGACCTTCTGCGGCTGGCCGGAAGGCTCTCCCGTCACGCTCATCAGCCCGGACATGCCCTGAATGATATAGTCATAACCCGCGCGGTGGGCGTAAGGCCCGGTCTGGCCAAAACCGGTGACGCTGCAATAGATCAGGCGCGAGTTCAGGGCCTGCAGGCTGGCATAATCCAGCCCGTATTTCGCCAGCCCGCCGACCTTGAAATTCTCGATGACGATATCGGCATCGGCGATCAGATCACGGACGCGCTGCTGGCCTTCGGGCGTGCGGAAATCGGCGGTCACCGATTTCTTGCCACGATTGGCCCCGTGGAAATACGCGGCCGAGCGGTCGCCCTCGCGTTCAATGAACGGCGGCCCCCAACGGCGGGTATCATCGCCTTCGGGGGCCTCGACCTTGATGACCTCTGCGCCAAGATCGGCGAGAATCTGGCCAGCCCAAGGGCCGGCCAGAATACGCGCAAGCTCGACGACCTTCAGACCGGCGAGCGGCGTCATCAGTTGGCCGGCGCGGCTGCTTCAGCCTCGGCCAGCTTTTCGTCGATCTTGGCTTTCAGATCTTCCCAGGCCATGTTCTTGACCTGCTCACCACCGATCATGAAGGTGGGCGTGGCCTCGATCTTGTCGGCCTCGGCATTGACCTGGAAGGTGTGGACCAGATCGGCGACCTTGGCCTGATCGGCCCAGCAAGCATCCATCTGTTCGGCGGTCATGCCGGCCTTGGCGCCGATCTTGCGCAGGTTGGCGACCAGTTCCTCGCCATTCTGGGCACCCAGCCATTCGGATTGTTCATCCATCAGCATGCCGCTGACCGGGTAATATTTCGCATCGTCGCAACGAGCCAGGATGCCCGCCCACAGGCCGACCTGATCGAAATAGACCTCGCGCGTGGCGAAGCGCACCTTGCCGGTGTCGATATATTCAGCCTTCAGCTTGGGGAAGTTGTCTTTGTGGAAGGCCGCGCAATGGGGGCAGGTGAAGCTAGCATATTCATAGATGGTCAGCGGCGCGCTTTCCTCGCCCAGGAACAGATCCTCGACGATCTTCGGTTCGGCGGCCGGGGCCTGTTCTGCCGGGGTTTGCGCTTCCGGGGTCGCGGCGGGGGCCGCGGGCGCGGCTTCCGGTGCGGGGGTCGTCTGGGCCGCGGCCGGCAGTGCCAGCGCGGCCGAGATCAGCGACACGGACAGGAAGTTGCGGATTTGGAAGCTCATTCAGGGACCTTTCGGTTGGCTCTGCCCTTTCGGGTCAGCTTGAGTGCCGCAAGCCGCGCCACGGCGGCCTGCAAGGCAGGATCGGAAATCTGTGCGGCCAGTGCCTGCGCCGCGCGGCGGGTTTCGGCATCGGGCTGGGGCCGGGCCTTGGGGGCATGGTCAAAACTGGCCTGCCCTTCGGAAAACCCGGTCGGCGCGGTCTGGGTCAGCGTAATGCGCGAGATCGCGTTATAGCCGTAACAGGCATTTACCCGGTCGCGCAGGGCGGGCAGCTGCATTTCCAGCAGCGGCGCGTATGGCCCGGTGGTCAGCAGCGTCAGCGTGGCCCCCATGCCGTTGCGGGTATGGGAGATCTTCACCGGACGGGCGCGGGACGCGGTTTCAGGGCCGACCACCTCGGCCCAATGGGTCAGCAGCCGCGCCACGGCAAAGCCCCGGCCTTCGGCGGCATGGCGGATCGGCTCGGCCACCAGGCTGGAAGCCTGCCGGAAACCGCGCGATCTGCGAGGGGGCTGTGACATGCGGCGCTCCGCGGTTAGAACGGGCGCAGTTTAACAAGCCGGTGCAGGGATGCCAGCCAGCCAGTTCAAAAAAGCTGTGAACGATGCGTGAGGTCGCACCCCTTCTGCTGGACTGGTATGACCGCCACGCCCGCACCCTGCCATGGCGGATGCCACCGGGGGGCGGGGCGGCCGATCCTTACCGGGTCTGGCTGTCGGAAATCATGCTTCAACAGACCACCGTGGCGGCGGTGAAGGGCTATTTCGAGCGTTTCACCACGCTTTGGCCAACCGTTCAGGCGCTGGCGGCGGCGGAAGACGCGCAGGTCATGGCCGAATGGGCGGGGCTTGGATACTATGCCCGCGCGCGCAACCTGCTGGCCTGTGCGCGGACGGTGGCGGCAGCAGGCGGATTTCCCACCACCCGCGCCGGATTGCAGGCGCTGCCGGGTGTGGGGCCCTATACCTCGGCCGCCATCGCGGCAATTGCTTACGGGCTGCCGGAAACGGTGGTGGACGGGAATGTCGAGCGCGTCGTCTCGCGCGTTTTCGCGGTCGAAACACCGCTTCCGAAGGCCAAGCCGGAACTGGTCGCCTTGGCCGAGCAACTGACGCCCAAGCAACGCGCCGGCGATTTCGCGCAGGCTATGATGGATCTGGGGGCGACGATCTGCACGCCCCGAAAGCCCGCCTGCGGAATCTGCCCGCTCAGCGATCTTTGCGCGGCCAGGAGGGCCGGGATCGCGGCCGAGCTGCCGCGCAAGGCCCCCAAGCCGCCCAAGCCCCAGCGAACGGGCGTCGCCTGGGTGGCAATGAACGACCATGCGATTCTGCTGGAGCGGCGGGCGCCCAAGGGGCTGCTGGGGGGCACGCTGGCCTTCCCCTCGACCGGATGGGACGGCAGCGACCTTGACGCGCCGCTGGCCGCCGAATGGCAGCAACTGGACCCGGTTCAGCACATTTTTACGCATTTTGCGCTGAACCTGCAGGTGCATGTTGCCCATGTCAGCGGCAATCCTGAACGCGGCTTCTGGATGCCGCGCGCGGAATTTACCCCCGGCGATCTGCCGGGACTGATGCGCAAGGTCTGGACGCGGGTTCAGGCGGCCGGCTGATTATTCCTCGCGGCCGCGCTCGATGCGGGCATACTCGGCCGTCTTGCGACCGTCATCCCCGTCGCGGGCATGCGGGCGGCGGTGAAGCGCCTCGATGGCCGGGTGCACGCCGGATTCGCGGTCATGCGCCACATAGGCCCGCAGCCGGCCCGAGCCGGTGCTGCGTTCGTGATCGGTCAGGGTCTTGGTCATCGGACGTCCTCCTGCTGATGGGCCACTATAGCGCCGAATCAGCCGGAATCCAAATCAGGCCGCCGCCATTCCCGGCCCAGAGGTCAGGATCGCATGCAGCGCCGCCGGGTCGGAATTCGCCCGCAGCTTGGCGCGCAGATCGGTGTCGCGCAGCGTCCGCGACACCAGTGCCAGCGCCTTCAGGTGATCGACGCCGCTATCTTTTGGTGCGAACAGCGCAAACACCAGATCGACCGGCTGACGGTCGACGGCGTCGAAATCCAGCGGCTTTTCCAGCTTGACGAAAATCCCCGCCACGCCGTCCAGCCCGTGCAGCCGCGCATGCGGCAGCGCCACGCCATTGCCGACGCCCGTCGGGCCCAGGCTTTCGCGTTCCTGCAACGCATCCAACGTCTGGCTGGCATCCAGTCCATAAAGCTGATGGGCCAGTTCGGCGATGTCCTGAAACAGCCGCTTCTTCGAGCTCACCTGCGGATAGGTGCGCACGGCGCCGGGCTTCACAATGGTGCTGAGTTGCATCTCTGTCCGTCTTTCTGCCGTATCGGGGCGGGCGCACGCACCCGCCCCGTACACGACAAGCCGCCAGGCGGCTAGCTGATATTGCGCGGGTCGATCCAGCCGATATTGCCGTCATCGCGGCGATGTACGACGTTCACGCCCCCATGTTTTTCGTTGCGAAACACCAGCAAGGGTGCCCCGGCCAATTCCATCTGCATGACCGCGTCACCGACCGAAAGGGTCGGCACACGCGATTCCATTTCAGCGACGATGACCGGTTGCAGGCCCGTATCACCCTGCGATTCCCATTCGTCTTCGTCGGCCGGCAGCACATACAGGCCGGCGGCGCCGTATTCAACCGGTTCGGACCTGTCCTTGTGATGATCTTTCAGCCGGCGCTTGTATCGGCGCAGCTGCTTGTCCATCCGCTCGCGCGCGACTTCGAAGGCGGCGTAAATCTCGGGATCTTCACCCTTGGCCTGAACGGTCAGGCCGGTGGAAAGGTGAACAAGGGTGTCACAAACCAACATATGCGCCTTCTTGGAGAAGGTGACGACGGCTTCGGTGGGTCGCTGAGAGTATTTTCCAACCGTTTCGCCCAGCTCGGTCTGGACATGTTGGGTCAAAGCCTCGCCGATGTCGATCTGTTTACCACTGATCTGATAACGCATTCTTTTTTCCCTTTCCTCGCCCGGCCCCCACCGAAAGCGGGCAGGGTCATACCGGACTCATCCAGTCTGCGGCGGGGTTCCGAGTCTGTCAACGACGCGCGCGCGGACGGCGGGCAATCAGGCCGGGATTCGCATGCCGGCGTCGGTGCAGCAGGGTCAGGCCAGGGTGAACGTATCGCCCAGATAGACCTCGCGCACGCGCGGATCGGCGATGATCTGTTCGGTCGTGCCCGACATCAGCACATGGCCGTCATGCAGGATATAGGCGCGGTCGACGATGCCCAGGGTCTCGCGGACATTGTGGTCCGTTATCAACACGCCGATTCCCCGCGATTTCAGGTCCTGCACCAGCGCGCGAATATCGCCCACTGCAATCGGATCGACCCCGGCAAAGGGTTCGTCCAGCAGCAGAAATGACGGGTTCGAGGCCAGGCAGCGCGCGATTTCCACCCGCCGCCTTTCGCCCCCCGACAGCGCCATGGCCGAGGCATTGCGGATATGGCCGATGGAAAAATCGCCCAGCAACTCCTCCAGCCGGTCGCGGCGGCGATGGGGGTTCTGTTCCACCACCTCCAGCACGGCGGTGATGTTCTGTTCGACCGTCAACCCGCGAAAGATCGACATTTCCTGCGGCAGATAGCCGATGCCAAGCCGCGCACGCTGATACATCGGCAGCGCCGTCACGGCCTGACCGTCGATATAGACTTGGCCGGAGTCGGGCGTCACCAGCCCGGCGATGCAGTAAAAGCAGGTGGTCTTGCCCGAGCCGTTCGGCCCCAGCAGCGCCACCACCTCGCCCCGGTCAAGATCCATCGACACGTCGCGGATCACCGGCCGCTTGCGATAGGATTTGCGCAGATTGCGCACCGCCAGCCCTTGCTGCGGGATATGGTCGGGCATCACTGCTGCTCCGCCGGTTGCAGGACCGAGCGGACGCGGCCGTTCATCTGCGCGGTGCCGTCTTCCAGGTTCACCACCATACGTTCGCCCGACATCACGTTCTGGCCCTGGGTCAGCAGCACGTCGCCGATCAGGGTGATATTGCCGGATGCGACCTCATAGATGGCCTGCTGCGCCTCGGCCGCGTCGGGGCCGTTGACCAGCGTCACGTTGCCGGTGGCGTCCAGATTGTCGATCTTCTGCGTATCGCCCTGCACATATTGGACCACCACCTTGTCGGCCGACAGCTTCATCTGCCCCTGCCCGATCAGGACATTGCCGGTAAATTCCGCCTGTCCGGTGGTTTGATTGACGGTCAGGTTATCTGCCGACAGTTCAACCGGCGCGCTGGTATCGGCCTTGATGCCGCCAAAGGCCACCATCTGGGCAGCGACCGGCAGCGCCATCAGCATCGAGATCGTCAGGGCAAGGCAGGTGGCGCGGCGCATCGCAGGCATCCTTTCGGAGGGGATCAGGGTTGATATACCAGACGCACATCGCCGGTTAAATTCAGAAGATAGTCGCCGTCGGCATTGCGTGTCACCTCCATCTGGTCAGCATCCAGCCGGCCCAGGGGGGCAAATCCGGTCAGCCCGCCGGTGCCCAGCAGGCGGTCGGCGGTCAGGTCGGTATCGACCTGCGGCACCGTTATCGCCCATCCGTCCGAGGTGGTCACCCGCACGCCCCCCGACAGGTGGATCTGCTGGCCGTCCATCTGCGCCTGCGGCGCTGTCAGGTCGGCGGCCAGCCCATCCGGGTCTCGCCACGTCAAGCGCACCGATTCGGCCGAGCTGTTTTCGTTCTGCACCGGGCTGGCGCGGTCGGCGGTCACAGTGACCTGCGCGCCGCCATGGCTGACGCCGGCAAATTCAGGCCGCGACATGCGTGGGTCGCGGACCATATCCTCGGCGTCGACCTCGGCATAGGGCAGGGCGTCGTCGGGATCGGGGGTGCGGCCAAGCAGGAACAGCGTGGACAGGATCGCCAGCGCCGCCAGCGGCAACAGCACCCGAAGCCATGCTATCAGCGAGGACCGCATCAGACCATTCCGGCGCGCAGGCAATCGTGGATGTTCAGGATACCCTGCGGCACGCCGTCGTCCACGGCGAACAGGCAGGTGATCTTGCGCGACTGCATTTCTGCCAGCGCGGCCTCGGCCAGTTGATCGGCGCGAATGGTACGCGGGCTGGCGGTCATCACATCGGCCGCGCGGTGGTCCAGCAGACCGTCCATGTGGCGACGCAGGTCGCCGTCGGTGATGATGCCGACCAGCCGCCCGCCCGTCCCGGTCACGCCGGTGACGCCATAACCCATCTGGCTCATCGTCAGCAGGGCTTCGGTCATGGGAGTGTCGGCATCGACCAGCGGCATTTCGGCATGCATGAGGTCGCCCACCCGTGCCAGCCGCGCGCCCAGCTTGCCGCCGGGGTGGAAGGTGCGGAAATGTTCGGGGGTGAAGCTGCGATGTTCCATCAGCGCCACCGCCAGCGCATCGCCAAGCGCCAGCGTCATAGTGGTCGAGGTGGTCGGCACGATGCCCTTGCCGCAGGCCTCGGGCGCGGGCGGCAGCAGCAGCGCGACGTCGCATTGCCGGATCAGGGTCGAGTTCTCACGCCCGGCAATCCCGATCAGCGGGATGTTGAAGCGGCGGGTGTGGGCGACGATATCGGCGATTTCGGGCGTCTCGCCGGAATTCGAAATGACGATGGCCACGTCGCCTTCCGCCACCATGCCCAGATCGCCGTGGCTGGCCTCGGCCGGGTGAACGAATTGCGCGGGCGTGCCGGTGCTGGCGAAGGTCGCGGCAAGTTTGCGCCCGATATGGCCGGATTTGCCCATGCCGGACACGACCACACGCCCACGCGCGGCCAGAATGGTTTCGATGGCACGGTCAAAACTGTCGCCAAGGCTGGCCGACAGCGCGGCCAAGCCTTCGGCTTCGGTCGCGATGACGCGGCGGGCGGTATCCAGATATTCGCTCATCGCAGGCATTTAGTGATGGAAGATGTCGTTTTCATCCCCCCAACCCAGCAGGTCCAGCTGGGCACGGGTGGGCAGGAAGTCGAAACAGGATTGCGCCAGCGCCGTGCGATCCTCGCGGGCCAGCAGCTTTTCCAGCTCTTCCTTCAGGCGATGCAGATACAGCACGTCCGAGGCTGCATATTCCAGCTGCGCCTCGGTCAGTTCGGCAGCGCCCCAGTCCGAGGTCTGCTGCTGCTTGGACACATCGACCCCGACCAAGGCCTGAAGCAGGTATTTCAACCCGTGCCGGTCGGTATAGGTGCGGATCATCTTCGATGCGATCTTGGTGCACCAGACCGGCGCGGTCACGACGCCAAAGGCGTTTTGCAGCGCGGCAATGTCGAAACGCCCGTAATGGAACAGCTTGACCACGCCCGGATCGGCCAGCATGCGCGTCAGGTTCGGCGCCTCGGTCTGGCCCGGTGCAATCTGCACCAGATGCGCGTCCCCGTCGCCCGAGGACATCTGCACCAGACACAGCCGGTCGCGGCGCGGGTCCAGCCCCATGGTTTCGGTGTCAATGGCCACGACCGGGCCAAGGTCCAGCCCGTCGGGCAGGTCGTTCTGATACAGGTGAATGGCCATGTGAATCCTCGTTTGACGCCGTCTATACGGCGGATTTCGGCCAAGGTCAGCCCTTTGCGGTTCAACCAGTTGTAAGCATTCCGTAATCAGCGCGCCATCGGGAAACGGATCGCCGCCGCCGGCTCGGTCACGTCGGCTTCGACATTCAGCGTCGCCTCGACGATGGGGGCGTTCAGATTCTTGGTCTGCATGAAGATCCGGCCGATATATTCACCGAGGATCCCCAGAAACATCGCGTTCAAGGTCATCGACATCAGCAGCAGAATGGCCAGCGTTGCAAAGCCCGGCGGCCATTCCTGCCCGAACAGCAGCTTGCCAACCAGATAGCCCAGCAGCACCAGAAACGTGATCAGCCCGGCAAACAGCGACACGGTCGAGGCCAGCCGCAGCGGCACCAGCGAATGGTTGACCATACCATCCACCGCCAGCGAGATCATCGCCTTCAGCGGAAACTTCGATTCCCCCGCCGTGCGCGCCGCGCGGTCATAATCGAAGCCGACCTGACTGAACCCCATCGCGCTGATCATTCCGCGCATATAGGGCGAGCGGTCCCCGCTTTTGCGGATCTGGTCCAGAATCACCCGATCAGTCAGGCGGAACTCGCCCACGTTGCGGGGCAGGTCATCGGGGCTGATGCGGTCGATGAACCAGTAAAACCCGCGGCGAAGCGCGGCGATCACCGGCCCGTCGGGCAGCTTCTTGCGGATGCCATAGACGACCTGATTGCCCTGCCGCCACAGGTCCAGCATCTGCGGGATCAGTTCAGGCGGGTCCTGCAGATCGGCATCCAGCTGAATCGCACAATCGCCCCGCGCCGCCTTGTAGGCATACATGACCGAGTTCTGATAGCCGACATTGCGCGAAAACCGGAACACACGCAGGCGGGGGTCTTCGGCGGCGATTTCCGACAGGATGGCGAATGTGCGGTCGGTCGAATGGTTGTCGGTAAAGATGATTTCGGCCTCGTCACCGGGCAGACCGTCCAGAACGGCCGCGATCCGTTGGTAACAGGCGCGGACATTTTCTTCTTCGTTATAGGCCGGGACGAGGATGGAAATCAGGCTCATGCGCTGCGCCTTTCGGGGTGTCTGTTGTCGGTCTTGCGGGCGCGTTCCCAGGCGATCACCTGCCGCAGCCCCTGTTGAAGCGAGACCCGCGGACGCCAGCCAAGCGCACGCAATTCCTTCGAGGGTGGTGCCGAAACGCGGTTGCCGGCGCCCGTCTTCGCGGGTTCGGGCGGCGGCTTGTGGCCGGTCAACCGGGCAATGCGCGCGGCCAGATCGCCAGTGCGGATCGGGCGCCCAGTCGACACATTGACCACCGGCGGCAATCTGTCCGCGTTATCCGCAACCAGTTGCAGCGCCTCAATCACATCGTCGACATGGATCAGGTCGCGTCTGGCGTCAGGCTGGCGCGGCATCATCGGCGTACCAGCCAACCCCTGCCTAATCGCGCCTGGCACCAGGAAATCAGGCGACTGGCCGCCGCCATAGGTCAGGCTCAGCCGGGCGGTTACTGCGGGGATACCGCAGCGATCGCGCCAGATCCGCAGGTAATGGGTGCCGGCCAGGATCGACAGGCCATAGGTGGTTTCCGGCCATTCCCGCGTGGCCGAGCGCGCGATGCCGGGATCGCTGGACAGCTCTGCCAGCGTGCCGGTACGGACCACCGACTGAGGCGGAACATCCATCCGGCCGAGCGCTTCCAGAATCGCACGCAGCGGATCCAGATTGACCCGCATTGCCTCTGCGACATCGGCCAGGTCGTTATTGGCCGTCGCGAAACGCGTCACCGCGCCCAGCAGGAATACCCGCTGCGGCGGTTGGTGTCGAAGCGCGGTCATCAGCGCCTCCGTATCCGTCAGATTCAGGCGGACCAGCGTCAGCCGGTCCAGAATATCCTCGATACGCCAGATATCGGTCGATGCCCGCGTCAGCACCGTAACCTTGTCACCCCGCGACAGGCAGTCGCGCACCAGATGCGAGCCGATGAACCCGGCGCCGCCGACGATCAACACATTGACCATGACGAAACCCCTTACCAACACATGATCCATTTCAGATCACAATGTGAGGATATGGCAAGGGAAGAATGAAGCGGCCGCCATCGGCCTCATACGCGGAAAGCTGGCCGCGGATCTCGTCGAAGAAGTTCCAGGCCAGCACCAGCAGGTAATCCGGCGGGTCATCGGCAAGCACCGCCGGGTCATGAATCGGGATCTGTTTGCCCGGCGACAAAAGCCCTTGCTTCAACGGGTTACGGTCGACCAGATAGTCCAGCGTCTCGGGCCCGATATCGAAAAAGTTCAGCAGCGTATTGCCTTTGGCCGGCGCGCCATATCCGGCAATCGTGGCGCCTTCGGCTTTCAAATCGGCAAGAATCTTGCGCAAGGCTTCGCCGATGTCATGGGCGCGGGCGGCGAAGGATTCGAAGGTGGCCTGATCGTTCATGCCGGCTGCGTCCTCCTCGGCCAGCATCCGCACGACCTCGGCACTGGGGGGACCGGCGGCCTCTGCCTTGCGGATGAATACCCGCATCGAGCCGCCATGCACCGGATGCCGGGTGACATCGACCACCGCCATTCCGGTGCGTTCGGCCAGCTTGACCAAAGAACGCAGGCTCATTTCCGACAGGTGTTCGTGATAGACGTTGTCGAACTGGTTGGTGGCCACGATTTCGCGACCCCATGGAACCTCGATCACGAACCAGCCATCATCAGCCAGAAGCCGCTTGATGCCGTCGACGAAACCGACCAGGTCGCCGATATGGTTCAGCGTGTTGGTGGTGGAAATCACTTGCGCGGGGCCATGTTTGGCGCGCACCTCCCCGGCGGTTTCGGGGCTGAAATAGGCGACATGGACCTCGACCCCGTTCTGGGCGGCCTTCTCTGCCAGGTTCGCGGCCGGGTCTATCCCCAGCGTCTTCGCCCCCATGCGGTTGGCAAATCCCAGCATCAGCCCGTCATTGCAGCCGATATCGACGATCAGCCCCCCATCGGCGCGATCCGCCAGCACGCCAGCCAGCCCCTCGAAATGGCCGTGCATCGTGGCGGCGCCGGACGGGATATAAAGATAGTGCCGGAAGAAGCCGTCTGGGATCTGGTCGGCGACCTGGATCATCCCGCAATCCAGACAGGCCTGAGTGTTCAACGGAAAGGCGGGCTGGGGTTGATCCGCCTGTTCGGGGCGCACGAACATATTCGCGGGCGGGTGATCGCCCATGGGCAGGAACAGAAACATCCGGTCCGAGCCACAGGCGCGGCAATGGGTCATGGTGCTTGGACGCATTTAATAAATCCTCGGGCTCTAGCTGCCGTACTGGCGGGCGAACTCGGCAAAGCTGTCATGCATGTGGTCGATCTGCGGCTGGTCCAGCCCGTGATGGCAGGCCAGCAGGATACCGCCCTTCATCACCTGATCGGCCACCGGATAGCCTTCGGGGCGAGTCACTGCGGACACGTTCTTCATTGCCGGCTGGCGCAGGATATTGCCGGTGAAGACCGGGCGGGTCTGGATTTCGCGCCGCTCCATCCAGATCTGCATCTCGCGCCGGGTGAAGGGCGCATCGTCGCGGATGGTCAGCGGGAAGGCCAGCCAGCCGGTGCGGCTGTCGGGCAGTTGCCGGGGCAGGATGAACCAGTGTTCATAGGCCTTGAAGAAGGCCAGATGTTGGGCGAAGTTTTCCTCGCGTGCGGTGATGTTGCGTTGCAGCTTGTCCAACTGCACAAGGCCAAATGCGGCGCTGATTTCCGACGGCTCCAGATTATAGCCCAGTTCCTCGAACAGGAATTTCGCGTCATAGGAAATGCCGTCCAGATCGACATTGAAGCGGTTCTCGATCGCCTCGCTGTCAACGAACAGCGACGACGTGCGCCCCCAGCTGCGCAGCAGCAGCGCGCGGCGGGCCAGGTCGTCGTCATTCACGCACAGCATGCCGCCATTGCCAGCGCCGTTGATGACGTGGCTGCCGTAAAAGCTGGTGGTCGAGATGTTCGAATTCACCCCGGTCGAGACCCCGCCAATCGTCGCGCCCAACGTGTCAGCGCTGTCTTCGATCACCGGCAGGCCATGCTTTTCGGCGATTTCGCGGATACGCGGCCAATCCGGCAGATTACCAATCAACGAGGGGATCATGATGGCGCGGGTCTCGGGGCCGATCATCGATTCGATCTGGTCGGCATCGCTGTTATAGGTGCCCGGCGTCACGTCGATAAAGGCCGGCACCAGCCCGTGCTGGACGATGGGCGAAACGGTGGTGGCAAAGGTCAGCGCCGGGGTGATGACCTGCGACCCCGCCGGCAGGTCCAGCAGCGCCACGGCGATGAAATTCGCCGACGACCCGGAATTGACCATGATCCCGTGGCGCTTGTCGAACAGCGCCGCCACCCGTTCCTGCATCTCGCGGACATGCTTGCCCATCTGGGTCGAGCTGCGCAGCACGCGCACGACTGCCTCGATTTCTTCCTCTCCATGAACGGTTTGGCCGTAATTCACGCGCATGTCGCACTCCCTGTCTTGAGAAGTCGTGTTTTATCTGATCGGGACGCTGGCCTGCCCGAGCGGCACCATCAGCGCCTGATACTGGTCGATCTGGTCGAAGCTGAGCGCCCGCATATCCGCGCCGGCGGCATGGGCCCGATACCATTCTGCGGTCAGGCGCAGGGCCGCGTGGATATCCAGACGCGGATGCCAGCCCAGGTGCAGCCGCGCCCGCGTGCTGTCCAGCCGCAGCAGCCCGGCCTCGTGCGGGGCATTCGGATCGGGGCGGATCGCGATGCGCGGACCGCCGGAGCCCCATGCTTGGGCAAAGGCGGTACAGATTTGCCCGACCGGCAGGGTCGCGTCCTGATCGGGGCCGAAATTCCATGCCTCGGCCACGCTGTCGCCCCGCCCGTCCAGCAGGCGGGCGGCGACGGCCAGATAGCCGGCCAGCGGTTCCAGTACATGCTGCCATGGGCGGACGCTGCCGGGGTTGCGGATCGCGACCTCGACGCCAGCGGCTGCGGCGCGGACCATGTCGGGGATCAACCGATGCGCCGACCAGTCGCCGCCGCCGATCACATTCCCCGCCCGGACCGAGGCCAGCCGCGGCCCGTCCGGCGCGCTGAAGAAGGACCGGCGGTAAGCCTGGGCGACCAGCTCGGTACAGGCTTTCGAGGCACTATAGGGGTCGGATCCGCCCAAAGGGTCGCACTCGCGATAACCCCAGTCCCATTCATTGTTTTCATAGCATTTGTCGCTGGTCACCACGACCACCCCCCGGACCGAGGGCAATTGCCGCGCGAGTTCCAGCACATTCGCCGTGCCCATCACATTGGTGGCGAAGGTCTGGACCGGGAAATCATAGCTGTCGCGCACGATGGCCTGGGCGGCCATATGGACAATCAGATCAGGGTCAAAGCCGGCGATTTCGTCGGCCAGTGCGGCGGGGTCGTTGATATCGGCGAAGCGGCTGTCACAACTGCGATCGACGCGGGCGAGGTCGAAAAGCGCCGGGTCCGTCGCCGGTGCCAGCGAGACCCCGCGAACCTGCGCGCCCAGCCGGTCCAGCCACATGGTCAGCCAGCCGCCCTTGAAACCGGAATGCCCGGTCAGCAGCACCCGCCGGCCGGCAAAGACGCCGCCGAAAGGATCCTGCGCGCGCTCGCCGCTATCCGCCATCAGATCACCGCAACCGGCCGGGCCGGGTCCGGCGCCTGCGAGGCCTCATCGAACATCAGCCAAGGCGGCGGGTTCTGGTGACAGACCTCGTTCAGTGCGTTGCGGTCGCGCACCGTGTCCATGGGATGCCAGAAGCCATAATGCTTGAAGGCCATAAGCTGCCCGTCGCGGGTCAGGTTGACCATGGGCGACTGTTCCAGCGGCTCCATATCGTCGATGAGATAGTCGAAGACGCCGGGTTCAAAGACGAAGTAACCGCCATTGATCCAGGTCTCATAGCGGCGAACCTTTTCGGTGAAGGCCTGCACCTGCTCGCCCGCGATTTCCATATTGCCGAAGCGCGCTGGCGGCTGCACCGCGGTGACCGTCGCCAGCTTGCCATGGCCGCGATGGAAGGCCAGAAGCCGGTCGATATCGACATTTCCCAGCCCGTCGGAATAGGTGACCATGAAGGCCTCATCCCCGACCCAGTCGCGCAGCCGGCGGATACGTCCGCTGGTCATCGTCTCGGCGCCGGTATCAACGACGCTGACGTTCCACCCACCCGCCGAGATCGGCTTGAGGTTCAGCTTGCCGGTATCGACATCGACGCTGATATCATTGGCGATGAGGTGATAATTGGCAAAGAACTGCTTCAGCATCAAACACTTGTAGCCAGCGGCCACAATGAAGTCGTTCTGGCCGAAATGGCTGTAGATATCCATCACACGGGCGATGATCGGGCGGCCGCCCACCTCGACCATGGGTTTCGGGATGGCGACGGTTTCCTCGGCCAGGCGCGAACCAAGCCCGCCCGCAAGCAGGATCGTCTTCATGGATTGCCTCCTGTCTGGTCAGTTTCGGGAATGGCGGCGGGGCGAAGCCACAGCCTCGCCTCGCCATAACGGTCAGTAATCGCGGGGAAGGCCTGCGCCTGATACCCGCGCGACTGGGCATAGGCCTCCAGCGCGGCATCCAGGCCGGGGTCGAACCCTGTGATGATGGCGGCGGGGGGCTGGGCCTCGAACAGCGCCGGCAATTCGTCCGGCCCGGCCATGGCATAGAGGGCGCGCAGCTCCGCGTCGGTATAGGGCGCGACGCGCATCGCAAATGGGCCGGGGGCGAATTCGGGATAGATCGGCAGCCCCGCCGCCAGCGGATACAGCGGCGACAGCGTCGCCACCTGCCCCGCAGCCAGCAGGCCTTGCTGTGCCAGCGCCGCACGCAGCGCGTTGCCGCCCGTCTGGACGCGCACCACGGTCAGCTTGTCGGGGTGGCGCAGTTCATTCAGGCCAAGGGCCAGACGGGGCGCGGCAATCACCAGCATCAGCCCCACAGCGACCATCATCGCCGGGTCCAGCAGCGCCCGCGCATTGCCGCTGCCGCGCCAGAACAGCGCCAGCAGAAGCGGCAGGCAGATCAACGGTCCGATGTAGTATTGCGGAAATCCCGGCGTCGGCAGAAAGGCAAACAGCGCCGCCGACAGCATCGCCGCCATCACGATCAGCACCGCCCCGCCTGCATCCACGCCGCGCGCGAACAGGCCGCCCAATGCGGTGACAAACAGCGCCAGCAGCGGCGCGCCCGCCATCCACACGACCCAGGCCAGCTGCAACTTGGCCCCCTGCCCCAACGCGATGCCCGGCTCGCTGCTGGCATTGTCGCGCCAATAGGCGACATGCGGGCCGCCGTGATAGCTGGCGATATGCGCGAAAAACAGGTCGGGCTGCGTCGCCGCAAGCCACAGCAGCGGTGCCGCGCCGACAACCCCGCCAAGCGCCACCGGCAGCGCGATATCCCGCGCCCGCCGGGCGAAAGGCAAATCGCGCGGCAACAGGAAACAACCCAGCGCCACCGCCGGCACGAAGGCAATCGCGCTGGCTTTCATCCCAGCCGCCACCGACAGCAGCAGCCCGGCCACGAACAGGCGCGCAAAGGCATAGTCACGCTCGACCAGCGAAATCGCCAGCAGGCCCAACCCCAGCATGGCAAAGGGCAGCGGCAGCAGGTTGTTCGTCGCCGCCATCCCCGCCTGCCCCAGCAGCACGTCCGCCGTCATCAGGCTGACCGGCCCGAACACCGCGACCAGGGCGGAACGCGTCAGCCGCCACCCCAGCCATGCAGAGCCGCCCAGCAACAAAATCCATGCCAGAAAGATCGTCAGCCGCGCCACCGCCAGCAGACCCAGCCCCGGCAGCAACAGATGAGCCGCCCTGAACAGCCAGGCGGAATAGGGAACGTGGTTATAGAACAGGTCCTGATACAGCCGGTAATCGTCCAGCAGCACCGCCGGGGGCACGAACATGAATTCATCGCGCCGCAGATCATAGCCCATGATCCGCCCGAACAGCGCGACCAGAGCCAGAAACACCGCCCCAGCCAGCAAGGCCTGGCGGGCATATTGCCCGCGCCCCGGAACTGCGCGGCCCATGGTGGACGGTCCGATCAATCCAGCCTCCTGCCCTGACGATAGCCCATGACCTGCCCGATCAGCAGCCAAGAGGCCGCGACCACGACGGGCAGGATAAGAAGCTGCGCCATCAGCGCGCCGATGCCCTGCGCCATGACCAGACGCAGCGCCAGCGCGTTGCCGGCATAGATCAGCAGGTAGGCACCGATATAGGCCGGCAGACGCGCCCAGCCGCGCACGGCGAAAACAAGGCGCGCATGCATCTGGAAATTCCACAGCGCGCCCAGCACGAATTGCAGGATAAGCGCCAGTTGCGGCGGCGCGCCGGCCAGAACGGCCAAGGCATAGATGCAATAGCCAAAAGCCGTGTTCACCACACCCACAGCGAGAAAACGCAGGAGCGTCCTGTCGCTGTTCCGATCGTGCTGTGCGGTCCTGTGAAGCGGCGACATTCTGGCTCTTTCTGGGTCACTCCGCCCGGCCGGAGGGCACCCGCACGCAATCCCGCGCCGATTCGCCATCGGGTCGCCCCAGCGGGGCCCATTCGGGCATCGCGGCCCGCGCATTTCGGCGAAAGGTTTGATCGCCAATCGGCGATCTCGGACAGCACATCACAACAAGCACCGGAAGTTAAAACAAAACTATCCCAATCAGCTTGCCGCAGGGTCGTTCGATTCTCAAGTAAAAGCTTAATGTCAAACGGGCCGACTTAATGCCCGGTTTCGCCCGATTTTGGCGCGAAAACGTCGGAAAAAATTGCGAAGCCCATGAATTGCCGTGAAAAAGAAGCCTCCTGACACAACCATAACGAATACAGGCCCGGACGGAGAACTGCGCCGCCCAAGCGGCACGGCATTGGCATTTGGCGCGCATTTCAGCAAAGGATAGTCAAAGCGCAATTCGCGCATGAGTTGAGATTTCCCCTAAAGAGGAGACTCAATCAGGAAAATTCAATTCATGGTTGCAACACGAAAAGCGAGCACGCCTATTTCAGGACGGCCGTGCCCTGGCAATCGGCAATAATTCCGCCGCAGCTGGTCTTGGCACCGAAATAGGCCACCGGACGACCGTCGCATAACGCGCCGGGTTCGCCCTCGACAATAACGCCGCCGCAGGCGCATTTGTCGCCGACACGGGCGACGGCGCGGCCGTCAACAGTACCGCTGCCGCCCTCGATGATGACATTTGTCCCGTGCACGGGGCACAGATGCTTGTCGCCGACGCGCGCGATGGTGCGCATCAGGCTTTCTCATCATCAAAGCTGGCGCATTCCTCGCAAAGCGGCAGCCCCTCGCGCGCGGCCATTTGCAGCGTCGGCACCTGCGACCCGCCAGAGCCGCCCATGATGACATTTCCCTTCAGCCAGATCGTCGGCGCCTCCAGGATGATGCCGCTGGAATCGATGGTGATCTTGCCGCCCGGACCCTTCACCTGCATCTTCTGGAAGGCCATCAAGGTGTGGACCTTGGTGTTATTGGTGATCGATTCACCCACATCCAGCGTATAGCGACCAAACACCTCGCCTTCAAAATTGCGCCCCGCCTCGTAAAGGTGATCCGAATAGATGGATTGCTTATGCACGTTGCCGACGCGGTGGATGTGATCCTTGCCGTAGTTTTCCTGCTGATTGCGACCGACATTATAGACCATGTCGTTGCCGATGCTTTCGGTATGGTTGTTGCCCACGCTGATCGTCTTGTCGTGACCGATGGATTCCGATTGGTCGTTGCCAACCGACTTGCTGCGGTCATGCCCGATTGCGTGTGTTTCGTCATTCTCGATGATCGTGTTGTGGTCCTTCTGGGCGTGCATGAAGACCTCTTCACGCCCGGCCTGATCCTCGAAACGGAATTCGTTATAGCCGCCGCCCTGATGGGTGTCGGATTTGAAGGTGCTGACGGTCTTGTTGGCCGGCAGGTCGTAAGGCACGCTGTTCTTGCCGTTATAGACGCAGCCAGTGACCAGCGGCTTGTCGGGATCGCCTTCCAGGAACTCGACCACGACCTCCATCCCGATGCGAGGGATAACCATGCCGCCCCAGCCATTACCGGCCCAGTTCTGGCTGACCCGGCAGCGCATCGAATATTTCTCGTGAATGTCCCAGTGGAACTTGACCAGAATACGGCCGTATTCGTCGCAATCGATCTCGCCCTCGCCGACGACTGCGGCCGTTTGCGGGCCTTTGACGGTCGGGATGCGGGTGCGGCGCGGCGGGAACATCGGCGCGGTGTCGGGCATCAGCACATAACGCCCTGTAAAGGCATAGCCATCGCTGCCCTCACCACCCGAGCCGTAGGCTTCGCTGACAAAGTGATGCGTGGCCGACAGACAAAGATAGCTTTCGCCGGTGCCGGGCACATGATCGCCCGACAGGGTCAGCCGCATTCCCGCGCCAAGGCTGACGCAGTCACCGATCGCCCGGTTGCGCCGGTCGGCCCCGCGTTCCTGCGCGGTCCGCAGTCCGGAAACGATGCGGCCAATCCCCTGTTCCAGATAGTCACCGGGGTAATCGAAGCTTTCGATCTGACCTTCGGCATATTCGGCATCACCCAGCGATTCCGTCTCCATCGCCTGATCGGGGCGCTTGAAGTTGTAATCGGTCTGCCGGATCGCCCCGGTGGTCAGATTGCGTTCCGGCGCCCAGTCCCAGAAATGTTCCTGCTCGTATTGATGATGGCCATCGTAACGCTTGAAGGGGCGGGCCCCGATCTCTTCATGGGCCAGCACGTCATCGGTCAGCACCAGCGTATGGCTGCCAACGGCGTGGCGGAAATGAAAGCTGATCCCGTGCCGCTCCATCTGGCGGCGGGCGAATTCCAGGTCGGATTCGCGGTATTGAACGGTGTATTCCAGCTTGGGATATGTCTCGCTCAGCTTGATTTCCAGCGCCGGCTCGCCCAGCCCGGCATAGTCGGACAGCAATTCCTGCAAGATCTCGACCACGGTCATGTCGTGGAAGATCCGCTGGTTGCGGCGTTTGCCGGCCAGCCAGAACCAGGGACGCAGCGTCAGGTCATAGCGATGCCCGTTCTCGCCCACGCCGGCCCAGCGAGCGCTGGTAATGATGCCGTCGAACGGGCGCATTTCGTCATGGGCCTCGATCTCGACGGTGGCATGGGTGCCGACGAGCGCGTCAAAATCCAGATCATCGCGTGTCGACAGCGCTTCGACCCGGTATTCAAACAGGTCATTCAAATGATCGGTGCCGTCGAAACGTAAAAGTGCCAAAACATCTGCGCCAATTGCTGTCGTCAGACGGCCGAGGCGCTCGGCCTGCTTGAAGGGGGCATTCATACCAGACTTCCCGCAATCATTAATGAACGTGAATAATGCCGCCAATCTAGCCACATCGTTTCGCGAATACCAGAGCAGCCCGGCGCAGACGAATTTGCAAGCCCCTTAATCCGCAGCACATTACAAATCAGCCGCCGCCTTGAAATGGGCCGCCAGCGGCTGGCGGTCAGAACCGCCAAGGCTGCCGCCTCGCGCCCTCATCCTCGCTTGACGGGCATCACGGCGTCGTATTCACTTTGCTTGCGCCGGTGCGCACGCGGGCAGGGAACCTGCGTCACCGGCCCATAGGGGAGGAAATGATGTTTCTGAAAACGTTCCTGACGGCCGGGACGGTCGTTGCCAGCATTGGCACCATGGCCGCGGCCGATGTTTCGGTCATGTTGCCGGCGAATCCCGGCGGTGGCTGGGATGGCACCGGCCGCCAGGCCTTTGCCGCCATGAACGAGGCCGGGATCTATACCGAAGGCGTGAACTTCACCAATACCGGCGGCGCCGGTGGCACCATCGGTCTGGCAGAGTTCCAGAATTCGCAGAGCGACAAGCCCGATGCGTTGGCGGTGTTCGGGGCGATCACGGTGGGCTCTATCATGCTCAACAGCTCGCCCATCGACCTGTCGACCTATACGCCCATTGCCCGCCTGACGGCCGAGCATCTGGTGATCGCGGTCGATGCGAAATCCGAAATTCAGACCTTGCAGGAATTGGTCGACGCGATGAAAGCCGATCCGGGCGCGGTGCCCGTCGGCGGCGGCTCGGCCGGTGGGGTCGATCATATCGCGCTGGCGCTGCTGGCCCAGTCTGCGGGCGTTCCGGTCGCGGATGTGAACTATATCCCGCAGGCCTCGGGCGCGGAAACGGTGACCGGGATCGTCAACGGCACGCTGAAGGCGGGTATTTCCGGCATCTCGGAATTCCAGCAATTTCAGGATCAGGGCCGCATCCGCATCCTTGGCCTGACCGCGGCAGAGCGCCGCCCGGGTCTGGACGTGCCGACTTTCAAGGAAGCCGGTTATGATGTCGAGATCGCCAACTGGCGCGGCATCCTTGGCGCCCCCGGCATGCCGGCCGAAAACGCCGCCGAATGGATTGCGCGCTTCGACCAGCTGAACGAAAGCGAACAGTGGAAGAAGGTGCTGGAAACCCAAGGCTGGGACGCCTTCTATCTGTCGGGCCCGCCCTTCGGTGAATTCATTGCCGCCGAAAACACCCGCATCGGCACCGTCCTGAAGGATGCCGGTCTGGTCCAATAGGCCGTGACCCCAACTCCAAGGCTGAAGGCGTCCCCCGCGGGCGCCTTCGGCATCGCCGGCCAGAACCCCCAGGAGCGCTGACATGACGCCTGCTACCGGACCACGCCCCTACTGGCTGGCTGCCATCGTGATCGGGATCGGCCTGATCTGGATCTGGGGCGCTTCGTCGCTGCCGCCGGCCTCGCGCTATGCCGGCATCGGGCCGCGCGCCTTTCCGACCATCATCGGCGGCGCGCTGGTGCTGCTGGGCATCATCCTTGCGCTTCAAATCTCGCGCGGGATGAGCTTCGAGGCGCAGGAGGCGGAAAATGCCGACGCCCATGCCCCGGTCAACTACGCCGCCCTGCTGATGGTGCTGGCGGCGGCAACTCTGCCGATCCTGACGCTGCGGACCCTTGGGCTGCCGCTGACGGCGATGGCGATCTTTGCGCTGGTGGCCCGCGCCTTCGGCTCGCGGGCGCTGGTTAGGGATGTGATCACCGGGGCGGTCCTGGGCAGCCTGGCCTGGCTGCTGTTTGACCGGCTGGGGCTTCAACTCGGGCAGTTTCTGCCAATCGCGGGGTTCTGAGCGATGGAAAGCCTTGAATATCTGATGCATGGCTTCGGGGTTGCGCTGCAACCGATGAACCTGCTGTGGGCCTTCATCGGCTCTGCGCTTGGCACCGCCATCGGGGTGCTGCCGGGGATCGGCCCGGCGCTGACCATCGCCCTGCTGCTGCCGGTCACGGTGTCGATCGGGCCAACCTCGGCCTTCATCATGTTCGCGGGCGTGTTTTACGGTGCCATGTATGGCGGCTCGACCACCTCGATTCTCATCAACACACCGGGAGAGGCGGGGTCGATGATGACCGCGCTGGAAGGCAACCGCATGGCCCGCCGGGGCCGTGGTGCTGCGGCGCTGGCGACGGCGGCCATAGGGTCCTTCGTCGCCGGGACGCTGGCCACCTTTGCGCTGACCTTCGTCGCCCCCTTCGTGGCCGAGCTGGCCTTTGTCTTCAAACCCGCCGATTACTTCGCCCTGATCGTGCTGGCTTTCTGTTCGGTCGCGGTGGTGATGGGCAATTCGCGCACTCGCGGGCTGATCTCGTTGTTTCTTGGCCTTGGGATGGGGGTGATCGGCATCGACAACATGACCGGCCAGCCGCGCCTGACCTTCGGCCAGGCAGAGCTGCTGAACGGGGTCGAGCTGACCGTTGTGCTGGTCTCGCTCTTCGCCATTGGCGAGATCCTGTTCGTCGTTTCGCGCTATGACCCCGGCAAGGAGGCGCCGCTGGTCGTTTCCGGCAAGTGGATGACCAAGCAGGATTTTTCGCGCAGTTGGCGGCCCTGGCTGCGCGGCACCGCCATCGGCTTTCCGATGGGCACCCTGCCCGGCGGCGGGTCCGAGATCCCGACCATGCTCAGCTATACGCTGGAACGCAAACTGTCCAAGCACCCCGAGGAATTCGGCCATGGCGCCATCGAAGGCGTCGCCGGCCCCGAGGCCGCGAACAATGCCGCCGCTGCGGGCGTGCTGGTGCCGCTGCTGACGCTGGGGCTGCCCACATCGGCCACGGCGGCGGTGCTGCTGGCGGCCTTCCAGAATTACGGGCTGCAGCCGGGGCCGAACCTGTTCACCTCGAACGCGGATCTGGTCTGGGGTCTTATCGCCAGCCTGTATATCGGCAATATCATGCTGCTGGTGCTGAACCTGCCGCTGATTGGCATGTGGGTCAAACTGCTGTCAGTGCCGAAACCACAGCTTTACGCCGGCATCCTGATCTTTGCGCTGATCGGCATCTGGGGCGTGTCGGGGTCAGAGTTCGACCTGATGGTCATGGTTCTGGTGGGCGTCGCGGGATATGTGATGCGGGTCTATGACTTTCCCATCGCTCCGGTGCTGATCGGGCTGATCCTGGGACCGATGGCGGAATATCAGCTGCGCACCGCACTGACCGCCGCCCAAGGCAACCCGGCCACCCTGATCGAGACGCCGATTTCGATCACCTTCCTGACGGTCGCGGCACTGGTCTTCATCGTGCCGATGCTGGTCAAGCGCCTGCGCCAGCGGGGCTGATCCCCCTGTCCTTAACGCGCCTGCCGCCGATCTGGTGGCAGGCGTTTTCTATTGCGTTGTCTGGTTGGCGTCAGTGACGTCCGCGAACAGATGCAGCAGCATCCGCTGCAATTCCGGCGGCAGCACGGCGCTGTCATAGGCATGCAGGATCTGGCAATACAGATCATAGGCCGCCTGCGTCTTCACCAGCGCGGCAAAGCGGTCGCGATGCCATTGCAACGCCGCCAGGTGCAGATCCGCCACGCCGGGCAGCTCTTTCAGCGCCGCGATCTGGCTGTGCAGGCGGGGCGACATGCGCCGCGCGGCGGTGTTTTCCATGCTGTTGAAGTTCCGATCGACCCAATAGCCAAGTCCGATCTGCTTGTCGCTGCGATTGGGCAGGCCGCGTTCGGATTTCACCATGAACCCCTGAACCGAGCGCAGAGAGTAGTGGTGCATCTCGGCCAGCTTGCGATGGTCGCGCAGGCCCGACAAAGACATTCGCTTGTCATTGCCGCCCATGACTGGCGGCAATTTCCGACCTGACCCGTCAACCCAAAGCGGCTGGCTGTCCTTACGGTGGCGCGGACGATGGACGCCCAGCCGCGAAAAGGATGACGGGCGAAACAGCGACTTGAAGAAGGTCGCCGCAATCGGGTGCGACATGTTCGCAGGGGCCGAGCGGACGAATTGATCGACCACGGGCTTGTCGTCGATGCCGATGATTCCGTTGGCCCCGAACAGTCGCCAGGCAAGCGCCACCGCATCCGTTCCGGTGGGCAGCGCCGCGATTAGATCGGCCAGCCGCCCTTCGCCCGCATGGATCACCGGAAACTCGTCCAGGTCTGAGACCAGCATCCAGTCGGCCACCTTGCGCAGCGGATGCTTCCATGCGGCGTTCAGCGCGCTCCACTGGATCGAGCGGTCGGGCTGTGGCTGATGGGTTTCGTGAACCAGCACCCCATGTTCCGCCAGCCGGTCCAGAAGCAGGTCCGTTCCGTCGGTGCAGTCGTTCGAATAAACAAGAAAGTCCGTGACCCCCAGGACCTGGTGCCAGGCGATCCATTCCAGCAGATAGGGGCCTTCGTTACGGACCGTGGTTGCCGACAGAATTCTCATCTCGTGCTGTGACCCCTAGTCAACGCCGAACAGATCGCGGGTATAGACCTTACCCGCGACATCGGTCAGATCAGCCGAAAGCCGGTTCGCCAGGATCACATCGCTTTCCGCCTTGAAGGCATCCAGATCGCGGATCACCCGGCTGTTGAAGAACAGATCGTCCTTCAGCACCGGCTCATAAACGACGACCTCGATCCCCTTGGCCTTGATCCGCTTCATGATCCCCTGGATCGAGCTGTCACGGAAGTTGTCGGACCCGGCCTTCATTACCAAACGATACACACCGACGATCTTCGGCTTTCTGGCAACGATCTGATCGGCCACGAAATCCTTGCGGGTGCGGTTCGATTCGACGATGGCCGAGATCAGGTTCTGCGGCACGGCGTCGTAATTGGCCAGCAGCTGCTTCGTATCCTTGGGCAGGCAATAGCCGCCATAGCCGAAGCTGGGATTGTTATAGAAATCGCCGATGCGCGGATCCAGGCAGACGCCGTCGATAATCTCGCGCGTGTTCAGGTCATGGGCGATGGAATAGCTGTCCAGCTCGTTGAAATAAGCGACGCGCAGGGCAAGGAAGGTGTTGGAAAACAGCTTGATCGCCTCGGCCTCGACCGGGCCGCAGAACAGCACGGGCATGTCCTTGCGGATGGCGCCTTCGGCCAGCAGGGCCGCGAATTTCTGCGCCCGTTCCGATTTCTCGCCCACCACGATGCGCGAGGGATAGAGGTTGTCGAACAGTGCCTTGCCCTCGCGCAGGAACTCGGGCGAGAAGATCACGTTCTGCCAGTCCAGCTCGGCGCGGATACGGTCGACGAAGCCGACGGGAATGGTCGATTTGATGATCGCCACCGCGTCCGGATTGATGCGCTTGATTTCCGCCAGCACCGTTTCCACCGTCGAGGTGTCGAAGCGGTTGGTCCTGACGTCGTAATTCGTCGGCGTCGAGACGATCACGAATTCGGCGTCACGAAACGCTTCCTCGGGGTCAAGGGTGGCGGTCAGGTTCAACTGGTGATTGGTCAGAAAATCCGAAATCTCGCGGTCCTCGATGGGCGAGACCCGGTTGTTGATCATCGCCACCCGTTCCGGCGTGATATCCAACGCCATAACCGGGTTATTCTGTGCCAGCAGAACAGCATTGGAAAGGCCGACATAGCCCAGCCCGGCGACCGCAATATTCGTCATCTTTCAAACCCTTTCAGGCACACATGCCGGCGCAGTTTAGTCATTTTTGCCAGAAAGGCGATCAAATCGCAGCGAACCAAGTGACGCCGCATCGGAAACTTCAGCGTAACCCTTTTCCGCCAGAACCGGACCGAAGGACTGGCGCAGCGATTCCGGGTCACCGTCGAAGGGCAGAATCACGCGGGACACACGCGACAGGTCCAACCTCGCCAGATGCGCCCCCGTCAGCCCGGCACGGCCAGAGATCCGCAGCGTATCGGGATTGAAATCGCCCAGATAGGCCGCCAGCCCGCTGGCCTGCGCGCCTTCGTCCCCGGCAAAGAACAGCGGGCCGTCCACGAAACGCAGCCGGGCCGCGTTTTCCAGCCCGTTACGCGCACGGATCCGCGCCGCCGCCGCCGCCAAGCCGGGCTGGCTGTCCTGCACCATGATCGTCAATTCGGGCCGGACCTGAAGGGCGCGCATCGACGGCAGCCCGATTCCCGCGCCCAGATCCAGCACCCGCTGGCTTTGGCCCAGATAGGCCATGATGTTGCGCCCGTGGCGGCGGTCGAACTTGCCGGCCAGCACGGCCATCGACGCCTCAGCGGTGAACAGCTGCGGATCGCAGGGCAATTGCACCTCTTGCGAGGCCACCCATTCCAGCCCTTCCTCGGGCGACAGGCGAATCCGGCCTTCGGGGTAATGCGCAACGCCGATGGCGTTCCAGCCCGAAACGGGCGCGTCTTTCGCCGTCTCAGCCGATTTCTTCACCGCCTTCTTCTCGACCTCGGACATCAGCGCCGCGATCTTGGCCGGGTCGCGGGCCTGCGGCGGCTTGGCCTCGACCTGAGTGATCGGCACCTTGCTGGCCTCGATCAGGCTGTCTTTCAGCGCCTGATAGGCCGCGGATCCGCGATATTCGTCCAGCCGCCGTTCGACCGCGTCCAACGCGGCGAAGTGCAGCCGCGACAGGACCGGGTCGGTCAGCAGCGCGGCCATGATCTCTGCCCGGCGGTCGGCATGGCGCAGGATGCGCGTGTCCGAGACCTCATTGCGGTCCTGCAGCGACCAATAGTCGGCGTTATACTTGTCTTTCTTGTTGTTCACATTGCCGCGGAACCGGCGCACGGCATAGCTGTCGATGGACTTGACCGCGTAATGGTTCATCTGCGCCCAGTCATATCCCAGCGTTCGCCGGATCGACCGCCAGCCGCGGAACTTGAAATAGTCTTCCATCGGCTGGCCGGAACCGTTCAGCCATTTCACCGTCTCGGGGAAATCGTCCTTGAGATGCTTGTTCTTGATCGCCGGGCGGTGGATGCCAAGCTTCCAATATTCCGGGTCGAACTTGAACAGCGTCTTCACGCCCCAACCCTTGTTCCACAGGGGCGGCGCGGCGCGGGTATATTGCTGGGTGACCGGGTCGCGCGACCAGTCAATGACGCCGTTCGAGCCGAAGATTCGCCAGGTGATGACAATCCCGTTGGCCCCCTGCGCCACGACATCGTCCAGCATCCCGTCGAGATGCCCCGAGGGGTGGTTGATCGACAGGAATTCGTCGGCATCGAAGACCAGCAGCCAATCGGCATTCTGGACCAGCGGCTCCGCCTGGGCATGGTTCAGCGCCGAGGGCTGCGGCTTCACACCTTCGGGGATGGTATTGGGGCGATGATAGCCCAGGCCCAACGCCTCCAGCCGCTGCAACATCTCGACCGTGCCGTCGGTGCAGTCATTGGTATAGACAAGGATGTCGGTGAAGCCGACGGCAAGGTGATGTGCGAACCATTCCAGCAGGAAGGGCGCCTCGTCCTTCATCATCGACACCGCCATGACGGTGCCGTGCCGACTGCGATGCTTCAGGTGCTGCAGCGTGGTATCAATTTCCGGGCGGGATTCCATTGCGGCGTCAGATCCAGTCGAGGCTCACATGCGAGGGGGCGTATCTTTCCGCGATAGCCTTGCGCATCGCCTGAAAATCAGCGGCGCGGTCGCGGAACTTGCGTTCATGCGTTTCGACCACCGTGCAGCGGATGGCGGCGAACAGGCCGGCGGCGTCAATGGCGGGGACTAGATCAAGCTCTGCCCCCTCGATGTCGATCTTCAGAAACGCCACCTCGCCCCGCCGGGCGATGGTGTCGCGCAGAAAAGAGATGAAGTCGATCTGCGGCACCTCGATGGCGTTCTCGGTGCTTTCATCGATCTGCCGCCCGCCCGTGACGACTGTGCTTTTCACCGAAGCCTGCGCAGCGTTGCCGTCAAAATTGTTGGCCCGCATCAGCTTGACCACCCCTTCCGAGGTGCCGACCGCAGCCGGGTGCAGGGTGAACCGGTCCTCACCGCCAAAGCGCCGGGTCAACTGTTCATTCGCCCAAGGTTCGGGGTCGAAGGCCACGACATCGGCACCGCTGGCCAGCAGCCGCGCCGAGATCTCGCCCGCATTGGCGCCGCAATCAATCGCCAGATCGCCGGGCCGCAGCATACCGCAGATGCCGGTCAGGAGGCCATTCGCCCAAGCGGCGCGCTCATTCCGCTTCTGCCGGCGGCGCAGCTTTTTCAGCTGCTGCTCCAGATCGGCCGCAGTAGCGCTGTCATCGCCCCCGGACATCCGCGCTCAGCCCTCCAGCGCCTTGGACGGGTCGATGCCGACCAGTTCGCACATCCGCGCCGCATAGGAATTCGGCAGCGGCGGGTTCTTGCGCCACCAGGGCTTGGTGCCGTTGGTATACAGGTGGACGCTGACGGTATCGTCGGTGAACCAGCCCTCGACCCGGCCATGCGGATCATAGAAAATATCGTTCAACTGGAACGGCACCGGATAGATCACGTCGGGCGTCATCGCGCGTTCGATATCGCCGGTCTGCTGGGCGAACCACGTAAAGGCCTGCGGGCCAAAGGCCGTACGCTCTGCCTTATAGATCGCGGCGGCGTGGGTAATGCCGCCCCTGTCCTTGATCTTGTCCATCTGCTTGCGCTGGCGCTTGTTCCACCATGCCGGATAGTCGGGCAGGTTGTCATAGTAATCCAGCAGCTGATCCATCAGTTCGCATTGCTGCGGCAGCCCGACGACCCCGCAGTTCAGTGCCCCGCGCATACCGTGGCCGGCAAAGATCCATTCCCATTCGTCGGGAAAGGGCTTGTGACAGAAGGCATCGCAATCGATCCAGATCGCGCCGGTCTTCTGGATCATCTTATAGCGGAAGACGTTCGACAGGAACGACGCCGAGGTGTCGTTCACCAGATCCATGTCGATCTGCATGATTTCGGATGCCGGGCGGATCACCACGCCTTCGGGGGCGTTTTGCACATCGTCCGTGCAGTACAGCGTCACGGGGTGGCCATGCAGCAAGTGCGACTTCAGACACAACTGGTTGAGATAATGCAGCTCCGCTCCGATCCAGAGCGAGGCGACAGGGCGGCGATCGAGATTCATGCGGGGCCTCGGCGGTTATGACCCGCATGTTCTAGCCGACCGGACCGTATGCCGCCAGTGCTTCCGGCATATCCTGGCAAATGGGCCAATTGGCTTGTAATTCAAGCCGGTGCGATTAGACCGGAAAGCGCAATCCGAAAGGACATCAGGACGGCCATGGGCAACCGCACGATCTTACTTTCTGCCGAGAACGGCCCGATCCTCGCCGCGGATGAGACCGGGCTGGTGCTACGCCTGTCCGATCGCGTCGTTGCCGACCTCGCGCGACGATTGGCCGCGCTGCCGGGCGCGCAGCCACATGCAGAACCCAACAGCGTGACCGCCCAGGCCGCCGCCGCGATCCCGCTGGATCCGGCGATTCTGGGCGATATCGACGGCTGGGACGTGACCCGACAGGGCGACTGGCTGTCCTTTACTGCTCGCCTGCCGGGTGCGGATGGCCCGCGCCGCTATCTGCGTCATATCTCGGGCACGGGGGTGCTGGCGCAAACGCCGGGGCCGGTGCGGGGCATCTTTTCCATCGCCGGCGGGCGGCGCTTCAACGCGCCCAGCCTGTCGCCGGATTTCCCCTTCCACATCCTTGGCACCGCCGCGTTCGAGGATGCGGACGAAGATCCGCCGCTATTCGACAACCTGCGCCATTGCGGGCTGGATGCCGATCTGGCCGCCGCCCTTCTACGCCGTCGCCATGCCGATTTCCGCGCGCTGCCGCTGTTTGCCTGTGCCGCCTGCCCGCGCGAGGGCGATCTGGCCCCCTTTCGCGCCGCGCTAGACCGCTTTGCCGCCCTTGGCGCCGCGCTGCACAAGGCCCCCCGCGTCGCCGCCATCTGTCTGGAAGTCAGCGCCGATCAGGTGGCACCGGATCAGAACGCGGACGCCTTCCACCACGCGCTTCTGTCTCAGCTCGACACCATCGCGCAGGCTGTCGCAGAAGCAGGCCTGCCACCCGCGCGGATGTTGATGACGCTGGATTGCGGCGGTTGGTGGGGCAGCGACCCTACCCGCGCCCGCATCGCTGCCGAGGGGCTGTGCCGTCTGGCGCTGTGTCCGGGTACGCATGACCTCACGCTGACCGGTTCGACCGCATCGCTGACGCAGGACCGGTTGGGCCAGCCGCTGCGCGCCTCGGCCCTGATCCAGGCCGAACTGGAATCGCGGGCGCTGGAGGCCCTTGCCGGGCGCGAGAACTGGACCGCGCCAATCCTGTGCCTTGTCGAACGCGACGGCCCGCGCGGCTTGCGGGCGCTGTTCAAATCGGCGGCCCCGCTGGTGATCGACACGGGTGATCCGATGGGCGCGGGCCCGCTGGCCGGATTTGCGCTGTCCGGCGCGCCCGAGGGAATCGAGATCAGCGAAATCGGCATCGACCCGCAGGACCCGCGCGCGATTCGCCTGACCCTGAACGCCGATCTGCCGCGCGAGGTCGCGGCGCGGCTGGAGTATGCCATGCCCCGCGCGCCCGATCCCGACAGCCGCCTGCCCGGCTGGGCAGGTGCGCTGCGCGACGACTGGCAGGGTGAAACCGGCACTGGCGCGCCGGTCTATCGTTGGGCGCTGCCCGCCTCTCAGGTGATCCGATGAGCGAATTGCATATCCCCGTCATGGCGCCGCAAGGGGCGCTGCTGGACCACGCCGCGCGCGCGCTGTCAGACCTGAATACCCAGATCGGCGGGTCCTGGTTCGATGCCGCCCGGCCGGGCGCGGAACCGGGCCAATGGGCGGATCGGTCTGCCGCGCGGCGGGTGGCGCAGGCGCATATGCCCCAGGCCCCTGCCCTGTTCGACGATATCGACGGACGCCAGGCACTGATCCTCAGCACCGGCGAAAACTGCGGCTACCGGGTCGAGAAGCTGCTGGACAGCGGCATCTGGTCAGCGGCGCTGATCTGGCACCCCGCACCTGCGGCCGAGGAAACCCGCAGCCTTCTGGCCGCGCGCGGCGAAGGCAAGGCGAACTACCTGTATCTGCATCAGGATGCCGCGCTGGAGGTCGAGCTGCGCGACAATGACGGCACCGCCAGCCTGCGCCTGCCCGCGATGGGCGATGGCTGGCAGGCGGTGATGATCGCGCGCGCAGGCGCACAGTTGCGCATCTGGCGTCCCGCCGATGATGCCCGCGCCGAAGGCATGGTCACGGGCGACCTGCCCGCCATGGCCGACCTGCTGATCGGGGCGCGCAGCCACCGTGCAGGAATGCCCAAGACGCTGGGCGCAGGGGCCATCGGCGGCGTGCTGGTCTGGCCCGGCCACGACCTGCTGGCCGCGGATCCCACCCCCGCCGCCCGGTCGCTGCGCGATGCCTTCGCCAACCTCTGCCTGTGGGAGCTGTGATCCATGGCCTTTGACCGCGATACGATCCGCGAAGACAACATCTGCCTGATCTGGGTGGATGACATGATCGACATCTTCACCTGGCGCGACACTTTCGGCATCACCATTCAGACCCCCAATATCGACCGGCTGATGGGCGAGGGCGTGCGCTTTGCCAATACCTATGCCAGCGTGCCCCTTTGCGCCCCGTGCCGGGCGGAAATCGCCACCGGCCTGTCGCCCTATCGCACCGGGCTGGTGGACCTGAACCGCTTCTGGCGCGACGAGATGCCGCCAGAACGCGCCTGGGCCTTCGACCTGCGCCGGGCGGGCTTTTACAACTTCACCACCGGCAAGGTGGACAGCAATTACAAGCCCATGCCCGAGGAATACCGCCGGGTGCTGTTCCACGAGGAACCGGAATGCAGCGACAAGGGCGGGCGCAAGAACGTAAAGGAATATCTGGGCGGGCGCGGGCCGGGGATTTCGGGCGTGAACCACCCCGATGACGATGGCAGCCAGGACGACCGCTTCTATGATTATTGGGTGGCACAGAACGCCATCGACCACCTCCGCCGCGCCGATCCGTCGCGCCGGCACCTGATCCAGCTTGGTTTCAAGCATCCGCATTTCAATCTGGAATGCCCCGACCGCTTTTATCAGATGTACGACCCGGCCGCGATCCAGTGGCCCTCGATCGCCGCGCCCGAGGATTTCTTCGGTCCGCAGCCCGGCTTCGCGGTGTATGAGGCCGCCTATATCGCCAATGGGAACTGGACCCCGGAAAAGGCTGGGGACGAAGGCTGGCGGCAAGTCGTGCGCGCCTATTTCGCCGCGATCAGCCATGTCGACCACGAAATCGGCCGCTTTCTGGACGCGTTGCGTGAAAGCCCGCTGGGGCAGAACACGACGGTCATCTTCCTGTCTGACAACGGCTTCAACCTTGGCAATCACGACAGCTTCCACAAGATGAGCCAATGGGACAGCGCCGCCCACGTCCCGCTTGGCATCTGGTCGCCGCGGATGGAGGAAGGCCGGGTGATCGAGATGCCGGTGTCGCTGCACAACCTGCCCTGCACGATCATGGATCTGGCCGGGCTGCCGCGCCGGGCCGATTGGGTGTCGGGCCAAAGCCTGCTGCCGCTGATCGACGACAGTTTCGGCGGCTTCAACCAGGCGAAATCGCCGGTCACCTCGGTCTTTGGGACGCTGTCGGTCAGGCCCTCGACCGAAGGCATGCAGCACCTGCGCTATTTCCGCTATCCCAATGGCGAGGAACACGTCTATGACCTGATCGCCGATCCGGGAGAGACCGACAACCTCGCCCCCGACCGCGCGCCGATGGCGGCGCTGCGGGACGAGTTGGCGCGCGGCGCGCTGGATCTGGGGCTGGACCTTTCGGGCGCGGAAAACCCCGCCGACGGCATCAATGCGATGATGGCGGTCGACGGTTCGGTCGTGCTGGCGGGCGGGGCGCGGGATAACGATTACTGGGCCTACGGCGACGGGATCGAGAAGATCCGCGAAGATGCCGATGGCGGCCATGATCGTCTGTGGTATCTGGGTGGCCCCGACGATTACGTCGTCAAGCTGCCCCCCCATGTCGAGGATATTCGCATCGCCACCGTTGTTGCCCGGCGCGAGGACAGCGGGGCGGAACGCGTCGGCAAGGCGATCCATGTCGTCGGCCATCCCGACAGCCCGTTCCGGTTCGAAACCTCGGAACGGGTCGCGGTCGACGTGATCGGCTCACGCGGGGATGACGTGATGATTGGGCCCAGCTATGGCGGCGCGGTGTTCCATGGCGGCGCCGGTGACGACCTGCTGCGGGCAAAATCCCGGCGCGGGCGCGACGGCAACAGCTTTTACGGCGGATCGGGCAATGACACGCTGATCGGCGGCGCGGGGCCGGATACGCTGGACGGCGGATCGGGCGATGACCACATCATTGCGGGGCCGGGACGCAACACCATCATCGCCGGGCCGGGCAATGACCGGATCGAAGACGGCCCCGGAAATTCGCGTATCGACACCGGACCGGGACGCAACCACCTGACCCTTGCCGAGGGCGATCATCACGTCACCATCGGGCCCGGCCCCAATACAATCGAAGCCGGACCGGGGGCCAAGACCTTCGTGCTGGCCGCTGGTGCGACGGTCGAGCTGATCGGCTGGGACGCGGCGCAACGCTATGACCTGTCGGCATGGACACTGCCGCCGCAGATCGCGCCCGCGCCCGGCGGCGGCCGGATGATCCATGCCGGAAGCTCTTGCCTGATGCTGCCCGATCTGCCGCCAGAGGCGGATCTGGCGGCCCAATGCGTGATGCCGGCCACCCTCACCTGACAGCAGGCTGAAACGCGGCCGAAGTCGCTGAGGAAGGACTCGCGCCGCCGGTCTTGATGGGATCGCCGTTCCGGCCAGTCGGCGCACATTAAAAGGCCGCACGCGCCCCGGATGGATGCGGGCGCGCGCGGCCGTGTTTTTCGGGTCATGCCGAAGGGGCGTTACGCCCAGTTCCATGGCCGGGTGAATTCGCCCAGACGCGCGGCGACCGCGGCCTCGTCGGTGCCCTCGGCACGGTTGATCTTGGTCACCAGACCCAGCTTCTTGTCCTCGACCACCGCGGCCACGCTGGCGCCGGTGCCTTCCAGCGCCTGATCGTAGACACGCCGGATCGCCAGCTTGCGCAGGTCGGGCTTGAAGATCTTGCCGACGGCGGTTTTCGGAAGTTCCGGCAGAACCTCCAGATGCTTCGGCACTGCGGCGCGTTCATGGATATGCGTGCGGGCATGGTCCATCAGCTCTGCCTCGGTCACGGTCGCATCGGCCACCAGTTCGACATAGGCGCAAGGAAGCTCGCCCGCGCGGGCATCGGGCTGACCGATGGCCCCGACAAAGGCAACGGCGGGATGCGACAGCAGCGCGTCCTCGATCTCGGCCGGGTCGATATTGTGGCCGCCGCGGATGATCAGATCCTTGGCCCGCCCGGTGATCCACAGATAGCCGTCATCGTCGATCCGGCCCAGATCGCCGGTCCGCAGGAAACGGTCCTCGGCAAACAGGTCATGGTTCTTGTCGGCCTCGGTATAGGTCGAGCCTTCGAAGACGCCCGGATTGGCAACGCAGATCTCGCCCACCTCATCGGTGCCGCATTCGGTGAAGCCGCCGTTGCCGTCGGTCCGCAGGATGCGGACATGGGTATAGGGCAGCGGCAGCCCGACAGAGCCTACCTTTTTCTCGCCGTCGACCGGGTTGCAGCTGACCAGGCAGGTGGCCTCGGTCAGGCCGTAGCCTTCGGCGATCTCAACCCCGGTGGCGGCCTTGAAGCGGTTATACAACTCGACCGGCAGCGGAGCTGATCCCGAAATCGCTGTGCGCAACGAGGACACATCCGCATCCACCGGCCGCTGCACCAGCGCCGAAACGGCCGTGGGGACGGTTATCAGGAAGGTGACCTGCCAGCGCTCGATCAGTTTCCAGAAGTTGTCGAAGACGCCCTCGCCCCGGTAACCGGCGGGGGTCGGCATCACCATATGCGCGCCCGACGCAATGCAGCTCATCAGGACCGGATAGGCGGCGAAAACGTGGAACAGCGGCAGCGGGCAGATCAGCACGTCTTCCTCGTTGAACAGCAAGGTGCCGCCCAGAAAGCCGTTATAGATCATGCCGGAATATTTGTGCTGCGCCACCTTGGGCAGGCCGGTGGTGCCACCCGTGTGGAAATAGGCGGCGACGCGGTCCTGCTTGGGATCGTCGAAATCAAGCCGGTTGTGGTTCTCGGCCGAGGCCGCCGCCTCGAAATTATGGACCTCGGCCTGATGCTTGGCCGTCACCTTCGGACGGATCAGCGGGACGATGAACTTCTTCACCCCGGTCAGGTGGCGGTTCAGGTCCACCTCCAGCACGTGCTGGACATTCGGAGCCATGGCCACGGCTTCGGCCGCCTTCTGCGCCACGTCGGCCTTGGGGAAGGCCTTCAGCGTCACCAGCACCTTGGCGTTGGTAGCGCGCAGGATGCCGGCGATGTGCTCGGCCTCCAGCAAGGGGTTGATGGGGTTGACGATACCGGCGGTCATCCCGGCCAGCAGCACCACCGGCGTCTCGATCGAGTTGGGCAGCAGATAGGCCACGGTATCGGTCGGGCCAACGCCCAGCTTGCGCAGCAGGTTGGCGGTTTCGGTCACCCGCTCGCGCAGCTCGCGCCAGCTCAGCGTGGTGGCGTGGTCGCGGGGGCCGGACATAAGCTGGAACGAGACCGCCGGACGTTCGGGGAAGCGCTCGGCCGTTTGCGACAGGAATTCATAGATCGTCCTGGCGTTGCCGCGCGCCTCGTAAGGCATCGCGTTTTCGACGGCGTCACGATCAGCGATTCCGCCGAAAGAGATCTTCTTGGCCATAATTCCCCCCTTGCCGACCGTGTCGCGGCCGTAGATTTGCGCGGAAGAATGGGCCAAAACACGGTCACGGGGCAAGCCTGCTGGCGACACCGTGACCGTGGGACGCAGCGTCAGTGACGCGGCGTCCCGGGCTTTTGTCAGGCCGGAATGCGCAGCGTCTGGCCGGGATAGATCTTGTCGGGGTCAGACAGCATCGGGCGGTTGGCCTCGAAAATCTCGGGATAGCGGCTGGCTTTGCCCAGATAGTGCTGGGCGATGGCCGACAGCGTCTCGCCCTTCTTGACGGTGTGGAAGACCGGGACGTCGCCGGTGGCGGCAGCCGGGGCGGCGTCTTTCGGCGCATCGCCTGCAGGCGTCGGCGGTACCTTGGGTTCGGCGGCAGCGGCGGCACCAGCGGGCACCGGGCGCGGCGGCAGGTCGGCCTCGACCTTGGCGATGCCCTTGATGTTGCCGACGGCGAGGATCAGCTTTTCCATGGTCTCGCGGTCTGCACCTTTGGATTCGACCTTCACGGTATCCCCGCGCAGGGTCAGGTGCACATCACCCGAATCCAGTCCCAGCGCCTTGACCTCGGCCTCCAGCGCCTTGACCTTGCGGTCGGTATCAGCCTGTTCAGGCGTCTTTGCCTCGGCCGCTTCGGCGGAACCGAAGACCGACTTGCCCGCATCCTTGACGAAATCCCAGAAAGCCATCGGCTTGTCCTTCCATGCTGTTGCGCGCCCTCAACGCCCCGCCGGCGCGCCGGTTCCCCGGCTGGCGCAGCGACGCCATTCGCGCTATCGCTTCGGCCGACACGATCCGGGGAAATGCCATGTATACCGTCACCATCCTTGCCGCCCCTGCCCGCGCCGATCTGACCGAGGAACGCGTCGAGGCCCTGCGCGACCTGTTCGCCGGCGGGCACATCATTTGGCTGGATGACAGCATCGCCGCCGAGTTCCCCACCGATGCCCTGCCCGAGGACGCCGCCGCCATCGCCGACGACACCCGCATGGCCGGTTTCGATCTGGTCATCCAGCCGACGGAAGGGCGGCGCAAGGCGGTCCTGCTGGCCGACATGGATTCGACCATGATCCAGCAGGAATGCATCGACGAACTGGCCGACATGGCCGGCGTCGGCCCTCGGGTGGCCGACATCACCGCGCGCGCAATGAATGGAGAGCTGAATTTCCACGAAGCCCTGATCGAGCGCGTGGCCCTGCTGGCCGGCCTTGATGAGCGGGTGATCCAGCAGGTGCTGGACGAACGCATCACCATCGCACCGGGTGGCCGGACCCTGATCGCAACCATGCGGGCGCAAGGCGCCTATTGCGCGCTGGTATCGGGGGGCTTCACCGCCTTTACAGCCGCCATCGCGGCCGAGCTGGGCTTCAATGAACACCGCGCCAACACCCTGCTGGCCGATGACGGTGTGCTGACCGGCCATGTCGGCCTGCCGATCCTCGGCCGCGAAGCCAAGATCGAAGCCCTGCAGGACATCACCGCCCAGCACAGCCTGACCCCGGCCGAGGCCATCGCGGTCGGCGACGGGGCCAATGACCTCGGCATGATCCAGCTTGCCGGGACCGGTGTCGCGCTGCATGCCAAACCCGTGGTGGCGGCGCAGGCGGGCGTCAGGATCGACCATGGTGACCTGACGGCGCTGCTGTATATCCAGGGTTACGGCCGCGACGAATTCGTTATTGAGTGACGCAGAGGCCGGCAGCTTCAAGCACACAATCCCGCTGCAAATGAAAAAGGGCGCCTTCGCGGGCGCCCCTTTGCATCTTCGGGAACCGGGCCTTAGTCCTTGGCGCGTTCCACATAGCTGTTATCGGCCGTGTTGATGACGATCCGGGTCCCCGCGCCGATATGCGGCGGCACCATGACCCGCAGCCCGTTGTCGACCTGCGCCGGCTTATAGGACGACGACGCCGTCTGGCCCTTCACGACCGGCTCGGTCTCGGTCACTTCGACGGTGATGCGCTGCGGCAGTTCCAGCGCGATCGGCACCCCGTTGAAGACCTGCAGGAACACCCGCATGCCTTCCTGCAGGTAAACCGACTGATCGCCGATCACATCGGCGGGGCCCACGACCTGCTCATAGGTCTCGGGCTCCATGAAGTGATAGCCTTCGCCGTCTTCATACAGAAAGTCATAGGCGCGTTCGTCGACATGCGCCTTTTCGACCTGATCGGTGGTTTTCCAGCGTTCAGTCACCTTCACGCCATCGGCGATGCGGCGCATGTCGACGCTGGTGGTCGGCGTACCCTTGCCGGGGTGGAAGTTTTCGGCCTTGAGAACGACGTAAAGGCGTTCGTCGATTTCGACCACATTGCCTTTGCGAAGGCTGGAGGCGATGACTTTCATCTGTGGGTTCCTTGCGAACTTGTCGGGGTGCGCGTAAGCGCATTGTGCGCGTCCCTACCCCATGATTTGCCCCATTGCCAGAGAAACCATGAGCGATCCCCAATGGTGGCAACCCCACCGCCACCTTGACCGCCGCCCTGCCCTGCTGGCCCGCAACCGCATCCAGCGCGCCATTCGCGGCTGGCTGGACAGCAATGACTTTCTGGAGGTCGACCCGGCAGCGCTGGCGATAAGCCCCGGAAACGAGACGCATCTGCACGGGTTTTCGACCGGCATGATCGGCAATGATGGTGTGACGCGGCCGATGTATCTGCACACGTCGCCCGAATTCGCGATGAAAAAGCTGCTGGCGGCGGGTGAAAGCCGCATCGCCGCCTTTGCCCATGTCTGGCGCAACCGCGAACGCGGGGCGCTGCATCACCCCGAATTCACCATGCTGGAATGGTATCGGATCGGGCAGGAATACACCGTGCTGATGGATGACTGCGCCGATTTCCTGATGCTGGCGGCAGAGGCGGCGGGCGCAAACGAATTCCGTTTTCGCGATGCTGCTTGCGATCCCTTCGCGAGCCCCGAACGGATCAGCGTGGCCGAGGCCTTCACGGAACATGCCGGCATCGACCTGCTGGCGACCATCGCCGCCGATGGCACAACCGACCGCGACGGGCTGGCCGCTTTGGCTGCGGGCGCAGACATCCGCGTGGCCGATGATGACACATGGTCGGACATCTTCTCTCGGGTGTTGGCGGAACGGGTCGAGCCGCATCTGGGGCATGGCGTGGCCACGATCCTTGACCGCTATCCCACGCCCGAGGCGGCCTTGGCGCGGCGATCCCCTGACGACCCACGCGTCTCCGAACGGTTCGAACTGTATGCCTGCGGGGTCGAGCTGGCCAACGGTTTCGGCGAGCTGACCGACCCGGTAGAACAGCGCGCCCGCTTTCAGGCCGACATGGCCGAAAAGGCGCGGATCTATGGCGAGGCCTATCCGCTGGACGAAGACCTGCTGGCGGCGCTGGCGATCATGCCCCCGGCATCGGGCATTGCGCTTGGCTTCGACCGGCTGGTCATGCTGGCCACCGCCGCCCCGTCGATCGAGGCGGTGATGTGGGCGCCCGTCCCCGACCCCGCCTAAGGCGCCAGCCGCGCAAGAATCTCCGCCGCCATGCCGGCTTGCGCCCGTGCGCATTCCGTCCCGGCCCAGAACGGGCCGTAGCCGTTTTCGCCGGCCTTTGCGGCGACCCCATGCAGCGCCTTCAGCGCCGAATAAGGCAGCGGATAATCCGGCGCGGCGCTGTCATCGCGACTGCTGATCAGGTTCTCTACCCCGCGCGCCGGGCGCCCCGAAATCGCCCGCGTCATCCGTGTAGCCCCGCCAGCCAGCGCGGCGCGATGCGCGGCCGAGGTCCCGGCCTCATCCGCCACAGGAAATGCAGTGCCGCATTGCGCGGCGACCGCGCCCGCCGCCAGAACCGCCTGCACGTCCGCGCGCGACATGATCGCGCCGGCCCCGATCAGCGGCAGGCCCACGTCTTTCAGCACGGCCAGCAGGTCCAGCGTCTCCAGCCTTTCGTCGGGACCGTTCTCGTCAAACAGCCCGCGATGCCCGCCAGCCTGCCAGCCCTGCGCGACGATTCCATCCAGCCCTGCCGCCACGATCTTCTGCGCATCGGCTAGGTTCGTCGCCGAACCCAGCAGCACCGCGCCGCTGTCCTTCAGCGCCGCAATCTGATCGGCAGGCGGCAGCCCAAAATGAAAGCTGACCACACCGGGCTTTTCGGCCAGCAGCATTGCCAGCATGTCGGGATCCAGCGCGAAGGGGCGGTAGCCGTCTTCCAGCGCTGCGGGCGGGGCCACGCCAAAGCGCGCGAAATCCTGTGCCAGCGCATCAAGCCACGCGGCCTCCTGCGCTGCATCGCGCCTTGGCGGGCGGTGGCAGAAGACATTCACGTTAAAGCGCGCCGCTGTCAGCGCGCGGGTCTGGCGCACCTCCTGCCCTGCCCGCGCGGCATCCATCGCCGCCACGCCCAACGAACCAAGGCCCCCTGCATTCGCCACCGCCGCCGCAAGTGCGGGCGTCGTTACACCCGCCATCGGCGCCTGCACGACAGGCACCGCCACCCCGATCCGTTCCAGAAGCATCGCATCCTCCATTTTCTGCCATTTACAATCCCATCGCCGCGCAGGATCAAGCGGGCATGTTCGAACTCGCGCTTGATGTCACCCTGTTGCTGATCGCCGCTGCCTTCGCGGCGGGCTTTGTCGATGCCATTGCCGGCGGTGGTGGGCTGATTACCGTGCCGGTGCTGATGCTGGCGGGACTGCCGCCTGCGCAGGCGCTGGCGACAAACAAGGTGCAGGGCGTTTTCGGGGCGGCGACGGCGGCGTTAAGCTATGCCTCATCCGGTCTTGTCGACTTGCGCAAACAGATGGGCGCGGCGGCGATCGCCTTTCTGGCCGGGCTGGCAGGCGCGTTCTGCGTCAGCCTGATCCCGACGCAGGCGCTGCGCTATGTGCTGCCGCTGATTCTGATCGCCATTGCCGCCTTCTTCGCGCTGAAACCGGGCCTTTCTGATGCCGATCGCACGGCGCGGATCACGCCGGCGGCCTTCACCCTGTTCGTGGTGCCGTTCATCGGCTTCTATGACGGGTTGGTCGGCCCGGGCACCGGCGCCTTCTTCATGTTGGGTTTCGTCATGCTGGCGGGCTATGGCATCCTGCGGGCCACGGCGCATACGAAACTGCTGAACTTCGCATCAAATCTGGGTGGGCTGGTGGCCTTTGCGCTGGTAGGAAAGCCGCTGTGGATTACCGGGCTGGCCATGGGTGCGGCGCAGATCGCCGGGGCCTGGGTCGGATCCAGACTGGCCATGCGCATCGGGGCAAAGCTGATCAAGCCGCTGCTGGTCGTCACCTCGACCACGCTGGCGCTGAAGCTGATTTATGACCTGTTCTAGGCCGCCCCGCCGCGACGCCTAAAGCGGCAGGCCGCCTTCTTCCTTGGCGGATTTCAGCACGATCTCGGACCGGACCTGAATCACCTGCGGATGTGGCAGCAGCCGGTCATGGATGAAATCCGCCAGCGCATCCAGATTGCGGATATGCAGCTCCAGCACATAATCGGCATCGCCGGATACGGAATGCGCGGCGCGGACCTCTGGCTGGGCGGCGATGAAGCTGGCGAAATCCTTGTCATTGGCGGCGCCGTGGCTGCGCAGGTTGACCCGCGCGAAGGCACGGATGCCAAAGCCCAATGCGCGCCCGTCCAGCCGCGCCGAATAGCCCCGGATCACGCCCGAACGTTCCAGCGCAGCCCGGCGCCGCGAACATTGCGAGGGTGAGAGATTGACGATCTCGGACAGCTGGGCATTGGTCAGCGCGCCATCGCGCTGCAATGCAGCAAGAATCGCACGATCAAAGCTATCATGCGTGGAACTGGGCATAACACGGCCAAATCTACATGAATGATGCACCATACTGCAAATTCGTGCCACGAATGCAAACCTCTTGTGCGGTCGCTGCGGCATAATATTCCCAAGCGAACAGGAGGATATCATGGGCCCTTTCCCACATAACGCACCCAAGGCCGAAATCAGCACGACCAACCCCGCCGGCACCGATGGCTTCGAATTCGTCGAATTCGCCCATCCGAACCCGCAGGAGCTGGACGCGCTGTTTCGCAAGATGGGCTTTGTTCCGGTGGCGAAGCACAAGACGAAGAACGTCACGCTGTATCGCCAGGGCGGCATCAACTATGTGCTGAATGCCGAACCGGACAGCCACGCCAGCCAGTTCATCACGGATCACGGCCCCTGTGCGCCCGCGATGGGCTGGCGCGTCGTCGACGCCCAGCACGCGCTGAAACGCGCCGTCGAACTGGGGGCGGAAGAATATACCGGCCCCGGCAAGGTGCTGGATTTCCCGGCCGTTTACGGCATCGGCGGCAGCCTGCTGTATTTCATCGACAAGTATGACGATACCGGCAGCGCGTGGTCGGACAGCTATGACTGGCTGGGCGAAGCCGATCCGCGCCCGGAAGGCGTCGGTTTCTACTATATCGACCACCTGACGCATAACGTCATTCGCGGCAACATGGACACCTGGTACAAGTTCTACCACGACACCTTCAATTTCCGCGAGATCCGCTATTTCGATATCAAGGGCAAGCAGACCGGGCTGTTCAGCCGGGCGCTGACCTCGCCCGATGGCAAGATCCGCATTCCGATCAACGAATCCGCCGACGAACACAGCCAGATCGAGGAATATCTGCGCGAGTACAAAGGCGAGGGCATCCAGCACATCGCCGTCGCGACCGAAGATATCTACAAGGCCACCGACGCCATCGCCGCCAAGGGGCTGGAATTCATGCCCGGCCCGCCGGCAGTCTATTACGAGATGTCGAAAAAGCGCGTCTCGGGGCATGAGGAACCGCTGGAGCTGATGAAGAAGCACGGCATCCTGATCGACGGCGAGGGCGTGGTCGATGGCGGCACGACCCGGATCCTGTTGCAGATCTTTTCCAAAACGGTGATCGGGCCGATCTTCTTCGAATTCATCCAGCGCAAGGGCGATGACGGCTTTGGCGAGGGTAATTTTCGCGCCCTGTTCGAATCCATCGAGGAAGACCAGCTGCGCCGCGGCGTGCTGAACGCCGAATGAGCTGGCAGGACTTCTCGGCCGCGCCCGCCGAGGGCACGGTCATCTGCACCGCCGATCAGGTCGAGGGCCTTCACGCCTTCGACCTCGACGGCTTTCCGCTGCTGGTCATCCGCGATGCGCATGGCCTGCGTGGCTTCGTGAACCTTTGCCCGCATCAATATCTGCCGCTGGACTTTCACGGTGACCGCATCCTGTCGGCGGATGGGGCGCGGCTGATCTGTTCCGCGCATCAGGCGCAATTCGACACCGTCACCGGCGAGGTCTGCGCCGGCCCGGCCGATTGCGGTCTGGATTCGGTGCCATTGCGGGAACAAAATGGGAAGATTTTCATCGCTGGCTAGGCCACGGACAACAAACGCCCAGCATTCCCAAGGCTAGTGTAAAATCGCAGCCAAACACACCATATCTAGTTGACAGAACCGTGACGCCGCCACAATATGGACGGGCTGCGGCAAGCTGGGAATCATCCCGGCGCGGGACAGAAACGGGGCGCACAAGCACCGGCACATATCCCGCGACAACAGGCGCCAAGGCGAAAGACAAACCTGCGGCAGGGACCCTGGGCGTATCAATCGGAAAGGCATGGCTTTTTCCGAACGCCCGCCTTCTGCCCTCCGCGAACCAGACATGAGGGACAAGATGAGCATCACCGTTTACAGCAAGCCGGCCTGCGTCCAGTGCACCGCGACCACCCGCGCCCTGCAAGCCCGCGGCATCGAATTCAACGTCGTCGACCTGACTCAGGACGAGGACGCTTATGCCCATGTCTCGGGCCTCGGCTATCGGCAGGCGCCGGTCGTCATCGCCGGCGACGCGCATTGGTCGGGCTTCCGCCCGGACCTGATCGGCACGCTGTCCTGATCCCTGCCCGGCATCGCAAATTGGCATTTCGACATGGCGCAGCTCGTCTATTTCTCCTCTCGCTCGGGCAATACGGCGAAATTCGTCGCCCGGCTGGGGCTGGACGCGCTGCGCATCCCGATCAGTGCCGATGACCCGATGCCCCTGCCCGATCAGCCCTATGTGCTGATCTGCCCGACCTATGCTGACGGGGAAGGCCGCGGTGCCGTTCCCAAGCAAGTCATTCAATTCCTGAACGATCCTGACCGGCGCGCGCTGATCCGCGGCGTCATTTCCAGCGGAAATCGTAACTTCGGTGCGCTTTTCGCCTCGTCAGGCGACGTGATTTCCGGCAAATGCGGGGTCCCCCTGCTGTGCCGGTTCGAACTGGCCGGCACCGAAACCGACATTGCCCGCATCCGCGACGGGCTTACCCGCTTCTGGAGAGAGACATGCTTGATGACCGCCTGAACCGTCCCGCACCAGAGACGGGGGACTATCACGCGCTGAACGCCATGCTGAACCTGTACGACGATGCAGGTCAGATTCAGTTTGATGCGGATCGCAAGGCGGCGCGGCAGTATTTCCTGCAGCATGTGAACCAGAACACGGTCTTCTTCCACAGCCTGGACGAAAAGCTGGGCTATCTGGTCGACGAAGGCTATTACGATGCCGCCGTGCTGGACCAGTATTCCAAGAACTTCCAGCGCAAGATCTGGGACGAGGCCTATGGCAAGAAGTTCCGCTTCCCAAGCTTCCTGGGCGCGTTCAAATACTACACCTCTTACACGCTGAAGACCTGGGACGGGCAGCGCTTCCTTGAGCGTTACGAGGACCGCGTGGTCATGGTCGCCCTGACGCTGGCACAGGGCGACGAGGCGCTGGCGACGCGGCTGATGGAAGACATCATCGACGGCCGTTTCCAGCCCGCGACGCCCACCTTCCTGAACTGCGGCAAGCAGGCGCGCGGCGAATTCGTGTCCTGCTTCCTGCTGCGGATCGAAGACAACATGGAAAGCATTGGGCGCTCCATCAACTCGGCCCTGCAACTGTCCAAGCGCGGCGGCGGCGTCGCCCTGATGCTGACCAATATCCGCGAACATGGCGCGCCGATCAAAGGCATCGCCAACCAGTCCTCGGGCGTGATCCCGGTGATGAAACTGCTTGAGGACAGCTTCAGCTATGCCAACCAGCTGGGCGCGCGTCAGGGCGCGGGCGCTGTCTATCTGAACGCGCACCACCCCGATATTCTGCGCTTCCTGGACACCAAGCGGGAAAACGCGGACGAGAAGATCCGCATCAAAACCCTGTCGCTTGGCGTCGTCATTCCCGACATCACGTTTGAACTGGCGAAAAAGAACGAGGATATGTACCTGTTCTCGCCCCATGACGTGCAGAAGGTCTATGGCGTGCCCTTCTCGGATATCTCGGTGACCGAGAAATATCACGAGATGGTCGACAACCCGAAGATCCGCAAAAAGAAGATCAACGCCCGCGCCTTCTTCCAGACCCTGGCCGAAATCCAGTTCGAATCCGGCTATCCCTATATCATGTTCGAAGACACGGTGAACCGCGCCAACCCGATCGCGGGCCGCATCGCCATGTCGAACCTGTGCAGCGAGATCCTGCAGGTCAACAGCGCGTCCGAGTTCAACGAGGACCTGTCCTATGCCGAAATGGGCACGGATATTTCCTGCAACCTCGGGTCCTTGAACATCGCCAAGGCCATGGATGGCGGCGATCTGGCCGGCACCGTCGGCACCGCGATCCGGGCGCTGAATGCTGTGTCGGAAATGTCGGCCATCGATTCGGTGCCGTCGATCCGCAAGGGCAATGACGAAAGCCATGCCATCGGGCTGGGCCAGATGAACCTGCACGGCTATCTTGCGCGCGAGCGGATCCATTACGGATCGCCGGAAGGTATTGATTTCACGAATATCTACTTTGCCACCGTGCTGTATCACGCGCTGCGGGAATCGAATGCACTGGCACGCGAGCGCGGCCGCAGCTTCGCCGGTTTCGAAGACTCGCAATATGCCGACGGGTCTTTCTTCGACAAATATGTCACCCGCGACTGGCTGCCGGAAACCGAACGCGTGGCCGAGCTGTTCGAGACCGCCGGCATCACCGTCCCCACCCGTGAGGACTGGGCCAGCTTGCGCGACGCGGTGATCGCGGACGGGCTGTATAACCGCAACCTGCAAGCGGTGCCGCCGACCGGCTCGATCAGCTATATCAACTATGCCACCTCCTCGATCCACCCGATCACCGCCAAGATCGAGGTCCGCAAGGAAGGCAAGATCGGCCGCGTCTATTACCCCGCGCCGTACATGAACAACGACAACCTGGAATATTACCGCGACGCGTACGAGATCGGCCCCGACGCCATCATCGACACCTATGCCGCGGCAACCCAGCATGTCGATCAGGGCCTGTCGCTGACGCTGTTCTTCCCCGCCGATGCCACCACGCGCGACATCAACCGCGCCCAGATCTACGCCTGGAAGAAGGGCATCAAGACCATCTATTACATCCGCCTGCGCCAGAACGCCCTTGAAGGGACCGAGGTTCAGGGCTGCGTTTCCTGCACGCTGTGAGGACTGCCATGAAAGACATCGCCAAAACCCGTGCCGTTCCCGCCGCCGTCAACTGGAACCGGCTGCAGGACGACAAGGATCTGGAAATCTGGAACCGCCTGACCGCCAATTTCTGGCTGCCGGAAAAGGTGCCGCTGTCGAACGACATTCAAAGCTGGTCGCTGCTGACGCCGCAGGAACAGACGCTGACCATCCGCGTCTTCACCGGGCTGACGCTGCTGGACACGATCCAGAACACAGTGGGCGCCCCTTCCCTTCTGCCCGACGCGCTGACGCCCCATGAAGAAGCCGTGCTGACGAATGTCGCTTTCATGGAGGCGGTTCATGCGCGCAGCTATTCCTCGGTCTTCTCGACCCTGTGCCAGACCTCGGAAGTTGATGAGGCCTTCCGCTGGTCGTCGGAAAACGAACAGCTTCAGGCCAAGTCGCGCCTGATCCTGGACGAATATGACAGCGCCAGCCACCCGCTGAAGAAGAAGATCGCATCTGTCTTCCTGGAAAGCTTCCTGTTCTATTCGGGCTTCTACCTGCCGATGCATTGGTCCAGCCGCGCGCGCCTGACCAACACCGCCGACCTGATCCGCCTGATCATCCGGGACGAGGCGATCCACGGCTATTACATCGGCTACAAGTTCCAGCGCGCCCAGGAAAAGCTGACCGAGGCCGAGCGCGCCGAGCTGAAGGATTTCGCATTTGCTCTCCTGTTCGATCTGTACGAGATCGAGACCAAATACACCGAAACCCTTTACGATCCGGTTAACCTGACCGAGGACGTGAAGACCTTCCTGCATTACAACGCCAACAAGGCGCTGCAGAACCTGGGTTACGAGGCGCTGTTCCCGCCGGAAGCCTGCAAGGTCTCGCCCGCGATCCTGGCCGCGCTGTCGCCGAACTCGGACGAAAACCACGACTTCTTCTCTGGCTCGGGTTCCAGCTATGTGATCGGCAAGGCGGTCGCGACGGAAGATGACGATTGGGACTTCTGATCCCGCGCGGCCTTCGCAAAACACGGATGCTCCGGAAAGATGCGCCTTGGCGCATCTTTTTCGTTTTTGCCCGGTCCTTCGGCTGCCACCGGCAAGACGGCTCACCCAGATTTGCGCCAGGCGCAAACCTGCCATGCGCAAGGAACCCGCTGGAATTTACCGCTCAACAAGCTGTCATTTCCCAACCGCGAGAGCGGCGGTAAACCCGCAACCCACTATATTAAATATATCTTCTGTCCGCGCCCCAGACACAGATCACTACAACTCACGCGGGCGTGGATGCAGCCGCGCCACGCCCCGCGCCATGCGGCCGGTGCGCGCCTTTAAAGGGATTGGGCGCAGGTCTACCTCTGCCTCACACAACGACACTCTGAGTTGGAGATTTCAGATGAAACTCGTTTTTGCTTCCCTCGCCGCCTCGCTGGTTGCTGGTTCGGCCCTTGCCGGTGGTTACACCGCGCCGGTCACCACGCCTGAGCCGATCGTCGCCGCGCCGATCGTGGTCGCGGATCCGTCGGACTGGACCGGCTTCTACGCTGGTGCGCAGTACGGCCAGGGCTCTTTCGAGCTGTCGGGCAACGGCATTGACGCCGACGAGGACATGGACGCTTACGGTCTGCATGGCGGCTATCTGCACGACTTCGGCAAGTTCGTTCTGGGTGGCGAATTGGACTATAACAAGCTGGACATCGACAATGTCGACGACAAAGGCGACCTGACCCGCCTGCGCGCCCGCGCCGGTTACGACATGGGTCGCTTCATGCCCTACGTCACGCTGGGCGCCGCGCATTTGTCGATGGATGGCGACGGCTATGACATCTCGGAAACCGACGTGACCTATGGCATCGGCGGCGACTTCAAGGTCACCGACGCCTTCACCGTCGGCGCCGAGTACACCAAGCAGGACTTCAGCGATGTCGACGACATCGACGGTCTGGATCTGGACACCGACATGGTCCAACTGCGCGCGGCCTATCATTTCTGATTGGCGCATCACGTAAAGGAAAAGGCGGTCCTGCGGGACCGCCTTTTTCTATTGGGACTAACCTATGGGACGATCTGACGCCGTCAGCCCCAGCATTGCATTGCCTCATCGCCATATAGTTGCACGAGCGACACACATTCACCCGATATAGATGATCCATATTAACATTTGATAATCGTCGTCATAGCTGTTCGATCTCGTAACTACCTGAAGAATTGGAACTTAAATGAAATTCGTACTCGCAGCCGTCGCCGCCACTGTTCTCGCCGGTTCGGCCCTTGCTGGTAGCTATAACCCGCCGGTCCAAGAGCAGGACGTGATCGTTCAGGACGTCGTCGTCACCGATTCGACCGACTGGACCGGCTTCTACGCTGGTGCCCAAGTTGGTACCGGGAATGGTAAAGTGTCCTACCGAGGTTTTGAAGAAAAAGGCGATGTCGAAGCTTACGGTGTCCATGGCGGCTATCAGCGCGACTTCGGGACTTTCGTCTTTGGCGGCGAACTGGATTTCAACAAGCTGAACGACGGCGACGGCGCGGATCTGATCCGTCTTCGCGCCCGCGCCGGCTATGACCTGGGCCGCGTTCTGCCCTACATCACCGTTGGCGCTGCGCATGTTGCGGACGGCGACCTTTCGGAAAACGGCGTGACCTATGGCATCGGCGCAGACTTCAAAGTGAACGACAAGTTCACCGTCGGGGCTGAATACAGCAAGCAGGACTTCAACGATTTCAACGGCGTCGATGGACTGGATCTGAACACCGACATGGTCCAACTGCGTGCCGCCTTCCGCTTCTGATCAGAAGTTGACGGCAATTCGGAAAAGCGGCCCTTTCGTGGGCCGCTTTTTTCATGGCTTGCACAGGGCGCGGCATTGCCCTCGGCCTGTGGATCCCTGATGCATCGTTCGGTATCCGGCTTTAACCAATTCAGCCTATTGCAATTTCAAAAGGCGGGCTGCGTTGTGCCACGCTGCCCGCCTTGAGGTCGATCATTCAGCCGCCGTTTCTGGCGGCGATACGTTTACCGCGTAAACTTCTTATACTTCACCCGCTTCGGCTCAATCGAATCCGGGCCAAGGCGGCGCACCTTATCCGCCTCGTAGTCCTCGAAGTTGCCCTCGAACCATTCGACATGGGCGTCGCCCTCAAACGCGAGGATATGGGTGCACAGGCGGTCAAGGAAGAAGCGGTCGTGGCTGATGATGACGGCGCAGCCAGCGAAATCTTCCAGTGCCGCTTCCAGCGCCTGCAGGGTTTCGACGTCCAGATCGTTGGTCGGTTCGTCCAGCAGCAGCACGTTGCCGCCAGCTTTCAACAGCTTGGCCAGATGGACGCGGTTACGCTCACCCCCCGACAACTGACCGACCTTCTTCTGCTGGTCACCGCCCTTGAAGTTGAAGGCAGAAGCATAGGCGCGGCTGTTCATCTGCGCGTCGCCCAGCACGATCTGTTCGGCCCCGCCGCTGATTTCTTCCCAGACGGTCTTGTCGCCCGCCAGCGCGTCGCGCGACTGGTCGACATAGGACAGGTTCACCGTGTCGCCATAGGTCAGCTCGCCCGCGTCAGGCTTTTCCTGACCAGTCAGCATGCGGAACAGGGTCGATTTACCCGCGCCGTTCGGGCCGATCACGCCGACGATACCGCCGGGCGGCAGGCTGAAGCTCAGATCCTCGATCAGAAGCTTGTCGCCCATGGCCTTTTTCAGGCCCTCGACCTCGATCACCTTGCCGCCAAGGCGCTCACCATTCGGGATGATGATCTGGGCGCGGGACAGCTTTTCACGCTCGGACTGGCCGGCGAGTTCGTTATAGGCGTTGATCCGGGCCTTCTGCTTGGCCTGACGGGCCTTGGCACCGGCGCGGATCCATTCAAGCTCGCGCTCCAGCGTCTTCTGCTTGGCCTTGTCCTCGCGCGCTTCCTGTTCCAGCCGCTTGGCCTTCTGTTCCAGCCATGCGGAATAGTTGCCCTCGTAGGGAATGCCGCGGCCGCGGTCGAGTTCGAGGATCCAGCCGGTGATGTCATCCAGGAAGTAACGGTCGTGGGTGACGACGAGGATCGTGCCCGGATATTCGATCAGGTGCTTTTGCAGCCATGCAATCGTTTCGGCATCAAGGTGGTTGGTCGGTTCGTCCAGCAGCAGCATGTCGGGCGCTTCCAGCAGCAGCTTGCACAGCGCGACGCGGCGGCGTTCACCGCCCGACAGGGTCGAGACATCGGCATCGTCGGGCGGGCAGCGCAGAGCCTCCATCGCGACGTCGATCTGGCTGTCCAGATCCCACAGGTTGCCGGCGTCGATCTCGTCCTGAAGCTGCGCCATTTCCTCCGCGGTTTCGTCCGAATAGTTCATCGCCACTTCGTTATAGCGATCCAGCTTGGCCTTCTTTTCCGCCACGCCCAGCATGACGTTTTCGCGGACGTTCAGGCTTTCGTCCAGCTGCGGCTCCTGCGGCAGATAGCCGACCTTCGCGCCCTTGGCGGCCCATGCCTCGCCAGTGAAATCCTTGTCCATGCCGGCCATGATCTTCAAAAGTGTCGATTTACCGGCGCCGTTGACGCCGACAACGCCGATCTTCACGCCGGGCAGGAAGTTCAGGCGGATGTTTTCAAAGACCTTCTTGCCGCCGGCATAGGTCTTGGACACACCGTCCATGTGATAGACGAATTCGTAATTGGCCATGGGGTCCTCGCAAACGGATTTTGACGCTATTTAGGTGATCGCCGCGCGAAGTTGAAGCGTCAGCGCAGGGCGGCGTTGAAGCCGGCATCGAAATTTGCCGCCAGAAAGGCGTATTGCGGCGCCAGCCGGGCGGTCAGTTCGACGCGCAGGGCGTCGGGCACGTCCTCGGCCCCCTTGGTCGCGAAAACACGCTTGTCCAGCCCCTCATAGCGGTGGGGCTGAAGACCAAGGAAGCGCTCGACCTCGGCCATCAGGCCGTGGGGGTCGCGGGCGATGCGGCCGTAAGGCAGGAACAGCAGACGGTCCGGCGGGATCCGCGCCTGCCAGCGCGGCACATAGGTGGCATAGTCGCCGCGCGCCTCCAGCACCGGGTCGCGAGCCTCGCGCTGCCAGTCGGCAAGGGTCGCGGGCGTGCGACCGGCGCGCTGAAGGTTCATCCGCAGCTGGGAAATCAGCCGGTCGACCGGGTCGCGCAGCAGATAGATGAACTGAGCATCCGGCAGGAATGCGGTCAGATACTCCAGCCCCTCGGGCGGCAGGCCGCTATATGCCGGGGTGATTTCGACCGGGCGACGATCCGGCGGGGCAGGGGCGAAGATGGTCTGATACCAGTCTTCGGTGAATTGCGGGGCGGATTCGATCCGATCCAACCAGGCAGACAGCGCCGGCGGTGTCGGCTTGCCCTGCCGGGCATAGCGCGCGCGCACACCGTCGGCAGAGTTGCGGATGTTCCGGCCGGTCCATTTGCGATGATCGGGGCAGAACAGATGGTCGAAGTAATGCGATTCCTTGATCGGCGGGGTCCACAGGCCGGGATGCTGGCGCAGCGCTGAAAACAGCCAACTGGTGCCCGCCTTCTGCGCCCCGATCCCCAGAACCGAGGGCTTGCGCGGCTGCGGATTTGCGGCCCAGTCATTGGCGGCCGCGTTACGGATGATTGACGGCGCGGCCTGCTGGGTCAGATCCAGTTGCGCATTGAAATCATTGTCGAAATTATCGGTCAAAAAGTCGTATTGGCGGGCCAGACGCGCGCGCAGGATGGCGCGGCCTTCCTCGGGGAACTCGACCGCTTCGGCGCCTTTGTGGATCACCTTGTCGAGGCCAGCGTAGCGGAACGGATCAAGGCCCAGAAAGGCCTCGACCTCTGCCATCAGCCCGGCTGGATCGCTGGCGATGCGGCCGTAGGGCAGCACCAGCAGCCGGTCCGGCGGGATCCGCGACTGCCAGCGCGGCAGGTAAGTCGCGTAGTCGCCGCGCTCGGCCAGATCGGGATCGTCCAGATGCCGCAGATAGCCCTGTGGCGCTTTGGGCAGCGCCTTCCGGCGCGCAAGGTTCATCCGCAATTGCGAGATCGCCCGCGCCACCGGATCGCGGATCAGATAGATGAACTTCGCCCGTGGAAGGAAATCCGCCACCTCGTCGACGCCGGCATCGGGCAGGGTCGAATATTCGGGCGTGGTGTCGACGGGCAGCATGCCGCGCGGGGCAGGGGCGAAGGCGTGACGATACCATTTCTGGGTGAACATGGGATCCGCGGTCATCTCGACCAGATAGCGGACCATCTCGTCGGGCATCTCCTCGCCGCGCTGGCGAAAGCGCCGCTCGGTCGCGCGCAGGGCCTCGCGGAAATGCCAAGGCAGCCACTTCCGATGTTCGGGGCAGTGGCGGGCGTTAAAATAGTGCAGTTCCTTGAAGGGCGTCGTCCAGATCTTCGGATGCTGGTTCAACTGCTGATGCAGCCAGCTTGTGCCGGCCTTCTGGGCGCCGATGCAGACCACGCGCGGCTTGCGCGGCTTGCCCTCGGCATCCCATGCACGCGTCAAATTTTGCCCCAAAGGTCGTATTCGCCGGCCTCATCGACGGTGACGCTGACGATATCGCCGGGCTTCAGCGCCTCGAATCCTTCGTCGATGAACAGGTTGCCGTCGATTTCGGGCGCGTCAGCCTTGGTGCGGCAGGTGGCGCCGTCTTCGTCGACCTCGTCCACGATCACATCAATGCGGGTGCCGACCTTGGCGGCCAGCTTGGCCTCGGAAATGGCCTGCGCCTTTTCCATGAAACGGTCAAAGCGGTCCTGCTTGACCTCCTCAGGGACATGATCGGGCAGGTCGTTGGCGCGCGCACCCTTGACGTTTTCGTATTGGAAGGCGCCCACGCGGTCCAGCTGCGCCTCGTCCATCCAGTCCAGCAGAGTCTGAAACTCCGCTTCGGTTTCGCCGGGATAGCCGACGATGAATGTCGAACGCAGGGTGATGTCAGGGCAGGCCGCACGCCATGCGGCGATTTCGTCCAGCGTCTTTGCCGCCGCCGCGGGCCGGGCCATGCGTTTCAGCGTGTCCGGGTGGGCGTGCTGAAAGGGGATGTCCAGATAGGGCAGCACCAGACCTTCGGCCATCAGGGGGATCAGGTTGCGCACATGGGGGTAGGGGTAAACATAATGCAGCCGCACCCAGGCGCCCAAGGATCCCAGATCACGCGCCAGATCGGTGATATGGGCGCGGTGGCCCCGATCCTCGGCATGTTTCAGGTCCACCCCATAGGCCGAGGTATCCTGCGAAATCACCAGCAATTCCTTGACGCCCGCCGCGACCAGCTTTTCGGCCTCTCGCATGACCGCATGGGCCGGGCGGCTGACCAGACGGCCGCGCATGTCGGGGATGATGCAGAACTTGCAGTGATGGTTGCAGCCTTCCGAGATCTTCAGATAGCTGTAATGGCGCGGCGTCAGGCTGACGCTGCTGGCCGGCAGCAGGTCGACGAAAGGATCGGGCGCGGGCGGCACGGCACCGTGCACGGCATCCAGCACCTGTTCGTATTGATGCGGACCGGTGACGGCCAGAACCTTGGGATGCGTGCCGGTGATATAGTCGGGTTCGGCCCCCAGACAGCCGGTGACGATGACGCGGCCGTTTTCCTTCAGCGCTTCGCCAATGGCATCAAGGCTTTCGGCCTTGGCGCTGTCCAGAAAGCCGCAAGTATTCACGATCACCGCATCGGCGCCGGAATAATCGGGGCTGATCGCATAGCCTTCGGCACGCAGCCGGGTCAGGATGCGTTCACTGTCCACCAGCGCCTTCGGACAGCCAAGGCTGACCATGCCGATGGTGGGCTGACCGTCGCGGCGCACATCGGGAATCGCGGCGCGGGCAAGGTCGGGGCGTAGCTGGGGCGGATTCTGGCTCATGGTGGGGTCAAATAGGATCAGCCCTGCGCAAAAGCAAGCTGTCCAGACTGGCTGAAATGCCCGGCCGGCGCGAACCGGCCGGGCAGGGGCCTTATCTGTCCGGCACGACCGAAGCCAGCGCGATCATCGACACCCCGTTCGAGATCAGCTCGATCGCCAGCAGCACGCCCAGCAGCGTGACCACCGAGGCGGGGAAGTTGGCGAAGATCATCACCGCCAGCACAATCGCCAGCAACCCGCTGAGCAGCACCAGCCAGAAGGCACCGGTTCCGCGCAGTTGGAAGGCCATGATGACCCGGAAGATACCGGTCGACATGAACAGGATGCCGGCCAGAACGGTCAGCGTCACGATGCCTTCCAGCGGATTGCCCAGCAAGGCGATACCCAGAAGAACGAAGGCAATGGCCGCCAGGATTGCCCAGATGCGCGCGCCCCAGCCCTCTGCCCGGAAGGCCAGGAAGATTTCCAGCACACCAACGATCAGAAAGCCCCAGCCGGCAATCTGTTCCGCCGCCAATGTTGCGGCTATTGGATTGGCCAGTGCCAATATGCCGGCGATGATCGAAATGATACCGATTATTATCCAGAGAATTTTCATAGAAGCGAACTCCTGAATTGATCCAGTGGCAAAACTGTCTCATATCAGAGGCTTGCCGAATACTCGGAAATAGAGATTTGAGGGATATTCTTTGCCGGTGTCACATTATTGCGCAAACGCGAACGATTTGCGCGCAAGGTATAGTTCACGCAGCTGTGGCTTTTCAGTGCACCGACGGCATTGCATGATGCGCGCATGAACCAGTCAGCCCCGTTTCGCCTTATCGCGTTTCTGCTTGTCCTTGCCTTGATGCCGCTGTCGGCCGGGGCCAGGATCATCGTCAAGGACGACTTCATCGCCGTGTCGAATGACAAGGGCGGCAATGTGCTGGAGATGGTGAAGACCCGGCAGCGGCTGGAACGCTCTGGCAAGGAAGTGCGGATCCGCGGCTATTGCCGGTCGGCCTGCACGATGCTGATCACGATGCGCAACGCCTGCCTTTCGCCCAATGCCACCGTCGGGTTCCATGCCCCGCGCATTCCCAACACCAAGATCATCCCGCCCTATGTCGATCAGATCATGGCGCATTTCTATCGCAATGGCATCTTGCGGAAATGGAACGAGGAATGGCGCCATAGCCTGAAGATGGTCAAGATCAGCGCGCGGGAATACAAACGGCTGGATCCGGCGACGCCTCTGTGCAAGGCCTAGCCTATTCGCGGAGGCGCCAACCGGTGCGGAAGATCCAGGCTATCGTGCCAAGGCAGACGACGATCATCAGCCCAACCGCCAGCAGCGACAGCCCGACCGGCACGTCAGCGAGGCCGAAGAATGACCAGCGGAAACCGGAAATCAGGTAAAGCACCGGGTTCATCTTGGCCACCGCCTCCCAGAACGGCGGCAGCATCGAGGCCGAATAGAAGGCGCCACCAAGGAAAACCAGCGGCGTGATGACCATCATCGGCACGATCTGAAGCTGCTCGAAATTCTTCGCCCACAGCCCGATGATGAAGCCCAGCAGCGAAAAGGCGAAGGCGGTCAGGAACAGGAAGGCCAGCATCCAGAAAGGATGCGCGATATGCACCCCGACGAAGAAGAAGCTGGTCAGCAGGATGATCAGCGCGATCAGGATGGATTTGCTGGCGGCGGCCCCGACAAAGCCGGCGGTGACCTCGATCCAGCCCGCGGGGGCCACGAGATATTCATAGATCGTGCCCGAGAACTTCGGGAAATAGATCCCGAATGCGGAGTTGGACACCGATTGCTGCAACACTGTCAGCATCATCAGACCCGGCACGATGAAAGCGCCGTAAGGGATACCCTCGACCGCCTGGATACGGCCGCCGATGGCAGCGCCGAAGACCACAAAGTACAGCACCGTCGACAGCACCGGCGAGGCGATGGATTGCCACACCGTGCGGAAGAAGCGCGTCATTTCATGGGTGTAGATCGCGCGCACCGCGCCCCGGTTGATCATGCGGCGTCCTCCGCCTTGTCGGTCACAAGGGACATGAACACCTCTTCAAGGCTGGATTGCTTGGTCGCCACGTCGCGGACCTGAATGCCCAGCCGCGCCAGATCGGCCAGCAGATGCGCGATTCCGGTCCGGTCCGAGCGGGTATCGTAATCATAGCCCAGACTGCGGCCATCCGCGGACAAGGTGATGCCGCGTTCGGCCAGTTCGGGCGGGCAGGCGGGCAGGGGCTCGTACAGATCGATCGTCAGGTGCTTCTTGCCAAATTCGCCCATCAGTTCGGCCGTGGGCTTCATCAGCAGCAGGTTGCCCTTGTTGATAACGCCTATACGGTCAGCCATTTCCTCGGCCTCTTCAAGGTAATGGGTGGTCAGGATGATCGTCACCCCGTCACGGCGCAACTGATCGACCACCTGCCACATTTCGCGGCGCAGGGCCACGTCGACGCCCGCCGTGGGTTCATCCAGAAACAGAACTTTCGGGTTATGTGACAGCGCCTTGGCGATCAGCACGCGGCGCTTCATGCCGCCCGACAACTCGCGCGTGGCGGCATCGCGCTTGTCCCACAGCGACAGGCTGCGCAGCACCTTTTCCAGATAGGCGTCGTCAGGCGGCGCGCCGTAAAGACCGCGGGTAAAGCGCACGGTGTTCAGCACCGTCTCGAACGGTTCCAGCGTGATTTCCTGCGGCACCAGCCCGATCAGCTTGCGCGCCGCGCGCCAGTCGTCGCGGATGTCATGGCCGCCTACGCGAACCGTGCCGCCTGTTGGCACCACCAGCCCGCAGATGATGGAAATCAGCGTTGTCTTGCCGGCACCGTTCGGGCCCAGCATGGCGACGATCTCGCCTTCGTCAATGCTCAGCGAGACATCGTTCAGGGCCTTGGGGCCGCGCGGATATTGCTTGCTGAGATGGTCGACTTCGATGATCGCGCTCATGGGCGACTCCTTGAATTTCATCGGGACGCTAGTGCGCGACTCTGGCCTTGTCCATCGGCACCGGCCAGCCCCGCCTGCATACGCATCGGGGTAAAGACAGGCGGGTGCCGCACATATCCATCAATGGCCGCAATACAAGGGGCAACGGGGTTTGGCCCCGGAAATACCGCCGCAACCCACAGCACGGGCGCCGCGAAAGCAGGCCGGGCCGCGATGGCCCGGCCAGACCCCGATCAGCCGCGCGCGGCCTTGACGCTTTCTTCCAGAATATCCAGCGCCTCTGCGAAGACCTCGTCCTGAATGGTCAGCGGCGCGAGGAAGCGGACGACATTGCCATAAACCCCGCAGGTCAGCAGGATGAGGTTGCGCTTCAGCGCCTCCTCGCGGACGCGGTTGGTCATTTCGGGGTTTGGCTTGTCGGTGCCGGCGATGTTGAACTCGACCGCGTTCATAAAGCCGGGGCCGCGAATGTCGACGATCTCGGGCACCTCGTCGCGCAGACCGGCAAGGCGCTGCTTCAGCCGCTGGCCCAGCCGTTCGGCGCGGTCGCACAGCTGTTCTTCTTCGATCACGTCCAGCACGGCATGGGCGGCGGCAACGCCCAGGGGGTTGCCGGCATAGGTGCCGCCAAGGCCGCCGGGGCCGGGGCTGTCCATCACCTCGGCCCGGCCAGTCACGGCGGAAATCGGCAGACCGCCGCCCAGACCCTTGGCCATGGTGGTGATATCGGCGGCAACGCCGTGATGTTCCATGGCGAACAATTTGCCGGTGCGGGCAAAGCCGGTTTGCACCTCGTCAGCAATCATCAGGATGCCGTGGGCATCGCAGACCTCGCGCAGCTTCTGCATGAAGCCCGCCGGGACTTCGTAGAAGCCGCCCTCGCCCTGCACTGGTTCGATGATGATCGCGGCGACGCGGCCGGGTTCCAGATCGGCCTTGAACAGCCGGTCGAGCGCATCCAGCGCCTCTTGCTGGCTGACGCCGTGCAGCTCGTTCGGGAAGGGCAGGTGCCAGATGTCGTTCATCATCGGCCCGAAGCCGGCCTTGTAGGGCTGGACCTTGCCGGTCAGCGCCATGCCCATGAAGGTGCGGCCGTGAAAGCCGCCGGCAAAGGAAATCACCGCCGGCCGCCCGGTATGGTGGCGGGCGATCTTGATGGCGTTTTCCACCGCCTCGGCGCCGGTGGTGGCGAAGATGGTCTTCTTCGGCTCTTCCCCCGGCAGCAGGCTGTTCAGACGCTCGGCCAGTTCGACATAGTTTTCATAGGGCACGACCTGGTGGCAGGTATGGGTGAAGCGATCCAGCTGGTCCTTGACCGCCGCCATCACCTTCGGGTGGCGATGCCCGGTATTGACCACCGCGATCCCGGCGGCAAAGTCGATATAGCGATTGCCGTCCTTGTCCCAGATCTCGGCGTTTTCGGCGCGATCGGCATAGATCTGGGTGGTCATGCCCACCCCGCGCGAAATGGCAGCGTTCTTGCGGTCTGTCAGCGTGGACATTTGCTCCCCCCTTAAATGGAATCTGTCGGGCGCGATCCTAGCGTCGGGAAATGAAGTCGAACAGGCCCCGCTTGCACGCGGGGCCTCGGTCGGGCATCGTCCCCAAAAGCCTATGAAAGTCCCCGATGTTTCCCATTCGCGACCATAACCCTTCCGAGCGCACGCCCTATGTCACCATCGGGCTGATCATCCTGAATGTGGTCATGTTCCTGCTGACCATGCCCTGGGCCATTGGCATGGTCGAGCTGTGGGACAGGCTGGCGCTGTATCCGGTGGCGGTAGTCAATGGCTACAACATGTGGGGTTTGGTCACGCATATGTTCCTGCATGCGGGACTGATGCATATCGCCGGAAACATGCTGTTCCTGTGGATCTTCGGCGACAATCTGGAAGACCAGATGGGCCATGTCGGGTTTCTGGTCTTCTATCTGGCTTGTGGGCTGGCGGCGGCGGGTGCACAGATCGCCGCCAACCCGAACGAAGGCGTCCCCATGGTCGGCGCATCGGGCGCGATTGCCGGGGTGATGGGGGCTTATCTGCTGCTGTTCCCCAAGGCCCGCGTCGACGTGATCGCGATCATCATCATCTATATCAAGATGCTGACCATCCCGGCTTGGGTCATGCTGGGCCTGTGGTTCCTGCTGCAATTGTTCAGCAGCTTCTGGACCTGGGGCGGCGACAGTGGCGTCGCCTATTGGGCGCATGCTGGTGGTTTCGTGGCGGGGATGATCCTGGCGGTTCCGTTGTTTCTGCGCCGGGGCGGCCCCCGCTTCTGGAACCGCACGCACGGCCACCCGCCGCATCCGCCGGTGGAATATACCCGCAGCCGCGTCCCGCAGGTCCGCCGATGACCCTGCCCGAGATTCACAACCCGCACCGCCTGACCTGCCATTGCGGCGCGGTCGAGCTGGCGGTGACCCTGTCCGACGGGCTGGCCACCGCGCGCCGCTGCGACTGTTCGTTCTGCCGCCGTCGCGGTGCCGTCGCGGTCAGCGCGCCGCTGGACGGCATCCGCATCGTCAGGGGTGAAGACGCACTAGGCCTGTATCAGTTCGGCACCAACACCGCGAAGCATTACTTCTGCAAGCATTGTGGCATCTATACCCACCACCAACGGCGGTCGAACCCGAACGAATATGGCGTCAATGCCGGCGCGCTGGAGGGGGTGAACCCCCGCGATCTCGACCCGGTGCCATGGTCAGACGGGGTCAACCATCCGTCTGATCGCTAGGCGCTTTCGCGCAGCATGACCACGGCGTTCCGGTCGCGCGGTTTCTGCCTGCGGGCTTCCGGATCAACTGCGCGGCAAGGCCTTCCACTGTCGATACAGTAGGTTTTCGTTATCCGGCATCCTGTTGCCCATAAGGTTTTCTGGGTCGGACGGATGATAGGCACCGTGGTTCTTGAACGCGACCTCGGCGCGCAGGCGTTCCGGATATTGTTCCTCATTATATTGAAGCGCGGCGATTGGGTGGGCCAGCCCCAGCGCGTGACCAAGTTCATGCGCCGCGATATGCGCCGCTCTTTCGTCGATCTTGTTGATGAAGACGTGATCCGAACCGAGCCCCGCGGCAAATCCACCCATGACCGCTGCCCCCTTATTGGGTTGCGGCATGACCCAGATCGACTTGGCGCCATGGCTGCCAAGACTTGCGCGCGCCAGATCGCCGACCTGCCGCAGTGACTTCAGCCACCACTCGGGCAGATCCTCATTGTCAAAAAGCACGCGCCTAAGACGATCATTGATGTCCCCGTCCGCGCCGAAAATCGCGTCCGGCCCGTCAAAGACCAGTCCCTGCGCTGCGGCCCTGATGGCCGGGGGCTCCGCATCGGCATCGAAATCGCCGAGATAGCGGACATCGAAGCTTATCAGCGCCTGCCTGTAGACCTTATCCAGATGCTCCTTGAGGGTGGCTGCATATTCGCTGAGCCCCGGCACCTGCCTGACATGCAGGCGGGTGCCGTCATTCGGATTGCGATATTTCGCGCTGCGGACCGAGATGCCGCCCAGACCGACCTTGATGGTTGCCATTTTACGGCACCAGATATGGAAATAGCCGACCAACTTGCCCCGGCACATCATCTTCAGGCTCGCCTCGCCTTCGGCCAATCCCCTGATCTTCAACATGCTGCCCTCGCCAACGGGCTTGGGGTCGACAATCGCCGCGACTGTCGAGGGCACGATTTCATAGCTACAGTTCGCGGTGCTGGAACAACCCACCAACTCGATCATCACGGCGGTTTCACCATTCAGCGGCACCGACACCCAGACTGCCCCATCAAGGGTTTCCCTGTCGGCCGGCAACGTCTTGGCCGCAGTCGGCTCGTCCCAGTAATTGGCTGCCCCCTTGGCCGCAGGGTCGGGTTTGCCCGCATTCAAAGCCGCCAATCGCTCGTGCGGATCGAACGGGCGGTTGCTGAGCGCGTCAAAACCATAGATGGGCGGCCCCATCGGGCCGGGATTGCCGAATGTCGCCACCAAGGGGCAGCAATCCACCGTCGCGCTGACGGTTCCGGTCGGGGCGTTTGCCGACAGGCATGTCGCCGGAGGTTGAACGGGCGGGGTGTTCGCCTGCGCTGTTGCCATAACCAATTACCTTTCGACCTCACTCTGTCAAAATGCGCCATGCAGCTGCGATGGCCGCTTCGGGGTCGGACTGCGCCCACGGCTTGAAAGGATCTTCGAAGAATCGCGGGCCGAATAAAAGCGCCAGCAGCATCGCCCTGCCCTCGGTGATCTCCTCCAGCAGCGCAAAGTCCTTCAGCCGCCTCCGGGTCGACGCAAGCGCAAGCGGCACTTGTCGCGCCGTTTTGGGCAGGAACGTCTGGATCAGGTCGTGCAGGCGGTTCTGGGTCAGCACCTGATCGTCGGGCAATTCAGCGAGATGACCGCGCAGATCCGACCACTGGCCCAGCAGTTCGGCCTGGGGGCTCTGCGCCTGCAAATCGGCATAGGCGGCGGCCATCGCCCCGGCCCTTGGCGCCGGCCCCGCGGCAATCAGCGGATGCATCGCGGGCAGGGTGCCGTCATGCAGGAACCACCCGCCCGAGGTCATCATCATCTGCGCCAGAAATGCGAAATCCTGCTTCATCGTCAGGCCCAGCCAGCGCCCGGTCGCCACCACATGCGCGCCGATTGCCTGCATCTGCGTCGCAGACCTGTCGGCCAGATCGCCCGGATATTCCTGCGCCAGCCACTGCGCGATCTGCCGCGACAGCGCGCGATAACTGACCTCTGCCAGCAGGGCCATGTCGGCGGCCTCGAACGTGACAGCGCGGCGCGGCTGACTGGGCGGCAGAACTGCCGAGGGGGTCATCCGCAGCATCTGTTGCGGGCCGGTCTGGACGATCATCTCGATCCGCTGGCCCGACGGCGTCGTGAAGATCTGCCCGATCCGTTCGGGATGATCGGCCATGCCGCCGAAATAGATCTGCGCCACAAGCGGATCCCAGAAGCGGAAGAAGACCCATTTCCCTGCACTGTCGCTGACCTTGGTGAAGCGGCGCAGATGGGCGCACAGCTCCTCTAGCGGGGCGGCACTGCGGATGAAGATCCCTGCGCCCTTGTCCCAAAGATGCCACGGCCGGGTCGAGGCGCGAAACAGGTTGCGGGTGAACTTGCCGCTGTCGTTCAGGCGAACCAGCCAGGGCGCGACCGGCTTCATCTGTTCGAAACTGGCACCCCGGAACAGGCAGACATGATCCAGACGCGAGGTTTCCAGCGTCTCGGGCAGGCTGGGAATGCGCGCCGCGTCCAGCAGCGCATAGTTGTGAACGCCGTCCTGATCGGGCGGAAACAGAATATCCGCAAGTGCCGCCGGCACGACGCCCATATCATCGCCGGGCGGTTCGATCCCGTTGATCTGTTGAAATGTCAGAAAGCGCGGCGCGGCACTTACCGCCGGAGAGGTTGCGTCATGTGACGCTTGCCAAACATCGTCAAACCAATCACCAGACACTTAGCAAGCATCCACAAAAAACACGCATTCTCCGGGTAGCATAAAGCCAACACCGGCGGAAGCGATGACGTGGACGTCAGGTCAAACGCGCAATCAGGCGGCCCGCACGCCCGTCGCGGCATAGTTCACCGACATGTCGCGATCCGACAGCGACCAGCCCCAGCTGAGCGGGTTGAACACCATTCCGCGCCGGTCCACCACGCGCAGGCCGGATTTCTGCATCATCGCCGCAAGCTCCTCGGGCGTGATGAAGCGCGCCCATTCATGCGTGCCCTTGGGCAGCCAGCGCATCACCCATTCGGCCCCGACAATGGCGGCGGCAAAGCTGCGGGCGGTGCGATTCAGCGTCGACATTACCAGCACACCGCCGGGACGCAGCAGGTCATGGCAAGTCTGGACGAAAGCGGGCGGTTCGGCCACGTGCTCGACGATTTCCATGGCCAGAACGACATCGAATCTTTCACCGGCGGCCAGCAGCGCCTCGGCGGTTTCGGCGCGATAGTCGATGTCCAGCCCGACCTGCTGGGCATGAAGGCGGGCGACCTCGATATTCTTCGCGGCGGCGTCGGCACCGATCACCGTCGCGCCCAAGCGCGCCATGGGTTCGGACAGCAACCCGCCGCCACAGCCGATATCCAGCAGCCGCAGACCTTCAAAGGGCCGAGGCGATTTCAGGTCGCGGCCGAATTCGGTGGCGATCTGCGTGGTGATATAGCCCAGCCGGACCGGGTTCATCATGTGCAGCGGCTTGAACTTGCCCTTCGGGTCCCACCACTCGGCGGCCATCGCCTCGAATTTGGCGATTTCAGACGGGTCTCGGCTGTCGGTGGTCATGGTCGGTCCTTTCACGCCCCTGCGGCGGCGTATATAGGATAGTCATGGATCGAACAGCAGGGCAAATCGGCGCAGCACGCCTTTACCCCCATCACGAACCCTTCGACCGGCACCGGATCGAGGTGGGCGACGGCCATACGCTTTATGTCGAGCAGTCGGGCAATCCCCGGGGCCGGCCGGTCGTGGTGCTTCATGGCGGTCCGGGCGGCGGATGCAGCCCGTTCATGCGGCGCTTCTTCGACCCCGAACATTACCGCATCGTTCTGTTCGATCAGCGCGGTTGCGGCTTGTCCAAGCCCCATGCCAGCGTCGAGGCAAACACCACCCCCCACCTGATCGCCGATATCGAGAAGATCCGGGAAACGCTGGGCATCGCCAAATGGGCCGTCTTTGGCGGCAGTTGGGGGGCGACGCTGGCGCTGGCTTACGCACAGACCCACGCGCAGGCCGTCACCGCACTGATCCTGCGCGGCGTTTTTCTGGGCGAGCAGGCAGAGCTGAACTGGTTTTATGGCGGCGGCGCGGCGCGGTTCTGGCCCGACCGCTGGGCGGAATTCTGCGCCCCGATCCCGGCCGAGGAGCAGGGCGACATGATCGCCGCCTATCACGCCCGGCTGTTTTCCGGCGATGACGCGACCGAGCGGCACTTTGCCCGCCGCTGGCTGATGTGGGAAAACGGGCTGGCCGGCATGGACATCGCCCATCCCGGCGGCGCGGCCTCGGATTACGCGCGCGCATTTGCGCGGCTGGAAAGCCATTATTTCCGCAACGGCTGCTTTCTGGACGAAGGCCAGCTGCTGCGTGACCGCGCCCGGATCGAACATATTCCCTGCCAGATCGTGCAGGGCCGCTATGACATGGTGTGTCCGCCCGATGCCGCCTGGCGCCTGGCCAAGGGCTGGCCGGGCTGCAAGCTGCGCCTGATCCCGGTTTCCGGCCATGCGTTAAGCGAGCCGCGCATCGCCGCCGAACTGGTCGCGGTCATGGACGAGATGAGGGGCGACAGCGCATGACAGCATTTTACTTTCTGGTTTTCCTTTCAGCCGCCGCTGCTGCCGCAACAACTGGCAGCCTGTTCCTGCCGGGGGCGTGGTATCAGTCGCTCAAGAAACCCGACTGGACGCCGCCGAAAAAGGCCTTTCCGATTGTCTGGACGGCGCTCTACGTCGCGTCGGCAATCGCGGCGACGCGCGTCGCGCTGAGCGACAATCCCGCACCGGGGCTGGCGTTGTGGTCTTTGCAGATCGCGCTGAACACCCTGTGGACACCGGTTTTCTTCGGGGCGCATCGGATGGGCATGGGAATGATCGTCATTGCGCTGCTCTGGCTGGTTCTGGCGATATCCTGCGTGGTCTTCCTGCGCATCGACCTGATTGCGGGACTTCTGATGCTGCCCTATTTCGCCTGGGTCGGGCTTGCCTCGGCGCTGAACTGGCGCATCTGGCGGGACAACCGCGATTCAGCTTGATTTCCGGCAAATCCGGGACTATATCCACATCCAACAGCGGTGCAGGCTTCCACCCCCTGCGCCACCGAAAGCATGACGGGCCGCTGTGGGCCCGTTTTTCATTTCTGGGATGCTCATGTCGAACGACCTGATTGCCAAGACTGCCATCGACCGCCGACTGGCGGAAATCCTGATCCCCGTAATCGAGGATATGGGCTTTGAACTTGTCCGCCTGCGCCTGCAGGGTGGCAAGATTGCGACGCTGCAGATCATGGCCGACCGCCCCGAAGGCGGCATCAATGTCGACGATTGCGCAGAAATTTCCACCATGGTCAGCGCCACGCTGGACGTGGAGGATCCCATTGAAGACAAATACAATCTTGAGGTTTCCAGCCCCGGCATCGACCGGCCGCTGACGCGCCTGAAGGATTTCGAAACCTTCGAAGGCTATGACGCCAAGCTGGAAACCAACCAGTCCATCGACGGCCGCAAGCGCTTTACCGGCGTGCTGGCGGGGGTCGAGGGCGAGGACGTTCTGATCAATATCGAGGTCGGGGGCGAGACCCAGACCATCGGGCTGAATTTCGACTGGCTGGCCGATGCCAAACTGCTGCTGACCGACGAGCTGATCGCCGAAATGCTGCGCCAGAAGAAAGAGGCCGGGGTCGAGATCGACAATCTCGACGAATCAATGTTCGACGAAATCCAAACCGAAGACGGCGACCAAGACGACGCCGCAACGAAGGAGTAAGTGATGGCAATCACCTCTGCCAACCAGCTGGAGCTGCTGCAAACCGCCGAGGCCGTGGCCCGCGAGAAGATGATCGAACCGGGTCTCGTCATCGAGGCGATGGAAGACAGCCTCGCCCGCGCCGCCAAGTCGCGCTACGGCGCCGAGATGGACATCCGCGTCAGCATCGACCGCAAGACCGGCAACGCCACCTTCACCCGCGTCCGCACCGTGGTCGAAGACGAACTGGTTGAAAACTACCAGGCCGAATTCACCGCCGAACAGGCCAAGCCCTATTTCGAACGCCAGAAGGATCCGGCGAACTACTGGTCGCGCGAAGGCGAGAAGCTGGAAGATTTCGCAGGCCTGCCGCAAGTCGGCGACGTATTCCAGGAACAGGTTCCCCCGGTCGAACTGGGCCGCATCGCCGCGCAATCGGCCAAGCAGGTGATCCTGCAAAAGGTCCGCGAGGCCGAACGCGACCGTCAGTATGAAGAATTCAAGGACCGCGCCGGCACCATCATCAACGGCGTCGTCAAGCGCGAGGAATACGGCAACATCATCGTCGATGTCGGCCGTGGCGAGGCGATCCTGCGCCGCAACGAAAAGATCGGCCGCGAAAGCTATCGCCCGAACGACCGCATCCGCGCCTATGTCAAGGATGTCCGCCGCGAAACCCGCGGCCCGCAGATCTTCCTGTCGCGCACCGATCCGCAATTCATGGCGGAACTGTTCAAGATGGAAGTGCCGGAAATCTATGACGGCGTGATCGAGATCAAGGCCGTCGCCCGCGATCCGGGCAGCCGCGCCAAGATTGCGGTGATCAGCTATGACAACTCGATTGACCCGGTCGGCGCCTGTGTCGGTATGCGCGGCAGCCGCGTGCAGGCCGTTGTGGGCGAATTGCAGGGCGAAAAGATCGACATCATTCCGTGGAATGAAGATCAGGCCACCTTCCTGGTGAACGCGCTGCAACCGGCCGAAGTCAGCAAGGTCGTCGTCGACGAAGACGCCCCCCGGATCGAGGTGGTGGTGCCCGAAGAACAGCTGTCGCTGGCCATCGGCCGTCGCGGCCAGAACGTGCGTCTGGCCAGCCAGCTGACCGGCCTCGACATCGACATCCTGACCGAGGAAGAAGAATCCAAGCGGCGCCAGGCGGAATTCAACGCCCGCACCAAGCTGTTCATGGACAATCTGGACCTTGACGAATTCTTCGCTCAGCTTCTGGTCGCCGAAGGCTTCACCAACCTGGAAGAAGTCGCTTACGTCGATCAGGACGAGCTGCTGTCGATCGACGGTGTGGACGAAGATACCGCCAACGAATTGCAGGCCCGCGCCCGCGACGTGATCGAAGCTGCCAACCGTCAGGCACTGGAAAACGCCCGCGCGCTTGGCGTCGAGGACAGCCTTGTTGAATTCGAGGGCCTGACGCCCCAGATGATTGAGGCACTGGCCAAGGACGGCGTCAAAACGCTGGAAGACTTTGCCACCTGCGCCGACTGGGAACTGGCCGGCGGCTGGACCACGGTGAACAACCAGCGCGTCAAGGATGACGGCCTGCTTGAACCTTTCGGCGTCACGCTGGAAGCCGCGCAGGACATGATCATGACCGCACGCGTCATGCTGGGCTGGGTCGATCCCGACGAACTCGCCTCGGCCGAGGAAGACGAGACCGTTGAAGACGCGGAGGCCGGGGCCTGATCGCCCCGGAACGGGCGCCATGACGCGGGGCGGACGCGAAAAAGACACGGATCTGGCCGAACGGCGTTGCCTCGTCACCGGCGAGGTGCAACCGAAAGCGGGTCTGATCCGTTTCGTGTTGGGTCCCGACGGGATCGTGGTGCCCGATCTTGCCGAAAAGCTGCCCGGCCGTGGATTCTGGCTGGCGGCAGATCGTGCGGTGATCGACCGCGCCATCGCCAAGGGACTGTTTTCACGCGGCGCCAAGGCACCCGCGAAACCGCCGGAGGGCTTGGCAGAACTGTTGGAAACCGGACTGGCGAAGCGGGTAATCGAACTCGTATCGCTTGCGCGGAAATCCGGCCGCGCCGTGGCCGGTTTCGAAAAGGTAAAGGACTGGCTTGCGGCCGGTCAGGTGAAGGTTCTTCTTCAGGCGTCGGACGGATCCGAACGCGGCAAGGGGAAGCTGTGGACACCAGAAGGGGCACGCTGGTTTGGCTGTCTCACCGCATCAGAATTGGGTTTGGCTTTCGGGCGCGATCATGTCATACACAGCGCGCTTTCAAGGGGCGGACTCGCAGACAAGGTCATCCGGGACGCTGGCAGGCTGAATGGCCTGCGGGGGCAATCGGCCATCCGGGCCGGGAAGGAATAAGACGCAGATGAGCGATACAGACGGCAAGAAACCACTGGGTCTCGGCGGCAACCGCCCGGGTCAGGTGAAACAGAGCTTCAGCCATGGCCGCACGAAAAGTGTCGTGGTCGAAACCAAGCGCAAGCGCGTTGTGGTGCCGAAACCGGGTGCGCCGGCAACAGGTGACAAATCGCGTTCGGCCACGCCCGAAAACGTGGCCAAGGCCGTTGCCTCGTCCACGAAGCGCCCGGCCGGCATCTCCGACGCGGAAATGGAGCGTCGCCTGAAGGCATTGGCAGCCGCCAAAGCCCGCGAGGCCGAGGAAGCCGCCGCCCGCGCCGCCGAGGAAAAGGCCCGCGAAGAAGAACGCGAACGCCGCCGCGCCGAAATCGAGGCGAAGGAGCGTGAGGACCGCGAGCGCGAGGAAATGCTGCGCGCCAAGGAAGAAGAGGACGCCCGCAAGGCCGAAGAAGCCAAGCTGCGCGCCCAGAAGAAGGAAGAGGTGCGCAAGCCCTCTGGCGCGGCCTCGGCTGCGGCCCCAGTCGATGCGGCGGCAGCCCAGGCGGCTGCTTCGCGCGCCGAAACCAAGGGCGTCTCGACCCGTCCGGCCCGCCCGGACCGCGAGCGCGCCACCGACGACCGCGATTCGCGCAACAAGAACGACCGCGACGCCCGCCGCACCGGCAAACTGTCGGTCACCGCTGCGCTTTCGGGCGAAGGTGGCCGCCAGCGCAGCCTGGCCGCGATGAAGCGCAAGCAGGAACGCGCCAAGCAGAAGGCGATGGGCGGATCGGTCCGCGCCGAAAAGCAGGTGCGCGAAGTGCAGCTGCCCGAAGCCATCGTTGTCAGCGAGCTGGCGAACCGCATGGCCGAACGCGCCGCCGATGTGGTCAAGTCGCTGATGAAAATGGGCATGATGGTGTCGATGAACCAATCCATCGACGCCGACACCGCCGAACTGGTGATCGATGAATTCGGCCACCGCGCGGTTCGTGTCTCGGACGCCGATGTCGAACAGGTCATCGACCAGATCGAGGACAAGGCCGAAGACCTGCAGTCGCGCCCGCCGATCATCACGATCATGGGCCATGTCGACCACGGCAAGACCTCGCTGCTGGACAAGATCCGTCACGCAAACGTCGTTTCCGGCGAAGCGGGCGGCATTACCCAGCATATCGGCGCCTATCAGGTGACGACCGAAAGCGGCGCGGTGCTCAGCTTCCTCGACACGCCCGGCCACGCGGCCTTTACCAGCATGCGTGCGCGCGGCGCGAACGTCACCGACATCGTCGTGCTGGTGGTTGCGGCGGATGACGCCGTGATGCCGCAGACGGTCGAGGCGATCAACCACGCCAAGGCGGCCAAGGTGCCGATGATCGTGGCGATCAACAAGGTCGACAAGCCCGACGCCAACGCCCAGAAGGTCCGCACAGACCTGCTTCAATACGAAGTCGTGGTCGAGGAAATGGGCGGCGAGGTTCAGGCGGTCGAGGTTTCGGCCAAGACTGGCCTTGGCCTTGATAACCTGCTGGAAGCCATCGCCCTGCAGGCCGAGATCCTTGAACTGAAGGCCAACCCCGACCGCTCTGCCCAGGGCGCCGTGATCGAGGCGAAGCTGGATGTGGGTCGCGGTCCCGTGGCCACGGTTCTGGTCCAGAACGGCACCCTGCGTCGCGGCGATATCTTCGTCGTCGGCGAACAGTGGGGCAAGGTCCGCGCGCTGATCAACGATCAGGGCGAACGCGTCGAAGAAGCCGGCCCGTCCGTTCCGGTCGAGGTTCTGGGTCTGAACGGCACGCCCGAAGCCGGCGACGTTCTGAACGTGGTCGAAACCGAAGCGCAGGCCCGCGAAATCGCCGATTACCGCGAGCAGGCCGCCAAGGACAAACGCGCCGCCGCCGGTGCCGCGACGACGCTGGAACAGCTGATGGCCAAGGCCAAGGCCGATGAAAGCGTGTCGGAACTGCCGGTCGTGCTGAAAGCCGACGTGCAGGGCTCGGCCGAGGCGATCGTGCAGGCCCTTGAAAAGGTCGGCAACGATGAGGTCCGCGTCCGCGTGCTGCATTACGGCGTCGGCGCGATCACCGAATCCGATATCGGTCTGGCCGAAGCCTCGGGCGCGCCGGTCATCGGCTTCAACGTCCGCGCCAACGCGCCCGCCCGCAACTCGGCCAACCAGAAGGGTGTCGAGATCCGCTATTACTCGATCATCTACGATCTGGTGGACGACATCAAAGCGGCGGCCTCGGGCCTGCTGTCCAACGAAGTGCGCGAAAACTTCATCGGCTATGCCGAGATCCGCGAAGTCTTCAAGGTTACGGGCGTCGGCAAGGTTGCCGGCTGTCTGGTCACCGAAGGCGTGGCGCGTCGTTCCGCCGGCGTCCGCCTGCTGCGCGACAACGTTGTGATCCACGAAGGCACGCTGAAAACGCTGAAGCGCTTCAAGGACGAAGTGAAGGAAGTGCAGAGCGGTCAGGAATGCGGCATGGCCTTCGAAAACTACGACGACATCCGCCCCGGCGACGTCATCGAGATCTTCGAGCGTGAAGAGGTCGCACGGACGCTGTAAGGGCACATCCGCTTTAACCTTAGGTTTGAGAATACAAAGGGCTCGCTAATAGCGGGCCCTTTTCTCATCTGCATCTAGGCGTCTGCAAATTATCCACAGAATTACCCATAGGTTTGCCCACAGATTTCGGCTTTTTCCAGTTGAAGCGTGGGGGTGACTTAGGAGATATTGATCTCGACGCCCGCCGTCACACCATATGTTGCTCTAAGCCCCAGAGATTGAGATCAGGGGTACACGGGGTACTCCATGGGCCGGGACATGCCCGGATTATAATGGAGAAACATCATGGTGATAAACTGTGGTTGGCCGAAACCGGTGAGCGTATGCTCATATATCCGGTTTCGGCTTGGGCGGTGGGAGCACGTATGTGCACACTGCCGCTCGTATCCGTCTCGGTAATGTCTTTCACCGGACACCGAGACTGACCTGAAGCGACGCGCGGGCGTCACCAAACCATTGAATCATTGATGAGTCATGCACGCAAGGTGGAAAATACTTCCATCTTACAGCGCTACCCCCTCGCCGCCTCAATCGCCTCCCTCAGCACCTCCATATCCCCGACATGGTTCAACAGAACCAGGATCAGCCGGGCATTCAGCGCGTCGGATTCTGCCTTTGTCAGGCCCTCATGCGCCTCCAGCAGCAGCGCATAGGCGTCGTCCGGGCATTTCAGATTCGGCTGCAGATTCAGGCTCATGGCGTGTTCCCCGTGGCGCGGGACAGGGCCGCGCGGATCATGTCGGCGTCGAATGCGGGCCAGCGGGCGGCGATATGCTGGTCGGGGCGGATCAGGTAGATGCCGCTTGCGTAACGCTCGGCCATCTCGCCCGTTGCAGGGACGGAGAGGAGGTCGGCCATGCCCACCGCCTCGCCCTCGACACCCACGGCGAGGATCGTGAAGCGCCCGCCGAGCCGGTCCAGCAGAAAGCCATCCGCCAGCGGCGCGTCGGGGCAGGGACTGCCGGGGCGACTGCGCGCGGGGGCTTCAGGCATGGCGTCCGACGTGTTCAACGCCGATCCGTCATAAGTGCAGGGGACGGACAGCCGGCCCGAATTCACGAAGGGCCGGGCGAAGGCGTGGCGTTCGGACAGGTGCAGGGCGGCATCGCGGAAGATGCGGCTGATTTCGGATTTCGGCGTGATGAAATCGGTTGAGCGGGTCGAATTGAGGATGTTTTCCTCGGCCCCGTGGACACGCTCGGCATCATAGCTGTCCAGCAGCGCTTCGGGCGCGCTGCCCTCCAGCACCAGCTTCAGCTTCCAGCACAGGTTATCGGCGTCCTGGATGCCGCTGTTCGCGCCGCGCGCGCCGAAGGGGCTGACCTGATGGGCGCTGTCGCCCGCGAAGATCACGCGGTTACGGCGAAAACGCTCCATCCTGCGGCATTGAAAGGTGTATACGCTGACCCATTCCAGATCGAAAGCCACATCCTCGCCCAGCATCGCCCTGATACGGGGGATGACGTTTTCGGGGCGCTTCTCGACCTCTTTGTCGATATCCCAGCCCAGTTGCAGGTCGATGCGCCAGACGCCATCGGGTTGCTTGTGCAGCAGCGCCGACTGGCCGGGGTTGAAGGGGGGATCGAACCAGAACCAACGCTCGGTCGGGAAATCGGCCTGCATGGTCACATCGGCGATCAGGAAGTTATCCTCGAACACGCGGCCGACGAAATCGAGGCCCAGCATCTTGCGCGTGGGCGAACCGGCCCCGTCGCAAGCAATCAGCCAATCAGCTTCAAGGTCGTATGACCCTTCCGGCGTGTCGATTTCCACCGTCGCGTGGTCGTCATGCTGGCCGATGGCGGAAACGCGGGACTTGCCACGCAGCTGGATCGGCGCGCCTTCGGCCTGTAATTCGCGCAACCGGTCCAACAGCATCTGTTCGAGGTGATATTGCTGAAGGTTGATGAAGGCCGGGCGGCGGTGCCCACCCTCCGGCAGCAGGTTGAACTCATAGACCTGCCTTTCGCCCATGAACACGCGGCCGGTATTCCAGACGACGCCCTTGTCGACCATGACCTGCCCGCAGCCGAGGCGGTCGAAGATCTCTAGCGGGCGCTTGGCGAAACAGATCGCGCGGCTGCCAGTGGACACGCGGTCATTGTCGTCCAGCACCACCACCGGCACGCCCTGCAGCCCGAGGTCAATGGCCGTGGTCAGCCCGACCGGCCCCGCGCCCACCACGATGACCGGATGCCGGACGGGTGCCGCCGCGTCCTGATCCGGGTGGCGCTGATAGGGATAAAGCGACTGTTCGAAGATCTTCGCGTCTGCCATGGGCCTCCCCTCCCTGACCGGCGTTAGCCTTGCAGCATGTCCCACATCTCCTTGTCACGCGCGGCGGTCCAGATGCGCGGGGTGTCGATGCCCAACGCCTCGTCATAGGCGCGGGCGACGTTGAAGGGCAGGCAATGTTCGTAGATCGCGTAGTCGCCGAATTTCGGGTCGCATTCAGCGCGCACCGCGTCCCATGCCTGTTTCAGCGTCCCCCCGCCACGGGCCACACGGGCCGCTGGCTGGAAGGTCGAGCGGACGAAATCGGCAGTGTTATCCAGCGCCGCGTTCACCATGTCACGCCCGACAAGCGCATCGCCGCGACCGGGCGCGATGGCGTCCAGATCGAAGGCGCGTATCGCCTCCAGCGTCGCCGGCCAGTCTGCGAAATGGCCGTCGCCGCAATAGCAGGCGCTGTGATATTCGACGATATCGCCGGTGAACATGACGTTGGCGTCCGGCACATAGGCGACGATATCGCCGGCGGTATGTGCGCGGCCCGGATGCATCAGATCGACGCGGCGATTGCCCAGATAGACGGTCATGCGGTCGCTGAAGGTTTCCGTGGGCCAGGTCAGACCGGGGATTTCCTCGTGCCCCTGAAACAGCCGGGGGAAGCGTTCGAATTCGCTGTCCCAGTCTTCCTGCCCGCGTTCGACGACCATGGCGCGGGCCTTTTCGCCCATGATGATCGTCGGCGCGCCATAGGCCGAGGCGCCAAGCACTCGCACCGCGTGGTAATGGGTCAGGACCAGATGGCTGATCGGCTTGTCCGTGACCTCGCGCACCTTTTCGATCACCTTGCGGGCCAGACGGGGGGTCGCCTGCGCCTCGATGATCATCACCGATTCGTCGCCGATGATGACGCCGGTATTCGGATCACCTTCCGCCGTGAAGGCCCACAGGCCCGCGCCGATCTCGGTAAAGCTGATCTTCTTTTCGGCCATATCGCCAGCCGAGGCGAATTGCTTGGACATCCCTTACTCCTTCGCGGGCAGGATGGTGCCGGTGCAGGGGCCGAAGCCCACGCGATAACCGTCGCCCTGTGCATAGCCGTTCAGCGTGACCGTATCGCCATCCTGAAGGAATGTGCGATCGCCGTCACCGGTCTTCACCGGCTTCTTGCCACCCTCGGTCATTTCCAGCAGCGCCCCGGTCTGGTCCGGCGCAGGCCCCGAAATCGTGCCCGAGCCCAGCATGTCGCCCACCCGCATCGGACAACCCGAGGAGGTGTGATGCGCCAGTTGCTGGGCCGAGGAATAGTACATCACGTTGTAATTCGTACGGCTGAGGGTCTCGCCGTTCAGGCTCCACGACAGGTTCAAGTCGTAAAAGCCGGGCCGGGTTTCGTGCAGATAGGGCAGAAGCGGGTTCAAACGCTCAGCGCCCTCGCTGCGGAACGGCTCCAGTGCGGCCTGCGTTACGATCCACGGGCTGATCGTGGTTGCGAAAGCCTTGGACTGGAAGGGCCCGAGGGGCTGATATTCCCATGCCTGAATGTCGCGTGCCGACCAGTCATTCAGCAGGACATAGCCGAAAATCATGCTCTCGGCCCGATCGACGCTGACACGGTCGCCCAGTTCAGACGGCGCACCGACAATGGCGCCCAGCTCCAGCTCCAGATCGAGCCGCTTGCAGGGGGACCAGATCGGGCCGTCATCGGTCTTCAGCTGCCCCATCGGCCGGATCACATCCGTGCCCGAAACGACAACCGACGAGGCCCGACCGTTATAGCCGATGGGTATGTGGGTCCATTGCGCCGGCAACGCGTTTTCCGGCCCACGGAACAGCACGCCGACGTTGAAGGCGTGGTTCCTCGACGCGTAGAAGTCGGTGTATTCGGTCACACGGATCGGCAGGTGCAGCTTTGCATCGGCCATGGCCACGGTGGGGGTGGCGCTGTTGCCGCCGGTCGCCAGAAGCGCCGTCAGCGCGGCGCGGATTTCGTCCCATTTGGCGCGGCCAAGGGCGATGAAATCGTTCAGTTGCGGCTGCGAGAAGGTGCCGCCCGCGTCGATCAGCCCCGCCGCTTCGCAGGCCGCCAGATCGACGATGCGGTCACCAATGGCCACACCGCAGCGCGGGGCCTGCCCGTCCACGGAAAACACCCCATAAGGCAGATTCTGAATCGGAAATTCGCAATCGGCCGCATTCGCCGCCTCGATCCAGCTTTTGGTCGCTTCGGTCATGTTCCCCCCTTCTTATGTTGCAAATGCAACTAACATGCAGGAGGCCCTGGCGCAAGGCTTTCAGTCGCCCGGCTGTGGGTCGATCAGGTCGCGCAGGATCTCGGCCAGCTGAGCGGCGCGGTCTGACCCAAGCCGGTCGGTCAGCGTGTCCGAGAAGCTGCGGGCATAGGCGGCCAGGTCGGCATGGACCTGCTGGCCCTTGTCCGTCAGGGTCAGCAGCTCTGCCCGGCGGTCATGGGCCGAGGGCTGGCGGCGCAGCAGGGCCGCGTCCTCCAACCCCGCGACGGCGCGCGAGACCTTGGATTTTTCCAAGAATCCCCGCGTGCAGATTTCCGATGCGGTCAGCGCCCCGAAAGTGCCCAGATGCGCCATGATCCGCCATTGAGCGCGGGTCATGCCATATTCCCTGCGGTAATGTTCCGAAAAGGCGCGACTGGTGGATTCGGCCGCGTTGTTCAGCAAGTAGGGCAGGAAATCATCAAGCCTGAATTCGTTCATCCGTGATCCATCTTTGGGCAGCTTTCGCGCGGCAACTGTCGCATATGCAACCATCTCTTGCCAATGCGGCGGAAACGCGCAAGGCAGTTTGGATGAACGGCTTTGTATCCTTCGTCTCCTCGGGTCCGGGCGACCCTGACCTGCTGACCCGTCGCGCTGCCGACCGGCTGTCGCGGGCGGATGTGGTGCTTTACGACGACCTGTCGTCAGGTCCGATCCTCGCGCTGGCAGCGCAGGCCCAGTTAATTCCGGTCGGCAAGCGCGCCGGGCGACCAAGCGCCAAGCAAGAGGCGGTCAATGCGCTGATCCTTGAACATGCGCAGGCCGGGCGCCGCGTGGTGCGGCTGAAATCCGGCGATGCGGGCATGTTTGGCCGGCTAGAGGAGGAACTGGCCGCCGTGCGCGGTGCGGGCATCGCGTTCGAGATTGTGCCGGGCGTGTCCTCGGTCAATGCGGCGGCTGCGGCGGCGGGGCTGCCGCTGACCCGGCGACTGACGGCGCGGCGGGTGCAGTATCTGACCGGGGCCGATGTGACCGGCAAGCTGCCGCAGGATCTGAATTGGCCCGCACTGGCCGATCCCCACGCGGTCACGGTGATCTTCATGGGGCAGCGCAGCTTTCCCGACATGGCCGCCGGGCTGATCGCACATGGCCTGCCCGCCGACACCCCCGCCCTGATCGCCGAGGCGATCACCCAGCCCGGCCAGCGTGTGCGGCGCGGAACCGTCACCGAACTGGCCGAAGCGCTGCGCCGCGAAGGCCCAAGCGCCGCGCCCGCCCTGATCTTCTATGGCCCACTGGCCGAAATCAGCGACGCGGCGGTAGAGTTGCTAACCCCGTAGGGTGCGTGCTCGCACGCACCTTTGGCGGTCAATGGTGCGTGTGAACACGCACCCTACAGCGCCGCTTTGGCCTCGGCATATTCGCGGGCGAGCTGGTCGATATAGGCCGCTGCGGGCTGGACCTTGTCGATCGCGCCGATGCCCTGACCCGCGCCCCAGATCGCGCTCCACGCCTTGGGCTTGGAAGAGCCCTGGCTGAAATTCATCGACGACGCATCGGCATGTTCCAGGTTATCCGGATCAAGCCCCGCATTGCGGATCGACGGCTTGAGGTAGTTCCCATGCACCCCGGTGAACAGCGAGGAATAGACGATATCCTCGGCCCCGGAATTGACGATCATGTCCTTGTATTCGGGGACGGCATTGGCTTCCTCGGTCGCGATGAAGGGGCTGCCGATATAGCCCAGATCTGCCCCCATCGCCCGCGCCGCCAGCACAGCGCGACCCGTGGCGATCGACCCCGACAATGCGATCGGGCCGTCGAACCAGCCGCGGATTTCCTGAATCAGCGCGAAAGGCGACTGCATCCCGGCGTGGCCGCCAGCTCCCGCGGCGACCGCGATCAGCCCATCCGCCCCCTTTTCAATCGCCTTCTTCGCGAAGGTGTTGTTGATGATGTCATGCAGCACGATGCCACCGACGGAATGCGCGGCCTCGTTCACCTCTGGCCGGGCACCAAGCGAGGTGATCCACAGCGGCACCTTGTGCTTGACGCAGATCTCGATGTCGCGCTCCAGCCGGACGTTCGAGCGGTGCACGATCTGGTTGACCGCGAAGGGTGCCGCCGGATTGTCGGGATTGGCCTGATTATGGCGGTCCAGTTCTTCGCTGATGCGGGTCAGCCATGCCTCCAGCTGAATCGGCTCACCATCCTTTTCGCGGGCATTCAGCGCGGGAAAGCTGCCGACAATCCCGGCTTTGCATTGCGCGATCACCAGATCCGGGTTCGAGACGATGAACATCGGCGAGGCGATGACGGGGATGCGCAGATGCGACAGAACGGGCGGCAGGGACATGGGCTTCCTCCAAAGGTTTGGCCCATCATTCCCACCGCCCGCCGTCAGGCAAGCGTTACGTGGCGGAGTTTGCGCCTTAGGCGCGGCGACCCAGCCGATCCAGATAGGACAGCGAGCCAGATGACCGCTGCCACAGATCCCACGGCTGACGCGTGGCAAGGGCAAAGTCGATCTCGACCTCGTCAAAGCCGGAACGGCGCGCCATCGGGAACTGGTCCGCAATGACATGGCCCTGCGCCCGCAGCCGGCCCTTGTAACCCGCAACCCGAAGACGCCGCGCCAGCGTAAAGCCGCGCCCGTCCGAAAAGCTGGGGAAGGCCACGCGGATCATCGGCGCATCCATGAAATTCAGGTTCGGATCGTCCAGATCGGCATCGGGGGCCAGATCCAGAATCGGGCCGGTCCAGTCCTCGGGGCCAAAGCCCGCATCGCGCACGATCACCGGCTGCCCGTCCTGCGGGACAAAGGGGGCCGGTTCGGATGGGGCGATACGCTGCATTTTACCGTTCACGAAGTGGATTCCGCATTCTGTCTTTTCCTGACCGCGCCAGCGCCCGGCCCGAGGGTCTTCGCCTTCCGCAACCGGGCTGGTGCAAGGCGCGCAGCCGATGGAAGGATAGCCCTTGGCAACCAGCGGGTGACGCGGCAGGTCGTTATTGGCGATATAGTCGGCAACATCGCGTGCCGTCCAGTGGGCAAGCGGGTTGATCTTGATCCGTGGCCCGGCCGGGTCGGGTTCAAAGAATTCCAGCGTGGCGCGGGTTTCGCCCTGAAAGCGCTTGCGCCCGGTGATCCAGCTGTCGAAATCACCAAGTGCGCGGTTCAGCGGCACGGTCTTGCGCAGGTTGCAGCAGGAGTCGGTGTCGAACTGGTGCAGATCGCCATCCGGGTCATTCGCCGCCAGCGCCGTCGGATCGGCGCGGATGATGCGCAGATCGGTCAGACCCAGCTTCTTCGCCACCTCTTGCTGATAGGCCATGGTTTCGGGAAACAGCATCTGGGTGTCGATGAACAGCACCGGCGTGTTGCGATCCACCAGTGCCACCATATGCAGCAGCGCCACCGAATCCGCACCGAAGGACGACACCATCGCCACCCGGCCCAGTTCCGGGTCCTGCAGCGCATCGCCCAGAACCCGGATCGCGGCGTGGTGGCGATAGCGGTTGTTCAGCGCCGCGACCCGTGCGGGCCGCGTCGGAATGGTGACGACCTGAGCCATTACGCAGCTTCCTTCTGAGGGTACAGCGCGGCCTTGAACGGGTCCGGCCCAAGGCGACGGTAAGCCTGAATAAAGGTTTCCGAGGCGTCCTCGCGCACGTCCAGATAGCCATGCACCAGGCGCTCGATCGCCGGGATGATCTCATCCTTCGAGAAACCGGGACCGGCGCGTTCGCCCACAGCCATGGTTTCGGTGGCATCGCCGCCAAGCGTTACCTGATAGTTTTCGACGCCCGCGCGATCCAGACCGAGGATCCCGATATGCCCGACATGGTGATGCCCGCAGGCATTGATGCAGCCAGAAATCTTGATCTTCATCTCGCCGATTTCATGTTCCAGCTTCAGCTCGTCAAAGCGGGTGGCGATCTGCTGGGCAATCGGGATCGAACGCGCCGTCGCCAGCGCGCAATAATCCAGCCCCGGGCAGGCGATGATGTCGCTGATCAGGCCCAGATTGGCGGTGGCCAGATCGGCGCCTTTCAGTGCCGCGTACAGCGCCGCCAGATCGGCCTTGTGGACATGCGGCAGAACCACGTTCTGTTCATGGCTGATACGCAGGTCGCCGAAGCCGTATTTCTCGGCCAGATCGGCCAGCAGACGCATCTGATCCGAACTCGCATCGCCCGGCGTCGCGCCATGCTTTTTCAGCGAGACGGTGACGATGGCGTAATCGGGGTTCTTATGCGCGTGCAGGTTCGTGTCCGCCCAGGACCGGAAAATCGGATCGGCGGCGCGCGCGGCGTCATATTCGGCGGTGCTGCGGCCAAGGGTCAGGTCGGGCGCGGTGAACTGCGCCTTGATCTGTTCCAGGATCTGCTGGTCCGCGCCGTCGAACAGCGGGCGGATTTCGGCAAAGCGGGCATCCACCAGTTCGCGGATATGATCCAGACCCAGCTCGTGCACAGCGATTTTCAGCCGCGCCTTGTATTTGTTATCGCGCCGCCCGACCGTGTTATAGGCCGACAGGATCGATTCAAGATAGGGCAGCAGATCCGCCACCGGCACGAATTCACTGATGACCTTGCCGACCAGAGGCGTCCGGCCAAGGCCGCCGCCGACCGAGACCTCGAATCCCGGCTGGCCGTCCTGTTCGACCATGCGCAACCCGATGTCATGCGACTTGACCACCGCGCGGTCATTCGGGCTGCCGGAAATGGCGATCTTGAACTTGCGCGGCAGGAACTGGAATTCCGGGTGATCGGTCGACCACTGCCGGATCAGTTCGGCATAGGGGCGCGGATCGAGGATTTCATCCGCAGCGGCGCCGGCGAAATGGTCGGCGGTCACGTTGCGGATGGTGTTGCCCGAGGTCTGGATGGCATGCATCCCGACCGCCGCCAGCGCGTCGAGCATATCGGGGATATCGACCAGCTTGGGCCAGTTATACTGGATGTTCTGGCGGGTCGTGAAATGGCCATAACCCTTGTCCCAGCGGTCCGCGATCATCGCCAGCTGGCGCATCTGATCGGGGCTGATGGTGCCGTAGGGAATGGCCACCCGCAGCATATAGGCATGCAGCTGCAAATAGACGCCATTCATCAGGCGCAGGGGGCGGAACTCTTCTTCGGTGAGCGCACCAGAGATGCGGCGGTTAACCTGATCGCGGAACCGCGCAGCGCGGTCGACGACGAAAGCTCGGTCGAATTCGGAATGATGGTACATTACGCTTCTTCTGCCTGCTTGCCGTGGAAGTAATTAGAGGGGCCGTGGGCACGGAACGCCTCGCGCGGGTGGCCCGGCTCTGGGCCATCGGGGCCAGCCTTGGCCGGGGCCAGGAACACGCCAACCGCATGATCCGACAGCGCCAGCGCATGGGCCATGCGATGACGCGCGGTTTCCTCATCGGTGATCAGCTCTGCCTGACGCAGATGCGGGACCCATTCGTCCTTGCCGGTCAGATAGATGACGCGGCCGTCGAAAAGGTCGTTGGCTGAAATGACGACAGGCTCAAATGCGCGGGCCATGGCGAATCTCCGTTTCTTGCTGTGTCTATATAGGATATTTTTCCACTTCGGCGCTAGTATCTGACGCAAACAAGGAATAGTGTTCTGTTGAGAACGCCAAACAGGACAAACCACCGCCATGGATGATGTCAGCGAAAAGAAACTCCGCCTGGACCAGCTGGACCGGAAAATCCTGACCGAGTTGCAGGCCGATGCCAGCCAGTCGCTGGATGACATAGCCCGCAAGGTCGGCTCGTCCAAGACGCCGGTCTGGAACCGGATCCGCAAGTTGAAGGATGCCGGTGTGATCACCCGGCAGACGGTAATCCTGGACCCCGATTCGGTCGATCGCGGCACCTGCTTCTTCGTGCTGATCCGCACAAGCGAACACGAAGCAAGCTGGCAGCAGAAGTTTCTGGATGCGTTGCAGGCGCGGCCCGAGGTGCTGGAAGCGCATCGGCTGGCGGGCGAGATCGACTATATCGTCAAGCTGCGGGTATCAGACGCGCGCGCCTATGACGCGTTCTATCAGGCGCTGATTGCAGAGGTGAAGATCTTCAACGTCACCGCCCTGCTGTCGATGGAAGAGCTGAAATCGACCACGGTGTTGCCTGTTTAGCGCCGCGCGGGGGCTTTGCCCCCGGAACCCCCAGGATATTTGGACCAGAATGAAATGACAGACTATGTCGCGCTTGCCGCGCGGATTGCGGCGCTGACGGACGGTGAGACGGACGAGGTGGCGCTGATGGCCACGCTTGCCTGCGAGCTGCACCATTCGGACGCGCGCTTTGACTGGACCGGGTTTTACCGGGTGGTCGGGCCGGAATTGCTGAAGATCGGGCCGTATCAGGGCGGGCATGGCTGTCTGGTCATTCCCTTCGCGCGCGGCGTTTGCGGGGCGGCCGCACGCACTGGCGACGTGCAGCTGGTGCCCGATGTGGATGCGTTTCCTGGGCATATCGCCTGCGCATCCTCGACCCGGTCTGAGCTTGTCCTTCCGGTCTTCGGGGCGGGGAACCGCCTGATCGGCGTGCTGGATATCGACAGCAACCAGCCCGACGCGTTTACTGTGACCGATGCAGAAGCGTTGAAGGGGATTTTGTCGGATGTGTTCGGAACGCTCTGAGATCACCGGGGCCTGTCTTTGCGGGGCAGTCCGATTTCGCGGCAAGCCATCGGGCGAGGTCGCGCGCTGCCATTGCGAACAGTGCCGCCGTTGGGCCGGGGATGCCTGGGCCACGGTTGATCTGGTGGATCACGACATCAGCGGCGACAGTCTGCGCTGGTACCGGTCCTTCCGATATTGCCGAGCGGGGCTTTTGCGGGACATGCGGCGCGTCCGTATTCTGGCGCGAACTGGAAGCGGGGCGGCTCAGCGTATCGCTGGGCTGCGTCGACGCGCCCACCGGCCTGACGCTGAGCCGTCATATTTTCACCGCATACAAGGGCGACTACTATACCATCACGGACGGGTTGCCGCAGGACGCAAGGGAATAGGATGACCACGATCCACTGGGTTCATGCCGGCCCCGATGCGCTGTTCGGGCTGGGTCACCTGAAAGATGTCGCCGCCACCGTGCAGGTCTGGACGCGCGAGGGGCGGCTGGACGGTATCCCGGCCGAGATACAGCACCCGATGGATATGGAACAGCTGTGGCAGGCCGTGAATCCCGGCGACATCATTCTGGCGCCCCGGCCGACGGATCTGGCGGTGGCGCAGCTGGCGATGGGACGCGGTGCGCATCTGGCGGTCGGCTGGCATGCCTCTGAAGGGCTGCGCGCGGCAGCGCAAGAGGCCGCCGACAAGGGGCTTTGCGTGTTGGCCGAGGCCGGAATGGTGCCGGGGATCGAGCATCTGATGGCGCGGGATCTGGTCAACGAATACAGTCAGGACGCTCAGCCGGGCGATCTGCTGCATTTCACCGCCTATGGCGGCGGCATGCCCAAATATCCCGACAATTTCCGCCACAAGTTCAATACCAGCCCGCTGTCCCTGCTGAACGCTTTGGCGACGCCGACAAGCTGGATCGGCGAGGGACGCGTTCAGCGTGCCGATTTTCCCTTTGACGCCATTCGCGAATATGACCTCAACCTGCCAACTCCAGAGCGTCATCAGGTCTATCCGCATTATGACGTCGCCCCCTATCTTGCCGCTTACGGATTTGATCCCGATTGGCAGATCCAGACAGCAGAGCGCGGCGCGATCCGGCTGAAGGGGTGGCGCGACGGCTGGGCGGGGGTTTTCGATGCGATCCGCCAGACAGGAAAGAATGCAGAGGCCCTGCAGGTCATGGCCGACACGCTGTGGACCGAACACCCCTTTGCGCCGACCGAGGCCGACCGCGTCGTGCTGTCAGTCATGCTGCGCGCCGAGAATGGCGGGCGCACCCGCTGGCACAGGGAATGGGTGCTGGATGCGGTCGGCGGACGCAGTGGTTGGGCGCGGTTCCGGCTGAATTCGCTGATGCTGGCACTGGCGGCGCGGGCGATCGTGGCAGGGCAGGTGAAACCGGGGCTGCATATCGGACCGACCGATCCCGAGCTGATCGCCGCCTGGCTTGTCGAGATCACCCACGAGGCTGGCTATTTCCGGCGCATCAATCACCTGCGCGAAAATCACGCGCGATCTGGGTGACAGGAGGCGCATATGGCTTATGACTGGTTGCTGGCCACGCGGGTGCGCGATCTGCTGGATGGCATGGGCGGTGCCGCAGAATTGCAGATGATGGGCGCGCTGTGTTTTCTGCGGCGCGGGCATATCTGCTGCGGGGTGACGGGCGAGCGGCTGATGGTCCGGCTGGGCGCCGACGGTGCCGTCGAGGCGCTGGCAGATCCGCAGGTCGCGCCACTGGGCATTGGTGGCGGCCGCGCGCCGAAGGGCTTTGTCACCGTCGCGCCCGAGGCCCTGGCGGAAACGCAGGCGCTTGCCGAATGGGTGGCGCGGGGCGTTCGCTTTGCGGATGGGCTGCCGGACAAGCCTCAGCGACGCAAATAGACGTAATAGGCGCCGGTGCCGCCATGACGCAGATGCGCCGGGGCGACCTGCTGAACGACGGCGGCGAGCGGCGCTGTATGCAGCCAATGTGGCACCTGATGGCGCAGCGCGCCGGGTCGCGTGGGCAGGGGGCCTTCGTCGTCGGCACGGCTGCCCTTGCCGGTGATGACCAGCACCAGCCGCAGCCCCTGCGCATGGCAGCTCAGGACGAAGCGGACAAGTTCCGGCCCGGCCTGGGCCAGCGTCATCCCATGCAGGTCCAGCCGCGCCTCGGGGCGCATCTTGCCACGGGTCATCTGCTTGTGGGTCTTGTGATCCATGCGCAGCGGTGCAGCGCGCATTTTATCGGCGGGTGAGGGCGCAAGGTCATGGGCGCGCTTGGGCAGCGCCTTGCCCCCGATCCGCAGCTTGGGCGGAAGTTCAAACCCCGGCGCGGGCCGGGGTTGCAAGGACGGTGTGGGGGTAGAGGCCGGCGCGTCCTCTGGCTGATGTCGCGCCTGCGGATGCAACGGCGTCGCCGTTTTCGCGACCCGAGACCACAGCTCGCGATCCTCGGGCGTCAGGCCGCGCCGACGCGACATCAGACGCCGGTCGCGACAAGCCGCCAGTTCGGATCGTCCGAGCCCATCACCCGCTCGAAGCTCCAGCTGTCGCGTTGCTTGCGCGGGGATTTCGGGTCGCCTTCGATCACGTTGCCATTGGCGTCTTTCACGGCAGAGATCATCTCGCCCACGAAGCGCACGGTCAGCTCGGCCTGACGGGTGGCGGGGTCGTATTCGGCCGCTTGCAGCGCGGTTTCACGGGTGCCGAGGAACTGCGCCTCGACCGTCTGGCCGGCGGCGCTGCGGGCCTCGATCACGCTGTCAAAAGCGGCGGCAACCTCGGGCGACAGGAACGGGCGCACCGGTTCCAGATCGCCCTTTTCGAAGGCCACCAGGATCATTTCATACGCGTATTTCGCCCCGCCCAGAAATTCGCCAAGCGAAAAGGACGGCTCGGCCTGCTTCATCGCCGCCAGCGCCGCATAGGCCGGGCTGGACGCGTCGACGTGATCGGCAAGATCATCGTCGGTGCCATGGCTGCGCGTATCGTCAACGATCGGGGCAAGATCGCGGTTGCTGGCGCGTTCGTCGATCTGCGGGCGTTCGAACCCGTCCCGCGTGCCCAGAACCCCGCGCAGACGCAGGATCAGGAACACCGCGATGGCGGCCAGAACGATCAGTTGCAGCATCGGGTTCGACATCGGTAATCCTTAAGGCCGGCGGTTCGGCAGTTTGTTTTTTCGCTATCCGCACCTATGTAGGGACCGATGGGGGCCAAGTCCAGTTTTCCCCCGGTCCGAGGAGAGTCATGCCGCTGTTTTTCCTGTTCATCCTGATCCCGGTGATCGAGATTGCCCTGTTCATCCAGGTCGGGGGGCTGATCGGGCTGTGGCCGACCATCGGGCTGGTGCTGTTATCGGCTGCAATCGGCTCTGTCCTGATCCGCAGCCAGGGCGGCCGCGCCCTGCTGGAGGTGCAGCAATCCTTCCGCACGCTCAGCGATCCAACCCGGCCGCTGGCCCATGGGGTGATGATCCTGTTCGCGGGGATGCTGCTGCTGACGCCGGGCTTCTTTACCGACACGCTGGGGTTGCTGCTGCTGATCCCAGCCGTGCGTGACTGGGTGATGCGGCGGGCCTCGCGCCATGTGAAGGTGTCGCGCACCGGTTTTGGCTTCGATGCCGGGCGCGAACCGCGCCATGGCTGGCCCGGGCGCGAGGATGACGTGATCGACGGCGATTATGTCGTTCAGGACGATCCCTATACCACCCGCGACGATATCGAACTGCCGGCACCCAAAGCTGACGATCCCAAGCCCGGCCGCAACCGGCCCTCGGGCTGGACCCGGCCCGATTGATCCCGAAACCCGTTGTCACGTTGAGGCGATGCGCAACGGGTGTTAGAACGTCGCCAAGATGTGAACGCAAGAGGATCAGACATGACCGACGAGACCCCGCAAGCCGCCCCCAATGCCTCCGCCCCGCAGCCGCCGCGCATGCAGATCCTGGCGCAATATGTGCGTGATCTGTCGTTCGAAAACATCGTGGCGCAAAAGGGCCTGAGCGGTGCCGAAGTCACGCCCGAGGTGTCGGTCCAGGTCAGCCTGGACGCGCGCAAGCGCAGCGTCGAACACCAGTACGAGGTGATCTGCAAGTTCCGCGTCGGGTCCAAGAACACCGCCGACGAAACCAACCTGTTCATGTGCGAACTGGATTACGGCGGGGTCTTCCACGTCGAAGGCGTGCCCGAGGACCAGTTGCACCCGTTCCTGATGATCGAATGCCCGCGGATGCTGTTCCCCTTCATCCGCCGCATTATCAGCGACACCACCCGTGACGGCGGCTTCCCCCCGGTCAATCTGGACCCGGTGGATTTCGTTGCGCTGTACCGCCAGGAAATCGCCCGCCGCGCCCAGGCCGAACGCCCCGCGGACGCGCCCGTTTCCTGATCCGTGGCAAGATCCAAGAACAGGGCCTGGCAGCGCATGCTGTCAGGCCGCAGGCTTGACCTGCTCGACCCGACCCCTTTCGACATCGAGATCGAGGACATCGCCCACGGGCTGGCCTTTGTCGCACGCTGGAACGGCCAGACGCGCGGCGACTGGCCTTATTCCGTGGCCGAACATTCGCTGTTGGTCGAACAGGCCTTTGGGCAGATCAGCCCCGATGCCAGCGCTCAATGGCGGCTGGCGGCACTGCTGCATGATGCGCCGGAATATGTGCTGGGCGACATGATCTCGCCCGTCAAGGGCGCGCTTGGCCGCGAATATGGTGAAATGGACGAGCGTGTCGCGCTTGCCGTACATCGCCGGTTCGGCCTGCCGGCGAAAATCCCGGCGGCGGTCAAGAAACAGATCAAGCTGGCCGATCAAGTCTCTGCCTGGCTGGAGGCCATTCAAATTGCTGGATTTTCTGAAACCGAAGCCCGGGGTATCTTCAAAGTGCCAAAGCCTGCATATTGCGTCGGCCTGGAAATTCGCCTGCGCCCACCGGCCGAGGTCCGCCAAGCTTATCTGAATCGATTTTCTGAATTGATTGCAGTGATTTGAAAGATAGTTGACTTGACGTCAAACGAAAATGCCCGCCTTTTCAGGCGGGCATTTTAATCAGATCGCCAGATCTTCCAGCGACCTGCCCGAAGCCAGCGCTTCCTGCACCCATTGCGGGCGCCGGCCACGGCCGGTCCAGGTTTGCTCGGCGTTTTGCGGGTTGGCGTATTTCGGCGCAACCTTCCCGCCACGACGGCCGGCAACCTTGGCGCCGGTCAGTTCGTTCAGGGAAAAGCCGTGCTCACGCGCTGCGGCATCCGCAGCGGCCATCGCCTCGCGGCGTTTACGCTCTTCAAAACTGGAAATGGCGCGTTCAACCTTGTTGCGCAATTCCTGCAGTTCTTTGAGCGTTAGATTATCGAGATCGTTCATCGATCACTCCAAGTGTTAGACTTGGGTGAATAATGGTATTCAAATCTAGATGTCAAATCAGATTGACAAAATTAATGTTAACGGGGGCTTCTTTTGGCCAAAATCCGCTGAAGTGTGCGCCGATGCATATGTAAACGCCGTGCAGTTTCGCTTACGTTCCTGTCGCACTGTTCATAAACGCGCTGGATATGTTCCCATTTCACCCGATCGGCCGACATTGGATTTTCGGGCGGCGGCGGCAGCGTTTCACCAGTCTGCAAAAGCGCCGAAACGATGTCATTCGCGTCGGCCGGCTTGGACAGATAATCTGTTGCACCCATCTTGACCGCAGCCACGGCGGTGGCGATGGCGCCATAACCGGTCAGCACGATGATCCGGGCATCGGCGCGCGCCTCGCGCAGCGCCTCGACCACGTCCAGCCCGCTGCCGTCTTCCAGTCGCAGGTCGACCACCGCATAGGCCGCTGGGGCGGATTTCACCGCAGCAAGCGCATCAGCCACCGAAAGCGTTACCTTGGGCACGAAACCGCGCCGCTCCATCGCGCGGGCAAGGCGGTTCACGAAGATCTCGTCGTCATCAACCAGCAACAGGGATGGATCGGACCCAAGATTCACCTGATTTTCTTCCGCCATGGTCCTCTCCGCCTGTACTACCTTTCGGCTGTCTAGGCATAAATCCGGCGAGAATCAATTATCAGGCACTGCCACATCAGGACGCATTCACGAAGCAGGACACCCGTTCTGTCAGCTGTTCAGGGGTCAGGTCGCGACGGAAGAACTCGACCGTCCCCTGCTCGGGCAGCACCAGATAGGTATTGGTCGCATGGTCGACCGAATAATACTCGCTGCCGTCATCATTGACCTGATAGTAGTTTTTCCACAGCTTGCTGACGGCATCCAATTCCTCGGTTGTGCCGGTCAGGCCGATCATCTTCTCGTGCAGGTTATCGGTAAAATCGGCGACGACCTGCGGCGTGTCGCGTTTCGGGTCGACGGAAACGAAGACCGCCTGTGCGTCGATGCCCTGTTCATCCAGCAAATCCAGCGCTTCGGCATTGCGGGCGCTGTCCAGCGGGCAGACATCGGGGCAGAAGGTAAAGCCGAAGTACAGCAGCGAGGGCTTTGTGAAGACCTGCCCGTCGGTTACGCGGGCGCCGGTCTCATCCGTTAACTCGAACGCCCCGCCCAACGCGCCCGCGCCGCCAGCTACCACGCCGGTACGGCATTGCGCGAACTCATCGCCGTCGCTGCCGCCGCGATTCAGCCACAGGGCGCCGCCAGCAAGCAGCGCTACCGCAGCAACCGTTCCGGTAATCAGAATCCGCTTGTCGTTCATATCGCGCCCACCCTGTCCTTTGCATCGCTTTCGCGCGCATTGATCGCGCATGACGGCCCAGATATCAACGGGGCCGTATGCCGCAGAAAGGACAGCCATGCCTTTGGGCCCTCAACTTAGCGCGACCTTGGTGCCCGGCGACCGCCCCAGGGCCGAACCGATCCGCCGCCGAACCCTGGTGCTGCTGCGTTGGGTGGCGCTTGGGGGTCAGTTGCTGGCGATTTTGGCGGCATGGCTGATCGGCGTGCGCTTTGCCGTATGGCCAGCGCTGGCGCTGGTGGGGGCAGGGGCGGCGCTGAACCTGTGGATGACGGCCTCACCCGCGCGGGTGACCCAAAGCGGGGCCACCTGGCAGTTGGTCTTTGACCTGGTGCAGATCTCGGCTTTGATCGGTCTGACCGGAGGGATGTCGAATCCTTTTGCGCTGCTGGTATTGGTGCCGGTGACGATCGCGGCGACGGCATTGGAAAACCGCCAGACCATGGCGGTGGGCGCAGTGACCGTGGTGATGATCTCGTTGGCGGGCTGGCAGGCAGCGCCGCTGCAGCATGCAACGCTGGATCTTGCAATGCCGCCGATCCTGCAACTGGCGCATTGGGTCGCGATCCTGATCGGGGTGGCCTTTTTTGCCGCCTATGCACGTCGCGTTTCGGGAGAACTGGCGATGACGACAGACGCGCTTTTCGCCACCCAGATGGCACTGGCGCGTGAACAGAAGCTGCAGCACCTGGGCGGCGTCATCGCCGCCGCCGCGCATGAGATGGGAACGCCGCTGGCCACCATCAAACTGATCGCCGCAGAGATGCAGGAAGAACTGGCCGAGGCCCTGCCCGACCGCACCGACCTGGCCGAGGATGCGCTGACGCTGAAGCAGTCCGCTGATCGCTGCCGCGACATCATGCGATCCATGGGCCGCGCCGGAAAGGACGACCTGCAACTGCACGCCGCCCCGCTGCATACCGTGCTGGAGGAAGCCGCCGAGCCCCATGCCGGCCGCGGAATCGCGGTCACGATCCGGCTGACTTCTGGCGATGATCCGCCGGTGATCCGCCGCGATCCGGGGCTGATCCACGGGCTCCGCAACATCATCCAGAATGCCGTCGATTTCGCCGAAACGCGCGTCATGGTCGATGCAAGCTGGACCGCCGATCAGCTGGCCGTCACCGTCGAAGATGACGGGCCGGGCTTTCCCGCGCCCACGCTGGTCCAGCTTGCCGACCCCTTCCCGGTCAACCGCCGCAACGACCGGCGGCCAGGCTATGAAGGGATGGGCCTGGGCCTGTTCATCGCCCGCGCCCTGCTTGAAGGCACCGGGGCGCGGATCCGGTTTGACAACGCTGCGGCTGGTGCAAAAGTCACCATTCTCTGGCCAATCGACAGAATCCGTGCCGATGACCGGGCGCCGCTGCGACAAAACCCTCAAATAACTTAAATCATTAACTGATTTTTAACTTATGGCATGTGAGGCTTGTTCCATTAAGGATTTCTCGGGTCAAACATGCAGCCGTTATTGACCACAGTCATTGCCCTCGCGGGATCTGTCATTTCGGTACTGCTGGCGGCCTTTGCTGTCAGATGGGCAGAACGTCCGCGACATGCCGCGCTTCTCGCATCGGATCTGGTGGCGCCTTGTATCTTCCTGTTTCGTGGCGGCAGGCTGATCGACGCCACCCCACCCGCGCGCAGGATTATGGATGGCTGCGCTACCAATGACTTGGCGGCATTGAAAATCTGGCTCGGGCAGCGCTTTGACGACCTGACCGAATTGGACCGGCTGTCGGATCAATCGGGCCGGGTCGAATTGACCGGCCAAACCGGTTCCGGTTCCGCCCGGCTACGCCTACTCGCAGAACAGACCGAAGATGGCGCGCTTCGGCTGACGCTGGTGCGCCCCGACGCCGAAGCAGCCGGGATCGTCGTGGATTCCCTTTCCCAGCAGGCGATGGAAGAAGAGCTCGCCATGCTACGCGCCATCGTCGAGCGCGCGCCAATGCTGATGACCCGCCGGGATGAGGCGGGCCGGATCGTCTGGGCCAACTCCGCCTATCTCAGCGCCGCCGAGCGCGGTAATCCGGCGGCCACCGCCTGGCCGCTGCAGGAAATTCTGCAGCCCGATACGACCGCTGGCACTGAAAATTTGTCCCGTCGCGCCCGCGTCGAGATCGCGGATTCGACCAGTTGGTTCGATTGTTATGAATATCGGGACGCGAATGGGCTGACCACCTATGCCCTTCCCGCCGATGCCGAGGTCCGCGCTGAACAAAGCCTGCGCGAGTTCCTGCAAACGCTGACCAAAACCTTTGCCGACCTGCCCATCGGGTTGGCGATCTTTGACCGCGACCGTCAATTGCAGCTGTTCAACCCCGCACTGATCGACCTGACCGGCCTGTCGGCGGGCTTCCTGACCAGCCGCCCGTCACTGTACAGTGTGCTGGATCAGCTGCGTGAACTACGGATGATCCCCGAACCCCGCGACTATCGTTCCTGGCGCAAACAGATCACCACGCTCGAAGCAGCTGCATCAGCCGGCCACCATGTCGAGACGTGGTCGCTGCCGGGCGGCCGCACCTATCGCGTCACCGGACGACCACATCCCGGCGGCGCGGTGGCGTTCCTGTTCGACGACATCACCTCGGAAATCACGCTGACTCGGAAGTTCCGCGCCGAACTGACGCTTGGGTCGCAAGTCCTGGACGGGTTGGATCAGGCGCTGATTGTCTTCAACGCCGTGGGCCAGGTGGTCATGGCGAACAAGTCCTATACCGATATTTGGGGCCCCGCGCCCGGTCGCATGACCGAAGCGTTGCAGATCTGGCGCGGCGAATGGACCGAAGCCCCGGGCCTTGCTGAACTGGAACGGGAATTGGGCCGCGAGGATGCCCTGGGTCAGGACCGCGGCGTCGTCTTCGGCCCGGCCGATACTGGCGTCCTCGGATGGACAGTGACGGCCTTACCGGGCGGAAAGCGGATGGTTCGCTTTACCACTGCCCCGCCCGCAAGCACGCCAGACAAGCAATCAGCGGCCAGCACCGATATCGGCACACAAACCGTCAGGGCTTGACGCTTAACTGGGCGGCAGTCGCAGATCGGATTTCGGTCCGGCCAAGTACCAGGCCACCAGGCCCACAACGGGCAGCAGGGCCACGACGGCAATCCAGATGATTTTCGGCGTGGTTTCTGCGCGTGAATTGATAATCTGCGCGATCGCCCAGACATCCAGCGCAAAAATGATGAGGCCGATCAGGCCAGAGAACATGTTGAAAGCCATAAGACGTCTCGTATTTTCCTTGCCATTAGTCCCTAACGAAAGCAGCCCGCACCCGGTTCCAATTCCGGATGCGGGCCGCTGCGTTCGACCGGTTATGGCCGGTGATTCACATCACAACACGTAGCGTGACAGGTCCGCAGACCGCGACAGATCGCCCAGATGTGTCTCGACAAAGGCCGCATCGACCGTAACCCGGTCGCCCTCACGGTCGGGGGCCGAAAAAGACAGTTCCTCGAACACCCGCTCGATCACGGTATACAGGCGGCGGGCGCCGATATTCTCGATGCTGCCATTCACCTCGGCCGCAATTCGCGCCAATGCGGCAATGCCGTCCTCGGCAAATTCGACAACCACGCCTTCGGTCCCCATCAGGGCGGTATATTGCCGGGTCAGGGCGTTGTCCGTCTCGGTCAGGATACGGACAAAATCCTCCTCGGTCAGGGCACGCAACTCGACCCTGATCGGCAAGCGCCCCTGCAGTTCCGGCAGCAGGTCCGAAGGCTTGGCAACATGGAACGCGCCCGAGGCAATGAACAGGATGTGATCGGTCTTCACCGGCCCGTATTTCGTCCCGACCGTGGTGCCCTCGATCAGCGGCAGCAGATCGCGCTGCACACCTTCGCGGCTGACATCGGCCCCGCGCGCATCGGCGCGGGCGCAAACTTTGTCGATCTCGTCGATGAAGACGATGCCGTTCTGCTGCACCCCGTCCAGCGCGGCCGCCTTCACCGCCTCGTCATCCAGCAGCTTGTCGGCCTCCTCTGCGATCAGCAGGTCATAGCTTTCGGATACGGTGACCTTGCGCTTCACCTTCCGGCCGCCAAAGGCCTTCATCAGACCCGAAAGATCCATCATCCCCATTCCGCCCGGCTGACCGCCCGGCATGTCCAGCATTCCCAGGGGGTTCGAGGTGTCCTGAAGCTCGATCTCGATCATCGTGTTGTCCAGCTCGCCCCGCTTCAGCTTGTCGCGGAACATGGCGCGGGTCTGATCGCGCGCGCCCTCACCGGCCAGAACCGCGATCACCCGGTCCTCTGCCGCCTGATGGGCACGGGCCTTGACCTGTTCGCGCATCCGCTCACGCGTCTCGACCATGGCAGCGTCGGCCAGGTCACGGATGATCTGTTCCACATCCCGCCCGACATAGCCGACCTCGGTGAACTTGGTCGCCTCGACCTTGACGAAGGGCGCCTGGGCCAGCTTGGCCAGACGGCGGCTGATCTCGGTCTTGCCGACGCCGGTCGGCCCGATCATCAGGATGTTCTTCGGATAAACCTCGTCACGCAGATCATCGGCCAACTGCCGCCGCCGCCAGCGATTGCGCAGCGCAACAGCCACCGCGCGCTTGGCGTCTTTCTGGCCGATGATAAAGCGATCCAGCTCGGACACGATTTCGCGGGGGGTCAGGTCGGTCATGCTCTCTCTTTCATTCTGGGGAAAATATCCTGGGGGAGTCGCCTTCAGGCGACGGGGGCAAAGCCCCCTTGCCTACGCGCCCAGAACTTCGACCGTCAGATTGCCATTCGTATAGACGCAAATATCGGACGCGATCGCCATCGCCTTGCGGGCCACGCCTTCGGCATCCAGATCGCTTTCCAGCAGCCCACGCGCCGCCGCCAGCGCAAAATTCCCGCCCGATCCGATGGCAGCCACGTCATGTTCCGGTTCCAGCACGTCGCCGGCCCCGGTCACGACATAGATTTGCGCGCCGTCGGTGACGATCAGCATCGCCTCCAGATTGCGCAGATACTTGTCAGTCCGCCAGTCCTTCGCCAGCTCGACACAGGCGCGCTGCAACTGGCCGGGTGCGGCTTCCAGCTTCTTTTCCAGACGCTCCAGCAAGGTGAACGCGTCGGCGGTCGAGCCGGCAAACCCCACCACCACGTCGCGTCCGCCGGGCGACAGGCGGCGCACCTTGCGCGCCGTGCCTTTCATCACCGTCTGCCCGACACTGACCTGCCCGTCGCCCGCGACGACGACCTTGCCGCCGCGCTTGACCGCAAGGATCGTGGTGCCATGCCAGCCAGGAAACTTGTCGTCAGCCATGAAACTCTCCTTCGTTGCAGGTCAGATAGGCGCGGCCCTGCGGTGTCGCAAGCCATTGCGGCGCGACGCGCCTCATCTTAGCTTGCCGGCATGAACGAGATGACCCTTCAGATTCATCTGGACGACCCGATGCGGGCCCGCACGGAATCGGGTCATTTCAACTTCATCAACCGCGTCCGCGCCGCTGCCGAGAGCAAGGGCTGGCAGGTGCAGATCCTGCCTGAAACGGCCGATCCGCCCGCGCCGGGACATTTTGCGCTGCACCACATGAGCGGGCCGCTGCATCGCCGCACCAAGGTCTTCCGGCGCTGCTATTACTATCCCTATTGGCATATCGAAACCGTTCCGCAGCGCTGGCGTTGGCCGGTCGCGGGGGCGAAATTCCGTCCCGGCCAGATTGACGGGCCCGATGCCCGCCGTTTCATCCACAAGCTGCGCCAGCGCATCATGCCGGGCCTGACCCCGACCGAGCCGCGCCACGTCCTCATCCCTTTGCAGGGCCAATTGACCGAGACCCGTTCGTTCCAAACGATCAGCCCGGTCGAGATGGTCGCCGCTGTCGCCCGCACTGCAAAGCGCTGCATCGCCACGCTGCATCCGAACGAAACCTACCAGCCCGAGGAGATTGCGGCCCTTGAGGCATTGGCGCATCAGTTCCCCAACCTGACCATCGGCGGCGACAGCCGGGCGCTGCTGGCTGGCGCGGAATATGTCGCGGCTCAGAACAGTTCGGTGGCGATGGATGCCTATCTGCTGGCCCGGCCGGTGGTTCTGTTCGGTCAGAGCGACTTGCACCATATCGCCGTGAACGTGGCCGATATGGGCGTGGACGAGGCGCTGGATTACGTCCCCGCCCACAAGGCGGACTACGCCAAATACCTGTATTGGCGCCTGCACGAACAAGCCATCGATGCCATGGCGCCCTATGCCGAAGAACGCATCCTCAAGGCCATGAAAAAGGGCGGCTGGCCGATCTGACCAACCGCCCCCGATGGCTTCGCGCCGGAATCAGACGTTCTCGTCGATCCAGGCCTTCAGCGCGGCTTTCGGTGCCGCGCCGATCTTGTTGGATACGACCTTGCCGTCCTTGAACATGAACAGCGCCGGGATGCCGCGCACGCCAAGGGCGGCGGGGCTTTCTGGGTTCTCGTCCACGTTCACCTTCACGATCTTCACCTTGCCGGCATATTCATCCGACAGCTCTTCCAGCGACGGGCCGATCTGCTTGCACGGGCCGCACCATTCTGCCCAGAAATCGACGATGACGGGGGTGTCGGACTTCACGACCTCGGCGTCGAACTGTGCGTCCGAAACGGGTTGAGTGGCCATGCGGATTCTCCTGAATACGGCCGGACGTGCCGGCGGAATGGGCTTCGGTTAACAGCTAGGGGCGGTGCGGCCTTGGGTCAAGGGCAGCCATGGCACCGTCCAGCACGGCGTCGGGCAGCCACATCAGCTGACGCGCCGCCGTCCACAGCACCGCCGTTTCCACGGCCCGACCCGGATAAATGCCTGCCATCGCCGCACGGTAAGCCGCCATCTGCCGCAGGATGCCGCTCGGCACCTCATCAGGCGTGGCGGGCAGGGTGGCGTTGGTTTTATAGTCGATGACAATCACCCGATCCGGCGCCACGATCAGCCGGTCGACAATGCCGTGCATCAGCCCGATGCCGGGCAGATCGGCGGAAAGTTCGACCTCGGTCAGCACCGTCGCCCCTTCGGGCGGGGCAAAGACCTGCGCCAGATCCGGCGCGTCAAGGACCGAGGCAGCGGCCTCGGTCAGTGCGGCCAACATCTGCGCATCCGGCAGACCGCCCTCTCCCCCGGCCAGCAGGTCGCGGGCGCGGCCTGGCCAGTCTGCGCGCGGGACATCCGGCAGCTGTTCCAGCAGCAGATGCAGCCGGGTGCCGAAAAGCATCGCGGTTTCCGGGTCGTCGCCGTCCACGCCCGGCAACGCCTTGGCCCCGCCCAGTGCCGAGGCCGTCAGCGGCAGCGCGCGCGGCCGGGCCGGCGGCGGATCGGTCCACAGCCACGGCGCATCGGGCGCAGGCGGCGGCACCGGCCGGGCCTCGGCTGCCACATCCGGCCATTCGCCAAAGCCATAGCGTGCCACCGGGCCAAGCCCGCCCTCAAGGTCCTGACGATCCAACCCGCTGGCCGCCAGCCCGTCGCGGATCGTCGCATACCAGCTTTCGCCGGCATCGCCCGGATCGCCGGCGGCGGCCACGATCAGCCAGCTTTCGGCCCGTGTCATGGCGACGTAAAGCAGGCGCTTGCGCTCCTCGTCATTCAGCCGCGCGGCGTCGTCTACCGCCTCCTGCGCGAAATCGGGGCGGCTGTCGGCACGCCCCGACAGCATCGGCGCCGCGTCCTTGGGGCGCAGCACCTCGGGCGGGCGGAAGGCCTGCCGCTTGTGGGTGTCAGGCAGGATCACCACCGGGCTTTCCAACCCCTTCGAGCCGTGGACCGTCATCACCCGGATCAGCCCCGCGCCCGAGCCGGGCTGGCGGCGCACCTCGACATCATCGGCGGACAGCCAGACCAGAAAGCCGGTCAGCGAAGGCACCTCGGTCCGCTCATATGCCAGCGCCTGTGTCAGCAATTCGTCGATGCCGTCCTCGGCCTCTGGTCCCAGCCGGGCCAACAGCTTTTCCCGCCCGCCATGTCGGTTCAGCAGGCGAGAGATCAGATCGAAAGGCCGCAGCATCGCATTGTCGATCAGATCGCCCAGCAGCGCCCGCGCTTCTGCGTGGTCCGAATTGCGCAACCGCGTCCACAGATATTCGCCACGCTTGCGGCCATGGGCCAGCCGGAACAGCGCGTCTTCGTCCAGCCCGATCAGGGGCGAACGCAGCAGCGCCGCCAGCGACAGGTCGTCTTCGGGCGTGGCCAGGAAATTCAGCGCCGCGCGGATGTCCTTGACCGCCAGCTCGGCAGCCAGCTTCAGCCGGTCAGCACCGGCGACCGGCAGCCCCGCCGCCTTCAGCGCCCGGATGATTTCCCCAAACAGGGCCGAGCGTCGCCCCTGCACCAAAATCAGCACGTCGCCCGCATGGATCCGCCGCGCGTGGCCGTCACGGGTGATGATCGAGGCACCCGTTTCCGGGTCCAGCATCACCTTGATCTGGCGGGCAATTTCTTCGGCCAGCCGGGTCGGCGCGGCATCGGGTGCAAGCTGGTCGACCGGATCCTCCCACGCGGTTTCCTCGGGCGAGTCCGGGGTTTCGACCACCGGCCACAGATCGACCCGGCCCGGGCGGCTGTCGTGAAAGGCGCGGTGCAGGCTGTCTTGCCCCAGACCGCGCCCGGCCTCACCGGCAAAGCTGGCGTCAACGGCCCGCAGAATCGCGGGCGAGGACCGGAACGAGTGTTCAAGATCCAGCTGCTGCATCGGCTGTTCGACGGCGGCGAAGGCCGCACCAAATTGCGCGCGGCGGGATTCGAAGACGGCGATATCGGCGCCCTGAAAGGAATAGATCGACTGCTTCGGGTCGCCAACCACGAACAGCGTCCGCACCCGGTCCGAGGTACCGGCGGTGAATTCCGCCGTCAGCCGCTCGATCACGCGCCATTGTTCGGGCGAGGTGTCCTGCGCCTCGTCGACAAGGATGTGGTCGATCCCGCCATCAAGCCGGAACAGCACCCATTGCGCCATGGCCGCATCGGACAAAAGTGCCGCCGCGCGGGTAATCAGATCGTCGAAATCCAGCCAGCCGGCGGCGGATTTACGCGCCTGATAGCGCGCCGCGAAGGCACGGGCAAAGCGGCGCAGCGCCAGCGTGCGGGTCACAAAATCCAGCGCCACACGACGGGGCCGCGCCTGAGCCACGCGTGTCATCAGGTCGTTGAGGTCGTCGATCTGTTCGGCGCAGGCGCCCTCGCGCAGGGCCTTGGTCGGGATCTTGTCGATCTTCGGACCGAAAGGATCCTTGGCTGTGCCGCCGAACAGAAGCGCCCCTTCCAGAACCGCCAGCGCCGCCATGTCGGGCGCGTCCCAGTTCACCCGGCCCAGCTTCACCGCCAGGTCGTTATCCGTCTTGCCGCCAGTGCTCAGCGCCAACGTCAGCGGCCCCATCCAGCGCGCTTCGGTCCCGTCAAAGACCTGCGCCAGCAGATCCGCTTCGGAAAAGCCGGCGGGCAGCCCCGCCGCGCGCCAGATCTCTGCCCCGTCGGGATCGGCGTCAAAATCCCGCGTGGCCTGCGCCAGCAGGCTGTCCAGCCGCTCGCCCGAATGGATGCCGGTCAGGTCGGCCATCTCGGGCAGGTTTTCCTCGGCCATCTCCTCCAGCACATCGGCGCGCAGCAGGGAAGCGCTGCGGTCGTCCAGCTCGGTGAAGCCATGCGGAACGCCGGCCTCCAGCGGGAAGCGGCGCAGAAGCGAGGCGCAGAAGCTGTGGATGGTCTGCACCTTCAGCCCGCCCGGCGTCTCGATCGCCTGCGCGAACAGGCGGCGCGCGGCGGACAGATCGGCATCGCCACCGGCACCCAGCTTTTCCAGCGCCGCGCGCAGGGGCGCGTCTGGCAGCATCGCCCATTCGCCCAGCCGACCCAGCAGGCGGTTCTGCATCTCGGTCGCGGCGGCCTTCGTATAGGTCAGGCACAGCACCCGTTCGGGGCGCGTGCCGGCCAGCAGCAACCGCGCCACGCGGTCGGTCAGCACCCGCGTCTTGCCGGAACCCGCATTGGCCGTCAGCCAGGTCGAACGCCCCGGATCGGCTGCCGTGATCTGGCGCAGGGTGGCGGGGTTCGGGGCCTCAGCCATGATCGCCCACCTTGATCTTCACCGGCGCATCCCCCGCCCCCCATTCGCCAAAGCGCGAGAGGTGGTCGTAATCGCTGGCATCGCCCGCCTTTTGCAGCGCCCGGCGGGCGGTGAAACCGCGCCCGTGACGCAGGTAATGGCGCGCGAGAAGGATGAATTTCTGCCAGGTTTCCTCGGCTGCCTCTGGGCTGAATTTGCGCGAAAACGTCGCGCCCTCGCCACCCAGCTGGATATAGCTGATGCCGCCCACGCCAAGCGGCCCCAACGCCGGAAAGGCGCCCTTTTCAACCATCGCGGCCTCCAGCATCAGCTGCTTGTCGAAATGTTCCATTTCCTTGTCGCTGGGTGGCTTGCCGGATTTGTAATCATAGACATGCGCCGCCGCCCCTTCGCCCAGCCGGTCGATGCGGTCGGGCTTGGCGGTCAGTTTCAGGTCCAGCCCCGGCACCGGCAGGCTATGCGTGGCCTCGACCACCAGCGGGCGACCGGATTGCAGGCGGCGGACCTCGTCACGGGCGATCTGGGTGGCGATGCGTTCCATCCGGGCCTGCCAGAAGGCGCGGGCGGCGGGCCAGGGGACATCCTCGGCCAGAACCTCGCTGGTGATGGTCAGGAAGCGGTCGCGCAATGCCTCGACCGGCGTATCGGGCGCAGGGGGCGGGGTCAGAAGCCGTTCCGAGACCTTGTGCAGCACCTGCCCACGCAGGGCCGCGCCGGGTTCGGGGCGCAGCGGGTCAAGCGGCCGCAGCCCCAGCACCTTGCCGGCATAGATCGCATAAGGATCGCGGATCAGCGTCTTCACCTGCGTGACCGAGATCGCATCGAAAGCAGGCCCGGGCGGGATCGGTGCCGGCCGGGGTGCGGGATCGGTGCGGAAGCGCGGCTGCGCCAGTTGCCGGGCGATACCCAGCCAATGCGCGCCGCGCAGGCGCATGGCGGCCAGCGCCTGCGGGCCGCCGCGTTCGGGCAGGCCCGACATCAGGTTCGTCAATCGGTTCAACCAGCGCGAGGGGATCGTTTCAGCATCGGCGTCGCGACGGGCGCGGCTTAGCACCACCTGCGGCGCGGCGATGGCCTGCTGAAAGTCATGCGCCGACAGGCCGATCTGCCGTTCGGGCAGGTTCAGCCCGGCCTGCGTGCGCATCGCCCGCGACAGCCACGGATCGGGCGGCAGCGCCTGCGGCCAGCCGCCTTCGTTCAACCCGGCAAGGATCACGACGGCCCCGTCAGAGATGTTCGCCTCGGTCCGGGCCTCACGCGGGCCACAGGCGCGGATCAGCGGGTGACCGCGGTCTCTGGCGCGGACAGCATGGGCGGACAGCTGGTTATGGATCAGATCGGAAAAATCGCCCGGCCCCATCGGCTGGGCGCGACCGGCGTGATCGGCCAGATGCGCCAGTGCAGCCTGCGCGGCATGACCGTCCGCGTCTTGCCAAAGCCGCGATTCTGCAACATCGCCGCCCGGCCCTGCCGCCAGCCATTCGGCCAGATGCAGCAGATCCGCCAGTCGGTCAGGCACAGGGCGCGGAGCCGTATCCGTTGCCGCCCGATCCACCAGATCCAGTGCTTCTGCCAGCCATTGCGCCCAGATCTTGCGGCTTTCATCGCCGCGCTCGCCCCAATCCCGCAAGGTCGCAGCATCGGGAAAGGCCGGGCCGTGGCGGCGCAGGCGCAGCTCAAGATCGCGCGTATGGCGCAGGGCGTCGCCGTAACTGGCGCCGGTCGCCGTCACCGGGTTCTTCAGCAGCGCCAGCAACCCGTCGATGGCCAGCTTCTGGCCGAACAGCCCGGCGACGAAACGCAGGAACAGGCCCGGCGCGGAAAGGTGCAGCGGCTCACCTGCGCTGTCGTCAAGCGACAGGCCCCAGCGATCCAGCGCCGCACCGACGCGGCGGACCAACCCGCGATCGGCGGCGAACAGCCGGGTGGGCTGGCCACGTTCGACCGCGTCGCGGATGAGGGTGGCGATGGCCTCGGCTTCTTCTTGCGGCTGGTCGGCCTCGATCAGGGTCAGGCCGTCGGTCGGGCCGGCCAGATCGGGCAGGGACGGCCCCTCGGCGATCCATTGATCGGTCACCGGGGCGGGACGAAGCGCAAGTGAGATCAGTTTGTTACGCGGGTCGTTCGGGACCGCGATCCACGGCTTCACGCCGCCCTCACGCAGTGCGGCAAGGCGCGACTGGGGGTGGTCGTCGGCACCCTCGGCCAAGCCACGCCAGACGGGTTCGGGCTGGTCGAAATCATAGCCAGGCAGGATCACCGCGCCCATCGGCAGCGCCGCCACCGCGCGCAGGAACAGCCGCGTCGCCCCATGCGAACCGGTCGAGCCGACGGCCAGCACCGGACCCGAGGGCAGCTGCTGACCCATCGCCCAGGCGGCAGCCAGCGTTTCGGCCGCGCTGCGCTGACGGGCGGGGCCATCAACAGTCGGTTCGGTCAGGTAAAAACCGGCGGCGATATGCAGGAATTGCAGGCTGCGCTGCCAATGGGCGGCATGTTCGCGCGGGTCGATGCGCTGCAGGGCCTCGGCACCGCATCCCTCCTGCTGCATCTCGCCCATCAGGTCCGAGAGGGACTGCGCCAGTTCCGGCACCGACTGCCCCGCGCCCAGCCCCGGATCGCGGGCGATCAGGCGCGAGACGAGGTTGCCCAGATCCAGCACCCGACCCAGCGGCGCGGCGCGCTCTCCCGGCAGCGTGCCACCCAGATCGCTGATCAGCTTCAGCCGGGGCAGCAGCAGCGGCCCATGCTGCTGCGCATGGGCATCAAAGGCGCCGCGCAGCGTGTTCAGCGTGCGCCCCGCGTTGACGTAGATGGTGACGGCGGGCAGGGCCTCGGGCGGTTTGCCTTTGGCGCGCTGCATCAGCCCCGCGACCACGCCACGGCAGAAGTCCGCGCCAGAGGGCAGCGCGAATGTACCGTTTTCCCAGTCAGACCACATCTTCGGCCAGCATCGCTTCGGCAAGCGGGATGGTTTCGGGGCGGCCAAGGTCGCACCAGCCGCCGGGATGGGTGACACCGTAGGCGCGACCCTCGGCGATCATCAGATCCCACAGCCGGTTAAGCGAGAAGATGTCCTCATCAATCTCTGCCAGGCGCTCGGTCCGGATGATCTGGCATCCGGCATAGACGAAATCGCCCTTGCGGCTGATCCGCCCGGTATGGTCCAGACGGAAATCACCCGGTCCCACGCGGCCCCGCGCGCGATCATGTGCAACCAGCATCAGCAGCGCGTCCATGCGGCGCGCGTCCCAGGCCAGTTGCAGCGCTGTAAGCGGGTTCGTCCCGGTCCAGATCACGTCGGGATTCAGCGTCATCACCGGGCTTGCGCCCAGCAGCGGCAGCGCCTTGCGCAACCCGCCACCGGTTTCCAGCAGCAGATCTGACTCGTCCGAAATCAGCACCGCGCTGCCCGCCAGATGGTCGCGGATCTGCTGGCCAAGGTAATGCGTGTTGACCACAATCTGCCCGGCGCCTGCCGCCTGTCCCATTTGCAGGGCGCGGTCCAGAAGATTGCGTCCCGCGACCTCGATCAGCGGTTTCGGGCGGGAGTCGGTCAGCGGCGCCATGCGGGTGCCCTTGCCGGCAGCGAAGATCATCAGGGGCGGCATCGGGACCTGATCCTTTCGATAATCTCTGGTGTGGGGGCCGGTATGCGGCCGATCAACCGGGCCAGATCGGCCAGGGCGGGATGTGCGGTTTCGCGGCCGATCAGCGCCCAGGTATGGGGCATGAAGGACAGGTAGCGCGGCTTGCCATCGCGCAGGCACAGCCGGGTGAAGATGCCCATGATCCGCAGGTTCCGCTGTGCGCCCAGCAGCGCAAAGGCGGCACGGAAGCGGTCGGGATCCAGCCCGGTATCGGCAAGGAAGCGGGCGATGGCGGCCTTCTCGACCTCGGCTGGCAGGCTGCGGCGGGCGTCGTGCAGGACAGACACCAGATCATAACCCGGATGCGTTGCCACGGCGTCCTGAAAATCCAGCAATCCCAGCCGGTTGTCAGCTGTGAGGATCAGGTTTTCGGCATGGAAGTCACGCAGGCTGGTGACCGGGGGCAAGTCGGCGCAAAGGTGCGCGTGCAGGCGCGCGACCGTCGGCGCGATCTGCGCAGCCGCCGCCATGGCCTCGGCATCCGCCCCGGCGGCTTCGGGGTAGTGATCGGCGAACATGCCGACCTGCCGGGCCATTTCCGGGCCATCCAGTTGCAGAATGCCCGGCGCCGGCGGAAAGCTGGCCAGCCGCGCCAGCATCGCGGCGATCCGTTCCATCAGCGGCCCGGCGCTTGCCGGATCGGATTCGATCACACGAGCAAGTTGGGCGTCGCCGAAATCCTCGATCAAGGAAAGCCCGCGGTCTCGATCAGCGGCCAGCACGCGCGGGGCGTCGAAACCTCGGTCGCGCAGCCAGTCGGTCATTGCCAGATAAGGCGCCAGCGTGTCCGCATCGGCATCCATCAACACGGCGGTTTTACCGTCACGTTCCAGCCGGAAGTAGCGCCGGGCCGAGGCGTCCCCGGCCAGAAACGCCACTTGCGCCTCCGCCCAACCCGCGCCCTGCGCGAAGCCCGCGCGTTCGGCGGCCCGCACGGCACGGGCCCAACGGGTAGGATCGCCGAGGATCTCGATCCGGCGCAGGGCGGGGTCGGGGTCGTTCGACAGGCGCAGGGTCAGCGCGCCGGGCACCGGATCCATGCGATCGGGCCATTCGATCACGGCAATGCTGTCTTCCAGCGCGTCGATCAGGCCCAGTTCGTCGATCTCGGACGGGTCAGTCAGGCGGTACAGGTCGGCATGCCAGATCGGCGGCGTGCCGTCATAGGTCTGGACAAGGGTGAAGGTCGGGCTGGGCACATCCTCGGCCGGGTTCGCCAGCCGGGCGCGGATCAGCGCGCGGGCGAAATGCGACTTGCCGGCGCCCACCGGACCTTCCAGCAGCAGCGTGTCGCCGGCGCCCAGTTCGGGCGCCAGCGCGCGGGCGAAGGCCGCCGTCAGGTCGGCATCGCCGATCAGGGTCAGTAGGGCAGCGGCCATTCGTGATGCAGGTCGTTTATTGCGGTTTTCAGCGCCTCGGGGATGGGCGTGTCCAACCCGACAAGCTGGTGTTCCAGCTGCGACAGGCTGGTCGCGCCCAGGATCGGAACCACCGGGAAGGGCCGGGTCCGCAGCCAGGCAAGCGCCATATGGATCGGGTCAAGCCCATATTCGCGGGCAAGCCCATGATAGGCGGCGATGGCATCGAACACGCGCGCGGTCTTGCGCCCGCCCAGATTGCCCTTGCCGCCCGTCGCGATATCAACTGCCATCCGGCTGCCATCCGGCATCGCGCCGTCCTGATATTTGCCGGTCAGCAGCCCCGCCGCCAGCGGTGAATAGGCCAGCAGGGTCACGCCTTCATTCACCGCCATTTCTGCCATGTCGGTGTCGTAAAGCCGCGCCAGCAGCGAATATTCGTTCTGGACCGAGGCCACCCGAGGCCCGCCCACACGTTCCGCCGTGTCGATCCAGCGGATGGTCCCCCAAGCGCTGTCATTCGACAGGCCGAAGGCGCGGATCTTGCCGGCAGCGACAGCCTCGGTCAGCGCGGCCAGCACGTCCTCCATATGGGCGATGTTGGCGGCGCGGTCCTGACCCGAGGGATCAAAGCGCCAGTTTTGCCGGAAGTTATAGCTGCCGCGCATCGGCCAATGCAGCTGATACAGGTCGATCACATCGGTCTGAAGCCGCTTCAGCGAGGCGTCGATGGTGCGCCGGATGATCGCGCCGTCATAGCCCTCGCCATCGCGCACGGCAGAGCCATTGCCGGACACTTTCGTCGCGATTTCAATATCCTGACGCCGACCGGTCCGGGCGATCCAGTTGCCGATGATTTCTTCGGACCGGCCCGCCGTTTCGGCCCGGACGGGGTTGACCGGATACATCTCGGCGCAGTCCAGAAAGGTGATGCCCGCATCCAGCGCGCGGTCGATCTGGGCATGGGCATCAGCCTGATCGGTCTGGTTGCCGAAGGTCATGGTGCCAAGACTGAAGGCGCTGACCTCTACGTCGCTATGGCCGAGTTTTTCGCGTTTCATGCTGTCTCCTGTGCGTCGGCGTGACGCTACTACCCGCGGGCGGTGATGGAAAGGCCGCTGGCTAGTGCCGCGCCCCGTCGCGCGCGGCCGAGGTCAGCACGACAAAGGTGCGATCCTCGACCGGAAGGGGGGTGATTTCTTCGATCCTGAAGATCAGCGACAGGGTGTATTCGGTTTCGGTCGTTGTCAGCTTGGCCTCGCCGTCAAGCTGCATGGCGAAGGCCTCGATCAGCTGGCTGCCAAGGCCGGTGCCTTCCATCGTCCGTTCCTGTTCTCCGATGGAGTTGGTGACCTCCAGCCGGGCATGGTCGTCATCCTCTCGGGTCAGTCGCACGCGCACCCATGCCTGATCATGTCCGGGCGGGACGCCGGCATATTTCAGCGCATTGGTGAAGGCCTCGTTTGTCAGCAGCGTCAGCGGCACGGCCTGATCGGGCTGAAGGACCAGCGGCGTCAGTTCGGTTTCGACATGCAGCCGCCAGCCGGGGCTGGTCGAGGCGCGGGTCATCTGGTTGATGATCTCGGAAATCAGGCGGTCGGCATCCACGGATTCCAGATGCTCTGCCTGATACAAATTCTTGTAGATCGAGGCGAGGGAAGCCACACGATCTTGAACAGAGCGCAGCACCCGCTTGGCATCGTCATCTTCGATCACCCGGCCCTGCATCGAGATGATCGAGGCGATCAGCTGAAGGTTGTTCTTGACCCTGTGGTGGACCTCTTTCAGCAGCACGGTCTTTTCGTCGATGGCGGCTTCCAGCGCGGCCTCGTCGCGGTTCAGAATGCGGACCATGTTGTGAAAGGTCCGCGACACGTCGGCGATTTCGGTAGGTGCGTCTTCCATGATGCGCGGCGGCGCGGCGCGGTCGCCAACGGCAAAGCGCCGCATCTGGCTGCGCAATTCCCGCACGTGGCGCAGCACCAAACGGTAGACCGCGTAATAGGCCACGCCCAGCGACACCGCCCACAGCGCCACCGCGAACAGCACCGCTGTCAGCTTGGTCACGCGGTAACCCTGGACGCCCGCCTCCTGCGTGCTGAAGCTGCCGAGTGCATAAACCAGCCCCGGCACCACCGACACGACCGCGAAAACCCGCTGCTCACCTGCCGCCGTCACATCGGTAAAGGTCGATTCCGCCCGCGAAATCAGGCTGCCCAGCGTTTCGTTACGTGGCAATGCGCCGCCGATTTCACTGATGACCTCCTCGTCCGCCGAAAGGATGTCGCCATCGGCGTTGAAGGTGATCGTGCGCGCGCCTCGGGTCCCGTAAATCGAGCTGTGGGTGGATTGCAGCAGTTCCTGCGACAGCCAGACACCGACATAGCCCAGCAGTTCGCGGTCGCGATACAGTGGCTGAGCCACCACCACCACAGGCTTGCCATTGATCGAGCCCTGACGCATCGGCACCACCATCGTCGTCGGATTGGCGATGAAATGTTCGTAAGTGGCGAAGCCGCGCATGTCGGTTTCGACCCCGCCAGAGTTGCATTCGGTCATGCCGTTCAATTGCACGAAGCTGGCATAAACATAGGTGGCCCCGCGTTCGACAAAGCTTTTCAGCATGTCGGAACACAGCTGTGGGTTGTTGATCTCGCGCAGGATTGCCGGACCCAACGCGTCGGCAGTTCCCAGCGCCCCTTGCAGCAGGGCGCGTTCGCCCGCCGCTGCGGCGCCGGTGCGTCCGACGATCGCCGTCTCGGCCGAGCGTTCGGCCTCGCCTGACAGATACATGGTCTGAATCAGGGACATCAGCCCGATGGGCAGGATTGCCACCGACAAAAGCGCCGCAAGCCGAAAACCGAGGCCTTTGCTAAATTGAAACGCCTCGGTCAGTTTCCCCAGCATCGTACCTCAGCGCATGACGGGCGCGTTCGCCGCCATCGCCGCCAGTGTCGCACGGTCGGTCATCTCCAGCTCTTCGCCGTCTTCCAGATGCAACAGCTCGGCCAGACGACGGCGACCGCGATTGGCGCGCGATTTGACGGTGCCGACGGCGACCCCGGTCATTCCTGCCGCTTCTTCGTAGGAAAAGCCCGATGCGCCGACCAGGATCAGAGCCTCGCGCTGTTCGTCGGGCAGCTTTTCAAAGGCGGCACGGAAATCGTTCAGCGCCAGACGGCCGTCATGTTCCGGCCGGGTCGCCAGCCGGGCCGCGTGGATGCCATCAGAATCCGAAACCTCGCGCTTGGTCTTGCGGCGGGCGGAATAGAAGGTGTTGCGCAGGATGGTAAACAGCCAGGCGCGCAGGTTCGTCCCAGGCTGAAACTTGTCCATATTGGTCCAGGCCTTGACGATGGTGTCCTGCACCAGATCATCGGCCGCGGCGCCTTCACGGGTCAGCGACAGCGCGAATGCGCGCAAAGCGGGCAGGTGGTCAACCAGCTCGTCACGCGGATTGTCGCCGGATTTCGCACCCTGCGCAGCGTTCACGGATTTGGACATCGCTTCACTCCTGCTCGCGGAGTTGTTCCAGAAGTTCAAGGAAACGGTCTGGGACCTTCTCCTCGGTGGCCTGTTCGTAGACACGCTTGAGGTTCTCGTCGATCTGCTTGTCCAACGCGACCTTCTTGCGATCTTCCCGCTTGCTCGTCATGTTTTTGTTAATCCCGACAATCTTGTGCGCACAGGCTTCAACCGATAGACCATGTTCAGGTTCCATCAGGGACCGTGACGATTGAGGTTTATATGTCTTCTGCCGAGCTTGCAAAGTCCATCGGCCGCGAACTGCCCTTTCTGCGCCGCTATGCGCGTGCGCTGACCGGCAGCCAGACGGCCGGTGACAACTATGCCGCCGCCACGCTGGAGGCGATCCTGTCCGATCGCAGCGTGATGGACGGGCTTGATCCCCGCGTCGGGCTGTTCCGCGCATTCCACGCGATCTGGCAATCCAGCGGCCAACCTGTCGCCGAGGCCGATGGCGGTGCCCGCGCGACGCGCGCGCAGGCCCATCTGGCCCGGCTGACGCCCAATTCGCGCGAGGCGCTGCTGCTGAATTCGATCGAGGGTCTGCGCTTTGACCAGATCGGCGAGATCATGCAGATCGGTCAGGACGAAGCTTCTGACCTGGTGCGCATCGCCATGGACGAGATGGGCCGCGCCATCCGCGGCAAGGTGATGATCATCGAGGATGAAACCATCATCGCCATGGACCTGAAAGGCATCGTGCAGGCGCTTGGCCATGACGTGACCGGCATCGCCCGCACCCATTCCGCCGCGATCGAACTGGCCGGCAGCGACCGCCCCGACCTGATCCTGGCCGATATCCAGCTGGCCGACGGCTCCTCTGGTGTCGATGCGGTGAACGAGCTGCTGGCCTCGATGGGTGAAATGCCGGTGATTTTCATCACTGCCTTCCCGGAACGGCTGCTGACCGGCGACCGGCCAGAGCCTGCCTTCCTGATTTCGAAGCCTTATACCGAGGATCAGGTCAGCTCGGCTGTCAGCCAGGCGATGTTCTTCGCCTCGACCGAGGGGCTGGAAGCGACCTGACCACGCTGGGGATCTTCCTTGTCGCCACGCCGGGGCTGGAACAGCCGCTGGCCGACGAGGCACGCGCCGCCGGCTTTGCCGACCCGGTCGTCGTGCCCGGCGGGGTGGAAACCCGTGGCGACTGGCCCGAGGTCTGGCGCGCAAATCTGGTCCTGCGCTGCGCCACGCGGGTGCTGGTGCGCGTCGGCGAGTTCCGCGCCATGCATCTTGCGCAACTGGACAAGCGCGCCCATAAATTTCCATGGGATCAGATACTTAGACCAGATCAGTCGGTCCGGGTCGAAGCCACCTGCCGCAAGTCGCGCATCTATCACGCCGGTGCCGCCGCGCAGCGGATCGAGCGCGCGATCACCGATGTGCTGGGCGCGCCCCTGACGGATGACGCGGCCATCGTCGTCAAGCTGCGGATCGAGGACGACCTGGCGGTTATCAGCCTCGATTCCTCAGGCGAGAGCCTGCACAAGCGCGGCCACAAGGAAGCCGTAGCCAAGGCCCCAATGCGCGAAACAATGGCGGCCGCGTTCCTGCGGGAATGCGGCTATCGCGGGACCGAGCCGGTTTATGATCCGATGTGTGGATCGGGCACCTTCGTGATCGAGGCGGCAGAGATCGCAACGGGCCTGTTGCCGGGGCGAAGCCGACACTTTGCCTTCGAGGATTTCGCAAGTTTCGATTTGGATATTTGGGCCAGAATGAAAGCGGAAAGCGCCGCACATGCGCCGCGATTCCGGTTCAGCGGATCGGATCGCGATGCCGGCGCCGTGCGGATGAGCGCGGCCAATGCCGCGCGGGCGGGTGTCGACGATTGGTGTGATTTCACACTGGGCCCGATTGCTGACGCCGTACCGCCGGAGGGGCCGCCGGGACTGGTAATGATTAACCCGCCCTATGGCGCCCGGATCGGCAACAAGGGGCCGCTATACGGGCTGCACGCCAATATGGGTGAGGTTCTGCGCGGCCGGTTCAAGGGGTGGCGTGTGGGGATCGTGACGTCCGAGCCCTCGCTTGCGCGGGCGACCGGTCTGCCGTTCCGCGAACCCGGCCCCATCGTCGCCCATGGCGGGCTGAAAGTGCGCCTGTATCAGACCGACCCGCTTTGAGCGTCCTGCGCCTCTTCGCGTAGCGAGGCGCGAGCCTGGCGGGCGGCACGGATGCGACGGCGGCGGGCAAGCTCGACGTTGAAGACCGCGCCCAGCATCACCGAAAACGCCCCCAGATAGAACCACATCAGCAATGCCACGACCGCCCCGATGGACCCGTAGATGCGGTTGTAGCTGTTGAAGCTGCCCAGATAGGTCGAAAATGCCAGGGATGCGAGCGCCCAGGCAAGCCCTGCAACAAGCGAGCCCCAGGTGAAGATCGGCGTGCGCGGGCGGCGGACATTCGGGCCATAGCGGTAAAGAAGGCCGATCGCGATCATCACGATCAGGATCATCCCGCCCCAGGGCAGCGCGGTCAGCAGCCAGCCACGCAGCGGCGCTATGGTCAGAAAACTCAGCATCAGCGGCACGATGACGATGGTGGCGAGGCCGAGGAAGACCACCCCGACAATCGCCAATGTCAGCCCGTAAGCCAGCAGGAAGCCGACGACGGTCGAATGGGCGCGCACCCCATATGCCGCGTTCAGCCCCCGCACCAGCGCATCCACGCCCGCGCGCGCCGCGACGGTGGCGATCATGAAAGAGACCAGCGACGCCCAGCCCAGCTGCGTGCGCCCGCCCGAAATCAACGCATCGACCTGCGCGCTGAGGATGGCCATGGCTTCGGGTGGCAGGAATTCCTCTGCCACATGGACATAACCCTGGATGACAACCGGATCGTACCACAGCCCCCAAAGCGCGATGATCGCGGCCAGTCCCGGAAAAACGGCAAACATGGCGTAGAAGGCCACGCCGGCGGCGATGAGACCCATGTGGATCTTGTCCATCCGCTCGCCCACGGATGCGATGAAGCCCCAGATATCGCGAAGTAGCTCGATCATGCTGCTTGCCCGTCCCTTGAACTGAGCATCGGCGCTATGCCGGACAAGATCAACCTTTGCCGACGGTCGAATATCGCAGCCATATCGCCTTGTCGCCCATGCGCGCGATCATCTCGGCATGGGCGCTGTTTTCGGCCTCGGTCAGGCGCGGCGGCAGCGGGGCGGGGCGCGGGCGGGCCTGACCGCGCGGCTGGCTGGGCGCGGACGGGTCGGTGCCGCCCGAGGGTTCCGGCGCGGCCAGTACCAGATCGGGCTGGCGGCCGCCGATCAGTTCCAGATAGACATCGGCCAGAATTTCGCTGTCGAGAAGCGCGCCGTGCAATGTCCGCGAGGAGTTGTCGATGCCGAACCGCCGGCACAGCGCATCAAGCGAGTTCTGTGCGCCGGGAAATTTCTCGCGCGCCAGTGCCAGCGTATCCAGCGCCCGCGACCATGGAAGCTGCGGCTTGCCGACCATTTTCAGCTCAGCATTGAGGAATTTCATGTCGAAAGCGGCGTTGTGGATGACCAGCTTGGCATCCTCGCCGATGAAGGCGATGAATTCGGCGGCCACATCCGCGAATAGCGGTTTGTCGCGCAGGAATTCATCGGTCAGGCCGTGGATTGCGACTGCGTCCGCCGGCACCTCGCGCTCGGGGTTCAGGTATTTGTGGAAGGTGCGACCGGTGGGCAAGTGGTTCAGCAGCTCTACCGCGCCGATTTCGACCATGCGGTCGCCCGTCGCCGGATCAAAGCCGGTGGTTTCGGTGTCGAGAACGATTTCACGCATCTTGTCGTCCCAGAATTTCATCACATATAGCAGTCACCACCGCGCGGGCACCATCAAGCGTATCGGTCGGGATCACCCAATCCGCACGGGCGCGTTTTTCGGCATCGGGCATCTGCCGCGACAGGATCATCGCGAAGGTTTCCGCCGTCATGCCGGGGCGGGCCAAGACGCGCCTGCGCTGGGTTTCGGCATCGGTCGAAACGACGGCCACGCCGTCCATCTGGCCCTCGGCCCCGGTTTCGAACAGCAGCGGAATATCGAGAACCACAATCCGCGCGCCGTCCCGGGCAGCCTTGGCGATGAAGTCGCGGCGATCAGCGGCAACCAAAGGGTGAACGATGCTTTCAAGGCGCTTCAGCCCGGCAGGATCGGCGGCAAGCGCCGCCTTCAGCCGCACGCGGTCGATGGCGCCATCCTGCAAGGCCGCCGGAAAGGCGGCGGCGACCGCATCGACGGCCGCACCACCCGGCGCGTAAAGCCTGTGGACAGCCGCGTCTGCATCCCACAGCGGGTAACCAAGTTCGGTAAACATTTGCCCGGTCGTCGATTTGCCCATGCCAATCGACCCGGTCAGACCCAGCAGAAAGCTCACAGCACGGCCTGCCGTAACGCTTCGTCGACCTCTGGCCGGCGGCCGAACCAGCGTTCGAACCCCGGAGCGGCCTGATGGAGCAGCATGCCCAGCCCGTCGACGACCTGGCAGCCGCGTGACTGCGCTTCCAACAGGAAATCGGTCATCAGCGGCGTATACACGAGATCGGTAACCAGCGTTCCGGGTGACAACGCATCCAGTGGCACCCGTAGCGCCGGCTTTCCTGTCATGCCCATCGAGGTCGCGTTGACGACCGTTGTCGCGCCTTCCAGCATGTTGCCGGCTTGCGCCCAGTCGTAGACGACAACCTTGGCGCCGAACTCGTTCTTGATCTGGTCGGCGCGCAGCTTGGTACGGTTCGTGATCCGCAATTCCGGCACGCCGCTTTCCAGAAGTGATGCAACCACAGCCCGCGCGGCCCCACCTGCCCCAATCACCGCCGCGGCCCCCCGATCGGGGCACCAATCCGGGGCGTTCTGGGTCAGGTTGGCGATGAAACCGTAGCCGTCGGTATTGTCGGCGTGAATCTTTCCGTCTTCGCGGAAGATCAGCGTATTAGCGGCACCGATGAGAGCTGCGCGGTCGGTGACGATATCGGCAATCTGCAGCACCGCCTCTTTATGCGGGATGGTGACGTTAACACCGACGAAACCCATTCGGGGCAGGGTGCGAAGCACCTCGGCCAGATTTTCAGGCCGCACAGGGATAGGGATGTAATGCCCTGCAAGCCCATAACGTTGCAGCCAATGCCCATGCAGCAATGGCGAGCGAGAATGCGCGATTGGCCAGCCAATTACACCAGCCAGGGGTGCATGCGACACCGGCGGCTGAGGATCGGGAGAGCTATCCTGAGTCATGTCACTTGGATAGCCGCAGCGCGGTGCCGTGGGAAGTCAAAACCCTAATGGTGACGCCATGGCAGGGGGCGAATCTGTGGAAAAGCGCACGGATGGAATCCGGGATGATTGAAGACAGGGATAAGCACCCAGAACAGAGCGAGAACGCAGCGCTTTCATCCACAGGGGTACAGCCAAACGCAACCTGTGCACATCTTGTGGATAAAATGATTGTTTTCAGATAACCTTTTGATAAGAATAATATTCTTTCAGAAAATCTGCTCGCCATGCTGTGGATGAAATCTGCGCAGAGCAGATATACCGCTACCCACAGGCCCTACAAACAACATCATCTTTCTTCCTTATCTTTTAAGATTTAAAGGATTGGCATGACCGATCTTCTCAGTTCCCTTTACCCTTGGATCAAATCCCTGCACGTTATGGCCGTGCTGTCCTGGATGGCGGGGCTGTTCTATCTGCCCAGACTGTTCGTCTATCACGCTGAACGTGGTCAGAATGTCGGTGAACCGGCTGCTTCCTTTCAGATCATGGAAGACAAGCTGCTGCGGATGATCATGAATCCGGCGATGATCGTTTCCTGGATTTGCGGATTGGCGTTGGTGCTGACACCTGGGATTGTCGACTGGTCGATGCTGTGGCCCTGGTTGAAGGCCGCTTCAGTGCTGGGGATGACCTGGTTTCACATGTGGCTTGCCAGGCAGCGGCGGGTGCTGGCAGCTGGGCGCGGGCTGAGCGGCCGGACCTATCGGATGATGAACGAGCTGCCGACCTTGCTGATGGTCGTGATTGTGGTCTCGGTCATCGTGAAGTTCTGAACCGGGGCTTGTTTCCCTGATAGATTGACTCGAATCGTCGTTCCCGATATGGGGCGGCTAACGATCCGGCCGTCCGGCACGGATATTTTCCATGACAATGATGTTCGCCTGCTGCGTGCGGGCGCGAATTCCGGTGATGCGATGAGCGAAGAGCGTTTGAATTTGTCCGATCTGAAGGCGAAAAGCCCGAAAGATCTGCTGTCGATGGCCGAAGAATGGGAAATCGAGAACGCCTCGACCATGCGCAAGGGCGAGATGATGTTCTCGATCCTGAAAGAACATGCCGAGGACGGTTACGATATCGGTGGCGACGGCGTGCTGGAGGTCGTTCAGGACGGCTTTGGCTTCCTGCGCTCGACCGAGGCGAACTATCTGCCGGGTCCTGACGACATTTATGTCAGCCCCGACATGATCCGCCAGCACAGCCTGCGCACCGGCGACACCGTTGAAGGCGTGATCCGCGCCCCGGGCGAGAATGAGCGTTATTTTGCGCTGACCAAGGTCGAGAAGATCAATTTCGAGGACCCGGAGCGCGCGCGCCACAAGGTGGCCTTCGACAACCTTACCCCGCTGTATCCGAATGAACGGCTGAAGATGGAAATCGAGGATCCGACGATCAAGGATCGCTCGGCCCGGATCATCGACCTTGTCGCACCGATCGGGAAGGGGCAGCGTTCGCTGATCGTGGCACCCCCGCGCACCGGTAAGACGGTGCTGTTGCAGAATATTGCCCATTCAATCGAGAAGAACCATCCCGAGTGCTATCTGATCGTGCTGCTGATCGACGAGCGCCCCGAGGAGGTGACCGACATGCAGCGGTCGGTGAAGGGTGAGGTGATCTCCTCTACCTTTGATGAACCGGCCAGCAGGCACGTTGCTGTGTCGGAGATGGTGATCGAAAAGGCCAAGCGTTTGGTTGAGCATAAGCGAGATGTTGTTATCTTGCTGGATTCGATCACAAGACTTGGTAGGGCCTTCAATACGGTCGTGCCGAGTTCTGGCAAGGTTCTGACCGGTGGTGTGGATGCAAATGCGTTGCAGCGGCCGAAGCGTTTCTTCGGTGCGGCGCGGAATATTGAAGAAGGCGGCTCTCTGACCATCATCGCGACGGCGCTGATCGACACCGGTTCGCGCATGGACGAGGTGATTTTCGAGGAATTCAAAGGCACCGGTAACAGCGAGATCGTACTGGATCGGAAGGTCGCCGACAAGCGCGTCTTCCCCGCCATGGATATTCTGAAATCCGGCACCCGGAAGGAAGAGCTGCTGGTGGATTCGAAAGATCTGCAGAAAACCTATCTGTTGCGGCGTATCCTGAACCCGATGGGCACCACGGATGCGATCGAATTCCTGATCTCGAAACTGAAGCAGACGAAGAACAACGGCGAATTCTTCGAATCGATGAACGCGTAATGCATCATGGCTACGATCTTTGCAGAAGCGACGCCGCCTGGTCGGGGGGGCGTGTCAATCGTCCGCTTGAGCGGGCCGGAGTCGCGGCAGGTTGCCGAGGATCTGGCCGGCGCGCTGCCTGAGGCGCGCTATTGCTATTACCGCAGTGTTCGTGACGGCGATGACCTGATCGACCGCGCATTGGTGATGCGCTTTGAAGCTGGCGCAAGCTTTACCGGTGAGGAGAGCTGCGAGTTTCATCTGCATGGTGCGCCGGTCGTCGTTAAACGGCTGGAAGCTGCCCTGGTTGCGCGCGGTCTGCGGCGTGCTGAGGCTGGCGAGTTTACGTTGCGCTCTTTCACTTCGGGTCAGATGGACCTTGCCGAGGTGGAGGGACTGTCCGACCTGCTGGCGGCAGAGACCGAAACGCAACGGAAGCTGGCTGTAGAAGCGAGTTCTGGCGCGCTTGGCCGTCTGGCTGAGGAATGGCGCGAGGGGCTGGTGCATGCTGGCGCAATGATTACGGCCTCGATCGACTTTGCGGATGAGGAAATCCCTGACGAGGTCGCGGCAGATGTCTGGCGCGTTATTGCCGGGGTGCGGAGCTCGATAGCGGCGGAGCTTGCCGGGTTTCCAGCGCGGGAACGCCTGCGCCTTGGGTTTGAAGTTGCGTTGCTGGGGGCACCTAACGCGGGCAAGTCGTCGCTGATGAATGCGATTGCCCGGCGGGATGTCGCGATTGTCACGGAATATGCAGGGACGACCCGAGATGTCGTCGAGTTTCGCGCTGATCTGCGCGGGCTTCCGGTCATCTTCCTGGATACTGCGGGGATTCGCGAGACCGACGACATGGTGGAGGGAATCGGCATTGGCCGGGCACGGGATCGCGCCGCCGATGCAGACCTGCGGATCTTCCTGGGTCCAGTTCCCGATGCCGCCCGCGATCTGACCCGCGATGGGGACCTGTTCATTGAGACGAAAGGGGATTTGACAGGTGCCTCCGGGGCGATCTCAAGTCTGACGGGAGCAGGGGTTGATCGGCTGCTTGAGCAGGTGTTCGACAGTCTGCGGCGCCGGCTTGCAACGTCAGGCGTCGCCAGCCATGCCCGACAGGCAGAGGCGATGCAGGCAGCGGTTGATGCTTTGGACCTGCCAGAGGGGCTAGCACCCGAGTTGCTGGCAGAGGCCATGCGCGAAGCGCTTCACCATTTGCAGCGACTGGTTGGCAAGATCGATGTGGACGACTATCTTGATCGGGTCTTCAGCACGTTCTGCGTCGGTAAATAGGGACTGTTTCACGTGAAACATTACGATGTGATCGTCATTGGCGCCGGGCATGCCGGCACCGAAGCCGCCGCGGCAGCTGCGCGGATGGGCAAAGCTGTCGCATTGGTGACAATGTCGAAGCAGGATCTTGGAACGATGTCGTGCAATCCCGCCATCGGTGGCCTGGGGAAGGGCCATTTGGTGCGCGAGATTGACGCCATGGATGGGCTGATGGGGCGGTTGGCCGACGCTGCGGGCATACAGTTCAGGCTGTTGAACCGTCGCAAGGGGCCGGCAGTGCAGGGGCCTCGGACGCAGGCGGATCGACAGGCCTATCGTGCTGCTGCGAACCGTGCCGTGAGTGCCATTTCAGGGCTGGAGGTTGTACTCGGTGAAGTCACAGATCTGCTCATCTCTTCCGGACGGATTAATGGCGTCATGGTGGGAGATCAGAAGATCTTGGCGCCGCGCGTTATCCTGACCACGGGCACCTTCCTGAATGGGCTGATCCATATCGGCGAGGAAAGCCGCCCCGCCGGCCGTTGGGGCGACGGGACGTCGTCGCGCCTTGCTGCGGTTATGCGCGACCTCGGAGTGTCTTTCGGCCGTCTCAAGACTGGGACGCCACCGAGGCTGGATGGGAAGACGATCAACTGGGATCTCCTTGGTCAGCAGCCGGGCGACGACGAACCGGAGTTGCTGTCCTTCATGTCGACTGCCGTTAGCCTGCGGCAGATCAACTGCGGCGTTACCCATACGAACGAGGCAACCCACGATATTATCCGCCGCAACTTGTCGCGTTCGGCCATGTATGGCGGAAAAATCGAAGGGGTCGGCCCACGCTATTGCCCCTCGATCGAGGACAAGATTCATCGCTTTGCGGACAAGGATTCCCATCAGATCTTCTTGGAACCTGAGGGTTTGACCACCGACGTGATCTATCCAAACGGAATTTCGACATCATTGCCGGTTGACGTTCAGGAGGCGTATATTCGCTCCATCATGGGGCTGGAGAGCGCCGCAATCCTGCAGCCTGGCTATGCCGTGGAATATGATTACGTCGACCCCCGTTCGCTGGATCGTGGTCTGCAACTGCGCGAGGTCGACGGCTTTTATCTGGCCGGCCAGATCAACGGAACCACCGGCTATGAAGAGGCAGGGGCGCAAGGCCTTGCTGCGGGTCTGAATGCGTCCAGTGAGGAACCGGTACATTTCTCGCGGGCCGATTCCTATATCGGGGTGATGATTGATGACCTGACGACGCGGGGTGCGACAGAACCTTACCGCATGTTCACCTCACGCGCCGAGTATCGGCTATCGTTGCGGGCCGACAATGCGGATCAGCGGCTAACGCCGCGTGCAATGGCGCTTGGTTGCGTAGGCCCGGAACGTAAGCAGCATTTTGATCAGAAGATGGATCGGCTGTCCGCCGCGCGGGCTGATCTGGAAGCGCGCAGCTATGGCGGCAAGGAACTGTCCGCAGCTGGCATCCCAACAGGCCGTGACGGACGGCGACGGACGGCATTCGAACTTCTCTCTGGCGTTGATGTTGGTTTCGAGACGCTGGCCATTATCGACCCCGCAATCCCTGATTTCGACGACCTGACCAGGAAGCAGGTCAAGATCGACGCCACCTATGCGCAATATGAAGAGCGGCAGCGTCGTGAAGCGCTCGCCCTGAAGCGCGACGAAGCGGCTGCTTTGCCACGCGATTTCGACTATGCAGCGCTATCCGGCTTGTCCAAGGAACTGCAAGGAAAGCTAACGGCACTGCGACCGGAAACGATCGCCTCTGCGGCGCGCATTGAAGGGATGACGCCAGCGGCGCTGTCGCTTTTGATTGCGTCCAGTCGGCGCGCGAGCCGCGCGTAATGGATGTTTCACGTGAAACGGACGCAATGCTTGCGCGCTATGCCGATCTGATTGCCAAATGGAATCCCACAATAAATCTGGTGGCGCCGGGTACCTTGCCGGACCTTCGCTATCGTCACATCGACGATTCGGCCCAGCTTTTTACGCATGCGGCCCCAAAAAGCGGCAGCTGGCTTGATCTTGGAAGCGGCGGCGGTCTGCCCGGAATCGTGATTGCAATTCTCGGCCGTAAGCAGTCGCTGCCGGTGACATTGGTCGAAAGCGACCGGCGAAAGTCCGCTTTCCTGACCACAGTCCGACGAGAGCTTCAGCTCGACAACGTCACCATAAAACCCGCGCGGATTGAACAGCTTGAACAGGGGCAGTTCAGTTTCGTCAGTGCCCGTGCGCTGGCACCATTGAAGGATCTTCTTCCAATGATTGCAGCGCAGCTTGCCAGCACTGGTGAGGCTTGGCTATTGAAGGGACGCACGTGGCAGCAAGAGGTCGAGGCTGCGCGGGCAACCTGGTCGTTTGACATCGAGACCTATCCAAGCATCACCGACGCAGAATCGGTGGCCATGAAGTTGAGGAAGATCGAGCCCAATGCCTAGTCCCACCGTCATCGCTGTTGCCAATCAGAAGGGTGGCGTCGGCAAGACGACGACCGCCGTTAATCTCGGTGCCTGCCTCGCGGGGCAGGGACATACGACACTCATCATCGACCTTGATCCGCAGGGCAACGCTTCGACGGGTGTTGGCTGCCCCGTCAAGGGACGCAACGCGACCTCCTATGACCTTTTGGCCGGGCGCTATGATCTTGCCGAAGCGACCCTGCCAACCAGTGTCGAGAACCTGTCGCTGGTCCCTTCGACGCCGGACCTCAGCTCTGGCGATATTGATTTCGCCAATCGGCGCGAGCGGGTCAGGCTGCTAAAGTCCGTCCTGGATCAAGCGAATGATCAGGATTACATCCTCATTGATTGTCCGCCTGCCCTGGGTCTGCTCACTGTAAACGCGCTTGTCGCCGCAGATTCTGTTCTCGTGCCGTTGCAGGCAGAGTTCTACGCGCTCGAAGGGCTTTCCCAGTTGCTGATGACCGTGCGCGAGGTTCGTCAGAACGCCAACCCCGACCTCCGTCTGGATGGCGTGGTGCTGACGATGTATGACGGCCGCAACAACCTCTCCCAACAGGTCGAAGCAGATGCCCGCGCGACTCTGGGAGAGCTGGTCTATAATACGGTCATCCCCCGCAACGTCCGTATTTCCGAAGCGCCCTCTCATGGGCTTCCTGTGATTGCCTATGATCCGAACTCAACCGGCAGCCGCGCTTATAGCGCGCTGACCGAGGAATTTCTCGTCCGCCAGAAGGAGATGCACCAATGAGCCAGAACAAACGCAGCAGCCTAGGCCGCGGCCTTTCGGCACTGATGGCGGATCTCCAGACCGACGAAGCGCCTGCCGCCCGTGACGCTGGCCCGCGCGAGGGAACAATGCTTATCCCGACTGAGCAGATTGCGCCTAACCCCGATCAGCCACGTCGAATTTTCGACCAGACGGCGCTGTCCGAGCTGGCTGACTCCATAAGGACGCGGGGCGTCATTCAGCCGCTGATCGTCCGCCGTCACCCTCAGGACGCCAATATCTATCAGATCGTGGCTGGCGAACGCCGCTGGCGGGCGTCGCAAATTGCCCAGGTGCACGAACTTCCCGTCATCATCCGCGACTTCAGCGATGCGGAGATGCTGGAGGTTGCCATTATCGAAAACATCCAGCGCGCCGATTTGAACGCCATTGATGAGGCGGCGTCCTATCGTCAGCTGATGACCCGCTTTGGCCACACCCAGGAAAAGCTGGCCGAGGCGCTTGGCAAAAGCCGCAGCCATATTGCCAACCTTCTGCGTCTGCTGAACCTGCCTGATCAGGTCCAGGAATGGGTGCGCGAAGAAAAGCTATCGGCCGGACACGCGCGGGCATTGGTGACGGCGGAAAACCCGACCGTGATCGCACGGAAGATCATCGACAAGGACCTGTCCGTGCGCGAAGTCGAATCGCTTATGCGCGAGAAATCGACCAAGCCCGCCAAGCCACGCAGCGCGGCTGAAAAAGACGCCGACACCCGCGCATTGGAAGGGGATCTGAGCGCGACGTTGAAAATGCGGGTCCAGATCAAGCATGCGGGCGCGGATGGTGGCCAGCTGGTAATCACCTATAAGGATCTGGATCAGCTCGATCGGCTCTGCCAGATGCTGGCAGGCAACGCCTAAGCTTCAGGGCGGGATAGAATGAACAGGCCTACGGCGGTCAGGACTGCTGCCTGAATGGTGACCGCCTGCGGTGGGACGCCTATCGCCAGCGAAAGCGCGACGCTTGCCGTCATGGCAGTCAGTGACAGAACCTTGGCAGACCGGCGGATCGCGCCGCGTTCTTGCCAACGACGAATATCCGGGCCGAATACCGGATCAGCCAGAAGCCGTGCCCGCAGCCGCTCGGAAGAACGGCCAAAGGCCCACAGCGCGATCAGCAGGAACGGAACCGTTGGCAGGATCGGCAGGAAGACCCCGACGAATGCGAAGCCCACGGCCAGCCAGCCGATACCAAGATAAAGCACCCGCATCAGCCCGCCATTTCCCGCAAGACGTAGTTCAGCAGTGGTCGCCCCGCAGCGGTCGCCCGTGCACGGTCGTCTGACAGCTCCAGCAACCCGTTCTCAATCAGGCGCGCGGTGCGCCGCGAATCCAGCGCGCCGCCCTTGGCGTGATAGCGGCCCAGATCCATGCCTTCCGCAAGGCGCATCGACATCAGCAGATACTCCGAAGCCAGATCTTCTTGGGACTGCAATTCATGCTCAATATCTCCGCTGCCGTTCTCGCCAACCAACGCCAGCCACCCTCCGGGGGTTCGCTCTGCAACCGTCGCGATACGGCCAGCGGCCAAACTTAGCCGCCCATGTGCACCTGGTCCGACCGACGCCCAGTCGCCCTGACGCCAGTAAATCAGATTGTGACGGGACTCTTTGCCGGGTGCGGCGTGGTTTGAAACCTCATAGGCAGGCATCCCGGCAGAACCAAGAATATCCTGTGTTTCCAAATACATATCGGCGGCAATATCGTCATCTGGAAGGCCGCGCAAGTGACCGGCCGCGTGGCGGGCGCCAAAAACCGTCCCGTCCTCGATGGTGAGCTGATACAGCGACAGATGATCGACCGCCATCGCAAGCGCCTCGTTCAGTTCCGCTCGCCACGCCGTCGCGTCCTGATCTTGCCGCGCATAGATCAGGTCAAAGCTGACACGCGAAAAGCTGGTGCGGGCAAGATCAAAGGCCTTGCGCGCCTCGGCCACGCTATGCATCCGCCCCAGTCGCCGCAGATCTGTGTTGTTCAGGGCCTGCACACCCATCGACAACCGGTTGACCCCGGCATCGGCATAGCCACGAAAGCGCCCCGCCTCGACGCTGCCGGGATTGGCTTCCATGGTGATCTCGATATCATTGGCGAACGTCCAGGCGCCGCGCGCGGCCTCCAGCACGGCGGCGACGGTATCGGGGGCCATCAGCGACGGCGTGCCGCCACCAAAGAAGATGCTGTTCAGTACACGTCCAGAGGTCATCGCACCAACGCGGGCGATCTCGGCGCGATAGGCCTCGGCCCAACGCGCCTGATCTATGGATGTCGCGACATGGCTGTTGAAGTCGCAATAGGGGCATTTCGAGGCACAAAATGGCCAATGGACATACAGCCCGAACCCGCCATTCTGCCAGTCCTCGATCATTCTTTCAGCGCAGTCACTTCGATTTCGATCTTCATTTCCGGTTTGATCAGACCGGCGACCACCATAGTCGCCGCAGGCCGGATCTGACCCAACTGCGCACCCAGAACGGGTACGATCGTATCCACCAGGCCGGCATCGGTCACCGTGTATTGCACACGCACGATATCACCCATGTCAAAACCCGCTTCGTCCAACACCCGACGGATCGTGGCAAAGCAGTTTTGCGCCTGCTCTGCTACATCGTCAGGCATGTTCATGCTTGCATAGTCATAGCCGGTCACGCCCGACACAAAGCACCAAGGTCCCTTCACCACGGCGCGGCTATAGCCCATCGTCGCCTCGAACGGGGATCCGGTTGTGATCCTATGCAAAACTCGCCTCCAGCATCTTGGCCACTGCAATCGCACGATGGCTGAGGGTGTTTTTCGCGTCGGGGCTCATCTCGCCCAGCGTGATTTCATGGCCATCCGGCACAAAGATGGGATCATAGCCGTGACCTTCAACCCCGCGCGGCGGCCAGGTGACCTGACCCGGCAGCACGCCTTCGAAAACCTCGTCATGCCCGTCCGGCCAGGCCAGAACCAAGGTGCAGCGGAATTGCGCATTGCGCGGGTGGGGGGCGTCCACAGCTTCCAGCTCGCGCCATGTGCGCTCCATGGCCATGCCGAAATCACGGCCGTTGCCGGTTTCAGCCCAGTCGGCGGTATAAACGCCGGGCGCGCCGCCAAGGGCATCGACACTGATCCCGCTGTCATCTGACAGCGCGGGCAGTCCGGTCGCGGCGACGGCGGCATGCGCCTTGATCCGCGCATTGCCGACGAAATTGTCCTCGGTCTCGACCGGCTCGGCTAGGCCCATCTCTGCTGCGCCGACGACCTCGACGCCGAAGGGCGCCAGCAGCGCGCGCATCTCGGCCAGCTTCCCGGCGTTATGCGTGGCCACCAGCAGCTTCTTGCCTTCGAAGCGCCGCATCAGATTGCCGCCTTCTGCGCCGCGACCAGTTGCGCCACGCCGGCCTCGGCCAGATCCAGCAGCTGCGCCATCTGGTCGCGGCTAAAGGTCGCGCCTTCTGCCGACATTTGCACCTCGATCAGCTGGCCGTTGCCGGTCATGACGAAATTGCCGTCGGTGCCGGCCTCGCTATCCTCGGCATAGTCCAGATCGACGACCGGCTGACCGGCATAAATCCCGCAGGACACGGCGGCGACGTGGTCGATCAGCGGGTCAGAGGTGACCAGCCCGGCGGCGATCAGCTTGTTCACCGCCAGACGCAGGGCCACCCAGCCGCCGGTGATTGACGCGCAGCGGGTGCCGCCATCGGCCTGAATGACATCGCAATCGACAACGATCTGGCGCTCACCCAGGGCGCGCTTGTCGACGCCCGCCCGCAGGGCGCGGCCGATCAGGCGCTGGATCTCGACGGTGCGCCCGCCCTGCTTGCCAGATGCGGCCTCGCGGCGGTTGCGGGTGTTGGTGGCGCGGGGCAGCATGCCATATTCCGCCGTGACCCAGCCCTGGCCGGTGCCGCGCAGGAATGGCGGGGCCTTTTCTTCGATCGAGGCGCTGCACAAGACATGCGTGCCGCCCACCTTGATCAGGCAGGAGCCTTCGGCATGCCGCATGACGCCGGTCTCAATTGAAATCGGCCGCATTTCGCTTAAGTTTCTGCCCGAGGGACGCATCGGATATCCTTTCCTGGTTCGGCGCCCCATTACAGGCCAGCAAAGGACGGACGCAAGCCCGCATGACCACGCGACACCTGCTTGATGAACTCAACGACCGCTCGCGCGAGGTGTTTCGCCGCGTGGTCGAAACCTATTTGCAAACCGGAGAGCCGGTGGGCTCGCGCACGCTGACCCGCGACATGTCCGAACGCGTCAGCGCCGCCACGATCCGCAATGTGATGCAGGATCTGGAACTGCTCGGCCTGCTGGACGCGCCCCATGTTTCGGCCGGTCGCCGCCCCACGCAGTCGGGCCTGCGGATCTTTGTGGATGGCCTGATGGAGGTCGACCCGGTCGCCCCCACCGACCGCGAACGGATCGAACAGACGCTGGGCAGCGGGTCGCCGGATATCGGCGCGCTGTTGGACCGGGTGGGCGGCGCGCTGTCATCCATGACCCACGGCGCCAGTTTGGTGCTGACGCCCAAGCATGAGGCGCCAATCCGGCACATCGAATTCGTCAGCCTCGGCCCCGAACGGGCGCTGGTGGTGCTGGTCTTTTCCGACGGGCAGGTCGAAAATCGGTTGTTCACCCCGCCGGCCGGCCAAACGCCGTCCTCCATGCGCGAGGCCGGGAATTTCCTGAATGCACTCGCCGAGGGCCGCACGCTCAGCGAGCTGCGCAGTCAGGTCGCCCGCGACATCGCCAGCCGCAGGCAGGAACTGGACAGTCTGGCAGCCGATCTGATCGAGCAGGGCTTTGCCAGCTGGGAAAGCGGGGCCACCGATGCCCGCCTGATCGTGCGCGGTCGCGCCAACCTGATCGAGACCGAAGCCGCCGATCTGGACCGCATCCGGGTGCTGTTTGACGACCTGGAACGCAAGCGCGACATCGCCCAGTTTCTGGATCTGACCGAAGGCGGCGACGGGGTGCGCATTTTCATCGGTTCCGAGAACAAGCTTTTTTCACTTTCGGGTTCCTCTCTGGTGGTTTCTCCCTATATGAACTCCGACCGGAAGATCATTGGTGCGGTGGGTGTGATCGGTCCGACGCGGCTTAATTACGGGCGCATCGTGCCGATTGTCGATTACACCGCGCAGCTGGTCGGGCGCGCGCTGTCCGGCTTGAAAGGATGAAGACGATGAGCGATCAGAACACTGGCGGACTGCCACCCGAAGACCTCCCCCTCGACGAAGATTTCATGGACCCGCTGGCCGATCCCGGCGACGAGGTTCAACGCCTGACCGCCGAGCGTGACGAGATGCGCGACCGTTTCATGCGCGCGTTGGCCGATGCCGAAAACGCCCGCAAGCGCGCCGATAAGGAACGCCGCGACGCCGAACAATATGGCGGCTCGCGTTTGGCCCGCGATCTGCTGCCGGTCTATGACTATCTGCACCGCGCCATCGACGCCGTGCCCGAAGATCAGCGCGGCGCCAATGCCGCCCTGCTGGAAGGCGTGGAGCTGACCCTGCGCGAGCTTGGCAATGTCTTCGGCAAGCACGGCATTACCGTCCTGCGCCCAGAGGTCGGCACCCGCTTTGACCCGCAATTGCATGAGGCCATGTTCGAGGCACCCTTGCCCAACACCGCCGCAGGCGACATCATCCAGCTGATGGAGCCGGGCTTCATGATCCATGACCGCCTGCTGCGCCCTGCCAAGGTCGGCGTCAGCTCCAACCGGGTCAACTGATCCGGGTTCGATTTTCCAAGGAAGAGGATATCATGCCGAAATTCGTTCTGGATGACGAAGACGACGACGAGCGGGAAGAAGAAGGTCAGCAAGAACAAGGCCTTGGCCTGCCCGACACGGCCAATATCGGCAAGCTGTATTTCAAGTCGCGCAATGTCATCGTCGCGGGCGAGATCAATGACAAGCTGGCGCAGCGCACTGTCGCCCATCTTCTGGCCCTGGCCGAGGAAAGCGACGCGCCGATCAACATGATGATCTCATCGCCCGGCGGTCATGTCGAATCCGGCGACATGATCCACGACATGATCAAGTTCATCCGCCCCACCGTGCGCTGCATCGGTTCGGGCTGGGTGGCCTCGGCCGGGGCGCTGATCTTTGTCGGTGCGGCGAAGGAAAACCGCTATTGCCTGCCCAATACGCGGTTCCTGCTGCACCAGCCCTCGGGCGGGATTCGCGGCACCTCGTCCGACATGATGATCCAGGCCGAGCAGGTCCGTATCATGCGCGAACGTCTGAACCAGATCTTTGCCGATGCTACGGGCCAGAGCGTCGAGAAGATCGAAGAGGACACCCAGCGCGATTTCTGGCTGACCACGCAAGAGGCGCTGGATTACGGTCTGTTGGGCAAGGTCATCACCTCGGTCAACGAGCTGAAATAAGCCCGTTTCGAGATTTAGAAAGGGGCGGTCCCGCGGGGCCGCCCCTTTTCATTTCCGCCACTTGTACCCGAGGCATCGCCGGATGGATATTTAGGCCAGAGTGAAGGGCCCGCCGCGGAAAGTGGCGGGCCTATGCCTCAGACGGCGGCCTTCAGTGTTTCGGCGCGCGAGGTGTCTTCCCAGGTAAAGCCGCGATGGGCTTTGCCAGCATAGGTGATGTCGGCAGGATCCTTGCCGAAGTGGCCATAGCTGGCCGTGGCCCGATAGATCGGGTGCAACAGGTCCAGCTCGCGGATGATCGCGTAGGGGCGCAGGTCGAAGACCTCGCGCACGGCGGCGATGATCTTTTCCACCGGGACGGTTTCAGTGCCGAAGGTGTTCAGGCTGATCGAGGTGGGCTCCGCCACGCCGATGGCGTAGCTGACCTGGATCTCGCAGCGTTTCGCAAGGCCAGCGGCGACGATGTTCTTGGCCACCCAGCGGCCCGCATAGGCGGCAGAGCGGTCCACCTTGGACGGGTCCTTGCCCGAAAATGCGCCGCCGCCGTGGCGTGCCATGCCGCCATAGCTGTCGACGATGATCTTGCGCCCGGTCAGCCCGCAATCGCCGACGGGACCGCCGATGACGAATTTGCCGGTCGGGTTGATGAAGAATTTCGTCTTGTCGGACAGCCATTCGGCGGGCAGCACCGGCTTGATGATTTCTTCGGTGACGGCTTCGCGCAGCTCATTCAGGCCGATCTCGGGGCTGTGCTGGGTCGACAGCACGACCGCGTCGACCCCGATCGGGTGACCGTTATCGTCATAGCGGAAGGTCACCTGCGATTTCGCATCGGGGCGCAGCCAAGGCAGCATGCCGTTTCGGCGAACCAGCGACTGCCGTTCGACAAGTCGGTGGGCATAGGTGATCGGTGCCGGCATCAGCACGTCGGTTTCATCCGAGGCATAACCGAACATCAAGCCCTGATCGCCCGCGCCCTGTTCTTCCAGGCTGGCACGGTCGACGCCCTGATTGATCTCTGGCGATTGCTTGCCGATGATGTTGATGACCGAACAGGTCGCCCCGTCGAAGCCCACGTCCGAAGACGTATAGCCGATGTCGTTGATGACCCCGCGCACGATGGATTCCAGATCGACCCAAGCGCTGGTGGTGATCTCGCCCGAGATGATGGCCACGCCGGTTTTCACCATGGTTTCGCAGGCCACGCGGGCGCGCGGGTCTTCTGCGATGATGGCGTCCAGAACCGCGTCCGAAATCTGGTCGGCGATCTTGTCGGGATGACCCTCGGATACGGATTCCGAGGTGAAGATGTTGTATTCGCTCATGTTTTCAGTACCGGTAATGATCGGATTTGAAGGGGCCAGCCTGCGGAACGCCGATATAGTCGGCCTGTTCCTGAGACAGCTTGGTCAGCTTGGCGCCGACCTTGTCGAGGTGCAGCATGGCCACCTTTTCATCCAGATGCTTGGGCAGGATATAGACGCCGGGGGCGTATTTATCGCCCTTGGTGAACAGCTCGATCTGGGCCAGCACCTGATTGGTGAAGCTGGCCGACATCACGAATGACGGATGCCCGGTGGCGTTGCCGAGGTTCAGCAGACGACCCTGCGACAGCAGGATGATGCGATTGCCCGAGGGCATCTCGATCATGTCGACCTGATCCTTGATGTTCGTCCATTTGTGGTTCTTAAGGGCGGCGACCTGAATTTCATTGTCGAAATGGCCGATATTGCCGACGATGGCCATGTCCTTCATCTGGCGCATATGCTCCAGCCGGATCACGTCCTTGTTGCCGGTGGTGGTGACGAAGATGTCGGCGCTGGCGGCGACATCGTCCAGAGTCACAACCTCGAACCCGTCCATGGCGGCCTGAAGCGCGCAGATCGGATCGACCTCTGTCACCTTGACGCGGGCGCCGGCACCCTGCAGCGAGGCCGCCGAGCCCTTGCCAACATCGCCGTAACCGCAGACCACGGCGACCTTGCCGGCCATCATCACATCGGTGGCGCGGCGGATGCCGTCGACCAGCGATTCCTTGCAGCCATACTTGTTGTCGAATTTCGACTTGGTGACCGAATCGTTCACATTGATCGCCGGGAAGGGCAGCAGGCCCTTCTTGTGCAGATCATACAGGCGATGCACACCGGTCGTGGTTTCTTCGCTGACCCCTTGCAGGGCGTCGCGTTGTTGGGTGAACCAGCCGGGCGAAGCGGCCAGACGCTTCTTGATCTGGGCAAACAGGGCCTCTTCTTCCTCGCTGGTCGGGGTGTCGATCAGGGCGGTTTCGCCCGCCTCGACCCGCGCGCCCAGCAGGATGTACAGCGTCGCGTCGCCGCCATCGTCCAGGATCATGTTCGCCGTGCCTTCCGCGAACTGGAAGATCTGATCGGTATAGGCCCAGTATTCCGTCAGCGTTTCGCCCTTGATGGCAAAAACCGGCACGCCCGAGGCCGCGATCGCCGCCGCCGCGTGGTCCTGGGTCGAATAGATGTTGCACGATGCCCAGCGGACATCGGCGCCCAATGCGGTCAGCGTTTCGATCAGCACCGCGGTCTGCACGGTCATGTGCAGGCTGCCGGCGATGCGCGCGCCTTTCAGCGGCTTGGATTCACCATATTCGGCGCGCAGCGCCATCAGGCCCGGCATTTCGGTTTCGGCGATGTCCAGTTCTTTCCGGCCGAAATCGGCCAAAGAAATGTCCTTGATAATGTAATCGGTCATGGAGGGGCCCTTCAGGTGATATCGCGGCCATAACACCGAGACCAATAATATTCAATGAATCGGCACGGCTTGCACGGCGTTCCGGGCTGACGTATCGCAAGGTGAAGCAGGGAGGGGAACGCGATGGCGATGCTTTTGGCCGATGTCGGTGGTACCAATGCGAGGCTGGCACTGGCGCGGAACGGGGTGATCGAGGAAAGCACCATCACCCGCTATCGCGGCGACGATTACGACAGCTTTGACAAGGTCGTGCAGACCTATCTGACGGAACAGGACAACCCTCGCCTCAGCGCCGTCTGCGTGGCGGTGGCCGGGCCGGTTTCCGGCGGCAAGGCAGAGCTGACAAATCGCGACTGGGATTTCGCCGAGGATCGGCTGGCGCGCCTGACCGATGCCGACCATGTCCGGCTTATCAATGACCTGACTGCTCTTGGCTATGCGACCGACCGGATCTCGCCCGAGGGGCTGTCGCAGCTGCGTGCCGCGCCGGTGCATCGGGCGCTGAACGGGCAATCGCTGGTCGTGGGCGCCGGCACCGGCTTCAATGTCTGCCCGGTGCATCAAATGCCGCAGGGCGGGGTTCTGTGCCGCGAGGCCGAGGAAGGACATACCAGCCTGCCTGCCAATATCGCCTTGCGTCTGGCTGATCGCGTGGGCGCAGGGCAAATGGCGGCCTTCTTCTCGACCGAGGAAACCTTTGCCGGGCGCGGGCTGGCGCAGATGCACCGCGCCATGCACGGGGTCGAGGTCGACCGGGCCGAGACGATTTCCACTGCCGCCATGCAGGGCGATCCGCAGGCCGAGGAAACCTATCGCCTGTTCACCGAGCTGTTCGGCCTGCTGCTGCGCGAATTGGCGCTGCGATTCATGCCGCTGAACGGGATGTATCTGGCGGGCTCGGTCGCGCGCAGTTTCGCGCATCGGACCGAACAGCTGGAGGCCGCTTTTCTGGCCGAACCCTATATGCGGCATATCCCCGAAAACACTCCACTGTTGCTGATCCGCGACGATATGGCCGCCCTTCAGGGCTGTCTGGCCGCAATTACCTGATTTTTGCTGATCGGCACGGGTCCCGCTGGATTTTCCGACCCGATGCTGCAAAACTCGCCTCACAGGGGCAAGAGGGGCAGGGATGAAGCAAGCCGCAAAGGTTGCCATCATCGCCATGGGGCTGGCGACCGCGGTGGTCGTGCAGGCGGCGGCACAATCGGCGTCATCGTCCAACCCGTTTGCGGGGTTGAAGCGGCTTTTCGACCGCAGCGAGAAGCCGGTCACCACCGAAGACGGAGAGGTTCTTGGCCCGCCGGTCGAGTTGGATTTCGTCGTCGTAAACGGCCCCGAGGAACTGTCGGATCTGTTGCGCAATGCCTCGCTGGTGGCGGCTGCCCTGGCCGAGGATCGCGCCACCGGTCAGGACGTTCTGGCCGCCGCGCGCGGGGATTACGCCCGTGTGTTGGGTGTGATGTATGACGAGGGGTATTTCTCGACCATCATCAACATCACGCTGGACGGCGTCGAAGCGGCTGAAATCGCACCGCTGGACGCGCCGCGCTATGTCGGCCGTGTCGTTGTCTCGGTCGATCCGGGGCCGCAATTCCGCTATGCCCGCGCCGATATCGGCCAGCTCGCCCCCGGCACCCGCCCGATCGAGCCTTACGGCGTCGGCCAGATCGCCGGCACCGGGGTCATCAAGCGCGCCGCTTCGACCGCGATCAGCGACTGGCGCGATGACAGCCATGCCAAGGCCAAAGTCGCCGCGCAGGAAATCATTGCAGACCACAATGTCTCGATGCTGGAATCGAATATCGTGCTGAATCCGGGGCCGCCGGTGACCTTCGGCAAGATGCAAACGACCGGGAACCAGCGCCTGTCGACCCGGCGGCTGCTGAAGATCGCGGGCTTTCCTGAAGGAGAAAGCTTCGACCCGGAAAAGCTGGAACAGGTGCGCAAGCGCCTGCGTCGTACAGGGATTTTCTCGGCCATCACACTGGTCGAGGCAGAGACGCTGAATCCCGACAATTCGATGGATGTGGGTCTGACCGTGGTGGAACAGAAGCCGCGCCGGATCGGGGCGGCGTTTGAATTCTCGACCACGGATGGCGGCATGGTCTCGGCCTATTGGTTGCATCGCAACCTGCTGGGCGGGGGCGAACGCTTCCGCGTCGATGCCGAGGTCAGCGATATCAAGGCCGATTCCGATGTGCGTGACTATTCGTTCGGGATGCGGCTGGATCGGCCGGCGACGTTGCACCCTGATGTCACCGGCTATCTCGATCTCGATCTGGAGGAGGAGAACGAGCCGGAATACTATGAAAAAAGCGCCGCCTTTGCCCTCGGCTTCAATTATTATCGCAGTGAAAGACTGACTGCCGATATCGCCCTGAGGTTTGAGCGTTCGCGGGTGAATTACGGCAACGGCTATATCGACTTCAGTACCATCTCTTTGCCGTCTTCGGTCACCTGGGACCGTCGCGACGACAGCTATAATGCCAAAAGGGGATACTGGCTGTCGGGCGGGTTCACCCCTTTTCTCGGGTTGGATGATACCGGCTCTGGCGCGCAGATTCTGGGCGAGGGGCGCATCTATCGCAGCATGTTGCAGGACGACAAGCTGACCTTCGCCGCCCGTGGGCGTGCAGGCACCGTGATCGGGCCTGACATCCTTGATATACAGCGCGATTACCTGTTCCTCGAAGGCGGCGGCGGCAGCGTGCGCGGCCATTCCTATGAATCGCTGGGCTTCGATATCCCACTGGAGGGAACTGACGAGGAGGCCTATGTCGGCGGCCAAAGCGTGGTGAATGTCAGCCTTGAGGGCCGCTATCAGGTCCGGCCGAAGATCGGGGCGGTGGTCTTTGTCGATGCGGCGAAGATCTGGGACGACGCAGCCTGGCAAGGTAATTCCCTGTGGCAGGCCGGTGCAGGCGTGGGCGTGCGCTATGACACGCCGATCGGGCCGATCCGGCTGGACGTTGCCACCCCCATCAACCCGAGCGACGACGATTCCAGCCGGGTTCAACTGTATCTTGGTCTGGGGCAGGCGTTCTGATGTTGCGGCGTATCCTTCTTCTTCTGTCGCTGGCCATCATGCTGCCGCTTGCCGGTCCCGCCCCCGCGCAGGAGGAGACCGAGGACGACGCCTCGATTGCGCAAATGGCGCTGGAGGCCGAGGACGACAAGGGTTTCCTGACCCGCTTCCTGCAAAGCCGGCTGTCGGGTGCCGGTCGCGATGTGCAAATCGACGGTTTCGAAGGCGCGCTGTCTTCGCGCGCGACGTTCCAACGCATCACCATTTCCGATGAGGAAGGCGCATGGCTGGTCCTGCATGACGGCGCGATCCAGTGGACGCGCTCGGCCCTGTTGCGTGGACGCGTTCAGGTCGGCGAACTCAGCGCCGCGCTGATCGAGATCCCGCGACTGCCCCAATCCGAGGAAGAAGAGCCTGAGGCCGCCAGCGCCGAGGCCCGCAGCTTCAACCTGCCCGAGCTTCCGGTGGGGATTAATATCGAACAGATCTCTGCCCCGCGCGTCGTGCTGGGCAGTCCGGTGATCGGCGAGGATGCCGAAATTTCCGTCACCGGGGCGATGTCGCTGGAAGGCGGCGAAGGCACGGCGGATGTCGTCATTGCCCGCACCGACGGCAAGAAGGGCGATTTCATCTTCAAGGGCGGCTTCGACAATGACAGCCGGGTGCTGAATATCGATCTGACCCTGGACGAGGATCCGAACGGCATTTTCAGCCGCATCGCCCGGATCGAGGGCCGCCCGGCGGTGGCGGCGACCATCAAGGGCTCTGGTCCGCTGGATGAATTTTCGGGCGAGATCCAGCTGGCCACCGATGGCGTCGACCGGGTGACCGGCAGTCTGGTGCTGAATGGTGCGCAGGGTGCTGACGGAACCGACGGCAACAGCTTTGATCTGCAGATCGGTGGCGACCTGTCGACGCTGCTGCCGCCGCAGAACCGCGAATTCTTCGGCACCAGCACCCAGATCCTCGCCAAGGGCTGGCGCGGTGACAGCGGGCGGCTGGATATTGAATCGCTCAGCCTCGACACCGATGCGCTGAAGATCGACGGCCGGCTGGTGGTGAACGCACAAAATGCGCCCGAACTGGTGGATCTGAATGTCGACTTCGGACAGCAGGCCGGGGCTGAAACCCTGCCGGTGAAGATCCCCTTTGTCGATCCGCCGGTCACCGTGCTGTCGGGCAATCTGGCGGTCGGTCTGGACACCGCACAGGGGCCGGACTGGACCCTGAAGGGCTGGCTGGCCGAGATCGACCGCGAAGGCACCCGCGTCGACCGGCTGGATCTGGACGGCCAGGGCCGGATCGCCCGAACCGAGGGCGGCGCGCTGGCACAGGATACCGGCACCTTCAGCTTTGATGCCAGCGGCATCCAGCTTGTCAGCGAACGGCTGCAGAAGGTGATTGGGGATAGTATCTCCGGGTCGACCTCGTTCGAATTCACGCCGGGGCAGGTGCTGGCGCTGACCGGAATGCAGATTTCGGGCAAGGATTACGGGCTTGAAGGCGAACTGACGGCAGACGGGCTCAGTTCGGGGATCGTGCTGTCGACGGCGCAGCTGATTGCGCGGCATGACGATCTGTCGAACCTGTCGGAACTTGCCGGACGGCAGCTTTCCGGGCGCGCGCAGGCTGATCTGGCGGGTTATTTTCAGGTGCTGACCGGTGCCTTCGATGTCGAGGGCAGGGTGACCGGCACCGACCTGACAGTGGACGACCCGCGGATGGACCGGCTGCTGGCCGGGCAATCGACCATCGACATCTCGGCCGGGCGGACCGAGGACGGAACCGAACTGCGCGAACTGGCGGTCAATGCGCAGCGCATCAGTTTGACAGCGAACGGCAACCTGACCGACGACAATGTCGATCTGACCGCCAATTTCAACATGCCGACGCTGGCCGATATCGACCCCGCATTCGAAGGCGCACTGACCGCGCAGGCGCGTCTGACCGGCACGCCCGGCGGGCGGCAGGTGGCGCTGAACGGTCAGGCGACGGGGCTGAAGACGGGTATTGCGGCGCTGGATGGTGCCTTTGCAGGCCAGTCCGACCTGACGGCCACCGTGCAGGAACAGGCCGATGGCAGCTTCAACCTGACCGCGCTGGAACTGAAGAACCCGCAGCTTGTGCTGGACGGCGCCGGCAGCATCGCCGGCAGTGACGTCGATGCGCGGTTTGACCTGAACTTCAGCGATCTGGCCGCCTTGGGCGAGAATTTCGGCGGCTTGCTGAATGCCACCGCCCAGATCCAGACCGACGCCGATACCCGTAATATTACCGTAACCGGCACCGGCACCGATCTGTCGGTCGGGCAGGCGCAGGCCGACAATGCCCTGCGCGGAGAGACGCGGCTGACCGTGAACGCCCAGCAAAAGGGCGATCTGCTGAACATCACCGAGGCGCGGGCCGAGAACGGTCAGATCGTGGCGACGGCAAGCGGCGCGATGTCGAGCTCTGGGACCAACCTCAACGCCCATGCAGAGATTGGCACACTGGGCGCGCTGGCGGCGAACTGGCAGGGCGCGCTTAGCACCGATGCGATCCTGACCGAGGGGCCGGGCGGCACCCGCAACCTGCGCGTCGACGCGGTCGGCCAGAATATCGCGCTGGGTCAGGTCAATGCCGATGGCGCGCTGTCGGGTCAGACCGATATCACGCTGCTTGCCGAACAGGCCCCCGATGGCACGATCGAGGTGAAATCCGTCGATATCCGCAACCCGCAGATGACGGCGAACGCCTCGGCCCGGATCAAGGGCACGGCGATTGACGGGCAGGCGGCAGCCCAGCTTCAGGATCTGTCGTTGTTGGGGCGCGGCTGGCAGGGCACGTTGGATGCGACGGCGACCGTCAGCACGGATGACGCCGGCACCCGCCGTGTCGAGATCGCCGGCACCGGCCAGAATATCCGGCTGGGACAGGCGCAGGCCGATGCCGCACTGACCGGCACGACCACGCTGGATATCGTGGCCGAACAGGCCAGCACCGGCGCCATTCATGTTGAGCGGGCGAATGTCGTCAATGACCAGCTGAACATCGCGGCCGAGGGCGATATCGGTGACGATCGCACCGATGCGACGGCCGATATCGTGGTCCGTGACCTGGCCTCGCTGGGGCTGGGCTTGCAGGGCGCGCTGGATGTGGATGCCCGCTTTGCCGATACTGGCGATGGTTCGCGCCGCCTGACCGTGACCGGCGAAGGTGACAACCTTGCGCTGGGGCAGGTCGGGCTTCAGGGCGAGAATGGTCGCAGCCAGATCGACATCTCGGCGGTGGAACGCGACGGTACCTATACGATTGAAAAGGCAGATCTTCTGTCCGAGCAGAACCAGATCCGCGCCTCTGGCGTGATCGCGCCCACCGGGACAGATGCGCGGGCCGAATTGCGGCTGGGCGATCTGGCCGATTTCGGGCTGGGTGCCTCTGGCGCGATGAATGCCGATGCCACGCTGACCGATGACGGGCAGGGCGGGCGCAATTTCACCCTGACCGGCACCGCGACCGATCTGGCCCTGAATCAGGCCGGCGCAGACCGCGCCTTGCAGGGTGAGGCACGGATTCAGGCGCGGGGCAGCCAGAAGGGCGAGCTGATCACCATCGAGCAGGCGCAGATCGACCATCCGCAACTGGCGGCGAATGCCTCTGGCGTATTGGGGACCGGGCAGACCGATCTGGAAGCGACCCTGCGCGCGGGCGATCTGGGCTTTCTGGGGCGCGGCTTTGGCGGGGCGCTGGATGCGCAGGTCAATATCGCCGATGGGGCCGAGGGCCGCAGCTTTGATGTAACCGGCACCGCGCAAGGGCTTCAGGTCGGCAATGCGCAGGCCGACGCGGCGCTGGCGGGCGAAACCCGGCTGGCGGTGCAGGCGGTACAGGATGGCGGCCGCTTCACCATTACCCGGATGCAGGCCGAAAACCCGCAGGTGCAGGTTGACGGTCAGGGTGTCATCGGCGGCGGGCAGACGAATTTCGACGCGCAGGCGATCAGTCGCGACCTTGCTTTCCTTGGCGAAGGCTATGGCGGCGCGGTTCAGGCCGCGGTCAAGCTGCGCGATCAGGGCGGGTTGACGCATTTCGACGTGACCGGCACCGGCACGAATATCTCGGCTGGCTCGGCGCAGCTGAACAGTGCGCTGCGCGGCGACACGACTTTCGTTGCCCGTGGCACCCGTGCCGGCGCGCTGATCCGGCTGGAGGAAGCGCGCGCCGAGAACGGGCAGATCACGGCCACCGCCTCGGGCACTTACGGCGCCGGGCAGACCGATCTGCGCGCCGAGCTGGAGGCGGCCAGTCTCGGCTTTGTCACCGACAACCTGCAAGGCAGCCTGAACGGCGCGGCGCAGGTGGTCGACCTGCCCGACGGACAGCGCCGCATCACCGCCGAAGGCAGCGCCAACGGGCTTGGTATTGGCAATCCCCGCGTTGACGGGTTGCTGGGCGGGCAGACCCGTTTCCAGCTTGCCGCCGTGCAGGGCCCGCAGGGTATCGTGCTGGAACGGCTGGACGCTCGTAACCCGCAGGTGCAGGTTCTGGCCGACGGCAACCCTGCCGAGGCGCTGAACATCGACGCCCGGCTGGCGGATCTGGGGGTGCTGGTGCCGGGCCTTGACGGTCCCGCCCAGGCAACCGGCACCTTGCGGCAGGCTGAGGGCCGCAACGATCTGGACATTGCCATCACCGCGCCCGGCGGCACCCGCGCGCAGGTGTCGGGTACGCTGGCGGGCGAGGCGACCGATCTGCGCCTGTCAGGCGTCAGCGATGCCGCCGTGGCCAATCCGCTGCTGCGCACCCGCAGCATCGAGGGGCCGGTGGATTTCGACCTGCGCATGCAAGGCACGCCGGGGCTGGAGGCGATCAGCGGCACGTTGAACGTTCGCGATGCCCGTCTGGCAGAGCCACGGCTGGGCCTGACGGTCGAGGATCTGAACCTTGCCGCGCAGCTTGACCGTGGCGCAATCGGGGTGGATATCGACGGCAATGTCGGCAGCGGCGGCTCTGTTGCGGTGGATGGCAGCATCGACCTGCGCAGCGGCAGTCCGGTTCTGGACCTGACGGCGCGGCTGAATCGCGCCGTGCTGCGCGACCCGTCCCTGTATGAACTGACCGCCGACGGCACCGTCTCGATCAGCGGGCGGGCTGCGGACGGGCCGCTGGTCAGCGGCACCATCAACATCATCGAGGCCGAATTCCGCATCCCCTCGACCGGGCTGGGCGGGGCGAAGGCGATCCCCGACATCATCCATGTCGGCGATGACTGGCGCGCCGCCGCCACCCGCGCGCGCGCTGGGTTGGAGCCTTATGGCAGCGCCGCCGCACAGGCCGCCGGGCTGGCCGGACCTGCGGCCACACCTCCCGCCAATCCGGCACGCTTTGATCTGACGATCAACGCCCCGAACCAGATCTTCGTGCGCGGCCGTGGTGTCGATGCCGAACTGGGCGGCGACATGCGCCTGACCGGCAACGCGCGCGCGCCCATCCCGATCGGGCACCTCTCGCTGATCCGTGGCCGGGTCGACCTGCTGGGCAAGCGTTTCGACCTGTTCGAGGGCCTGATCGAGTTGCAGGGCAGTCTGGTGCCGGTGCTGCGACTGGTCGCCATCCATACCGAAGACGACATCACCATCCGCATCATCATCGACGGCGACCTGCGCGAACCGGACATCACGTTCGAATCCGACCCCGAACTGCCCGAGGAAGAGGTGCTGTCCTATCTGCTGTTCGGGCGCGGGTTGGACCAGATCAGCCCGCTTCAGGCAGCCCAGCTTGCCAATGCGCTTGCGGTGCTTGCCGGGCGGGGCGGTATCGGCGTGATCGGCAATATCCGCGAGGCGACCGGCCTTGACGATCTGGACATGACCATTGACGACGACGGCAGTGTTGCCGTGCGCGCCGGAAAATACCTGACGCGCAACGTCTATACCGATGTCGAGCTGGACGACGAAGGCCAGACCCAGATCAACCTCAATCTCGACGTGACGAAGGCGATGACGGCGCGCGGTTCTGTCGCGAGCGACGGCGAGACCAGCTTTGGCGTGGTGTTCGAAAAGGACTATTGAGCCGGCTGTGACGATCGCAGAACTTTACGGATGGATTCCACGCCTCTAGGCTGCGGGGGCGATTGACGAAGATCAGTCGCGGAACCGCAGGGAGACGATGAATGAGCAAGCGTGACGATCTGATCGCGAAATACGCCGCCGACATGAAGGACAAGCTGGGTGTCGCCGCCGACATGGATCTGCTGACCAAGGTGGTGATCGGCTGCGGCCCGTCGATCTATAATGCCGATAGCGAAACCGTCGCAGGCAGCGATGCGGCTGAACTGGACCGGGTCAAGAACAACTTCCTGATGAAGAAGTTGGGCCTGCCGGATGGGCCGGCCCTGCACGAGGCGATTGGCAAGGTCATGGCCGATTATGGCAGCGCCAATCGCAACAAATACCGGGCGGTCGTCTATTACATGCTGACCAAGCATTTCGGCAAGGAAGCCGTCTACGCCTGACGGTTGATGTTTTGCCGCATAAAAACCCGCCGCATCCCAGCGGCGGGTTTTTTCGTGTTTGCAGCAATCCGTTGGCGCGCGCAAAAAAGGCGCCTGATCAGGCCCTTGCGGCCGATCACGTAAAACTTCCCGGCCGTGAGTGTAAACCCTCATTACATTTCTGGACGAAGTTTCGGCACCGCATTACGATCTCGCGCGTTAGCGATCAGGCCCTCACGTTCTGATACCGTGCACAAGGTGATATTTATGAAAAGACTGACCTCCGCCACCGCCATTGGCATGATCCTCGCCGCGACGCCCGCGCTGGCGGAAGTTACGCCGAAATCGGTCTGGGAAAACCTGAACGCCTATTACGACCGCTATGGGCTGACGGTCGAAACCGCCAGCGTCGATGAGGCCGGCGATACACTGACCGTGAACGATCTGGTGCTGCACCAGCAGGCCGAAGGCGCCGAAACCCGTGTCGATATGGGCGATGTCGTCTTTACCGCGACCGGTGACGGCGCTGTGCGCATGGATATGGCGGATGAGCTGACGGTGACGGTGGAATTGCCCGAAACCGACCCGGCCGAAGAAGCCGCCATGGAGGCCCCGGCAGATGCAGCAGACAGCGCCGCCGAAGCCGCCGGGCAGGCGGCCGATGCTGCCGATGCGGCGACCGAAGGTGATGCCGCCGCAGCCGACGAGGCAATGGCCGACGCTGCGGATGCGGCTGCGGATGCTGAGGCCGCCATGGCCGCGCATGATAGCGCCGAGCCGCGCAAGATCACCCTCAACGCCCAGATCGCGGATGAGGACATCACCATCCGCGAGGACGGCGACGCCATGGTCTATGACTATCTGCTGCCGAAGCTGGACGTGACCGTGGCCCAGATCGAACTGGACGACGGCAAGATCATCGAAAACCCGGCAACGATCGCCTTCGCCAACCTGAAGGGCAGCGATCGAATTGAAGGGACCGACGCGCAGAAGATCGTGCAATCGGCCACCACCGACAGCATCACCTTTAACCTCGATATCACCGGCGATGACGGTGAATCCGGCAAGGGCCAGTTTGTGCTGAACGGCGTTGGCATCAACAGCGATACCGGGACGCCGGCCGGTTATTCTGTGGGTTCTGATAACCTGACCGAGATGCTGAAGGCCGGCATGACGGTCAAGGGCGATCTGAAGATCGCAAGCGTGACCGGCAACCTGGACATGGTCACCAAGGACGAAGAGGGCCAGACCCGCCCGGTGACGATGAAATTCGATGGCGCCGAAAGCGCGGTGACCTTTGCCATGGACCAGTCCCGCATCAGCTATGCCGGGACCGGGGGTGCAACCAATGCCGAAATGACCATCCCGGATCTGCCGGTTCCGGTCGGCTATGGTGTCGGCAGTGCCAGCTTCAACGTCGACTTCCCGATTGCCATGGCCGAGCAGGCGCAGGATTTCGCGGTGACCTACAAGCTGGACGATGTGACGCTGACCGACGGCGTGTGGGGGCTGTTCGATCCGCAGGGCGCGCTGCCGCGTGACCCGGCCAGCCTCGACCTGGATCTTGCCGGCTCGGTCAAAGTGCTGCGCGACTTCTTCGACACCGCCTCGCTGGATACGGCCGAGAAGCTGGAAGACCCGAACCTGTCCGAGGAGGAGCGCAACGCCCTCATGGAAGAAATGATGGCGCCGCCAGCTGATTTGCGCGACCTGACCATCAACAAGGTGGCGCTGGATCTTATGGGTGCCAAGGCCGAGGTGACCGGCAAGCTGGCCGCGCCGGAACAGGGCGACATGGAAACACCGGTCGGCACCATCTCGGGCCGGTTCGAGGGCGTCAACGCGCTGCTGGACAAGCTGGGCGCGGCCGGTCTGGTCCCGGCTGAACAGATGATGGGTGTCAAGATGATGCTGCAAATGTTCAGCAAGCCGGACGCGCAGAACCCCGAGGTTCTGACCACCGAACTGGAGTTCAATGAGCAAGGCCAGATCTTTGCCAATGGCCAGCAGGTGAAGTAAAACGATCCTCAGATCGACACGACCGGGCCGCCCGCATCGTCGTGGCGGCCCGTATTCATTCAGGGCCAGCATGCGAAGCGGCCCCTTTTCGCAAGGACCGCCATGCTGAAATCCCTGACCCATGCGATGCTGCAGGCCGCGCGCGATGCCGGCGCTGACGAGGCCGAGGCCCTGGCCCTTCGCGCTTCGGCCACTGGCATAGACGTGCGCGGCGGGCGGCTGGAACATGCCGAACGCGCCGAGGGGATCGAGATCGGGTTGCGGGTGTTGATCGGCGGCCGGCAGGCGAATGTCTCAGGCGCCGACCACAGCCTCGAAACCATTCAGACCATGGCCCGCCGGGCGGTGGCGATGGCGCGCAGCGCGCCGGTCGATGACAGCCTTGGGTTGGCTGATCCTGACCAGCTTGCGCGCGACCGCGACGCGTCCGCGCTGGAACTGTTCGATCCGGGTGCCGAGCCTGACCCCCAGACGCTGGAAGACCGCGCCATGGCGGCCGAGGCGGCGGCGCTGTCGGTTGCCGGCATCAGCACCGTCGAGGGTGCCAGCGCCAGTTATTCCGAGCGCGAAAGCTGGCTGGCGCTGAGCAACGGGTTCGAAGGCGGGCATCGGCGCAGCCAGCACGGGCTTAGCTGCACGGCGATCAGCGGGACCGGGCTGCGGATGGAACGGGACCATGCCGGCGAGGGCCGGATCTGGGCCAGCGACATGCCCACGCCCGAAGAAATCGGCCTGCTGGCCGGCGAACGCGCGGTGGCGCGGGCGGGCGCGGTCAAGCCGCCGACCGGGGCCTTCCCGATCCTTTACGATGAACGCATATCCTCGGGGTTGATCGGGCATCTGCTGGCGGCGGTGAATGGCAGCGCCATCGTCCGCGGCTCCAGCTGGTTGCGCGACGCGATGGATATGCAGGTGCTGCCCGACGGCATCACACTGCACGAAAACCCGCATTTGCCGCGCATGTCGGCCTCTCGTGTGTTCGACGGCGAAGGGCTGGCGACCCAGCCGCGCGATATCGTCGCCGATGGCATCCTGCGCGGCTGGTTTCTGGACCTCGCGACCGCGCGCAAGCTGGGGCTGGACAGCACCGCCAGCGCGGTTCGGGGGCTGGGTTCGTCGCCTTCGCCCGGTGTGTCGAATATCGTGATGACCGAGGGCACCCACAGCCGCGATGACCTGATCGGCCAGATGGGGCGAGGGCTGGTGGTGACCTCGCTTCTGGGGGCGTCGATCAACCCGACCACCGGGGATTATTCGCGCGGCGCCTCGGGTTTCTGGGTCGAGGGCGGCAAGATCAGCCATCCCGTCAACGAATGCACCATCGCCGGCAACCTGCGCGAGATGCTGATGCGCCTGACCCCGGCGAATGACGCGCGCGACTGGCGCAATATCCGCGTGCCCAGCCTGCTGATCGAGGGGATGACCGTTGCCGGGGCCTGATCTGGACCTGCTGATCCGCGCCGCCGAGGACGCCGGGCAGATCGCCCGCCGTTATTGGCGGCAAGAGCCGGAGATCTGGGAAAAGGACCACGGCGCCGGCCCGGTGACCGAGGCCGATCTGGCCGTCAATGACTTCCTGATCCAGCGCTTGCTGGGCGCGCGGCCCGATTACGGCTGGCTGTCCGAGGAAAGTCCCGACAACCCGGCCCGGCTGGACGCCGCGCATTGTTTCATCATCGACCCGATCGACGGCACCCGCGCCTTCATCGACGGGCAGGAGGGGTTTTCCCATTCGCTGGCCGTGGCCGAGGGCGACCGCATCGTTGCCGCCGTCGTCCACCTGCCGGTGATGGGTCTGACCTATGCCGCCACGGCCGACGGCCCGGCGACGCTGAACGGCGAACCCATCCATGTCAGCGGCGCCACCCTGCCCGAGGCGGATGTGCTGACATCCCGGTCTGTATTGGAACCCGGTTATTGGAAGGACGGTCAGCCGCCGCAATTCCGCCGCCATTTCCGGCCTTCGCTGGCCTGGCGGCTATGTCTGGTGGCCGAGGGCCGCTTTGACGCCACCCTGTCCCTGCGCGCCGCATGGGAATGGGACATTGCCGCCGGCAGCCTGATCGCTGAACGCGCGGGCGGTGCCGTCACCGACATGCACGGCGCTGCGATGCGCTTCAACTCGGCGCAGGCGCGGGTCGACGGGCTGGTGATCGCCGGCCCGGCGCTGCACCGCCAATTGGTCGACCGGCTGGCGCGATTGCCCCGGATCTGACGCCTAGAACAGCGGCGGCAGCCCGGCATAGGGATCGTTGCCCGGCCGTGTGGCGACGATGGTGGTGCCCGCGCCACCCAGCGAGGCGATCTGCTGGGCCAGCATCGTGATCGCCTGCGCGGCCGCCTGCGACACTGCGGCCGGGTTTTCGGGGTCGACCGGCACGGCAATATCGAAGCTGCGGGTGTGGTGGTTGCCGGTGCCGCTGCCCTCGGTGGACAGAAAATAACGACCCTTCAGCCGATAATAGCCATCGTTGGACGCCAGCGCCTTTTCCACCCGTACATCCAGCTTGTGCTGCGGCGGCGAGGCCAGCGGCCAGGGCTCGGAAATGACCGATGCGCCCGACATTTCCGAGATTGTCCGCGCCAGCGTTTCCGTGAAGGCGCGTTCGGGCTTGTCGGCCCAGATCACCTTGGTGCTGGCGCGCACGGATCCGTCGGGATCCTGCCACGCGATCGCATCGGCCGCCGCATAATCGGGCAGGGAAACGGTCTTCAGCTCGGTCGCGCCAAGCTGGTCGCCGGTGATCTGCGGCGATGAGGGCGGGTCGATGATGTATCGGGCGGTGCCGGTACCGTTCCCACAGGCGGCAAGAGCCAGTGCGGTTGTCGTCAGGGCAAGGCAGAAGGCGAAACGGTTCATGTCACTATCGTCCCAGAATGAAGGCCCGAGGGTTGCGTTCGATGGTCCGCGCCAGCGACCCGAATGCGGCGGCGGCGCGGCTGAGTTCGTTAATCATCGCCCGCGCCTCGCGGTTGACGGCGCCCGTGTCGCCATAGCTGGCAACGGTGGCCTCGGCCCGCGCGGCCAGACGCTGGAAGCGCGCCGAAAGCTCGGGCAAGGACTGGGCGGCGACTGCCACCTCGTCGGCGGCAATCTTGGCCGAACCCAGGGCGTCGTTCAGGCTGCCCGCAGCATTGCCGTCGCGCAAATCGTTCAGCAGGCCCGAAGCCGCCTCCAGCGTGTCGGACAGGTTGCGCGGCAGCTGTTCGGCGTCCTCGCTGCCCAGCATGGCGCGCAGGTCGGCAAGGATCCCCTCGGCCTCGGCCGAGATCTCGGCAAAGCCTATCTCGCCCACTTTGGCGGCGGTGGCGTCGATTTCCTCGACCATGGCCGGCACGTCGGCTGCGGCCAGCTTGACCGCCTCGGCGGCCGATGCGGCCTCGTCCAGCAGGCGCGACAGGTTGGCGGCGGCATTCGCTTCGCGCAGCTCGGCGGTCATGGCCTTGACGTCGGCGGCGGCGCTGCGGGCTTCGTCCAGCGTTTCGCGCAGTGCCTTGGGCACCGCCTGAGTATCGGGCGACGCGGCGACGTTGGTGATCGCGTCAAGCGCATTGGTTGCCGATTGCAGCAATTCTTCGATGTTCAGGCTACCGATCCGCTGCATCAGCCCCTCTGCCGACCCGCCAAGATCTGAAATATCGGGCGGAATCGAGGGCATGATCGGATAGGGTTGCTGGTTGATGTCCAGCGTGGCCGGCGGCATCAGCGGTTCTTCGACCAGCTGGATCGCCAGCGTGGTGCCCAGAAACCCTGCCGAGGCGACCTGCGCCCGCAGCCCCTTGGCCACGCGGTCCTGCAAGAAGCGAAGCGCGTCGTCATGGCTTGCACCCTGTTGCAGCCCCAGCCGGCCCGGTGCGACGACGAAGGTCACGCGTTGCTGGACCTGTTCATCCTCGGGGCGGTTTTCGTCCACATCGACGCCAAGTTCGGTCACGCGGCCGACGACCAGCCCCTCGAACATCACATCGGCATCGGTGGCCAGCCCGGAAATGTCGTTGTCCACCAACATCGTCAGACGCACGTCCTCGGCGGCCGAACCGAACAGGCTGGTCCGGGCCGTCTCCTCGTCCGGTTGCAGCCGGTAGATGTGCCCGGATTCCACCTTGTCGCCGCCGGTTGTCATGGTGGTGAAAGCCACACCGCCCTGCACCAGTTTTGACAGCGAATCGACATTCAAGCTCAGCCCTTTGGCCCCCAGCGAGACCGAAAAGCCGGACGTGTCCCAGAAGACCGAGGTGGTGGTCAGTCGCTGGTCATGCGGGGCCTCGATGAAGACATCGGCCAGGACAGATTCGTCGGTTTCCGACAGCCGCAGGTTCTGCATCCGGCCGACCTCCAGCCCGCGGAAGGTAATGGGCGCGCCCTCCGCCAGACCCTTTGCGCCCGGAGAGGACAGCGTGACCAGGGTGCCCTCGCCCGCCAGGCGTGTCAGCGTCGGCTTGTCGAGGCCGACGAACTGCGTGGTCCTTGGGCCGCGTTCGGAATCCCAGAAGCCTTCGATGAAGACGCCCGACAGCACCGTATCAAGGCGCGAAATCCCCTGTGCAGAGACTGTCGGCCGGACGATCCAGAACTCGGCGTCGGCGTCGATATAGGGCATCACGTCCTTGTCGACCCGGATCTCGACCAGAACGTTGCGCAGGTCTTCGGTGAAGCGGACGGCTTCGACCTCGCCCACGGTGATCTCTCGGAACTTCAGCGTTGTCTCACCGGGGGTAATGCCGGTTGCGTCCTTGAACTCGACCGAGATCAGCTCTCCGCGAGTTGAATAGGCGTTCCAGGTCAGGCCCAGTGTCACCGCAAGCGCCAGGATCGGCACCAGCCAGATCAGTGAAAATCCTGCTTGAGCGGCGCGCGTGGCAGTACGTCTGGCCGGGCTGGCCGGGCGGAAGCTGTTATTGTCACTCATTAATGGTCTTTCCGGGTATGCAGCGGCAGGCCGCGCCAGATCAGTCGCGGATCGAAGCTTTGCGCTGACAGCATGGTAAATGCAACTGACAGGGCGAATGACGCCGCGGCCGGTCCTGGCTTGATGGCGGCCACGAAGCCCAGCTGCACCAGGGCGGCAAGGATGGCCACCACGAACACGTCGATCATTGACCAGCGGCCAATGAATTCGACCACTTCGTAGATATGCAGTCGGGTGTGGGCATCCTCGACGGTGGCCGGCTTTCCGGCCATGCGCGCCAGCCAGATGATGGCGATGAACTTGCCCACCGGCACCAGTACCGAGGCAGCAAAGACAACGCCGCCGATGAACCAGTCACCGTGATCCAGCAGAACCAGCACGCCGCCGATGATGGTGGAATCGGTGCTGCGGCCCAGCGACTGCGTGGTCATCATCGGCAACAAGTTTGCCGGGATATAGAAGATCATGCCGGTGATCAGCCAGGCCCAGACCGCCGCCAGTCCGCGCCGGTCCGGTGGCACCAGCTTGGCACCGCAGCGCGCGCAGGTGGTGTGATCCTCGGGCCAGACCCGGCCGCAACTGCGGCAACCCAGCAAGCCGGCGCGATGTGCGGTCAGAATTGGCGCGCCTTGGCCGTCCGTGAAGGCTGCGGGGTCGTGGTCTGGCGCGTCGGTGACGGGGCCGTCATTGGTTGCATCGATCATGCTGGCTTGGTTTCCTCGACCTTCTCGCGGCCATCGGTGCTGGCACCGGCATCTTCCAGCGCGTCCCAGATGGTGGTCGAGCACATGAAGCTGCGATTGGCGACGCTGACGAAGATCAGCGCCACGAAGGCCCAGAAGGCCGGGCCAAAGCTGATCGTCGCCAGACCGGCCACCTTTACCATCGCCACGGCAGTGCCGATGATGAAGATCTCGGCCATGGACCAGGGCTTGAGTTGTTCAGACAACCGAAAGGCGCGGACCGCATGGCGATAGGGTGGGCGCTTTCGGGCCAGTGGCCACAGCGTATAGACCAGCAGAAGGGCCCGGACCGCCGGCAGCCCGACGACCAGCCCCAGCAGCGCCACCGCAAGCGGCGCCATTGCCCCATCCGCCAGCGCCATGGCCACGCCGAACAGTGAGGTTCCGTGCCCTAACCCCATGCGCGAGATTTCCAGGAAGGGAAAGAACACCGAGGCGAAAACCAGCACCATGGTCGTGACAGCCAGTGCGATGATCTGAGTGAACGCACCGCTTTGCGGCCGCGCCAGCACGCCCCCGCAGCGCACGCAGCGGGCAGTCTCGCCCACAGAAAGCTCTTCCTCGACATGCAGGGCATCGCAGCGCGGGCAGGCGATCAGCCCGGCGCCGGTGGTCAGATCATATGCATCCTGCCTCAACATGCTGCAAAGATACGTCCGCACGCGGTCGCATCAAGGGCGGATCGTACGCAAGACCAGCATATCACGAAATTTCGTTGCGCGACCAACGGCCCGGAAGACCGCGATTTGTCGCGCCATTTAACGAAAACGGTTGCCTTGACCGCTGCATTGCCCGTCAATCCGATGGCAAGAGGGGGTGCGCATGGATCACGACGTTATCATCATCGGCGCAGGCAGTGCGGGCTGTGTGCTGGCCAATCGCCTTTCGGCCGATCCCGGCACACGAGTCCTGCTGCTGGAGGCAGGCGGCAGCGACAACTATCCGTGGATCCATATCCCAGTCGGCTATCTTTACTGCATCGGCAACCCGCGCACCGACTGGGGCTATCGCACCGCGCCGCAGCCCGGCCTGCATGGGCGAGAGCTGGTCTATCCGCGCGGCCGGGTGCTGGGTGGGTGCAGTTCTATCAACGGGATGTTGTATCTGCGCGGGCAGTCGCAGGATTACGACGGCTGGCGGCAGATGGGCTGCACCGGCTGGGGCTGGGACGACGTGCGCCCCTATTTCCTGAAATCCGAGGATTACTTTGACGGTGACAGCGAACATCACCGCGCCGGTGGCGAGTGGCGGGTGGAAAAGCAGCGGCTCCGCTGGGAGGTGCTGGACGATTTCGCCCGCGCCGCCGCCACGGTCGGCATCCCCGAGGTCGACGATTTCAACACCGGCGACGCCGAGGGCGTGGGCTATTTCAAGGTCAACCAGCGCGGCGGCTTTCGCGTCTCGGCCGCCAAGGCCTTCCTGCGCCCGGCGCTGAAACGCCGGAACCTGCAGGTCCGAACGCATTCCCATGTGCGTCGCATCCTGATCCGCGACGGTTGCGCCATCGGCGTCGAGATCCTGCGCGACGGCGAGGTTCAGACCATTCGGGGCCGCAAGGTGATCCTGTCCGCCGGCGCGGTTGGGTCGCCGCAGATCCTGCACCTGTCGGGGATCGGCCCGGCGGCATTGTTGCAAAGCCACGGGATCAAGGTCATCCGCGACGCCCCCGTGGGCGAGAACCTTCAGGATCATCTGCAGATCCGCTGCGCCTATCGCGTCAGCGGTGCGAAGACGTTGAACCAGATGGCCGGCAGCCTGCTGGGCAAGGCGCGGATCGCCGCCGAATATGCGCTGTACCGCTCTGGCCCGATGAGCATGGCACCCAGCCAGCTTGGTGCCTTCGCGCGGTCGACCCCCGACATGGCGACGCCGGACCTTGAATATCACGTTCAGCCGCTGTCGCTGGATGCCTTTGGCGAGCCCCTGCATGCTTTCCCGGCGATCACGGCCTCGGTTGTGCCGCTGCGGCCCGACAGCCGGGGGCACGTGCATATCGTCTCGGCCAACCCGATGACCGCGCCCGAAATCTCGCCCAACTATCTGAGCGCCGAGTCGGACCGCGTGACAGCCGCTCATGCGATTCGGCTGACCCGCCGGATCATGGCGGCCGAGCCGATGGCGCGCTATCAGCCGCAGGAATTCAGGCCAGGCCCGGGCGGTGACAGTGATGCCGAACTGGCCGAGGCTGCGGGCAGCATCGGCTCGACCATCTTCCATCCCGTGGGTACCGCGCGCATGGGCGCAGACCCCGAGGCCGTCGTGGACCCGGCATTGAACGTGAAGGGGATTGGCGACCTGATGGTCGTTGACGCATCGATCATGCCGCGCATCGTGTCAGGCAACACCAACTCACCGACCATCATGATCGCTGAAAAGGCCGCCGACATGATCCTGCGGGAAATGCGTGGCATTTGATCTGTTAACTTGGAATTAGGCGAGCGGCGCTAGACCTTTGTCCGGGTGCATCGGATGAATGGATGGTGACATGACCACGCGTGGCGGCAATGCGCCGATCGTGATCAAGCGGATCACGATAAGTGAAGAAGGCGGCCATCACGGCGGCGCCTGGAAAGTGGCCTATGCGGATTTCGTGACCGCGATGATGGCCTTTTTCCTGCTGATGTGGCTGCTGAACGCGACCACCGAGAAGCAGCGACAGGGCCTGGCCGATTATTTCAGCCCCACAGTGGTTCGGATGCAGTCCGGTCAAGGCAGCGAAGGTGCCGATCAAGGCGACGGAAGCGGCAAGCCGGCTGAGGAGGATGTGCGGGCCGAACAGGATCCGCTGGCAGCGCTGAACAGCCATATCCAGAACCAATTACAGGGCATCGGTGCGGAATCGATGCAGAAGCGGAACATCTTGCGCCATGTCGTCACGCGCGTCACCGATGAAGGTTTGGTGATCGAGCTCAGCGATCTGGTGGAAGAGCCGCTTTTCACCGAGGATACTGCGTCACCGACCCCCACCTTGCGCCAACTGGCAGAAATCGTTGCCCGCGCCATCTCTCGGACGCGCAATCAGGTGGCAATTGCCGGGCATGTCCGCTCCTATCCCGCCGTGCTGGCCAGATCGCCGATCTGGGATCTGTCGAACCAGCGTGCGGATGCGGTGCGTGAGCTGTTGGAAAACACCAGCCTGCCGGCCAAGCGTATCCAACGGGTGACCGGCTATGCCGATCGACGCAGCCAGCCCGCGAACCCTGCCGCGCCGTCGAACAACCGTATCGAGCTAATTTTACTGAAGTAACCCGTCGGAACCCGGACACGTTAGGGCGATCTTAAACATTGTCGCGCAACCTGCCCGGAACGACTCATGAAAAAGGTGACTGAATGTCGATTTCGTCTTCGCTGAACGCCGGTGTTGCCGGGCTTGCCGCAAACGCGACGCGTCTGGCGACCATTTCCGACAATATCTCGAACTCGGCGACTTTCGGCTACAAGCGGATGATTGCTGATTTCGAAGGTATGGTTATCAACGAGGCGCGTGGTGCTGGTGTCTACTCGGCCGGCGGGGTGCGGGCATCCACCGCTCGGCTGATCGATCAGCGCGGGCCGGTGGTGCCGACCTCGAACCCAACCGACCTTGCAATTTCGGGGCGGGGCATGTTGCCGGTGACGCCCTCGGTCTCGATGGACAGTCAATTCAGCAACAAACCGATGATGATGACCACCACCGGCTCGTTCCGCACTGATGCTGATGGGGTCCTGCGCACGGAATCGGGCCTTGTATTGCTTGGTTGGCCGGCCAACGCTGATGGGACAATCCCGCTGATGCCGCGCGATACGATGGGCGGGCTGCAGCCGGTTGTCATTAATGCCAACCAGACGGCGGGCGACCCCACGACCAAGATGACGCTGGGGATCAACTTGCCTGCGACCCTTACCGAAGCGGGCGGGGCGACCGATGCCTTGAGCTCGAAGATCGAATATTTCGGCAATCTTGGCACCTCGGAATCGATGAGCGTAAGCTTCACGCCGGACACCTCGCATGCGTCGGGTATGTCGAATACCTGGAAGGTAGAGCTGCGGGATTCCGCGACTGAAAACGACCCGCTGACCCCGGTTGATGAAAGTGTGATCGCAACGCTCACAGTCGTTTTCGCTCCTGATCAGTCCAAAGGGGGGATGCTCGCGCAGGTGTTGGATAGCGCAGGCAATCCTCATCCCGATTATGACCCGGCGACTGGCGCGCTTGGGGTTACCGTCGGTGCCACGTCGACATATCCCGGTGATGCCATGGCTGTAACGATCGGCAAGCTTGGTGACCCGAATGGCTTGACCCAGTTGGGCGACAACTTCGCTCAGACGAATATCTCCAAGGACGGTTCGCCGGTTGGCAACTTTACCGCGCTGGAGGTGGACGAAAACGGCTACATTCGCGCGACGTATGACACTGGCTTCATTAAGACGATCTATCAGATCCCGTTGGTCGATGTGCCTAACCCCAATGGTCTGACATCGCTGAATAATCAGACGTATCAGGTTTCCCCTGATTCTGGTTCGTTCTTCCTGTGGGATGCCGGCGACGGGCCGACAGGTGCAGTTGTCGGCTACGCCCGCGAGGGTTCTGCCACCGATGTTGCCGCCGAACTGACCGACCTGATTCAAACGCAGCGCGCCTATTCGTCCAATGCCAAGGTCATCCAGACCGTGGACGAAATGCTGCAAGAAACCACCAATATCAAACGCTAAGGGTTGATTGGCCATGAGCATCGTCAACGCACTCAACAACGCGATAAGCGGGCTTACAGCCGCTGCCCGCGGGACTGAGGTGGTTGCCTCGAACCTCGCCAATGCTTTGACGCCCGGCTATGGTCGCCGCGAACTGGAACTGTCGTCTCGGACCCTTTCCGGGAATGGCGGCGGGGTTCATATCAATGCCGTGAATCGGATTGTATCTGATGCGGTCCTGGGGGAGTTTCGCCTGGCCAGCTCAGGTCTGGCTCGATCTTCGGTCAGCCATGGATTTTACAAATCAATCGAAGCAGCGATTGGCCTGCCCCAGGACAGCGGTTCACTGTCCGTAAAGATGACGGGGCTCGAAAATGCTCTCATTTCTGCTGCCAGCAGACCAGACAGCGAAGTGCGGCTGCGCGGTGTCTTTGATGCAGCCGATCAGCTTACCGCCAAACTCAGATCGATCAGCGACACGATCCAGGACAATCGTACCGATGCGGATCGGAAAATCGGGCTGCAGGTCAATGCACTTAACAATGATCTCTCGGAAGTCGCGCGACTAAACAAGCAGATCATTGTCGAGGGCGCGAACGGTCGCAGCACCGCTTCTCTTGTTGATGCCCGTCAGGCCGTGATTGACAGGATTTCTAGTATTGTCCCCGTGCGGGAGATGCCACGCGAAAATGGACGTGTTGCGCTGTTCACGACGGGCGGCGCTGTACTTCTGGACAGCATGACACCGACCACCTTTGGATTTCAACCAACCGGTCGCCTGGTGCCGGATATCGACGGCAACTCGGCCGTTTTGGGCCGGCTGACCATCGACGGAGAGCCAGCATCATCCGCGCAAATGGATCTTTTGCGTGGTGGCTCTCTATCTGAATTGCACAAGGTTCGCGACGAATATGGCGTTACTGCTCAGGCCTCTTTGGATGCTATTGCCCGCGAATTGCATGATCGCTTTGCCGATGCCACGGTTGATGGGACGCTTCCTTCCGGTGTGTCCGGTCTGTTTACCGACGGGCTGAACAATTTCGATCCGGCAAACGAACGCGGACTGTCATCGCGTTTGCGAGTCAACTCTGCCGTCGATCCTTCCCAAGGCGGGGCGCTGTGGCGGATTCGCGATGGTATTCAAGCCAATGTCCCCGGCGATATTGGAAGTTCGAATTTGATCGATGGGTTGGCCGATGCAATGGGTGCAATACGACAATACCACTCTGCGAACGCAACGAATACTGCAGGCAACTTGGGAAACTTGGTGGCGGGCGTTCTGTCAGATGTTTCAGCGACGCGCCTGACCTTTGAAGCGAACAAGTCGCGTGACGCGACATTGCAGTCATCCCTGCAAAGCGCCTTGTTCACCGATGCGGTTGATAGTGACCGCGAAATGGAAATGCTGCTTCAGCTTGAAAAATCCTATGCCGCCAATGCGAAGGTCATTCAGGCGGTAGATAAAATGCTCGATAATATTCTGAGGATTTGACGATGAATTTTGTATCAGTTGGCGACCTTTCTCGGATGTTTACACTGCGGAACTCTAATGCAAGCCTCCGATCGGATATCCAGCGGCTTTCGCAAGAGGTGACGACGGGACTGCAGTCGGATATTCCGAAGCATCTGAACGGTGACCTTGTCGAGTTTTCCAAAATTGAGCATGAGCTTGGTCGCGCGCGCGCATTTCGCCGCACTTCCGCGGAAGCAGCGTCGGTGTCGTCGTCGATGCAGGCCGCTTTGGGGGTTCTGCAGGATATCGCCGATGCGACGGGTGGAAACATGCTTTCCGACACCGCGCTGGCCGTCAACGACAGCCTGAAGTTAATGGCCTCCATGGCCGCAAGTCACCTCGACAGCGCGATTTCGACGCTCAATACGAATGTCGGCGGGCGATTTGTTTTTTCGGGCAGCAAAGTGAACGTGCCAGCAGTGGTATCGGCAGATGATCTGGTTGCTCAGGCGCAAACGGTTATCGCTGGGGCAGCAACCGCGGACGAGGCGATTCAGAGATTGGGCGATTGGTTTGCTGCAGCCTCTGGTGCAGGAGGGTTTTCGGATACGGCCTATCAAGGATCAGTGGGCCAGGATGGGGAATTTGGAATAGATGCCTCGACCAAAATACGCTTCACTTACAATGCAAACGACGCATCAACGCGGAAAATTCTGCTAGGCCTTACCATTGGCGCGCTCGTCTCCAAGGGCGCATTTGATGGCGACCATACTGCCCAAGCGGCGATGATGCGCGCCGGTGGCGGCGCATTGATCGAAGGCAACGCCGGCGTGGCACTTGTCCGCTCCGATCTTGGGGTCACTGAGCAAGTGATTGAGCGGAGTTCAGTTCGGCTGGATGCGATGCTGACCAATCTTCAGTTGGAGCGCAGCAACCTGATCCAAGCGGATACCTATGAAGCGGGCAGCCAGTTGATCCAAGCGGAAGCCCAACTCGAGGCCCTGTTTGCGATGACTGCGCGACTATCCAACCTCAGCTTGGCGAAATATCTATGAGAATCCTCATAATTCTAGCCCTGTCCCTTTTCGCATACCTACCGGGTGCGAATGCGGCTAGCGTTCGGTTGAAGGACGTGGTCGTGTTCGACGGGGTGCGGGGGAATGACCTGGTGGGCTACGGTCTGGTCGTCGGGCTAAATGGCACCGGGGATAGCCTGCGCAATGCCCCGTATACCGAAGACATGATGGTGACCCTATTGGAACGGTTGGGCGTCAATGTCAGCTCGGATCAGTTTCGACCGAAAAACGTCGCTGCCGTCATGGTGACGGCCGTTCTTCCTCCATTTGCGCGCGCTGGCAGTCAAGTGGATGTCACCGTCTCGGCAATCGGCGATGCAGATAGCTTGATGGGCGGCACATTGATCATGACACCGTTGAGCGCTGCTGACGGGGATGTTTACGCCGTTGCGCAGGGTTCGGTCATTGCAGGCGGCGTTGCGGTGAAAGCGGAAAATGCTGCTGTTGTTCAGGGTGTGCCGACTGCGGGCGCAATACCCTCTGGGGCGCGGGTGGAGCGAGAGGTTAACTTTGATTTCTCAACTCTACGCAATATCAGGCTGGCTTTGAAACAGCCTGATTTTACGACGGCCTCGCGGATAGAGAGGGTTGTGAACGGCAGTGGCGTCGGGCGTATCGCAGAGATGGTTGACGCCGGAACCGTGGTTCTTGACCTTTCGGGCAGCACTAACGTTAATCCGGCTCGGTTGCTTAGCCGAATTGAAAATTTGACTGTTGAAACGGACGGCAAGGCGCGCGTGGTCGTGGATCATCGTTCTGGTACGATCGTCATGGGAGAGGATGTGCGGGTTTCGCGAGTTGCGGTGTCGCAAGGCAATCTGACTTTGCGTGTGCAGGAGGTGCCGCAGGTTTCGCAGCCCAACCCATTTGCAGATGGTGAAACGGTCGTCGTAACGCAGGGTGCGGCAGAAATTACGGAAGAGCCGGGCATCGGCTTTGCTGAAGTGCAGGGAAGTTCGTCGCTGTCCGATGTGGTTGAGGGGCTGAATGCGCTGGGTGTGTCGCCGCGGGATCTGATTGACATTCTGAAGGCAATTCATGCGGCGGGTGCGCTGCACGCCGACTTGATCGTGAACTGACGGTCGGTGCCGGCCATATCAGATTTTCAGAAGGGAAGTCTTTTGTCGGGTGGGGCGTTCAAGGCTGCCGGCGGTGCGAGAAAGAAGACAGGCGCAGAAGCATCGATCATGCGGGGGGCTTGGCGGTGCGGCGAGGGTTGCGGGTGCGAGAATAAGCTGACCTCGACTGACGAGTTTTAATGTCTGCTCACGTTGCCTCAAGGCGCTTTTGCAAGCACCTTGAGGTTAAGCTGGTGTATCTGGGGATCGTCAGATTGACCGGCCCCGCCTTGGTGGTCCGATTTGGCCGTTAGTGTACGATCAAGATTAGTATCGAAATACGGCCCAACGGCATTTCGGATTTATGCTACATTGTGACATTCAGCGTGCCGCCATCGACCAGCAGATTCTGGCCGATAATGAACTTGGCTTGCTGGCTGCAAAGGAATGCGCAGGCGGCGCCAAAATCTGCGGCTGAACCGTAGGTCCCGGTTGGGATGCCGGATTGTCGGCGGGCACGGGCCTGTTCGATCGAGATGCCTTCTGCTTGTGCGGCGCTGCCGTCCAGACTGTCTGCGCGATCAGTTGCGTGCAACCCCGGCAGCAGGTTGTTCACGACGACGCCATGCTTGGCCACATCGCGCGACAGGCCGGCAACGAATCCGGTGAGGCCGGTGCGGGCGGTGTTCGACAGCCCGAGGATCGGAATCGGGGACCGCACGGCGGCCGAAGTGATGTTGACTACGCGGCCCCACTTGCGTTCGATCATGCCGGGAACGGTGGCCTGGATAAGCGCCACTGCCGTCAGCAGGTTCGCATCGAGCGCCTTGATGAAATCCTCGCGGGTCCATTCGGTCCAATGGCCGGGCGGGGGGCCGCCTGCATTATTGACCAGAATGTCGATTGGCCCGGCCACATCCAGCACCTTCGCCCGGCCGGCCTCGGTGGTGATATCGGCGGCAACGGCCTGCACCGAGACGCCGTATCGATCGGTCAGATCCGCGGCGGTTTGCTGCAGGGCCTCGGCACCGCGTGCGTTGATGATCAGGTCGACGCCCTCGGCAGCCAGCGCCTCGGCGCTGCCTCGCCCCAACCCTTTCGATGCGGCGCACACCAGCGCGCGTTTGCCCTTGATGCCCAGATCCATCGCGTTCTCCTGTCGTTTTCCGGCAGCAGGGAAACGCGGCAGAGCAGGTTTGTCCAGCGGAACTCGACCGGCGTTGCGGTGTTTTGCGTTCGTCCGTCTATGGCCGGCTATTGACCCCGGGGCAGGCGCGGCTGTGAATGGCTGGGCATTTAATCACATTGAAAGGGAAACCATGTCCGATCTTCTGGTGATTGCGTTCGACGACGAAAACTCGGCGTTCGATTTGCGGACCGAACTGGTCAAGCTGCAGAATGAGTACCTGATCAAGCTGGAGGACGCGGTTGTCGTCACGCGGCCGGCGGCAGACGACATTCAGCTGCATCAGTCGCTGAACCTGACGGCTGCCGGGGCGGTTGGCGGCACGTTCTGGGGCACGCTGGTCGGGCTGCTGTTCCTCAATCCGCTGGTCGGTGCGGCAGTGGGCGCGGGGTCCGGCGCGCTGGCGGGGTATCTGACCGATTACGGCATCAACGACGATTTCATGCGCGAGATCGGGCAGAAGGTGACGCCTGGCGGCTCGGCGCTGTTTCTATTGGTGCGCGAGATGACAACCGACAAGGTGCTGGACCGCATCGCCGATTTTCACAAGCGCGGCCGCGTTATCCAAAGCTCGTTGTCGAAGCAGGATGAGGAGCGTCTGCGCGAGGCCCTGGCAGGTGGCGGCGCGCCCGTTCCATCCGAAGATGTTGCGCCAGGCAACGCCACCCCTGCGCCGAAGGTGTAAGCGCGGGGTTTTCGGCTTGCGGGCTTGACGATGCGCAGGGCTGCATGAGACGAGCAGCCATGCGCAACCCGAGCAAGACAAAGAATATTCCCGATGCCGTGACACCGCGGCGGCGGCTTCGCCTTGGGCGGTGGCTGGCGGGCTGGGCCTGGTATGTGGGCATCCGCCTGGCCCTGGCGGCCTTTGTGTCGGTGCTGCTTTTCGCACTGTTCAATCCGCCGACCACGCTGACCATCATCCAGAACGCCCGCGATTACCCGATCCAACGCCGCGAATGGGCGGATCTGGAAGATATTGCGCCCGTTATGGCCCGGTCGGTCGTAGCTGCCGAGGACGCGAATTTCTGCCTGCACTGGGGCTTTGACATGGCTGAGATCCGGCGGGTCGTCGCCTCGGGGCAGCAGGGTGGGGCGTCGACGATCAGCCAGCAAACGGTGAAGAATGTCTATCTGTGGCAGGGCCGAAGCTGGTTGCGCAAGGCCATCGAGGCGGTGATGACGCCACTGGTCGAGGGGGTCTGGACCAAGCGCCGCATCCTTGAGGTCTATCTGAACGTGGCCGAGTTCGGGCCCGGCGTCTTCGGCGTCCACGCGGCGGCGCAACACCATTTCGGCACAACCCCAGACCGGCTGACCGCCCGGCAGGCGGCGCGGTTGGCGGCGGTATTGCCGGCGCCGAAATTGCGCGGGACGGCTCAGGCGTCGCGGCGGTCGCGGGCGATTGCAGACGGTGCGGCGACCATTGCGGCTGATGGCCGGGACGCCTGCTTCCGCTAAGCTGCGCAGCCTGTGGTTGCGATGTTTGGTTCAAGCTCAAAATTTCCTCATGCCGGAATGAGAGAAACGCCGCCCTGCGATAACCTGCAAGATCGCGGGGCGTTCAAAAATTTATTTATAAAACAGTGATATAACTGAATTTACCCTTCTTCGGGCGCAAACTTTCCTGCCCGTGGGGCCAGCTTGACGCATGGGTTTTCCAATGCAACCGTGCTGGGCGGAGGAGAAGGGCGGCTGTGCCTGACTGAGGCACGCTGTCCGCATAGGGGAGGAAAACATGAAACATTTTCTGGCGGCGACGTTTCTGGGGGTGATGGCGGCCGGTGCGGCCTATGCCGAGGGTCCGGTCGATGTGACCAATGTGAACAAAGAGCTGATCACGTCGGCCGAGGGCAAGACCTATACCATCGCCACGGTGGTCAAGGTCGACGGTATTGCCTGGTTCGACCGCATGCGCGAAGGCGTGGACCAGTTCAAGGACGACACCGGAAACGACACCTTCATGGTCGGTCCGTCGCAGGCAGACGCTGCCGCGCAGGTGCAGATGATCGAGAACCTGATTGCCCAGGGCGTCGATGCGATCTGCGTTGTGCCCTTCAGCGTCGAGGCGGTTGAGCCGGTGCTGCAAAAGGCCCGCGATCAGGGGATCGTGGTGATCTCGCACGAGGCCTCGAACATCCAGAACGCCGATTACGACATCGAGGCCTTCGACAACTTCGCTTATGGCGAAAACCTGATGAAGGTTCTGGGCGAGGCGATGGGCGGCACGGGGAAATACGTGGCCACGGTGGGCAGCCTGACCTCGAAAAGTCAGATGGAATGGATCGACGGCGCGGTCGCCTATCAAGAGGCGAACTTCCCCGAGATGAGCCTGGCCATGGATCGGCTGGAAACCTATGACGACGCCAATCAGGACTATACCAAGCTGAAAGAGGCGTTTACCGCCCAGCCCGATATCGCGGGCATTGTCGGTGGGCCGATGCCGACCTCTGCCGGGGCGGGGCGGATGATCACCGAATCCGGGCTTGCGGGAAAGGTGCATTTCTCGGGCACGGGGCTGGTATCTGTTGCGGGGGAATATCTGGATAACGGCGCCGTCGAATATATCCAGTTCTGGGATCCCGCCGTCGCCGGTTACGCCATGAACATGCTGGCCGTGGCGGCGTTGGAAGGGAAGCAGGATCAGATCAAGCCGGGCCTGAACCTTGGCCTTGCAGGATACGAGGACCTGATCGCCCCCGACGCGGCTGCGCCGAACAAGCTGTACGGTGCGGGCTGGGTCGGCGTGACCAAGGACAATATGGCCGAATACGATTTCTGATCGGCGGGCCGGCCGGGATTCCGGCCGGTCGCTTTTCCGGGATGGCGCTATGACCACCAACACTCCCCTGATCGAGATGCGCGGCATCACCAAGCGCTTCGGCGGCGTCACCGCGCTGGATGACGTGTCCCTGCAGATCATGCCGGGCGAGATCCATTGTCTCGCAGGCGAAAACGGCTCGGGCAAGTCGACCATCATCAAGGTCATGTCAGGCGTCTATCAGCCCGATGCCGGCACCATTCTGATCGACGGCAAGCCTGCCGGGGTGCTGGATCCGGTGAAATCGACCGCCGCCGGGATACAGGTCATCTATCAGGATTTTTCGCTGTTTCCGGCGCTGTCGGTGGTGGAAAACCTGACCATCAACAGCTTCCTTCACGAAGGCGCGCGGCTGGTTGACCGCAAGCGCGCGCGGGCCATGGCGCGCGAGGTGCTGGCGCGGCTGGATGTCGATCTGCCGCTGGATGCGGCGGTGGAAACGCTGCCGACCTCGGGCCGTCAGCTGGTGGCGATTGCGCGCGCGGTGCTGGCCGATGCGCGCCTTATCATCATGGACGAACCCACAACCGCGCTGACCGGGCGAGAGGTCGAGCGCCTGTTCCGCATCACCCGCGATCTACAGGCGCATGGCATCGCCATCCTGTTCGTCAGCCACAAGATGCGGGAGATGCTGGACCTTTCCGAAAGGCTGACGGTGTTTCGCAACGGCCGCAAGGTCGCCGAGGGTCCGATTGTCAATTTCGACGAGGCCGCGATCACCCACGCCATGACCGGCCGCGCGCTGGAGGTCGGGCATTACGACGCCCCGGCTGCCGAAGGCGCGCCGCGGTTGGAATTCCGTGATGTATCAGTCCCCGGCCATCTCAGCAACGTGTCGCTGAAGCTGTGGCCGGGCGAGGTGGTGGGCGTCAGCGGGCTGATCGGTTCGGGCCGGACTGAGCTGGCGCTGGCGGCTTTCGGGATGCTGCCGCCAGCGACGGGCGCGGTTCTGGTCGACGGGCAGGATGTCACGCCCCGGTCGGTCCAGCAGGCCATTGACGCCGGCATCGCCTATGTCCCCGAGGATCGGCTGTCCGAAGGGTTGTTCCTGACCCGCTCGATCCGCGACAATTCCATCGTTTCCTCGATCCGCCGCTTTGCGCCCGGCCTGGGGCTGAACCGCAAGGCTGCCGCCGACGCCACGCGCGAGATGTTCGACGGCATGGCCATCGCCGCCCCCTCGCCCGAGGTTGCGGTCGGCACGCTGTCGGGCGGAAACCAACAGCGGGTGATGATTGGCCGCTGGCTGATGACGGGCGCGAAGGTGCTGATCCTGAACGGCCCGACCGTGGGCGTCGATGTCGGATCCAAGGCCACCATCCACGCGATCATCCACCGCATGGCGCGCGAGGAAGGGCTGGCGGTGCTGATGATCTCGGATGATGTCCCCGAGCTGGTGGCCAACTGCAACCGCGTCGTCACTATGGTCCACGGCCGCATCACCGCCGAACTGTCCGGCGATACCCTGACCGAGGACGCGCTGAACGATAGCCTGCGCCTGAATATCGAGGTCCCCGCATGAGCGCGCAAAACGCGTGGTGGAAAAGCACCGAGGCGATGGTCGCCGGCATCCTGTTGCTGGCGATGGTGCTGATCGGGCTGGTCAATCCTGCCTTCTGGTCGCTTGAAAACCTGTTCAGCCTGGCGCGGTCCAATGTGGTGATCGGGATCATGGCGCTGGGGGTGCTGCTGATAATGATCTCTGGCGGGATCGATGTCAGTTTCCCTGCCTTTGCGGCTGCGGCGGCCTATCTGGTGGTGCGCGCCATGGTCGACTGGGGCTGGCCCACGGGCGTGCTGGTCCCGTTTCTGCTGGCGACGCTGGCCGGGGCGGCGATGGGTCTGGTGAACGCCACGCTGGTCTGGAAGCTGCGGATGATCCCGCTGATCGTGACGCTGGGCACGGCGGCGATGGCGCGCGGGCTGCTGAACGGCGTCGTTGGCACCTCGAACGTGAATATCAACAAGTATCCGAAATCACTGATCGAATTTGGCAAGACCGATCTTGTCACCATGACCAACGCCAAGGGGGCGACTTTCGGGCTGCCGGCGACGGTGCTGGCCTATCTGGGGCTGGCGCTGGCGATCCACTTCGTGCTCAGCCGGACGATGATCGGGCGGTCGGTCTATGCTTATGGCGCCGCGCCAGAGGCCGCCAAGCGCGTCGGCTTCCGCACCGGGCGCTCGCTGATCTTCGTCTATGTGACGGCGGGCGCGCTGGCGGGGTTTGCCGGACTGCTGCACAGTTCCATGATCTGGATGGCCAATCCGCGCGACTTCGTCGGGTGGGAGCTGGACGTGATCGCCGCCGTCGTGCTGGGGGGCGCCTCGATCTTTGGCGGGCGCGGCTCGGTTCTGGGGACGATGCTGGGGGTGTTCATTCTGGTGATGATCAAGAATTCGCTGATCCTGATGGGCATCGACACCACATGGCAGCGCGTCGTGGTGGGGGCCATGCTGATCGCTGCGGTGGCGCTGACGGCGCTGCGCGACCGCAAGGCCATCGTATGAGGAGGGCCAGATGACCAATCCCAGCCTGACCGCCCGCCTGTCCCGCGCCGCCGGTGGTGCCACCAATCTGCAATTGCTGCTGGTCTGCTTTGTCGTGCTGATCGCGATGAGCTTTGCCAATCCGCGTTTCCTGAACGCCTATAACTTCGAATCGATGGCGTTCTTCCTGCCCGAACTGGGCATCCTGTCCGTCGCGGTGATGATCGCCATGCTGACGGGCGGAATCGACCTGTCCATCGTCGGGCTGGCCAATCTGGCGGCGATCACGGCCGGGCTGTTCTTTCAGCGCATGGGCGGGGCAGAGGCCGGCATCGGCACTGTGCTGATCGGCGTCGCCATCGCGCTCAGCGTCGGGCTGCTGGGCGGGATCGTGAACGGGCTGCTGATCTCGCGCCTGCGGATCACGCCGATCCTTGCGACACTGGGCACCGGGCAGGTGTTCACCGGGCTGGCGCTGGTGCTGACCGGCGGCCCGGCCATCGTGGGCTTTCCGGCCGGCTGGAATGCCATTGGCAACAGCAAGCTGGGGCCGGTCCCGCTGCCCTTCGTGATCTTCATCGCGGTCTGCGTCGGCGTCTGGCTGCTGCTGACGCGCACCGCCTTTGGCCTGCAACTGATGCTGATCGGCACCAATCCCCGCGCCGCCGTCTTTGCCGGCATTAACCGGGCGCGGATGCTGGTCTACAGCTATGCGCTGACCGGGCTGCTGGCGGCGATGGCGGGGATCATCCTGTCGGGGCGGACCAATGCGGCGAAGTCGGATTACGGCGCATCATATCTGCTGCAGGCGGTGCTGATCGCGGTGCTTGGCGGCACCAATCCGGCCGGCGGGCGCGGCAATGTGCTGGGTGTGGCGCTGGCGCTGATTTCGCTGGTGATGCTGTCGTCGGGCTTCCAGATGATGCGCGTGTCGAACCACCTGATAGACTTCATCTGGGGCGCCTTCCTGATCGGCGTTCTGGTGCTGAACTATCTGCTGAGCAGCAGGAAAGAGGGCTGAATGACCGTCGCCGTCCCGCTTTATCGTGACCAGTTTTTCGAAACCGGCCGCGCCGTGCTGCATCACGGCCAGATCCGCGCCGACATCTGGCGCGCGCCTACGGGCGTTGAGATGCTACAGATCCGCAACCTCAAGGGACACGTCACCATCCTGCCCTTTATGGGCCAGATGTTGTGGGATGCCGCGTTTGAGGGGCTGTATCTGGGCATGTCCAGCCAGTTCGACAACCCGCGGCCCGCGCCAACGATCATCGGCACCTATGGCTGTCTGGGCTTTCATTCCGGGGTGCTGGCCAATGGCGTGCCGGGTCCAGAGGACAGCCACCCCGTCCATGGCGAATTGCCGACCTGCCGCATGGATCAGGCGACGCTGTTCGCCGGCGAGGACGCGCGCGGCCGCTGGGTTGAGCTGTGGGGACGGCGCAACCATGTCGAGGGCTTCGGCCCCCATTACGATGCCGAACCCACCGTGCGCATCTATGAAACCGACACGATGATCGATTGGGGGATGCGGGTCTACAACCGATCGGCCTTCCCAATGCCGCTGCAATACATGGCGCATCTGAACCCCGCCTTCCTGCCCGGCGCCACCATCCACCAGCCCGCGCCCTTCACGCCCGAACGCACACAAGTCCGCCGCGCCGTGCCCGCGCATGTCACCCCAAACGCTGACTATTTGGCCTTCATCGACGAACTCGCCGCCGATCCGGGCAAGATGCGGGTGCTGGACCGCGATCAGTATGACCCCGAACAGGTCTTCTATATCCGCGACCCCGGCACCGATGCCGAGGGCCGCGCGCATCTGATGCTGCGCCGACCCAAGGGTGACGGCATCGCGCTGTCCTACCTGCCGGCGCAGCTGCCCAAACTGGTGCGCTGGATCATGGCCAATGGCGATACCAAGGTCGCCGCCTTCGCACTGCCTGCGACCAGCGAACCCGAAGGCCGCACCGCCGAATTGGCCAAGGGCAATGTCATCCAGCTTGCGCCCGGCGCGCAGGCCGAATTCAGTATCCGCTTCGGCTATGTCTCGGCGCCCGAGGCCGAGAAGCTGGCCGAACTGATCGCACAGACAGGGGGCGAGGGATGAGCAAGGGCCGCATCGGCGTCGTCGGGTCGAACATGATCGACGTTATCACCTATACCGACCGGATGCCGGGACCGGGTGAAACCATCGAGGCCCCGGATTTCGAACTCGGCTTCGGCGGCAAGGGTGCCAATCAGGCCGTTGCGGCCGCCCGGCTGGGATCGCAGGTGATGATGGTCGGCTGCGTGGGTGGCGACATGTTCGGCGATCAGCAGATCCAGAACTTTCAGGACAATGGCATTGACGGCAGTCATGTCCATGTGATTTCCGGCAAGTCGTCTGGGGTCGCTCCGATCTTCGTCGAGCCGTCGGGTGAGAACTCGATCCTGATCATCAAGGGGGCGAATGCGGCCCTGTCGCCTGCGCATGTGGATCAGGCGACGCCGGCGCTGGCCGATTGCGCGGTGATCCTGATGCAGCTCGAAGTGCCGCTGGAGGTGAATTATCACACCATCGCCTGGGCCTCCGCGCAGGGGATCACCACGGTTCTGAACCCGGCCCCGGCCTCGCCCGATCTGGATGTCTCCCGGCTGGCCGGCCTGTCCTTCTTCTGCCCCAACGAGACCGAGCTTGCGACCCTGACCGGAATGCCCACGGGCACCGATGCCGATATCGTCGCGGCGGCGCGTCATCTGATCGCGCAGGGGATCGGTCAGGTGGTGGTCACGCTTGGCGGGCGGGGTGCGCGGCTGGTGACATCGGACGCGGTTCAGGAAATCGCCCCGGTCAAAGTCACGCCAGTCGATACCACCGGCGCAGGCGATGCCTTTATCGGCAGTTTCGCACATTATCTGGCGTCAGGCATGGGCGCGCCGAAGGCGCTGCGCGAGGCCGCACGCTATGCGGCAACCTCGATCACCCGCCGCGGGACGCAAAAATCCTATCTCACCGCAAGCGAGCTGGACGGCTTCTCATTCAGCAGCCGCCCGAAAGAGCAGCGGATTACCGCAGATGTCCACTCCTTCGTCTTTACACCGAAGGGCGGACCGCCGCGCACGCAAGAGATTCACCAGGCCCAGATCAAGCCTTCTACCGGCAGGGGCGGCGAGCAGCGGCTGAGCATCTGGATCCAGACAACCCGCCCCGGCGAAACGCCGGATGATCGCGGCGTCGAGGGCTGGGAATCCGCAGTGATCGTCAACCTCAACCCACCGGTTCCGCGACTTCCTGTCGATGGCGAAACGATCACCATATCGGAGCAGGACGACCCCGATATCTGGTTCGACGACTTCCTGTATTTCTGGGATCACGGGCGCTATACCAGCGGAACGATGACGATCACACCTGCCGACGAAGGCTGGCAGATCAGCTTTCACGGGCATTGCGATTCAGGAAACGAGGTCAGCTTTCAGGCCAGCTTCAAGGTGTGACGGTGCGCTCGGGTTCAGCCCTGCGCTTCCGCCGCAACCTGAGCCCTGGACTTCCGCCCGCGCTCTGTCGCCGATTTCAGCTGACCGCAGGCGGCCATGATATCCTCGCCGCGGGGGGTGCGGATCGGGCTGGCATAGCCGGCCTTATAGATGATGTCGGCGAATTTCTCGATCCGCTCCCAGCTTGACCGCTTATAGGGGGCGCCGGGCCATTCGTTGAACGGGATCAGGTTGATCTTCGCCGGGATGCCGCGGATCAGCTTGACCAGACGGCGGGCATCCTCGTCACTGTCATTCACACCGTCCAGCATCACATATTCGAAGGTGATCCGTTCGCTGTTCGACAGCTTGGGATAGTCGCGCAGTGCATCCAGCAGCGTGGCGATGTTCCACTTCTTGTTGATCGGCACCAGACGATCGCGCACCTCATCGGTGGTGGCGTGAAAGCTGATCGCCAATTGGCAGCCGATATCCTCGGCCGTCTTGGCGATCTCGGGCACGACGCCGCTGGTCGACAGCGTGATCCTGCGACGCGACAGCGACAGCCCTTCGCCATCCATGGTGACGCGCATGGCGTCGCGCACGGAATCGAAATTGTACAGCGGCTCTCCCATGCCCATCAGCACGACATTGCTGACCAGCCGGGTCTCGTCCTTCGGGGCGCCGGGTTCGGGCCATTCGCCCAGATCGTCACGCACCAGCATGACCTGGCCGACGATTTCCCCGGCGGTCAGGTTGCGCACCAGCTTCTGGGTCCCGGTATGGCAGAACGAACAGGTCAGCGTGCAGCCGACCTGCGAAGACACGCACAGCGTCCCGCGGTTTTCCTCGGGGATATAGACGGCCTCGACCTCGTGACCGCCGGCAATTTTCAGCAGGTATTTGCGCGTGCCATCTTCCGAGATCTGCCGGGTCACAACATCCGGCACCGTGATCTCGAACTTCTCGGCCAGCAAGGCGCGGTAATCCTTGGCCAGATTGGTCATCTGGGCGAAATCCCGCACGCCCCAGTGATAGATCCACTGCCAGACCTGACCCACGCGCATCTTGGCCTGCTTTTCGGGCGTGCCCGCATCGATCAGCGCCTCGCGCAGCTGGTCCCGGGTCAGCCCGACGATATTCACCCGCCCGGTTTCGGGCAGCTTGCGTGGAATGGTCAGCACGTCTTGCGTGATCGGGGCGGTCATGGCGGCAGATTCCTTGGGAAGACCGCAGACATAATGAAAAACGCCGTGCCAATCAAGGCGGGCGTTTCATTCTGGTTCAAATATCCCGTGGGGGTCCGGGGGCGCGAAGCCCCCGGCGCGGCATTACTGGCAGTTCGACTTCGCCGCGTTGGTCGCAGCGGTGATGCCTGACAGGCTGAAAGTGTCAACCGTCTGGGTGCCGCGCGACGACATTGCGGTCAGCGTCACGTTCGAGCCGGCGCGCAGCGCGGCGATCAGTTTGGCGTCCTCGCCGTTCGAGCCGGTCCAGGCGTTTTCACCCTCGGTGAACAGGTCGAACTTCTGGCCGCCGACATCCACTGCCACGGTCGAGCCGGGCTTGAACGGATAGCCACCGGTAAAGCTGACTTCGCCCGATGCGCCGGGGCGATAGGCGACATACAGCCGGATATCGCCGCGTTCGACCTGCACGGTCTGCCCGTCGCGGGTATTGGCCGAGGATTTGGGCGGCGACACCGCCCAGCATTCCTTGGGGTTGTTGCCGGCGAAGACGGTCCAATCGCCTTCGGTCGCAACGACATTGGTGGATTCCTGTGCCAGCGCGGGCCCGGCCAGTCCGGTCGCGACAGCGATAATTGCGGCCGCGCCGCGCAGCTTTGTGATGGTCATGTTCTGCCTCCTGCCGATAGCGTTCTTGACGATGCCTGTGGCCTTTGATGCGGTTCCCCGTCAAGATAGCGCCAAATCGATGGGCGAAAAAACCCCAATCGGCAGGAAATCGCGTATTTGTCACCAAATTTGGATAAGGAGTGGTCATGTCTGCGGCGGAGATGATCGAACTGTGGCGCGGCGACCTGCTGGAGGGCGTGCATCGCGGTCACGCCGTGATCCATGACGGGCACGAGGTCGTGGCGGCATGGGGCGATCCGGGCAAGGTGATCTTCCCGCGCTCGTCCTGCAAGATGATTCAGGCGCTGCCACTGCTGGAATCCGGCGCGGCCGATGCCGCCGGGCTCGGTCCGGAACAACTGGCGCTGTCCTGTGCCTCGCATAATGGGGCGGCATTGCATGCCGACAAGGTCGGGGCATGGCTGCATGGGCTGGCGCTTGGCGAAGGCGATCTGCGCTGTGGCTGTCACATGCCGTGGGACAAGGACGAAAGCCGCAGGCTGACCTGCTCGGATCACAAGCCCAGTCAGTTGCACAACAACTGTTCGGGCAAGCATGCGGGGTTTTTGACCTGGGCGCGCCATGCGGGCGCCGGGCCTGAATATGTCGAGATCGACCACCCGCTGCAGAAAGCCATCCGGCAGGCCACAGCCGAGGTGATGGCCGAAGAACCGGCAGGCTATGGCATCGACGGCTGTTCGGCACCGAATTTCGCGGGCTCCATCACCGGTCTGGCGCGTGCCATGGCGGCGTTCGCCCAGCCCGGCAGCGGCGCCCGCGGACAGGCGATGGAGCGTCTGGTTCAGGCCATGACCGCTTATCCCGAATTGGTCGCCGGCGAAGGTCGCGCCTGTACCGAGCTGATGCGCGCCATGGGTGGCCGTGTTGCCGTCAAGACCGGGGCGGAAGCTGTCTTTATCGCCATCATCCCGGAGAGGAAGCTGGGTGTTGCGGTCAAGATCGAGGATGGCGGCACCCGCGCATCGCAGGCTGCGATCACGGCGCTGCTGGTGCATCTGGGGGTGTTGGACAAGGGGCACCCGGTCGTCGGAAAATACCTGACCAACCCGATGAAGAACTGGCGCGGGATCGACGTCGGCGGGCTGCGTATCGCCCCCGGCTTTCCCAGCTGATCCACTGGGTCGCCGGGCTGGCGGGTCGTGTCGCGCTAGGCGCGCAGGCGGGCGATGAAGGCTGACAGGCCGCGTTTCATCCACTCGAAAGGGTCACCGTCGGGCTGCCAGTCACGGAAATGCCCGTCCGTATACATGCGTGACAGCCCGTAAACCATGGCGCGCGAATCTAGAATAATCGTCTCGATATCCTGACCGGGGGCCAGCTGACCGTTGTCGCGGGCGCGGGTCAGCAGATCGACCATGCGAATGCGGATGCGCGCGTTCAGCGCGGTAGAGATTTCCGAGGTGTGGAAGTCGATCAGCTTGCGGTCGCTGACGATCTGGAAATGCGTCGGATAGGTGCGCACCCATGCCAGATAGCCTTGGCCGATCCGTTCCAGCTGGCCCAGCGGATCATTTTCCAGTGCCGGGTCCTGGGCTGCGGTAACTGCGTCGTACAGCCGCTCGACTGCCTGTTCTGCGACCGCCGTCAGCAGCGCTGATTTCGAACGGAAATGCCTGAAGGGGGCGCCGGGGGAAACACCGGCCCGCTTGGCGACCTCGCGCACGGTCACTTTCTCGACGCCGATTTCTTCGACCAGTTGGATTGTCGTCTCGATCAGGGCCGGGACAAGGTTGCCGTGGTGATACGGCCTCTGTTCTGCGGGCATGCTGCACTCCTCAAGGCGAGGATATTGTCAGGATATTTGTCGCACAATCTATACATGTATACAGGGATGTAAGCAGGTATTACATTTTTTTGGCGGAGCGTATGTTGATCCGAAATATCAACATGCTGGCCCTTTTGCGTCGCCTTGATTGCCAGCGCGCGCTGGTCCCGGTGACCACCCGCTGGCCGGCCAAGAAAAAACCCGCCGCATCGCTGCGGCGGGTTTCAAGGTGCAGGCCAAACAGGCCCGTCCGTCGCACTTAGCCCTGGCGGGCCTTGAAGCGACGGTTGGTTTTGTTGATCACGTAGATCCGGCCCTTGCGGCGCACCACCTGGCAGTCACGGTGGCGGCTTTTGAGCGAGCGGAGCGAGTTGCGAACCTTCATCGTTCTGTTCCTCATCGCGGCGCTCAGCCAAGCGCCTTGAAACTCAAAATGCCCCCGGTCATCAGCCCGGGGGCGCGAAAATGGTGGGCGGTACTGGGATCGAACCAGTGGCCACTACGATGTCAACGTAGTGCTCTACCGCTGAGCTAACCGCCCGTTCCCGTGCGCATCCGCCCCGTCAGAGGCGGGATTCGCTTCGGTTCGTGGGTCTATATAGGCAGTCTGTAGGGGTTTCAAGACGGTTGGCGACAGAAAAACGCGACGGTATAAAACATGCAGGTAGGGCGGTGAAAAATACGCCCGGACACGGGGAAAGGTCCATGATCCAGGGCGCGATGCCAGCGGATGAATTCGGCCACGATCTGCAGCGCCCGGTTGAATGGGCCAGCGGCGTTATCGTCTGTTCGCCACATTCGGGGCGCGACTATCCAGATTGGTTTCTGTCCGAATCCTGCATAGATATCAATTCCTTGAGGTCATCCGAAGACGCGTTCATCGATCGCCTGATCCAGCCTGCATTGGCTGCGGGGGCGGTAACGCTGACTGCCCGGCTGCCGCGGAGCATCATCGATCTGAACCGCGCCGCCTCGGAATTGGATCCCGGTGCCGTGGAATGTGGGCCGGGCCGCAACCCTTCGCCGCGCGCGCTGGCGGGGCTTGGCGTGATTCCCCGCGTCGTTTCGGGCGCGCGCCCGATTCGCTTTGCGCCCATACCCATGGCCGAGGCGCGGCGCCGCATCGACAGCTATTGGCGGCCCTATCATGCCGCCTTGCGCGGGCTGATCGACGAGGCGCTGGCGCGATTCGGCTGGGCGATCGTCATCGACATGCATTCGATGCCCCATGACGCCATCTCGCATCTGGTGCCGCCATTGCCCGACGCGGTGATCGGCGACCGCCACGGTGTCAGTTGCGGTCCGGCCCTGCGCGAGATGATCTGCACCTTGATGCGTCAGGCCGGCTTTCGGCTGCGCCTCAACGCGCCGTTTTCCGGCGCCTATATCACCAATGCCTACGGTCGCCCGGCGCAGAATGTCCATGTCCTGCAGATCGAGATCGACCGCAATCTGTACCTGGACCCGGTGCGGATGCAGCCCTCTGAAGGTTATGATGCGCTGGCAGAACGGCTGGGCCGTTTCCTTTCGCGGGCGGCCCATTTGCGGCCCGATGCCGGGCGCAGCGAGGTCGCGGCCGAGTGAGGCCCGCACAGGATTTTGCCGGGGCCAAGCTGATCCTGACATGCGGCGACGATCTGCTGGTCTGCCTGCGCGATGATCTCGAACATATTCCTTGGCCGGCCCATTGGGACCTGCCCGGCGGCGGCGCCGAACCGGGCGAGACGCCCGAAGGCTGCGCCCTGCGTGAGTTGGAGGAGGAGTTTGGCCTGCGCTTTCCCCCCGCTCGGCTGGAAGCGGGCTTTACCTTTCCCAATCCCCACCGCGCCGGTCGCTATTCCGTCTTTTTCACCGGCAGGATCACCCCGGCAGAGATCGCGGGCATCCGATTCGGCGATGAGGGCCAATGCTGGCGGATGATGCCGCTGGCCGAATACCTGACCCATCCGCGGGCAGTGCCGCATTTTCCGGCGCAGATCGCGCATTGCCTTGGGCTGACGCGGCCCTGACATGCGAAAGGCGGGCCTCGGGGCCCGCCTTTGCAAGATTCCCCAGCCGACTATTGCGCCGGCTTGGGGGCGGGGGCAGTCGAATCCATCTCGGACGCTGACTCCACCTCGTCTGTGGCAGATGCGGCGGCCTCGACCGGCAGGGCGGCCGGGTCGTCGGCGGGCAGGCGGATGGTCGCCGCAGGGTTCATGGCGAAGAAGTTCATCGGCATCAGGTGGATGGTCTTCCATTCAGTCGACATGACCGGCCAATCCTCGACACGCGGGATATGGTGGAAGCCCGCCGTGAACCACGACACGATGTCGGCATTGTGCAGCGACTGGTCGTCCTCGACCCATTGCGCCAGCGTGTCGGACCCGTCCGAACCCATGGCGAACGTACCGCCGGCATAGCGCTGTTCGGGGTCATAGACTGTGTTCCACAGGCTGTATTCCAGATAGCGGTTGCGCTTGAACGGCGGGTCGTTTTCGAAGTCGTATGGCCCGTAGGCGACGTTGCCGTGATGGATCATATAGGCCGGGCTATGGCCCAACGGGCCTTTCCGGCTGCTATCCATGACGTGGAAATAGCGCGGCTTGAAGGCGCTGAAGGTATAACGCGCCTCAAGTTCGGAATTGGCCATCACCTCGTTGACCTGCCACATCGACTTGCGCGGCACATCGGCGGGCAGGTTTTCCGCCGGCACGATATCCAGCGTCGAGGCCATGTTGGCCGGCTGGTCGACATCGAAATCCATGCGGAAATTGAAATAGTGGTCATGGTTCGGCGCCACCAGATTCGGCGCGATCAGGCTGCCATATCGGGTATCATCCGCCGCCGTCGGGTCATCCATGCTGGTCGAGGCCACGCCTTTGACCGCATCAAGCCCCGAGGCCCCGACCATGATATAGATCGCGCCGTTTTCCTTGAAACGATAGTCGATCAGATAGTCATAGTTGCCGACCTCTGACGCGGTGCGGATGACCAGTTCGGTTTCCGGGCGGCCCTCGGCGGGGGTGAATTTGTCGGGGCCTTGGGCGAAGACCTCGAAATGGCGCCATGCCGGGTCGCCGATGTCGCGTTCGAAGATGCAGACGGCATCGGGGATTTCCATCGGATTCCCGGCGTCGTCATTGACGATGGCGGGCAGGAAGGTGGCATAAGACGGGCAGTCGACATTCTTGCGCAACGGCGTCAGGAACAGGCCGAACCCGTATTCGCCGCTGTCCATATAGGTCCGCCAGTACCAGCCCTCGGACGGGTCCATATAGGGCACGAAGACCTCGGACAGATGGGCCTGATACAGCACGCTGCGCCATTCCTCGCCGTCCTTCACGTCGATATTGGACAAGACCAGCCCCGGCCGCTTGTCGGTGCGATAACGGAAGCGCCAGATGTCCCAGTTTACAACGCCGTTCTCGATGGTGAAGTTCGCGCCACCCGGCTGGGCCAGACGGGCGGCATTGCTGGCCGGGCGCAGGGGCGCGCGTTCGGCGATTTCGGCCTCGGTATAGCCCCAGCTGTCAGTGGGCTTGTCGACGACGCCATTGTCGATGACCTCGATCACCTCGCCCTTTTCCAGGTCGACCATGGCGTAAAGGCCTTCAAGCGGCTTGGCATACCAGTTCGACGCCTCACCCGGCGCCTCATAGCAGGGCACCTTCATCAGGCGCTTGCCCTGATATTCGGGCGTCAGGAAGTTCCCGGCGGTCAGCGGCAGGCAGAAGGCTTCGTCCGGCGTCACCTCGCGCTTGGCGAGGCCTTCGACCATGCGCGGATCGGACAGTGCCACCTGCATCGCCTTCATGAATTCGCCAAACAGCACCATCGGCTGGCCCGAGGTCAGCGCGCTGTCTTCCACCGTGCCCTGCGTCAGGTTGACGGTCGCGCGCTTGAACCCTTCGGGCGTGGCGTAATCGACGATCACCCGGCGGTCGAGGCTGTCGCCTTCCTTCCATGCCAGAACCTGATCCTTCGGCGGCTCTTTCAGTTCGATCAGCGGGTAGAGGGTCTTGTCATCGGCCTCGCCCGCGCCGCGCAGGATCTCGCCCGCCTTGCGGATTTCGTCGCCCGTCAGACCGTCCAGCGGATGCGCCACAGCGGCCGAACCCAGCAGCAGCGCGGCCAGCGTCAATCCGGTTGCGAATGTTGATTTCATCGTATTTCCCCCCTGTGCGATCAGCTGATGATCGTTTTGACATTGGTGCATTCGCGCAGCCCATCGACGCCGAACTGGACGCCGATGCCGGATTGGCGGACGCCGCCGAACGGTGCGTTGGGCTGGATCATGCCGTGCTTGTTGATCCAGACGGTGCCGGCGCTGATCCGGTCGGCCAGACGCCGCGCGCGCGCTGGATCCGACGACCAGACCGAGGCCCCCAGCCCGCATTTATCGTCATTGGCCAGTGCGACCACCGCGTCTTCATCGCGCCATTTGGTGATGCCAAGGGCGGGGCCGAACTGTTCAAGATCGTGCAGTTTCATGCCAGGCTCGACCCCCGACAGGATGGTTGTCGGGAAGAACAGGTCATTGCCTTCGGGGATGCCGCCGCACAGCAGCACCGCCCCCTTATCCAGCGCGTCCTGCACGGCATCGCGGACGATGTTGTATTGGTTGCGGTTCTGGATCGGGCCGACGATGCTGGCCTCGTCCAGACCGTCGCCCATGGGCATGGCGCTGGCGACGCCTACCAGCGCCTCGGCCACGGCATCATGCACGTCCTCGTGGACATAAAGCCGCTTCAGCGCCGCGCAGGTCTGGCCGTTATTGATGAACGCGCCCCAGAACAGCCCTTCGGCGATGGCCTTGGGGTCGACATCGGGCAGCACGATGCCCGGATCGTTCCCGCCCAGTTCCAGCGTCACCCGCTTGATGTCCTTCGCGGCCGAGGCCATGACCTTTGACCCCGTGGGGATCGAGCCGGTAAAGCTGATCTTGTCGATGCCGGGATGGGTGGTCATGTCGGGCCCGAGACCCCCGTCAGACGCCAGCGCCTGCACAACGCCGGGCGGCAGCGCCTCCTGCATCAATTCGACCAGCCGCAGGGTCGACAGCGGCGTGTTCTCGGACGGTTTGATGATGACGCAATTGCCGGCGAGGATGGTCGGAATGATGTGCCAGATGCCGATCAGCACCGGCCAGTTCCACGGCGTGATCGCACCGACCACGCCGATGGGGACGCGGTGCAGCTCGACCCGGCCCTCGGGCGTGTCCTGCAAAATCTCGGGTTCCAGGGTCAGGCTGGCGGTGTAGCTTGTCCAGGCCTGACAGCCGCCGATTTCAAAGCGCGCGCCGACGCCGTTCAGGGGTTTGCCCTGTTCGGTCGACAGCAGCCGGGCGAGGTCCTCGGCATGCGCGCCGATCAGGCCGGCGATCTTGTTACAGGCAGCCTGCCGGTCGGCCCATGGCGTCGCCGCCCAGCCCGGAAAAGCGCGGCGCGCGGCGGCGACGGCGCGGTCCAGCGTCTCGGCATCGGCGCTGATGGCGCGGCCGGCGACTTCTCCGGTCGATGCATTGATGACATCGAAGCCCGCGCCCGCGTCGTCACGCGCGCCGTCGATGATATTGGGATAAGTTGTGGTCACGATTTCCCCCCTGTCTTGTGGACGCTTGGCGTCCCCCTCCGACACTCAGCCTAGGGCCGGTCGGGGCGGGGAGTCTTGGCGAATCGCGACAGGGTTCAGGCGGGCAGGCTGCGGTACTGGCCGGGCGGGCATCCATAGCGGGCGCGAAAATCGCGGGTGAAGCGCGAGATGTCGGGAAAGCCCGCCGCTTGGGCGCAGGCGGCAACGGTCATGTCGGGACGGCTGTGCAGCAGCGCGCGGACGCAGTGCATGCGCTGGTCCTGAATGGCGGCAGTGGCCGAGATCCCCTTTGCCGCCAATGCGCGTTGCAACCCGCGCAGCGACACGTCAAGCGCCCCTGCCAGTGCTGCGGGGGTCAGGCCGGGATCGGCGGCGCGGCGCTCGATCAGGCGCAGGGCCAGATCGGTCAGGTCCAGATCGCGATCCTCTGCATCGCGGGCGGCGATGGCCAGCAGCTCGACGATCTCGTCGGGATTGTCGCCCAGCTTGCAAACCGCACGGTTCAACGCCCGAGCCATGACCGAGCCGGCGCGCAGATGCAGCCCGGCGCCGGGATGGGGGCCGAATGCCTCTGTCATGGTGGCGCGGGGCAGGTGCAATGAGGCCTGTATCGACAGGCCGTCATAGCGAAACAGCGCTGGCCGGGTTGAGCTGACCAGAAAATAGTCGCCCGGTCCGACATCGGCCCGGCGGTCGCGGTGCCACATATGCGCGTGTCCGCGCAGCTGCTGGATCAGGAAATAATAGGGATCGTGATCGCGCCGCACGTCGCGGGCGTCGCGTTCGATGGCGCGGGCATTGGTGGCGACGCTGGCAAGGTCGAAACCGGAAACGCGCCGGCTGCTGACCGCGCCGCATGGGCGGGCCGAGTGGGACACACGAAAAATCCCGCATACTGCCAGCAGATCGGCCTGAAAGCGGCGCGGATCGGCGCTGGCCTGTGCGGCAGGCAGGGGTTCCGGCACAGGGGCCTCCAACCGTTTTATGTTCAAAACATATCGCGCCGCTCCGCAATCGGTCAAGTCCGCAGAGGCGTGGTCAAATTGCAGCATAGGCAGGCAGAAGAAATCACCTTATTGATAGTCCTGAGGGAGGTGCTGCCGCAGGTTTTGGCGGCCTCCGTCATGCCAAAATCAAAACTACCGGGGAGGTAATGATGAAACGTTTCGTATCCGCAGGTCTCGCGGCCGTGATCGCCATTGGCCTGGGCGCTGGTGCCTGGGCGCAGGACATCACCATCAAGTTCAGCCACGTCGTCGCGCCGGACACGCCCAAGGGCAAGGGGGCCGAAAAGTTCAAGGAACTGGCCGAGCAGTACACTGAAGGCAAGGTGAAGGTCGAAGTCTATCCGAACAGCCAGCTGTACAAGGACAAGGAAGAACTGGAAGCCCTGCAACTGGGTGCGGTGCAGATGCTGGCCCCGTCGCTGGCCAAGTTCGGCCCGCTGGGCGTGCCGGATTTCGAAGTCTTCGACCTGCCCTATATCTTCGACGGCTATGACCAGCTGCGCATGGTCACCGACGGCGATGTCGGCAAGGCGATGCTGGCCAAGCTGGAAGACAAGGGCATTCGCGGCCTTGCCTATTGGGATAACGGCTTCAAGATCATGTCGGCGAACTCGCCCCTGATGGTGCCGGATGACTTCCTGGGTCTGAAGATGCGCATCCAGTCGTCGAAAGTGCTGGAAGCGGAAATGAACGCGCTGGGCGCGGTGCCGCAGGTCATGGCCTTTTCGGAAGTGTATCAGGGCCTGCAGACGGGCGTGGTCGACGGAACGGAAAACCCGCCCTCGAACATGTACACCCAGAAGATGCACGAGGTGCAGAAGCACGCCACCCTGTCGAACCACGGCTATCTTGGTTACGCGGTGATCGTGAACAAGGAATTCTGGGACGGCCTGCCCGAAGACGTGCGCGGCAATCTTGAAAAAGCCATGGCCGAGGCGACCGTCTTCGCGAACGGCATCGCGCAGGAAGAAAACGAAAAGGCGCTGCAGGCGATGATGGATGCCGGCACGACCGAATTCCACGAGATGACCGACGAAGAAAAAGCCGCCTGGAAAGAGGCGCTGGCGCCGGTCCACGAGGAAATGGCCGACCGTATCGGGGCCGAGCTGATCGAACAGATCAAGGCAGCGACCGGCTCTGGCGCATAAATCCGGGGATGGGGCCGGGCCAGAATCCGGCCCCATTCTTCCAAGTTCCAACAACATAAACAGGGGGGCAGGTGATGCGGTTTCTGGACCGTTTCGAAGAAACTCTGATCATCGTGCTGATGGCGGCCGCGACGCTGCTGATCTTTGTCGCGGTGACCCAGCGCTATGCGCTTGATCTGACAGCAGACCTCGTGCGGGCCAGCCGGGGCTGGGGGATTGAATGGCTCAGCAACGGGTCGCGGTCCTTCTATTCCTGGCTGCGGACGCTGAACCTCGTCTGGGCGCAAGAGCTTTGCATCTATCTGTTCGTCTGGATGGCCAAATTCGGGGCCGCCTACGGTGTGCGCATCGGCATCCATGTCGGCGTTGACGTGCTGGTCGAACGGCTGGAGGGCAATGCGAAGAAGATCATGACCATCATCGCCATTTCCGGCGGCATCATCTTCACCTTCATCGTCGCGTGGATCGGCACTGACTTTGTCTATCACGTGTACAAGGGCGGGCAGACCTCGCCCGATCTGGAAATCAAGATGTGGATTGTCTATCTGGCCGTGCCGCTTGGGTCGGCGCTGATGTGCTTTCGCTTCGTTCAGGCGCTGTATTGGTATCTGACCACCGGCTATATCGCCCATCACGATCTGGGCGCCGTCGAAGGCGTCGATGACGAGGCTGACACCGCAGCGGGGGGCAAGGCATGACCGCGCTGATCATCTTCCTTATTCTCGCCCTGTTGCTGATCACCGGGATGCCGGTGTCGATTGCGCTGGGTCTGACGGTTTTCACCTTCCTGTTCGGCTTTACCGAAATTCCGATGGACAGCATCGCGCTGAAGCTGTTCACCGGGATCGAGAAGTTCGAGATCATGGCGATCCCCTTCTTCATCCTTGCCGGCAACTTCCTGACCCATGGCGGCGTCGCCCGGCGGATGATCCGCTTTGCGACCTCGATGGTGGGGCATTGGTATGGCGGCATGGGGATGGCCGCGGTGCTGGCCTGCGCGCTGTTCGCGGCGATTTCGGGGTCTTCGCCGGCGACGGTTATGGCGGTCGGCTCGATCCTGATCCCGGCCATGGTCAAGCAGGGCTATCCTGCGCAATTCGGCGTCGGCGCGATCTCGACCGCCGGGGGGCTGGGGATCCTGATCCCGCCGTCCATCGTCATGGTTATGTATTCGGTCGCCACCACCGGCATGGTCGTGACCGGCCCGAATGGCGAGACGGTGATGTCGGCCTCGATCGGGTCGATGTTCATCGCCGGCGTCATACCCGGCATTTTGCTGGCCTCGATGCTGGGGGCCACGACCTATTGGCGGGCGCGGTCCAACGACTATCCGCGCATGCCCAAGGCAAGCTGGGGCGAACGCTGGCAGGCCTTCCGTGAATCGGTCTGGGGGCTGATGCTGATCGTTATCATCATGGGCGGCATCTATGGCGGCTTCTTCACGCCCACCGAGGCCGCGGCCGTCAGCGCCGTTTATGCCTTCGTGATCGCGGTTTGGGTCTACAAGGACATCACCCTGCGTGATGTGCCCCGCGTGCTGCTGTCCTCGGCGGCGATGTCGGCGATGCTGCTGTATATCATTACCAATGCGGTGATGTTTGCCTTCATCCTGACCAGTGAACAGATCCCGCAGTCGCTGTCTGCCTGGATCGTCGAGCTTGGCTTTGGCAAGATCGGCTTCCTGCTGATCGTCAACGTCATGCTGCTGATGATCGGCATGGTGATGGAGCCGTCGGCCATCGTGCTGATCATGGCCCCGATCCTGTACCCGGTCGCCGTCAAGCTGGGCGTCGATCCGGTACATTTCGGGATCATGATGGTGGTCAACATGGAAATCGGGCTGTGTACCCCGCCGGTGGGGCTGAACCTTTACGTGGGTTCGGCCATATCCCGGCTGGGCCTGACCGAGGTCAGCAAGGCCGCCATGCCTTGGCTGCTGACCGCGCTGACCTTCCTGATGCTGGTGACCTATATCCCGGAAATCTCGCTGTTCCTCCCGAGATTGCTGGGCATGTAGGGCGAATGACAAATTGATCGGGCCGCCCTTCGGGGCGGCCCTTTCAGTTTATAGGCCCAGCTTGCGGCGCAGATCGGGATAGTCGCCTGCTTGCAGGTCGCAGAAGGCGAAGGCGGCCGACAGAGCCTCTGGCCCGACGGCAGCCGTGAACAGGCCCGCGCCCTTGGCGGATCTTGCGCCTGGTATGGCATCTTCAAAGCCGATGATCCTGTCGGGCGACAGTCCCAGCCCCTCTGCCGTCAGCAGATAAGGATAGGGGTCGGGCTTGCGGCGCGGCAGCGGGTCGGCGGACACGATCAGCTCGACCAGTTCCAGCACGCCAAGCTGTGCCAGCGCGTCGCGGATAAAGCGTTCCGGGGCCGAGGAGCACAGCGCGATCCGTAGGCCCCGCCCGTGCAGGTCGCGCAGGAAATCGGCGGCGCCGGGGATTGGCTGGCGCACCTGCGGCAGCCAGATCGCGCCTTCGGCGAAGATTTCTTCCTCGATGGCGCGGGCGGCGGTCGCATCGGCGGGGGCGAAGACCTGCGCCACCAATTCATCCATGCTGCGTCCGACGCTGGCGGCGATCTGGGCATCAGTGACTGGCAGGCCGTAGCGTTCGGCGACGATGCGCTTGGCCTTTTCCCAGGCGGGTTCACTGTCGACCAAAGTGCCGTCCAGATCAAAAGCCGCCGCTTCGAACCGCGTCAGATCCACTCCAGCCATCCATTCCTCCCTGTTCTCTCGCAACCAAGCCTGCGCCTTGCGCCGCGTCAAGATGCGGGCAGCGGCAGGCATCCGGGAAGGCCTGCGGGCAGCACCAGCCACGCCCCCGCCGCATAAAGCCTGCGCGCCACACCCGGCTGGTCCGAGGTCAGTGTCACGCTGTAATCCCCGGTCGCCATGACCGAGATGTCGGGATCAAGCCGCCCGATCAGATCGCCCGGCGGCAGCGGTACGACATAGGCGGGCGCGGCATCGCTGATAAGCCCGACCGCAACCAGCACCGCCAGCCAGCCCGCGAACATCAGGGGCAGTGACAGCACCAGCCGCCTAATAGTCATGGATATGTTCCAGCCGCAGCCCCTTGCCCGGCAGCTCGCGCAGGCTTTGCGCCAGATCCGCGACCTTCACCTGCATCAGATGCCGGTAATCGCCGTAACCCTGCCGCGCCATGCCGGTCAGCGCGTCGGGTTCTGTTGGCCGGTCCGAGATTGCCGTGAACATGATGTCGTCATTGCCGGCAATCTCGACGAAATTCGCCCCGGTTGAGGCCATTTCCGCCAGCAGCGCCGTCAGCGCCGCATAGTGCGGGGTTTCGATGACGGTGCCCTCGGGGCGGGTTTCGGTCACGGTGATTTCGGTTTGCGCGGCAAGGAAGCCCTCTGGCACGCCGGTCGCCACCATCTTCAGGCGCAGTGCGTCGGGGCCGACATTGGCGACGGCGCCCTCGATCACCTTGGCGTAGCTGGCCTTGGCGCGGTATTCCAAACCAAGTGCCGTTGCCCTTTCCCAGTCGCGGAAGGTGTCGCTCTTGCCCTGCAATTCCCCCGCGTCGCGCTGGAAATCCCAGCGATACCACGGCGTCTGACGCAGAAAGGCTGCGTAATCAGCCGCCTGTCGGGCCGAGATCGCATCAGTCGCCGCATGTTCCGGCCCACGCACCCATGTGGCGATGCGGCCGAGCGTTTCCTCGTAAGCGGCTTTCAGCAGCAGCTCTGCCGTGAAGCTGGTGCCGATCACATAGACCATCTGCTTGGTCCCGCCATCGACGCCGCCATGCGGGCCGGAGGCCTTGGACAGCGCGCAAAGCGAGGACCAGAACCCGCCGATCCCGCGCAGAAAGCCGTAATCATGCGGATCGCCGTCGCGGATGACGCGGGCGTAATCATCATAGGCGTGGACGATATGCCATTCCGGATAGGTCATCAGCGTCCGCGATTCCGGGCGGTGGTCGACCTCGGGCAGGATGCTGGCATAGGCCGCGGCCTCACCCTGCGGACGGCAGGCGAGTTCGTTATATCCGACGGGGGCCAGCAGAAGCAGGACCAGAACCAGCAGGACCAGCAGGCCGCGACCCAGCCAGCGCAAAAGCCGCCTCATCCTCGGCGATCCAGAAACAGGCCCGCGAACAGGCCGAACCCGCCCAGCAGAAGATGCGGCAGGTTCGCCAGCCAGCGCGGCAGCGACAGATCGAAGCCAAGCGAGGCGTTGGTGAAGATCGCCAGATCAAGGAAGCCGTAACCGGTGAACATGCCGAAAATGCCGTCGATCAGATAGGCCGCACCAAACAGGATCAGGAAAGTGCGCGCCGCATCGCGCGACCGCAGCCCGGCGATCAGCGCCCAAAGCGCCGATGCGACATGCAGCGCGTCGTCATAGATATCCAGCGCGAAGATCCCGAAGGCGAGGCCGTTTTCATCCGTCAGGCCGGGGATATAGTTGATGGATGCGGCACCCATCAGCGCCACGAAGTACCCGAGGGCGATTTTCTGCAGCAGGCTCATAACACCCCCAGATAGCTGTCCCAAAGATTGTTGCGCAGAACCAGCCTTGGGTCGACCAGCCGCTTGACGGTGGCGAATTCCATCGCGCGCGGATAGGCGGCGGTCAGCTGGTCCACCCGTGCATGGGGGCGGTAGGGCAGGTAGTACGCGCCGCCGATTTCGGTGATCCGGTCGATCAGCGCGCGGGTCATGCGGGCCATGTCGTCTTCGGCCCGCGCGGTCAGTTCCTGGCTGAAGGACATGACGGCGGCGACGCGCGGCGTGGGGGCATAAGCCAGCACGCTGTCGGGGTCGCTTGCGACATAGCGCAGCGTGACGTTCAGGAATTCCTGATAGCTGTCGGGGATCACCTGTCGGCAGGCCGTCAGGAAATCGTCGAAGCGGTCGAAATCGACGAAATATTCGTGCAGGATGTCGGTCCGGTCGGGGTTGCGGTCGTCCAGCGTGACCACGGGTTCGTTGATCAGGCTGTTGCGGGTCACCGCGCCGCCGCCCAGCTTTGGCCCGACGATGGTTTCATTCCACCAGCGGAAGGATTTCAGCGCCTCGCTCCCCAGCTGCCCGCGATAGACGCGGCTGGCCAGATACGCCATCCAGCCCGAACCGGAGGCCGGGGGCAGGTCAGTCTGATCCTCATCCTCGCGATAGGTGATCAGCAGGGCGTGGCGGAAGAAGCTGGCGCGTTCCACGTTCAGGCGACCGTAAGCCATGGTGACGGCCGGATCGTCCACGGCAGCGCGGAAGGCGGCGGCGTAATCCTTGGCCGGCATGACCTCGAATGTCGGGCGCAGGCGGGTGTTGGGGACCATGTCGACTTCAAGGTCGATGATCGCGCCGACAAGGCCATATCCGCCCATGGCGAGGCTGAACAGCTCGGGCCGTTCGGTGCGCGATGCTGTGACCAGATCGCCCGATGGCAGCACCATCCGCAAGGACCGCACCGTCGCGCCCATTGGGCCGAAGGGAACCGGCCAGCCATGAGCGTTGACGCTGAAGGTGGCGGCGACGCCGAAATCGTTGTTGGACTGCATGACCGCTGGCGAAAACCCCAGCGGATCAAGCGCCGCAATCACCTGCGACCAGCGGGCACCGGCATGGGCGCGATAGGTGCGGGCGGCGGTGTCGGCTTCGACGAAACCATTGTCGAAGGTGACGGCCACGCCGTCGCGCGGGATGGCCTGCCCGCCCATCGAATGCCGCGCGGCACCGATATTGAAGGCGCGGCCATCGGCCTCGGCGGACTTCATTTCGGCCCGGACGGCGGCGATCAGGGCGTCGCCGGGATCCTCGGTCAGGGTGATGTGGCGGTGAATGGGCGTGGGCGACAGCCCGCTTGCATCATTAAGGATGTTATTGGCAGGCCTTGGCGCGATGGACCTTGTCCCGTCCAGAACGGGCAGGCGGGCATGGAAAAGATCGGATGCGTACCAGCCCGCAGCGCCACCCGCCGCAAGAAGAAGGGACCGCCGGGTCAGATTGCGCATTCACCTATCACCACCAATCAAAGCACCCGGTTGTTGTAGGATGTGCGCGCCGCTGATGTCGAGGCTATGCGGCACGCAGCGGCGGGAACGGCCTGCGATTTTTCCAATCGCGATGACCTTGAGGGCAGGGCCAGAGAATTGAGACTACGGCCAATATCTTGCTTTGCCGTTGCGGCCTGCCCCTCGCCTTCTCACGCGGTCCTTTGAAGGCCGCGCGAGGGGGCTAGGTCAGGTTACTGAAACGCCTGCAATCCGGTCTGCCCGCGCCCGAGGATCAGCGCGTGGACGTCATGCGTGCCCTCATAGGTATTCACGGCTTCGAGGTTCATCACGTGGCGGATAACGCCATATTCGTCGCTGACGCCGTTGCCGCCATGCATGTCGCGGGCCTCGCGGGCGATCGCCAGCGCCTTGCCGCAATTGTTGCGCTTCATCAAGCTGATAAGCTCGGCCGAGTTCTCATGCGCGTCCATCATCCGCCCCAGCCGCAGCGCGCCCAGCAGACCCAGCGAGATCTCGGTCTGCATATCGGCCAGCTTCTTCTGGATCAGCTGGGTGGCGGCCAGCGGTTTGCCGAATTGCTTGCGGTCCATGGTGTATTGCCGCGCCGCGTGCCAGCAGGCCTCGGCCGCGCCCATGGCGCCCCAGCTGATGCCGTAGCGCGCCCGGTTCAGACAGCCAAAGGGACCGGCCAGACCTTCGGCATGGGGCAGCAGGTGGTCCTCGGTAACCATCACCTCATCCATCTGGATCATCCCGGTGATGGAGGCGCGCAGGCTGAACTTGCCTTCGATCTTCGGCGCGTTCAGCCCCTTCATGCCCTTTTCCAGAACAAAGCCCCTGATCTTGCCGCCATGCGCGTCGGATTTGGCCCAGACGACGAAGATATCCGCGATGGGCGAGTTGGTGATCCAGTTCTTCGCGCCAGAAATCGAATAGCCGCCATTGACCTTCTTGGCGCGGGTCAGCATCCCGCCGGGGTCCGATCCGTGATCGGGCTCGGTCAGGCCGAAGCAGCCGACCCATTCGCCGGTCAGCAGCTTCGGCAGGTATTTCTGCCGCTGCTCGTCCGAGCCGTAGGCAAAGATCGGGTGCATCACCAGCGAGCTTTGCACCGACATCGCGGAACGATAGCCGCTGTCCACACGCTCGACCTCGCGCGCGACAAGGCCATAGCTGACATAGTTGGCGCCGACGCCGCCATATTCCTCGGGGATGGTCGGGCCAAGCAGGCCCAACTCGCCCATTTCGGACATGATTTCGCGGTGGAATATTTCGTGGCGGTTGGCCTCGATCACGCGCGCGGCCAGCTTGTCCTGGCAATAGGCGCGGGCGGTGTCGCGGATCATCCGTTCTTCTTCTGTCAGCAAGCTGTCGATGCCGAACGGGTCTTCCCAGTTCAGGGGCGCAAGCCGGGCGCGTGCGGATTCGGGCGTGGCGACATGCGTGCGGGGGGTGATCTGGTCCATGATACTCTCGCGGATGGGAATATGGGGCCGTTCTAAAGTTCGTGCTTAAATATTTCAAGCTTGAAGTGATATACGCTCTGGCGTAGGCTCTGGGGGATCGGGCATGAATCACCCATGCCGCTGAATTCGTAAGGAGAGATTCCATGCGCATCGCGTGTCTTGGGGGCGGTCCGGCCGGGCTTTATTTCGCCATTTCCATGAAGGTCCGCGACCCCGCGCATGAAGTTGTCGTGATCGAACGCAACCGCGCCAATGACACTTTCGGCTGGGGCGTCGTGCTGTCGGACGAGGTACTGGACAATCTGGCCCAGAACGATCCCGTCAGCGCGCAGGCGATCCGCGACCATTTCGTCTATTGGGACGATATCGCGGTGATCCATGACGGGGTGCGCAATGTCTCGGGCGGGCATGGTTTCGCGGGGATCGGGCGCAAGCAGATGCTGATCCTGCTGCAGGAACGCGCGCGCGAGCTGGGCGTCGAGATGCGGTTCGAAACCGAATTCGGGGCCGCAAGCGATTACCAGAAGGATTACGATCTGGTGGTGGCATGCGACGGCATCAATTCGCGGGTGCGGACCGAATATGCCGATGTGTTCAAGCCCGATGTCGAGATGCGCGAGACCAAGTTCATCTGGCTGGGCACGCATCAGAAATTCGATGACGCGTTTACCTTCATCTTCGAGAAAACCGAACATGGCTGGATGTGGGCGCATGTCTACCAGTTTGACGACAATACCGCGACCTTCATCGTCGAATGCCAGCAGGACACCTGGGATCGCTGGGGGTTCGAGGGCATGACCAAGGAGCAAACGGTCGAAACCTGCCGCAAGGTCTTCGAACGTCACCTTGGTGGCCATGACCTGATGTCGAATGCCGCCCATCTGCGCGGCTCTGCCGTCTGGATGAATTTCCCACGCGTGATCTGCGAGCGCTGGCACCACGAGAATATCGTTCTGATGGGCGACGCGGCGGCGACGGCGCATTTCTCCATCGGCTCCGGTTCGCGGCTGGCCTTCGAAAGCGCCATCACGCTGGCGAATTACCTGCATAGCGAACCCAGCATGGAAGCCGCCTTCGAACGCTATCAGTACGAACGCCGGCTGGAGGTGCTGCGCCTGCAATCGGCGGCGCGCAACAGCCTGGAATGGTTCGAACAGGTCGAGCGGTATCTGGATCTCGACCCGGTGCAGTTCAACTATTCCCTGCTGACCCGCAGCCAGCGGATCAGCCATGAAAACCTGCGCCTGCGCGACGGCGAATGGCTGCAATCGGCCGAGGCATGGTTCCAGAAACAGGCCGGCGCCGCTGCCGATGCCCCGGTGCGGGCGCCGATGTTTGCACCCTTCCGGCTGCGCGACATGGCGCTGAAGAACCGCATCGTGGTCTCGCCCATGGCGCAGTACAAGGCAGTCGACGGCACGCCGACCGACTGGCATTTCGTCCATTACGCCGAACGCGCCAAGGGCGGCGCCGGGCTGATCTATACCGAAATGACCTGCGTTTCGCCCGAGGGTCGGATCACGCCCGGCTGCCCCGGTCTTTACGCGCCCGAACATCAGGCCGCGTGGAAGCGGCTGGTCGATTTCGTCCATGCCGAAACCGACGCCAAGATCTGCAGCCAGATCGGCCATTCGGGCCGCAAGGGCTCGACGAATATCGGGTGGGAGGGGATGGACAAGCCGCTTGCCCAAGGCAATTGGGATCTGGTCTCGGCTTCGGCGATCCCGTGGTCCAAGGACAATGCCGTCCCGCGAGAGGCCACGCAGGCCGATCTGGACGCGATCAAGGCAGAATTCGTCGCCTCGACGGAAATGGCCGCCCGCGCCGGTTTCGATATGGTCGAGCTGCATGCGGCGCATGGCTATCTGATCTCGTCCTTTATCTCGCCGGTCTCGAACCAGCGCAGGGATCAATATGGCGGCAGTCTGGAAAACCGCCTGCGCTGGCCGCTGGAAGTCTTTGCCGCCATGCGCGCCGTCTGGCCCGCCGAAAAGCCGATGTCAGTGCGGATTTCCGCGAATGACTGGGTCGGCGACGGCGGCGTCACCCCGACCGAGGCGGTCGAAATCGCCCGCGCGTTCCACGATGCCGGCGCAGATATCATCGACGTTTCCGCCGGGCAGACCACGGTGGATGCGCGCCCGGTTTATGGCCGCATGTTCCAGACGCCGTTTTCCGACCGGATCCGCAACGAAACCGGCATCGCCACCATGGCCGTCGGCAATATCTATGAGGCCGATCACGCCAATTCGATCCTGATGGCGGGACGCGCCGATCTGGTCGCCGTGGGCCGCCCGCATCTGGCCGACCCCTATTGGACCTTCCATGAGGCGACCAAGATCGGTGATCGCAGCGCCGAATGGCCCGACCCCTATCTGGCGGGCCGCGACCAGTCCTGGCGGCTGGCCGAACGCGAGGCCGAGGCGATCCGGGCATGAGCATTGAGGGCAGGCATATCGTCGTCACCGGCGGCGGCTCTGGCGTGGGCGCGGCCACTGCGCAGGCGTTGGCAGCAGCTGGCGCGCGCGTCACAGTCATGGGCCGGCGCGAGGGGCCGCTGCGCGAACAGGGTCTAGCTTACCAGATCTGCGACGTGACCGATGCTGATGCCGTGGCGCAGGCTTTTGCGGCGGCGCGGGATGCGCAGGGGCCGATCCTTGGCGTTATCGCCAATGCCGGCGCGGCGGAAAGCCAGCCTTTCGCGAAGATGCCGGCCGGAATGCTGGCTGATATGCTGTCGGTGAACCTGATCGGCGTCGCCAATGTCTGGCAGGCGGCGCTGCCGGATATGAAGGCGGCGGGCTGGGGGCGGATGATTGCCGTGGCCTCGACCGCGGGGCTGAAGGGCTATGCTTACGTCTCTGCCTATGTGGCGGCAAAGCATGGTGTCGTTGGGCTGACCCGCGCGCTGGCGCTGGAGCTCGCGGGTGCTGGCATAACCGTTAACGCGATCTGCCCCGGCTTCATCGACACGCCGATGCTGGACCGCTCGGTCGCGAATATCGTGGAAAAGACCGGGATGAGCGAAGCGGACGCGCGGGCCGCTTTGGTCAAGGACAACCCGCAGAAGCGTTTCATCCAGACCGACGAGGTGGCGGAAGCCGCGCTTTATCTGCTTTCGGACGCGGCGCGTTCCGTCAATGGCCACACCCTGACCCTGTCGGGAGGAGAGATCTGATGCGTAGCGACGTAAAGTATTTCAACTGCGAAATCACGGACGGCATTGCCACCGTCTCGCTGGACCGGCCAGAGCGGAAGAACCCGCTGAGCTTCGACAGCTATGCCGAGCTGCGCGACTGGTTCCGCGATCTGCATTACGACGACGACGTGAAGTCGGTGATCTTCGCCCCGAATGGCGGCAATTTCAGCTCTGGCGGGGATGTGCATGAAATCATCGGGCCGCTGACCAAGATGAACATGAAAGAGCTGATGCGCTTTACCCGTATGACGGGCGATCTGGTCAAGGCCATGATCGGCTGCGGCAAGCCCATCATTGCGGCGGTGGACGGCGTTTGCGCAGGTGCAGGTGCGATCATCGCCATGGCTTCCGATCTGCGCGTCGCCACGCCCGAGGCGAAGACGGCGTTTCTGTTCAACCGCGTGGGTCTGGCGGGTTGCGACATGGGCGCCTGCGCGATCCTGCCGCGCATCATCGGGCAGGGGCGCGCGGCGGAACTGTTGTATCTGGGCCGTGCCATGACTGCCGATGAAGGCCTCGCATGGGGCTTCTTCAACCGCGTCGTGCCGCAGGCGAAGCTGATGGATGAGGCGGGCGATATTGCCGCGCGCATCGCTTCCGGGCCGAATTTCGCCAATATGATGACCAAGACCATGCTGGCGCAGGAATGGTCGATGAGCCTCGATCAGGCGATCGAGGCAGAGGCGCAGGCGCAGGCGATCTGCATGCAGGGGCAGGATTTCCACCGCGCCTATCACGCCTTCGTCGCCAAGGAAAAACCTGTATTCGAGGGCGACTGATGGCGGACAAATCCTTCCTCGACTGGCCGTTCTTCGACGACCGCCACCGCGAATTGTCGGCGGCGCTGGAGGCATGGGCGCCCGGCGCGCTGGCGCAGATCGACCATCACGACACCGATGCCGCCTGCCGTTCGCTGGTCTCGGCGCTTGGCGATGCGGGCTTTCTGACCCATTCCGCCGTCGATCCGGCAGGCGGCACGCTGGACGTGCGCAGTCTGTGCCTGATCCGCGAGACTTTGGCGCGTTACGACGGCCTCGCTGATTTCGCCTTTGCCATGCAGGGGTTGGGGACGGGGGCGATTTCGCTGTTCGGGACGGATGCGCAAAAGGACGAATGGCTGCCGCAGACCCGTGCGGGCAAGGCGATTTCGGCCTTTGCCCTGACCGAGCCGCGTTCGGGATCGGACGTGGCGAACTCGACCATGACCGCCACGCGCGACGGTGACGATTACGTGCTGAATGGCGAAAAGACGTGGATCTCGAACGGTGGCATCGCGGATGTCTATACGCTGTTCGCGCGGACGGGCGAGGCGCCGGGCGCGAAAGGTCTGTCGGCCTTCATCCTGCCCGCCGGACTGCCGGGATTCGAGATCGCCGAGCGGTTGGAGACCATCGCGCCGCATCCCCTTGCCACCCTGCGCTTCACCGATTGCCGCATCCCGGCAAGCGCGATGCTGGGCCAGCCGGGGCAGGGCTTCCGCATCGCCATGTCGGTGCTGGACGTGTTCCGCTCGACCGTTGCCGCCGCCGCTTTGGGCTTTGCCCGCCGCGCGCTGGATGAGGCACTGACCCGCGTGACCGCCCGTCAGGTGCAGGGCGCGCCGCTGTTCGATCTGCAGATGGTGCAGGGCCATATCGCCGATATGGCGCTGGATGTGGATGCCAGCGCCTTGCTGGTCTACCGCGCCGCATGGGCCAAGGATACCGGTGCGCCCCGCGTCACGCGCGAAGCCGCGATGGCGAAGCTGTTCGCCACTGAACAGGCGCAGCAGGTCATCGACAAGGCGGTGCAGCTTTTCGGCGGCGACGGCGTGCGTTCGGGCGAGGTCGTCGAGCGGCTTTACCGCGAGATCAGGGCGTTGCGCATCTATGAAGGTGCCTCGGACGTGCAGCGCGTGGTCATCGCCCGGCAGGCGCTTTCAGCGCATGAAGGGGGCTGAGGTGGCGCATTTCAGCTTTCCGCAGAAAATCCTGTTCAAGCATTGCGACCCGGCAGGGATCGGCTTCTACCCCCGCTATGTCGAGATCATCAATGACGCGGTCGAGGCGATGTTCGACGACTGCCTCGGCTGGTCTTTCGCCGAGATCGTAAAGACCGGCGGGGTGCCCACGGCAAAACTGAATATCGACTTCAAGGCGCCTTGCCGCCTTGGCGATCAGATCCAGCTGGATATCACCATAGACCGGCTGGGCCGGTCCAGCATGGCGCTGACCATTGTCGCGCGGGGCGGCGAGGTCCGCTTCACCGTCGATCAGGTGCTGGTCTGCACCGACACGAATGGCAAGCCGCGAAGCTGGCCCGATCCGGTCCGCGCGAAAATCAATGACATCATGGAGGGCTCGGTATGAAGCCAGTGACGATTCACCCGGAGGGCTGGGCACCCGCGCTTGGATACGCCAACGGCATGCTGATGGCTGACGGAACGCTGCATATCGGCGGCCAGATCGGCTGGAACCGGGACAAGGTGTTCGAAGCGCATGACTTTATCGGTCAGATGGAGCAATGCCTGCAAAATATCGCCGAGGTTGTTCGCGCCGCTGGCGGCGAGGTCACCGATATTGGCAGGCTGACCTGGTTCGTGAAGGACAAGGCCGATTATGTCGCCAATCAACGCGCTATCGGCGAAGCCTATCGTCGTGTCATGGGCAAGCACTTCCCGGCCATGTCGATGCTGGTCATCAAGGACCTGATCGAAGACGAGGCGCTGATCGAAATCGAGGCGACCGCCTATATCCGCAGCTGAGGCGTCAGCGCCGTCGCGGTCTGCATATCGAAGGCCCGGCTTTCCCGCCGGGCCTTTCGTTTCACGTGAAGCTTTTTACCGTCTGCAACGCCCCGTCAAGCGCGCGGCCTTCTTCATCCTGAAGTGCCGCCTCGCGCAGGCGGTGGATCCAGTCGGCGGCGTCCTCACGATGTTCGACCAGGCGCGCGCCCTCCATCACGCGGGCGAATTTCGATTGGCCGCGGGCGTGGGTGTCGGAATAACCCTTGATGAGGCGCTGGTTGCGCAGCAATTCGATCGCGACCGGTGGGGGCGCTGCCGCGACGCGGTCCAGCCAGCTTTCCAGATGCGCCATCTCCTCGGCATGGCGTAATGTGCGGCGGCGCCAGCCCTTTGCGCCGGCCAGCAGATACAGCATGGAAAAGCCGATGATGCCATCGGTGCGGATGCGCCGCCCGCGATTGAACAGCCGGTCGATCAGCGCCATCCGCTTGGGATTGGCTTGCCAGCGCGCGCCCAGCCGGGCGGGCAGAAGCGAGACGATTTCTTCGGCGCGCGGATGCAGGAACTCGGTCACCTGCATCAGCTGGCCGGGCTTCAGCCGCATCTCGCGGGCGATCCGAGTGCCGCGTTGGGGCCGGGTCTTGGCATTCGCGACGCGGATGATGTCGTCATAGGCCATGGCATTGGCGATATATTTCGCGGCCTCGGCCGTCAGGCTGCCATCGCCGGGGTCGCGGGACGCAATCCGGCGCAGGCGGTCCAGATAGTCGCGCCCGTAATCGAGATCCTGAAAATCCACCACCTTGCGCAGGCCTGCTTCGGCCATCGTCGCAGCCTTTGGTGACAGGTCGGACAGGCTGGCGCGCAAGGCGTCCCATTCACGCAGCAGGGCGTCGGGGCCCGTCGGTGTGTGGGTCGTGGCCTCGGTTGTATCGGGGGGCGCTTCGGTGGTCGTGCCCGAGGCGGCATCGAAGCCGGCAGCAAAGGCGCGCAGGCTGGGCTCGACCCCTTTGCCGCTGGCGCGAATGGCGTCCTCGAACGCGGCGCGGGGGAAGGGAAGCGCGCCCGAACCGGCAAGCGCGCCGAACATCGTCGCCGAAATGACAGAGCCATTGGCAATCGCCAGCGCATCGAAATCCGCAGCGACCAGCTGACGCGCGGCCAGCTCGGCGGCTGCCATCACCTCGTCGCTGGACGCGATGCCGTCGCCGGGCACCATCTTTTCCGACACCGCCAGCGCCCTGTGGGTCGAGGTGATCAGCGTGGTGCGGTCTGGCGTCACGAAACCGCGCATGATGGATCGCCCGGCCTCCATCATCTCGGCGGTGATCATCACGTCCACGTCGCCCGCGGCGGGCATCAGTGAAAACACCGGAAGCTGGTCGCCCTTGGGCGCCATCTCGACGTAGTAGACGGTGGCACCGGTGCGCTGCGCCACGCCCGCCACACTGGTCGCCTGCGCCAGATAGCCATTGGCGCGGGCCAGCCCTTCGATCCAGCTGGTCAGCACGCCGCCGCCCTGACCGCCCACGGCCAGAATGGCCACCTTGATGATGCTGGTATCGGCTGACAGATCGCCCGGTTTCACATGCGTGTTCATTCCGCCACCCCCAGATCCAGCCGGCGCGCGGCGCGGCGCTTGGTCAGAAAACTGCGCCAACCTTCGGGCCAGCGCGCCAGCCGGGTTTCCAGCTTGCCGGGGTTGTGGACCACATCGGCGCGGTAAAAGCTGGGGCACAGGATGGCGGCATCGGCGACCTCGCCGCAATTGCCGCAGCCAACGCAGCTGACATCAATGCTGGCGACGGGATCGTCGCGCAGGGGATCATCCAGCTTCTTCAGCGAAAGCGAGGGGCAGCCCGACAGCCGCATGCAGGCGTGATCGCCGGTGCAGACTTCCTCGTCCACGCCAAAGCGCGGCACGTCCACGCGGCGGCCTTCCTTGATCGCGGCCGCGCGCAGCGGCTTTTCGCGTCGCTGCCGGTTCAGCATGCATTCGGACGAGGCGACGATGACCTTCGGCCCCTTTTCCTCGGTCGTCAGCGCCTCGCGGATGGTGTCGCGCATATGGGCCACGTCATAGGTGCGGTCGATCTGGCGCACCCAGTTGATGCCGATCCCCGCCAGCGCCTTCGAAATCGGGTTCTTCGTCGATTTCGACTTGTTCGACGCGCGCGAGGACATGACGTCCTGCCCGCCGGTTGCGGCGGAATAGAAGTTGTCGACCACGATGGCGACGCCGTCGGATTTGTTGAAGGCCATGTTCCCGAAGGACGAGGACAGCCCGTTATGCCAGAACCCGCCATCGCCGATGATGGCGACTGCGCGCTTGTCGCCGCCCCCGTCAAAGGCGCCGTTTGCTGCCGGGCCAAGGCCGTAACCCATGGTCGCGCCACCGATTTCGAAGGGCGGCAGCGAGGCAAACAGGTGGCAGCCGATATCGGCGGCGATCTGATGTTTGCCCAGTTCCTTTTCCACCAGCTTCATGGCCGCGAAAATGGGACGTTCAGGGCAGCCGGTGCAGAAGCCGGGCGGGCGGATCGGCACGGTTTTGGACAGATCGGGAATGGCCGGCGGCGTGGTGTTCGGTGCGCGCAACGCGTCGGACAGCATGTCCGGGGCTGCTTCCTTCAGGAAGGCGGCGATGCCATCGCGCATGACCGCGCCGGTATATTCGCCAGCCATCGGCAACACGTCCTTGCCGTGCAGGCTGACATCTGAACGGGCGCGATACAGAAACGCGCTCAGCTGGTTTTCGATGAATTCCGGCTGGCCTTCTTCGACCACCAGGATCGACTTCTTGCCCTTGCAGAAATCCAGATATTCGTCGGCCACCAGCGGATAGGTGACGTTCAGCACATACAGCGGGATCTGGCTGTTGCCATAGATGTCGGCCAGGCCCAGATGCTGCAGCGCGCGCACCACGCCGTTATACATGCCGCCCTGCAATACGATGCCGACGGGGGCCTTTTCGGGGCCGAAGACCTCATTCAGCTTGCGGTCGCGGATGAATTTCTCGGCTGCGGGCCAGCGGTTTTTCACCTTGTCCTGTTCATGCTGATAGGATGCTGGCGGCAGCACCACGCGGGCAAAATCGGATCGCGGATTGGCCACTGCATCCTTGACGGTGAAGTCCGGGCGTTTGTTGTCGCGGCATTCGAAGCTGCCGGTGACATGGCAGGACCGGATGCGGACCATCAGCATGACCGGCGTGTTCGAGACCTCGGACAGGTCGAACCCGTCCGAGACGGCCTTGACGATGCTGGGCAGGTTGGGGCGCGGATCCAGCAGCCAGAATTGCGATTTCATCGCGAAGGCATGGGTGCGTTCCTGCATGATGGACGAGCCTTCGCCGTAATCCTCGCCCACGATCACCAGTGCGCCGCCGGTCACGCCGCTGGATGCCAGATTAGCCAGCGCGTCTGATGCGACATTGACGCCCACCGGGCCCTTGAAGGTCACCGCCCCGCGGATGGGGTAATGGACGGATGCGGCCAGCATGGCGGCGGCGGCGGCCTCGTTCGCATTCGCCTCAAACCGGACGCCGAGATCCTGCAGCAGCTCCTCGGCATCGGCCAGAACATCCATCAGATGGGAGATCGGCGCCCCCTGATAACCGCCGACATAGCCCACGCCCGATTCCAGCAACGCCTTGGTTATCGCAAGAATGCCCTCGCCGGTGAAGGTCTGACCCTGCCCCAGCTTAAGGTGCTGCACTTCGGCCTTGAATGAACGTTCTGCCATGGCGTTTCCCTGAAATCATGGGTTTGCCCGCTGCCTGTTGGCAAGCTGGGCCAGCTTTGGCCGCGCGGCCGGTATCCGGTCCCGCCACCCCTCGCGCGGTATCTGTCGGGGTGGTTGGACTTAGTGTATGAAAAATCATATTATCGCGCAAATGTTTTGTGTTCAAAATTATTTCCGGGCGTTTACAGGGGGCTGGGCTGGCATTTCCTGCAACGAATCGGCAGAGTCATGGGATGTCACACCACCAACAAGGTTGCTGGCGGATGTCGAAGAACAGCGTTAGCAATCGAATCCATTAGGCGGCAGAAGGCGGATGGACTTGGCGAAACAGGATGAACAAGGGACCGCACCGGGGATTGATCTGGAACGGATGCCCTCGTTTTTGCTGAACCATATTGTTCATCAATACCATCGGGTGCTGCAGTCGCGGCTGAAATCGGTGGGGGCCTCGACGCTGAAAATGCGGATCGTGATCTCGCTGAAGATCTATGGCCGGCTTACGGTGAATGAGCTGTGTGGCTATGCCATCGCCGAACAGCCGACCATGAGCCGCGCGCTGGACAGCCTGGAAAAGCAGAAGCTGATCGAACGCCAGGTCAGCCTGGAGGATAGCCGGCTGCGCCTGGTCAGTCTGACGCCGGAGGGGCAAAAGGTCTTTGACAAGATCCACCCGGAGATCTCGCGGGTGAATGATTCGATGATGGCCGGATTCAGCGCCGCCGAACGCGAAATCTTTCTGACCGGGCTGACCCGCGTGCTGGCCAATCTGCGCCAGATCTGAAGCCGTGCGGTCATAACCTGTTGAAAATTATATATTGTGCTGTGGAAATCAAAAAGCTTGCCACAGCACAATACTATATGAATACTCATTTAAATGCCAGCATGCCGCCGCGTTTCGACTGATCCCGGCCGGTGATGAGATGGGGGAGTTTCGTGCCGACACCCGCAAGCCCAACCACCCGCAGCCGCCCCCGGCAGTCATATGAGGGCGTTGCACTGGTGGCACCCGCCAGCGTTCCCTATCAGCGTTATTCGACGCAGACCGCGCATTGGTGGATTGCCCGCGCGCTGCGGATGGCGCTGGATGCGGCGGGGCTGCGGTCGGGCGACCTGGACGGGCTGTCCATGGCCAGCTTTACCCTGTTTCCCGATACCGCCGTCGGTCTGACCCAGCATCTGGGCCTGTCGCCGCGCTGGCTGGATCATATCCCGATGGGGGGCGCGGCCGGCATCGTGGCGCTGCGCCGTGCGGCGCGCGCGGTGCAATCCGGCGACGCCGATATCGTTGCCTGCGTGGCGGGCGACACCAACCACATCGACAGCTTCCGTCAGCTTCTGTCCAGCTTTTCGCGCTTTCAGGCCGACGCTGCCTATCCCTATGGCTATGGCGGCCCGAATGCGAATTTCGCGCTGCTGACCGACCGCTACATGCATGAATACGGCGCCACGCGCGAAGATTTCGGCCGAATCGCCGTGTCGCAACGCGACAATGCGCTGAGAAACCCGAATGCGCTGATGAAAAAGCCGCTGAGCCTGCAGCAATATCTGGATGCCCGCCCCATCGCCGACCCCATCGCGCTGTTCGATTGCGTGATGCCCTGCGCCGGGGCCGAGGCGTTCCTGGTGATGACCGTGGACGAGGCTGAACGGCGCAACCTTCCCTATGCCACGCTTGAAGCCGCGATAGAACGTCACAACGCCAATCCCGACGACCCGATCCAGCTGCGCGGCGGTTGGACGGTGGACGCCGATCAGCTGTATCAGATGGCGGATTGCACCCCGCAGGATATCGACCTGCTGCAAACCTATGACGACTATCCGGTGATCTCGATGATGCAGATTGAGGATCTGGGCTTCTGCGCCAAGGGCAAGGCCGCGCAATTCGTCCGCGACCACGACCTGACCATTGACGGGGATTTCCCGCATAACACCTCTGGCGGGCAGCTGTCGGCCGGGCAGGCGGGGGCCGCAGGTGGCTTTCTGGGGCTGGTCGAGGCGATCCGGCAGGTGACCGGCACCGCAGGACCGACGCAGGTGCCGGGGGCGCGTCGGGCGATGGTGTCGGGCTTTGGGATGATCAACTATGATCGCGGGCTGTGTTCGGGGGCGGCGATCCTGAAAGGAAACGGGCCATGACCACGCCGCTGAGGCCTCCGCCGAAGAAGAACCCCGAACGGCGCACGCTGTCCCCGACGATACCCCCGCAGGCGCGCAGCCGTGCCGCGATGGGCCTGACCGCCGCCGCCGCCGAGGGCCGCTTTGCCATGCAGGTTTGCGGCGAATGCGGGGCGGTGCTGTATCCGGCGCGCGACGCCTGCAACAAGTGCCTGTCAGTCGAACTAAGCTGGCAGGATGTGGACCCACGCGGCGAACTGCTGGCCGAAACCACGGTGCGGACCTCGACCAACCTGTATTTCCGCGAACGCGCGCCGTGGCGGGCCGGGACCGTGCGGCTGGATGCCGGGCCGATCATCATCTGCCATATTCATGGCGATGTACCGCCGCGCGCCCGCGTGGTGATGACCAATCGGCTGGACCGGGCCGGGCAGGGCGTGCTGCTGGCCATGCCCGAAACTCCGGCCCCGGATATGGAGGATGATCCGCAATTGCGTGCCATGACCTCGGACCCGAAACTGCGCCGCGTGCTGATCGTGGACGGGCGCAGCGACAATGCCCCGGCCATCGCCAAGGCGCTGCACAAGGCCGGTGCCACGACCATTTTCGTGGGCGAGGCCGAAGGCTGGCGCCCGAACCCGCATCGCGCCGCCTTGCAGGCCGTGCCCGGCGTGCAGGTGCTGCCGTTGGACGTGACCGACAGCGCCAGCATCCGCGAACTGGCGGGCGAGATCGGCGGCAAGGTCGATATTCTCATCAACAACGCCCGTTTCATCCGCCCCGGCGGTGTGCTGGCGCGGGGCGATACCGCCTTTGCCCAGCAGGAATTCGACGTGAACGTGATGGGTCTGATGCGGCTTGCGCAGGCTTTCGGGCCGGGGATGTGCGCGCGGACGGCGGACGGGGTGAACTCTGCCGTGGCATGGGTCAACATCCTGTCGGCCTATGCGCTGGTGAATATGCCGGAGTTCGGCAGCTTCGCGGCCTCGCAAGCGGCGGCGCTGTCGCTGGGGCAGTCGCTGCGCGGCGAGTTCCGTGACAGCGGGTTGCGCGTCATGCATGTCTTTGTCGGCCCGACCGAGGATGATTGGCATCAGCCTCTGCCGCCGCCCAAGGTCGCGCCCGGATCGCTGGCCAACGACCTCGTGAAGGGTCTGCAGGCCGGGCTGGAGGATGTCTATTGCGGCGATGTCGCGAAGGAATTGGTCGCGCGCTTCCGCGCCGGCCCGAAAGTGCTTGAACGCGAAATGACCATGGGAGGAAGATCATGAGCGCGCTTGCCGGACTGACACAGGCCCTTGCATCAGGAGCGGTGCGGGTGGTCGACCTGACCCACACACTGGACCCGGATTTCCCGGTCATCGTGCTGCCCCCGGAATTCGGCCAATGCGCCCGCTTCCGGATTGAGGAGATCAGTGCCTATGATGAACGCGGCCCGGCGTGGAAATGGCACAATATCAGCATGGGCGAACATACCGGCACCCATTTCGACGCGCCAAGCCACTGGATTTCCGGGCGCGACGTGCCGAACGGGGCGGTGGACGAAATCGACCCCGGCGTCTTTGTCGGTCCGGTGGTGGTGATCGACTGCTCCGCAGGCGCGGCGCAGGATGACGATTACGAACTGACGCCAAAGATCATCGAGGCGTGGGAGGCCGAACATGGCCGCATCCCTGCCGGATCATGGGTGCTGCTGCGGACCGACTGGTCCAAGCGAAGCGGCGCTGAATATCTGAACCTGCGCGACGACGGCGCCCATTCGCCCGGCCCCACGCCCGAGGCGATCCAGTTGCTGGTCCATGATCGCGACATTCGCGGCTTTGGCACCGAAACGGTGGGCACGGATGCGGGGCAGGGTGGCCATTACACACCGCCCTATCCCGCGCATTTCACCCTGCACGGCGCCGGTAAATACGGGCTGCAATGCCTGCGCAATCTCGATCAGTTGCCGCCGACCGGGGCGGTCTTGCTGGCCGCACCGCTGAAGATCAAGGGCGGCACCGGCAGCCCCTTGCGGGTCATGGCGCTGATCGAAAACTGAACCTTCGGCCTTGGCTAGCCGACAGCGACCTGCCCGATATTTGGGCAGGTCGTTTTGTTTGGCGCAAAGGGGACTGCCCTCTGGCCCTGAAGTTGCGCGGAAATCTACATCAAGCACGAATATTTTGAATTTAAATTTGATTCCATGAAAACTCATGCGTAACATGAATCAAAACAGAATGATTCCATCCTGACAGGGGTAGCCAGATGAAGATGTGGAAGAATACCGCGCTCGCCGCCATCATCGCCAGCGCCTTCGCGCTGCCGGCACGGGCCGAAGATGTCATCAATGCCGTGCATTTCACGCCGACGCAGGTGGGCTTTGCCCAAAGTTTCCTGCGCTTTGTCGACAAGGTGAACGCGGCCGGCGAAGGCGTGGTGCGGATCGAGGTGCGCGGCGGTCCGGAAGTGATCCCGAACACTCAACTGGGCGCGGCGCAGCAATCCGGGCTGATCGACATGATCAACAACCCCGCCGGCCTGTATCTGGAAATCGTGCCGGAAGGCGATGCGTTTTCGGCCGCCACGATCACGCCTTGGGAAGCGCGCGAAAACGGCGCGTGGGAGAAGATCGACCAAGTCTATCAGGAAAAGGGCAACGCCAAGCTGATCGCATGGGTCGATACCGGCGTCGGCTTCCACATCTGGACCGTGGATGAACCCAAGGTGCAGGACAATGGCATGCTCGATTTCAACGGTCTCGTCCTGCGCGCCTCGCCGCTTTACAAACAGTTCTTCGACAGCATCGGCGCGCAGGCGGTGGTGATGCCGATGGGCGATACCTATACGGCGCTGGAACGCGGGATGATCAACGGGCTGGCCTATCCCTCGATCGGGTACAAGGCATTCGGCTGGGACAAGTTCACCCGCTACCGCGTCGATCCCAGCTTTTTCGGGATGGATGTGCTGATCTCGATGAATCTCGACGCGTGGAACGACCTGTCGGACGAATCCAAGGCGGTGCTGGAAAAGGCCGCGCAGGAATTCGAACGCGAAAGCTCGGACGCGATCCGCAAAGAGGATGAGGAAACCCGCGCCCTGATGGAATCCGAAGGCATGCAGGTCGTCGAGATGACGGGCGAAGGCCGTGACGCCTTTCTGGACGCCGCCGCCAAATCCAGCTGGGACCGCCTGACCGAACGCGACCCGACCCATGTCGAGGAACTGCGCGAGCTGTTCAACTGATCCAAGTGCCCGGCCGCCTGCCGCGGCCGGGCTGATCCCCGCACCGCAACGCAGGAACGCCAAGGCATCCCATGGAACGGTTCTTTGATATTGTCGGTTATATCTCCTGGCTTCTTGCCTCGGCGGCGAAGCTGCTGATCGGCGCGGTCATCCTGATGGTGGTGGCCGATGTCGTCGCCCGAAACCTTGGGTTGAAGGCGATGACCTGGGCGATCTCGGCATCCGAATATAGCCTTCTGTATATCACCTTTCTGGCCATGCCCTGGCTGGTCCGGATCAAGGGCCACGTCTTCGTGGTCTTCCTGCGCGCCCTGTTCCCGCCAGCCATCCAGCAGCTTCTGGAAAGGCTGGTCTATGTGGTCTGCATCCTGCTGTGCCTGTATCTCGGCTGGGTCGCATGGGCGTCGATGGTGACCGCGATCGAGAAGGCCAGCTTCGAAAGCCGCACCTTCGACATGCCGAAATGGGCGATCTTCCTGCCGATCTTTCTGGGCTTTGCGCTTTCGGCGCTGGAATGGCTGCGCTTCCTTCTGACGCCCGCATCCATCTATGACGCCAGCCCACTTGAAGCCGAGGGAATGTGATGGATTGGCTATACCCCTTCGCGATCCTGATTGGCACCATCATCACCCTCATGGGGCTGGGTCTGCCGGTCGCCTTCGCCTTCTTCGCCACCAATATCCTTGGCCTGATGCTGTTCTTCGGCGGGCAGCGCGGCATCACGCAGATGGTCGCCAACTTTTCCGAGGCCGTGGGCACCTATGCGCTGGCGCCGCTGCCGATGTTCCTGGTCATGGGCAGCCTGTATTTCCGTTCGGGACTGGGAGAGCGGGTCATCCACGCGCTGGATATCGCTGTTGGTAATCTGCGCGGGCGGTTGTCTTATGTGGTGCTGATGGCAGGCGCGATCTTTGCTGCGCTGTCGGGGTCCAGCCTTGCCAATGCCGGGATGATGTCATCGCTGATGGCCCCGGAAATGCTGAAGCGGAACTACAAGCCGCATATGGCTTATGGCCCGGTGCTGGGCGCGGGTAACTTGGCGGTTATCATTCCGCCCTCGACACTGGCGGTGCTGCTTGGGTCGCTGGCGCAGATTGACGTGGGCGCGCTGCTGATCGCGGGCATTCTGCCGGGGCTGCTGCTGACGGTGATGTTTTGCGGGCTGATCTGGTTCCAGACCAAGATCGACCCCGAGGCCGCGCCGCAATATCCCGTCCCCGAGGTGTCAGGCCGCGAGAAATGGCGCGGGGTGCTGGTCAACATCCTGCCCATGTCCTTCTTGGTTTTCACAGTGGTCGGCACGATCATCCTTGGCATTGCGACCCCGACGGAATCGGCGGGCCTCGGCTGTGTCGGTGTGGCGGCGCTTCTAGTCGTTTATCGCAAGTTCAGCTGGTCGGTGGTCTGGCAGTCGCTGGACGACGCGATGAAGGTGACGGGGATGACCTTCCTGATCATCTCGGCCTCGATGACGTTTTCGCAGATCTTCGCCTTCTCGGGGGCGTCGAACGGCTTCATCAATGCGGTGATCGGCCTTGAATTGGGGCGCTATGGCATCATCCTGCTTATGGTGCTGGTTATTCTGGTTCTGGGCATGTTCATGGATCAGGTGTCCATGATGCTGATTACCCTGCCGCTGTTCATGCCATTCGCGGCGCAATACGGGTTTGATACCGTCTGGCTGGGCCTTATCCTGCTGCTGGCGTTCGAGGTCGGCTTGTCCACCCCGCCCTTCGGCCTGCTTCTGTATGTGGTGATGGGATCGGCCAGCGGCGATATGGGGTTGAAGACGGTCGCGATGGCGGCGCTGCCCTATGTGCTGCTGACGCTGGTGCTGATCGTGCTGGTGGTTGTCTTCCCGCAGCTGGCGCTGCTGCTGCCAAGCCTGATCTGACGCCATGACCTGCGTGTTGATGCTGGTCTGGGACAAGGAGATCGGGGGAGATCTGCGCCTGCCGTTTGCTCAGCTGCCGGGACTTCAACGCGGGCTGATCCACTGTCCCACAGGCGCCGAACCGGACGCCCCGGCAATGGCGATGCAACTGGAATTCGACGGCATCGAAGCACTGGAAGCCGCCTGTGGCCCAGACGGCGCGTTGCGGACTTTACCCGGTCGCCCGCGCCAGCAAGCATTCCTGCGCCGCAGCTACTCGGTTGCCGAACCGGGCGAGGGTGGCTGTTCCTATCTGGTCCACTATCCCGGCCCCGCGCAGGACCGGAACGGATGGCTGCAACACTATGCGGATCACCACATCCCGCTGATGTGTCGCCTTCCCGGCATTCGCGCGGTCGAGATGCTGACCCGGATCGACCACCTCTCGTCCCTGCCATTCCCGCGCGACAATCACATGCAGCGCAATCGCGTGGCCTTCGACAGCCCGCAGGATCTGGCCGCCGCGCTTGCATCGCCCATCCGCGCGGCGATGCGCGCCGATGTCGATGCCTATCCACCATATCACGGCGGCGTCTTTCATTTCACCATGCTGACCGAGGCGATCCGCCCAATCAGAAAGGAATCCTGAAATGCCCTTTGAAAAAGCGATCTATACCGCCGAAATGATCTCGACCGCTGGACGGGACGGTACCTCGAACCGGCCCGATGGCAGCTTTCCGTTGAAGCTGACCGTGCCGACCGCGCTTGGCGGGCCGGGCGGCGAAGGAACCAACCCCGAGGAGCTTTTCGCCGCCGGCTATTCCGCCTGCTTTATCGGCGCGCTGAAGGTCGCGGGGCGGCAGGACAAGGTTGCCGTGCCTGACGATGTGCAGGTCGCGGCGAAGGTCAGCATCGGCAAGGTTGAAACCGGCTATGGCCTTGCGGTCGAACTGGTCGTGCATCTGCCGGGGCTGGACCGCGACGTGGCGCAGGCGCTGGTGGAAAAGGCGCATCAGACCTGCCCCTATTCCAATGCCACGCGCGGCAATATCGACGTTCAGCTGACGCTGGCCTGAGTGCGATGCGGATCTTCTGGCAAAGCTTCATCGACGCGGAATCGAACCCGGATTACATGGCCCGGCTGTCGGCCTATCTGAACCAGATCGCCGGAGCGGATACGCAGGTCACGCTGCGCGGCATCTCTCCGCCCGACCGGGATTTCAGCCGCTTGTCAGAGTTCCGCTGCGCCATTCAGGCCATAGATCAGGCCATCGACGCCGAGGCCGACGGTTTCGACGCCGTGGTGCTGGGCCATTTCCAGGACCCCGGCCTGATGGAACTGAAATCCGCCATCGGCATCCCCGTCATCGGCGTGGGCGAGGCCAGCCTGCATTTTGCCGCTCAGCTTGGCCGCCAGATCGGGCTGATCACGCTGGACCAGACGTTTCGGCACCTGCATCACGAACAGGCCGACCGCTACGGCCTTGGCGAGCGCGTGACGCATGTTTCTGGGCTGAATGTCACGCCGGGCTATTTCGCCGATGCCTTTCGCGGCGACGGCGCGGCGAAGGATCGCATGATCGCCGAACTGCGCCGCATCGCCCAGCCGATGGTCGATGCCGGTTGTGACGTGATCGTGCCGGCAGGGGTGTTACCGGGGCTGCTGATCAGTGGCGAGCGGGGTCTGTGCATCGGTGATGCGCCGGTGCTCAACCGCGTCGCCGTTGCCCTGCTGCAAGCCGAGATGCAGGCGCGGTTGTTCGCGCTGAACGGGCTTGAACCCAATCGCGGCCCTTTCTGCGCCCGCGCCGGTGCGCAGGCTATCAGTGATTTTCGCGGCCTTCTGGCCCGCCATTCTGCCGGGAAGGATTGACCCAAATGACCGAGATTGCAGCCTTCAAATCCGCCTTCCCTCCGGCCGAGCGTGTGCTGCCCAAGCTTCTGCTGGCGCAAGAGGCGCGCTTTTCCGACGCGCCGCTGTTTGCCTGCGGCGAGGCGAAGCTGACCTATCGCCAGACCCGGCGGGCGGCTGCGCAGGCGGCGGCGGCGCTGGAAGCTGGCGGCATCGCGCAGGGCGACCGGGTCGCGATCATCTGCGGCAACCGACCCGAATTCATGCCGGTCTTTCTGGGCTGCGGCTGGATGGGGGCGGTCTCGGTTCCCATCAACACCGCGTCGCGCGGGTTTCAGCTGCAGCATATCCTGTCGAATTCAGGCGCGAAGCTGCTGGTGATCGAGGACAGCCTGCTGGAGGTGCTGGAGGGTCTTGAGCTAGACAAGCTGGCCATTCAGCGCATCTGGGTGATCGGCGAAGGCGCGTTGCCGGATCTGCCCGGCATCAGTGTCGAGCACCTGCCGCAGACCGACACCGAGGCCACCGCTGCCGCAGTCAAACCCAGCGATGCGCTGACGATCCTTTACACCTCTGGGACGACCGGCCTGTCGAAAGGTGTGGTCTGCCCGCATGCGCAATTCTTCTGGTGGGGCGTCTATACCGGCCACATGCTGGGCTTGCGGACAGGCGATGTGCTGCACACACCGCTGCCGCTGTTTCACACCAATGCGCTCAACTGCTTTTTCCAGGCGCTGCTGAACGGCTGTCAGCAGGTGGTTGAGCAGAAATTCTCGGTCTCGGGCTTCTGGGGTGCAATGGGGGCATCAGGTGCGACGGTGACCTATGTGCTGGGGGCGATGGTGCCGATGCTGCTGTCGCGGCCCGAAGGCGCCGATGAAAAGGCGCATACGGTCCGCGTGGCTTTGGCGCCCGGCGTGCCGGCACCCGCTGCCGAGGAATTCACCCGCCGCACCGGGGTCGTGCTGCTGGACGCTTACGGTGCGACCGAAAGCAACGTGGTGATCGGCACTACGGAATCGACGCTGAAGCCCGGCTGGACCGGGCTGCTGTTGCCCGGTTTCGACGCCCGCATCGTGGATGAGGCCGACAACCCCGTGCCCGATGGCGAGGCAGGAGAGCTGGTGATCCGCGCCGATGAACCTTTTGCCATGTCGCTGGGATATTTCGGCATGCCCGAAAAAACCGCCGAGGCATGGCAGAACCTGTGGCTGCATACGGGCGACCGGATGCTGCGCGCGCCTGACGGCTATTTCCGTTTCCTCGACCGGATGAAGGATTCGATCCGCCGCCGGGGCGAGAATATCTCGTCTTATGAGGTCGAGCAGGTGCTGGCCGCTCACCCGGATGTGGCCGAGGTGGTGGTCTTCCCCGTGGCATCCGAACTGGCCGAGGACGAGGTGATGACCGCGATCATCCTGCATGACGGGGCCGCGCCCGACCCCGAGGCGATCATCCGCCATTGCGAGGGCAAGATGTCCTATTTCGCCGTGCCGCGTTACGTCGAATTCATGGCCGAGCTGCCCAAGACCGCCAATGGCAAGGTGCAGAAATTCATCCTGCGCGAGCGCGGCGTGACAGATGCGACCTGGGACCGGGAAGCGGCGGGCGTGACCGTCCGGCGCTGATCACTCCATCGGCAAACTGACGTTCTGCGTCGAAAGCCCGTCGCGCAGACGGCGCAGTACGCCGCGCATCGCGTCCAGATCTGCCTCGGTCATGTCGCCGAACAGATCATTGACCATGTCGCGATGTTCGGCGGCGACGGCCTCAAACGTTTCCAGCCCCTTGGGCGTCAGGCGGACGGTGATGCGGCGGCGGTCTTCTTCGGAGTGGATGCGGGCGACCAGCCCGTCCTTGACCAGTCGATTGACCACCGTGGTCGCGTTACCGTTGGAAATCAGAAGCGTACGTGAAAGCTCGGTCATGGTCAGCCCGTCGCGCCAGCGATGCAGCGCCGCCATCACGTCAAAGCGGGGTAGGGTGGTATCATGGCTGACGCGCAGAAATTCGCGTAGCTGATTTTCGACCTGCCGGGTCACGCCCAACATGCGGATCCACAGCTTGAGGCGGCGCATGGCAAGGGGATCGTCCTCGGACCCGAGGGCGGATCGGGAATGAATATCGGTGCTCAAATCATTGCTCATCATGTGTTCCGTGGTTCGGATATATTCATATTGCATCAACCACAAATATTTTAAGAGCAAAATTTTGCATTGGCCTGTGTCCGATCAGATGGGCACCGTTCCGATACTGGCACCGCCATCGACGAACAGCGTCTGGCCGGTGATGAAACCGGCATCCGGGTCGGCCAGGAACATGAACGCGCGGCTCACGTCGTTAACCGTGCCCAGCCGTCCGACCGGGATGCGGCGGGCCAGGTCACCTTCCTGCGCGCTGCCTTTGGGGACGATGCCCCAGAAATTGTCGGTCAGGATCGGGCCGGGGGCCACGACATTGACGGTGATACCATGTTCGGCCAGTTCCAGCGCCCAGGTCCGCGCCATGCCGATCATCCCGGCCTTCGATGCCGAATAGGCGGTGCGGGTTTTCGCCCCCAGTGCCGCGCGCGAGGCGTTGAACAGGATGCGCCCGAAGCCCCGCGCCTTCATCTCCGGCAGAAAGGCCTGCGTCAGCGACAGCGCGGCGCCGAGGTGAAGCTGGGTCAGCGCCAGCATATCCTCGGGCCCGGCGTCTTCGATCAGGTTCGGCAGGATGATCCCGGCATTCTGGACGAAATGGGTGACCTGATGGCGCGCGGCAATGTCCGCGCCCACCTGCGCCACGGCCACCGGATCGGACAGGTCGCAGATGATATGTTCGACATCCGCCGCCTCGCCCTCGTGCCGCGCCAGCGAAACGACATGCCAGCCTTTCGCCAGCATCGCCGCCGCCAGATCGGCGCCGATGCCCTTGTTTCCGCCGGTGATGACGGCTGTGTATTCGGTCATGGCAGCAACTGGATATTGCCGAAAGCGGCGTCGCAATTCAGGATATCGACGCGCTTGCCGGCGATGCGGATGCCGTCCGGCGTGGCCTTCAGATCGTGGGTGACGGTCAGCGCCAGCATCTGCTGTTCGTCCAGCCGGGTCTCGACATAATGCATCTTGGTCACGACCTTGGCGCTGTCCTCGGCCAGTTCCAGAATGCGAGGGCGGTTCAGCACATGATGGCAGCGGCTTTTGGGCTTCTGACTGAAGGTGCGCGCGCCGTGCAGGCGTTCGATCCGCAGGCGCAGCATGAAGTTGTCTTCATACAGAAGCGAGGTCTCATTAACCGGATCCTGCTGGTTCCAGTTCAGTGGCATCCAATAGACGGCATCGGGTAGCCACAGATCCAGCCATTCGTGAAACTGGCCCTCGTCCAGCATCCATGCCTCGTCATAGATGAAATCGGTGACTTCCTCGCGGTTCATGCCGCACCCCCCAGCATGAAGCGTTTCCATGCGTCGAACTGGTTGCGCATCTGGCGTTCTGTGGTGCCGTTCAGCTCTGCCGTTTCGGTGAAATCCTCGCCGTCTTCGTAAAGTCGCTGGATGTTGACCCATTCCAGCCCGTCCGACATCAGCCCTTCCTGCGCGCGTTCATACATTTCCAGATCGTCGTGTCCCACCATCGAGGTCGGGGCGTTGATCATCCGGTTGTACATCGCCGTGCGGGCAGTCAGTTCCGAAGGCGCGCCGTCAAGCGCGAAGATCCAGCTTTCGACCAGCGTCTTGTCGGGACCAAGCGGAATGAAGTTCCGCAACTGCTGGATCGGTCCCTTGATCATGATGTTGGGGAAATAGACGGTGTTGTGCCGGTTCTCGCCCAGAATTTCCTGCGTCCGTTCTTCGCCATAAGCCTCGACCATGGCGTCGTAATAGCCGGGGATGGCCGAGTAATCGGAGTGGATCGAGTGGTGCACGCCGGTATGGCCATGCCCGTTCGGCCAGGTGCGGATGCCCATGTTTTCGAAGAACTCATAGGGCGACATGAAGGGGGCGATGATCTCCATCGCGGGGGGCTTGGGGGTGCCTTCGGGCTTGTCCATCTCCTCCCAGATCTTCACGGCGGTGCCGGCGCTAGATTCGTGGGCGACCATCGGGTGGCAAGTATCGGTCTGGTTTTCGACCAGCATCTTCCAGTTGCACTTGTGCATATAGCGCAGGGGCGCACCGGCAATGGTCAGCGTCCCCTGGGGCGAGCGGTCGACCATATTGTCCAGCGAGGACAGGGAATCGCCGAAGAAATCTTCGAAGCTGATGCCTTCTTTCGCCAGTCGGGCAAAGACGAAGCCGCGATAGTTCTTCATGTCGCCGACCGGGGCCAGACCCTTTGCGGCCTCTGTCTCCTCCAGCCCGGTGCCTTCGTATCCCTTCTTCAAAGGGATCGCCAAAAGGCAGCCATCGGTCTTGAAGGACCACGCGTGATAGGGACAGCGGAAGAACTTGCCGGTATTGCCCGCCTTGTCGATGACGATCTTGGTGCCCTTGTGCGGGCAGCGGTTATACAGGACGTGGATTTCGTTATCGGTATGGCGCACCATCAGCAGCGGCTGGTCGCCGATCTGGGCGGTGATGTAGTCGCCCTTGTTCGGGGTCTGGCTTTCATGGCCGATATAGACCCATGCATTCGGAAACAGGTGCTTCATTTCCAGCTGGTAGACTTCCGGGCTGGTGTAGACATCGCGGTGAACCTGCTGGGGGCGGATCAGCGCGTCGATACGGTCGCGCAGGGCGGCGTCGGTCATGGCTTTCTCCTTCAAAGGTCGAGTTTCAGGCGTGCGGACAGCGCGCGGCTGACGCAGATCTGCATGACCTTGCCGCTGTCGCGTTCATCCTTGGACAGCACCACGTCGCGGTGGTCGGGTGTGCCTTCCAGCACGTCGGTCTGGCAGATCCCGCAATCGCCGCGCTGGCAGTCGAAGATCAGGTCAATGCCCTCGGCCTCCAACACCTCGATGATGGTCTTGTCGGCGGGGATGGTGAAAACTTGGCCGGTCGAGGCGATCTCGACCTCGAACGGTTTGTCGCCGGACTGGTGCGAGACGTTTTCGAACAGCTCGGCATGGAACAGGTCGGCGCGGCCGGCGGCCTCCATCGCGGCGCGGGTGGCGTCGATCATCGGCTTCGGGCCGCAGACATAGACATGGGTGGCGGGGTCGGCTTCGGCGATCAGTGCTGCCACGTCCAGCGGGCCGCCGTCGCGGTCGTCGTGATGCAGGCGCAGCCGGTCGCCATGGGTGGCCAGCCGGTCGGCAAATGCTGCGGCGGCCGGGCTGCGGCTGGCATAGACGATGCGGAAATCGCGCCCCCGCCGCGCCAGCGCCGACGCCATCGAGATCAGCGGCGTCACCCCGATGCCGCCGGCCAGCAGCAGCACCGGCCCGTCGCCCGGATCCAGCGGGAAATGGTTCTTGGGCAGGCTGGCGGTGACCTGATCGCCCGGTTTCAGATCATGCATGAAACGCGAGCCGCCCGCGCCATTCGCGTCGCGGCGTACGCCCAGAATATAGCTGCCCGGTGTCGCCGGATCGCCGGTAAGGTCGATCAGCGAATAGGCGTTTTCAGTCCCGCCCGGCAGGGTCAGCAGGATATGTGCGCCGGCTTCGAATGCGGGCAGGGGCGCTGCATCGGGGCGGGTCAGTTCGATTTCCCGGATCAGCTCTCCGACATCGTCGGTGCGCCGGACGATCAGCGTCAAATCGGTCAATGCCTTCATCCCTGCTGGACGTGGGTGATGGGAAAACTATCCGGGAGAGGCCCGTATTTCGTCAAGCTTTAAGTTTGAAATAGTGAAAATTCATATATGTGCAGCCCGGCGATTGGGTTTGGCGGCGGCTGTAAACTGGCATAATCTGGCGGCCAGCTTGAAGGGGCGAATATGTCGGAAGATATTGATTTTGACGGCCTTGTTGCATTGGCGCAGAACCTTCCGGCGCGACCGGGGCGTCAGGTGATCGCGATTGTCGGCGCGCCGGGCTCTGGCAAGTCGACGCTGGTCGAACGGCTGGCCGAATCGCTGGCTGATACGGCGATTCTGCCGATGGACGGGTTTCACTATGACGATGCGGTGCTGCACCAGATGGGCCGCAGGCCTTGGAAGGGTGCGCCCGACACCTTCGACGTGGGCGGGCTGCGCAGCACCCTCTCGCGGCTGCGAGATCGGGCCGAGGGCGCCGTTTCGGTGCCGGTATTTGATCGCGATCTTGAAATCTCGCGCGGCAGTGCCCGCATCATCGGCCCCGAGGCGCGGCTGATCTTGGTCGAGGGCAATTACCTGCTGCTGAACCGCGCGCCTTGGCCCAGCCTGCGCCCGCTGTTTGACCTGACCGTCCGCATCGAGGTTCCCGAGGATGAGTTGCGCCGCCGCCTGACCCGGCGCTGGATAGGTTACGGCCTGACCGAGGCCGAAATCGCCTTCAAGCTGGATGAAAACGACTTGCCCAATGGCCGGCTTATTCTGCACGAAAGTGCGGCACCCGATTATTTGCTGCACCCTTCCTGACAGTGCTTCAAATTTAAAAAGGTGAAAATTCATATTTTTCTTGCCTGAAATATCAGCCGGTGGCAGGCTTCCCTGAAGAATCGCAGCTATGCGCTACGGGAGGAGTGACATGCGACTGACGGGGAAATTCATTCTGCCGGGCCTGATGGCGCTGGCATTCGCGGCCGGTGCCAACGCGCAAGAGGTGACATTGCGGCTGTCGAACTGGCTGCCGCCGTCGCATCCGGTGGTCAAGGACATCATGGTGCCCTGGGCCGAACAGGTGACCGAAGCGACCGAGGGCCGGGTCGCGGTCCAGATCCTGGATGCGCCACTTGGCCCGCCGCCGGCGCATTTCGACCTGGTCGCCAGCGGCGCCGCCGATCTGGGCTTTTCGGCGCACAGCTATACGCCCGGCCGTTTCGCGCTGACCGAAATTGCCGAACTGCCATTCCTCACCCCCAGCTCCGAGGCGAATTCGGTCGCGCTGTGGAATGTCTGGTCGAACATGCTGGCCGACAAGGGCGAACATGCCGGCGTCAAGGTGCTGGGCCTGTTTGGCCACGGGCCGGGGCATCTGTTCACGACGGAACGCCCGGTCTCGCCACTGGACGGTCTGAAAGGCGCGAAGATCCGGGTAGCGGGTGCCGTGACCGATCAGCTGGTGCAGGGGCTGGACATGGTTTCGGTGCAGGCACCGTCATCGGAAAGCTATGAACTGCTGTCGAACGGTGTGGCCGACGGGATCGTGTTTCCTTACGAATCCGTACCTTTCTTCAAGCTGGACGGGCTGGTCAAGAACGGCCTGCGGGTGCCCGGTGGGATGTATAACGTATCCTTCTTCTTCGTGATGAATCAGGCGCGGTTTGACAGCCTGTCAGAGGCTGACCGCGCCGCCATCGACCAGGTCTCGGGTCAGGCGCTGGCGCGGATGGCGGGCAAGGCCTGGGACGCCGCAGATGCCGCCGGGCTGGCCGCGCTGGATGGCAAGGTCACCTTCCACGACGCCACCGAGGAGGAGATCGCCACCTTCAAGACCGATGCCGATGCGATCTATGACCGGGTGCGCCAGAACTACGCCGCCAAGGGTGTCGATTTCGATGCCGCGCTGGCGATGTTTCAGGAAGAACTGGCGAAGGTGCAGCCGTGAAGATCGCCGGTCTGCGTCAGCGGGTCGGCACGGCAACGGCGGTCCTTGTGGGCATGATGCTGCTGGCGCTGACCTGCATCACCGTGCTGGACGTGACCGGGCGCTATCTGCTGAACGCGCCGCTGCCGGGCGGTGCCGAACTGACGGAACTGCTGGTCATGGCGGTCATCTTCACCGGTCTGCCGGCGATCTCTTTGGATGACGGCCATGTCACCGCCGACCTGCTGTCGCATCAGCTTGGACAAAGGGGCCGGACGGTGCAGCTGTTCGCGGCGCGGGCCTGTGCGGTGGTGGCGCTGGTGCTGATTGCGAAACAGATGTGGGAACATGGGGCGCGGCTGGCCGGCTATGGCCAGACGACGGTTTATCTGCACATCCCGGTCGGGCCCGTGATTCAGGTCGCGGCGGTGGTTTGTGCTGCCTCGGCGGTGATCGTGGCGGCGCTGGCGATCAGCCGCGCGCCGCAGGGCGGCTAGGGGGCGCGTATGGATTGGCCCATCGGAACCGCAATCCTGTTTGCGCTGCTGTTTTCGGGGATTCCCATCGGCTACTGCCTGACGCTGGTCGGCTTTGCCGGTGTGGCCAGCATCATCGGCATTGACCCGGCGCTGGCGATGATCGGGCAGGTCTATTCCGATGCCGGGCGCAGCTATACCCTGTCGGTGGTGCCGCTGTTCCTGCTGATGGGCAACATGATCGTGCAGTCCGGCATCGCAGACGAGATCTATGACGCCGCCAATGCCTGGCTGCGCCACCGCAAGGGCGGACTGGCGATGGCGACCATCGTCGCCTGCGGCGGCTTCGGATCGGTCTGCGGATCGTCATTGGCGACGGCGGCAACGATGGGCCGGATCGCGCTGCCGGCCATGCGGAGGCATGGTTATTCCGACAGTTTGGCGACGGGGGCGATTGCCGCCGGGGGGACGCTGGGGATCATCATCCCGCCCTCGGTCATTCTGGTCATCTATGGGATCCTGACCCAGCAGGATATCGGCAAGCTGTTTCTGGCCGGCATCGTGCCGGGCCTGCTGGGCGTGATCGGCTATATGCTGGCGGTGCGGCTGTCGCTGGTCATGCGGCCGGAAAAGATCGCCGATCTGCCCCGCCTGTCGCTGGCCGAGCGTCTTGCCGCGACCCGAGGCGTGGCGCCCGCGCTGCTGCTGTTCGCCTTTGTGTTGGGCGGCATCTATCTGGGCATCTTTACCGCGACCGAGGCCGCCGGCATGGGTGCGGGCGCGGCGATCCTGCTGACAGCGCTGCGCGGAAAGCTGACCTGGCGGCCCACGCTGAACACCCTGTTCGAGACGGGAAAGACCACCGCCGTCATGTTCTTCGTGCTGTTCGGGGCGCTGTATTTCCTGAACTACGTCAACCTCTCCGGGCTTTCGACCGACATCCGCAATTGGGTGCTGGGGCTGGACATGCCGCCCCTGGGCGTGATCGTGATGATCATGCTGATGCTGCTGGTGTTGGGCAGCCTGCTGGAAAGCCTGTCCATGGTCATGCTGGTGACGCCGATCCTGTTTCCCATCGTCACCGCGCTGGGGTTCGATCCGATCTGGTTCGGGGTGTTTCTTGTCGTGGCCACCGAACTCAGCTACATCACGCCGCCGATGGGGATGAATGTCTTCGTGCTGCGCGTGGTCGCGCGCGATGTGCCCATCGGCCAGATATTTCAGGGCGTGGTGCCGTTTGTCATTCTGGATCTGGTGCGGTTGGTCTTGCTGATCCTGTTCCCGATCCTGGCGCTGGCGATCCCCCGCTCGATGTAAGGGAGCGGGGGCGATGGCCGAGGGCGACGAAAGCGGATTCCTGGAATCCTACACGCTGTTCCTGATGGCGATGGCAAGCGCGAATGTCAGCGCCGAGTTTCACCGGATCGCCGCCGATCAGGGGCTGTCAGTGCCGGAATGGCGGGTGCTGGCCTGCCTTCACGACCGCAAGGCCGCCAGCGTGACCGACCTGGCACGGCTGTCGCTGATGGAACAGTCGCGCCTGACCCATCTGATCGGGCGAATGCAGGCGCGCGGGCTGGTCGACCGCAAGCGCAGCAGCCGCAACCGCCGCAATGTCGAGGTGACGCTGACGCCCACAGGTGCCACCCTTGCCGCCGATCTGGTGGCGCAGGCCAAGGCGCACGAAAAGGCGGCAATCCTTGATCGGCTGGGGGCCGAGGATACGCGGGTCTTTCACGACCTGCTGCGCAAGCTGATGGCCGACCCGGCGGGCTGAACGGCTACCAAAGCTCTGCGATTGCCTGGGCGCAGGCGATGACTTCGTCGGGGGCGCCCTCGGGCAGTTCCTGCAGGGCGACAATGGAAATGGCAGCCTCGTCCGAAACGGGGGCGGCGATGCCAACCGCGCCGGGCTGCAACTCTCCCCTCGTCAGGGCATAGCCCCGCGCGCGGGCTTCGGCGACGCCGGGCGGTTCGTCCTCGGCGGGCGTGCGGGCTGACAGGATCGCCAGCCCCGGCGCCCCGCGCGTCAGCGGATGGCGCACGCCCAGCCGGTAGGTGACGCGCAGATAGCCGTCGCCCCCTTCATGCACCAGCGCCACCACCGCATTCGGCCCGTCCGCCAGCACCAGACAGGACGTCGTCCGGGTCGAGGCTGACAGCGCCGCCAGCAGCGGTGCCGCCGCCGTCAGGCGCTGCTTTTCCACCTTTGCGGCCAGCGGAATCAGTCCGGTCCCCAGCACCGCGCGCCCGTCCGGCAGGCGGCGGATCAGGCTGTGGCCTTCCAGCGTCGCCAGCAAGCGATAGGCGATGGCTTTGTGGACGCCCAGCCTGTCTGCCAGCTCTGCCGGCTTCAGACCCGCGGGGGCCTCGGCCAGCACCGACAGGGCGGCAAGGCCCCGGTCCAGCGTCTGCAAGGTCGTCGTTACCATTGGTCAAACCTGTTCGTTGACAGAAACATGAATCACAGATTACGGTATATGTAACAGGCAGTGCGATATTCGACAACAGGACGGGAGGCCATGTTGAAAGCACAACCCGCAGCGACCGCATGTCCCTTTTCCGCGCAGGCCCGCGCTTTCGATCCGTTTGGCCCGGCCTACAGCGCCGATCCCGCCGAGGCGCTGCGTTGGTCGCGTGACGCCGAGCCGGTGTTTTTCAGCGAGGCCATGGGGTACTGGGTTGTCAGCCGCTATGACGACATCAAGGCGGTGTTTCGTGACAACATCACCTTCTCGCCCGCCAATGCGCTGGAAAAAATCACCCCCGCCACGCCCGAGGCGCTGGCGGTGCTGAAGCGCGAAGGCTACGGCATGAACCGCACCCTGGTGAATGAGGACGAGCCCGCCCATATGGCGCGCCGCCGCCTGTTGCTGGATGCCTTTGCGCCCGAGGCGCTGGCGGCCCACGCCCCCATGGTCCGCAAGCTGGTGCGCGCGAAATTGGACGCGATCATTGATCGCGGCCATTCCGATCTGGTCGAGGACATGCTGTGGGACGTGCCGCTGACGGTGGCGCTGGAATTTCTGGGCGTGCCGGAAGACGACATGGTGACGCTGCGCGGTTTTTCGGTCGCGCATACGGTCAATACCTGGGGCAAGCCCACGCCGGAACAGCAGGTCGCCGTGGCCGAAGGCGTGGCGAAGTTCTGGAACTATTCGGGCGAGGTGCTGGCCCGGATGTCGGCGCAGGTCGATGCCGGCGAAGACGTGCATGGCTGGATGTACGACATGATCCGTCAGAACCGCGAATTTCCCGAAATCGTCACCGACAGCTATCTGCATTCGATGATGATGGCGATCATCGTGGCCGCGCATGAAACCACGGCGCTGGCATCGGCCAATGCGCTGCGGCAATTGCTGACCCACCGTGCCCAGTGGCAGGCGATCTGCGACGATCCCGCCCTGATCCCGGCGGCGGTCGAGGAATGCCTGCGCCATTCCGGGTCGATGGTGGCATGGAGGCGGATCGCCGCGAAGGATGCGCAGGTCGGCGGCGTGACCATTCCGAAGGGCGGCAAGATCCTGATGGTCATGGCCTCGGCCAACCACGACCCGCGCCATTTCGAAAACCCCGACCAGCTGGACATCTGGCGCGACAATGCCGCCGATCACCTGACCTTCGGGTATGGCGCGCATCAATGCATGGGCAAGAATATCGGCCGCATGGAAATGGCGATCATTCTGGAGGAGCTGACGCGGCGCATCCCGCATCTGCAACTGGAAGCGCAGGACTTCACCTATCTGCCCAATATCTCTTTGCGCGGCCCTGAGGCGTTGCGGGTGCGCTGGGACGTGGCGCAGAACCCCGAACGCGCCGATCCGGCGCTGCGTGAAGGGGGGCGGGATTTTCCGGTCGGCGCGCCGGATCGCAAGGCGATCGTGCGGCAACTGACGGTTTCCGATGCGGCGGAGCTTGCTGACGGGGTGTTGGGGATCACGCTGACCGATCCTTCGGGCGCGCCGCTGCCATCCTGGACACCCGGCGCGCATATCGACATCGTACTGCCCGAGGGCGGCAGCCGGAAATATTCGCTGTGCGGGCCTGCGGGGTCGGGGGATTGGCGCATCGCCGTGCTGCGCGACGAAGCGGGGCGCGGCGGCTCTCGCTGGATGCACGACCACGCCCGCGCCGGCGCAGCCCTGCGGGTGCGCGGGCCGCATAACCATTTCCGGCTGGAGGAAGACGCCCCCCACCACATCCTGATCGCGGGGGGCATTGGCATCACCCCGATCATGGCCATGGCCGACCGGCTGCGGGCGCTGGGGCGCGACTATGCGCTGCATTACGCCGGGCGCGCGCGGGGGCGGATGGCCTTTCTTGACCGCGCCCGCGCCGATCACGGCGAGCGGCTGCATCTGCATGTCTCGGAAGACGGGGGCCGCGCTGATCTGGCGGCGCTGGTGGCAGACGCGCCGGCGGGCAGCTTTATCGCCGCCTGCGGGCCGGCGCGGCTGCTGGACGCGCTGGATGTGCTGGTGGCGGCCCGGCCCGATTTGACGCTGCGGTTTGAACATTTCGCCAGCGATGACAGCGCCGCCGATATGGCCTCGGGCCAGCCATTCCAGGTCGTCTGCGCCGATAGCGACCTGACCCTTGACGTGCCCGAGGATCGCAGCCTGCTGCAGACCCTTCGCGCCGCCGGGTTGGACGTGCCCTCAGACTGCGAGGAAGGGCTTTGCGGCAGCTGCGAGCTGGCCGTGGCGGCGGGCGAAATCGACCACCGCGACCGCGTTTTGACCGCCGGCGAACGGGCTGGCGCGGACAGGATCATCACCTGCTGTTCACGGGGAAAAGGCAGGCTGGTGCTGAAAATATAAGCCCCGACAAAACAGGTTCACTGGGAGGTAAGAACCATGAAGACCACCATCACCGCCAGCATTCTGGCGATGACCATTGCCGCGCCTGCGCTGGCGGAAACCCGGCTGTCGCTGAGCCATTACCTGCCGGCGGTGCACGGCATCCACACCGATTTCATCGAGCCGTGGACAAAGCAGATCACCGAATGCACCGGCGGCGAAGTCACCTTTGAAATCTTCCCCGGCGGCACCCAGAAGGGCAATGTCGCCAAGCAGCAGGAACAGGTTCTGGCGGGTGTTGTCGACATCGCGCATGGGCTGTCGGGCATCCCGCGCGGGCGGTTCAACCGGACCTCGCTGGTCGAAATGCCGTTCCTGACCCGCAACGCGGGCGCTGCGACACATGCGCTGTGGTCGCTTTATGGCGAGGGCGAGCTGGGCGATGAATACAAGGGCCTGAAGGTGCTGGCGCTGCATGCCCATAATGGCGGGCTGCTGCACACCAATGGCAAGCATGTCGAGACGATGGAGGACATGAAGGGCCTGCGCATCCGCACGCCATCGCCGCCGGTATCGGAAATGCTGACCTTCCTCGGTGCGACCCCGCAGGGCCTGCCGCCGGGCGAGGTTTACGAAAACCTTCAGCGCAAGGTCATCGACGGCACGGTCTTCCCTTGGGATCCGGTCAAAAGCTTCGGGCTGAACGAGGTGCTGACCGACCACCTGGATATGGGTGCCTATACGGTGTCGTTCTTCTTCGTGATGAACCAGGCGAAATATGACGGGCTGCCGGAAAACGTGCGGACTTGTATCGATCAGGCCTCGGGCGATGCGCTGGTGCCGAAATTCGGCGACTGGTGGGACAAGTGGGATGCCGCCGGCCGCGAAGAGGCCGAGGCCGCAGGCCACACGATCACCGTGCTGTCGGATGAGGAACGCGACCGCTGGCGCGAGGCGCTGAAGCCGATGGCCGAGAAATACATCGAGACGATGAAATCCGAAGGCGTCGAGGACGCGGACGTTCTGTATCAGAAATTTCAGGACAAGGTCGCCGAATTCGAGGCAACCAAGCCCGCGCAATAAGCCGGGTCACAGGGGGCGCGGCAGGTCTGCGCCCCCTTCTTTTGCGAACAGGACAGCACATGCCCAAGTTACTGCGCCGCATCGACGGCCTGATCGAGATTTTGGCCGTGATCGGCCTTTTGGCCTATTCCGCCGCGGCGCTGATCAGCGTTGCCGATGTGATCGGCCGACGAATAGGCACGCCCGTTCCGGGTGTCGTCGACCTCGTCCAGCTTTTCATCATGGCGGGTGCGTGGCTGTCGATCCCTTGGGGCTTCACGGTTGGCGGTCATGTTGGCGTCGATTTTCTGGTCGATCGGATGCCAGAGGGCTGGCAGCGGCTGCTGCGCGGGCTGGCTGCGGTGGCCGCGATGGTGCTGATGGCGCTGATCTTGTGGAAATGCAGCGAGGCATATCGGTTGCAGGTCATGCTGGGTGACAAGTCGCAGCAGCTTGGCATTCCGATCAGCCTGTACTGGCTGCCGCTGCTGATCGGGGTCGGGGCCTCGATCCTGGCGCTGATCCCGATCCTGTTGCGGCTGGTCATGAACCTGCCGCTGACCCGCAACGCAGCACATTGAGGCGATGATGTCGACACCTTTCCTCGGTCTGGCCGGGTTTCTTCTGACGCTGGCGCTGATCGCGTTCGGCTTTCCGGTTTCCATCGCCATGGCGGTCGTGGGCCTTGGCGGCATCGCGCTGAGCGGCGGCTGGGATCAGGCCGCTTACGTCCTGTCCACCGCGCCGTTCGAGGCGATCTTTCCCTATTCCTTCAGCGTCATCCCGCTTTTCGTGCTGATGGGCGTCTTTGCTGCCCATGCGGGGCTGTCGCGGTCGCTGTTCGACCTGATAAAAGCATTTGTCGGCCATTGGCGCGGCGGGCTGGCGGTGTCGACCGTCGGCGCGTCCGCCGTGTTCGGGGCGATCTGCGGGTCGTCGCTGGCCACGGTCGCCACCATCGGCCGCGTCGCCATGCCGGAAATGCGGCGCTATGGCTATGACGACAGCCTTGCCTCGGCCTCGGTCGCGGCGGGGGGGACGCTGGGGGTGTTGATCCCGCCCTCGATCATTCTAGTGATCTTCGGGCTCCTGACGCAGACCTCGATCGGGGCGTTGTTCATGGGTGCGATCCTGCCGGGCGTGCTGGGCGCGGTGTTGTATGCGCTGGCGGTGATCGTCCGGGCGCGGCGCAATCCGGCGCTGGCACCCGCCGGGCAGCGCAGCCCATGGGGGCGCCGGATCGCGTTGCTGGGCCGGGTCTGGCCCGTGATGCTGCTGTTCGGCATGGTGATCGGCGGCATGCAGCTTGGCTGGTTTTCCCCGACCGAGGCCGCCGCCGTGGGCGCGGTCGGTGCCTTTCTGCTGGCGCTTGTGATGGGCGGGCTGAGCCTGCCGGTCCTGCGCGAGGTCGCCCGCGAAACCGCAGCCCTGACCGGCATGATCTTTCTGATCCTGATCGGCGCGGCCTTCTTCAACTTCTTTCTGGAAACGACCGGGCTGCCGCGCATGCTGGCCGAAACCATCGGCCAGTCAGGCCTGCACCCGACGGTTGTCATGGTGCTGATCCTGATCTTCTATGTCATCCTCGGGTGTTTCATGGATTCGATGTCGATGATCCTGCTGACCGTGCCGCTGTTGGCGCCGGTCGCGGTGGCGCTGGATTTCAACATGGTCTGGTTCGGCGTGCTGGTGGTGACGGTGGCCGAAATCGGGCTGATCACGCCACCTGTCGGGATGAACCTGTTCGTGGTGCAGGCGACCGCGCCGGGGCTGCGGCAGGAAACCGTCATACGCGGCATCCTGCCCTTCATCGTGGCCGACATTCTTCGGCTGGCGCTGCTGCTGTTCTTTCCCTGGCTGGTCGTGGCCGGGTTCTAGGCCAGCTCGGCCACGATGGCCTGCGCCGCGGCGCGCGGGTCGGTCGCCTGCCAGACCGGGCGGCCGACGACGATATGATCGGCACCGGCGGCGATTGCCGCTGCCGGGGTTTCCACCCGCTTCTGATCGCCAAGTGCCGCGCCCGCGGGCCGCACACCCGGCGTCACGATCAGACGGCCCGCCGACTGAGGCAGGGCGCGGATCGCTGCGGCCTCGCGCGGCGAGGCGATGACACCGTCGGCGCCTGCCTCGAACGCGCGGGCGGCGCGCTCGACGGTGATGTCATGGATGTCGCCCGGCACGATCATCGAGGCATCCAGATCGGCCCGGTCCAGCGAGGTCAGCACCGTCACCCCGAGGATCTTCGTGTTCGATCCCGCCGCGCCTTCCTTGGCGGCACGCACGACCTGAGGGTCGCCGTGGACGGTCAGGAAATCCAGATCGAACTGTGCAAGGCCGCGCACAGCCGCCTCGACCGTGGCGCCGATGTCGAACAGCTTCATGTCCAGAAAGATGCGCTTGCCGTGTTCGTCCTTTAGCTCGCGCGCAAGGGCCAGCCCGCCGCCGGTCAGCATTCCAAGGCCGATCTTGTAGAAGCTGGCCGCATCCCCGATGCGTTCGGCCAGTTCCAGCCCGGCCACCGCATTACCCACATCCAGCGCCACGATCAGACGGTCATCCATTGCTATCCCCTTATTGCCCAGTTCCGCTTGTATTTCCTGCCCCGGCTGTCCACGCTGCGGCGCAAGACATTTACCGGAGAATACCATGCCCAGCCAGTCGATTACCGAGTTCCTGACCGAAAATTCCGCGCTGATCCTGATCGCGGCCCTGATTTTCATTTCCGTGATGCTGGCCGTCCGCATCGTGCCACAGTCGGAAAAATACGTGGTCGAGCGGTTCGGCAGGCTGCGCGCGGTGTTGGGGCCGGGCATCAACTTCATCCTGCCCTTCGTGGACCGCGTGAAGCACAAGATCTCGATCCTTGAGCGCCAGCTGCCCAGCAGCACGCAGGACGCGATCACCGCCGACAACGTGCTGGTGCAGGTCGAAACCAGCGTCTTCTATCGCATTCTGGAACCGGAAAAGACTGTCTACCGGATCCGCGACATCGATGCGGCGATCTCGACCACCGTGGCGGGGATCGTGCGGTCCGAAATCGGCCAGATGGAGCTGGACCAGGTCCAGTCGAACCGCGCCCAGCTGATCGAGAGGGTGAAGGAATCCGTTGCCAATGCGGTCGATGACTGGGGGGTCGAGGTGACGCGGGCCGAGATTCTGGATGTGAATCTGGATGACGCCACCCGCGCCGCCATGCTGCAGCAGCTGAACGCCGAACGCGCCCGCCGTGCGCAGGTGACCGAGGCCGAGGGCAAGCGCCGCGCGGTCGAACTGGCCGCCGATGGCGATCTTTACGCCGCCGAACAGCAGGCCAAGGCCAAGCGTATCCTGGCCGAGGCAGAGGCATTTGCCACCACCGCGATTTCCGAAGCCATCGCCAAGGGCGGGCTGGAAGCGGCGCAGTATCAGGTGGCGATGAAGCAGGTCGAGACGCTGGCCAAGATCGGGCAGGGCTCTGGCAAGCAGACGCTGGTGCTGCCGGCAAATGCGGTGGAAGCGCTTGGTGATGCCTTCAAGATGCTGCGGGGGGCGGTCAAGTGATCTGGCAAGGCGGCTGGTTCTGGATCATCGTTGCCGCCGTGTTGGGCCTGGTGGAGGTGCTGGCCCCCGGCTATGTCTTTCTGGGCATTGCGATTGGCTGCGCGGTCGTCGGTCTGGCATTGATGGCGGGCGTGGCCGCCCCCAGCCTGCCAGTCCTGCTGATCGGCATTGCCGTGCTGTCAGGCATCGCCTGGCTGATCCTGCGCCGCTTGGTCGGTGTGCGCAAAGGTCAGGTCCGCATCTGGGACCGCGACATCAACGACGACTGACAGGCGACAGATTCCCGGCCTCGCCGGCTTGCAGCAAGCGGACTCCTTTCCCATCTATTCGAACGAGACCCGGACCGTGCCGTGCCAATGCGGGCGGCACAAAAGCCGGGGGCTGAGAAGGAGATGTCCATGGATATGGAAAAATTCACCGAACGGTCGCGCGGGTTCATGCAGGCTGCGCAGACCATTGCGATCCGCGAACAGAACCAGCGGGTCGTGCCGGAACACCTGCTGAAGGCCCTGATGGATGACGATCAGGGATTTGCATCCAATCTTATCAACAAGTCCGGCGGCGATGCGCAGGTCGTGCGTATGGCCGTCGATCAGGCCGTGGCCAAGCTGCCGAAGGTGAATGGCGGGGACGGTCAGGTCTATGTGGACCCCTCGCTTGTGCGCGTGCTGGATGAGGCCTCGAAGCTGGCCCAGAAGGCTGGCGACAGCTTCGTGCCCGCCGAGCGCATCCTGACCGCGCTGGCGATCGTGAACACCAATGCCCGCGACGCGCTGCAGAAGGGCGCGGTGACCGCGCAGGCGCTGAACGCCGCCATCAACGACATCCGCAAGGGCCGCACCGCCGATACCGCAAGCGCCGAAGACAGCTATGAAGCGCTGTCGAAATACGCTCGCAACCTGACCGAGGCCGCAGTCGAGGGCAAGATCGACCCGATCATCGGCCGGGACGAGGAAATCCGCCGCGCCATGCAGGTGCTGAGCCGCCGGACCAAGAACAACCCGGTGCTGATCGGCGAACCCGGCGTCGGCAAGACCGCGATTGCGGAAGGCCTCGCCCTGCGCATCGTCGATGGGGATGTGCCCGAATCCCTGCGCAACAAGCAGCTTTGGGCGCTGGATATGGGCGCGCTGATCGCAGGCGCGAAATATCGCGGCGAGTTCGAGGAGCGGCTGAAATCGGTCCTCAAGGAAATCGAAAACGCCGCTGGCGAAATCATCCTGTTCATCGACGAACTGCACACGCTGGTCGGTGCCGGCAAGACCGATGGCGCCATGGATGCCGCGAACCTGATCAAGCCTGCGCTTGCGCGGGGCGAGCTGCATTGCGTCGGCGCCACCACGCTGGACGAATACCGCAAATACATCGAAAAGGACGCGGCCCTGGCCCGGCGTTTTCAGCCGGTGATGGTGGAGGAACCCACCGTCGAGGATACGATCAGCATCCTGCGCGGCATCAAGGAGAAGTACGAACTTCACCACGGGGTCCGCATCACCGATGCCGCCCTGGTGGCTGCGGCCGAACTGTCGAACCGCTATATCACCAACCGCTTCCTGCCCGACAAGGCCATCGACCTGGTGGACGAGGCTGCCAGCCGTCTGCGGATGGAAGTGGACAGCAAGCCCGAAGAACTGGACCAGCTGGATCGCCAGATCCTGCAGATGCAGATCGAGGCCGAGGCGCTGAAGAAAGAAGACGACGCGGCCTCTCGCGACCGGCTGGAACGGCTGGAAAAGGATCTGGCCGATCTTATGGACAAATCCAGCGCCATGTCTGCCCGCTGGCAGGCCGAACGCGACAAGCTGGAAGGTGCGCGCGGGCTGAATGAACAGCTGGACCGCGCCCGGGCCGAACTGGACCAGGCCAAGCGCGAAGGCAACCTCGCCCGCGCGGGGGAACTGTCCTACGGCATCATTCCGGGGCTGGAAAAGCAGCTGGCCGACAGCGAAACCAACGCCGACGGGGTGCTGGTCGAAGAAGCCGTGCGGCCGGAACAGATCGCCGAGGTGGTCGAACGCTGGACCGGTATCCCGACCAGCAAGATGCTGGAAGGCGAGCGTGAAAAGCTGCTGAAGATGGAAGAAATCCTGGGCCAGCGGGTGATCGGTCAGGACGAGGCCGTGACCGCGGTTTCGCGGTCGGTGCGCCGTGCGCGCGCGGGCCTGAATGACGAAAACCGCCCGCTGGGCAGCTTCCTGTTCCTTGGCCCGACCGGCGTCGGCAAGACCGAACTGACCAAGGCCATGGCCGAATACCTGTTCGACGATGAACATGCGATGATCCGCATCGACATGTCGGAATACATGGAGAAGCACTCGGTCGCCCGCCTGATCGGCGCGCCTCCGGGTTATGTCGGCTATGACGAGGGCGGGGCGCTGACCGAAGCCGTGCGCCGCCGCCCCTATGCGGTGATCCTGTTCGACGAAGTCGAAAAGGCCCATCCCGACGTGTTCAACGTGCTGTTGCAGGTGCTGGATGACGGGCAACTGACGGACGGGCAGGGCCGCAAGGTCGACTTCAAGAACACGCTGATCGTGCTGACCTCGAACCTGGGCAGTCAGGCGCTGTCGACGCTGCCCGACGACGCCGATTCAACTGCCGCACGGCGCGAGGTGATGGAGGCGGTGCGGGCCCATTTCCGCCCCGAATTCCTGAACCGCCTGGATGAGATGATCATCTTCCGCCGCCTCACGCGCGAGAATATGGACGGCATCGTCCGCATTCAGCTGTGGTTGCTGGAACAGCGCCTTGCGGCCCGCAAGATCACGCTGGATCTGGATGACAAGGCGATGACCTGGCTGGCCGATGAAGGCTATGATCCGGTCTTCGGCGCACGTCCCCTGAAGCGCGTGATTCAGCGCGCCTTGCAGGACCCGCTGGCGGAAATGCTGCTGTCGGGTGAAGTGCTGGACGGCCAGACCGTTCATGTCAGCGCGGACGAAAACGGGTTGCTGGTCGGCAATCATGTCGGCCATGCCGGTCACAAGCTGGGCGCGGTCGGCGAGGGTCCGAAAGACGCAACGCTGCACTAAGCCGGCCTTGACGATGCGATGCCCCCGCCAGAAATGGCGGGGGCCTTCGGTTTCCGCGCGCTATTTCAGCGTCCAGGTTGTCTGCCCAAAGGTGACCTCGCGACCATCCATGGTTACGTTCTGGCAAGCAGACGGAAAATCACGCTCGGCCGTTTGAAGGGCCCGGCAAAATGTCGACCCGTCCCACATCCATTTTGAGGCCGTGATCGCCTTGCCGTCCAGTGTCCCGACGATCTGGCCGGCGGCATTGACGACGATTTCGTCCCCACCGCGAACCATCGGCTTATCTGCGACGGCGTCCCGGAACTGCTGTTCGTTTGCGATCATCATGGGCTCTGCGGCGACACCATGGGCCATGAAGCCGGAAACGACGCAGATAATGGCAGTCGTCTGTCTTTGCATTGCAGTATCCCCCCACTATCGGGCGGAGCAATTTGGCAGTCGCTGCATCGGCCCCCACCCTGCCGATTCTGTTGTTATTACAAGGTAATTTACACGATTTTGTCGTGACCTGCCCCATGCGGTTTGACGGGGCGCGCGGCGGGGGCAGTTCGGGCGGCAGCTGTTTGGGCGTCAAGGAGCCGCTGCGCCGGTTGCCGTGCAGGATGGCGCAAACGCTTTTGTGACAACTCTTTTCTTGGTGGCCGCCCGCCTTGTCGGGCATGATGGCCTTAACAGGATTGCAGGAGAGCGCGATGAAACTCGGCTGGGCTGATGTTACCCCGGAGAGCGTTTGGCTGAACAGACGCGCCTTCGTTACTGGCGCGGCCATTATGGCTGCCAGTCCGGCGCTTGCGCTCAGCGGCAAGCGGTCGGCCTTTTCTACGGATGAAAAGCCGAACAGCTTCGAGGAAATCACCAACTACAATAACTTCTACGAGTTCGGCTTTGACAAGGAAGACCCGGCGCGCCACGCCGGGGCGTTGACCACTGATCCGTGGTCCATCGAAATCGGCGGCATGGTCGACCGCCCCGGCAGCTATGGCGTGGAAGACCTGGCGCCGGAGAACGCGCTTGAAGAACGCATCTACCGCCTGCGCTGTGTCGAGGCGTGGTCAATGGTCATTCCCTGGCTGGGGGTGCCTCTGTCGTCGGTCTTGAACAAGGCCGGCGTGCAGTCTGGCGCGAAATACGTCGCCTTTGAAACCCTGCTGCGCCCGTCTGAGATGCGGGCCCAGAATGGCGGCGGCATCGATTGGCCCTATCGTGAGGGGTTGCGGCTGGACGAGGCCATGCACCCGCTGACGATCCTGGCAACCGGGCTTTATGACAAGCCGATGCCGAACCAGAACGGCGCCCCGATCCGTCTGGTGGTGCCGTGGAAATACGGCTTCAAATCCATCAAATCGATCGTGAAGATCACTCTGACCGATGGCGAGCCGCCGACCAGCTGGAAGATGCTGCAATCGAACGAATACGGCTTCTATGCCAATGTGAACCCGACCGTGGATCACCCCCGGTGGAGCCAGGCGACCGAGCGTCGGATCGGCGCGGGGCTGCTGGGCGGGCGACAGGAAACGCTGATGTTCAACGGCTATGGCGATCAGGTCGCCAGTCTCTATGCCGGCATGGATCTTGCGCAGAATTACTGATGCAACGCGCGAATCTCTTTCTGCGGCGGATCCCGGAATGGGCGGTCTGGCTGGCTGGTGCGCTGCCATTGGCGCTGCTGGTCTATGATACGCTGAACGGGGGGCTTGGCGTCGACCCGGTGCGCGACATCGAGCATCGCCTCGGCCGCACGGCGCTGTATTTCCTGATCGCGACGCTTGCCGTCACCCCGATCCGCAAGCTGTTCCGCATCAATGCCACCCATCTGCGCCGCGCGCTTGGCCTGCTGAGCTTCAGCTACGCCTGCCTGCATCTGGCGTCCTGGATCGTCTTCAACATGGGGCTGTTGTGGCAGCAGATGCTGAAGGACGTGGTGAAGCGTCCTTATCTTGTCTTCGGGATGCTGGCCTTCGTTGCGCTTCTGCTTCTTGCTTTGACGTCGAATCGATTCTCGATTCGGCGGCTGGGGCGGAACTGGCTTCGTCTTCACAGACTGATCTATCCTGCGGCAATTCTGGCCTGTCTGCACTGGCTTTGGGCGCTGAAACTGTGGACCGGATGGCCGCTGTTCTGTGCGAGTGTGATTCTGGTGCTGCTTGGGGTGCGCCTGCCTGCGGTCGGGCGGGCCATCAAGAATTACCAAGTAAAATCAGCATGATATGATTTTATTTCGATTTTGTGTCGGAATTGGGTTGCGGGTTCTGCGCTGCCCGCCTAGATACCCGCTCACCGAAACGGACTGGCGGGAACGCTGGAAGGGGACGGGGAGGCGCGAAGGTGCTGCGGACGAAAAAGTTGAGATTGTGTCTTGACGGATTTGGAAGTGGTTCTTAAGTAGGGCTTCTGCTTCGGGAACGGGGCAACAATCTGGAAGC